>NZ_JARGEL010000009.1 GCF_029211265.1 Extensimonas soli | reverse complement strand
GTTTCGTGCCGCGCTTCGCCGCGACCGTGTCGCAGCTGCAGGATGCCGTGGCGCACGCAACGTCGCCGGCAGCGCATCTGCCCACGGCTCGCTATGCGCCTCACCCTGTTGCGTCTCGCTCCCGCGCTGATCTGGGAGTCTGGCGAGCGACCAGCACCTTTCGCGGGCACGGTAGAGATCGACGCGACGCCCGCGGAAAACGACGCCAGCAGGTCGGCTCCCGCGCCTTCCGTCTCGGTGAACCCAGCGCAGGGAGGTCAAGAGCCTCCGATTTGGGAGGGCGACAGCACCACCATCGTTTCACCGCCCGCAGCCCAGCCCGTGCCCGACGTCATGGAGGATTTGCTCGCGATGGTGGGCTTGGGTGATTCGGCCGGCGTTGGCCAGGATGCCGAGGAGTTCCTCCACACCCCCGCGCCAGCAACAGCCGCGACGTCCATTCCATCGCCTGCACCTGCACCTGCACCCGCGCCTACGCCTGGGCCATCGGCAACGAAGCCATCCGGGGAACAGTTCATGGTTTGGCTGAAGCAGGGAATCGCCTCACGACGGTTCATCATCAACGACGCGAAGGCACTCGTGCATACGGTGAATGACACGGCCTACCTGGTCAGCCCGGGTGTGTTCCAACGCTATGCGCAGGAGCATCCCGAAGTGGCCGCACTCGCCAAGCAGGAGAATCAACAGGATTGGCAGTGGGTGCAGAAGTGCTTCGAGAAGCTGCAGCTACATCGAAAGCAGCACAATGGCCTGAACATTTGGACCTGTGAAGTCACGGGCCCGAGGAAGTCCCGCCGACTGCATGGCTACCTCCTCGAAGATGGGTCCTTGGCACTCGCCGAAATACCGCCCAACAATCCCTATCTTGCTCTGACTCAGGAAGGGTGACGCGACTCGGGCAGCGACCGTCACCACCGTGTGGCGACGATCAATGCCCCGCGAAGCTGGCAACATTTGGCGAACTAAGCTACTCGGCCCGCGCCAACTCCCGTGCAAGGAACGGAGCGGTTCGGCTGCCAGACTTTCGGGCCACCTGCTGAGGGGAACCCGCCACCACGATGCTGCCGCCGGCAGCGCCCGCGCCTGGCCCTACGTCGATCACCCAGTCGGCCTGGGCCACCGCACGCATGTCGTGCTCGATCATCACTACGGTATTGCCGGCATCGACCAGGCGCTGCAACTGCACCAGCAGCCGGTCGGCATCCGACGCATGCAGCCCGGTGGTCGGCTCGTCGAGCACGTACAGGCTTCGGCCGCGCTGGCTGCGCTGAAGCTCGGTCGCCAGCTTGATGCGCTGCGCCTCGCCACCGGAAAGCTCAGTGGCCGCTTGCCCCAGGCGCAGATAGCCCAGTCCGATGTCGCGCAGCAGTTGCAGGGGCCTTGCCACCGCGTCTTCACCCGCGAAGAATACGCTGGCCTCGTCCACGGTCATCTGCAGCACCTCGGCGATGTTGCGCCCGTTCCACTGCACCTTCAGCGTGGCCTCGTTGTAGCGCGCGCCATGGCAGGTCGGGCACGGCGCGTACACGCTGGGCATGAACAGCAGTTCCACGCTGACGAAACCCTCGCCCTCGCACGTCTCGCAGCGCCCCTTGGCGACGTTGAACGAGAACCGTCCGGCATCGTAGCGGCGGCGTCGCGCATCGGGCGTGGCAGCGAACAGCTTGCGCACATGGTCGAACAGGCCCGTGTAGGTGGCCAGGTTCGACCGCGGCGTGCGCCCGATCGGTTTCTGGTCCACCTGCACCAGACGCTGTACGGCGTCCACGTCGCCCGCCAGATGGCCGCCGGTCGCTTCGATCACTGCCGGCCCTTCGCTGGTGGCGCTTTCGGCTACATCGTCTTCCGGCTCGTGGCCCAGGTGCAGCAGCACCAGCTCCGGCAGGGCCTGCGCGACGAGGCTGGACTTGCCCGAGCCGGAGATGCCGGTGACGGCCGTCAGCACGCCCAGCGGAATGCGCGCATTCACGCCATGCAGGTTGTGGCGGTGAATGTCCTGCAGCTCCAGCCAGCCGGTCGCTTCGCGTGCCCGGCTTCCCGGCGCGGGGATCTCATCGAACAGGTAGCGTGCAGTACGCGATTCGGCAATCTTGCGCAGGCCATCCGGCTCGCCGCTGTAGAGCACGCGGCCGCCACGCTCCCCAGCATCCGGCCCGACATCCACCAGCCATTGCGCGCGGCGCATCAGGTCCAAGTCGTGCTCCACCACGAACACCGAGTTGCCGGCGTCGCGCAGCCGGTCGAGCGCGTCGTACAGGGCCTGGCTATCGGAGGGGTGCAGGCCCGCGGAGGGCTCGTCGAGCACGTACACGACACCGAACAGCAGGGAACTCAATTGCGTGGCCAGCCGCAGGCGCTGCAACTCGCCGGCCGAAAGCGTCGGCGTGGCCCGGTCCAGCGTCAGGTAGCCCAGGCCCAGCCCACGCAGTTGGCGCAGGCGTGCCATCACGCCACCGGCCAGGCGCTGCGCGGCGAGGCGCTTTTCTTCCGATAGCGCCGAGGTGCGGCGCACGTCGGGCGATACCGCATGGACGGCGCGGCCGGAGGCCGCGCGTTCGGCACGGTCGCGTCGGGTCGCTTCCTTGTCCGTAGCCGCCCCCGCTGCATGGGCGCGGAAATCGCCCTGGGCGATGGGTTCGAGCAAGGCCGCCAACTGGTCCAGCGGCATCTGCATGAACTCGCCGATGTCCACGCCGGCGAACGTGACCGACAGCGCCTCGGGCTTGAGCCGCTTGCCGTGGCAGGTGGGGCACGGTTTGCCCTCCATGAACCGGGACACGCGCTTTCTCATCAGCGCGCTTTGGGTGTTGGCAAAGGTGTGCAGCACATACCGTCGCGCGCCGGTGAAGGTGCCCATGTAGCTCGGCTCCATCTTGCGCTTGAGCGCGGCGCGGGTTTCGGCGGGCGTGAAGCCGGCGTACACCGGCACCGTCGGTGTTTCCTCGGTGAACAGGATCCAGTCGCGATCCTTCTTCGGCAGGTCCTTCCACGGTCGGTCAACGTCGTAGCCCATGCTGACCAGGATGTCGCGCAGGTTCTGGCCTTGCCAGGCGGGGGGCCAGGAGGCGATCGCCCGCTCGCGGATGCTAAGGGAGGGATCGGGCACCATGATGGCCTCGGTCACCTCGTACACATGGCCCAGGCCGTGGCAGGTCGGGCACGCTCCCTGCGGCGTGTTGGGCGAAAAATCCTCGGCGTACAGCATGGGCTGGTTGGCTGGGTAGGCGCCGGCACGCGAATACATCATCCGCACCAGGCTGGACAAGGTGGTCACACTGCCCACAGAGGAACGCGCGTTGCTGGAGCCCCGCTGCTGTTGCAGCGCCACCGCCGGCGGCAGGCCGTCGATCGCATCGACGTCCGGCACGCCGGCCTGGTCGATCAGTCGCCGCGCATAGGGGGCCACCGACTCGAAGTAGCGCCGCTGGGCCTCGGCATAGATGGTGCCAAAGGCCAGCGAGGACTTCCCGGAGCCGGAGACACCCGAGAACACCACCAGCGCGTTACGCGGGATGGAGACGTCCACCTCCTTGAGGTTGTTCTCGCGCGCGCCACGCACCTGCACGAGGCCGCTGGCCGCAGCGGTACAAGAGGATTCACCGAAAGACTTGTTTGGCATGTTCTTATCTTGCAGTTCGTCCCGCTCAGGACGGGACTTCCTGAGTTCGGGTGCCGCGGCGGCTAGCTTCGAGCGCTGCGGTGACAGAGCGGGCGTCGTAGCTGCCACGTAGACGATGACCCTCGACGAAGAACGTCGGCGTGGCGTGCGCACCGCTGGCGACCGCACTGGCGAGGTCGCGCTCGACACGCTCGATCACCGCAGGGCTGTCGAGATCCGCGATGAACCGATCGACGTCGAGCCCAAGCTCTACGGCGTAGCCGATCAGATCCTCGCGCTCCAGCGCGTGCTGACGGGTGAACACGAAGTCCAGCCACGGCCAGAACATCCCCTGATTCGATGCCGCCTCGGACGCACGCGCGGCGATCGGCCCATGCGGGTGGTGCGGCAGATGGCGAACCACATACCGCAGGTCGTCACCGAAGTGGGCGCGAAGATCGTCCCAAGAACCCGTGGCGTGCGCACAGTACTCGCACTCGAAGTCCACGTACTCGACGAGTGTGAGCTGGGCGTCCTCCGGCCCGCGGATGTGATCGATCTCCGGATCGACCGGCGGCTCAAGCACCATCGGCAGGTCAGCGGTCTTCTCACCCCACCGCTGGGCGGCGACCTTGAAGATCAGCCACCCGAGCAACGTGGCGAACACCATCGACACGAGCACGCCGACCGTCGCCTGGCGGCCCAGGTCGGAGGTCGTGCCGAACGCGAGCCCGATGATCAGCAGCGACACGGTAAAGCCGATCCCGGACAGCGCCGCCCCACCGAACACGCTCCCCACCCCGACGCCCTCGGGCAGCCGGCCCAGGCCGAGACGGATGGCGACGAGCGTGGTGAGCCCGATGCCCAGGAGCTTGCCGAGCACGAGCCCTGCGATGACGCCCCACGTGACTGGCGAGCCAAAGGCCTCGGCGAGCAGCCCGCCACGCAGGTCCACCCCGGCGTTCGCCAAGGCGAACACCGGCACGATCAGCAGCGCCGTCGGCAGCCGCAGGAACTCGTGCAGCCGCTCGTTCACCGAGATACCCCGGGACAGCCCGCAGTCCACCGCGCGGGCCGATGCGGCACTCGGCGACTGCCAGAAGTCGCGGAACAGTTGTCTTGCCGCAACGACCCCGTGACGTTGCGTCGCATAGGCGGGGATCAGCAGCCCCGCGGCCATCCCGGCGAGAGAGGCATGGATGCCGGAATACACGGTTGCGAGCCACAGCACGATCACGATCAGCACATACGGCATTGCCCGCCACTGGCGGGTGCGCCCCAGCAACCACAACCCGACGAGACTGGCAAGGGCGATCAGCAACGGGACGACCCGGATCTCCTCGCTATAGACGATGCCGATGATGGACACGGCGAGGAAGTCATCGACCACGGTCAGGGTGAGCAGGAACACACGCAATTGACCGGACAGCCGCGGACCGACGATCGCCAGGGTGCCCAGCATGAACGCCGTATCGGTGCCGACCACCGCACCCCACCCGTGCAGGCCCTCACTTCCGGCCAGCCCCACGATCAGGACATACAGCAGCGCGGGCAGCACGACACCCGCGACCCCCGCGATCAGAGCGAGACGGGCACGGCTGCGGTCCCTGAGCGACCCGTGGGCGAATTCCTGACGCACCTCCAGGCCGATCAGGAAGAAGAAGACGACCATCAGGCCGTCGTTGACCCAGTGATGCAGATCCATGTGCAGGCCCAATGGCCCAAAGTTGAACCCGACGTCCAGGTGCCACAACTCGAAATAGGCATCGGATAGCGGCGAGTTCGCCCACGCCAGCGCCACGACCGTGACGATCACCAGCAGCACCGCAGCGCCAGACTCAGTGCGTAGATAGCGGGCAACTCGTCTCCGTCTGATATTCGCAGAGGATTCACCGAGAGAAGCGTCTGGCATGTTCTTGTCCTGTAGTTCGTGAGGTAGCAATGGGATGATTTCGGGGGGATGTCGGTCAAGCGTCCGGGCTTGGCGGCGTCGCGTCATCGAGCGAGCGCAGCCAAGTAAGCCTTTCTCCCAGCCTTCGCTCGACGCCCCTGTCCGTTGGCTGGTACCAACCCGGCCGCGCCACGCCCTCGGGAAAATAGGTTTGCCCAGCAGCATAGCCGTTGGGCCATTCGCGCGTTCTTACAGGTACTTCTTGAACGTCGCCGCCGCAATGCACACCGCCACGCCGAGCAATGCGGCGCTGGGCAGCAGGATCAGCAGCGGGTTCACGCTGACCGGCAGTGCCAGGTAAGTCACCCACGGCAGCACGGCCAGCGGGATCAGGCTGGCCCTGGCGCGGTGATAGATGAACCCCGATTCGCGGCCCGCACCGAAGCGGCGGATGTCCCGGCGCACGAGGCCGTCCACCAGCCCGACGAAGGCGGCCATCAGGAACAGCGGCAGGGTCAGGCACAGCACCAGTAGCCGGACGAGGAAGACCAGCGTCGTGTAGGCCGCCGCGATCAGGTAGCGCTCCAGGTTCACGGAGACCAAGCCGATGTAGTAGCGGAAATCCTTGGTCGGGCGATGGCTGCCGGCGGCGGCCTGCGCCGAGGCGTCGCGTATCCAGTCCAGCAGGCCGCTCTTCACGAACAGCCAGTCGTAGCCCTGCTCGACCAGCCGGTGCGCGGTGCGGCCCGGCTCCTGCACCAACGCGCTGCGGGTGAAGTGAGTGGAGAGCTGATCCAGCTCGTAGTGCAGCATGCCCTGCGCGTGGCGCCAGCCCTGATCGGGCCAGAAGAAGTGCATGCCGACGCACGCGATCAGGATGCACAGCAGCAGCGCGCCGGACAGCACACCGAAGAAGCGGAACGGCAGCGTGACCAAGCTGGCGATCAGGCCTTGCTGTCGTTGCTGCTGGCGCTGGGCCGCGACGGCCGGATCGCTCATGCTTCGGCCTCTTCCGCGGCGGCCATCTGCTTGAAGTCGTCCAGCAGGTCGTCGGGCAGCGCCTTGTCCTGCAGGCCGGGGATGCCTTGGTTCTCCCACCAGTCTCCTGCCTCGACATAGTGCTGCCGCATGTAGCCGGCCAGCTCCTGCAGATCCTTCGGCATGGCTTCGTCGGGGTCGGGTGCCGGCAGCGGCATGCGGACTTTCCAGAGGTTGCCGCCCTCGGTCAGCGCGAAGCACTGCCCCTTGGGCAGCGCCACCACATGCGCCGGCTCGATCAACGGCACGCTGTTGCTGCTGATGCGGTCCTGGGTGTTGGACGTGAACGCGGTATTGCCGTGCGGATCGGAGCTGTCGGTGGCGCCGCTCATCAGCGCCGTGGCGTACACCTCGACCTGGGGCAGTTGTCGCGTCAGCAGCTCGGCGGTGGCGGTCTCGCGCACGCGCAGCATGAACAGGTTGTTGAAGTTGCCGACCACCTGGCCGGCCTTGGCACGGTTGCCGATGCGCGCCTCGATGTCGCTCAAGGTCTGCGTGTAGGCCGTCACCTGCACGCCGGCACCGCCGCCCTTGTTGACCATCGGAATGAACTCGTCGCCCATGAGTTCATTGAATTCGTCGGCGTGGACGTTGATCGGAATCTTGGCGCTCACCGCGGCGCCGGGCAGCCCGTCATCGATGCCGAACTTGTAGATGTGGCCGGCCACCGAGACCAGGTCGCTGAACATCGAGTTGCCCACCGCTGCCGCGACTTCGGCGTCGGACAGTGCATCCAGCCCCACGTAGACCACCGCGCGCTTGCGGATGACCTGCATCCAGTCGAAGATCGGCCGCGGGTCGGACAGGTCGGAATAGTTCGGTGCGAGCAGTTGCGCGATCTTGCCGGTGGTGAGCTTCTCCAGCAGCGGCAGCAGCGAAGCGACGATCTTGTCGAAGTACGTCCGGTCGTAGCGCACGGCGCTGCGCAGGCCGTCGAGCACCGGGTCATAGATGCGCACCTGGGACAGGTACTGTTCGAGGGCCACCACGCGCTTCTCGCGCCCGATCATGTTGCGCGGGATGTTCTTCTCGTTCAGCTTCGCTTCGAGCTGGACGATGACCTCCCAGGCCTTCGGCTCGTTCTTTGCGAAGTAGTGCTGGGCGTACTCGATGAACAGCGCGTCGATGTTGATGACGTGGCGCTGGATCAGCAGGTAGTCCGGCCGCTGCCCCAGCTCGACCAGGGCGCGGGCGATGATGTTGACGAAGCGCCAGGCGAATTCGCGGAACGCGGCGCTGTTGCCTTCGCCCGAGAGCTGTCCGGCGATGCGCGTGGCCACCTCGGATATCCGCCCGAACCGGCCCACGGCGTTGTAGCGCGCCGAGATGTCGGGCCAACCCAGATGGAAGACGTAGAACTCGCCTTCGCGCCCGGCGCGCTTGGCCTCGACGTACATGCGCTTCAACAGGTCCGCATCGCCCTTGGGGTCGAAGACGATCACCACCTCGTGCTCGCCGCGGACCTTGCGGCGGATGTCCTGGGTGATGAACAGCTCGGCCAGCCGCGTCTTGCCCACGCGCGTGGTGCCCAGCACCAGGGTGTGGCCAACGCGCTCGCCCAGCGGCAGGGTGACGTCGACCTCGTGCGGCTCGATGCCATGCAGGCGCGGCAGTCCGCCGACCGGCGGCAGCGGCCGCGCGGGGTTGAGCGGGCTGTCCCAGGCCAGCGCGCGCGCCAGCGTCGAGATGGGAAACGGTGCGAACTCAAGCCGCTCCTCCAGCCGCCGGGCGGCCCGGTAGATCGCCGTCGGCTCGACATAGCGGCGGAACTCCGGCCGGTAGGTCTGCATCAGCCGATGCGTGTGTCGCTGCTCCCAGCGAAAGCCCCGGCCGACGAACAGCCGTTGCTGACTCACCGGCACGTCGCGGCTGGTCATCACGTAGCGCGGCAGGCGGCGGATGGTGCGGCGATAGCGCAGGATCGCCCAGGCATCGCGCAGGCGAATCGCGCCGAAGGTCAGGAAGGCCAGCGCCGAGCCCAGGCCGAGCAGCGGGCTCAGCGCGAGCGACCACGGTGCCACCAGGCACAGAATCGCGGCGCCGGTGCAGACCGCCACGGTATGAAGCTCCACCGCTGGCCGCAGCAGAACCTCGACCGCATGCGGTTGGGCCATTTGCGCACCTACTGCTCGACGCCGGTGGACGTGATGAGCACCGGGTAGTGGCGCAGGCCCAGGCGCTGGGCCAGGTCGTCGCCGGAGGCCGGCGAGAGGGTCAGGCCAGGAGCGAGTCTGCGCAGCGCCGTCAGCGCGGCCATCGAGTCCACGTTGACCACCAGGCCCACGGCCTGCAGCTCGCGCAGCGCCGCCTGCCGCTGCCGCAGCCAGGCGCGCGAACGCTCGTCGTCGCCGATCAGGAACAGCGCCGTCAGGCCCGGCGCCCGGATGACGCGGCGCTGCACGTCGCCCGGCGACAGCTGCGTCGAGCGCACCGGCAGCATGGCGGCTTCGGCGTCGGCCGCGTTGCCCGCGTGAGGGACCGGCATCGGGGCCGGCGGTGTGGCCTGATCCGGCTGCGGATTCAGCGACCGGTAGTACGTCAGCGCGGAGTCGCCGCCGCGGTCTTCGACGACGATCAACGGCGCGGAGGCGGTCTGGGCGAAGACGGTGGTCGTGGACAGCAGCCCGATGGCGGCGATGAGGACGATGTGGTTCATGGCGTGGTGGCCTGGAGGGTGGGAACGGGAACGCCGGGGTCGAGCACGCGGGTCAGGTGCCGATGCACACTGCGCCGGTAGCGCGCCGCGGGTGCCCCGCCGGCGGGCCGGTGGTAGCGGCCGATGGCAAGCAGCCAGTCCTCGCCCGGCGTGTGCTGTTCGCGCAGGATTTCCGCAGCGATGGCGAGGTTGCGGTACGGGTCCAGCAGCTCGCAGGGCTGCGTGTAGCGATGCGTGTGGTAGCCGAGATTGACCTGGCCGAGGCCGGCGTCGATGCGATTGGCCGGCGTGCGGGCGAGTGCCCGGCGCAGCCCCGCGCAGGCCTCGGCGCGGGTGGCATAGCGCTGTGGCGAGCCGGCGACGTTGAGCGTCCACGGCCAGGGGATCAGGCGCCCGCGCAGCATGGCGCCGCTCTCCTGCAAGGCCACCGCGTACAGCACCGCCGCCGGCACGTCTGCACGGTGCGCCGCCAGTCGATAGGCCGGCGGCGGCACTTCCCGCGCCAGGGCGGCCAATGCCCAGCCGCCGGTGGTGAGCAGCAGCATGGCGCTGGCGCAGCGGATGGCGATGCGGGACGGCCGACGCTCCCGGCCCGGAGCACCTATTGCCGCTGCCATTGGCCGTTCACCTCGCGCACCACGGCTGGCAGCTCGCCGGGCAGGCCCAGCGACAGCCAGCGCCCGGCATCGTGGTTGAGCGTGATGGTGCGGGCGCGCACCCTGGCCGGATCGATGCCCGCCTGGGTGGCCCACTGCCGGATGCGCGCGTCGTCCTGACGGCTGCCGACCATGTAGAGGTCGAAGGCCGTGCCAGCCGCCTGCAACTGCTGCACGCGCTGCGCGCACGGTGCGCAGTCGGCCTTGACGAAGACGGCCAGGCGCCCGGAGCCGGTGTTGCCGGCACCCTGCGCCTTGGCGCCGGGCAGGCTCACGCGCGGCTGGCCGGGAAACAGGCGCTGCCACGCCGCGTCGTAGGCCCGCTGGTAGGCCAGCGTCTTGCCGACGCGCCGAGCCTCGGCCTGCACCTGCAACTCCGCGTAGCGCCTGCGCTCCTCCTCGCTGCGGGCCTCGATGCCCAGCGCCGTGAGCGGATCGAGCTGGGGCGAATAGACCCCGAGCGGCCCCTGCATCAGTTGCCGGTAACGTGCCCACTCCTCGGAGCGAAGCCCCCACTCCCGCGCCTGTCTCTCGTCGAGCGCGGCATCAGTGCCCGGCTGCACCTGGGCGGGCACCATGCGCGAGTTCGTCACCGGGGCCGGCTGGGCGGATGCGCCGAAAGCGGCGAACAGAACGACGGCAGCGAGCGACGACCGCAGGATCATGGCGACCTCCTACGGCACCGCAACGCGCTGCGTCTGGCCATTCACCTGGAACACGCCCGCCTGCGCCTCGATGGATTGCAGTTGCCAACCGCCCTCGGCATCGCCCTCGCGCAGCAGCCGGGCGCCCGCGAGCGAGGCCGCAGCGGTGGAGGTGATCGACAGAAAGCGCTCGCCTCCCCGTAGCTCCACGCCGAGCACCCGGAATGGCGGCTCCGGCACCTTGGGCTTCGTCGCAACCGGAGCGCGCGGGCGAGCGGCGGATGCCACCTGCCGGGTCTTCTCCAGGCGGGTCTCGATCCCGTTCACGCGCGCCTGCAGCGTCTGCAGGTCGACGGCCAGGGCCCTCGCCTCGTCGGCCTCTTCGAGGCGCGTCATCCGTTCGTCCAACGCCTGCCGCGCGGTGGCGAATTCGGCCTGGCTGATCGGCGCCGGCCGGCGCTTGTCCGCATCGGCCTGCCTTTCGAGATCGGCCACGCGCAGGACCAGCGCCTTGACCTGCGCATCCTGTGCGCTGCTCTGGGTCTGTTCGGCGAGCCGCGACAGGCCGACGCTGTTGATGAGTGCCACGGCACTGATGAGCAGCAGCCAGAAGACCGCGGCGACCTTGAGCCAGCGCGTGCGGGAATGGCGCTCGGATGGCGCTTGGGGAAAGGTCATGGCTGCATCTCCTCGGGCCGGTCGGCGTCCGGCACGGGCGTGGCGGTGCCGGACGGGTTGGCGGAAAGGAAGGTGGGAGCACCGCGCCGGCTGAAGCAGACCTGGCGGGTCAAGTCATCGACCGACAGCTCCCAGGCGGGGCCGGCAAGGGTCAGCAAGGCATCGCGCAGCATCAGCGGGCCCAGGCGCAGGTGTGCGGCGGGCAGCGGCAGCGCGTAGAGCGTGGCGGCCGCGGCCGCATCGCAGAGCCGGTAGCCGGAGCGCAGGAGCACATGGCGCATGGCATCGCCCACGCTGGCATCGAGCATGGGCGGAATCGAGACCTCCACCGCCTGCTGCAAGAGATCCCGCTGCGCAGGTTCCGGCACCAGCTCGACCAGGGTGTAGCGTCCGTAGCGGGCCACCGGAACGAAACCCGGCTCCGGCGCGACGGCGGTTGGCGATGCGGCCGGCACCGCTGACGCAGACGGTGCGGCGGTCGTGGCGCAGCCGGCGGCCAACAGGCTACCGGCCAGCAAGCCAGCGGCGAGGGCCAGGCGGTGAACAGCGCGGATGGATGGTTGCATGGAGGGCGCTTCCCTGGAACACGGAGCGCTCACCATCGCCGCCGCTTGGCCTGCGGGCAGCAAACAAAACGCACTGACGCCCGCCCGAATACATGGAGGGCGGCGCCATGGACTGTCATACGCCCAAGAAAAACGGCCCCGAAGGGCCGTGGAAAGAAGCCGGCGACCCCGAGGGGCCACCGGCATGGGCACATGGATCAGACCGTGACAAGCTGTCGGGCCAGGGCGACCTCGACGGAATCACCATCCTGGTTCAGAACATCCAGGCCCGACTCGGGCACGTCGCCCGACGTGCTCTGCGACACCATGATCTTCCGGGCCATCAGCCCCAGGCAGGTCATCTGCGAGGAGTTGGCGTAGCCGAGGTAGATCACGCGCACCGGCTGCTTCTGGCCGATGCGCCAGGAGCGCCGGGCAGCCTGCTGCAACGAATACACGTTGTAGCCGGACTGGAGGAACACGATGGTCGGGAACTCCAGCAGGTCCAGGCCGGTTTTCACCAGCTCGGGATTGGTGATGAGCACGTCGATGCCACGGTCCAACTGCTCGGCGATCCAGTCTTCCCGGCGGGAGGCATCCACGCTCGCGCGCAGTACCGCCACCTTGAAGCCTTCCTGCTCCAGCAGCACCTTCAAACGCGACGTGGTGTCGCGTGTGCCGGTATAGACCGAGTAAACCAGGGTCTTGCGACCTTCTGCCTTCTCCCGCTTGCAGATCTCGATCAGCTCGCGCTCCTTGGGCATCACCTCCAGCTCGTTGAACTGAGCCGGGACGAACGCCAAGGTGTTGCGCGTGCGCGGATGCACCACCGTTTCCGACCGGAAGCAGCAGTCCGGCCAGGCCAGCAGAACGTTGAGGACCACACCGAGCAGCGTCGTGTCGCGCCTCGCCAGGGCCTGCTTCAGCTCCTGGGTCAGCCGACCCGCCAGATCGCGGTAGGCCGCGGCCTGCGCCGTGTCCATCGCGACTTCGCGGAACTCCTCGTCGTAGGGCGGCAACACGTTGCCACCGATGTCCTTCAACTTGAGGAAGACCGTGAACGGCAGGACGCAACGCAGCACGCCCTTCGGACCGAAGCCCGGCGCCTTGACCGTGCGCACCGATACCTTGGTGCCCTTGGCCGTCTTGTGCGCCGTGCCCGTGCTCTCGGAATAGATGTCCTTCAAGACACCGTGATCGCGCATGAACGCCATCGCGGCCGACGTCATGCTGCCGCTCTTCGTCGGCCGGTAGCCGTCTTCGATCATCCGCCCCGGCAGGGCTCGGAACAGCAGGTGGAACAGGTCGTCGCCGTAGCCGCCCATCAGTGTGCCGGTGAGCAATAGCGTCTTGCGCGCCTTGGCCGCCAACACGCCCATGGCCTGGCCCTGTGCGGAGCCGCCGTTCTTGTACTCGTGCGCCTCGTCGGCGATGAGCAGGTCGAACGTGCCTTGGGGAAGCTGCCTCTTAATGAACTCGGACGGCTGGTAGCCGCCCTCGCCGAAGCCGAACTCCATGTTGGCCATCGCGCGTTCCATCCGGTGGGCTTGCCGGTCCGAGAAGACCAGCTCGCCGTTGCCATCCATCAGGTTGATGAACTCGTGGATGTTGTCCCCGAGCATCGACGCGAGGAAGGCGTCACCGAACTTTTGCATCAGCTTCTGCGCGGTGACTTCCCCGATGGTTGGAATACGCTTCAGTGCCTTGAGCACGGTCGAGGACTGGTCGCTGGCGGACAGGCCTCTGGGACGGATCAACGACCACAGCGGTGCACGGCAGTGGCTGCATTTGCGGCGGGACTCCTCGGCTTCGAGTTCGACCGGGTTGATCGGCTCGCCGTCGAGGTCGGTGATGACATGCCCGCAATCCGGGCAGGCCCCCACGTCGCCGTGAGGCGTGCGCCGACGAACGAAGACAGGTTTCCAGTGGAACCCCATCCGCATCCGCACGCGGCCCAGGACGAAGAACTCCTGGCCCTGGGCCGGCACGCCCAACTGCTCGCGCAGTTTCAGCAGCTTGACCAGCGTGTCCGGGCCATTGAGCACCCAGACCTTGGCACCGGTCACCGTCTCCTGGATTTCGCGCCGCCACTTGTAGACCAGGTGGGGTGGCGAGAGCACCAGGGTGCGGCGGTAGCCTTCGGCGTTGAGCACGGCGGCCGTGGCGATGCCGACGGTCGTCTTGCCGCAGCCCATCTCGCCGTTGACGATCGCGGCACGTTCGCCGCGGTCGACCAACAGCTCGGTGACGGCATGGACCACATCGGCTTGCGCCGGGAACAGCTTGCGCTTGAGCGCGGCGAGGATCAGTTGCCGATGCACCCGCACCTGGCCGGTGTAGACCGGAGGATTGGCGCGGTTGAGCGAGTCGAGCAGCTCGTCGCCGAACTCGGACACGAAGTCCTGCAGGCTGAGCGTGAGGGGTGAAGCGGCCGTTTCGAGCAGGTCGCCCTGCACAGACGCGTCATTAGCGGTAGAGGGAACGGTTTCGAGAACGATGGACATGGTGATGCTCCAAAAAATGGGGCATGCACCTCCCCCACGGGGCGGTGACATGCCCCTGGGTGGGAAGAAAGAAGCGGCACGAGGCCGCTGGATGCGGATCAGTATTCGCTGGGCAACAGCAGCGTGGTGATGCTGCGATCCCATTCGGTGATGATCCAGAGCTTCAGGTCGCGCGTGACCTGGTAGGACGAGAACAGACGATCCTCGCCGGATTGCAGCGCGGCGTCGTTCAATCGCCGATCGTCGTCGCTCAGGTCGCCCCAGTCGCCATGAAGATGGCGGCGCAGGTACGCGCTGGGATTGAGCCGGCCCTGTCGGACCAGCTCGTCGACGCCGGCGGTCATGACCACCTGCCCGGGCGAAAAGCGTGCTTGTGACGCGAGGTTGAGGATTGCGAGTGCCATGGTGGTTTCTCCTTC
The DNA here is from genome assembly GCF_029211265.1 of Extensimonas soli. Lineage (GTDB taxonomy): Bacteria > Pseudomonadota > Gammaproteobacteria > Burkholderiales > Burkholderiaceae_C > Extensimonas > Extensimonas soli. Next base: position 46,803 of record NZ_JARGEL010000009.1, on the reverse strand, counting down.
TGGAAGAAGGGGCCACGGCAACCCATCGGGGGCAACGTGACCCCGGTGGGCGGATGAAAGCGACGGCGAACCGTCAGGGAACAGCGATCAGCGGATGGTCAGCACTTCGCCCCACGTGGGCGAGCCCAGCGTCAAGTCCCATGCACGAATGACCGGCACGAACTTGTCGGTGAGGATGCGCGTCTCGGCCACGGAGCCGTCGTCGCGTTCGGTGTATTCCGTCTGGAGCATCTTCTCCTTGTGGGTGTCACCTTTGACGACGAGCACGCGCCCGCTCTTGGACGTCACTACGCCGGAAATCGCGCCTGCGGCCAAGGCCAGGGCGAGATGCCAGTGCGACAAGGCCCGCGCGGGCGGACGCAGCGACTGCTGCGCGGCGCCCAGATGCGTATCGAGCGCGGGCCAGAGTCCTTGCAGCCGGCCGACTTCATCGGCGAACTGCTCGGGCTCCATCGTCACGCGATAGAAGTGCTCCGGCTCGGCCGGGCTGGCAGGGACGGTGTACGGCAGGAACGGCCATTCGAGTGGCAGCTCCTCGGCTTCGGCGTCACCCTGTCCGATCTGCAGCAGCAGACCGCGCACGGCTTTGGCCGATTCCGATGCCTGGTCGCGCTGACGAATCCTGCGACCGAAGATCACCACCTGCTTGAACTGCGTTTCCACCGCACGGTAGATGCGCAGGTCGGCGAAGTGGCGCGTCAGCCATCCGACCAGCTCGGCGTCGAGCACGTAGTGCGGCACGATGAAGATCAGCACGCCACCGTACTGCAGCAGCGGCAGCGCGCGCTGATAGAACAGCTTTTCTAGCCGCGCACGGCCCTGGCCTTGATAGCCGATGTTGCCGTTCACGTCCTTGCTCAGGTCGCCATACGGCGGGTTCAGCCACAGCAGCCCGAATGACTGGCGCGAGATCAGCGTGTCCATCAGGTCACCGTGGATGCAGCGATCGACCAGTTGCCGTGCGTGGCGGGCACGCTCGGCGTCGTACTCGACGACGAAGGCCTGGACCTGCTCGCGCCCGAGGGCGTGGGCGGCTTCGGCAATCGCCACGCCTTCGCCGGCGCAGGGATCGAGGATGGACATGGAGCCGGGAGACGGCGCCAGTGCGGACAAGGCCCGCTCCAGCGTCGGTTCGTCGGTGGGGAAGTAGCCGTTACGAATGAAATTGCGCGCCAGGCGCGGAAACATGAGTGCCATGGATTTCTCCTGATGATGGATGAGGGAAGGCGGGCACGCGCGGCGCGCATGCCCGTGGGGATGGTTCACGCCACACGCCGAAGCGGTGCGTTCGCGGCCAGTTCGTACTGCGTGGCGCCGAGGGTGCCGTTGCGAATCAGTTCGCCCAGCGCCTTCGTCAGCGCCGGGACATCGAGGGCCAGCCGATGGCCTTCCAGTGGCCCGAGGGCCAAGGGAAGACCGGTCAGCATCCGCCGTGTCTGCAACAGCTCCAGCACGGTGTCGCGCCAGTGGTCGAGCAGTGGCAGCGGGCAGGTGTCCTGCACCAGCGTCCACAGCCGGTCGAGCCGGAGCGCGGAATCCCTGGGCAGAAGCGCCAACGCGCTGGCGTTGGCCTTGTCTGGCTTCACGCAGCGACGATCGAACAGCCACACATTCGTCAGCGAACCGAACAGCGTTCGCCGATAGGCGCGGGTGATGCGCTTTTCCAGGTTCTCGACGTTGCCGACGAAGACCGGGATGGATGCGCCCTGCTCGGTGATGACGTGGAACTGGTCGAGCCCCTGTTCATCCCGGCCGAGGGTCAGGCGGGCGAGGAACTCCTGAACGGCGGTGTCGCGCGCCCAGATCGACAGAAAGACGAGATTGCCCTGCTCGTCACCGACGCAACCGTCGGCCATGAGGTCGGGGCATTCGTCGATGCGGTACAGCGGTTTCGCGGAAGAAGGTGCAGGCATGGTGATGTCCTCTTGGAAATGAAGGAGCAACCAAAGCCCGCGGGGCCATGCTCGCCCCGGTTGGGTGAAGGAAGATGCGTGCCGCTAGACAGCGCGCCCCGCGTGAAAGCGGTGAACCCGCTCGCGCCACTCGGGGCTTTGCACCGGCGCCATGTCGAGATAGCGCAGCGGGCACGAGTAGTAGTACGGATGCACGGACTCGTCGAGGGACTTGTAGCCCCAATCGCCGCCCGAGCTTTCCAGCAGATGGCAGCCGATGTAGCAGACGGACTCACCGGCCGCGAGGCCCATGACGCCCGCCTGCCTAGCGGTGACGCGAACCACGGTCCACAGAACGTCGCCGTCGAGCGTGTGGTCGATGACTTCGCAGCAAGCGCGTTCGGACGCCTGCGGAGCGAGCAGCTCGCGGATCAACTGATCGCGCGTCTGACGAACGAAGGTCCAGCCCATGAGGGTCTCCTTGAAGAAAAGGCCGGAGCCCTCCCCGTCGGGGGAGAACCCCGGCGGGTGGCGGTATGCCGCGCAATGCGGCGGATGGATCAGGCAGCTTTGAGGTGCCAGTCCTGGGACAACGGAGCGAACTCGTAGCCCAGCTTGTCGAGACGGTCGCGCTGCTGACGCAGCACACGACGATCCACGGTCGCGTCGAGCTTCACGGTCTCGCCCAGGGGCCACAAGGAAGCGAAGAGCGCCGCGTCGTCTGCCTCGGCCGAGGCCGCAGCGGACGCGGGAGCCGGTTCGCTGCCGAACGGCGTGGTATCGACCAGGGGATCGCGCGGACTACGCGGCTTCGCCTTCGGCTTGGCCGGGGGCGTTGCCGGCGCGGGCGCCTGCGCTTCCTCGTCGATCGGATCGACTTCCTGCGGACTCAGCCGGCGGGCTTCGTCGCGGCTCAGGGCGTCGATGTTGGACAGGGTCATCCCGCCCAGATGGGCGCGGATCTCGATGACCATGCGGCCGTTGGCGTTGTACGTGGAGGGGCGAATCTCGACGATGACGAAATCACCGTCGTACTTGCCCTCGCGGTACTGATCGAGTTCGGCGTTCTTCACGACGAACTCGCCGATCGAGGTCGCCAGGCGGCCGACGTTGAAGTCGCCGTTCCTGCCGTGGATGGTCTTGATGGCCAGTTGGCCGGGGATGGTGATCATGAAGGTCTCCTGCGGACGAAGAGAAGACAAGGCCCCGGGGATGGGGCCTTGCGGATCAGAACGACTCGGCAACGGCCAATGCGGGGGCATCGGCAGCGTCGTCGGCAGCATCGGCGACGGGCCTGGAAGGCTCCGGTGCCGAGGCTTGCTGCGCGGCGGGCGCGTCGGACGTCACAGGGACTTCCGGGTCGCGCTCGTCGGTCTCGGTCGGCTTGGGTTCGGCCTTGTAGACGAGCTTGCCGTCGACCTTGATCCAACTGACGAACAGCAGGCGGGCCTTGAGGCTCACACCCTGCTCGCCGGCACGCTTGCCCTTGGAGTAGGTGAAGGTGTCGGTCCACAGGTCGCCCAAGCGGAAGCCGATCATCACCTTCTTCTCGGCGTCGACCGCCTGAATGCAGCGGCGCACCAGGTGCTGCGCTTCCGAACCCGATACGCGCGTGTCGAAACGCACATACGAGACGTCGTCGCTGGGACCGTTCAGAGCCGCGATGTCGCAGGCCAGGAACGCATCGCCTTTCTTGGGCTTCACTTCGCGGATGCGATTGAGATACCCGAGGCCGGTGATGTGCAGATCGAAGTAGGATTTTTCGGTGGAAGTGGTCATGGTGAATCTCCTGGGGAAAAATGAGGCGGAGACACACCCGACCCAAGGCGGGGAAGGTGTGGAACCCCCGCGTGGGTTGATGGAACAGCTTGGAGGCATCGCCATCGAGAACCGATGGCCGTTCGCGCATGGATGCCGGTGCGAACTGGAGTGATCAACGCGGTCGGAACCGCGTCGCAGCCTTGAAGATCGTGACCGCCTGGGCATGTCGCTGACGGACGTCAGCGGAACATGGCCGGAAGCGTGGCGCCAGGACGGCGCGCAGGCGAGCGGCAATCGGCACTCACGGCTGTCCGCATTGCCGGGAAGAAAGAGGCCCCCGGAGCGGGGGCCAGGGATGGGCGGTCAGTTACCGCTGGGCGTGGGAGGAACCGCCTGCAGCGACAGGTGTGTCGCGGTGGCGGACACGTCGAGGTCGTCCTCGCTGCGCAGGATGCGCGCAAACACGCCCTCCTGCGGATCGAAGAACTCGCCGAAGTCGTCGCCGCCGAACTCGGCACGCGCCAGTTCCCACCAGTCGTCGAAGGCACCGACATCCGGGTTGCAGCCGGCGGCATAGGCGATGGTCTTCTGGCGACCATCGGGTCGACGCTCGCCGCGCTCGGCCAGGAAGTGCACGCCGTGATCCTTGGCCAGGACGACGCGGCACTGATTCGCAACCGCTTCGGCGAGCACGGGCCGCAGCTCCGTGCCTTTGAATCGAACAGTCATGGGTGTGACTCCAGGGAGGCAGGAAGAGAGGCTTCCCGCCGCGAAGGCGGGAAGCTGCTGGGAGGTCAGTGCCGGACAGCCTTGCGACCCGACAGGTACTGCACGCGGATGCGCCTCCAGCTCCCGTCGTCGATCAGCCGTTCCAGCGTCTCGCCGAGGGTGTCGAAGAACACCTCATCGACCCGTTCGACCAGCTCGCCGTCGCGGCGCAGCTCCACCGCGTAGAGGTCGAGGCCACGCTCATACAGCACGGTGACGCGACCCTGGAACTTCGTCGTGTCGACGGTGAAGCCGATGGCCGGTGGCGTGCGGATGATGTCGGTGGGCAGCGGATCGACCCAGGTGATGTCCCGCGCACCGGCATCCACCAGCATGTGGGTGATACGCCGGAAACCGTCGGGAGCGGGCAACTGCTCCAGTTGGTCGATCAGTTCCCGCAACTCGGGGCAGCGGGGCTCGGGAATCGGCAGCTTCGCCGGTGCGGACCCGAGCACCAACCGCTTCACCGTGTAGGGCTGGCCGTCGGCGGTGAACTCGGTCTGCTCCTCGGGCGTGTCCGCCCGCTGACCGTCGAAGCGGCGTCTGACATAGGGTTCGACCTGCACCTTGGCGCCCTCGTCGGGCACCTCGGTCACGAGCGTGCGATCAAGCACCGCGAACTCGGCCCGTGCCGTCTTGACTATGATGGCCTCGTCGGTGGTGGCGATGACCTTGCCCTCGAAAGGCTTCGGGTCGATGTGAAAGCCCAGCGTCGAAACCTTGGGCTGGCCGTCGAAGATGTTGAACTTGAACGAACGGACGTTGGAAGGCACATGACCGACGACGAGCGTCGGCATCTGTGCACGGATGGCTTGGGTATCCATGGGGAGACTCCTTGTGGCAACCAAGGGACTCCCGCCCGCAAGGGAGGTCGGTCCCTTGAGGGTGAGGTGGATGGACGCGGGTGCGCCCGGAGAACGAAACAACCAGCACGGCGAACCGCGCCGCAGTCTTGAAGGTCTCGACTGCCTGGGCATGCTGCCGGCAACGCCAGCGAACATGCGGCCAGCGTGCGGCACATGGCGGCGGCCGTCCGCCGGGAATCGGCAATGCGCCGGCACCGCGTTCCGCGAAAAAGAAGAGCCCCGACGTAGGGGCTCGAATGGGTTGCGGGTTACTCGTCGTCGTAGAGCGTCAGCCCGTCCAGCACGGGCGCGTCGGCATCGAAGATCAGCAGGCGCACGTCGGCGAGCGCGGCCAGGTGGAGCACCTCCACGAGGGACTCCGGCATGCCTTTCCGGCGATGCTCTCGCTGCAACCGCTCGGCGGTGATGCCTTCGACCCGTTGCAGGTTCTCGTCCGTCCAGGGCGTGGCGATCAGCTTCACGCCGACCGCCGGGCTGTAGGGAATGCGGAAGGCCACGAACAGAAAACCGCTCGGCGTGGCGATGTCGGCCAGGTTGGCCAGATAGCGACCGGCCTCCACGGTGATGTGCGCCGAACTGATTTCCCAGGCACGGCTGTAGAACCCAGTCTCGAAGCGCAGGCGGCGTACCACCTCGCGCGCGGCTTCCTCGGAGAAGGTATCGCCGACGTGCAGCGGCTGGCCGGCTTCTTCGGCCATGACGGCGTAGACGAGGTTTCGGGCGATACCGTGGCTGGGGCACTGCGCGTCCAGCTCGGGCGGCACGTTCTGGCCCTCGGTGATCAGCGCGAAGTCGTCGCAGAAGACGCAGGCATGGCGCTCGACCTGGTTGTCCGGCAGATGCGACTGCGAGACGTGCAGCGGCAGATAGCTCAGCGGGCAGTCGTCGTCGTAGGAAATCGCCAGCAGCCGCTGCACGGACAGGCCATCGTAGCCGCGGACGAAGGGGTTTTTGGAATGAGACATGGGATTCCTCCAGCAGAGGATGGCCGAGGCAATCCCCTGCCGGGGATTGAACCCCAGCGAGTGGATGAAGTGGCAACCGGTCAGCCGGCCGCGGCGTCGGGCCGCCCTGGCGCCGGGCGGTGCAGGTCAGTGGAAGATGGTGATTCGGGACATGGCCGCTCCTGCGAAAGGAAGGAGGGACATGGCCCCGAACGGGGACGCATGTCCCTCGTGGGGTGGGATGAAAAGTCGGTGGGTTGCCAGGCGCGGCTCACCAGCCGTTGTAGTGCAGCGTGAGGTCAGCGATGACCTGGCGCCGTTCCAGATCGAGGCCGCCGAAGTCGGACAGCCCCTCGAAGCCGCAACGCTTGAGCATCGCGCCGCCCTCGCGGGAGTTGTAGAAGCTCACCATCGCGGACAGGAACATGCGTTGACCGCTGCTCAGCACGCCCAGGGCGTCGTTGAGCATCAGCATGTTGGGCCGCAGGTCCCACTTGGTGGTGGCACGCTGCAGACCTTCGCGTGTGCCGTCGCCGAACCACTCGTGGCCGGCGATCTGCGCGCCGCGCTTCCAGGCCTCGAAGAAGGCCTGCGGTGCAGCGTCGAAGTGCGCCTGTTCCAGCGCCATCTGATCGAGCACGTCTTCGGGTAAAGACAGATTCATGAGAGAACTCCTTGAAGGGTGGGAATCAGGGGTGAGCGCGCTGTGTCCAGGCATGGGTATCCAGGGCGCGCTGTGCTGCGAGGTGGGTCGGGAAATACTCGACGGACTCCCGCGATACCGGGCCTTCGTCGTCTTGCGTGCCGATGTAGTGGCCGGCCGCGCTGCGCAGCACCTGTAGCGGCAGACGCTTGCCGGTCCAGGCCAGCGCCAGCGCACCACTGCGTACTGCGGTTGCAGAGGAAGATGCGGAAGGTTCAGACATGCCGTGCTCCTTGGTGGGTCGGGGAGTACGCATCCCGTAGAGGATGGAGTTCCCCTCGGGTGGTTGAGAAAAGTGCATCGTCGCCAGGCCGGCGAGCGTCCGCGGTGGGCGATGCGAAGCGGACTGGATCGGTCGACGCGGCGAACCGCGTTGCAGTATTGAAGACCGAGACTGCCAGGGCATGCCGCTGACGACTGTCAGCAACGCATGGCGTGAGGATGGGCGCGAAGCATGGCTGCCGTCGCAGGGAAAACCGAATCGTGGACGGCCCGCTTTAGGGCAGGCCCGCGTCACGGGACAAGGCAGGGACCAGGGCGCCGAAGGCCACGCGGGCCTTCGGCTGGAGAGGAAGGAAAACCACCTGTGGGCTGCGTCAGCGCGGGCCGTCGTCAAAGCCGTTCGCTGCGTCAGCAATCGCACCCGGCCCGTTTCGTGGCTGGGGCCGGAAACCTCTGGCGTGCATCCACACACAAAGGGAGCCCGTTGTTCCGCCGGCGGGCACCGGCACGGAATACCCTCGGCCCAAGGGGCCTCCTCACGGCTCGCGCGGCGGCAAGGCGTCAGGAAGCCCCTCATGACCGAGGCAAGGCACACCGATCAAGGGAATGGCGGCGGGCGCGATTCGTGGAGCAATGACCTTCTCGCCCCGTCGCCCGATGGCGGGCAGACGGGGCGCGCACACCGTTGCAGAAGGAGACGCGCGCTTTGGAGTCCCGCGCGGTGCGGGACGTTTGCCTCGCCGCTAGTGAAGTGGCCGGCGCGGCAGGGGGAAGCGAGGATCAGGACGCCTTGGAGGCAGCGCGCCGCTTGCGCGGTGCGCTGCGCCGGCCCGTCGGGGACTCGATCGGCAACGTGCCCTTGCAGTCCGGGTAGCGCGAGCAGGACCAGAACGCGCCGCTCTTGCCCGTGCGCTGCTGCATCGGTGCGCCGCACTGCGGGCAGGCCGGCGCCGGCGGCAGCTTGAGCGAGAGCGTTGCGCCGCGGTACTGCTGCACGAGCTGGCCGACCCACACGGACTGCTTCTCGATGAAGGTGTCCAGCGCCATCTGGCCGGCCTCGATCATGTCGAGCGCCTGCTCCCACACCGCCGTGGTGCCGGGGTCGGCGATGGCCGAGGGCACCGCGTCGATGAGCGTGAATGCCGCGTCGGAAGCGCGGACGGCGCGGCCTTTCTTGACCAGGTAGCCGCGACCGATCAGACCGTTGATGATGTTGGCGCGTGTCGCCTCGGTGCCGATGCCGGTGGTATCTCGCAGCTTCTGTTTCAGGCGCGGGTCGGTCACGAACTTGGCGACGGTCTTCATGGCCTTGATCAGCTCGCCCTGCGTGTAGGGTTTGGGCGGCAGCGTCTTCAGCGCCTTGAGATCCACCTTTCCGACCGGGCAGGACAGGCCCGCATGCAGGGCGGGCAGCACCTGGCTGCGCTGCGCATCCTCGCCATCGGCATCGTCCGGCCGCGGCGTCGCCAGCACCTCGCGCCAGCCGGTGACGGAGATCTGCTTGCCCACGGCCGCCAGCGACTGACTGCCGCACGAGAACTGCGCCACCGTCCGGTCGAACTCATGGTGCGGGAGGAACTGCGCGAGGTAATGAGCGCGGATCAGCCGGTAGACGGCCAGTTCCTTCTCGTTCATGGCCGATAGGTTGGCGGGCTCCAGCGTCGGGATGATGCCGTGGTGAGCCGACACCTTGCCGTCGTTCCATGCACGCGAACGCTGTTGGCGATCCAGGCGCTCGATCAGCGGCCGCAAGCTGGGGTCGGTCTTGACCAGGCTGTCGAGTACGGTCGGCACCTCAGCCAGCATGCTCTCGGGCAGGTAGCCCGAATCCGAGCGCGGATACGTTGTCGCCTTGTGCGTCTCGTACAGCGCCTGGGCAATGTCCAGCGTCTCCTGCACGTCGAGGCCCAACTGCTTGGAGCACACCTCCTGCAGCGTGCCCAGGTCGAACGGCAGCGGCGGTGCCTCGCGCACGCGCTCGGTGTCCACCGACACGACCTGCGCATCGCGTGCCGCGCGAATGCGATCCGCAGCCTGCTGGGCCACCGGCTGCTGAAGGCAGCGACCCGCTGCATCCGTGCTGCCTTCGGGCGGTATCCAGCTCGCGGTGAAGGATTGGCCGGCATGGGATAGCAGCACATCCACGGCCCAATACGGCATGGAGACGAATCGCGCGATCTCGCGATCACGATCGACGACCAGCTTCAGCGTCGGCGTCTGCACGCGCCCCACCGACAGCACGCCGGTGTAGCCGGCCTGGCGACCTAGAAGCGTGAACAAGCGGCTCAGGTTCATCCCGATCAGCCAGTCGGCGCGCGATCGGGCGAGTGCGGAGAAGTACATCGGCAGCGTCTCGGCGGACGGCTTGAGTGCACCCAGTGCCTTGCGGATCGACGCATCGTTGAGCGCCGACAGCCACAGGCGCTGAATCGGCCCGTGGTAGCCGCATAGGTCGATGATCTCGCGGGCGATCATCTCGCCCTCGCGGTCGGCATCGGTCGCAATCACCAGCTCGCCCGCCTTGGCGACGAGCTGCTGCACGACCTTGAATTGCGCTGCGGTCGCCGCCTTGGGCTCGACACGCCAACGCTCAGGAAGAATGGGCAGTTGCTCGACGGCCCAGCGCTTGTATTGCTCGCCGTAGCCTTCGGGCGGAACCGCCTCCACCAGATGACCGATGCACCAGGTCACGACGACACCCGCGCCGCTGTAGCAGCCGTTGCCGCGTTGGCCGGCGCCTAGCACACGGGCGATGTCCTTGCCCTGGGACGGCTTCTCGCACAGGAACACGCGCATGAAGCCTCCTTGGAAATGTGCGGTTCATCGGATGGGCGTCAGCTTGGCGGGGCCAGGAGATGCCGGCAGCAAGGAAGCCGATTGATGCAGACACCGCTTTGTGATCGGCAGGCGGTCCGTTGCCGCAGCGGTGCGCATAGACCGCAGGAGTTGGCACAGCAAGAGCGTCGTTTCTGGAGGGCGGCTGGAACTCCGTGGACGACCTTGGAGCTATCCCCTGGGGATAGCTCGCTGGTGCATCGCGGGCGTATGACGGTTGCTACAGCCGCCCTCGGGGGAACGGCGATGGGCGAATTACTGTCTGCCGGCGGGCTTGGCGCTGAGCGCCACCGACTCGATGCGGTACGGCAGGATGCCCACGCGCCGCGCCTCGACCTTGAACGTCACGCGCTCGTTCTCGTCGGCGTCCTCCCATTCGTCGCGCATAGTGCGGCCCTCGACCAGCACCCGCATGCCTTTCTGGTACAGCGTCTTCCAGTGCTCGGCGTCGCGGTGCCACAGCTCCACGGGCGCCCAGAAGCCGCCGCGATCTTCGTACTCGCCGTCCTTCTTCGGGATCGGGTTGTCGAAGTAGACGTTCAGGCGCAGCAGCCGGCGCGGCTCGTCGTTGCCGTTCGGAAATTCGCGGTAGTCCGGCGCAGAACCGATGTTGCCCTCGCCGACGAAGTGCGTGCTCATGGTGACTCCTTGGTGGTGGGTGGAACGGACGCGGTATGCCCGTGGACGCGCCGCAGGTAAGCCGCTTCGGCCTGCGCGGCCTTGTTGGCGCATTCCAGGGCTTGGCGAGCGATGCTGTGGGTCAGGCTGATCTGCATGTTCAGCACGATGCGCTGCAGTTCGATCGCGTACAGCTCGTCGATCAGCGAGGCCGGCGTCGCGGGGTTGGCCAGCAGGGCCTCCCACAACGCCACGCCCATGGAGGAACGGTCGAGGTTGCGCCAGCGCAGGAAGGTCGTCCCTGCGCCAGTGGCCTGCTGGGCCAGTTGCACGTGGAGCAGGCTGAAGGGGTAGGCGCGCGCCTGGGGCAGCACGCGCCGCTGCGCCAGGCCAATCACGTCGTCGCGCAGCGCTGCGCACTGGCTGGCCCAGGTCTCCAGACTCCTCTTACCCTTAAAAGGCTGTAAAAGGCCTTTTAGGTAGCCTGCGTGTTCCAGCCGCTGGAAGTCCGCCTGTTCCAGCGCCACGAAGCGCGTGGAGTGGCTGATGGGGATCGATGCTGTCATGCGCCCGCAGCCTCATCGCCCGCCGCACCATCGGCTGTGCCATCCGTGTGAGCCGGCGCATCGGGCTCGATGGCGGGCGCTGCAGGCGGCGTGCCGGGCTTGGTCGTCCGCCGCGCGATCGGTGGCGCGAAACGCGAGCGGCGCGTGCCTTCCAGCACGTCTTGCGGCAGCTCGCCGAACTTCTCCAGCGCCGCTCGCGCCGCCGCGTTCTTCGCCGCGAAGTCGTCGCGCGTCGTGCCCGAGTAGCGGTACTGCTGGGCCAGCGAGAACAGGCTGCGCAGCGCGTGCGCACCATCATTGAGCCAGCGCTCCAAGGTGCTGCGGTCGATCAGCGCCGTATGGTGCGCCAGGATGAGTTTGCGTGCCAGGTCGTCGTAGTCGGCCAGCAGATACACCGCCATGAAGCCGAGCTGGGCGTTCACGAACAGCGGCAGCTTCACCGGCTGCACGTTCATGTTCTCGCCCAGGGACAGCGCCGCTGGCACGTCGGCCAAGGCCTGATCCACCTGGTCGCGCAGGGTCTGCAGACGGGTCTTGGTGTCGGCGAGCTTGTCCTCGATCCGCAGCATCCACCAGTCCGAGTACGGGTCGTCCTGCTCGGCGCCGCGCTTCATCTTGTTCATGGCGCCGATGAAGCCGTTGAGACCGATGATGCCTGGGCGCCCCTCGGTCGGCGCGCGGCCGTGCCAGATGCGCGATGCGTGGTGTGTGTGCAGCGTCAGCGACATCGCGCTGCGCAGCGATCCGAGATTCAGTTGCAGGGGTTCTGTGCGTTCGTTGGCCATGAGAGCGACTCGCGGTGAAGGGGCGAGTCGCCAGCATCGGCATCGACCGGAAGGCCGTCAGTCAACAAACCGCAGCCCATGCGCGCCCGGTTTGTTCCGCACGGAAGGCTGTGTGTGCCGGCTATCCCCTGGGGATAGCTCGGCGGAGTCGTTCGCGGCTCGCTCGGAGGTGAGACCGCGTCGCGGGGTTATGCCTCGCGAGGTCTGTACCAGGCGGCCCGTTGACCCTCCACCTCACGGTAGCGAAGCTCGAACAGGCGGCACTCGTGCACCACCTGACGCCAACTGCTGCAGCCGTACTTGGCTGGAAGCTGCTCTGGATGCCGGCCCGCGATCCAGCGGCCAGCAGCGGCGATGGGTGTCCAGCCCTCGACGGCCAACTGCGCGGCGGCCTCGCGCAGCGCGCGGACGATGCCGGCGGCCGGCCAGTCCACCGTGCCGTCCGGCGCGATGCCATTGACCACCAGGTCGTGGAACACATCCGACTGGACGAACTCCGCTGCCAGGCGCCGCGCCTGATCCATGTGCTCGGCCCAGCCGCGCAGCTGCTCGAAGTGTTGATCGATGCGCGTGTAGGCGGAACCGAGTTCGTCCTGTGCAACGCGGCACCCGTCCACGGTCCATAGATCGTGCTGATCGATGAAGTGGTGCACCAGGGTGTTGCGCAGCGATACCAGGTCTTTGAGGTCGGCTTGGGTGTTGGCGTAGTCCTGCGCAGACAGGCTCAGTTGCACGCGCGTGCGAAAGGAAATCACGTCGCCGGGAAGAGCGTCGTCGCGTTCCTCGCCGCCATTTCCATCGGTGACGACATACGAACCAAACAGTTGTCCGACCAACGTGCCCAGGGTCTTGGTCGCGGCATCTTCAATCCGCGCTGCGCGAATGGCCTCCAGCGAATGCGCCGGGCCTGAAATCTCGTGGTGGGCCACGATGGCTTTCATGAGGCGCTCGTATTGTTGAAGGCGCAACAGGCATCTGCCCAGCAAGCGCTGAACGTCTCGCTGCAGTGGTTGCAGTACGTTTGTGACGGGGGAAGTCGTCATGTCCATCATCGGCGGGGCTCGTGCGTGGCTGTCCTCGTCTGATCCACAGGCGACAGTTTCGCCTGTCGTTCGGCGGGCGACAATTGAGCGCGGCGGAAAGGTGTCTGTTCCAGCTATCCCCTGGGGATAGTCAACATCAGCGATCACGCAAGGCTTCTCGGAGCTGTGCCAGGTAGGCACGTGCCACCTCGGGGTCAGCCGCACGGGATGCCGGTGGTGACGATGGCGGGGACGCTGGCGCCGCCGATGCACTTTCTCCGACCCAGGCCTTGAACTCCCCGCGGATCGCCTTCTGGATGATGCCAAACAGGTAGCCGGCCGGGTTGCGTACCGCGCTGTTGTGGCAGCGTGCCGCCCACTCGTCGAGAACGGCCTGCCTCTGCGCCTCGTCCACCTGCTGCAGCGCCACCAGCGCGCCGGCCTGCTGCTCGCCCTTCAAGCGCAGGAAACGCTCGGGCAGCCGCAGGTTCTGCAAGGCCCTCGCGCGCGGTACTGTACGTACTTCATTTATACGATCATTACGTACTGTACGGTCCTCCTTCGGAATCCGAAGAGAGCCGTCCGGCGCGGGTTTCGGTCCTGCTTCGGATTCCGAAGACGGGCGCGCAGCATTCCGAAGAAGGGCTTCCTGGCCTTCTTCGGATTCGTGGTCCGCACCCTCCTGTGGATAACCTGGCGTCGTCCAGCCATGCCGCGCCATGCGCTGCGCCAGCACTTGCAGACGGGTCGGCAGCGTGCGCCCGCTGAGCAGCGGGTCTTCGGCGATCTCCCGCAGCGTGTTCATGCCCACGACCTGCACCGCCTTCGCCGCGTGCGTGAGCGCCTGGCTCACCAGGCCCAGGTAGTCCGGGTCGAGCTGCATCGCCTCGAAGGGTGACAGCGGTTCGTCGTGCAGCACGTAGAGGTTGCCTTGGATACGGCCGGTCTTGGGATCGCGCCGCCGCCGCACCAGGCTGAGCCAGCGCGTCAGCCGCAGCAGCGTCAAGGCGCGCGCCACGGTCTCGTGCGAGGCTTGCGCCGCACAGGGCATGGACGCCAGATATGGGCGGAGCTGGTCGTAGGTGGGAAAGGCGGTCACGCCGTCGTCGTTGAGCTGCAGGCGGAACACCTGCCAGGCATTGCGCTCCAGCGGCGTCAGGCGCCGGTCGAGGAACAACGCGCGCGGCACGCTCTCGTGCCGGTTGCCGCTGTAGAGAAAGCCGTCCTGGCTCGGCGCCGTGCCCTGCGCCGGTTCCTTCGGCTCAAGGTGCCGCAGCGACTCGTCGAACAACGCCGACAGCGCAACCGGGCCATCACGCCGTGGAGCGTCGCCCGTCGTCATGACCTACACCAGCCCCTGGTCGACCCAGTTCCGTATCGCCGACCAGATCACCGACATGGGCAGGGTCATGGCCTCGGCCAGGTCCATGGTCAGCGCCAGCATCGCCATGTCGTCGTTCAGTGCGATGTGCCGCTCCGTGATGCCGGCCTTCCAGCGTTCCCACAGGGCCACGTCCTGCGCCTCGTCGAGCACCGGATGCCGACCCTTACGCTTGGGCAGCCCGAGGATGTCGCGGCGCAGCGCCACTTCCTGATGCGTGAGGCCGTAGAACTTGCTGACCATCTCCGTGCTCGCCCCCAGGCGCAGCATGCGGTCCACCGTGGCGATCTCCCGCTCCACGTCGTGCACCTGGCTCAGCAGCCGCTTCAACACTTCCCGGTTCACCGACACCGAACACCACGACACCGTGGCATTCACCAGCATGCTCACGAGTTCTGGGTGCTTCAGCGCATCCAGCTCCTCCTCACCGAAGCCCATGGCCTTGCAGCGGCGCAACTGGCCGTTGCGCAGGTCATGCAGGGCCTGGGCGATCACGGCCTGGTTGAGCGGGTGCGGTGCCGACATACGGGAGCCTCCTGCGCTCAGAAATCCTGGCTCGCTACGCCGGCTTCCAGATCCAGCAGCCGGCGCGCCAGGCGCAGCAGACGGAACAGCTTTACCAGCCCGGCATCGCTCAGGCGCGTGACCAAGCCGCCGTGACCATGCAGCAGCGGCCCAAGGTCATCGGCCAGCCGCGCGCTGTCCAGCCCGGTCGCGGGTGCCGGCGCGGTGCTCAGCGCGTGCAGCAGGGTCAGCATCGCACGCGCGAACGCCGGGAGCGCCTTCGCCTGGCCCACGGCCGGCGTCACGCAGACGAAGCCGATGCCGCCATCGCTGGCTTCGATGTGGTCGCCCACCGCCGCTTCCCCCGCGATCTCGCGAGCGAACTGCGCGATATGCACGCGCAGGCGATCCGGCACGTCCAGGCCCGGCTCGATGTACCAGACATCCGAGATGGGAAAGAGCCCGCCAACCTGCACCGGGATCGCACGCAGCGCGTCGGCCTCGAAGTCGGGTAGCTTGTCGCCGAGCTGATCCGCGACCATCCTCTGGATGGACTGCAGGCGCTCGGTGGTTGGGGCCGGCGTCACGATGTGCCCCTGCAGGCGCTCGTCGCGCTGCCCTTCCCGGGCGTTTGGTGCAGCGGCAGGTGGTGCCGAGGGTGTCTCTGCCGGTGGCGCGACGGGCGAGGTGTCCCGTGGCGTTGGCGCCGCGGGCGACAGTTGCGGCGTGATGGCTGGCGCCGCAGGTGCGACAGGCGTTGCCGGGTTCGGCGCGGCCGGCTCGCTGGTCAATACTCGCTGACGGCTTTCGCTGTCATCGACCTCCAATGCCAGCGTGTCGTAATCCGCTTCCAGCAGCTCGGCCATCTGACCCACCAGTTCGTCCTGCACGCGCTGGGGCGAGAAGCCCTCCGGCTGCGTGTCGAACTGCGACAGCACATCCTGAAACAGCGAAGCGAAGTCCACGGTCAGCGGCCGGCCCAGCGCACGCCGCTCCCAGGTGCGCTCGCACGCCTTGCGCAGCACTGCGAGCCGGTCCACCTGATGCCGGCCCAATCCGCCGTACAACAGCGTCGGGATCGCCGGCAGCAGATAGCGCACCGCATCGTTCATGCGGCTGATGTGTGACTGCGGCACCGGATAGCCGTCGGCCGTCAGTCGCCGCGCGAGTTCGCTTTGCGACAGCGCCTGGCCGCTTTCCTGCTCGTAGAACTCGCGCGCCTTCTCGATGCCCAAGGCCCGCTCGATGAAGGTCAGGCCGCCGCGCAGCTCGTTCTCGGCCAGATGCCCGGTCAGCGCCACGATTTCGCCGCGCGCCGGCCACGGGCGGAACAGGCACGCAATCCGGAAGAAGCGTTCCTCCTTGGTCTCGCTCCACAACTCGCGCAGGATCGCCAGCCGCGTGTTGCCACCGTTGCGAATGATGTAGTGCGCCTCGCCCGGCCTGCGCGTGATCGCGGGGGGCGCGTCCAGCCCACGTTCGCGGATGGACGCCTTGATCTCCGCATAGGCCGGGTTGCGCGTCACGCGTGGGTCGTGGTCGTAGGGCCGCAACTGGTCCAGCGTCACCACCATCGGCGTGTCGGCGATGGGGTCGCTCAAGGTCGCGGCCGAAGGGCCGCTGCGCTCGAAGCCGGTGGCCAGCAGCTTGGCAGCCATGTCCTGCGGCGTCAGCTCAGCCACGGCCATTCTCCTGCGCTTGCCGGTCGGCGCGGCGAAGCTGTGCGCGGGCATTGCGGTCGGCACGGTGGTCGCTCGCCGTCGAGCTGGTGTAGATCGACGCGCAGCCTTGCTTCGTGAATTTCAGGTGCCCGCCGGACGTGCGAACCACGCGCCAGCCTTCGCCCAGCGCGAACTCGATCAGCGCGCGCAGCCGTTCGCGGCCGCGCGCCAGTTCATGCGCGCTCGCCATGGCCGGCCCCTCCCGCATCGGCCCGACCGGTGACCAGCGCGAAGCGCTCCCGCCACACGGGGAACAGCTCGCCGGCCAGCGTGCGCATGGTCTCCAACGCCGCGGGCGCCGTGCGCCCAGCCGGCTGCCGGTACTCCACCCGGTGCACCGGCAATCCTCGTGTCGCAGCGCGCGGATAGGCTTCGATGGCCGGTACGTCGGTGCCCAGCACCTGCACGCCGGCCTGTTCCTGAAACACCTGTCGCAGCGCCTGCTGGACCAGCCGCGCATTCGACGACACAGGATGCACACGGTTGATGAGCAGACGCAGCGGCGGCGGCTCGATGCCCAGGTGCCGATACGGCGCGATGTCCTCGATCAGTTGCAGCGTGCCGCGCCGCAGCTCGCGCGCCGCGAGGATTTCCGGCGTCACCGGCGACAGCGCCAGGTCGGACGCCAGCACCGCCATCTCCAGCAGCACGCTGCGCGCGCCCTGGGTGTCGATCAGCAGCAAGTCGTAGTGCGTGCGGAAGACGGGAAGCAGATGGCGCAGTCGCAGGCGCCCATCCGGAGCGTGCAGCAGCAGCGTGTTCAGTTCGCCGCGGTCGTCGTTGGAGAGCACCAGGTCCAGGCCCGCGATCACGGTGCGCGACACCAGTTGCTCGATGCGCCGCTCGTTGAAGGCCAGCATCTGGTAGATGCCGCCGGGCGCGCGAACGTCCAGCGTGAAGTAGCTCGACAGCGTGGGCTGCACGTCCAGGTCCAGCAGCAGCACGCGCAGCCCGGCATCGGCGATGAAGCCGCCCAGGTTGGCCGCCGTCGTGGTCTTGCCCACGCCGCCCTTGGTCGAAATGATGGACACCACCTGCATGGGCTTCTCCTCGTCGAATGGCATGAACCGAGAAGAAGCGTCAGGCGCGTTCTTTGAGGCGATCGGCGATCCACTGTTCGATCTCCACCGAGTCCCAGCCCACCGCGCGCACGCCCAGGCGCAGCGCCTTGGGGAACTTGCCTTCCTTCATGAGGCTGTAGATGTGCGCGCGCTTGAAGCCGGTCTTGGCTTCGACCTCGGCGCGGCGCAGGATGCGGTGCTCGGGCGGCAAGGCCGGCGCGATGGTCTGCGAAGACATGAGAGGCACTCCTTGACGCTCGATGGCGTTGTTCAGAAAGTGCCTCGCATTCCATATGCTGCTGCTGCGAGATTCACTGCAACTGCAGAACACGCAACTGCAATTGCAGTCTGCTGTTACAGGCTCAGCGCGATGCCTCCAGGTGGCGACGCGCCTGTGCCAGCTTGCTCCACAGCGTTCGCTCGCTGATGCCGGGCCGCCCTTCATGGTGGGCCAGTAGCGCACTGATCACCGCATCCATGTTGCGGAAGGACGAGTAGGCAGAGCCCGCGGGGGACTTGCCCAACAGCAATGTCAGCAGGCCGCCAATGATGTTCAGGTAAGTCGATTCGCTGCGCAGGCCCGGTTCACTCGCATCGCCCTCACGAATGCTACTGGCATGCTCCTTCGCCAACGCTTCGTGCTGTGCCTTCAGCGCCGCATGTAGTTGTGCGAGTTCGGCAAGCTGCAGCTTGGCGGCCTCGCGATCGGCCAGCAACACGTTCAGCATGGCGACGCTCACCGAAGGATGCAGTTCGCGCTCGATGCCGTCGAACAGGAATGGAGGCCGCTCACCGGGGTAGTAATGCGACATCCACGCCTTCAGGTCGACGTGGCGCACGATCAACGCAGGATCGTCGAGTGCGGGGCGCTGAGGTTCCTGCGCCATGCCTGCCTTGCCGTAAGAAAGCTCATCGTGTGCCAATGCGTCGAAGATGCGCTCGGAGAAAAGGCGCAGCAAGGGCCAGCGCGGAAAGTCGTTCGGCTCAGGCATGGCACGTGGCCCGAGCGTTTCCAGAATCCGCGGCTCAAAGCGCAACAGTCCCGCCCAACGGACGGCCGCCTCGATCGGGCGGTAGTAGATCCTGGCGCCAAAGGCAAGGCAACTCGATTTCTCCATGTCGCGTGCGTCCCATCGTCGGATCGAACTCTGGCAGACGCGCACCGCCCAAGTGGGCGAGGCGATTGCCCAGAAATCCGGATGAAGCGCAGGACCGGCCGGGATCGTGGAAGGAAGCGTTGCATCGGCGCTGACGGCCGGCTAAGGGCGAACTACATCTTGCTACGCTTGAAACTCCTCAACCATGATGCGGGCGCTTTGCCTTTGGACCGGCACGCGGCTTGGTGGTCGCGCTCCCCTGGAGTCAAGCATGGGTGCCGCGCTTTACCCGAAACCTGGCCAAAGTTTTCCGTAGGAATTCCAACGGCGTAAAGTGCCAATACGTCAACAGGATGAGCCGGTTTGCAACCAGCAAAAGCTCATGCGTTCCGCGTCAGTGAAATGACCGCGGCGGCGAGCCCGCAGGCGAGTGCCGGAGTACGGAAGGGCGCAGCAATTGCGTCGAAACTGGAATCAGTACAGCGCATGAGCCATGCGGATCGGGTCAGCCGCAAGACCAAAGATGAATCGCGCAATCCGAGAAAACTAGCCGCGCACCTTTCGATAGATCTGCGTCAGATCGCGCGTGATGTGCTTGCGTCCTGATGACATACACGTTCGGCGCGTTCGATGAACCGCTGCAACGGCTCCGTCATGCCACCCTCGGTTCGTAGCAGATAGGTGGTTATCGATGCGCTCTGACCGGCCAACGGGCGGACAACAACATCCGCCGGCTGGCAAGTTGCCAAGTGCGCGGCAGTGGAAAAACTTAGCCCGTACCCTGCGGCCACCAACGTCAGCATCAGCCCGTGAGAAGCGGCATACTCAGCCACGATCGGTTGGACATCGACAGAGCGGAACAGTCGTTCGCTCTGCCGACCGCAACCTTGGCATGCCCGTGGATCACAAAGTACCAGCGGATAGCTCACCACTTCCTGCAACGGCACTTCCTTGAAGGCTACAAGCGGGTGCCGTGCGGGCAGGATCACTACCAAGGGGTCGGCCCACAGCGGCTCAGCAATGATCCCGTCCTCCACTTCATTGACCATTGCAAAGCCGGCGTCGAACAGATTTGCGTTCAGCCCCTGCACGAGTTCGGTCAGCGGTACTTCGGAGAGCCGGATGTTTACCTGCGGCGACTCTTCGCGGCACAGTGCAAGCAGTGCTGATAGCCTCGCCCGTCCTATGTCTCTCGACAGCGCGATTCGCAAAATGCCCTGAGAACCGGAGGCAGCAGCCTTCGCGCTGGCCACTGCCTGCTCAACGCTCAACATGATGCGGCGGGCGTCGTCGAGGAAGACTCGCCCTGCCCAAGTCAGGGTTGCGCCCCGCGGCGTGCGACTGAGCAACGTCACGCCTAGAGTTGTCTCCAACTTGCGGATCGTGCGTGATAGGGGAGATTGTTCTATATGCAGCCGCCTAGCGGCTCGACCGAAGTGCAGTTCCTCGGCTACAGCAATGAAACAGCGAAGATGACGTAAGTTCATGCGCAGTCCCTCGTGACGTGACCAGTCCTTATGATCGTAGGGAGCCGCATGCGTGCGGAGAAGAGGCCGGCATGTCTTGCAGCGGCTGCCGTCGCCGGCTCACAGCACGCGGGCAATGGTGTCCGGAGTTATTGCAACGCTGCTTGAACGCGGGCGGCGGTCATGGCGGATGGCTAGCTAGAGCACTCGCGCCAGCGCGCCTCGGCTATCTTCTGTGGCCGCAGCGACCCGAGGAAGACAGTCGCGGCGTCTTACGTCACTCCCCGAGGGCGAGCGATTTGGTCTGTCGACACGGGCGGCGGCGCAGCGTCTGAAGTTCGCGCCAGCGGGCATCGCGCCGGATGAACTGTCGATGGGCATGTTCGGCGAATTCGAGATCGCCACCTGTAACCGCGCTGCTGAAGCACTGCGGCCGGAGCAGTCGCAGCAAGCGGTTGACGCGGGCGGACAAGCAATTCCTGTAACATGTGCCGCGCCTCTTCACTGCCTTGCAGCAAGCCCGCGACAGCGTGAGGGGAGCGGCCAGCGGCTTTCACGGTCAGCAACGCATTACGCTGTCCGATGGCATCACCCCGTCGCGCTTGCCGACCTTGCTGGCGTTAAGCTGGCAGGAGGAGCCCGACGTCGAGTTGCGCCTGTTCGAGGTGTCACTGTCGCAGCAAATCAAGGGGCTGCATGGCGATCTGTATGACCTAGGGCCCAGTCTGGTGAAGTGGGTGACGACATCGTGGCTAAGGCGCTTTGGAGCGCCCCCCCTCATGGTCGCGGCGCCGGCATGGCATCCGCTGCTCAAGCACAAACGTATCTCACTGGACGAGGTGCTGCGTTATCCGCTGGTGCTGGTGACCCACATGCATACGGGAGTCATGAACGTCAGATCCAACGAGTGCTGCCGCGGGTGAAGCAGGAACCCGTGATCGCTGCACGGGTGGCTTCCTGGGAACCTGAAACGCGTCGAGGTATATTGATTGGACAGAAGCTAGTCTTCCGTCAACAGGTGTAGCCATCCCTTGCTAGCGGCTTCCATAGAACTTTTCCACGAACGAGCGACGGTAACTCTGGTGGCAGGCTAGGCAGCTTTGCTGGGTCTTGGAGAAAGCCGCGATGACTGCTTGGCCGTCATTCCGCTGTGCAGCCTCGCCCATGGCGGTCGCGGCGTCATGGACCTGTCCATCAAGACCCCGAAACTTTCCAGCGTCTGCCCCAAGCCAGGCAAGGATGCGCATCTTTTCCGACATGGGCGGCTCGGCATGCTTGGCGATTCGTGGTGCTAGCTCGGCGACCAGCGGCCAGTCTTCTTTGGAGATCGCGCCCGTGACGGCTTGCATGTCGCGACCGAGTCTTTCCATTATGGTACGAAGCGCCATTGGCTTTGCCGCCTCTACGGACTGCGCACCGAGTGCCGTGGCGAAGGTTGCCAAGAGCACGGACAGCGGGACGGTGAAAAACGATCTGGGTTTCAAGGGCTGGTTCACGAATTTCTCCATTGATGTTGTGACGAATGCTTTGGGTCTAACGATTGGTTGCAGGTGTCCTCAAAATTCCAGACTCAGCGCGATCGATCCGAATGCGTGATGGCCCGCCTGCTGGTCGAACTCGCGGGTTCTCCAAACGCGCATCACGGCGAGCCGTACGCCACGTCCAGCAACGATCCATTGGCTACTGATGCCGAGAGCTGCTTGCGCGATCCAAGGCCGCCGGCTGACGTGATGGCTATGCCGGAACATGTTTCCGTCGAGTGAGAAGTCCCAGGCGACGGCTTTACCCTCCAGATTCAGGAAGACATGTGCCCCAGGTTTGGGCGCCAGGACCGACTGCGGCGTTGTCGTGCGCAGATCGGCAACACCAGAGGGCGGGCGGTTCTCTGCGCCAGGGCGGATCGGATAGCTGCCGAAGTCGTTCGGTATGTTCCAGCCCGCGCGAAACTCCACGCCGGTACTGGCGGCGGTTTCGATGTTTCCGACCCGCAGGGCATAGCTGCCGATCACGTCGCTGCCCCATCCAGGGCGGACCGCACCCTCCGTGTACGGCTTGAACTTGCGCTCCATGGCCATCTGAAACGCCGGCTCGTTGCGCAACTGGTTGTCCCAGCCGCGAAATCGCTCAATGCCGCGTGTCCGATGCACCAGATCCTGAGATTGCTCGGCCAGCGACCAGGGGCCGATCACGCCCAGGGTCAGCTCACGCACGTCAAGCATTTCGTAGCTGGCGGCTTGTGGGTGGATGCGGCGATTCCACGCCAAACCCAGGTAGAGCAAACCAGCGTACGGTCGGTCATCTGGAATCACGTCGGTGCGCGTCTTGTTCTCGGGCGTGTACATGGACTGGCCAAAGCGCACGACGAGGTTTTGCGACGATGTCTGGGCGCCGGAATCGCGCCAGAACCCGGGATCAGCCCAGCCGATGAAGCGGGCGTACAAACCAATCGGCTGTGGCAGGCACTCGGGACGGAGCTCGCCTTGCAGATCACGTGAGACTGCTGTTAGCGCGACACCGTTGGTGTAGTTGCGGTCGGAGCCGGTGAATAGATCGTTCTCCAGGCGCAGGGTGCCACCCCGCCAGCGCAGGGAGTGCTCTGGCGAGCAGGAGGGAGGATCTGCAGAGAGCGAGAAGTCGGAACCGAAAGCAGAAATCGGGCTGAACAATGCACAGGCAATCAACAAGGTGGCGAACTGCATCGACTGCTGCACCTTGGTGCCGCGCAGGCTCCGGCAATACCCGTCGATGCCGATCATGTCGCCCCATCGCCTGCTGCCCTGTTGACGTAAAAGCGTTCGAGGGCACTAACGATTTCCTCGGCTTCGTCTACGCAGGTGAACAAGTCGAGATCGGATGGAGAGATATAGCCTTCGTCGAGCAGAAGATCGAAATCAACTACGCGACGCCAGAATGCACGGCCGACCAGCACCACCGGAATCCGCTGCATCTTTCCGGACTGGATCAAGGTGAGCACCTCGAACAGCTCATCAAGCGTTCCATAGCCACCGGGGAAGGCCACCAAGCCCTTGGCGTGCAACAAGAAGTGCATCTTGCGCAGGGCGAAATAGTGGAATCGGAACGCCAAATCCGGGCACATGTAGGGGTTGGGTGCCTGTTCGTGGGGCAGCGTGATGTTGAGGCCAATCGAACGTGCGCCGACCTCGAAAGCACCGCGGTTGGCGGCCTCCATGATGCCGGGCCCACCCCCGGTGACGACGACGAAATCACGGCGGTTTTGCTGCTGGAAACGCGCCGAAATAAGGCCCGAGAAACGCCTCGCTTGCTCGTAGTGACGTGCCTGTTCGACCCGGCGATTGGCCCGCGCAAGCTCTTGCCGCAGCCCGACATCCTCCGGAGTGACGAGCGCCTGACGCTCCAGAACGCCAAGACGGGCTTCTGCCGTCTCGGCATCGCTCACGCGTGCGCTGCCGAAGACCACTACCGTCGAGCGAATGCCTTGCTCGTGCAGGATGCGCTCGGGCTTGAGCAGTTCGAGCTGTAGTCGCAGCGGCCGCAGTTCGTCCTGGCCAAGCAGCTCGATGTCTTCGTACGCAAGCCGGTACGTTGGCGACTCGCGGATGGCGCGCAGGCGTTCATCGAGATCTTCTGCGGGCTTCATCACTCGTGCGCCAGAAAGTCCGGCCAGCGCAGCGCATGGCCATACTCGGGCACCGTGACCTGCCAGCCGAGTTGCTGCTGCAAGAGGTCAGCGAAGGTTTGCGCGGCCGACGATTCCCCATGCACCACGAAGGTTTGCGCCGGTGCTTGAATGAAAGCACGGGCCCAATCCAGCAGCGCCTTCTGGTCGGCATGCGCCGAGAGGCCGTCCACGCTGTGGATCGCCGCATGTACCGGGATGTCCTCACCGAAGATGCGTACACGTTCGGCCCCCTCGATCAGGCGCCGGCCAAGCGTCCCCTGCGCCTGGAAACCGGGAAACAAGATGCTGCATTCGCGGCGTGGCAAGTTGTGGCGCAGGTGGTGCCGGATACGTCCCGCATCGCACATGCCGCTGGCAGAAATAATGATGGCCCCGGAGCGAATCCGGTTCAGCGCCATGGACTCCTCAGCGCTCGCTGTGAAATCCAGGTACGGGAGGTTCTCGCCGCGCGCGTGCCATCCGGCCAACCGCTTCGCCTGTTCGTCGAACAATTCGAGATGTTCACGCGTGATGCGTGTGGCCTCGGTGGCCATCGGCGAATCGACAAACACCATTGGACGCTGCAGACGCCCTTCGCAGGTGAGACGATGTAGGTGGTAGAGCACCTCCTGGGTTCGGCCGACCGCAAAGGCCGGAACGATGACATTGCCGCCGCGCTCGAACAGGGTTTTCTCGACGATGCCGATCATGTCCGCTTCGGTCGCCGAAAAATCCTTGTGCCGGCGGTCACCGTAGGTGGACTCGATGACGAGGATGTCGGCTTCCTCAATGGGTGTCGGGTCGCGCAGGATGGGGCGTCCCGGCTGACCCAGATCGCCGCTGAACACGATCTTCGTGGGGTAACCGTACTCGGTAATCCAAACTTCCACGATGGCCGAACCAAGGATGTGTCCGGCATCACGAAAGCGGGCGCGCACCCCGACGCGGGGTGCGAACTCCCGGTCGTATTCGATACCTCGTACTTGCTGCAGGCATTCGTGTGCATCCTGTAGGGTATACAGGGGTGGCGGCACGGTCTTTTCTTTGAGCCGCTTGGCAACCCGCTTGGCATCGCTTTCCTGGATGTGAGCGCTATCGGGCAGCATCACCCCGAGCAGATCAACCGTCGCTGGCGTGGCGTAGATGGACCCCTTGAACCCGGCGCGCGTGAGTTTGGGCAATAGCCCGCTGTGGTCGATGTGGGCGTGGGTCAGCAGGACGAAGTCAATGGACGCCGGGTCGAACGCGAACGGCTCGTGGTTGCGTGCTGCTGCTATACGCCCACCTTGAACCATGCCGCAATCGACCAGGAAGCGGACATTAGCCGCTTCGACCAGAAAGCACGATCCGGTGACTTCTCGGGCTGCGCCCAAAAAACTGAGTTTCATAGGGCGTTCACTCGGGTTTTCGCATCGGGCAAGTGCTGAGGCCGAGCAGGCGATAGCCAGGACAGCGGCCTGCCAGGCCGGTGAGGAGTGGCATGATTCCAATGAGTCCCAGCCAACGCCAGGATGAGTCCAGCCACAATGGGAGACTGAGCAAAATCAGTCCGATGACGATGCGCACAATGCGGTCGAGATTTCCAACGTTGATTTGCATGACGGCCCCCTTGTGTTGAGTCAGCGGCTTGAAAACGCGACGGGGGCGGCAGCGCCCCGCAGCGGATGGGTTGCGGTCGATGCCGTCGTCGATACGTCCCAGCCGCCACCAAGGGCCTTGTACAGCGCCACCAATTGCACGGCGGCGTTGGTATGTGCCCGCGCGGCTGCGGTTTCGGCCTCGTGCAGGCTGCGCTGGGCGGCCAGCAGTTCGACCAGCGCGATGTCGCCCGCCGCGTAGCGCGCCTTGGCGTGGCCGTAGCTGGTGCGCGCGGCATCCAGTGCCATACCGCGGCGCTCCAGTGTGTCCAGCCCGCCGTGGTAGTCGCCAAGCGCGCGCTCGGCATCGCCCAGCGCCGCCAGCACGGCCTGCTCATAGGCCAGCGCGGCCTGTCGCTCGGCCGCCTCGCGTGCCCGAATTTCGGCTCGCACACGGCCACCGTCGAACAGGCGCCAGGAAATCAGCGGCAGGATGGAAAAACGCGAGCTGGATGCATCGAACCAATCGCCCGTACTGAGCGCTTGGAACCCGCCGCCGACACCGATGGAGAGTTTGGGGAACAACTCGGCCGTGGCCACGCCGATGTCGGCGGAACTCGCTGCCAGGCGACGTTCCGCAGCCAGCACGTCCGGGCGCCGACGCAGCATCTCTGCGCGCTCGCCCACCGGCAGCGCCCGCAGCGTGCTCGGCGTCAAGGGGCCATCCAGCAGTGCCAGCTCCCGCTCCGGCGGCGCGCCCAGCAGCACGCCCAGGCTGAGTATCGCGGCGCGCTGACGCGCCTGGATATCCGGGATGAGCGCGTTGACTGCTGTCCATTGGGCGTACGCCGCCTCCACGTCGGCGGCCGACGCGTCGCCCAGCGCATGCCGCAGGCGCACCAATTCCAAGGTCTGCTGCAGCGTATCCAGTGTGGCCTGTTGTGCGTGCAACTCGTAGCGGGCGCCGACGGCGGTGAACCAGGTGCGCGCGACCTCGGCCACGATGCGCATGCGTACGCCCTGCGCCTCGGCTTCGGTCGCCTGCAGGCGGGCGCTGGCGCCTTCCAGCGCCCGCCGCTTGGCCCCGAACAAGTCGGCCTCCCAGGCCGCGTCGAAGCCCGCGTCGTAGATGGTCTGCGTGGCGTCAAGGCCGGGGATCGAACCTACGGGCAGGGGTCCGTTCTCGCTTTGACGGCGCCGGTTGACGCTCGCGCCAGCGGCGGCGGTGGGCAATGCCTCGCCGGCCACACGATCGCGCAGGGCGCGTGCCTCATCGATGCGTGCCGCAGCCTGGCGCAGATCCAGGTTCTGTGCCAGCGCCGTGGCCATCAGGCGATCGAGGATGGGATCGTCCAGTGCAGACCACCATTGGCTCAAGTCTGCGGACTGGGATTCGCTTGCCAACGGCAAGCTCCAGCCGCTGCCGACGTCGACCGGCGGCGGCTCGCGGTAGTCGGGGCCCACGCTTGCGCAGGCAGTCAGCAGCACGCAGGACAGGGCCAGCGCGAGCGGACGCGCGCGCCCAGGGGTCAGGCCGGTGACGGTTGCGCGAAGAAAGGGAGTGCGGGGCTTGGATTTCATTGCAGGCGTCCTCGGACGAATACGGTGGCCATCGTCAGCGTGGCCAGGGCGATGACCGCCAGCGGCCACAGGCTGGCGAGAATGTCACCGGGCGGCATGGCCTTGAGAAAGCTGCCTTCGACGATGATGAGGAAGTGGGTCAGCGGAATGGCCTGAGCCAGCCATTGCAGGACGACAGGCATGTTTTCCACAGGCGTCGCAAAGCCTGACATCAGCACCGCCGGCACGCCGACGGCGAACGCCCCCAGGATGGCCTGCTGCTGCGTCATGCTGACCGCGGAAATCATCAGGCCGATGCCGACCACCGAGGCGATGAACAGCACCAGGCTGGCAAGCAGGAGTGCAAACGAGCCCGTAAACGGGATGCCGAACAGGAAGACGCCCGCGCTAATCATGAACAGGCCCAGCCCGGTGCCAATTGCGAGTGCCGGCAGCGACTTGGAGATGATGATCTCGGGCGTCGAGGTGGGCGACACCAGCAACTGGTCGAAGGTGCCCAGCTCGCGCTCGCGCGCGATCGACAACGAGGTGATCAAGAGCGAGCTGAACAGCGCCAGGATGCCCGTCAGCCCGGGCACGATGAACCAGCGGTAGACCAGATTCGGGTTGAACCAGTGGCGCACGACCACGGGCGTTGGTGCCTGGGCGTCGGGCACGACCTCGGCGCCGACATCGGCGGCGATGGTGGACAGATAGGCCACGGTGATCTGCCCGGAGTTGCTGCGCCGGCCATCGACCAGTACCTGCGCGCGGCCACTTTCGCCGGCAGCGATGGAGCGCGAGAAATCCACCGGGATGGCGAGCGCGGCGATCACCTCGCCACGGTCGATCAGCTCGTGCAGTTGCTGCTGGCTGTCGACATGCCGGATGTGGGTGATGAAGCGGGCGCTGTCCAGGCGCTGTACCAGCTCGTGCGACCAGCGCCCCGTATCCTGGTCGTAGACGGCGATATCGACGTTGCGCACTTCCAGCGTCGCGGCAAAGGCGAACACCAGCAACTGCAGGATCGGCGGCACGAACACCACCATGCGGCTGCGCGGGTCGCGCAGGACGCTGAGCACCTCCTTGATGAACTGGGCGCGCAGGCGGGTCAACGAGAATGCGGACGTCAACATCGCTTCACTCCAGGTTCTTGCGCGTGGCGCGCTTGGCGATCACGAAGAACAGCACCCCGATCGCCGCCATGGCCGCCAGGTTGGGCAGGAACACGGCCCAGATGTCGCCGGCCAGGAACACCGTCTTCAGCGAATCGACGAAGTAACGCGCCGGAACCAGCCGGGTGATGGCCCGGATCGGCGCGGGCATCGCGTCGATCTCATACAGAAAGCCCGACAGCATGAAAGCCGGCAGAAAACCCGTGAACAGCGCGATCTGCGCTGCCAGGAACTGGTTGCGTGCCAAGGAGGAAATCAGCAGACCTTGACCCAGCGCCGGCACCATGAACACCGCCGACAGCAGCAGCAGCGCCGCCAGCGAGCCCCGCATCGGGACCCCGAACACGAACACCGCCAGCGCCGCCGCACCCAGCGTGGACAGCATGCCGAGCACGAAGTACGGCAGCAGCTTGCCGATCAGGATTTCGGCCACCGAGGCCGGCGTGGACAGCACCGCCTCCATGGTGCCGCGCTCCCATTCACGCGCCACCACCAGTGCAGTCAGCATGGTGCCGATGATGGTCATGACGATGGCGATGGCACCGGGAATCAGTGCGCGGCGGCTTTCCAGCTCGGGGTTGAACCAGTAGCGCGGTTCCAGCATGACGGCCTGCGCTGGTGCTCCGACGTCCAGTCCGGCACGCCAGGACTGGACCACGCCACGGGCGTAGTTCTCGACGTAGTTGGCGGTATTGGGGTAGGAGCCATCGGTGACGATCTGCACCAGCGGCTCGCTGCCACGCTGGGCCAGACGCTGCTCGAAATCCTGCGGAATCACCACGTAGCCGCGCAGGTCGCCTGAGACCAGTTGGTCGGCCACTTCGCGCCGGTCATGGGCGAAGTGCGTATTCAGGAAGCGGGTGCCCGAAAACGCTGCGGCCAGCGAGTGTGCCGATGCGCCGGGCGACTCCAGGACCACGCCGACACGGACATCCTTCGCATCCAGCGACACCGCATAGGCGAACAGCAGCAGCAACACCACTGGCAGCACGAACGCGATCAGCAGCGTCGAGGGGTCGCGCAGCGCCTGGTAGCTTTCCTTGGTCACCAGGGCGATCAAGCGCCGTAAATCAAAACGGCGCAAGTCGGTCTGCAGGGGGCCACTTCCGTCTTTGTGCATTGTGGCGCCGTTCATGTGGCGGCCTCCAGCTCGCGGTCTGACGACTCCACCAGGTGAATGAAGGCGTCCTCCATCGTCGGGTCGGGTTGTTCGGGGCTGACCGCCGAACGTTTGAGCGCGTCGGGCGTATCCAGCGCGATCAGTTGCGCACGCGAGAGCATGGCCACGCGGTCGCAGTATTCGGCCTCGTCCATGAAGTGGGTGGTGACCATGATGGTCACGCCCTTGCGGGCCAGTCCGTTGATGTGGGTCCAGAATTCCCGCCGGGTGATCGGGTCCACGCCCGAAGTGGGTTCATCCAGGAACAGCACGGGCGGCCGGTGCATCAGCGAACAAGCCAATGCCAGGCGCTGCTTGTGGCCCAGCGGCAGGGAATCGGGCGTGGCGGACAGCCAGTCGCCCAGATCGAAGG
This sequence comes from Extensimonas soli, assembly GCF_029211265.1. Lineage (GTDB taxonomy): Bacteria > Pseudomonadota > Gammaproteobacteria > Burkholderiales > Burkholderiaceae_C > Extensimonas > Extensimonas soli. Next base: position 17,107 of record NZ_JARGEL010000009.1, on the reverse strand, counting down.
TTTCGATCATCTCGGCAATGCGCTCGCGCCGGGTGTTGCCTTCCAGTCCGTAGACGCCGGCCGAGAATTCCAGGTTCTGCTGCACCGAGAGCAGGCCGTAGAGCGAAAACTTCTGCGCCATGTAGCCGAGCCGGCTCTTGGCTGCGCCGGTGGCGCGGCGCAGATCATGGCCCACCACATGCGCTTCGCCAGCAGTTGGTTTCAACAGGCCGCACAACATCTTGAAGGTGGTGGACTTGCCGGCGCCGTTAGGGCCGAGCAGGCCGAAGATTTCGCCCTTTTGCACCTCGAAGCTGACGTTGTCGGTGGCGGTGAACTCGCCGAAGCGCTTGGTGAGGTTTCGGCACGACACGGCAATGTCGGAACCCAGCTCAACCGGCGGCAGACGCTCGGCCAGCGTCGAAGTGCCGCCGGGGCCGCCACCGAGCAGATCGATGAAGGCGTCTTCGAAGCGCGCGGGCACCTGCGCCAGCTCCACTCGCGCCTGATCGGACAGGGCCTGGAGCTGCTCCGCTTGAGCGCCCTCGCGCAACACCACGCGCACGCCGGCGCCCTGGATCACGCCATCGCTCACGCTGGGCAGGTCGAGTGCCTGGGTCAGGACCGCTCGGCGCTCGGCACCGACGTCTTCCAGACGGAAACTGCGGCCTTCGAGCTGCGCGGTCAGCTCCTGCGGCGGGCCATCGAACAGGAGCTGCCCTTGGTTCAGCAGCAGCACGCTCTCGCAGCGCTCGGCTTCGTCGAGATAGGCGGTGGACCAGACCACGGCCATGCCTTCATCGGTCAGCGCCTGCACCATGCGCCACAAGTCCTGGCGGCTGACCGGGTCGACACCCACGCCCGGCTCGTCCAGCAGCAGCACCTTCGGCCGCGCCATGAGCGCACAGGCAAGGCCCAGCTTCTGCTTCATGCCGCCGGAGAGCTTGCCGGCCAGGCGTTTGGTGAAGGGTCCGAGCCGCGTGAAGTCCAGCAGCTCGGCAAACAGATCGGCGTTGCGGTCCGCATCCATGCCGCGCAACTGCGCATACAGGCGCATGTTCTCCATCACCGACAGGTCTTCGTACAGGCCAAAGCGTTGCGGCATGTAGCCACTGGCGACATGAATGGCGTCGTTGTCCTTGACCACGTCATAGCCTGCCAAGGTGACGTGGCCGGCGTTAGGCACCAGGAGGCCGGTCAGAATCCGCATCAGCGTCGTCTTGCCAGCGCCGTCGGGGCCGACCAGACCCGTCAGCCGCCCATAGTGGATGCGCGCGCTCAAGCCCCGCAGCGCCTTTACGTCTCCGAAATGCTTGTCCACGTCTTCGATGACGACGGCAGCGTCTTCGCCCGCACCCGCAGGCACGGCGGCGATGGCAGGGCTTGCCTGCATTTCAACGCTCCCCCGCCGGGATGCTGGTGCCGGCTTTCGCATCGACCTCGATCGTCACCGGCATGCCCTGGCGCAAGGCACTGTCGCTGTCGGCTTCGTCGATGACGATGCGCAGGCGGTAGACCAGATCCGTGCGCAAATCCGTCGTCTCCACCGTCTTGGGGGTGAACTCGGCGCGCGGCGAGATGAAGCCGATCTGGCCGCGATAGACCTTCTCTGATGAATCGCTTTTGACGCGCACCACAGTACCGGGCGCGATGCGCCCCAAGTCCGACTCGCCCACGTAGGCGCGCACGTAAACCGGCTTGTCCAGGCTCAGGCTGTAGACCGCGCTCTGGCTTGCGACCATGCTGCCGGGCTCCCGCACTCGTGCGATGACGGTGCCGCTACTGGGCGCCATCAACTCGGTGTCCGCCAAGGCTGTCGTGGCTTGCGCTGCGGCAGCCTGTGCGGCCGCAAGGCGAGCTTCTGCCGCGGCGATGTCTTCCTTGCGAAAACCTTCGGATGCTTGCGACAGGGCCGCCTTGGCCGCTTCGACGCCAGCGGCTGCCTGGTCGCGTGCCGTGCGGGCTGCATCGACCGTGCGCTGGCTGCTGGCGCCCGATGCCAACAGGCCACTCTGGCGCTGGAAATTGCGCTCGGTCTCGGTGGCGAGCGCCTGTGCCTGTCTGAGAGCCTCGCGCGCCTGGGTGATTTCCTGTGGTCGCAGGCCGCGGCGCAGCTTGGCCAGTTCCGCCTGCGCCACCTGCACCTGGGCCTGCGCTGCCGCAAGGGCCTCCCGATAGGGTTGCGCATCGAGCGCCGCCAGGCGCGCGCCGGCGCTGACGGCATCGCCCTCATCGAAAGCCATTTGCATCACGCGCCCGGGCTGACGGAAGGCCAGTTGCACCTCGCGGATGTCGACGTTGCCGTAGAGGCGCAATGCATCTTGTTGTCCATGGTCGCGCGACAGCCAGAACGCCAGTGCGCCGCCAAGAGCGAGCACGACGACGGCGATCACGACCCAACGGGTTTTTCTGGAGAGGAGGTTTGGAGTTGTCATCGATGGGTTTCCGCTGGATAAAGGTGCTCAGTGCTCGCGTGCGACCGGCGCATTCGCCGCTGACCGGCGCCAGGCTATGGCCGCTATGCCTGCCCACACCAACGTGCGCAGCGTCATGGCGACCACCGTGCGCCGCTCCCAGGCGCCACCCAAAGCCACATGCACTCCGAAAGCCAGGAACACGAGTGCGGTCGCCACCGTGATGACAATCGCCAACCACGCGGCCCAGCGCCGGCGCATCCACAAGCCGACGCCGGCGACGATGTAGGCGAGCCCGGCCAGAAAATTGAACCAGAGCACGAAAGGCACATAGTGGCCGGCGGCTTGGCGCGCCGCGCCGTCGACAAACAGAACGGCGCCGCCCTCCCGAAGAGTGAGCAGGCCGAAGCCGATCGCGAGCGGGGAGATCAGCCAGTGCCAGATGCTGCGTTGTGGATGAGTGGTCATCTTCATGGCCTTTACTTGATCGCGGAAACTCCCAAGCCTTCGCCGTCGTCGCGGTGTGCGTGTGCGTTCCGCCGGGCGGTCGGGCTGAGTGTTGAATGACGCGGATTCGCGCTGGAGGCGCAACGCGATCGCATGACCGTGGTGTGCCTCTCGGCCGACCGGGCAACTGCGTGGCGGCAGGATGGAAGGCGTTTCATCGGGTGTGCGTGATGCCACGGAGATAGATGGCAAACACGGCTGGCGCATCACGACGGATGCGACTGACCTTGCCGGCCAACAGCGACTGCATGACCAGTCCCTGGATCGTGCCGATGAACAACACGGCGGCGGCATCCACGTCCAGATCCGCATCCAGGTCGCCTTGGGCCTTGCCTGCCTCCATCAGGCGGCGCAGGCGCTGTTCGTATTGACGGAGCAAGGTCTGCACCATCCGCTTGGCGAGCGTCTCGCCAGAGCGTTGCAGTTCTCCGAACAGCATGCGCGGCACGCCGGGATGCTTGGCCACGAAGTCGATGTGCGTCATGAACATGGCTTCGAGTGCCGCGGCAGGAGACGCGGCGCCCTCGGCCGCCTTGTCCACGCGCACCAGCAGACGCTCACCGACCCAGGTCATCGTTGCCTCCAGGATCGCGTCCTTGGTGGGGAAGTGGCGAAACAGCGCGCCCTGCGTCAAACCCATTCGATCGGCGATGGCCGTGGTCGTGATTTCGGCCGGGTTTTGCTCCGCGGCCAAGTCCACCACCGCTTGCACCGTGGCAGCACGCCGCTCTTCAGCGGACAGATGTTGAGGACGTTCGCTCACCGATCAGACTCCATAAAGTAAGTGACTTATTACTATCCTAACATGCAAAACATCCGCGTCGCAAGATCGGGAATACGGTTCATCGCATGAGAAAGGATGGTTCCTGCCCCATCCATGGATTGTGGCCAAGTGAGCTGACGAGACCCAGGAAGCGAACACACTCCTCTGGCACATCATGAGTAATCGGTCGGCAGGTCGGCCACCCCAGTCAGAGCAAGAGAAGCGGTTTCGTTCGAGCGAAGGCGGAAATCCCCCGGGCGTTCTTCAAGGCTTTGCATCTTTTCCCGTAGGCATTATGATAGTAATAAGTTACTTACAACATCGGAAGACCAGAGATGAACACCCTTGCCATACCTGACAAGCCCGCGCCGGCACCGTCCGAAGTCGTCTGTCGCCCCGATGTCCTGGATACGCTTGCGAACGCGTGCCGGGCACGCGGCACTGGCGGGTTGTCACCGGCGGCGGGTTTGCTGGCTTGGTACGACTGGGCGCTGCACCTGAGCCTTTCACCGGGCAAGCAGCGCAGCCTGATCGAAAAGGGATTGCACAAGCAGCGACGCTTGGCGCGCTACGTCGCGCACGCTGCAAGTGCCCACGGCTGCCCCACGTGCATCGAGCCGTTGGAGCAGGATCGGCGCTTCGAGGCGCCGGCCTGGCAGCAATGGCCGTTCAACGTGATCCACCAGGGCTTTTTGCTGCAGCAGCAGTGGTGGCACAACGCCACCACCGGCGTGCGCGGCGTGTCGCGCCATCACGAGAACATGGTCACTTTCGCTGGGCGGCAGTGGCTGGACATGTGGTCGCCATCGAATTTCATCTGGACCAACCCGGAAGTGCTGGAAGCCATCAGAACCAGCGGCGGCGCCAACCTGTGGCGCGGCGCGATGAACTTCCTCGACGATACACAGCGTCTTGCGCTTGACGATGAACCGGCCGGGGTCGAAGGCTTCAAAGTCGGCCAGGACGTGGCGGTCACACCAGGAAAGGTGGTGTTTCGCAACCACCTGATCGAGCTGATCCAGTACACACCCACGACCCCCGATGTGTATGCCGAGCCGGTGCTGATCGTGCCCTCCTGGATCATGAAGTACTACATCCTCGACCTGTCACCGCACAACTCGATGGTGAAGTACCTGGTCGACCAGGGGCATACGGTGTTCATCCTTTCCTGGAAGAACCCGACCGCGGCCGATCGCGACCTCGGCCTCGAGGATTACCGATGGCTGGGGGTCATGGATGCACTGGACGCGGTCACGGCCATCGTGCCCGAGCGCAAGGTGCAGGCGGTTGGCTATTGCCTGGGCGGCACCTTGCTGACGATCGCCGCAGCCGCGATGGCGCGCGATGGCGACGAACGGCTGCGCAGTTTGACGCTGCTGGCGTCGGAGACCGACTTCCGCGAGTCGGGCGAAATCGCGCTTTTCATCGACGACAGTCAACTTGCCTGGCTGGAAGCCGGGATGTGGGACAAGGGCTATCTCGACGGCAAGCAGATGGCCGCCTCTTTCCAGATGCTCAACTCGCGCGACCTGATCTGGTCGCGGCGCGTGCGCGAGTACCTGCTGGGCGAACGGCAGGAGTTCAATGACCTGATGGCATGGAATGCCGACGTGACGCGCATGCCGTATCGCATGCACAGCGAGTACCTGCGGCGTTTGTATCTGAACAACGATCTGGCCGAGGGACGCTACCAGGTCGGCGGACGGCCGGTGGCGATCGCCGACATCGAAGTGCCGATGCTCATCGTCGGCACGGTGCGCGACCACGTTGCCCCCTGGCCATCCGTGTACAAGATGCATCTGCTCAGTGATGCGGAGCTGACCTTCGTACTGACCAGCGGCGGGCACAACGCCGGCGTGGTCAGCGAGCCGGGGCACCCCCGGCGCAGCTACCAGATTGCGACCCGCAGCGTCGGCGCTCGCTACGTCGATCCGCAAACGTGGCGTACCGAAACCCCGCTGAACGAGGGCTCATGGTGGCCAGCCTGGCAGCAGTGGCTGGCACGACATTCGACCGAGCGGGTATCGCCGCCCGCCATGGGCGGCACGCAGGTCCCGCTTGGTGATGCACCGGGAACCTATGTGGCAATGCGCTGATACGACGCGCCGAAGCCGAGACAAGACAAGACCATTTCAACAGGGACATCGCTTGGGATGGCCTACACCCGCCCCGAAGGGGGCCCACCATGACCGAAGGGCACTGCAATGAGCAACGAACTGCCAATCCATCTCTACAAAGCCAATGCCGAGCTGCAACTGCAGATCACGCGCTTGCTGCAGGAGAGCAGCCATCACTGGCTCGAAGTCATGCAACAGCTCAGCGCTGGCAGCGTGCTGGAGACCACCTCGCGCATCCAGGGCCTCCAACAGGCGGCCGACTGGCAAGCGCTCGCGACCTTGCCGTCCGAAGTGTTCTGGCGTCTGTGCCAAGGCCGCATGGGCGATGCCCAAGCGGTCGGGCAAGTAGCAGCCAAGAGCCAGACGGCCTTTGCCAATGGACTGCGCCAGGCGCTCACGACTTGGCAGGAGTCTGTCTCCGAGGCATTCGGCGCGAGTGGCGACGCAGCCTCTTTCACGCAGCTTTGCCAGCGCTGGACCCAGCCCTGGACCGCCCCAAGCGCCGTACCCCAGGGCAAGACCAAGAAATGAGGGGACGGCAATGAATACGACGCAACGGACGGCGCTGGTGACGGGAGGCAACCGGGGGTTGGGCGCTGCGATCGCCCGTGCCCTGCACGATGCCGGCCACCGCGTGATCGTCACGCATACCCCCGGCAACACCACGATTGGCCAGTGGCAGCAAGCGCAAGCGACACAGGGCTACAAACTTGCTGCCTACGGGGTGGATGTATCGAACTACGAATCAACGCAGGAAATGGCGCGGCGCATCCACGCCGACGGTCATCGGATCGACATCCTGGTGAACAACGCCGGCATCACCCGCGATGCAACGCTGCGCAAGCTCGACAAGGCCGGTTGGGATGCCGTACTGCGCACCAACCTGGACTCCATGTTCAACGTCACCAAGCCGTTCATCGATCCGATGGTCGAGCGCGGCTGGGGTCGCATCGTCAACATCTCGTCGATCAACGGCAGCAAGGGCCAGTTCGGGCAGACCAATTATTCGGCGGCCAAAGCCGGCGTGCACGGGTTCACGAAGGCGCTGGCGCAGGAGGTCGCGCGCAAGGGTGTGACGGTCAACACCGTGTCGCCGGGTTATCTGGCCACCGAGATGGTGATGGCGGTGCGGGAGGACATGCGCCAGAAGATCATCGATGCGATTCCGGTTGGCCGTCTGGGCCAGCCGGACGAGATTGCGGCACTTGTCGCCTTCATCGCCAGCGAAGCCGCCGCCTTCATGACCGGCAGCAACGTGGCGATGAACGGCGGCCAGCATATGTATTGAGTAGTCGAGGGGCCTGCGGCATGAAAGTCTGGACCATTCGCTTGGGCAGTTCACCGAAGAGCATCCTTTACACACTCGGGTGCTCGGACACGAAGCATGCGCATTGACACGAGGGTGTTTGCGTGCTGACGGATAGTGATCTGCAAGCCCTCCGGTTGACCGCACGTTTAGCAGGCGTCGTCACCCTGATCCTGATCGACATCCCCATCGCTTGGTGGCTGGCTCGTACCAAGACCTGGTGTAAAGGGCCGATGGGAGGCTGCCTTGGAGCCTAGATTGCTACGCTATTTCGTTGCAGTCGCGGAAGAGCTGCATCTCGCCCGCGCGGCCGAGCGTCTCGGGATCGAGCAATCTCCCGTATCACGAGCAATGCGCGACCTGGAAAGCCAGCTTGGCGTGCAGTTGTTCGACCGCAGCACCCGCCTGACGCGGCTGACCTGGGCCGGCCAGGTGTTCCTAGGCGAATGCCGACGCGTGATGGCCACCGTGGAGCAGGCAGTCAAGAGTGCCAAGGCGGCGGCACAGGGCTACCAGGGCCATCTGCGCATCGCGATCTGCGACGGCCTGGCGCAGCCCCGCATCGCCACCTTGCTGGCACGCAGCCGCGAGGAGGAGCCCGAGATGGAGATTCGCGTCTTCGAGCTGCCGTTCGCGCAGCAGCTCAAGACGCTGCACGACGATCTGCTGGACATCGGCTTTGCGTTGTCAAACGCGGTACATGATGGCCTCGTCGCCGAGCCGGTGTGGACCGATCCGCTGTCGGTGATCGTGCCCGCACGCCACCCCTTGCTGGCACACGTGCAGGTGCCGCTGGCCGAAGCCCTGAAGTTCCCGCTGGTTCTGTGCCATCCCGAATCGGGATCGGGCTGCCGCCATCAGATTCAAGCGCTGCTGCAGGACGCAGGCACGCCGCTCAAGCTGGTCGATGAAGTGACCAGCCTGGGCGTGATGCTGACCCTGGTCGGTGCAGGCTACGGCATCGGCTTCGCCATCGCCTCGCAGGTGCAGACGCTACAGCGCCCGGACATCTCCATTCGTCCCTTGGCCGGCAGCCCACCGGTGCTCTCTACCTACCTGCTGCGCCGCCGGGGCGAACCCTCGGAGCCCATGAAGCGGTTCATCGAGCGGGCGAAAGGCGGGCGGGACCGCGCCTGTCGATGATGAGTCAATCCTTTGAGGACGCAGCTCACCTGTCCGTAGCGGCCTGTGGCGTGATGTGCCAGTGGACAGATAGACTTCGGTATGAAATCCGATGCTCTGGCTGTTGATGGATGAGCTTGGCTCGATTTGGATCACCCGCAGCGGCTTGCGTTGACCAGGCCGAAGACTTGAGTCCACAATCGAGTCCATTCCGTGACGCTTGGATCGGAAAAAGCGTTCGTAATAAACGAGTTAGCGACCGGGTGCTGTTCCCTTCACCCGCTCCACTTCAACCCTGATTGCCCATTAGGCGGTGCTGTGCATTTACGCGGGCGCTGGCGGACGGCTGCCGGTCATTTTGGTCGCCGCTTCGTCGGCCATGGACCCACCACGAGTTCCTCCGCAGCAACCAAACTGCCCTGCCAGTCGCCTCGCCATCATCCACGCCGCAACGCCAGCGCGCTCGCCCCCGACGCGGCGAAACGCCAGCGCCGGCCATCCACCTCTGAAGGCTGCGGCGAGATGTTTTGCAGGAGGTTCCTCCGATTCGGGCGCGCAGCCCCCGCAGAAAGAGAAAGAGGGAGCTTTCAAGGTTATTTTGGATATGTTAATATAAAATAACCTAGATAACCTTAAAAGGAGCGCATCCATGAGCGTCGTTGCAGACCATCCGGGGGTCTCGACTTTGGTTGGCACCCCGAAAGAGGTGCAGGCTCGTCTTGGGAAGTCGCATGCTGATCGCGTGCTCGTGGTCGCGTTCGACCACATTAAACCGAACGTCTTCCAAGCCCTGGCGGAGAACTTCACCAATGTGGCGTCCTCCATGTTCGAAGTGTTGCTGGAGCGCCAGGACCGGGAGTCGCTGGAGCGCCTGGCCGAGGTCCTGGTGCCTCGGACGCCACCGTCTCCTCGCCTGCTCAAGGAGGCGGCCATGCTGGTGCGGGCACGCAAGGCTGTGCTGGAAAGCGGGGACTGGTTGACTGCGGCCGACATTGCCCAACTGGCAGGACTGAGCACCCGCAATCCCAGCGCCCAGCCCAACAAATGGAAGAAGCAGGGGTTGATCTTCGCCATCAACCATGGGGGCGTCGACTATTTCCCGGGCTACGGTCTGGACCGTGATACTGGCTTCCGCCCGGTGAAAGCTCTCGCCAAGATCATCGAGATCTTTGGTGGCCACAAGGATGGGTGGGGCATGGCCTACTGGTTCGGCTCGGACAACAGCTTCCTGGGCGGCAAGCGGCCCCAGGATCTGCTGGCGTCTGGACCTGAGCGGGTGATCGAAGCGGCGATGGACGAGGTTCAGGAGATTGCCCATGGGTAGGCGAAGTGCCAAGCTGGCGGGCGGCACTGCTCCACTACCGCCCGCCGACGAAGCGTTTTCCAGCACGCCGGCTCCCCCGGACAAGCTCCATGCCACGCTTACGTCGCTCGCAAAGGGTGAGGTACTGCATCGTGTGCATCAGAGCAAATATCAGGCTGACCAGTTCAACCCGGGCGTACACGGCAATGCGCGTTTCAGCCCGATCCAGAATGAACACGGAAAGCCGATCCCCACGATGTACGGCGGCACAACGATGGCGTGCGCCTTGATGGAGACGGTCTTCCACGACGTCCCGCATACCGCCGGTTTCAAGAGCTTCGACAAGGACAAGCTGGTTGGACAGGTCCATTCCACTATCCAGGTCGAGCAAGAGTTTCAGCTCGTCGATCTGGCAAGCGTGCCGCTGCGCAAGCTGGGCGTAACGCGCAAGCAACTCATCGACACCGAGAAGGACCAGTACCCGGCCACCCGCAAGTGGGCGGAGGCGATCCACCGTCAATGCCCGCAGGCCCAAGGACTGTCCTGGGTCTCACGGCAGGACGACTCGGCGCGCGCTGTCGTTCTTTTCGGTGACCGCATCCCCGCCGGCGCCCTTCGACCGAACGGCAATTCACGCAGCCTACTGGACGATGGGGACATTTACGATGCAATGCTCGATCTGGCTGATCGCATTGGCGTCAACATCGTGCAGGGGAAGATCTGAATGGAGTGCTTCCGGATTGACGAGAGCGGCTATACGGGATTCGATCTTCTCAACCCCGAGCAGCATTTCCAGGGGACGACGGCCGTGGCCATCGGCGACAAGGACGCTGCGCGTTTGATCAAAGAGCACTTTCCGAAGCTGCAAGCCTCCGAACTCAAGTATCGGTCGGCGTCAACATTCCCATCGCCCGCTCCAAACCAGCATCTCGTTTGTCTTAGCCCAAAGTGCCGTCTGGCACTTGCTGTGGCTGTGCGTCCAATGGCAGCAACTGGCGCCGACTCTCGAAGCATCGCTGCTCACCTGTGAGTGGGTCGGTGAAGCGCAGGGTGCGCGCGAGCAGCTGCAGCGGGCGCGAAAAATCTCCCTCGGGCGGGTCGTTGACCTCCGGGTAGAACGCATCATGGCGCAGCGGCAGGCCCAGCGCGGCCATGTGCACGCGCAACTGGTGGCGTTTGCCCGTCACGGGCTCGAGCCGGTAACGCGCCCAGTGGCCCGCCACTTCGAGCAACTCCAGGCGCGTGCAGCTGTTGGGGGCGCCCGGCACCTCGTGCATGCGAAAGAATTGCGGGCTCTCCTCGAGGCGGCTGTGGTGCTCGCGCGGAAAGGTCAGGTCCGCACGCCAGCCGGCCACGGCCTCGTACTGCTTGTGGATGCGCTGCTCGCGAAACAGCGCCTGGTACACCCCGCGCGTGCGCTGCTGCACCGAAAACAACACCAGCCCGGCAGTGTCGCGGTCTATGCGGTGCAGCGGCGAAAGCTCCGCCAAGCCAAGCCGGCGTTTGAGGCGCACCAGCAAGCTGTGCTGCAAATAGCGTCCGCCCGGCGTCACGGGCATGAAATGCGGTTTGTCGGCGACGAGCAAGTGTGCGTCTTGATAAAGCACCTCTTCGGTAAACGGAATCTCAGGCTCCGATTCCAGGTGGCGGTAATAAAAGATGCGCAAGCCAGGCTCGAAAGGCCGTTCGGGCGTTACCGCCCCGCCGCGTTCATCGACCACTTCGCCCGCCTCCATGCGCCGCTGCCACGCGGCGCGGCTGAGCGCAGGCAGGCGTTCGGCCAGATGGTCGAGCACGGTGCCGCTGCCGCGTGAAGGCAGCGCCACGCAACTCGGACTCACGCCTGCGCGCATGGGCAAAGAGGAAGGGGGGCGCTGGCGGGACATGGGGGGGATTTTTGCAATGCGGCTGGGTTGCAATCTCGTCAGGTTGCCTGCTTTCAGCACAGTCAAGATGGGGATAGATATGTGTTGTTTTGCGACACATTTCAGGCCAACCTAGGGATTGTCCCAGCATGGAACATGAGAGGGATCGCCTATCTTCGCGGTGTCAATTTTTGGCCGTGTTCTCCCGGATCAGGTGCGATGCAGTGGCCCATAAGGTCTGCTCTTCCAGTCTCGATCTGGTCTCTTCCCCGAGAAGGTAGCGAGGCCCATCATTGTTCATCCATTTTTTGCAAGCAGCGTTCTCTCTTACAGAAAGGTAGGCGACACATGAAACATATTCAGAAATTCCAGCGCAGCGCTCTGGTGGCAGCCGTCTTGGCGGCGACAGCCGTGGGTGCGCAGGCGCAGTCGGGAGGCTCCAGCGTCCGTATATACGGCGTGCTCGACGTGGGCGTGAGCACGTTTTCGCGTTCGTCCACCATGGACAAGCGCCTCACCAAGATCAACACCGACACCAACAGCTCCTCGATCTGGGGACTCACAGGCACGGAAGACCTGGGCGGCGGCTTGGCCGCACAGTTCGGTTTTGAGGGGGCGCTTGATCCGAAAAGCGGTGGGGCAGGAGGAGCTAACAACACGGGTGCTCAAGGGCCAACGACGACCAGCGCAATTTGGAACCGTGGTTCTTGGGTGGGCCTCAAGAGTGATCAGTGGGGTTCGCTGCGCCTGGGCCGCGACTACACCACGTTCATCGTGTCGCAGCTCGTCAATGGTTCCGGCATGCCCAATACGGCGATCAACTCGAGTATCTCGAACATGTTTGCTGCCCAAGGGATCAGCAATGATTTCTGGAACAGCAACATGATCCGCTATACGAGCCCGAGTTTCGCGGGTTTCGACGTGGGCGTGCAGTATATTTTGGGTGAGCAGCCGGGCGATTCTTCGGCCGGCCGCGGCATGGGTGGTGTGGTCAGCTATACCCAGGCGCCTTTCAAAGTGGCGCTGAGCTACGTTAAAGACAATGGAGTTGACAATTCATCTGGAGTCCATGCGAACGACGATGTTCATTACTGGATCCTGACGGGCTCTTATGACGTGGGCAAATACCGTCTGGCTTTTATGTACGACAAAGTCAGCAACAAAAACAAGATTCCGTATGGTTGGCTCGATTCCAAAGCTTGGCTGATCGGCGGCAACTATGCCTTCACTCCTGAGTTTCGTGTGGGCCTGCAATACAGCGAAATCAATGCCAGCGACGACGCGGTGGCTGGCACGCCCTACAAGAAAAAGAGCAAGTACGCGGTCATCACGGCCCACTATAGCCTGTCCAAACGCACTTATCTGTTCTCCACCTTCGGCCACGCGGACAATGGCATTGCGCCGATTCAGCCTTTGTGGGGCGGCAGCCAGGGCGGACAGCAAAGAGTGCAAGGTGACAGCATCAACGGCTTCGTCGTAGGTATGGTGCACCGCTTCTAAGCGACTGCTCTCTTTTTTACTGCGAACCACTCCTTGCCAGCGCTTTGGGGGCAGCCCGGGTGCTGGCTTTTTGTTGGGGGTGGCGTGGGATGGGGAAAATCCACCGAGCTTGCCTGCGTCGCGGTCGCGCTCGGTGAGTCTTGAAACGTATCCGGCCTGATTTTTACGACGCTTGCTGCTCTTTTTCTTGCAGCAGGCGCCGCATCACCTTGCCGCTGCCGCTCTTGGGCAGGGCATCGACGAATTCGACGATGCGCGGCACCTTGTAGGCGGCCATGTGTTCGCGGCACCAGGCGATGATGTCTTCGGTGCTGACCTTGCCGCGGTATTTCTGACGCAGCACGACCATCGCCTTGACGGTTTCGCCGCGGCAGCTGTCACGCGCGGCGATCACGCAGGCTTCGGCGATCGCGGGGTGGCGGAACATGAGCATCTCGACTTCCGACGGCCAGACCTTGAAGCCGCTCGCGTTGATCATGCGCTTGAGGCGGTCGGTGATGAAGAAGTAGCCGTCCTTGTCCATGCGGCCGAGGTTGCCCGTGCGGAAGAATCGCTTGCCTTCGAACTCGATGAAGGCTCTTTCAGTGGCTTCGGGCTGCTTCCCATAGCCGCCGAAGACCAGCGGGCCGTGGACGATGATCTCGCCGGATTCGCCTATGGGTAACTCTTGCAAACTTTCCGGGTCCACGATGCGCGCATCCGTGCTCATGAAGGGGATGCCTAGCAGACTATCGGACTTTGGAATCGTCGGCTGCGAATGCGCCGCAGCGGCCCATTTTTTACTGTCTTCTTGCCCCATAGTCCCGCTATGGGGCGGCGAATCCGGCAAAAACTGGCCTCGCTGGGGCACATTCTCGCTATCGACGCCCAAAGTCCGACAGGCTGCTAGTGTAGTGTTCGACGCTATCTGCGACATAAAACCGCGTCTTTTCGGCCCGGGCCGCGTTGCAAATCCTCGCGATACCACCCGGTATCGCTGCGGTTTGCGCCTTGCCCAGACCAAAAATCCATCGGTTTTATTGGTCGCATCAAGCATCGAACACTACACTAGCTGGGTTCGACGCCGGATCGGGCTACGCGCTTTGGTGCAGGCCTGCGCCCGCGCTGCAGGTGCAACTCGGCCTCGGCCGGCCTGCAGTGCGGCCCGCATGACGGCAAAGACAGACAGTGCAGACGACGGCGAATGCTCAGCCGCCCTGCGTGCCGCGGTGCGCCCAGGCGGTGGTGTGTTTTTCCACCAGGCTGAAGAGTTCGTACATGACCATGGCCATGGCGCCGACCACGATCAGGCCCGCAAAGGCCAGGCCCATCTGCATGGACGAGCCCGCGGAGACGAGCAGGTAGCCTATGCCTTCGTTCGCGGCGGTCATCTCGCTCACCGTAGTGCCCACGAAGGCGAGCGTGATCGCCACTTTGAGCGAGGCGTAAAAGTACGGCAGCGAGCGCTGCAGGCCGACCTTGACGAGCACGTCCCAGCGGCGTGCGCCGAGCACGCGCAGCACGTCTTCGAGCTCGGGCTCGAGCGTGGCCAGGCCCGTGGCGATGTTCACCATGATGGGGAAGAAGCTGATCAAGAACGCCGTGAGGATGGCCGGCCCCGCGCCTATGCCGAACCAGACCACGAGAATGGGCACGAAGGCCGCCTTGGGCAGCGCATTGAACGCCGTCATCAGCGGGTACAGCGCCGCGTAGGCCAGGCGCGAGCTGCCGATCACGAAGCCCAGCAGCACGCCCACCACGATGGCCAGACCAAAGCCCGCCATGGTGACCCAGAAGGTGCGCCAGGCGTGGCCCGCGATCACGTCGCCAAACTGCACGAGCTGCGTGGCGATGCTCCAGGGGCTGGGGAAGATGAATTCCGACACGGCTAGCGCCGCACAGAGCACCTGCCACAGCAGCAGGATGGCCGCGAGCAGCAGCCACGGTGCCCAGCGTTCCACGGTTTTTTGGTGCATGGTGGGCCTTTCGTTTTGTGTGTGTTGCTTGTTGGCGCTCATTGCGCCAGCGCGGCGCCGGCACCGTTTTGGCGCAGCGCGCCGATGTGCCCGCGCAGCTCGTGCACGATGTCGGTGAATTCTTTGGTGTAGGTGACTTCGAGCGGGCGCGGGCGCAGCAGCGGGATGGTTTTTTGCGCCACGAAGCGGCCCGGGCTCTTGCTCATCACGTACACGGTGTCGGCCAGAAAGACCGACTCGCGCAGGTCGTGCGTGACCAGGATGACGTTGAAGCGCTGCTCCTGCCACAGGTCGCGCAGCGTGCACCAGAGCTCCTCGCGTGTGAAGGCGTCGAGCGCGCCGAAGGGCTCGTCGAGCAGCAGCATCTGCGGCTCGTGGATCAGCGCGCGGCAGATGCTTGCGCGCTGCTGCATGCCGCCCGAGAGCTGCCAGGGATATTTGTGCTCGTAGCCGGCCAGCCCTACCTTGTGCAGCAGGGCGCGGGCGCGCTCCTCAAATTCTTTGCGTTTTTGCCGGAACTGGCTGCGGTACGGGGCGACGATTTCGAGCGGCAGCAGCACGTTGTCCAGCGTGCTGCGCCAGGGCAGCAGCGAGGGCGCCTGAAACGCCATGCCCGAAATTTTGAGCGGCCCCGTGACGGGCTCGCCGGCCACGCGGATCTTGCCCATGCTGGGCTGGCGCAGGCCCGTGGTGAGCTTCATGAAGGTGGATTTGCCGCAGCCCGATGGCCCGACGATGGCGATGAAGGCGCCGCGTGGCACCTGCAGATCGATGGCTTCGACCGCGAATTGGTTTTGCGCGCGCAACTCGTCGCTGTAGGCGAGCCAGACGTCGCGGAATTCGATGAAAGCAGGATTTTCTGGCTGCATTTTGGGGTATCAAATAAGGCTTTTGCGCTTGATTGGTCAGCACAAGCAGCTATCGAAAGTCAATCCGAAAAAGTGAGCAAGCCGGGGCATGGATGCCGTATATGCACAGGCCCCTGCACCCGCACCCGTAGCTGCACGGTTCACTTGCGCGGCAGCACGTCGAGTTCGGCCGCGGGCGGCAGAAAACTGCCGTTCCACACGGCCGCCGGGTCCACGCGCGTCTTGGTGCGGTAGGCGTCGGACACCTGCGAGGCCATGAGCGACAGGCGCGCGGGCCGCACCTGGCCAAAGCCCTCGGCACGCGCGTCGGGGCTGTTGACCACGGTGTCTATGGCCAGCTGCAGGCGCCGCGTTTCGAGCGCCACGTTGACGATGCCGTCGCGCGCCCTCACGGCCGCGAGCGCTGCGGCGGGCTGCGCGATCACCTCTTTGGCGCCGCGCGCGAAGGCCCGCAAAAACGCCTTGACCGCTGCCGGGTTCTCGGCGATCAGCCGGGGGCTGGCGATGATCGCGTTGCCGTAGAGCTTCACGCCCCAGTCGGCGTAGGGCAGCACCAGCACGTCAGCGGGCTTGGCGCCGCGCGCTTCGAGGTTGAGCAGCGAGGTGAAGGTAAACCCGGTGATCGCATCGACGTCGCCGCGCACCAGCATGGTTTCGCGCAGCGGCGGGTCCATGGTGATCCACTGCACTTCGCCCACGTGGTTGGCCTTGGCGAAAATCGGGAAGGCGCGTCGCCCCGCATCGAACACGGGGGCGCCGAGCTTCCTGCCCGTGAGGTCGGCGGGCTTGGCAATGCCGCTTTTCTTGAGCGCCATGACCGAGGCGGGTGTGTTGTTGTAGACCATCATCACGGCCACGGGCTTGTTGGGCGCGTCGGGGTTGTTGGCGTGGAACTCCATCAGCGCGGCCAGGTCGGCAAAGCCCATGTCGTAGCTGCCCGAGGCCACGCGCTGCACCGCCCCGCCCGAGCCGCTGCCCGCATCCACGCTCACGTCCAGGCCCGCAGCCTGGAAGTAGCCCTTGGCCACAGGGTGCAAAAAGAACGCCGCCGGCCCTTCAAAGCGCCAGTCGAGCTGGAACTTGATCGGCGTGGCGGCGGTGGGTGCAGCGGGGCCGGCAGTCTGGGCCTGTGCCGTGGGCAGGCTGCCGCTGCCTAGCAGCAGCGCGGCCTGCAGGAACGATCGCTTTTTCATCGGGCTTCCTTTGGAGAACGGATGGCGATCTTTCAGCAAGAACGATGCCCGTTTGGGCATCGTGCCCGCACCCGCGGGGTGCGCAGGGCAGGCGCCGTGCGGTCCGTTGCTAGTGTAGTGTTTTATTCTTAATGTAGCTTAAAATCTGGCTGGGATTCCATCGATCCACGATGATCCCCAAAAGGAGCCAGGCCATGCGGGTAGCCCCCAAAGT
>NZ_JARGEL010000008.1 GCF_029211265.1 Extensimonas soli | reverse complement strand
GTGCTGGCGATGCTCGATTGGCTGGGAGTCAAGCCCTCGTACTCGCGTCCGCGCGTGAGCGACGACAACGCCTATGCCGAGTCCTTGTTCCGCACGGCCAAGTACCGCCCGCAGTTCCCCGCCAAGGGCTTTGCCGACCTGGATGCCGCGCGCGCCTGGGCGGCTGGCTTCGTGCAGTGGTACAACCACGAGCATCGACACAGCGGCATCCGGTACGTGAGCCCCGCGCAGCGCCATGCGGGCGAGGATCGTGCGATCCTGGCGGCGCGACATGAACTGTATGCACGGGCTCGCCAGGCCCATCCGGCGCGCTGGTCAGGCAAGACACGCAATTGGTCGCCCATCGGCCCAGTCACCCTCAACCCCGAACGCGACTCGATCGTCCAGACGCATTCAGGCGACTCCGATAGACAGCCGGTGGCTGCATGAATGAGGCGTCAATTACCTTGACACGCGCCGAGGCGCTTGACCTGCTTACGCACGCCCTCAAAGATAGCCACAGCCACATCTTGCGGAAAACCCGGAGGTAACTGCCGGGTGACCGCCTCGATGGCCGGCTCAACCCGGGCAAGCAGTTCGCTGATGATGTCCTCTGCGTTCTCGCCCCAGCCACACTTGGCAGCCGTTGCGTTGAAGTGACGTCGCATGATGGTCGCCAAATCGTAGTGGCGGTTCTTACCGCTCAATGCCATGGCCAGTTTGGCATTTCTCCACGCCAGTTGGTTCTTCCCATTGCCTATGATGGGCCACGCGGAGAGCACGTCGTACATCGGCGTGAGCGCATAACTGCCACCCGCGAAAAGGCGGATGCTGAAATTCTTGGCATGACCGTCGGTGGCGGCCAGCAGCCAAAAGGCCACTTGACTTGACAGCAATGATTTCAAGTCGGCGCGGGCGTTTTGGGAGCCATTGAGCACCTGGGCAAGCTGCTCAATTCCTGGACCACCGTCGGCTTCGTACTTTTTGGCGGGGGTCACGCCCAGCGCCTGACAGAAGTCTTCTTGGGGTAGACGGAGCAACCATGTGCCCGATGGATGCATCCTGCGGTCGAATCGCTCCACTGCCAGTACCGGTGGGTGGTCAGCAAAAGTGACGATGTCCGCGTTGGCTACCTCGAACCCCAACGCGCCCATGAGCTTCAGGCACAGCCACTCGTTGTAGACCGATGTGCGCATATCCGCTTGCATGTTGCCGACCAAGCCCAGGGGCAGCTTGAGGATGTGCGTGGTGGGTGTGGCACCGAGCGGCTTCAACCATTTACCCCCATGACGCAGCAAAGCAGTCTTCTCCTGCGCGCCAGCAATTGAAATGCGAAAGTCCTGCTCCTTACCTTGATGACCAAACTGGCCTGTCGTGACGGTGTTGCGCAGAAGGGTAGCCACGGCCTCCTCATCAAGGACTTCTCCGTCTATGCGGTTGAAACCCGTTGGCTGTTCGTCAAGTGGCAGCAATTGAACGGCACCTACACAGTCCCTGCCAATGGCGGCCAGGAGGTCGAAGGTGTCCTCTGAGCCAGCGGCATAGCGTTGTGCCAGGCGCTTGCGGATTACACCGCGGTCTGGCAGCAGGTTGTCAAAGAAGTGCTCGACTCGGTCGCCACGAATCGGTTCGTTGCCTACAAGTGGCAGGGGTAACGACAGTGACAACGGCCGGGCGGAGCGAGACGCCAGCCAGCTATCTTCGTAACGTAACTCCATCGGTCGACGAGTTGCTGGAGTCCAGCGGCCCACCAGTTCGCCATTAGCCCAAATGGCCAGCGGTTGGGAGCTTCCACGGCGCCCCATGACTTACCAGTCCGCCTGCTGGGAATCGGTAGCCTGCTGGTCTTCGTCACGTGGCTGAATACTCAGCTGCAGTCCCAGTTGGTTACAGATGTCCAGGAGTTGGTCCACACTCAATGAGCCTGGCGCGAGCTCCAGCTCAGACACACGCTTTTGGCTCAGACCCATTCGTGCCCCGAGTTGCGCCTGCGTGAGCTTACGGCTCTTGCGTGTGCCTTGCAATAGGGCCCCCAGTTGAGGGGCGGTGGCAATGGGCTGGATTCTGTTGGACATGGCTTACCGCTATTAGAAGTAAAAGCATATTACCGGAATAACCGGTTAAAAGCAAATAGTGGCTTATCCGGTATTTGCACCACAGCCCTGCGCAGCCTCTTGCTCCAAGAAGAAGGTTGAACGAGAGCATGGCCGTGTCTCATCGGCGAGCCCGAGATTCAAGGCCATTCAAAAACTGCGTACTGAGGCGGTCATGTCGTCAGTGCAAGGTGGCTTCGCAATGACGGGCGCCTTCGCGGCAGGCCTGTTGTCGCAGGCGCCTTTCACGTACACTGCGCTGGCGGTCTGGCGTTACTTTTTGGTGGCACATCAGCGTTACTTCGGAGAATTTTTCCTTGTAAATCAATGACTTACAAGGAATCCCGCCCTCTCCGCCATTACATAAGCCTAAGTGATTGATTCATTTAGGCTTTTTTATTTTCTGGCTTTTTCGGTATGCTATCTGGTATGCCATGGCATGGTGGCTGTTGTCAGGCGTTTTTGAACGGCGGGCTCAAATCTGAAGTGCAACACCACCCCATCAGGTAAATTACACAGATGAGCCCCAGATACACGCAATTACAGCCGTAAGAACGCATCATCCTCACCTCACTGACCCAGCAAGGCCACAGCCAACGCTACATTGCCCAGCTGCTCGGGCGCAGCCCCAGCACCATCAGCCGTGAACTGCGGCGCAACGCGGAGCCACAAGGATACGCCTACTGCAGCGCACAGCAGCGCTGCCAGCAGCGGCGCATCGCCGCCCGCCCCTTGCCCAAACTGCATGCCGGTGGAGCCCTCTGGTTCCTGGTCAGCAGCCTTCTGACCTGGTGCTGCTCACCACAGCAAATTGCCCACACACTGCGGCGCACGCCCCCCCATGATCCCTCCCGCCGCATCTCACACGAGAGCATCTACAACGCCATCTACGCACACCCCAAGGGCGAGCTGAGAAACAGCTCCGCCTTGCTGCGCCAGGGCAAGAGCACGCGCCGGCCACGCTCGGCAGGCAAGGGGGCCGGCATGGGCAGATTCCCGAGATGCTGAGCATTCATGTCCGCCCGCCCGAGGTGCAAGATCGGGTCATGCCTGGACACTGGGAGGGCGACCTGATCAAGGGCGCGGGCAACCGGTCGTCTGTGGGCATGCTGGTCGAGCGCTGCACGCGCCTGGTGCTGCTGTGCAAGAGGGGATTCGCTGTATCAGGCGTTCTCGCAGCTGATGCAGGCTATCGGGTTACGCGAAGCGGATAACATTCACTGATCCTCAAATGGTGGTGTTGCACTTCTGATTTGAGACCGCCCCTCACCAGTGACCAAACCGCACCAGCCACCTCGCCAGCATTCCGCACTTCATAGCCAATCTGGGTGGACCCTAGTGTAGTGTTCGACGCTATCTGCGACATAAAACCGCGTCTTTTCGGCCCGGGCCGCGTTGCAAATCCTCGCGATACCACCCGGTATCGCTGCGGTTTGCGCCTTGCCCAGACCAAAAATCCATCGGTTTTATTTGTCGCATCAAGCATCAAACACTGCACTAGTGATGAGTGCTCAGAAATCGTCGCTCGAGCCCATCGCCAGGCTCTCGAAACGCGTTTGCGACTTCTGGAAGAACAGCTTCACGGTGCCCGTCGGTCCGTTACGCTGCTTGCCGATGATGATCTCGGCTACGTTGGGCTCTTTGCTATCTTTGTTGTAATAGTCGTCGCGGTAGATGAACATGATGATGTCGGCATCTTGCTCGATCGCGCCCGATTCGCGCAGGTCGCTCATCATGGGGCGTTTGTCGGTGCGCGATTCGACGCTGCGGTTGAGCTGCGAGAGCGCGATCACCGGGCATTGCAGTTCTTTGGCCAGCATCTTGAGGCCGCGCGAGATTTCGCCGAGTTCGGTGGCGCGGTTCTCGCCCTCGGAGCTCGCGGAGCCGCTCATGAGCTGCAAATAATCGACCACGATCAAACCGAGCTTGCCGCACTGGCGCGCGAGGCGCCGCGCATTGGCGCGCAGCTCGCTGGGCGTGAGGCCAGGCGTCTCGTCGATGTGCAGCGAGACGTTGCGCAGGCGCTCTATGGCTTCTGTGAGGCGCGGCCATTCTTCGTCGCTGAGCTTGCCGGTGCGCAAATGCCCCTGGTCTATGCGCCCGATCGAGCCCACGATACGCACGGCGAGCTGCGCCGCGCCCATTTCCATCGAAAAGATCGCCACGGGCAAGCCTTCGTTGAGCGCGACGTGCTCGGCAATGTTCACGGCAAAAGCCGTTTTGCCCATGGAGGGGCGCGCGGCCAGCACCACCATGTCGCCAGCCTGCAGGCCCGAGGTCATGCGGTCGAGGTCTATGAACCCCGTGGGCACGCCGGTGATGTCGTTGGGGTTGTCGGCCATCTCCTGCACGCGGTCGAGCAGGTCGACCACCAGCGTGTCCATTGCCTGGAAGCCGCGCTTCATGCGCGCACCTTCCTCACCGATGTGGAAGATTTTCTGCTCGGCCTCGTCGAGCACCTTGTCCACAGGACGGCCCTGCGGGTTGAAGGCGCTGGTAGCGATTTCGTCGCTCGCGGTGATGAGCTTGCGCAGGATGGCGCGCTCGCGCACGATCTCGGCGTAGCGGCGGATGTTGCTCGCGCTGGGCACGTACTGCGCGAGGCTGTTGAGGTAGCTCAGGCCGCCAATTTCCTCGGCCTTGCCCAGGCCTTGCAGGTGTTCATAAACGGTGATGACGTCGGCGGGCTTGCTTGCGTTGACCAGGCGCGCGATGCCAGCGTAGATCAGCCGGTGCTCGTAGCGGTAAAAGTCGCTGTCGAGCAGCAAATCGCCCACGCGATCCCAGGCATGGTTGTCGAGCAGCAGGCCGCCGAGCACGCTCGACTCGGCCTCGATCGAGTGCGGCGGCACACGCAGTTGCGCAGCTTGCGGGTCAGGCGCCGGCAAGGCATCGGCTTCATCAAGAGGAGGGAAAACAGCAGACATGGGTTTACTTGCGAAAGGACAGCCAACTGAATGGCAATGGTAGTGTGCTGCCCCGTAAATAGCTGCACACCAGCGGTGTCAAAAAACACAAAGGCCGCCCGAGGGCGGCCTTTGATTTGCTGTTGGAATCTGATGCGGCTCAGGCCGTTTCGCCATAGACCGAGACGTTGACATCGACCACCACGTCGGTGTGCAAGGCCACGCTCACGGACGAATCGCTCACGGTCTTGATGGGGCCGTTGGGCATGCGGATTTGCGCCTTCACGAGCTTGAAGCCGAGCTTGTTGAGCTCTTCGGCGATGTCGTGGTTGGTCACGGAGCCGAACAGGCGCCCATCGACGCCAGCTTTCTGCGTGAGCTTGACGGTGACGCCGGCGAGCTTTTCGGCTTCGGCCTGAGCCTGGGCGAGCTTGGCTGCGGCGGCCTTTTCGAGCTCGGCGCGCTTGGCTTCGAACTCGGCCTTGGCGGCCGCCGTGGCGCGGCGCGCACGCCCCGTGGGGATCAGGAAGTTGCGGGCGTAACCGTCCTTGACCTTGACGATTTCACCGAGGTTGCCAAGGTTCACGACCTTGTCGAGCAGGATGACTTGCATGGACGGGGCTCCCTTAGATCTTGTGCTGGTCGGTGTAGGGGACCAGGGCCAGAAAGCGTGCACGCTTGATCGCGGTGCTGAGCTGGCGCTGGTAAATGGCGCGCGTGCCGGTCAGGCGCGCGGGGATGATCTTGCCGTTTTCGGCGATGAAGTCGCGCAGCGTATCGACGTCCTTGTAGTCGATCTCTTCGACGCCTGCGACCGTGAAGCGGCAAAAGCGCTTGCGCTTGAACAGAAGCGATTGGGTGTTGCGCTTGGGGCGCTTGTCGTTGCTGGTTTTCTTGAACGTGGCCATGGGGGACCTCTCAAAATGAATCTGGATCGGGTTGCATGTCCTGGATGTGAAGCACGATCTGCTTGCGCTGGCGCGGCGTGGCCAAAAAACCTTCGAAGCGCCAGCGGCTGCCCAGCTCCAGCTGCGCGAGCCGCTCGGCCTGTACGCCAAAGGCGACGGCCTTGAGCATCAGCTTGACTTCGCGCGGCTGGCCGGCTTCGCTTTGCTGCGACTCATGCTCGAGCTGCACGGTGATGGCCGGCATGCCGGCGGGCGTGTAGCGCATGGGTTCGGCTTCGGCGATGCGTGCGCGCAGCACCAAGCGGTTGAGCGTGCGCTCGTCCGTGCTGCTGGCGACGCGGTCTTCGCGGTGCTTTTCCACTCCCAGGAAGGAATCTGTACGATGAACTTTGCGCGGTTGCGCTCAGGGCACCATCAACGCTCTGCGCCGCTGTGCTCGGCCTGGCCGGCCTTGCGGGCTTCTTCGCGCTCTACGGTTTTCATCATGGACGAAGGGCCGGTTTCGGCTTTCTTCTTTTGCACCGTCAGGTGGCGCAGCACGGCGTCGTTGAACTTGAAGGCGTGTTCGAGCTCGGCCAGCACGGCCTGGTCGGCTTCGATATTCAGGCACAGGTAGTGCGCCTTGGCGAGCTTGTTGATCAGGTAGGCCAACTGGCGGCGGCCCCAATCTTCCACGCGGTGCACTTTGCCGCCGCCGGCGGTGATCATGCCCTTGTAGCGCTCCAGCATGGCTGGAACCTGTTCGCTTTGATCCGGGTGGATCAGCAAGATGATTTCGTAATGACGCATGCAGACTCCTTATGGATGAAGCCACCCGCTGCGTGAAGCTTGCGCTTTGCGTCGGCAGGCGGTGTGGCAAGGGAAAACCGCAGATTATAGCCGGACATGGGCTTTCATCCGTACTTGGTACTTGGCTTGTACGCGCCGTGGCTGCTCCAGCACATTCCGGGTGTCCGGCCCGGGTTCTGCGCCGCAGACCCGGCGCAGCGCGCTCATTCCGACAGGGCGTCGAGCAACTCGGTTTCGATGGCGATCTGCCGCGTGTTGTCGCGCAGTTCCGCGCCGGCGATGAGAAAGCTGTCTTCGACGCGCTCGCCCAAAGTGGTGACCTTGGCCAGTTGCACGCTCAGCTGGTGCTGTGCAAGAACGCGCGCAACGAGGTAGAGCAGCCCCGCGCGGTCGCTCGCCGAGATGCTGAGCAGCCAGTGCTGCGCCTTTTCGTCGGGCTGCAGCGTGACGCGCGGTGCCACGGGGAAGCTCTTGACGCGGCGCGAGACGCGCTTGCGCGCTGGCTCGGGCAAGGGGCCGGCGTCTTGAATGGCACGCACGAGGTCGTTTTCGACCATGTGGATGAGTTCGCGGTAGTGGCCCGGCTGGTTCGATGCCACGACCTGGAAGGTGTCGAGCGCATGCCCCGTGCGCGTGGTGTGCACGCGTGCGTCCAGGATGCTGAAGCCCGCGCGGTCGAAATAGCCGCAGATGCGCGCAAACAGGTCAGGCTGGTCGGGCGTATAGACCAGCACCTGCAAGCCTTCGCCTGCGAGCGACTCGCGCGCGCGCACCACGGGATAGGATGCATTGACGTGGCGCGAGAGGTGGCGCGTGTGCCAGGCGATGTCGGCGGCCTCGTGGCGCATGAAGTAGCGCACGTCCAGCGTGTCCCACAGCGCCTTGTGCGCCTCGAAGGGCTGCGCGTGCAGGTTCAGCAGCACCAGCGCCTCACGCTTGCGTGCCTCGACCTCGGCCGCGGGGTCGGGCGCGCGCCCGCCGAGCACGCGCAGCGTGGCGCGGTACAGGTCTTCGAGCAGCTTGCCTTTCCAGGCGTTCCAGACCTTGGGGCTGGTGCCGCGGATGTCGGCCACGGTGAGCAGGTATAGCGCCGTGAGGTAGCGCTCGTTGCCCACGCGCTGCGCAAACGCGGCGATCACCTGTGGGTCGGAGAGGTCTTCCTTTTGCGCGACGCGGCTCATGCTGAGGTGCTCGCGCACGAGGAACTCGATCAATTCAGCGTCTTCGCGCGCGATGCCGTGCTGGCGGCAAAAGCGCCGCGCCTCCATCGCGCCGACGAGCGAATGGTCGCCGCCGCGGCCCTTGCCGATGTCGTGGAACAGCGCCGCGACGTAGAGCAGCCAGGGCTTGTCCCAGCCCGCCGCGAGCTGCGAACAAAACGGGTATTCGTGCGCATGTTCAGCAATGAAAAAGCGCCGCACATTGCGCAGCACCATGAGGATGTGCTGATCGACTGTATAGACGTGGAACAGGTCGTGCTGCATCTGCCCCACGATGCGCCGAAACGGCCACAGGTAGCGCCCGAGCACCGAGGTCTGGTTCATGAGCCGCATGGCGTGCGTGATGCCCGCGGGCTGCTGCAGGATGCGCAAAAAGGTGGCGCGGTTCACCGGGTCGCGGCGGAACTGCGCATCCATCAGGCCGCGCGCGTTGTAGAGCGCGCGCAGCGTGCGCGCCGACAGCCCCTTGATGCCCACCGTGGTTTCGTAGAGCAAAAAGGTTTCGAGGATGGCGTGCGGCGCGCGCTGATACAGGTCGTCGCTTGCGACTTCGATCAGGTTGGCTTTTTCGTAGAAGCGCTCGTTGATCGGGCGCAGTGCGTGCGTGCTGGGGTTGAGGCGCTCCTCGATGTTGCGCAGCAGCACCTGGGCGAGCTGCGCCACGGCCTTGGCGGCCCAGTAGTAGCGGCGCATCAGGCTCTCGCTTGCGCGCATGGGCAGCGGGCTGCCGTCGGGCGCCTGCGAGCGGTAGCCAAAGGATTCGGCCACGGCGGTTTGCAGGTCGAACACGAGCCGGTCTTCGCGCCGCCCGGCGAGCGCGTGCAGGCGCGCACGGATCAGCGACAGCAGCGCCTCGTTGCGCGCAAGGTGCCGCACCTCGATGGCCGTGGCCATGCCGCTCGCGCCGAGCTCGCGCCAGTTGCGGCCCAGGCCCGCAGCGCGCGCCACCCACAAGATGGCCTGCAGATCGCGCAGGCCGCCGGGCGACTCTTTGCAGTTGGGCTCGAGCGCGTAGGGCGTGTTTTCGTACTTGGTGTAGCGCTGGCGCATCTCCAGCGTCTTGGCGATGAAGAAGGCGTGCGGATCGATCTGCGCGCGGAACTGCTGCCCGAACTCGTCGCACAAGGCGCGGCTGCCACAAATCCAGCGCGCTTCGAGCAAGGAGGTCTGCACCGTCACGTCCTGCGCCGCTTCGGCCAGGCACTGCGCCACGGTGCGCACGCTGGAGCCGATCTCCAGCCCCGCGTCCCAGCAGCTGCCGACGAAGCGCTCTATGCGTGCGCGCAAGCCGTCTTCGCACTCGGGGCTGCAGCCCGCCGGCAGCAGCAGGAGCACGTCGATGTCGGAGTACGGAAACAGCTGCGCCCGCCCGTAGCCGCCCACGGCGAGCAAAGCCATGTCGGGCGGCAGGCCGGCGTGCCGCCACAGCGTGCGCAGCAGACCATCGGCCAGCGTGGCAAACCTGCGCAGCAAGGCGTGGATGTTGCGCGTGGAGGCTCCGCCCCCTTCCTGCAACTGCGCCAGCAATGCAGCCTTGTCGCGCCGGTAGGCGTCGCGCAGGGTTTGCAGGGCCGGCGCATCGTGCGCCAGCGCGGTATCGGACGAGGCTGCGGTGGGGGGCGGGCTGGCGGGGAGCGATGACATGCCGGCGTCCTATGCAAAAAGCATGCGCGTAACGATCACGGCCACCGCCAACGCGACGGTGCGGTTTAGGCCGGCACGGTGGGCGCTGCGGCTGCAGGGGCGGCTGGGCCCGCTGCGGCAGCCCCGACGGTCGGCTGGCCTGCGCCACGCGGGCGGGCAATCTCGGGCGGCACGAAAGCGGGCGCGGGCGGCGCACCGGCCGAGAGGCTCAGCACCTCGACGCCAGTTTCCGTCACGAGCACGGTGTGCTCCCACTGCGCCGACAGGCTGCGGTCTTTGGTGACGATGGTCCAGCCGTCGCTGCCGAATTCTTTGACCTCGCGCCGGCCGGCGTTGATCATGGGTTCTATGGTGAACACCATGCCGGGGCGCAATTCTTCGAGCGTGCCGGGGCGGCCGTAGTGCAGCACCTGCGGCTCTTCGTGGAACTTGCGCCCTATGCCGTGGCCGCAAAATTCGCGCACGACCGAGTAGCCATGCCCCTCGGCGTATTTCTGGATCGCGTGGCCAATGTCGCCCAGGTGCGCGCCAGGGCGCACCTGCAGGATGCCCAGCCACATGGCCTCGTAGGTCACGGTGCACAGGCGCCGCGCCGCGATCGAGCCCTCACCCACGACATACATGCGGCTCGTGTCGCCGTACCAGCCGGCCTTGGTGACCACGGTGACGTCCACATTCACGATGTCGCCCTTCTTGAGCGGCTTGTCGCTGGGGATGCCGTGGCAGACGACCTGGTTGACCGAGGTGCACAGCGAGGCCGGATACGGCGGATAGCCGGGCGGCTGGTAGCCCACGGTGGCCGACACCGTGCCCTGGCGCGCCATGCACTCGGCGCCCAGGCGGTCGATTTCTTTGGTGCTGATGCCGGGGCGGATGTGCGGGGCAATATAGTCCAGCACTTCGGCCGCGAGGCGGCAGGCTTCGCGCATGCCTTCGATGTCCTCGGCGGATTTGATGGTGATGCTCATGCGAATGATTATCCCATCGGGCTTTTGACCTTGCTGGGTGGGCGCCATGCCTGCCGCAGCTTGCAGTGCCAGAAATTGGCACGCAGGCGCACGCCAAGGCGCTCGGTAAAATCGCCGCCCTGCCCTCTTGGTATTTCGTTCCCGCCCGGCCGACCTGCCGTTGAAAACGCGGGCACGCCGCCGCACCGCCACACCTTCCCATCCCTTCGACCAGGCCGCCACCGTGACCTTGCACCTGACCCAGTTTGCCGGGGGCAATGCCCTCAGTCCCTTTCGCGCCCAACGGCTTGCGCCGGCGCTGGCTGCCATCCACCCCAAAATCAGCGGCATCCGCGCACGCTTCGTGCACCTCGTGGCCACGGACGAGGCGCCCACCCCCGCGCTGCAGGGGCGCCTGGCCGCACTGCTCGAATATGGCGAGCCGTATGTCCCAGCCCCTGGCAGCGGCGCCGAGCTGGTGCTCGTGGTCACGCCGCGCCTGGGCACGGTCTCGCCCTGGGCGTCCAAGGCGACAGACATTGCGCGCAACTGTGGCCTGCCCGCGCACCGCATCGAGCGCGTGACCGAATACCACTTGCAGTTCGATGCGGGCTTGTTCGGCAAGGCACCGGAAATCTCGCCCGCGCAGCGCGAGCGCATCGCTGCACTCTTGCACGACCGCATGACCGAATCCGTGCTTGCCAGTTGCGACGAGGCGAAGGCGCTGTTCAGCCCACTGCAGCCCGAGCCGCTCGCGCATGTCGACGTGCTGGGGCGCGGCCGCGCCGCACTCGCAGCCGCCAACCGCGACTGGGGCTTGGCGCTGGCCGAGGATGAAATCGACTATCTGCTCGATGCCTTCACGCGCCTGGGTCGCAACCCCACCGACGTGGAGCTGATGATGTTCGCGCAGGCCAACAGCGAGCATTGCCGGCACAAGATTTTCAACGCCGACTTCAGCATCGACAGCGTGGCGCAGGAGCACAGCCTGTTTGCCATGATCCGCCACACGCACCGCCAGGCACCGCAGCACACCATCGTGGCCTACAGCGACAACGCCGCGGTGATGGAAGGCGGCGCCGTCGAAGTTTTTGAAGCCAAATCGGCCTCTAGTCAAGGCACATCAAGCGCAAATAGCTATCAAAAGGAAAGCGCCCTGCGCCACGTGCTGATGAAGGTGGAAACGCACAACCACCCCACGGCGATCAGCCCTTTTCCGGGTGCGGCCACGGGCGCGGGCGGCGAAATCCGCGACGAGGGCGCGACGGGCCGCGGCGCGCGCCCCAAGGCCGGGCTCACGGGCTTTTCCGTGGGCAAGCTCTGGGGCGGCCTGGCCGACCAGCCCGGCGGCAAGCCTGAACACATGGCCAGCCCCTTGCAAATCATGACCGAGGGGCCGCTGGGCGGCGCGGCCTTCAACAACGAGTTCGGCCGCCCGAATCTGGCTGGCTACTTTCGCGAATACGAACAGCGCGTGGGCGAGGTGCAGCGCGGCTACCACAAGCCCATCATGATCGCGGGCGGCCTGGGCAGCATAGACGCGCGGCTCACGCACAAGATCCCCTTCCCCGCGGGCACGCTGCTCGTGCAACTGGGCGGGCCCGGCATGCGCATAGGCATGGGTGGTGGCGCGGCCTCGTCGCTCGCGAGCGGCACCAACGCCGCGCAGCTCGACTTCGACTCGGTGCAACGCGGCAACCCCGAGATTCAACGCCGCGCGCAAGAGGTCATCAGCGCCTGCCAAGCGCTCGGCGATGGCAACCCCATTTTGGCGATCCACGACGTGGGCGCGGGCGGGCTCTCGAACGCCTTTCCCGAGCTCGTCAACGACGCCGGACGTGGTGCGCGCTTCGACCTGCGCGCCATCCCGCTCGAAGAATCGGGCCTTGCGCCCAAGGAAATCTGGTGCAACGAGAGCCAGGAGCGCTACGTGCTCGCGATCGCGCCCGCGTCGCTCGCCGCGTTCGAGCAGCTGTGCGCGCGCGAGCGCTGCCCCTTCGCCGTGGTCGGCGTGGCCACCGAGCCGCGCGAGCTCATCGTCGAAGACAGCGCCACGCCAGACGACCCGCAGCACGAGCCCGTGCACATGCCCATGGACGTGCTGCTCGGCAAGCCGCCCAAGATGCAGCGCGACGTGCGCCGCGTGCGCCGCAGTAGCCCCCCTCTCGAGCTGACCGACGTGGCGCTGCAGCAGGCGGTGATCGACGTGCTGAGCCACCCCACGGTGGCGAGCAAGCGCTTTTTGGTCACCATCGGCGACCGCAGCGTGGGCGGCCTCACGCACCGCGACCAGATGGTCGGCCCCTGGCAGGTGCCCGTGGCGGACTGCGCCGTGACGCTCGCGGACTTCAGCGGTTTTGCCGGCGAAGCCATGGCCATGGGCGAGCGCACGCCGCTGGCCGCGCTCGACGCGCCGGCCTCGGGCCGCATGGCCGTGGCCGAAGCCATCACCAACCTGCTCGCCGCGCCCATCACGCTGCCGCGCGTCAAGCTCAGCGCGAACTGGATGGCCGCGTGCGGCGAGCCTGGCGAGGACGCCGACCTGTACGCCACCGTGCGCGCCGTGGGGCTGGAGCTGTGCCCGGCGCTGGACATCTCGATCCCCGTGGGCAAGGACAGCCTCTCGATGCGCACGCAGTGGCAAGGCGAAGACGGCGCGCTGCGCAAGGTCACCTCGCCCGTGAGCCTGATCGTGAGCGCCTTTGCCACGCTCGCCGACGTGCGCGGCACGCTCACGCCGCAGCTCGACCGCGACGAGGCCGACACCACGCTGGTGCTGATCGACCTGGGCCGCGGCCAGTGCCGCATGGGCGGCAGCATCCTCGCGCAGACGCTGGGCCAAAGCGGTGACGTCGTCCCTGACCTCGACGATCCGCAAGACCTGGTGCGCCTCGTGGCCGCCGTGAACCAGTTGCGCGCCGAGGGCCAACTCCTCGCCTACCACGACCGCAGCGACGGCGGCCTGCTCGCCTGCGTGGCCGAAATGGCCTTTGCGGGCAAGGTGGGCGTGGCGCTCAACGTCGACATGCTCATCACCGAAGGCGACGGCATCAGCGACAGCCGCGCCGATTACGGCGACGCGAAGAATTGGGCCAGCCAGGTCAGCGCGCGGCGCGAAGAGCTCACGCTCAAGGCGCTGTTCAACGAAGAGCTGGGCGTGGTGCTGCAGGTGCGCACGGCCGAGCGCGACGCCGTCATGCAGACGCTGCGCGCGCACGGCCTCTCCAGGCACAGCCACTTCATCGGCAAGACGCGCCCCGCGCACGCGCCGATTGCCACCGGCGCGGGCGAGCTGCAAATCTGGCGCGACACCAAGCTGGTCTTCAATGCCACGCTCACCGACTTGCAGCAAGTCTGGGACGGCGTGAGCTGGAAAATCTGCCGCGAGCGCGACAACCCTGCCTGCGCCGACGCCGAGCACGCCGCCGCGGGCGCCGCGCACGACGGCGGCCTGCACGTGTACCTGCCCGAAAGTTTCCAGCAAAAAGTGGCAGAAACCGAGGCGCAGCAAGCGCTAGCAGCTACGCACACGATAGCAATCGGCGGCGCGCGCCCCAGGGTGGCGATCCTGCGCGAGCAGGGCGTGAACTCGCACGTCGAAATGGCCTACGCCTTCGACACCGCAGGCTTCGAGGCCCGCGACGTGCACATGAGCGACCTGCAAGCCGGCCGCGTGCAGCTGGCCGACTTCCAGGGGCTGGTGGCCTGCGGCGGCTTCAGCTACGGCGACACGCTGGGCGCGGGCATAGGCTGGGCGCGCAGCATCACCTTCAACGCCGCGCTGGCCGCGCAGTTCCGCGCCTTTTTCGCGCGCGGCGACACCTTTGGCCTGGGCGTGTGCAACGGCTGCCAGATGTTTGCCGAGCTCGCCGACATCATCCCCGGCGCCGAGGCCTGGCCACGCTTTACCACCAACCAGAGCGAGCGCTTCGAGGCGCGCCTGGCGCAGGTCGAAGTGCTAGCCTCACCGAGCCTGTTTTTTGCCGGCATGGCCGGCGCGCGCCTGCCGATCGCCATCGCGCACGGTGAGGGCT
Organism: Extensimonas soli; assembly: GCF_029211265.1. Lineage (GTDB taxonomy): Bacteria > Pseudomonadota > Gammaproteobacteria > Burkholderiales > Burkholderiaceae_C > Extensimonas > Extensimonas soli. The sequence goes on along the minus strand of NZ_JARGEL010000008.1, from coordinate 139,546 downwards.
ACGCCGACTTCCGCCATCGCGGCAACGCCAGTCAGGTGCTGGCCGCGATGCGCTACGTCGATCACCTCGGCCAGCCGACCGAAGCCTACCCCTTCAACCCCAACGGCAGCCCCGGCGGCCTCACCGCCGTGACCACGCCCGACGGGCGCTTCACGGCCCTGATGCCGCATCCCGAGCGCGTGTTCCGCAACCTGCAGTTCAGCTGGACGCCATTGCCCCAAAACGACTTCAGCCCCTGGATGCAGATCTGGCGCAACGCGCGCCGCTGGGTGGGGTAACTCTCATGGCCATTGGCAGTCTGCTCGCCCTGCTCGACGACATCGCGACCATCCTCGACGACGTCGCCCTGATGACCAAGGTGGCCGCGCAAAAAAGCGCCACCATGGCCGACGACGTGTCGGTGCTCACCAAGGTGGCGGCGCAGAAGACGGCGGGCGTGCTCGGCGACGATCTGGCGCTCAACGCCCAGCAAGTGACTGGCGTGCGCGCCGACCGCGAGCTGCCCGTGGTCTGGGCCGTGGCCAAGGGCTCGCTCATGAACAAGGCCATCCTCGTGCCCACGGCCCTGCTCGTGAGCGCTTTCGCCCCTTGGGCCGTGACGCCGCTGCTCATGCTCGGCGGTGCGTATTTGTGCTACGAGGGCGTGGAAAAGCTCGCGCACAAGTTTCTGCACAGCGCGCCGCACGACGCGGCCGAGCACGAAAGCCACGTGCTGGCCAATGCCAACGCAGCGCTGGATTTGGTGGCCTTCGAAAAAGACAAGGTGCAGGGCGCCGTGCGCACGGACTTCATCCTCTCGGCGGAAATCATCACCATCGCGCTGGGCACCGTGGCGGCGGCGCCGTTTGCGCAGCAGGTGGCCGTGCTCGTGGGCGTGGCCGTGCTCATGACGGCGGGCGTCTATGGTCTGGTCGCGGGCATCGTCAAGCTCGACGACCTGGGGCTGTGGCTCGCACGTCGGCGCCAAACCTTGCTGCGCACGCTGGGTCTCGCCATCGTGCAGGCCGCGCCCTGGCTCATGAAAAGCCTCTCGGTCGTGGGCACGGCGGCCATGTTCCTCGTGGGCGGCGGCATCCTGGTGCACGGCATTCCGGCGCTGCACCACGCCATAGCGGGCCTGGGCGCTGGCGCCGGCGGCCCGTGGCACTGGCTGCTGCCTGCGCTGTGCAACGCTCTGGTGGGCGTGGTCGCAGGCGCGCTGGCGCTCACAAGCGTTGCATTGGTGCAACGTTTGCGTCGCATTTAGCGCAACACGCCGCGCACCAAAGGCATCCGTTGCGCGGCAGCCGCCTAGTATTTGACTTGCAGCAAGGTTTACGCATCTAATCAGCGCTGCAATACGACTACGGGGGTCGTCCCCGTGCAACCGCACCATGAGATTCCTATGAAAAAGAAACTGCTTGCTTTGGCCGCTCTTTGCGCAATGACTTCCGGCGCTGCTTTCGCGCAAGAAATGCCGGGCCCCTGGATGGTTCGTCTGCGTGCCGTGCGCGTGAATACCGATCATGGCGGTGCCGCTGGTGATGCCGGCGTGAAGGTCAGCAGCAAAACCATCCCCGAGGTGGATGTCAGCTACTTCTTCACGCCCAACCTGGCGGCTGAGCTGATCCTGACCTATCCGCAAAAACACACCGTGCGCCTTGGCGGCACCCCGGTCGGTTCGCTGAAGGAACTGCCGCCCACGCTGCTGGGCCAATACCACTTTACAGGCCTGGGTGCATTCAAGCCCTATCTGGGCGCAGGCGTGAACTACACACGCTACTCCAGTGTCGATATCGCGGGCGGTGCCGTGTCGATCAAGAAAAGCAGCTGGGGCCCTGCGCTGCAAGCCGGGCTTGACTACGCGCTGGACAAGAACTGGGTGCTCAACTTCGACGTCAAGAAGGTCTGGATGGACACGAAGGTGACGGGCGCTGGTTTGAACGACGCCAAGTACAAGGTCGATCCGTGGCTGATCGGCGTGGGCGTGGGCTATCGTTTCTGAGGCCCGGAGGCCGCGGCGCTGCAGTGGCAGCGCTATTGGTCGCAATGCTCTTTGGGTGAAAAGCCGGTGCATGCACCGGCTTTTTTATTGGCTGCTCTGCCTGCGCAGTTTGCAGCTCAATCGAAGCGAAACGCCGACACCACGGCGCTCATCACCGTGTCGCAAAACACCTTGCGCCCGTCGCCCTCGCCCGCCGCGCCAGCCGCTACGTGCAACGGCAGCAGGTGTTCTTCGGCGCGCGGCGGGTGCGACTGGCGGCCCCAGGGCGCACTCGCGCGCTCCCAATCTGCGAGCAGCGCATTGCGCTCAGGCGCGGGGCGCGTCACGGCGTCGGTGAGCCATTCGTCGAAAGCCGCGCTGATCGGCGTGGAGCGCGGGTTGCCGTAGCCGCGCATGTTGTGCCAGCTCATGCCGCTGCCGATGATGAGCACGCCCTCGTCACGCAAAGGCACCAGGGCCTGCCCGAGCCGAAGGTGCGCGCCCGCGTCAAGGCTGCTGAGCAGCGACAGCTGCAACACGGGCACGTCGGCCTCGGGGAAAGCGACTTTGAGCGGGATGAAGGTGCCGTGGTCGTAGCCGCGGCTACCGTCCTGTGCGGGCGCAAAGCCCGCCTGCGCCAGCAGCGCGCTCGCACGCTCGGCAAGCCAGGGCGCGCCGGGCGCGGGGTAGGTGAGCTGGTAGGTGTGCGGCGGAAAGCCGTAGTAGTCGAACAGCAAACCAGGCTGCGCGGCGCTGCCCAGGCTCGGCTGCGGCGCAAGCCAATGCGCCGTGACCAGCGCGATCGCGCGCGGCCTGGCCGGCAGACTCGCCGGAATGCTGCGCAAAAACGCCGCCATCCTGTCCCAGGTGCCCGGCGGGTCCCAGTCCATGAAAAAGCACGGCCCGCCGCCATGCGGGATGTAGAGCGTGGGCATGCGCGCGGTGTGGTGGGTGGGGTCGTTCATGGGCATCCAGACACAGTCAAGAGGTTTTTCTTCAGCAGCCGCGGAACACCGGCTTGCGCTTTTCGTTGAAGGCGCGCACGCCTTCGAGGCGATCTTGCGTGTCCACGAGGTGGTTGTAGGCCTCGACTTCGAAGCGGTAGGCGGTGCGCAGTTCCATCTGCGTGCCGTAGCGCACGGATTTTTTCACCTGCCGCACCGCCAGCGGCGCATTGCCCGCGATCACTTCGGCCGTCGCGAGCGCCTGCGCAAGCACCTGTTCGGGCTCGAACAGCTGGTTGACCACGCCCCAGGCCAGCGCCTGCTGCGCGTCGAAGGGGTGGCCCGTCATCAGAATCTCCTTGGCGCGGCGGTCGCCCACGGCGCGCGGCAGGTTTTGCGTGCCGCCCGCGCCGGGCATGATGCCCAGCGTGACTTCGGTGAGCGCAAAGCGCGCGCTCTGGCTCGCGTAGATGAAGTCGCAGCTCAGCGCCATTTCGAGCCCGCCCGCGTAGGCGTGCCCATTCACCGCGGCAATCACAGGCACTGGCAAATCAACCAGCGTCCAGATCGCGCGCTCGAACAATTCATGCTGGCGCTGCCACTGCGCCCTGGTCATGCCGTTGCGCTCCTTGAGGTCTCCGCCCGCGCAAAAAATCTTGCCGCCCGCGCCCGTGAGAACCACGCAGCGCACGGGGCCCGCGTCCTCGGTGAGCCGGCTCCACAGGTCGAACAGGTCGCGCCCCATTTGCGTGTTCATCGCATTGCCCACCTCGGGCCGGGCGAGCGTGACTTGCAGCACATGCGCGCCCACGAGCGCCGTTTGCACCGTGTCGTAGCGCGGCAGCTCGTAGGCGGCGCTGGCGGCGTCGGCAGCGTTGGAAGATGCGGTGTGTTCAGACATGCAAGTCTCCTTTTTCTATTAAACCCAGATTGTCCATGAGGCGGCGCTGCGCGCCTACGCGGGTGCTGGCGGACGTCTGGCGGTCATTTTGGCCGCGGCTTCGGCGTCCATGGCACCAGCCATGGACTTCTCACCCGCGACCAAACTGCCTCGCCAGCCGCCTCGCCATCATCCCGCGTCCTCATGAACAATCTGGGTTAAAACAGTAGCTTTTCAGGCAATACCATCAAGCGTTAGGGCCTGATTTATATATGAGGGCCACGGCGCGCGCCTCGATCGCCGCGCCCTGCCCCACCGGGCCCAGGCGCTCGGCCGTCTTGGCCTTGACGTTGACCTGCTCGGCCGCCACGCCGAGCGCTTGCGCAATGCGCACGCGCATGGCCGCGATGTGCGGCGCCAGGCGCGGCGCCTGCGCGACCACGGTGCTGTCGATATTGCCCACGCACCAGCCGGCCGCCTGCACGCGGCGCGCGGCCTCGACCAGCAGCGCGAGCGAATCGGCGCCGCGGAAGGTGGCGTCGGTATCGGGAAAGTGCCGGCCGATGTCGCCCAGCCCCGCCGCGCCCAAGAGTGCATCGGTGATCGCGTGCAGCAGCACGTCCGCATCCGAATGCCCGAGCAGGCCCATGGAATGGTCGATGCGCACACCGCCAATCACCAGCGCGCGCCCCGGCACCAGCGCGTGCACGTCCCAGCCCTCGCCAATGCGAAACGGTGGTGGAGGAAAAGCGGTGGGGGGCGAATGCGGTGTGCTCATGCCGGGGGTCAGGTGGTCAACAAGCCATCAATAGGGCTATCGAAGGGGGCCATCATAGGCGCTCGCGGCTTTGTAGCACGGCCTCGGCCAGCGCAAAGTCTTCGGGGTATGTGACCTTGAAATTCTGCGCGCTGCCGCGCACCAGCAGGGGCCGGTGGCCCGCCGCCTCCATCGCGCTGGCCTCGTCGGTGATGCCGGCAAAGCCTGTGCCCGCATGCGCCGCCAGTGCCGCCTGCAGCGCACCCAGGCGGAACATCTGCGGCGTCTGCGCGAGCCACTTACCCGTGCGATCGAGCGTCGCGGTTACGCGGCCTGCTGCGTCGGCGCATTTGAGCGTATCGGCCAGCGGCAGCGCGAGCAGGCCGCCCACCGCATCGGGCAGGCAGGCGTCGATCAGCGCGTCGATCAGCGCCGGCGTGACCAGACAGCGCGCCGCATCGTGCACCAGCACCCAGTCGTGCGCGGCGGCCCCCAGCGCCTGCAGCGCAGCAAGACCATTGAAAACGCTCTCCGCGCGCGTGGCACCGCCGCAAGGCGCTATGGCAAAAGAAGCATCGTGCGCCGCGAGCATCTCATCCCCCGGCGCCACCACCACCAGCACCCGCGCGATGCGCGCCACCCCCGCAAACGCCGCGAGCGTATGCCGCACCAGCGGCAGCCCAGCGAGCGGCTGGTACTGCTTGGGCTGCGCCGTCCCCGCACGCGAGCCGCTGCCGGCGCAGGGGAGCAGGGCGAAGCAGCGGGGAACATGGGAAGACGAGGGCATGAGAGTGTCGAAGTCCATTACGAAAAGTGGAACATGCAAAATTCAGATGGTAAGAGGCCCCCAATGTCTGGAAGGAACACTTTGGCCACCGACACCCTCACCCCTGCAACAACTCCCACAAACGCCCCGGCGACAGCGGCATTTGCAGCTTGGGCGCCAAATCGGCGCGGCCATTGCGCGCCAACGCGTCGGCCACGGCGTTGACGATGCAGGGGGTGGCGCCTATGGTGCCGAGTTCGCCCACGCCTTTGACGCCCAGCGGGTTGTTGGTGCAGGGGGTGGATTCGTCCATGGCCGTGATGAATTCGGTGGCGATGTCGTCTGCGCGCGGCGCGGTGTAGTCCATCAGGCTGCCGGTGAGCAGCTGGCCGCTCGCGCCGTCATAGACGATCTGCTCGTGCAGGGCCTGGCCTATGCCTTGCACGGCGCCGCCGTCGAGCTGGCCGCGCACGATCATGGGGTTGACCACGCGGCCCACGTCGTTCATCGAGGCGTAGCGCACCACGGCCACGGCGCCGGTCTGCGGGTCCAGCTCCACCTCGCTGATGTGGCAGCCGTTGGGCCAGCTCGGGCCGCTCACGGTGTAGCTGTGCTCGACGAAGATGTGGCCGTCCGCCTGGCGCGCAGCCAGCTCGAACAGGTCGATCGCGTGGTCGGTGCCGGCGACGTGAAAGCGCCCCGCGGCATAGCGCAGGTCTTCGGGCGCGGCTTCGAGCGCCTGCGCGGCAAGTTTGCGCGCTTCGTCGAGCGTGCGCTCGGCGCCGGTGCGCAGTGCCGAGCCGCCGGTGAAGATCGAGCGCGAGCCCGCGCTGCCAAAGCCGTTGCCGCGGTCGGTGTCGCCCAGCACCACGCGCACGCGCTCGATGGGCACGTCGAACGCATCGACGACGAGCTGCGCGAGCGTGGTGGCGATGCCCTGGCCCATCTGGTTGACGGCGGAAAACACCTCGATGAACCCGTCGCCGTTCAAGTCGCCTTTCACCTCGACGGTGACGCGCTCCTCGAACACGTTGCCGCCCGTCCACTCCAAAAAGGTCGCGATGCCCAGCCCGCGCCACAGGCCGCGCGCCCTGGATGCGGCCGCGCGCGCCTCGAAGCCGGCCCAGTCCGCGAGCGGCAGCGCGCCGTCCAGCACCTGCTCAAAGCGGCCCACATCGTAGGTTTGGCGCATGGGGTTGGTGTAGGGCATTTGCTCGGGGCGGATGAAGTTGCGCCGGCGCAGCTGCAGCCGGTCGATGCCGGTCTGGCGCGCGGCCTCATCCATCAGGCGCTCGATGTTGTAGATGGCCTCGGGTCGGCCCGCGCCGCGGTAGGCGCCGGTGGGCGCCTGGTGGGTGAGCACGGCGCGGAAGTAAAAGTCGATCACCGGCACGTGATAGACGCTGGTCTGCACCCAGGGGCCGATGAGCAAGGGGATGGAGACCCCGCTGGGCTGCGCGTAGGCGCCCACGTTGGCATTCGAGTGCACGCGCAGGCCCAGAATGGCGCCGTCGGCGGCGAGGGCAAGTTCGGCATGGGTTTGCACGTCGCGCCCATGGCCGGAGCTCAAAAATTCTTCGCTGCGCTCGGCCGCCCAGAGCACCGGCCGGCCCGTGGCGCGCGCGGCCAGCGCCACGACCACGTCCTCCGGGTAGGGCGCGCCCTTCATGCCAAAGCCGCCGCCCACGTCGCCCACGCGCACACGCACCTGTTCGGGCGCCACGCCCAGCGCCTTGGCGACGGCAGCGCGCACTGCGGTGGGCATTTGCGAGCTGATCTGCACCTGCATGCGCCCATCTTCAGGCCAGGCGCGCACGGTGCGCGGCTCCAGCGTGAGCGCGGCCAGGCGCTGGTGCGTCAAATCGAGCCGCACCACGTGCGCGGCCTGCGCAAACGCGGCGGCGCAGGCGGCGGCGTCGCCGTGGCGCGCCTCGCAGGCGATGTTGTCGGGCGCGGCGGGCCAGAGCGCGGGGGCGCCTTCGGTCAGCGCTGCGGCAAGGCTGGGGACGACGGGGAGCTCTTCGTATTCAACCCACACGGCCTCGGCGGCATCCTTGGCCTGCTGCACGCTGTCGGCCACCACGGCGGCCACGGCCTCGCCGACGAAGCGCGCGGCCTCGTGCGCGAGCGGCAGACGCGGCGGCGTGGCGCAGGGGCTGCCATCTGCGCGCTGAAACGCCGCGCCCGTGGGCATGGGCGGCACGCCCTCAGCTACGAGCTGCGCACCCGTGAGCACCACGCGCACGCCGGGCATGGCCAGGGCATCGTCGATCTTCACGCCCACGATGCGCGCATGCGCGTAGGGCGAGCGCACGAACACCAGGCAGCCGTCGCCCGGCTGGCGCAAGTCGTCGGTGTAGCGGCCCGCGCCGGTGAGCAGTGCATCGTCTTCGAGCCGGCGCACGGCCTGGCCGCTGCCAAAGCGTTGCGTGGGGGTGTCTGCGCTCATGGGCTGTCTCCTCGTTGGGTGCGGGCGTAGCTGGGATTGCGGCTGACTGTATCGACTTCTGTTGCTGGGGAATCGGGGGCAGAAATCGCCGTCAGACCACGATGGATTCACTGTACCGCAGCGCGTCGATCGACGCCGAGGGGCCGGAGAGTTCGTCAAGGCAGGGGCCGGACTGCAAACCACCCTGAGCGCGCCCGATTTGCAGCCGAGATCGAGTCGCCTGCGCACGTGTGAGCGCCCAGGCGCTGGCGACAGTCCTCTGGCAGGAAGTGGTGCGTTTGGGCTGCGTGGTTTTTAGTTATCAAATTGGCATATAGCTCCCGTCCATCGGTCGCAAGTAGCTATTGAATAAGAAGCAATTTGACACCCATGCAGCAGCGACATCGGCTTGCGCCATCAATTGGACCGACCCCAATGTCTGCGTGCGCTACGAGCACAAGAGGATCGCCATCACTGCCAACGCGCCGTTCTCTGAATGGACTCGGGTGTTTCCGGACAAGGCCATGACGGTGGCAGCCGTCGATCGCCTGGTTCATCACGCCACCGTCCTGGAGGTGAATGTGGAGAGTTACCGCCGCCTGACTGCACCGCTCAGGAGAGTTGACGCCGGACAGTGCAAGTCCACTGCGCAACTCCACCATGAAGCGCGCATGTGCCAAGTCTTGATTTAGAACAAAGCCAAGATGACTCATTGATCTCATGATTCTCAGCAATTGAACAAATGTTCAGAAGATTTTCCGCCGTCGATCATCACCGCTGGAGCACGCATGAAGCAAGGACGCATCTTTCTGTGGGCGCTGGGTCTTTTTTACCTGGCGAACCTGCTGGGCACGCAGCCGTTTGCTTCGGCCTCGCTGTTCAGCCAGATGTACCCAGGCTTCGTGCCTGACGCAGCCACGCCCGGCTTTCGGTTGCTCAGTGACGCCTGGGCCGTCGTGGGTCTGCAGCTGGGTGCCATCGGCATCGTGGCCTTGTGGGGTGCGCGCGATCCGCTGCGCTACCTGGCAGTGTTCGACGTCGTCATTGCCACCGAGGTGGTCGATGCCCTGTGGGATTTTTACAGCATCACCTGGAGCCACCTGGCCACGGCATTCGGGTTGACGACTTTGGTGATCCACCCTGTGTGGATCGTTTGGGCGCTGTACGCCAGGCGTGCAGTGTTGAAGGCAGCCCGGTGAGTGCGTGCATGCGCCGGGTTTTTTAGTGTTGGTGTTTTAGGTATTTTTTAAGGAGACCATCCATCATGGGAATACATTCGGAACGCGAAGTGCAAGCTGCGCCGATGCCATCCAAGCGTCGCTGGGCGGACGAGGCCATCCGCGCCTTGGCCAATCAAGACCAGGGCCTGATCGACCCGCGCATCTACACCGACCAGGAACTGTACGAGCTCGAACTCGAGCGCATCTTTGCGCGCTCCTGGCTGCTGCTCGGGCATGAAGCCCACATCCCCAAGACCGGGGACTACCTGACCACCTACATGGGCGAAGACCCTGTGGTCATGGTGCGGCAAAAGGACGGAAGCATCAAAGTCTTCCTGAACCAGTGCCGCCACCGTGGCATGCGCATTTGCCGCTCCGATGAGGGCAATGCCAAGTCCTTCACCTGCACCTACCACGGCTGGGCATACGACATTGCCGGCACCCTGGTCAACGTACCCTACGAAAAAGAGGCTTTCTACGACAAGAAGGAAGGCGATTGCGGCTTCGACAAGGCCGACTGGGGTCCGCTGCAGGCGCGCGTGGAAACCTACAAGGGCCTGATCTTCGCGAACTGGGACGCGCAAGCCCCCGACCTCAAGACCTACCTGAGCGACGCCATGCCCTACATGGACACGATGCTCGACCGCACCGAAGCCGGCACCACCGTCGTCGGCGGCATGCAGAAGTGGATCATCCCCTGCAACTGGAAGTTCGCCGCCGAGCAATTCTGCAGCGACATGTACCACGCCGGTACGATGTCGCACGTGTCGGGCGTTTTGGCCGGTCTGCCGCCCGAGATGGACCTATCGCAGGTGCAATTGCCCACAACTGGCAATCAGTTCCGTGCAGCCTGGGGTGGGCATGGCTCGGGCTGGTTTATCAACGATCCCTCCATCTTGATGGCCGTCATGGGTCCCAAGGTCACGCAATACTGGACCCAGGGACCCGCTGCCGAGAAGGCCGCCAAACGCCTGAACCAAATGCCGACGCAAACCATGTTCGGCCAGCACCTGACAGTGTTTCCGACCTGCTCGTTCCTGCCGGGCATCAACACCATCCGCAGCTGGCACCCGCGCGGTCCGAATGAAGTGGAAGTGTGGGCCTTCGTGGTCGTCGATGCCGACGCGCCCGAGGACATCAAGGAAGAGTTCCGCCGCCAGAACATCCGCACCTTCAATGCTGGCGGCACCTTCGAGCAGGACGACGGCGAGAACTGGGTCGAAATCCAGCGCGTGCTGCGCGGCCACAAGGCCAAGAGCGCTCCCTTGTGCGCACAAATGGGCCTGAACGTGCCCAACAAGAACAACCCGGACTTCCCCGGCAAGACGGGCTACGTCTATGGTGAAGAAGCCGCGCGGGGCTTTTACCACCACTGGTCGCGCATGATGTCCGAGCCGAACTGGGAGACCCTCAAGCCCTGAGCCCCAAGGCTTCGAGACCAACCCTCAGCCTTTTCACGCTGTTTGCCTCCTGAGCAAACAGCATTCATTCGATTCCCCGCAGGCGCTCGCGCCCCAGGCATCCACCATCCACTTCGCGTGGCTGCCTAGGAGGGCGTCTGCACCCCGATCCATTCAAGGAGATTGGTATGACCGCTGTCGCCATGGCCCAAAAAACGGCCGAATTGATCCAGGAATTTGCCTGGCCCGCCCAGCCCGTGAGCGCGCAACTGCAACACGAAGTCGAGCAGTTTTACTACCGCGAAGCCCAGTTGCTGGACCACCACAACTTCAACGCCTGGTTCGACCTGCTCGAGCAGGACATTCACTACTGGATGCCTATCCGCACCACGCGCATCAAGCGTGAAAGCGACCAGGAATACCTCCCGGCAAACGGCAACGCCCACTTTGACGAAAACCATGAGACCATGCGCGGCCGCATCCGCCAGCGCACCTCTGAGTTGAACTGGGCCGAAGACCCGCAATCGCGCACCCGGCACATCATCTCGAACGTGATCGTGCGCGAGACCGACACGCCCGGTACGCTCGAAGTGGCCTCGGCCTTCCTGGTCTATCGCAACCGGCTTGAGCGGCAAGTCGACATTTTTGCAGGCGAACGCCGCGACGTGCTGCGCCGCGCCAACAATGGCCTGGGCTTCAAGATCGCCCGCCGCACCATCCTGCTCGACCAGAGCACGATTCTGGCCAACAACCTCAGCGTGTTTTTCTGAGCGGAGGAACCAGCACGATGGCGTTTACCAAAGCCTGCAGCGTGGACGACGTTCCGCCCGGAGAAGCCTTGCAAGTCAGCCATGACGCGCAAAAGGTGGCGATCTTCAATGTCGATGGGGAGTTTTTTGCCACGCAGGACCAGTGCACCCACGGAGAGTGGTCACTGTCCGAAGGTGGCTACCTCGACGGCGATGTCGTGGAATGCTCACTGCACATGGGAAAGTTTTGTGTGCGCACAGGCAAGGTCAAGTCGCCCCCGCCCTGCGAGCCCTTGAAGGTTTACCCGATTCGCATCGAAGGGCGGGACGTGCTGGTCGATTTTTCTGCAGCCGCGCTGCATGCCTGAAACCCAAGCGAGAACGACTGGCGCGTTGCTCAACCACGATGGTGGCATGGGCGTGCGCGGCTTTTTCGAGGCTGTCGGGGGCAAGGATCTGCCGCAAAAACTGCGGCTTTCATAACCAAGGAGAAGACAATGAGTATTGAACGTTTGGGCTACCTCGGCTTTGCCGTCAAAGACGTAACCGCCTGGGACCACTTTTTGACCAAAAACGTGGGTTTGATGGCTGCAGGCACCGCTGGCGACGCTGCGCTCTACCGTGTCGATCAGCGTGCCTGGCGTATCGCCGTGCACCCCGGTGAGCTCGACGACCTGGCCTACGCAGGCATGGAAGTGGATAACGCCGCTGCGCTCGAGCGCATGGCCGACAAGCTGCGCCAGGCGGGCGTGGCCTTTACCCGCGGCGACGAGGCCCTGGCGCAGCAGCGCAATGTCATGGGCCTGCTGTGCCTTGAAGACCCGTTCGGCCTGCCACTCGAGATTTACTACGGCCCGGCAGAAATCTTTCAGGAGCCTCTTCTGCCAGGCGCCCCCGTATCGGGCTTCGTCACGGACGACCAGGGGATGGGGCATTTCCTGCGTGCCGTTCCCGATCCTGCCAAGGCGTTGGCTTTCTACACCGAGGTGCTTGGCATGGCGCTGTCGGACATCATCGACATCCAGATTGGGCCGCAGACGTGCGTGCGTGCGCACTTCCTGCACTGCAATGGCCGCCACCACACCATCGCCATCGCCGCCTTTCCTGTCCCGAAGCGCATCCACCACTTCATGCTGCAAGCCCGCACCATCGATGACGTGGGCCATGCCTTCGATCGCCTGGACGCGGCCGGGTGCATCACCTCCCTGCTCGGGCGCCACACCAACGACCATACGATCTCCTTCTATGCCGACACGCCGTCGCCCATGATCGAGCTTGAGTTCGGCTGGGGATCGCGCACGGTGGATCCCTCCTGGACGGTGGTGCGCCACAACCGCACGGCCCAGTGGGGTCACAAGTCGGTACGCGGCCAGCGCTGAAGCGCGCTTTTCATCAATTGGAATCTGCCCCCCATTGCTGCGGGCCTAGGAGCCTGTCGGACTTTGGGCGTCGAAAGCGAGAATGCGCCCCAGCGAGGCCAGTTTTTGCCGGATTCGCCGCCCCATAGCGGCACTATGGGGCAAGAAGACGGTAAAAAATGGGTCGCTGCGGCGCATTCGCAGCCGACGATTCCAAAGTCCGACAGGCTCCTAGTGTAGTGTTCGACGCACTCTGCGACATAAAACAGCGTCTTTTCGGCCTGGGCCGCGTTGCAAATCCTCGCGATACCACCCGGTATCGCTGCGGTTTGCGCCTTGCTCAGACCAAAAATCCATCGATTTTATTTGTCGCATCAAGCATCAAACACTACACTAGATCGTGCCACCCCGCGTCAGCGCCCAGGCGCTGACTGCGGTCGCCGGATAGACCGTGGGGCGTCTTTGCCAAGGCGATGGATTAGCGGTCCGATGTAGCGCGACGTTTTGCCGCAGGCTTGCGAGTTGTACTCGTGATGGGGCCCAAGCGATCTGCAAGGCGCCCCGTGACGTACTTGTGCAGAACGCTAGCAATGAGTGTTTGGTACGGCACCCCTTCTTCCAGGGCCTTGACCTGAATATCGTGCAGATCACCAGAGGAAAGTCGGATATTGACCCGGCGATCCTTGATGGCGGTAGCGCGCGCTGCGGCCTTGAACTTGGCAAGTTCAGCCTTCGTTGCAACAGACTTCAGCTGGCCTTTCTCGAAGGCGCTCAGCACGTCGAGTTCATTGTCATCAATTTTCGGCATCTGGTTCACCTTGATTCAGATAGTCCCGAGTAGCCTTGCGGCTAGGGATCACAGTCTTGAGGAAGAAGTAATCTTCCTCCTCGACGAACGGCACCAAGTAGACGTAGTTGTCGCACGAGACGACAAGAACGCGCTGCCTTGGATATTTCGACTGGTTCGGATGGGCCAGGATGTCCAGCAGCCCGCCTGACTCGATGGCGACCACGATGCTCTCAAACGAAATGCCCCGCTCAGACGTGAGCGTTTCATTCTTCTCGGCGTTCCAGCGAAATGGTTTCATGGGGCCATTTTACGATGGTGTGTGCCTATTGTCACCGCTTACTCGACGCCCAACGTCCCAGATGCGAGCGCCCAGCAAGCGCAAGCAGCTATTGATACTGCAGCAAATCGGCACTCTTTGGCCCCAGGCAGTCCGGCCAGCATCGCATCTCCCACCTGGTCTGCAAACGGCCCCGCTCTAAAATTGCACCCCACAACTCCCCACACCCCCGCCCTCTCCGGTCGGGGGTTTTCGTCGTTTGTGCCTTTTGCTTTTTGCTTCCAGCGCCCATGGACTTGCCCAAACTCACCCCCGGTAAACGCTTCACCCTGCCGCGCCCCGTGGGCAGCGCCGATGCGCTCTTGCTCGCGCAGCTCGCGGCGCGCGAAAAATCTGGCCGGCGGCTCACGGCCATCGTCACGGCCGACGCGAGCGACGCACAGCGCCTGATCGACGAGGTGGCGTTTTTTGCGCCCGACCTGCGCATTGCGCTGTTTCCCGACTGGGAGACGCTGCCCTACGACAGCTTTTCGCCGCACCAGGACTTGATCAGCGAGCGCCTTGCGACGCTGTGGCGCATCAGCCAGAAAGACCAGGACACGGGCGCCGACGTGGTGCTGGTGCCGGCCACGACGGCGCTGTACCGGCTCGCGCCGCCGTCGTTTCTGGCGGCCTACACCTTTCATTTCAAGACGGGGCAAAAACTCGACGAGGCCAGGCTCAAGGCACAGCTCACGCTGGCCGGCTACAGCCACGTCACGCAGGTGGTGAGCCCGGGCGAATACGCGGTGCGCGGCGGCTTGATCGACCTGTTTCCGATGGGCGCGCCCATGCCCTACCGCATCGACCTGTTCGATGACGAGATCGACAGCATCCGCGCCTTCGACCCCGACAGCCAGCGCAGCCTCTACCCCGTGCCCGAGGTGCGCCTGCTGCCGGGGCGCGAATTCCCTATGGACGAGGAAGCGCGCACACGCTTTCGACGCCGCTGGCGCGAGCTGATCGAGGGCGACCCGACCAAGAGCCGCATCTACAAGGACATGGGCAACGGCGTGGCCACGGCGGGCATAGAGTATTACCTGCCGCTGTTTTTCGACGACACGGCCACGGTGTTCGACTATCTGGGCGCGCAGGCCACCGTGGTGCTGCACGGCGACGTGCAGGCCGCGTTCGCGCAGTTCTGGCAGGACACGCGCGAGCGCCACCGCCTGGTGCAGGGCGACCCCGAACACCCCGTGCTGCCGCCCGAAGCGCTGTTTTTGAGCGCCGAGCAGTTCTACACCCGCGCCAACGCCCATGCGCAACTGGCGCTGCGGGCCGCCGCAGGTGCTGGCGCAGCGGGCGGCGATACGCCCGAAGGCATGGTGTCGGCCGAGAGCGCAGCCTCGGCCTACGCCGAATTCGCCACCCTGCCCGACCTCACCGTGGTGCGCGGCGCCGACGAGCCGCTCACACGCCTGCAGGCGCACGTGCAGCGCACGCCGCAGCGCGTGCTGCTGCTGGCCGAAAGCGCAGGGCGGCGCGAGAGCCTGCTGGACTTTCTGCGCGCAAGCGGCGTCAGCCCGCCAGCGTTCGACTCGCTCGCCGAATTCCAGGCCGCGGACGAAAAAATCGGCATCGCCACGGCAGCGCTGGGCAACGGCTTTTCGTGGCCCGAAGGCGGCATCGACTTCGTCACCGAAACCGAGCTCTTTGCCACCGGCGCCGCCACGCGCCGGCGCAAACGCCAGGAGCAGACCAGCGACGTCGATGCGCTGATCAAAGACCTCTCCGAGCTCAACGTGGGCGACCCCGTGGTGCACAGCGCGCACGGCATTGGCCGCTACCGCGGGCTCGTGCACATGGACCTGGGCGAGAAAAACCCCGACGGCAGCCCCGCGACGCAGGAGTTCTTGCACCTCGAATACGCCGACAAGGCCGCGCTCTACGTGCCTGTGAGCCAGCTGCAGCTCATCAGCCGCTACACCGGTGTGAGTGCCGACGAAGCCCCGCTGCATAAGCTGGGCAGCGGCCAGTGGGACAAGGCCAAACGCAAGGCCGCCGAACAGGTGCGCGACGCCGCGGCCGAACTGCTCAACATCTACGCACGCCGCGCCGCGCGCCAGGGCTACGCCTTTCGCTTCCACGCGCAGGACTACGAGATTTTTGCCAACGACTTCGGCTTTGAAGAAACCGCCGACCAAAAGGCCGCGATCCACGCCGTGGTCCAGGACATGATCAGCCCGCGCCCCATGGACCGGCTGGTGTGCGGCGACGTGGGCTTTGGCAAGACCGAAGTCGCCCTGCGCGCGGCTTTCGTGGCCGTGACGGGTGGCAAGCAGGTGGCCTTCCTCGCGCCCACCACGCTGCTGGCCGAGCAGCATTACCAGACGCTGGTCGACCGCTTTGCCAAGTGGCCCGTGAAGGTGGCCGAGGTGTCGCGCTTTCGCTCCACCAAAGAGGTGACGGCCACGCTCAAAGGGCTGGCCGAGGGCACGGTGGACATCGTCGTGGGCACGCACAAGCTGCTCAGCGCATCGGTGCACTTCAAGGACCTGGGCCTGCTCATCATCGACGAGGAGCACCGCTTTGGCGTGCGCCACAAAGAGGCCATGAAGCAGCTGCGCGCCGAAGTCGATGTGCTCACGCTCACGGCCACGCCCATCCCGCGCACGCTGGGCATGGCGCTCGAGGGCCTGCGCGACCTTTCGGTGATTGCTACCGCGCCGCAGCGGCGCCTGGCCATCAAGACCTTCGTGCGCAGCGAGAGCACGGGCGTGATCCGCGAGGCCGTGCTGCGCGAATTGAAGCGCGGCGGGCAGGTGTACTTTTTGCACAACGAGGTCGAGACCATCGAAAACCGGCGCCAGAAGCTGCAGGAGATATTGCCCGAGGCGCGCATCGCCGTGGCCCACGGCCAGATGCCCGAGCGCGAGCTCGAGCGCGTGATGCGCGACTTCGTGGCGCAGCGCTACAACCTGCTGCTGTGCTCGACCATCATCGAAACCGGCATCGACGTGCCCACGGCGAACACCATTCTCATCAGCCGCGCCGACAAGTTCGGTCTGGCGCAGCTGCACCAGCTGCGCGGGCGCGTGGGCCGCAGCCACCACCAGGCCTACGCCTACCTCATGGTGCCCGACCTCGAAGGGCTGACCAAACAGGCACAGCAGCGGCTCGAAGCCATCCAGCAGATGGAAGAACTCGGCAGCGGCTTTTACCTGGCCATGCACGACCTCGAAATCCGCGGCGCGGGCGAGCTGCTGGGCGAAAATCAGAGCGGCAACATGCTCGAAGTGGGCTTTCAGCTCTACAACGAAATGCTCAGCGAGGCCGTGCGCTCGCTCAAGGCCGGCAAGGAGCCCGACCTGCTCGCACCGCTGTCGGCCACCACCGACATCAACCTGCACGCCCCCGCCCTGCTGCCCGACGACTACTGCGGCGACGTGCACCTGCGCCTGTCGTTCTACAAAAAACTCGCCACCGCGCAAAGCGACGAGCAGATCGACCGCCTGCTCGAAGAGATCGTCGATCGCTTCGGCAAGCTGCCGCCGCCCACGCAAACCCTGATCGACGTGCACCGCCTGCGCGTGCTCGGCAGCCGCTACGGCGTCACCAAGGTCGATGCCGCGCCCGGCGTGATTCACATCAGCTTCAAGCCCCAGCCGCCCATAGACCCTATGGCGATCATCGGGCTGATCCAGAAAAACAAGCACATCAAGCTCGCCGGCAACGAAAAGCTGCGCATCGAACGCGCCCTGCCCGACCCCAAGGCGCGTGCACAGCTGGTGCGCGACGTGCTGCGCAGCCTGGGCCAGCCGCTCGCAGCCGTGGCGGCGTGAGGGCGTGGAGGGGCGCGAGGGCGTGCCCATGGGCCAAGACATATGCCGCGGCATAGGCTACACTGACCCCTCACCCAAAGGAGGCGCCCATGCACCACGTCGCCGAATCCACCGCGGTTTACCGCCTGCAGCCCGAGGCGGCCCAAGCCCCCTCTGCTGCGCCCACCGCGGCCCCTGCCGCGCCGGCCGCTGCTGCCGATGCCAGCGCCGATACCGACACCGCAAAAGTCCGCCGTGTGCGCCTGTTTCGCAACGGCGCGAACCAGGCCGTGCGCATTCCCAAGGAGTTCGAGCTGCCCGGCAAAGCGGCGCTGATGCGCCGAGAGGGCAACCGCCTCATCATCGAGGCTGCGCCCGAGCAGCCGCAAAAAGGCACCGTAGCAGCGCTGGCCGCGGCGCTGGCCGCCATGAAAGACTGGGAGCCCGTAGCAGAGCCCTTTCCCGATGTGGACGAGGGATTGCTGCCGCTAGACGACATCCAGCTATGAGTACCCTGCTGCTCGATACGAACATCCTCTCCGACATGATGCGCAACCTGCAGGGCCCTGCGGCCATGCGCGCCATGGCCTACAGCCACGCCCATGGTGCCGAGGCGTTGTGCATCAGTGTTATCGTGCAATGCGAACTGGAATACGGCCTGCGGCGCAAACCGAATCGTCGTCTGCAGGCCGCCTATGAAAACATTCTGGAAACACTGACGGTGCTGCCCATAGAAGCCCGCATCAGCCCGGTCTATGCGCAACTGCGCACCGCGCTCGACGGCCAAGGCACCCCCATGGGCGCGAACGACCTGCTGATCGCCGCGCAGGCGCTCGCCATCGGCGCCACCGTGGTCAGCGCCGACGCCGCTTTTGCGCGCGTACCGGGCTTGCAGGTGAGCAACTGGCTGGCTTGACGCGGCTTTCTTGGCATTGACCTCACCGCGTTTGTTTTCCGACTCCATGCTGCTCGAAGCCACCCTCGTGACCCTTGCCGTGCTCGTAGCGCTGTGGCTCGCGCCGTGGCGCATGCTCGTGTGGCCCGCTGGCGCCGGGCGTGAGCGCACGCTCTCGCCGCTCATCTCGCCGCTGCTCGCGACGCTCGTGCTGCTGCCCTGGGTCTGGGCGCTGCCCACCTTGCACGCCATGCCGCTGCAACTGCAGTGGTCGGGCGCCTGCCTGGTGGTGCTGATGCTGGGCTGGCCGCTCGCCGTGCTGACGCTCGTGGCGGTGGGCGTGCTCGCGTGCTGGTTTTCGCCCGCCATGGGCTGGGCGCAGGCGCTGGGCACCATCGCCTGGCTCGGCGTGGTGCCGGCCACCTTTGCGCTGCTGCTCGGTGCGCTGATACGGCGCTACCTAGGAGCCTGTCGGACTTTGGGCGTCGAAAGCGAGAATGCGCCCCAGCGTGACCAGTTTTTGCCGGATTCGCCGCCCCATAGTGGTGCTATGGGGCAAGAAGACGGTAAAAAATGGGTCGCTGCGGCGCATTCACAGCCGACGATTCCAAAGTCCGACAGGCTCCTGGGCGCATGGATCTTCGTCTATGTGCTCGGCCGCGCGTTCCTCGGCACGGTGCTGTGCGTGTTCGTCTCGGCCATGCTCGCCCAATGGAGCGGCCACACGCTGCCCGGTGTCGATGAGGGCCTGTCGCTCGTCGGGCACTGGCTCATGGCCTGGGGCGACGGCTTCATCACCGGCATGTTCGCGGCGATTTTCGTTGCCTTCAAGCCCGAATGGCTCGCCACCTGGTCAGACAAGCTGTACCTGCATCCGCCACCGCGCTGAAGCGCACTCCAATCATGCTCGTTTCTGACGCAGGTCAACCCACCCCAAGGTCTGCCGCGCGATAGTGAAACTTCCGTGTTCCAAGGAGGGCTTCATGAAACTGCTGAACGACCTTTTTTCCACCGACTATGGCCTGATGAGCATCATCGGCATCCTGTTCATGATTGGCATGGGCGTTTTCTTCGTGCGCTTGTTCCTCGGCAAAATGGACGAAAGCGCACGCAATGCGAAGGGTTCAGGCTCGGCCATAAAACACCAGCACTGAGTCCGTTCCCCGCCGTATTCGCTCAACTTTTCACTGCGCCAGAGCCTGCTCGAAGTCGGCGCGCAGGTCTTCGAGTTCTTCGAGCCCGACCGACAGGCGGATCATGCCGTCCGCAATGCCCATGGCCGCGCGCACTGCGGTGCCAGCCTCCCAGAAAATGGTGTGCGCCACGGGGATGATGAGCGTGCGCGTGTCGCCCAGGCCCGTGGCCTTGATGGGCAGGCGCAGGCGGTTGCACAGCGGCAGGCACTGCGCAGCGTCGCGCAGCTCGAACGAAAGCAGCCACGCGCCGGCCTTGAAATGCCGCTGCGCGCGCGCATGCTGCGGGTGCGATGGCAGGCCCGGGTAGTGCACGCGCGCGATGGCTGGGTGCTGCTGCAGCCACTGCGCGAGCGCGAGCGCCGTCGCGCTGCTGCGCTCCATGCGCAGCGCGAGCGTCTCGGCGCCGAGCGCGATCTGGTGCGCGGCGTAGGCCGACAGCGCCGCGCCCATGTCGCGCAAGCCCTTTTTGCGCACCTGCTGCAGGCCCCAGCCCTTGGGGTTGCCCTTGCGGTACGCGGCAAAGATGTTGGGGTAGCGGCTCCAGTCGAACAGCCCCGTGTCTATGACCGCACCGCCCAGCGCATCGCCCTGCCCCGCTATGCTTTTCGATAACGAATGGACGACCAGCCCGGCGCCCACCGTGGCGGGCCGAAACAGGTAGGGCGAGGCCACGGTGTTGTCCACCACGTAGAGCAGCCCGCGTTCGGCGCACAACGCGCCTATGCCTTCGAGGTCGGGGATTTGCGTGCCGGGATTGGCGATGGTTTCGACGAACACCATGCGCGTGTTCGGGCGCAGCGCGGCGGCCACCTGGGCCACGTCGCGCACATCGACCACGCTGACTTCCACGCCCAGATCGGCGAGCGTGCCGAGCACACTGTTGGTGTTGCCGAACACGAACTGGCTCGCCACGAGGTGGTCGCCCGCCTTGAGCAGCGTGAGAAACACCGCGCAAATCGCCGCCATGCCCGTGGCAAAACTCACACAGCCCTGCCCTTGCTCCATTTGCGTGAGCATGGATTCAAGCGCCGCCGTGGTCGGCGTGCCCTGGCGCGCGTAGTTGAAGCCACCCTTCGCCGTGCCCTGGAACACGGCGATCAGGTCTTCCACACGCTCGAAACCGTACTGCACCGAGGTGTGCAGCGGCTGGTGGATCGCCCCATGCTCGGCACCGCCCCAGCGGTCGGCGTGCACGATGCGGGTGGTGAAATGGGGTGTGGGGGCTGGGGTGGGGTCTGGGATGGGATGATTCATGAAAGGTTTTTCAGGTGGCTCTGACTTCATCGAGCAGTTCGGGATGGAGATCGAGCAATTTGAGCAGTTTAACCAAGGCCAAAGGCGGCTTTGTCCTCCCATTTTCGTAGCGCGAAAACGCATTCACGCCACCACCGAACAGTTCGGCAGCCTGCCGCTGATCGAGATCGAGCTTGCGGCGTACCTTGGCGATGTAGTCTGGATCGACGTAAGCGGCATTCACCTGCCGTTGGAACAGCCCCAGCAATTCGCTGTAGCGATCACCGTGCTCACGGCTCAAGACAACTTCACCGCAAGCGGGGCAGAAATCGCCCGTCACCGCAGGAATCGCGGTGGTTTCGCCCTTGTAGGTGTAGGGCATGTCGCGCGTGTCGTGAATCAGTTCCGCCGCGCCGCAGCATGGACATTTCATGGTCATAGCTCCTTGAAAGAAACGATCAACACATCGTCGATGACCGTCAGCTTCAGGTACACCTCATCGCTGTTTGCCGTCGTGGCGTGGTACACGTCCTGCCACACCGTGTGATCGGCATGGGTCGTCATGCTCTTGTAGAAATCTGCGGGCGTGAGTGCCAAGACAACGGCGCACATCCCAGTCAAATCATTGATACCCAGCTCACGTGCTCCCTGGTAGGCGCTGGCCGTGGCCTTGACCTTGCCAGCCTCTATCAAGGCCTTGACGACGGACAATTTGCAGTGCGGAATACGTTTTTCCACGTTCGGATTTTAACCTTTTTGGTTAATTTATCGATGGGGGGTTGACGACACAAAGTCACTGCTCGGGCACGATCTGCTCAGCCCAGTCGTACAAAGCCCCAAGGATCTCCTCGCCGCGCGCGTCGGCGGTTTCCGACAAAGTGTCGATCGCGCTGAAGAATTGCTCCACGGTGCGCGCACCACCGGCGCCGCCTATTCCTCCCAACAGGCGCGCAGCGCGGTGCGCATCCCAGCGCTGCAGCTCGGCGGGCGTGAGCGTTTCGGGGAAGTTGCGCGCACGGTAGCGCCACACGAGCTCGGGCAGGCGCGGATCGTCGAAGCGCGGGTGCGCCGCAGCCAGTTGCGCGCCGTCCATGTGGCGCAGCTGTTCCAGGCGGCGCCGGTCGGCCGTGCCGACGAAACCGCCGTACAAGTCCTGCTCCACATCGGGCGCGGGCTCGGCGGGGCGCGCGAACACTTCGGGCCAGATCGCGCTCATGTCGGGCAGCGCGCGTGCGTGCTGCGCATGGGCCAGCGCCTGCGCCAGGTCCATGCCCCAGCGCTCGGCGAGTTCGGGCCGCAGCGTTTTGAGGTTGCCGACCACCATGGGCGACTTGTTCAGGTGCACGGTCTTGATCGGCAGGCGCGCGACGCCTTCAGGCAACGCGTCGGCGCGGGTAAAAAGGCGCGTGCGGATCGCCTCTGCGTTCAGTTCGGCCAGCTCGCGCGGATCGTGCGCCAGGTCCCAGGCGATGAGCTCGTTTTTGTTCACGGGGTGGCTCGCGAGCGGCCACATGACGGCCAGGCAGCCGCGCTCGGCCGGAAACATGCCCGAGACATGCAAAAAGGGCCGCGCCGTGGCCGGACTCAGCGGCAGACCCAACTCGGCCAGCACGCGCTCTTTTTTGTGCAGACCCAGGCAGAAGTCGAACAGGCGCGGCTGGTGCGCACGCACGAGGCGCGCGAGCGCGATCGTCGCGCGCACGTCCGAGAGCGCGTCGTGCGCGGCCTCGTGCGCGAGGCCGTTGGCCTGCGTGAGGTGTTCGAGCCGAAAGCTCGCCTGCCCTTCGCCGTTGCGCGGCCACACTATGCCCTCGGGCCGCAGCGCGTAGGCCATGCGCACCACGTCGAGCAAGTCCCAGCGCCCGCACTGGTTCTGCCACTCGCGCGCATAGGGGTCGATGAGGTTGCGCCAGAACAAAAAGCGCGTGACCTCATCGTCGAAGCGGATGCTGTTGTAGCCCACGCCTATGGTGCCGGGCTGCGCGAGCTCGCCCTCGATGCGCGCGGCAAACTGGTACTCGCGCAGACCGCGCTCCTGGCACTGCTGCGGCGTGATGCCGGTGATCAGGCAGGCCTGCGGATCGGGCAGGTAGTCATTCGTGGGCTGGCAATACCACATCAGCGGGGCGCCGATTTCGTTGAGCTCGGCGTCGGTACGCAGCGCCGCGAACTGCGCGGGCCGGTCGCGCCGCGGGTCGGCGCCGAAGGTTTCGTAGTCGTGCCAGAGGAAGCTGTGGGGAGACATGCGAGAGGGCCCGTGCAAAGCTGCGCCGGCGGGCGCACAAAAATCAGACGTTTTTGCCACTTTACGCAGTATCCACGTGCGTAAGCAGCTATCTTTTCAATATTACAAGTCGATCAGCACCTGGCCGCTCGCCTGGCGCGCCAGCAAGGCCTCGAACTCGGCCTGCGGCAGCGGGCGGGCAAGCAGATAGCCTTGCGCCATGTCGCAGCCCAGCCTGCGCAAGGCCGCGAGCTGCGCGGGCGTCTCCACGCCTTCGGCAATGGTTTGCAATCCCAGGCCCGCAGCCACGTCGATGATGGCGCGCACCACGGAAAGACCGCGCGGCGCTTCGAGGTGGCTCACGAAGGAATAATCGATCTTGAGACGGTGCACCTGCAAACGCTGCAGGTAGCTGAACGAGGAATAGCCGGTGCCAAAGTCGTCCAGCGACAGCTGCACCCCCGCGGCCGCCAGTTGCTGCACGATGGCAATGGCTTTCTCGGGCTCCTGCATGGCGATGCTCTCGGTGAGCTCGAGCTCCAGCGCCTGTGCCGGCACCCCGGCGTGCGCGAGCGCCTGCTGCACTACGGCGAGCAGGTCGGGCTGGCGGAACTGCATGAGCGAGAGGTTGACCGCCAGCGTCAGCTCCGCATGGCCCGCGTCGCGCCAGCGGCGCAATTGCGCGAGCGCCGTGTCGAGCACCCATTGCCCGATCGCGATGATCTGCCCGCTGGCCTCGGCCACGGGGATGAACTCGGCCGGGCTCACCCGGCCCAGTTCGGGGTGCGTCCAGCGCAGCAGCGCCTCGGCCCCCACCAGGCGCCCGTCCTGCAGGCGCCACTGCGGCTGAAAGTGCAGCGACAGCTGCCCTTGCGCAATGGCCGTGCGCAAGGCATTTTCGATGCGCAGCACGTGCGCCGACGCGGTCTGCATTTCGGGCGAGAAAAAACAGTAGTGGTCGCGCCCCAGCGCCTTGGCCTTGTCCATGGCCGCCTCGGCATGCTGCATCAGGGCTTGCATGTCCTGCCCATCTTCGGGATACACGGCAATGCCGATAGACGAGGTGACCACGAGCGCCTGCCCTGCAATCTGGCTGGGTTTGCGCAGCTCGGCCAGCAGCGCTTCGGCCCGTTGCGCGGCCTGCTGCGCATTCGTCAGCGGCAGCGCCACGAAAAATTCGTCCCCGCCGTAGCGTGCCACGGTGTCTTCGGGCCGCATCTGCGCCTGCAGGCGCCGTGCGATGTCTATCAGCAGGGCGTCGCCCGCTTCAGTGCCAAGCGAATCGTTCACGGTCTTGAACCGATCGAGGTCCACGTGCAGCAGGGCCAGATGTGCATGGCTGCGCTGCGACAGTGCCAACGCCTGAATGAGGCGCGACGAAAACATCTTGCGATTGGGCAGGCCCGTAAGCGCATCGAAATTCGCCAGCTGCCGGATGCGATCTTCATTGCGCCGGCGCTCTTCCAGCGCCTGCACGCGCGCCGTGATGTCGCGTGAAAGCACCACGAAGCGCGGCTCCCCCAATTCATCCGTCTGCGCCCGCGCTGCCGAAAGTTCGAACCAGTGCTCGCCGTCGGCCAGCTCGAGCGTGAACTGCTGCCCCTGGCTGCGTCCACTGGCATAGGCCTCGTCCAAGGCGGCATGCACTGCCGCCGCAGCCGGTGGCGGCAGCACCTCACCCACCTTGCGTTCCAGTATTTTGCTGGCGGGCGCAGCCAGTAATTCCTCACGCTGCCGCGGGACGCGCAAATAGCGTCCATCGCGGGTGAGCTCGAACAGCATGTCAGGCACGGCATCGAGCACGGCCTGAAGGCTTTTCTCCGACTGCGCGAGTGCCCGGTACGGCGCCTCTATGGTGCCCTGGAAAATCGCGCGGTAGAGATACAAATACCCCAGCACCTTGTAGACATGCCCGAGCAGATTGAACTGGTCGGTGGCGCGCACGTAGCGCGTGAAAAACACCTCACCCAGGGCCATGATGCCCACGGCGGTAAAGAGCGCGGGCGCATCGAAGGCCGTGGGCCCGCGCATGCGCCACAACAACATGCCCAGCGTAAACAGGTGCAGCGCCACGACGCCATACTCGGCCGCAATCTTGAAGTCCGTGAGCCCCGCCGGCGGCACGTACACCAGTGGTAAGGCGCCCGCGAAGAAAATCACCAGCACGTGCACCAGGGCCACGCCTGTGAGCACCAGGGCCAGCAAACCCCAGCGCTCCCTTTTTGGCATGGCCCCCGGCTGCAGCGTGCGCCAGGGAACGAGTATGGCCAACAGCAACACCAACGCCGCCAGGTAGCGCGCCGGCAGCCAGAACAAGATCCCTTTGGCCACCGAATTGGGCGAGACGAAATCGGGCATGCCCTGGTACGAAAGCGTGTGCGCCGCGTCCAGCAACGCCACACCCAGGAACCCACTGGCGAGCAGCAGCACATTGCGCTGGGTGTTCATGCGGCAGGCGTTCCAGCCCACCGCGAACACCAGCGCAGCGATCACGATGGCCAGCCCTTCGAGCAGCGAGTGCAGCACCAGGTGCTGCGGCAACTGCCTCAGCGTCGGCGCGGACAAATACCACAGTGCCAGCAACCACACCAACGCCAGCGCAGCCAGAACCACCAGCGCGCGGTGCAAGCCCTTGCGATGTTGGGAGTGAAGTTTCCAGGTGGGAAAAGGCATTTCTGAAGGGCGCTGCCAGAACAGGAGCAGAGCACGGCGCATCTTAGCGGCAAAACGTCACGAGATTTACGTAAAAAATACGCCCCAACGCAATCTGCCGCAGGATCAGGCGCTGCGGCCGTGCGCCGTGTCCATGCAGCGCAGATAGGCCTGCACCGTGGCGCCGTAGCCGAGTTCGAGCGCGTCGGCGATCAGCGCATGCCCTATGGAGACTTCGGCCACGCCGGGCACTGCGCGCAGAAAGTCGCCGAGGTTGTCGCGGTTCAGGTCGTGGCCTGCGTTCACCTGCAGCCCGGCGGCGTGCGCGGCCTCGGCGGCGGCGCGGTAGCGCGCGAGTTGCTGCGCGCGCGCGGCGGGGTCGTTCCAGGCGGCGGCGTAGGGCTCGGTGTAGAGCTCGACGCGGTCGGCGCCCACGGCACGCGCCGCGGCCATGGCCTGCGGCACCGGGTCCATGAACAGGCTCACGCGCACGCCCAGGTCGCGGCACTCGGCCACGAGCGGCGCGAGCCGCGCGGCGTCCTGCGGCAAGCTCCAGCCGTGGTCGCTCGTGAACTGGTCTTCGCTGTCGGGCACGAAGGTGGCCTGGCTGGGGCGCACGCTGCGGATGAAGTCCATCAGGTTCTGCGTGGGGTTGCCCTCGATGTTGAACTCGCGCCCGGGCCAGTCGCGCAGCAGCGCCGCAAGCTCGTACACGTCGTGCGCGCGGATGTGGCGCCCGTCGGGGCGCGGGTGCACGGTGATGCCGTGCGCGCCGGCCTGCAGGCACAGCTGGGCCGCGCGCGTGACGCTCGGGATGCCCAGATGGCGCGTGTTGCGCAGCAGGGCGACTTTGTTGACGTTGACCGACAAGGCGGTGTGCGGCAGTGCGGCGGCAGAAGGCATGGAAGGCAAGTCGAGGGAGCGAAAACGGGTGGACGGAACAGCGAAGGACGGAAAGGGTGACTACGCTCGAAGCGCTCACAGCGCCTGCAAGTCGCGCAGCAGCTGGCGCGTGCGCAGGGGCGGCTGGCCGCAATGGTATTGCAGCAGCGTGCGCAGCTGGACTTTGAGCTCGCCCGCCATGTCGGCGCAGGCGCGCAAGGTGGCGGCAAAGCGCGCGCGCGGCGTAGGTTCGTCGAGCGCGCGCTGCAGCACCAGCCACTGCGCGCCCGCAAGGCTCGCGCGCTCCTGCGCGCCGGCCATACGCAGGCCGCCTTCGGGCACCAGAGCGTAGCGCTCTTGCAGCTGCAGCGGCTGCAGCGTGAGTGTCTGCACGTCCAGGCTGGGCAGCAGGCCGATTTCACGCAGCAGCAGCAGCTCGAAGCTGCGCAGCACCGGTTCGAGCGCCTCGCCTTGCGCCGTGGCAAGCACGGCCACGGTGCCCGCGTAGGCGTCGAACAGCACCGGGTGCGGGTCGGCGCGCGCGAGCAGGCGCAGCAGCAGCTCGTTGAGGTACAGGCCCGCGAGCAGCGCGTCGCCCGTGGGCATCACGTGCCCGCCCTGCCATTCGGCGCCCTTGAGCGTGTGCAAGTCGGCGTCGGCGTTTGCCGCGGGGGTGTAGCTGAGCTGCAGCGGCTGCAGCGGCAGCAGCACGGGGCGAAAGTTGGAGCTGGGCTTTTTGGCGCCCTTGGCCACCAGCGCCACGCGGCCCTGGTGGCGGCAAAAGGCTTCGACGATCAGGCTCGATTCGCTCCAGGCGTAGCTGTGCAGCACGAAGGCCGGTTCATGGCTGATGCGCGTGACCACAACGACTTCAGCGCAGGGAAACGACGAAAAGGCCGTGAAAAAACAAAGCGCCCGGGAGCATTCATTCGTAGCCGAACGAGCGCACGCGCGCCTCGTCGTCGGCCCAGCCCGAACGCACCTTGACCCAGAGTTCGAGGAACACCTTGGCGCCGAGAAGCTTTTCGAGCTCCTGGCGCGCCTCGGTGCCTATGCGCTTGAGGCGCTCGCCCTTTTCGCCAATGACCATGGCCTTGTGGCTCTCGCGCTCGACGACGATGGTCGCGGCGATGCGCAGCATGCGCGCGTGCTGGCGGCTTTGCTCCTCGTCGAACTTGTCGATGAGCACCGTGGAGGTGTAGGGCAGCTCGTCGCCCGTGAAGCGAAACAGCTTTTCGCGCACGATCTCGCCCGCGAGGAACTTTTCGCTGCGGTCGGTGAGTTCGTCTTCGGCGTACCACCAGGACTGCTCTGGCAGGTAGCGCGCGCAGATGCCGAGCAGGCGTTCGATTTCACCCTTGTTCTTGGCCGACATGGGCACGAATTCAGCGAACGGGTGGCGCTCCTGCATGCTGCGCAGCCAGGGCGCGATCTCGGCGCGGCGCTGCACCAAATCGAGCTTGTTGGCCACGAGCAGCACGGGAATGCCGGGCTGCAGCAGCGACAACACCTTGGCGTCGGCCAGCGTGAAGTTGCCCGCCTCGACCACGAACAAAATCAGGTCCACGTCGCCGATCGCGCCGAGCACGGTTTTGTTGAGCGACTTGTTGAGTGCCGTGGCGTGGCGCGTCTGAAAGCCCGGCGTATCCACGAACACGAACTGCGTGCCGCCGCCCTGCCCGTCGGCCAGCGTGCGTATGCCCGTGATGCGGTGGCGCGTGGTCTGCGCCTTGCGGCTGGTGATGCTGACCTTCTGGCCCACGAGCGCGTTGAGCAGCGTGGACTTACCCACGTTGGGCTTGCCGACGATGGCGATCAGGCCGCAGCGCTGGCGGCCTGGGGCGGCATCCGCGGCGCTTTCCAAATGCAACGGCGCGCCCGGCGCTGCGTCCGGCGGCTCCTGCGTGGCGGGCGGGGGCTCGGCGGCATCCTGCGCCTTGCCGTGCAGCGCAGCGGCGAGCATGGCGTCGAGCTCAGCCTGCGTTTGCGCCGGTTTTTCAGGGTCTTTTTGGCTTCTAGCGCCCGCACCATCAGCGTGAGCAGCTATCTTTGATGAAGCATCTTTCATGGTTTTTTCGCTTTCAGCGTCTGCAGCATGGCCGCCGCCGCGGCCTGCTCTGCGGCGCGGCGCGAAGCGCCGCTGCCGCGCGCGCGCAGGTCCAGCGCCGCAATGCGGCATTCCACCTCGAAACTCTGGCGGTGCGCGGCGCCCGCCGTGCCCACCACTTCGTAGAGCGGCACGTTCATTTTGCGGCCCTGCAGCCACTCCTGCAAGGCAGTCTTGGCGTCCTTGGCGGCCGCCTGCATCTGCGGCGTGATCTCCACGCCCTCGTACAGGCGCCGCACCAGCACCTGCGCACGCTCGTAGCCGGCGTCGAGGTACACGGCGCCAATCAGCGCCTCGAGCGCATCGGCCAGGATCGAAGGGCGCCGCAGCCCGCCGGACTTGAGCTCGCCCTCGCCCAGGCGCAGCACCTCGGGCAGGCGCAGGCGCAGCGCGATCTGGTGCAGCGTCTCCTGGCGCACGAGGTTGGCGCGCACGCGCGAGAGGTCGCCCTCGGGCAGGCGCGCCAGGCGCTCGTACAGCAGGCTGGAGACGGCCAGATTGAGCACCGAATCGCCCAGGAACTCGAGGCGCTCGTTGTGGTCGGACGAAAAACTGCGGTGCGTGACCGCGCGCTGCAGCAGGCGCGGGTCGGCAAACACATGCTGCAGGCGCTGCTGCAACTCGGCGAGAGAAGCTTGCACTGCGCTCTGTCACTCCCCTGCCGAGGGTCGGGTTTGCGCTTCGAAGCGGTACACCAGGTACGCCGGCCCAGCTATGTGGATTTCACGCGAATACTTGAACGACACCTTCACCTTGTCATCGACCTTGGTGATTTCGAGGTCCGAGCCCTTGATGGCGTTGATGTCGTCGATCGCAGCGGCCCGGTCGAAGGCCGCGCGCACGCCCGCCACCGTGCCTTCGTTCCTGGCTTTTTCGATCGCCTTCTTGGCCGCCACGTATTCGAGGAAGATGGGCACCGACTGGCTGCCGATGGCAAACGCCACGACGATGAACAGCACCAGCACGATCAAACCAAAAAAAGTGATTCCACGCTGGCGGTACGGGCGCTGGGCGCTATGCAATTTCATACACCTTCCCTTCATGTCAATGTGTGCAAGTCGGTCAATCAAATGCGCCTATGCGCTTGGGGCTGCTGAAGTTCATCCAGATGAGCACGGCCTTGCCCACGATGTTCGCCTCGGGCACGAAGCCCCAGTAGCGCGAATCGAGCGAATTATCGCGGTTGTCACCCATCATGAAGTAATGCCCGGCGGGCACCTTGCAGACCACGCCCTCGATGCTGTAGCGGCAGTTGTCACGGTAGGCAAACTGGCTCGCGCCCTGCACGAAGGCCGGCACCTCGGGGTTGTTGAGCAGGCGGTGCGGGCGCGCGCCCAACTGTTCCTCGAACTGCGGAAAGTAGCGCATCGCATCCGCGTCGAAAAAATCGGGCAGCGGCGCGGTCTTGATGGGCTGACCGTTGATGGTCAGGCGCTTGTTCAGGTACGCCACCTCGTCACCCGGCACACCGACCACGCGCTTGATGTACGCCAGGCTGGGCTTGGGCGGGTAGCGGAACACCATCACGTCGCCGCGCTGCGGCGCCGTGCCCCGCGTGAGGCGCGTGTGCGCCACGGGCAGGCGCACGCCGTAGGTGTATTTGTTGACCAGAATCAGATCGCCCACGAGCAGCGTCGGGATCATCGAGCCCGAGGGAATCTTGAAGGGCTCGAACAAAAACGAGCGCAGCAAAAACACCACCGCGATGACCGGAAACAGCCCCGCCGTCCAGTCGAGCCACCAAGGCTGGCGCAGCAGCTTGCGCTGGGTTTCCTCGACCTCGATATCCACCTTTTCGATGCCCAGGCGGTCGAGCTCGGCACGGCGCTGCGCGGCAGCAGCGGCGACGGCCTGCGCGGCGCGGCGGCGGCGCGGCAGAAAGTAAAAGCGCTCGGCCAGCCAGTACGCCGCCGTGAGCACCGTGGCCAGGAAGAGCAGCAGCTCGAAGTCGCCCTCCAGGGCGCCGAAGTACCAGGCGCCGATGTAGCCGGCAAAGGCCGCGAGCACGAGGGCGGTGAGTGTTTGCATGAACGGCATCAGTCTTCCACCTGCAAAATGGCCAGGAAAGCCTCTTGGGGCACTTCTACCGATCCGATCTGTTTCATGCGTTTCTTGCCTGCTTTTTGTTTCTCGAGAAGCTTGCGCTTGCGCGTGATGTCGCCGCCGTAGCATTTTGCCAGCACGTTCTTGCGCAGCGCCTTGACGGTTTCGCGCGCGATGATGTTCGTGCCAATGGCCGCCTGGATGGCCACGTCGAACTGCTGGCGGCTGATG
Organism: Extensimonas soli; assembly: GCF_029211265.1. Classification (GTDB taxonomy): domain Bacteria; phylum Pseudomonadota; class Gammaproteobacteria; order Burkholderiales; family Burkholderiaceae_C; genus Extensimonas; species Extensimonas soli. The sequence continues at coordinate 108,751 of NZ_JARGEL010000008.1, read as the reverse complement.
ATCTCGCGCATCTTCGCCACCACGGCGCGCCCGCGGAACTGCGCCTGCGAGCGGTGCACGATGATGGAGAGCGCATCGACGCGCTCGCCGTTGAGCAGGATGTCGACCTTGACCACGTCCGAGGGCCGGTATTCCTTGAACTCGTAGTCCATGCTCGCGTAGCCGCGGCTCACGGATTTGAGCTTGTCGAAGAAGTCGAGCACGATCTCGCCCAGCGGCATCTCGTAGGTCAGCATCACCTGGCGGCCGTGGTAAGCCATGTTGATCTGCACGCCGCGCTTTTGGTTCGCGAGCGTCATCACGGGCCCCACGTAGTCCTGCGGCATGTACAGGTGCACGGTGACGATGGGCTCGCGGATTTCGCGGATCTGGCCCTGCTCGGGCATTTTCGAGGGGTTCTCGACCATGAGGACTTCACCGTCGCCCCGCACCACCTGATAGACCACGCTGGGCGCGGTGGTGATGAGGTCCTGGTCGAACTCGCGCTCGAGGCGCTCCTGCACGATCTCCATGTGCAGCAGGCCCAGAAAACCGCAGCGAAAGCCAAAACCCAGCGCCTGCGACACCTCGGGCTCGTACTGCAGCGCGGCGTCGTTGAGCTGCAGCTTTTCGAGCGCATCGCGCAGCGCGTCGTATTCGGACGCCTCGGTCGGGTACAGGCCCGCGAACACCTGCGGCTTGACCTCTTTGAAGCCCGGCAGCGGCTGCTCGGCCGGGCCGGCGTTGTTGGGCAGCTTTTTTTCGAGCGTGATGGTGTCGCCCACGCGCGCGGCCTTGAGCTCCTTGATGCCCGCGATCACGTAGCCCACCTCACCGGCCTTGAGCGCCTCGCGCGGCTGGTTCGCGGGCGTGAACACGCCCAGGCTGTTCGCCTCGTACACCGCGCCCGTGGCCATGAGCTTGATGCGCTCGCCCTTTTTGAGCTCGCCATCGACCACGCGCACGAGCATCACCACGCCCACGTAGCTGTCGAACCAGCTGTCGATGATCATCGCGCGCAGCGGGCCATCGGGTTTGCCGCGCGGCGGCGGCACCTTGGCGATGATGGCTTCGAGAATCTCGTCTATGCCCATGCCGGTCTTGGCCGAGCACGGAATGGCCTCGGAGGCGTCTATGCCGATCACATCCTCGATCTCTTCCTTGGCGCGCTCGGGGTCGGCCTGCGGCAGGTCCATCTTGTTGAGCACGGGCAGCACTTCCACGCCCAAGTCGAGCGCGGTGTAGCAGTTGGCCACGGTCTGCGCCTCCACACCCTGCGAGGCATCGACGACCAGCAGCGCGCCCTCGCAGGCCGAGAGCGAGCGGCTCACCTCATAGGAAAAGTCCACATGGCCGGGCGTGTCGATCAGGTTCAGCTGATAGAGCTGCCCGTCGCGCGCCTGGTATTGCAGCGCCGCGGTCTGCGCCTTGATGGTGATGCCGCGCTCTTTTTCGATGTCCATCGAATCGAGCACCTGCTCGCTCATCTCGCGCTCGGACAGGCCGCCGCAGCGCGAAATCAGCCGGTCGGCCAGCGTCGATTTGCCGTGGTCTATGTGCGCGATGATGGAAAAATTGCGAATGTGGTTCATCGAGAAATGCAAGAAAAAAGGCGCGTCCGGTGCGGCGCGCCCTGAACTGCCCCTTTTTATGAGAGGCGCCGCATTTTAGGCCAGCAGCGCCCCAGCCCGACACCCCAGCCCGGCAATCTACGGCCCAAAGGCGCCGGCCCGGTGCTCCTGACTCACTTCGCCGGGCGGATCAAGGTGTATTGCACCCACTCGCCGCGGCGGAACAGCACGTTCAGCGGCTTGCCTTTGTCGGCACGCGCGAGCGCAGCCTCGAAGTCCTTCACGCTCGCAATCTCGACGTTGGCGAGCGCCAGGATGATGTCGCCCTCGCGCAAGCCCGCGCGCGCCGCCGGGCCCACGGCCTGGGTCACGAGCACGCCGCCACGCAGCTTGAGTTCCTTTTTCTGCGCCTCGGTCAGCGGTCGTACCGCAAGGCCCAGTTGCTGCGCCGCGGACGAAGGCTTGTCTTCGCGCTCGCCCGCCTTGGCCACGGGCTCGTCGGGCTCGACCTCGGCCACGAGCACGGACAAGTCCCTGGTCTTGCCGCGGCGGAACACTGTGATCGTGCTGCGCGTGCCCGGCTTGGTGCTGCCCACGAGGCGCGGCAGGTCGCTGACTTTATCGATCACCTTGCCATCGAAGCGCGTGATGATGTCGCCCGGCTCCATACCGGCCTTGTCCGCGGGCGAGCCTGCTTCCACACCCGTGACCAGCGCACCCATGGGCTTGCCCAAACCTATCGACTCGGCCACGTCCTTGGACACCGGCCCGATCTGCACGCCAATGCGTCCGCGGATCACGCGCCCCGTGGCGCGCAGCTGCTCGCTCACGCGCATGGCCTCGTCGATCGGGATGGCAAACGAAATGCCCATGTAGCCGCCCGAGCGCGAATAAATCTGGCTGTTGATGCCCACGACCTCGCCGCGCATGTTGATGAGCGGCCCGCCCGAATTGCCGGGATTGATGGCCACGTCGGTCTGGATGAAGGGCACATAGTCGCCCGTGTCGCGCTGCTTGGCGCTCACGATGCCGGCGGTGACCGAGTTTTCGAGCCCGAAGGGCGAGCCGATCGCGATCACCCACTCGCCGACCTTGATACGGCCCACGTCACCGATCTTCACCGCCGGCAGGCCCGTGGCGTTGATCTTGACCAGGGCGACGTCGGTGCGCTTGTCGCTGCCGATGATCCTGGCCTTGAACTCGCGCTTGTCGGTCAGCGTGACGATGACCTCGTCCGCGCCCTCGACCACGTGCGCGTTCGTCATCACGTAGCCGTCCGAAGTCAGGATGAAGCCCGAGCCCAGGCCCACGGGCTGTTCTTCCTGCGGCTGCGGGCGCTGCGGCTTTTGCTGGCGCGGCGCGTTCGGGACCGGAAAGCCGAAGCGGCGCAAAAATTCGAGCATGTCCTCGTCCATGCCCTCCATGGCCACGTTCGACCCCGGCGACACCCGCTCCAAGGTGCGGATGTTGACCACCGACGGGCCTACCTGCTCGACCAGATCGGTGAAGTCCGGCAAGGCGCGCACTGCCGCCCCCGGCTGCGCCTGCGCCGCGTTCACCGGCACGAACAAACCGGCGCCAGCGCCAGCGAACACGGCCACCAGGGCCAGGGCGGAAAACTTTTTCCAAAGTGTCGGGAACATCGTGAACCTTCTTTCTTGTGTCCTCGGTAGGCGATTGGACGAACGAAAAACCATTGAGGCTAATGAGAGCGGTATCCAGCGCAGAGGTTCCGCCCTGGCGCGTGACGAGGCAACCCACCAAGCGCTGCGCCAACCCATTTCGGTGACGCAGCGCTGATTTCAACCCGTAATGGACTTGGCCTCGAAACGCCCGCTGAGCAACTCCGGCAGCCGCTCCACGCCCATGCGAAAGCCGCAAGCCTGCGCGTGGCCGCCGCCGCCCATGCTCTCGGCCAGCGGGATGCAGTCGAAGTTGCGCTGCGAACGCAAGCCCACCTTCACGCCCTTGTCGCCCGCGCTCCACAGCAGCGCAAAAGTCTGCGAGCGCGCCGACAGCATGTCGCCCACGAGGCTGTGGAACATGCCGGGCGCGTTCACCATCAGCCCCGCGATGCCGTTGAACACCAGCGGCTGCGCGCCCTCGGCCAGGTCGGCTGCGAGCTTGCGGAATTTTTCGTCCATGGCAGCACCGCGCGCCGTGAAGGCCGCGATCTGCTCGGGCGTAAACGCGGCAATCTCCTGCCAGCGTGCAAAGTCCTGCGGCTCGAGGTCGAGCGCCGCAAGAAAGGCCGCGCTCTCGGGAAACTCCCACTTCCAGATGTCGCGATCCTCGATGTAGCGCACCAGCGCCGGCACGGGCACCTGTGGCTGGAAAAACTCCCACGCCAGGCGTGCGCCGGACTTGTGCAGATCAAAATGCAGCACGCCGCAGCGGCACACATAGCCGCGCAGCTGCTCGGCGGCGCTCTTGTGGTGGTCGAGCAAGACAAGCCGCGCCGCGCGCTCCTCGATCGCCGCGATCAGCTCAGGCGCAAACGCAAAATCGAGCACATAGACGGCGCGCCCCTCGAGAGGCGGCAAGTCCTGCACCGAGCGCACATCCCCATGATCGAGCCCCAGAAACTCGGCCCGCGCGCCATAAAACCGCCAGGCCGCAAGCGCCGCCGCAAAGCCATCGGGGCAGCGCCGCCCGTGGTAGATGATCAAGGGCCGCGGATCGTTCACATCCGGGGAGACGGGCAATTGCAAAACGGCAGTGTTGTTCATGGCACCGATTGTCGGGCAGATCGGCTGTCCCTGCGGCCTGCCCACCCACCCGGGCACAGTAGAATCGCCGCCTCACTCACTCCATGGGCGAGTGGCCGATGGAACAGCAAGGAAGCGTGGCAGAGTGGTCGATTGCACCGGTCTTGAAAACCGGCAACGGGCAACCGTTCGTGAGTTCGAATCTCACCGCTTCCGCCAGAAAAGCACTCCGCTATCTGGCCCCGTGCGTTCAAGGGACGGCGGATGAACGACGCCGCACACTTGATCGTGTTTCTCCATCCCGCAAACACCCTGGACTCTGCACCAAATTTGGGCATATCCAAGCACTTGCCCACCAAAAATCACCGCCGCAGTGCATCCACCGGGCAATGCCTGCGTATCCCGCATCGGCATGAAGCGCAACCGCATCGTCGCGTCTGCGGCTCCGAGCAACGCAAAAGGCCGCGGCATCAAAACCATGCTCGCCCCACACTCCGGCGACCCTTCGCAACTGTGCCGGGCACGCCGCTTGCTGGAATTGCAACAGAACGACACCTGCCCCACCGGTATTGGCCTCGCAGGCCGCGAACCTCGACCATGGAACTCACCCCGCGCGAAAAAGACAAGCTGCTGCTCTTCACCGCCGCCTTGCTGGCCGAGCGGCGCAAGGCGCGTGGCCTCAAACTCAACTACCCCGAGGCCGTGGCCTACATCAGCGCCGCCGTGATGGAAGGTGCGCGCGACGGCAAGACCGTGGCCCAGCTCATGAGCGAGGGCCGCGGCCTGCTGACGCGCGCGGACGTCATGGACGGCATCGCCGAGATGATCCCCGACATCCAGGTCGAAGCCACCTTCCCTGACGGCACCAAGCTCGTCACGGTGCACCAGCCCATCCTCTGAAGCCTCGCCAGCCCACCTCGAAAGACCGCCATGTCTTTGCACAAAACTCCCAAATCGATAGCTGCTTGCGCTGCTCTGGCAAGCGCTGGGGCCGCTTTTGCCCATGAAGGCCACGGCCTGTTCGGCCCCCATTGGCACGCCACCGACGTGTGGGGCTTCGTGGCGCTGGCACTCGTGGTCGGTGCGGCGCTGTGGTGGCACCGTGGGGGCAAGTGAGCCCGCAAGTGAACCCGGACGCAGGAGCGCACATGATCCCCGGCGAAATCCTCCCCGCCCCTGGCGAACACGTGCTCAACCCCGGCCGGCGCACATGCACCGTGGTGGTGCGCAACGCGGGCGACCGGCCCATCCAGGTGGGCTCGCACTACCACTTTGCCGAAACCAACGCCGCGCTGCAGTTCGACCGCGCCGCCGCGCGCGGCATGCGGCTGAACATCGCGAGCGGCACGGCGGTGCGCTTCGAGCCGGGCCAGCAGCGCACCGTGGAGCTCGTCGAATACGCGGGCGCGCGTCAGGTGTATGGCTTTCGCGGCCTGGTGCAAGGGGCGCTGTGAGCGCCCACAATTTCAAGCCAAATCAGCACTTTGCCAAGAATAGACAAGCACAAGCAGCTATCAAAACATAAGCACATTACGGAGCAAACCCCATGGCCACCCTGGAGCGACGCGCGTATGCCGAGATGTTCGGCCCCACCGTGGGCGACCGCCTGCGCCTGGCCGACACCGACCTGATCGTCGAAGTCGAGGCCGACTACACGCTGCGCGCGGGCGGCTACGGCGAAGAGGTCAAGTTCGGCGGCGGCAAGACCATCCGCGACGGCATGGCGCAAAGCCAGCGCACACGCGCCGGCGCGGGCCGCGGCCCCGAGGCCGGCGGCGCCGTGGACACGGTGCTGACCAACGCGCTCATCCTCGACCACTGGGGCATCGTCAAGGCCGACATCGGCCTGCGCGGCGGGCGCATCGCGGCCATAGGCAAGGCCGGCAACCCCGACGTGCAGCCGGGCGTGGACATCGTCATCGGCCCGGGCACCGAAATCATCGCCTGCGAGGGCTGCATCGTCACCGCGGGCGGCATGGACAGCCACATCCACTTCATCTGCCCGCAGCAGGTCGAAGAGGCGCTCGCCAGCGGCATCACCACCATGGTGGGCGGCGGCACGGGCCCGGCCACGGGCACTTTTGCCACCACCTGCACGCCCGGCCCCTGGCACATCGAGCGCATGCTGCAGGCAGCCGACGCCCTGCCGATGAACCTGGGCTTTCTGGGCAAAGGCAACGCGAGCCTGCCCGGCGCGCTGCGCGAGCAGATCGATGCAGGCGCGATCGGCTTGAAGCTGCACGAAGACTGGGGCACCACGCCCGCGGCCATAGACTGCTGCCTGGGCGTGGCCGAGGAAACCGACACGCAAGTCGCGATCCACACCGACACGCTCAACGAAAGCGGCTTTGTCGAAGACACCGTGGCCGCGTTCAAGGGCCGCACCATCCACACCTTTCACACCGAAGGCGCGGGCGGCGGCCACGCGCCCGACATCCTGAAAGTGGTGGGCGAGGCCAACGTGCTGCCCTCCTCGACCAACCCCACGCGCCCCTACACCGTGAACACGCTCGACGAGCACGTGGACATGCTCATGGTCTGCCACCACCTCGACCCGGCCATCGCCGAAGACCTGGCCTTTGCCGAGAGCCGCATTCGCAAGGAAACCATCGCCGCCGAGGACATCCTGCACGACCTGGGCGCCATCAGCATGATGAGCAGCGACAGCCAGGCCATGGGCCGCGTGGGCGAAGTCATCCTGCGCACCTGGCAGACCGCGCACAAGATGAAGCAGCAGCGCGGCTGGCTCGCGCCGCCGCCCGAGCGCGCCGAGCCCGTCGAACGCGATGCACGCAACGACAACTTCCGCGTCAAGCGCTATCTCGCCAAATACACCATCAACCCGGCGCTCGCGCACGGCATGGCGCACGAAGTCGGCTCCGTCGAAGCCGGCAAATGGGCCGACCTGGTGGTCTGGAAGCCCATCTTCTTCGGCGTCAAGCCCGCGCTCGTGCTCAAGGGCGGCAGCATCGCCATGGCCGCCATGGGCGACCCCAACGCCTCCATCCCCACGCCGCAGCCCGTGCACTACCGCCCCATGTTCGGCGCCTTGGGCGGCGCGCTCGCGCGCAGCTCGCTCACCTTCGTCTCGCAGGCCGCGCTCGCCGCCGGCATAGGCGCACGCTACGGCCTTGCCAAGCCGCTCGTGGCCGTGCGCGGCATCCGCGGGCTGCGCAAGGCGCACATGGTGCACAACGCCTGCACCCCACGCATGGAGGTCGATGCCCAAACCTACGCCGTGCGCGCCGACGGCCAGCTACTCACCTGCGAGCCCGCGCACAGCCTGCCGCTGGCGCAGCGGTATTTTTTGTTTTGAGCTGCCGCGCCTCCAGGCACGCGCACGCCAAGCATCAATAGTGGTAGCGCCCTTGCAGAAATTCGATCCTGTCGGCCTTCACCAGATACACGCAGCGGTGCTCCTGCGTGATGCGGCGCGACCAGACGTCCGAACCCAGGTACTTCAAAGGTTCTGGCTTGCCTATGCCCGCGAAAGGATCGCGCAGCGTGGCTTTGACGAGCTCCAGCAAGCGCTTGGCGGTGCGGCGCTCCGTGGTGACCCAATAGCTGAGGTCTTCGAGGAACTCGGGCTGAAATACCGCGACACGCTCCGGCTCAGTTTTGGAGGCCAAACTGCTGCTCCAAGGCTTGCACGCTCGTCGGCGCCACGTCACCCGCGCGTGCCCGCGCGAGGGCATCGAGCAGGCGTTGCGCGTTTTTGGGCGAACGCAGCAGATGCGCCGTCTCCATCAGGCTTTGCAACTCGTCTGCGGCAATCATCGCCACGGCATCGCCCGAACGGCGGCGCACCAGCACGATTTCGCGGTCTTGCAGCGCGCGATCCATCAGCGCCTTGAACTGCCCACGGGCCTGGCTGTAAGTGGTTTCTATGGTCATCATGCCCCCTTTTTTACGTACAGCTTCATTGTACGCAATTGGCATGGTATGCGGACTATGATCCAAGCTGCACAGCCGCATCGACGGGCCGTCGTCCCAACTCACTGCACTGCTCCACCCACCATGCTCACCGTCTCCCGCCTGCTCCCCCAAGGCCAAGGCCTGGCCCCCGTGCTGCTGCGCCGCGCTGCGAGCGTCGCGCTCGACTGGGGCGTGCGCCAGAAAAGCCGCTTTGCCGCGACCGACTCTGCGGGCCGCGCGCTCGCGGTGTTTTTGCCACGCGGCAGCGTGGTGCGCGGCGGCGACGTGCTGGTGGCCGAAGATGGCTCGCTCGTGCGCGTGCTGGCCGCGCCGCAGCCGGTGTTGCGCATCACGCCCTGCCCTGCGCACGGCACACCTTTCGACCTGCTGCGCGCCGCCTACCACCTGGGCAACCGCCACGTGCCCATCGAACTGCGGCCCGACTACCTGCAGATCGAGCCCGACCCGGTGCTGGCCGACATGCTGCGCGCCATGCACCTGATCGTGCAAGAGCGCAGCGAAGCCTTCGAGCCTGAAGCCGGCGCTTATGGCCACGGCGCCGCGCACGCTGCGGGGCACGCCCATTCCCACGACCACGCGCATGGCCATGACCACGCCCATTCCCACGGCCACGGCCAGAATCACGGCGCAGCCCACGCCAACGACGGCCATGCACACTGAGCCTGTCCCGTCGCCCACCCCGCCGCACCTCCAGCCACATACCCCGCGCCGGCTGCGCCAGCGCCCCGCCCCTTTGCCGGCCGCGAGCCTGCTGCAGCTGATCTGGCTGGCCTCGCCCGGGCTGCCCGTAGGCGGCTTTTCGTATTCGGAGGGCCTCGAGAGCGCCGTCGAGCACGGCCTGCTGCCTGACGAGGCCGCCGTGGGCGACTGGCTGCTCGACCAGCTGCACCTGGGCCAGGCGCGCGGCGACCTGGCCGTGCTCGCGCGCGCCGTGGGCGCGTGGCGGCGCGGCGACCTGGCGCAGGTGCGCGCCCTCAACGACTGGGTGCTGCACACGCGGGAAAGCAGCGAGCTGCGCCTGCAAACCGAGCAGATGGGCCGCTCGCTCAGCGAATGGCTGCGCAACCAGCACCCGACCGAGACCACGCCGCCGCACATTACAGAACAAATAGCCGCACTGGCCCAGCTGCCGCCCAGCTACCCCGTGGCCTTTGCGCTGGCCGCGGCGCGCACGCAGGCGCCGGTGCGCGAGATTCTGTGCGCCTACGCCTTCGGCTGGGCCGAGAACATGGTGCAGGCCGCGCTCAAGTCCATGCCGCTGGGGCAAAGCGCGGGCCAGCGCGTCCTGGCGCGCCTGGCCGCCGCGATCCCCGACGCCGCAGCCCACGCCGCCGCGCTGCCCGACGGCGCACGCCAGGCCTTCACACCCATGCTCGCCATCCTCTCGGCGCAGCATGAAACCCAGTATTCACGCCTTTTCCGCTCATGACCGCACTGCACCACATCCCCGGCCGCACCAAAAAACTCCCGCCGCTGCGCATCGGCATAGGCGGCCCCGTGGGCTCGGGCAAGACCACGCTGCTCGAAATGCTGTGCAAAGCCATGCGCACGCGCTACGAGCTCGTGGCCATCACCAACGACATCTACACCAAGGAAGACCAGCGCCTGCTCACCGCGAGCGGCGCGCTGCCGCCCGAGCGCATCCTGGGCGTGGAAACCGGCGGCTGCCCGCACACCGCGATCCGCGAAGACGCCTCGATCAACCTCGAAGCCATAGACCGCATGCTCGGCACCTTTCCCGATGCCGACGTGGTCTTCGTCGAAAGCGGCGGCGACAACCTCGCGGCCACCTTCAGCCCCGAGCTCTCCGACCTCACGATCTACGTGATCGACGTCGCCGCGGGCGAGAAAATCCCGCGCAAAGGCGGCCCCGGCATCACCAAGAGCGACCTGCTCGTGATCAACAAAACCGACCTGGCCCCGCATGTGGGCGCGAGCCTGGCCGTGATGCAGGCCGACACCGAGCGCATGCGCCGCAGCGCGCAGGGGCTCAAGCCCTACGTCTTCACCAACCTCAAAACCCTCGCGGGGCTGGCCGAGGTGGTGGCCTTCATCGAAACCCAGGGGCTGCTGCTGCCCAAGGCTGCGGGCCTTGCGACGTAAAAGATGGCACACACACGCAGCAAACTAACCAAACGTTTGTTCAGCACATGGCCGCTGGGCATACAATGGCGGCCTTTTCTGCCTCCCCCCTTTCCCTTGGCGCACCTGCGCGCCTGGTTTTGCAACCCTTTCAACGCCCCGCAAAACAAATGACGAACGAAGAAATCCTCGCCCAGTATGGCCCGCGCGAAGCCATGGAATACGACGTGGTGATCGTGGGCGGTGGCCCGGCGGGCCTGTCCACAGCGATCCGCCTCAAGCAGCTGGCCGCCGAAAAAGGCACCGACGTCTCGGTGGTCGTGCTTGAAAAGGGCTCCGAGCCCGGCGCACACATCCTCTCGGGCGCGATCATGGACCCGCGGGCCCTGACCGAGCTGTTCCCCAACTGGAAAGAACTGGGCGCACCGCTGAACCAGCCCGTGACCGACGACGCCTACGTCTTTCTGGGCGAAAAGTCCTCGTTTCGCGTGCCCAACATGTTCCTGCCGCCGTTTGCGCACAACCACGGCAACTACATCATCAGCCTGGGCAACGTCACGCGCTGGCTCGCGCAGCAGGCCGAAGGGCTGGGCGTGGAGATCTTCCCGGGTTTTGCGGCAGCTGAAGTGCTCTATACCGAAGACGGCAAAGTCAAAGGCGTGGCCACGGGCAACATGGGCATAGGCAAGGACGGCGAGCCCACGCCCGACTTCCAGCTCGGCATGGAACTGCACGCCAAATACACCATCTTCGCCGAAGGCGCGCGCGGCCACCTGGGCAAACAGCTGATCGCACGCTATGCGCTCGACGCGGGCTGCGACCCGCAGAGCTTCGGCATAGGCATCAAGGAGCTGTGGGAAATCGACCCCGCCCGCCACAAGCCGGGCTTCGTCATGCACACCGCGGGCTGGCCCATGGACAGCAAAACATACGGCGGCGCTTTCCTCTACCACATGGAGGACAACAAGGTCGCGCTGGGCTTCGTCACGGGCCTGGGCTACACCAACCCTTACCTGAGCCCGTTCGAGGAATTCCAGCGCTGGAAGACGCACCCCAACATCCGCTGGTACCTCGAAGGCGACGAATCCAAAGGCATCCAGCCCGGCAAGCGCCTGAGCTACGGCGCGCGCGCCATCAACGCAAGCGGCATCAATTCGCTGCCCAAGACGGTCTTCCCGGGTGGCGCGCTGGTGGGTTGCGACGCGGGCTACCTCAACGTCAGCCGCATCAAGGGCAGCCACGCCGCAATCAAGACCGGCATGCTCGCGGCCGAAGCAGCCTACGACGCCCTCGTGGCCGGCCGCCAGCACGACGAACTCACGGCCTACCCCAAGGCCTTCGACGAAAGCTGGCTGCACACCGAGCTCAACAAAGACCGCAACTTCAAGAACTGGTTCAAGCACGGCCTGACCACGGCCACGCTGATGAACGGCTTCGAGCAGTTCGTGCTGCGCGGCCACATTCCCTGGACGCTGCACCGTGAAAAGCCCGACCACGCCTACCTCAAGCCCGCGGCCGAGTGCACTCCCATCGAGTACCCCAAGCCGGACGGCAAGCTCACCTTCGACCGACTCTCCAGCGTGTTCCTGAGCAACACCAACCACGCGGAGAACCAGCCCTCGCACCTCACGCTCAAAGACCCGAGCGTGCCCGTGGACATCAACCTGACCAAATATGCCGGCCCCGAGAGCCGCTACTGCCCGGCCGGCGTGTACGAATTTGTGCCCGACGAGTCCAAGGGCGCCAACGCCCAGCGCCTGCAGATCAACGCGCAAAACTGCGTGCACTGCAAGACCTGCGACATCAAGGACCCGACGCAGAACATCGTCTGGGTCACGCCCGAAGGCGGCGGCGGGCCGAACTACACAGACATGTAAAAAGGATAGCTGCTTACGCTTGCTGGGCCTGCACTGCAGGCCCTTTTTATTGGAAAAAGCTGGGCTCAACCCGTATTGCGCAAGCCCGCCGCAATGCCGTTGATGGACAAATGAATGCCGGTGTGCACGCGCTCGTCGCCGGGCTCGGCGCGCCAGCGGCGCAGCAGCTCGGCCTGCAGGTGGTTCAACGGGTCGATGTAGGGGAAGCGGTAGCGGATCGAACGCGCGAGCGCGCTGTTGTGCGCGAGGCGCTGCCTGTCGCCCGTGATGCGGTACAGCGCGTCGGTGGTGCGCTGCCATTCGGCCTCGATGGCGCTGAACACGCGCGCGCGCAGTGCCGGGTCGGCGACGAGCTCGCTGTAGAGCGCGCCCAGCGCGAGGTCGCTCTTGGCCAGCACCATGTCCATGTTCGACAGCAGGGTGCGGAAAAAGGGCCAGTGGCGGACCATTTTGCGCAGCAGCGCAAGCTGCGTTTTCGGGTCTTTGCCTTCTTGCTCGATGAAGGCCTGCACGCCCGAACCAAAGCCGTACCAGCCCGGCAGCGTGATGCGGCACTGGCCCCAGCTGAAGGTCCAGGGGATCGCGCGCAGGTCTTCGATGCGCTGCGAGGGCTTGCGCGAGGCCGGGCGCGAGCCGATGTTGAGCTCGGCAATCTCGCGGATCGGCGTGGCGTGGAAAAAATACTCGGCAAAGCCCGGCGTCTCATAGACCAGCGCGCGGTACGCGGCAAAACTGGCCGCCGAGAGCTGCTCTGCCGCGGCATGGAAGGCGGGCGTCGCGGGCTTGGTGGGTTGCAGCAGCGTGGCTTCGAGCGTGGCGGCGACCAGGGTTTCGAGGTTGCGGCGCCCGATTTCGGGGTTGGAATATTTGGAGGCGATCACCTCGCCCTGCTCGGTCAGGCGGATCTGCCCGCGCACCGTGCCCGGCGGCTGCGCAAGGATGGCCTCGTAGCTCGGCCCGCCGCCGCGCCCCACGGTACCACCGCGCCCGTGGAACATGCGCAGGCGGATGCGGTAGGACTGCGCAAGCTGGTCGAACAGCTCCACGAGCGCGGTTTCGGCGCGGTACAGCTCCCAATTGCTCGTGAAGATGCCACCGTCCTTGTTGCTGTCGGAGTAGCCGAGCATGACGTCCTGCTCGCCCTGCGCGCCGCCGCTGCGCTGCACCATGGCGGCGATGCCGGGCAGGGCGTAAAACTCGCGCATGATGGGCACGGCGTTGCGCAGGTCGGCAATGGTCTCGAACAAGGGCACGACGATGAGCTCATTGCGCGCCGCGTCGTCCAGGGTGCCGTGCAGCAGGCCGACCTCTTTTTCGAGCAGCAGCACTTCGAGCAGGTCGCTCACCGCTTCGGTGTGGCTGATGATGTAGTGGCGTATGGCCTCGGGGCCGTGGCGGGCGCGCAGCTGGCGCGCGGTCTCGAAGATCGCGAGTTCGCTGCGCGTGCTGGCCGAATACGCAGCATCGGGCACGCGCAGCGGGCGCGCGTCGTTCAGCAGGCGCATCAGCAGCGCACGTTTGGCGTCCTCGGCCAGCGCGGCGTAGGCCGGCTCCAGGCGCGCCACGGCAAGCAGCTCGGCCACCACGGCCTCGTGCTGGTCGGAGCTTTGGCGCAAATCGACCGTGGCTAGGTGAAAGCCGAACACCTGCACGGCGCGCATCAGAGGGTGCAGACGCTCGCGCGCGAGGTCGGCGCCATGGTGCGCGCGCAGCGAGGCTTCCAGCACACGCAGGTCAGCCAGCAGTTCCTCGGCGCTCGCGTAGGGGTTTTGCGGCGCGACGGCGTGGCGCGCGGCCTCGCCGCCGGTCAGCTCCTTGAGCGTGGCGGCAAGGCGCGCATAGATGCCGGTGAGCGCGCGCCGGTAGGGCTCGTCCTGGCGGTGCTCGCTGGTGTCGGGCGAGCGCGCGGCCAGCGCGGCCATTTCGGGCGTGATGTGCACCAGGCGCGCCGACATGGACAGCTCGGCGCCCAGAAAGTGCACTTCGCGCAGATAGTGGCGCAGCGCCATGTCGGCCTGGCGGCGCAGCGCATGCTGCAGGGTGTCGGCGTTGACGTTGGGGTTGCCGTCGCGGTCGCCGCCTATCCACTGACCCATGCGCAAAAAGCTGTGCACCGGCAGCTCGCCCAGCGCGTCCTCGAGCATGGCGTAGATCTTGGGGATTTCGCGCAGAAAGGTCGATTCATAGTACGAAAGCGCGTTTTCGATCTCGTCGGCCACGGTAAGGTGGCTGAAGCGCAGCAGGCGCGTCTGCCACAGCTGCGCCACGCGCGCGCGCAGCTGGGCCTCGTTGGCTGCGAGTTCGCGCGGCGTGAGCGCGTCCTTGGCGCTGTTGTAGAGCTGGGCGCGCGCGAGGATGTCGTCGCGCTGGTTCAGCAGCTGGGCAATGCTGCGCTCGGCGTCGAGGATGCTCTTGCGCTGCACCTCGGTCGGGTGCGCCGTGAGCACCGGTGAGACATAGCTGTGCGCCAGCGTTTCAACGATGGTCTGCGGCGCGATGCCGGCCCAGCGCAGGCGCGCGAGCGCCACTTCGACGCTGCCCTCCTGCGTCTCGCCCGCGCGCTCGTGCACGGCGCGGCGGCGGATATGGTGGCGGTCTTCGGCGAGGTTCGCCAAATGGCTGAAGTAAGTGAAGGCGCGGATCACGCTCACGGTCTGGTCGCCGGTGAGCGATTTGAGCAGGGTTTTGAGCGCCTGGTCGGCCGCCTGGTCGGCATCGCGCCGAAAGGCCACGGAGAGCTTGCGCACCTGCTCGACGAGCTCGAACGCGGCCACGCCCTCTTGCTCGCGGATTACGTCGCCCAAAATGCGCCCGAGCAGGCGGATGTCCTGGATCAGTGGAAAGTCTTTGTCGGTTTTTTTCACGGAAAATGCCTTTGCAGCGGTAGCCAAAATGGCGCTTTGCGCACCCTGTTGCCACGGTGGCGCATGCTAGCATCCGCCGCTCTTTTTTTGCTTGCGGCAAGACCGTCTTCACTTTTGCCTTCGCGCGCACGATGACCCCGACCGAATCCCCCTCCTCCTCTCTTGTGATCGCCACGCGCGAAAGCCGCCTCGCGCTGTGGCAGGCCGAGCACGTGCAGGCGCTCTTGCAGGCGCGCGGGCACCGCGTGCACCTGCTGGGCATGACCACGCAGGGCGACCAGATCCTCGACCGCAGCCTGAGCAAGGTCGGCGGCAAGGGGCTGTTTGTCAAAGAGCTCGAGGTGGCGCTCGAACAGGGCCGCGCGCAGATCGCCGTGCATTCGCTCAAGGACGTGCCCATGGACTTGCCCGAGGGCTTTGCGCTGGCCTGCGTGCTCGAGCGCGAAGACCCACGCGACGCCTTCGTCTCGCCGCGCTACGCGAACCTGGACGAACTGCCCGCGGGCGCGGTGCTCGGCACCTCGAGCCTGCGCCGCCAGGTGCTGCTGCAGGCGCTGCGACCCGACCTGCGCATCACGCCGCTGCGCGGCAACCTCGACACGCGGCTGCGCAAGCTCGACGAAGGGCAGTACGACGCCATCGTGCTCGCGGCCGCGGGCCTCAAGCGCCTGGGCCTGGGCGCGCGCCTACGCAGCACCTTTGCGCCCGAGGCGATGCTGCCCGCCGCGGGACAGGGCGCGCTGGGCATCGAAGTGCGCAGCGATCGCGCCGACCTGATCGCCGCGCTCGCACCGCTCGCGCACACGCCCACCTGGCTCGCCGTGAGCGCCGAGCGCGCAGTGAGCCGTGCGCTCGGCGGCAGCTGCTCCATGCCGCTGGCCGCGCATGCGCGCTGGACGGAAGGCCGCCTGCAGCTCGACGCCGCCTGGGGTGACCCCGAAGGCCGCACGCCGCTGGTGCGCGCGAGCGCCTGCGCCGCGGTGCAGAGCCATGCCGAAGCCGAGGTGCTGGGCACGCAGGTCGCCGCGAGCCTGCGCGCTCGCGGGGCGGTGGGGGGCGTGGCAGGGTTCGATGTGGCCGGCCTGCCGGGCAACGCGGCATGACGGCACAAGCGCAGGGCCTGGCAGCCTGTCGGACTTTGGGCGTCGAAAGCGAGAATGCGCCCCAGCGTGACCAGTTTTTGCCGGATTCGCCGCCCCATAGCGGGACTATGGGGCAAGAAGACGGTAAAAAATGGGCCGCTGCGGCGCATTCGCAGCCGACGATTCCAAAGTCCGACAGGCTGCTAGGCGTGCAAGTCATCGTCACCCGCCCTGCTCTCGAGGCCGCACGCTGGGTGCAGCAGCTTGGCGCGCGGGGCATCAGCGCCGCCGCCCTGCCCCTGATCGACATTGCCCCCTGCGCGGATGCCGCGAGCCAGGCCGCATTGCAGCAGGCGCGCGCGCAACTCGCGCACTACCAGGCGGTGATGTTCGTGAGCGTGCCCGCCGTGCGCCATTTTTTGATGCAAAAAGAGGCTTTAGCGCCCTATCTGCCTGCGCTGATAGCTATATCTACAAGAGCATGGGCGCCCGGCCCGGGTACGGCGCGCGCGCTGCAGCAGGCGGGCTGGCCCGCGGCGCGGCTGGACGCCCCACCCGCCGAGGCCGCGCAGTTCGACTCCGAGGCGCTATGGCAGCGCGTGGCGCCCCAGGTGCAGCCGGGCGCGCGCGTGCTCGTCGTGCGCGGACGCGCTATGGATACGGATGCAGGCAGTGCCGACGCAGCCGCGGGGCGCAAAGGCCAGGGCCGGGACTGGCTCGCGCAGCAAGTCGAAGCGGAGGGTGGCATGGTCGAAACCGTGGTCGCCTACGAGCGCGCCGCGCCCCTTTGGGGCCCCGAACAGCGGCGCCTCGCCCACGCGGCCGTAGCGGCGCGCAGCTGGTGGCTGCTCAGCAGTTCCTTGGCCGTGCGCCATCTGCGGCAGGCCCTCCCCGACCTGCCGCTCGCGCAGGCGCGCGCACTCGCCACGCACCCGCGCATCGCCGCCGCCGCGCGCGCCGCAGGCTTCGGGCTGGTGTGCGACTGCCGCCCTACGGTGGAAGACGTGGCGGCCGCGCTCGGAGCCTGTCGGACTTTGGGCAGCGATGGCGAAAACGTGTCACAGCCGACGACTCCCAAGCCCGACGGGCCTCGATAGAATCGGCTTCATGAGCTCCGTGCCCAACTCCGGTCAATCCAGCGGCAACCCTGCCGTGGCCGCCGCGCCTGCCGATCTCGGCGCCGCCACGCCACCCGCCGCCGCACCCGCCGCCGCAGCGCCTGCGCAGCAACCCTTCCAGTCCCCGCCCTCCCCTCTTCCTCCACCCACACCGCCCGTGCCGCCCTCCCCTGCGCCCGCGCCGCAATCTCCGTGGACGGCCCAGCCCGTGCACGCGCCGGCCCCGGCCGCCCCGCGCTCTGGGCTACAGGTCTATCTGCTGGTTGCGGCTGCGGCCCTGGCGGTCGCCGCCCTGGTCAGCAGTGTGCTGCTGTGGCAAAAGCTCGGCGGCATCCAGGAGCAGCTGGCGCGCCAGTCGGCCGATTCGAGCACCCAGGCGGTCGAAGCCCGTACCCTTGCGCGCCAGGCCGAAGAACTGGCGCGCGATGCCAGCACGCGCCTGAGCGTGGTCGAAGCCCGCGTGAACGAATCGGCGCTGCAGCGCAGCCAGCTCGAAGAACTCATGCAAAGCCTGTCGCGTTCGCGCGACGAAAACCTGGTGGTCGATATAGACGCCGCCCTCCGCCTCGCGCAGCAGCAAGCGCAGCTCACCGGCAGTCTGGAGCCGCTTGTGGCCGCGCTCAAAAGCGCCCAGCAGCGCATAGAGCGCGCCGCCCAACCGCGGCTGGCGCCGATCCAGCGCGCCATCACACGCGATCTGGACCGGCTCGCGCGCGCGAACGTCACCGACACCGCCGGCCTGTTCGCCCGCCTTGACGAACTCGTGCGTCTGGTGGACGACCTGCCCGTGCACAACGAAGTCGCGCTGGCTGAGAACACGCGCCGCCTGGCCCACACGGGGCAAACCGCAAAGCCCGCGGATGCGGACGCGCCATCCTGGTGGCACGCGGGCGTGCAAAACCTGTGGCAAACCGTGCGCGACGAAACCCGCCAGCTCGTGCGTGTGCGCCGCATAGACCAGCCCGAGGCCATGCTGCTCGCGCCCGACCAGGCGTTTTTCCTGCGCGAAAACCTCAAGCTCAAGCTGCTCAATGCGCGCCTGGGCCTGTTCGCGCGCCAGTACGACGCCGCGCGCGCCGACCTCGCGGCAGCAAGCGCGGCACTCAACAAATACTTCAACCCCACGTCACGCCGCACGCAAAACGCCGCCACGCTGCTGCAGCAGGCACAGGCGAGCATCAAGGCTGCCGAGCTGCCGCGCGTGGATGACACGCTGGCCGCGCTGGCCACGGCCGCAGCCGGGCGCTGAGAGGCTGAGAACGATGAAGGGCTAGCCCATGCGCGCTGCACTGTGGTTTCTGATTCTTTTCGGCATGGCCGCGGCTGCGGCCCTTTTTGCGGGCAACAACCAGGGCAGCGTCACGCTGTTCTGGCCACCGTACCGCATCGACCTGTCGCTGAACCTCGTGCTGCTGCTGCTCGTGCTCGGCTTCGTTCTGCTCTATGCGGCACTGCGCGCACTCGCGGCCCTGCTGGAACTGCCGCGCGAGGCGCGCCGCTGGCGCTTGCGCCAAAAAGAGCGCGCCATGCACGGCGCCTTGCTCGACGGGCTGGCCCATTTGCTGGCCGGGCGCTTCGTGCGCGCGCGCCGCGCTGCCGAGGCAGCGTTGCAGCAAGAGCAGGCGCTGCAAGCCGGCGGTGAAGCCGTGGCCCATGCCGTCGCGCTGCGCACGCTCGCGCACGTGGTCGCAGCCGAGGGTTCGCACGCCCTGCAAGACCGCGCCACGCGCGAAACGCATCTGCATGCCGCCCTCGCCAGCGCCCCCGCGCAAGGCCCCGTGCGCGTGCAGGAGCTGCGCGAAGGCGTGCAACTGCGCGCCACGCGCTGGACGCTGGACGACCGCGACCCCGCCGGTGCGCTGGAACAGCTCGCGGCGCTGCCGCACGGCGCGGCGCGGCGCACACTGGCGCTGCGCATCAAACTCAAGGCGGCACGCCTCGCGGGCCGTGCCGCCGATGCGCTTGAGACGGCGCGCCTGCTGGCCAAACACCGCGCGTTCTCGGCCACCGCGGCGCAAGGCATTCTGCGCAGTCTGGCCACCAATCTGCTCGACGGTGCCCACGACGCCGCCCAGCTGCAGCAGCTCTGGGCTTCGCTCGAGCCCGCCGAGCGCAGCATGCCCGAGCTTGCCATCCACGCCGCGCAGCGCCTGGCCGCCCTGGGCGGGGAGCCCGCGCAGGTTCGTGCCTGGCTGCTACCGGCATGGGAGCGTTTGGTGGAGCTGCCGCACGCCTTGCCCGACGCCCAAGCCCTCAAGCTCGTGCGCACGCTCGAAGCCAGCCTGGACAGCCTGGACGCTGCCTGGCTCGCGCGCATCGAGGCCGCGCAGCAGGCCAACCCGCGCGACAGCCGCCTGCAGTACCTCGCCGGCGTCGCCTGCCTGCGCCGCGGCCTCTGGGGCAAGGCCCAGCAACTGCTCACCCAGGCCGTGACGCAGCTGCACGACGCCAGCCTGCGCGCCAGCGCCTGGTGCCATCTGGCCACGCTGGCCGAGCAGCGCGGCGACGCCGAGGCCGCGGCGCAGGCCTGGAAGAGCGCGGCCTTGCAAGCTGACACCGCATAGCCCGCGCAGGCCTGCTGCGCATCCTGTTTTGGGTGCTTTCATCTCCCGTCGTTCAAAGACGACCGGGTTCAAAAAACGCCGCCAGCAAAGGCACGAGCGTCGCAAACTCCTGCGCGAAGCGCGTGCGGTTCACGAAATACGCCTCGCAGGCCACGGCAAAGAATTCCGCAGGGCCGATGGCTGCGTAGGCGTCCAGCCACGGCCGGTCGGCGCCGAAGCGTTCGGCCAGGATCACGCGCTCACGAAAATGCTCGTAGGCTGGCGCCCACGCTGAGTGCCAGCACGCGCGTGCGGCCTTCGTGCTGGGCGCGCCCATGAAGCCCTTGGGCAGCGGCGGGCAGCCGTCGGCCGCGCCGTCGCGCATGTCGAGCTTGTGTGCGAATTCGTGGATCACCACGTTCGTGCCCTGCGCCGCGCTGTGCGCGCCGGCGGCCACGTCGGGCCAGCTCAGCATCACGGGGCCGCGCTCCATGGCCTCGCCGGTCAGCACTTCGCGGTAGCGGTGCACCACGCCCGCCTCATCCATCGCTTCGCGCCGCGCCACGGCCGGGCCGGGGTGCAGCACGATGCCCACGAAGTCATTCCACCAGCGCAGCGCCTGCGCGGGCGGCCCCCAATGCAGCAAAAGCACACAGGCTTGCGCGGCCACGTGCAGTGCCATGGCGTCGGTCACCTGCAAGCCGTGCGCGCCGTGGAACTCTTTTTGCTGCAAAAACAGCGAGCTCAGGGTGCGCAGCTTGTCCTGATCCTCGGGCGCCAAGGCGGCCAGGAAAGGATAGGTGCGCAGCGTCTGCTGCCACAGCGCCGGATCGATTTCCGGCACACCACGCCAGCGTGCAAGCAGCGCCTGCGCGCCGCGCCGCCAAGCCTGCCAGAACGTCGCCATGGCTGCGGATCGGGGCTTTTTGTTCAGCCTTGCGACGATGCTTCGCGTGTCAGATCGTGCCGCACGAAGCCTTGGGCGTCGAGGCGCAGCACCTCGGCGCGCGGCGGCGATGCGGCCATGTCCCAGTCGCTGAGCACCACGCGCCGGCCCTCAGGCGCGAGCGCATGTTCGCCCGGGCGGTGCGTGTGGCCGTGCAGCAGCCACTGCGCCTGCGCGGCGTGCAGCCAGGCGCGCGCGGCGGCGTCATCGACGTCGGCATACGCGGCGCCTGATTGTTTGCGCGCGCTGCTTTGTGCGCGCATGCCGCGCGCCTGCGCCCGGCGCGCAGGCAAAGGCTGGGCCAGAAAGCGCTGCTGCCATTCGGGCGCACGCGCCAGGGCGCGAAAGCGCTGGTAGTCCACGTCGTCCATGCAGAGCTGGTCGCCGTGGCTCAGCAAGATGCGCTGCCCGGCGAACACCAGCACCGTGGGGTCGGCCAGCAGCGCGAGGCCGCAGGCGCGCGCAAACCCGGCGCCCGCCAGAAAGTCGCGGTTGCCCACCATGAAGTACACGGGCAGGCGCTGCGCCGTTGCGCGCAAGATGGCGCAGCACTCGGCCTCGAAACTGCTGGCGCCGGGCGCCGGGGCCGGATCAGCGGCGTCCTCGATCGCATCGTCGCCGACCCAGACTTCGAACAAGTCACCCAGGATAAACAGCGCGCTCGCCTGCGTGCGCTGCATGTAGTCGCGCCAGACGGCAAACGTGGCGCGATCCTGCGCCTGCAGGTGCAGGTCGGAGATGAAGTCGAGCGTGCGCCAGCCCGCAGGAGCGACGAGTTCCTCGAAACGCGGCAAGGCAGGCTGCATGGCAGCAAAGAATCAGAGCGCGACCGCCTTTTCGATCACCACGTCGGTCTTGGGCACGTCGTCGTGGAAGCCCTTGCGGCCCGTGGACACGGCCTTGATCTTGTCCACCACCTCGCTACCGCCGACCACCTTGCCAAACACGGCATAGCCCCAGCCCTGCGCGGTCGGCGCGGTGAAGTTCAGGAAACCGTTGTCGGCCACGTTGATGAAAAACTGCGCCGTGGCCGAGTGCGGGTCGCTGGTGCGCGCCATGGCGATGGTGTAGGTGTCGTTCTTCAGGCCGTTGTTGGCCTCGTTGTCGATCGGCGCATCGGTGCCCTTTTGCTGCATGCCGGGCTCGAAGCCGCCGCCCTGGATCATGAAGCCCGGGATCACGCGGTGGAAGATGGTGTTGTCGTAGTGGCCTTTTTGCACGTAGGACAAAAAGTTGGCCACGGACTTGGGCGCCTTGTCGGCGTCGAGTTCGAGCGTGATGGTGCCGTAGCCGGCGATGTGCAGTTCGACGCGGGGATTGCTCATGGTGGGTGCTTTCTCTGAAAAAACAGGAGGGGAAGTTACTTGACTTCGGTGGCGGAAAGAATGGTCACGGGCGTGAGCGGCACGTTCTGGTGCATACCGCGGTTGCCCGTGGGCACGGCCTTGATTTTGTCCACCACGTCCATGCCGCGCACCACCTTGCCGAACACGGCGTAGCCGTAACCATCGGGTTGCGGGGCGTCGAGCATGGGGTTGTTCTTGACGTTGATAAAGAACTGCGCGGTCGCCGAATGAGGATCACTGGTGCGCGCCATGGCCACGGTGTAAGCCTCATTTTTCAGGCCGTTGCCGGCCTCCAGCACGATGGGCGCGCGCGTGGGTTTTTGCTGCATGTCGGGCGTAAAGCCGCCACCTTGGATCATGAAGCCGTCGATCACGCGGTGGAAGATCGTGCCGTCGTAGTGCCGCTCACGCACGTATTGCAAAAAATTCTCCACCGTGCGCGGCGCTTTGGCGGGGTTCAATTCGAGCACGATCTCGCCCATGCTGGTGGTGAGCTGGACGCGCGGCGCGGTTTGCGCCAGCGCCGCAGGAACTCCTGAAACAAGAGCTGCTAGCGCAATGCCAGCAAGGGTAGAAAGGGTTTTTCTTTTGGAAAACATGGAAAACTCGTGAAGGAGATGCCGCAGCTTGCCAGTGTAGTGTTTGATGCTTGATGCGACAAATAAAACCGATGGTTTTTTGGTCTGGGCAAGGCGCAAACCGCAGCGATACCGGGTGGTATCGCGAGGATTTGCAACGCGGCCCGGGCCGAAAAGACGCGGTTTTATGTCGCATATAGCGTCGAACACTACACTAGTTTGCGCACAGGCGCCTCAGTAGAGACCGCGTTGGGTATCGCACACCGATGCAACATGCACAAAAAGGCTTACTTGCGCGGTGCCGAGGCTGGGGTGCGGGTGGTGGTTGCCGGCCGCTGAAACAGCTCGCGCAGCAAGGCCAGCTTGGGCTTGACCGTGGCGTTGTTCGGGTCGAGCTGCAAAGCCTTGGCGTAGGACTGCTGGGCCAGGCGTGCATAGATGTCACCCAGGTTCTCGTGCGCCGTGGCGTAGGAGGGGTTGTTGCGCACCGCCATCTCGAGCGCGACGCGCGCCTTGTCGAACTGGTTTTGCTGCGCATAGAGCACGGCCAGGTTGTTGTAGGGCTCGGGCAGCTCGGGGTAGTCCTGCGTGAGTTGGGTGAAGGTGGTGATCGCCTCTTCGGTTTTGCCCGCATCAGACTGGGCCACGCCGCGCAAAAAGCGCAGCTGCGGATCGCGAGGGTTGGCGGCAAGGCGTTGCTCGATCTGCGTGAGCGCCTCAGTCGGTTTGCCCGCCTTGAGCAATTGGGTGATGGCGGCGTAGTCCCCGACGACCTGCGCCTGCGCCATTGCGCCAGCCAGTAATGCCGTCAGGGCCAGCAGGCGCAACAGCCATGAGAAAGTGTGATGGGCAGGCTTCATGAGCGAAGAAGATAGGGCCTTATACTGCCGCGGATTGTAGCGAAAGGGGTTGTCATGGCCATGCTGCGCTATCGTCGCGCCGGGCAGCTCTTTGGCCCTGGCCGTGGCCTGCTTCTCGGTGGTTTTTTGCCCGCAGCGAAGCGCAGTGGCCGAGCGCCCGACGGCCAGCCCTCATAGATAGCCCCCTGTGCGGCTTTTTTCCTGAATTTTCATGACCTTGCGTATCTACAACACGCTTTCGCGTGCCTTGGAGGAGTTTTCCCCGCTCGAGCCCGGCCATGTGCGCATGTACGTGTGCGGCATGACGATTTACGACCTCTGCCACATCGGCCACGCGCGCATGATGATGGCTTTCGACGTGGTGCAGCGCTGGCTCAAGGCGAGCGGCTGGCGCGTGAGCTACGTGCGCAACATCACCGACATCGACGACAAAATCATCCGCCGCGCGCTCGAGCGCGGCATCAGCATCCGCGCGCTGACCGACGAGATGACCTCCGCCATGCACGCCGACACGGCCGCGCTGGGCATGGAGCCGCCCACCCTGGAGCCGCGCGCCACCGACTACATTCCGCAGATGCTCTCCCTGATAGGCACGCTCGAGCACAAGGGGCTGGCCTACCGCGCGCGCAGCGGCGACGTGAACTATGCCGTGCGCAAATTCCCCGGCTACGGCAAGCTCTCGGGCAAGTCGCTCGACGAATTGCGCGCCGGCGAGCGCGTGGCCGTGAGCGACGACAAGCAAGACCCGCTGGACTTCGTGCTTTGGAAGTCCGCCAAGCCCGAGGAACCGCCCGAAGCCCGGTGGGACAGCCCCTTCGGGCCTGGACGCCCAGGCTGGCACATCGAGTGCTCGGCCATGAGTTGCGCGACGCTGGGCGAGACCTTCGACATCCACGGCGGCGGCGCCGACCTGCAGTTTCCGCACCACGAAAACGAAATCGCCCAGAGCGAAGGCGCCACGGGCAAGCCGCCCGCGCGCTTTTGGGTGCACAACGGCTTCGTGCGCGTGGACAACGAAAAAATGAGCAAATCGCTCGGCAACTTCTTCACCATCCGCGAGGTGCTGCAGCGCTACGACGCCGAAACCGTGCGCTTTTTCCTTGTGCGCACACACTACCGCAGCGCGCTCAACTACAGCGACGCGCACCTGGACGACGCGCGCCAGGCGCTCAAGCGGCTTTATACGGCGCTGAGTTTGGTGGCGCCCAACGCGCTTGCCCAGCCCACCGCGCCCGCGCAGATCGACTGGGCCGACCCCTGGGCGGCGCGCTTCAAGGCCGCAATGAACGAGGACTTCGGCACGCCCGAGGCCGTGGCCGTGCTGTTCGAGCTCGCGAGCGAAGTGAACCGGACGCGCTCGGCCGCGCTCGCGGGGCTGCTGCGGGCGCTGGGCGGCTGCCTGGGGCTTCTGCAGGGCGACCCCGAGGCCTTCTTGCGCGCTGGCGCGGGCCTCGACGAGGCCGCCATCGCGGCGCAGATCGCCGCGCGCGCCGCCGCGAAACAAGCCAAAAACTTCGCCGAAGCCGACCGCATCCGCGCCGAGCTGCTGGCCCAGGGCATCGCGCTCAAAGACTCGCCCACGGGCACGACCTGGGAGGCCGTGCGCTGAGAGGCTGCAAGCATTTCGGCCGCGGCCGAATAACTTTCAGCCTCAAATGCCTTTTTATATGAAATATGCCCTCAGCGCCCGTGGAATGTGCCATGACAGCTTCTGAAAACGCAGCAAACGAGCCTGCCGCCATGCCATTCACGCCCGCATCCACCACGCCCCATTACTGGGCGGATGCGTGCAAGCACCTCATGCGCAAAGACCGGGTCATGAAGCGCCTGATCCCGCCATTCGGCGACGCGCGGCTCGCCTCGCGCGGCGACGCCTTTTGCACGCTCGCGCGCAGCATCGTCGGCCAGCAGATCTCGGTCAAGGCCGCGCAGTCGGTGTGGGAACGCTTTGCCGCGCTGCCCGAGCGCATGGCGCCGGCGCAGGTGCTCCGCCTCAAGGTGGACGACATGCGCGCGGCGGGCCTGTCGGCGCGCAAGGTCGATTACCTGGTCGATCTGGCGCTGCACTTCGAGCAAGGGCAGCTGCGCGTCAAGGACTGGGCGGCCATGGAGGACGACGCCATCATTGCCGAACTCATGGCAATCCGCGGCATAGGCCGCTGGACGGCCGAGATGTTCCTGATCTTTCACCTCATGCGCCCCAACGTGCTGCCGCTCGACGACGTGGGCCTGCTCAAGGGCATCAGCCGCAGCTACTTTTCCGGCGAGCCCGTGAGCCGCAGCGACGCGCGCGAGGTGGCCGAGGCCTGGAAACCCTGGTGCAGCGTGGCGACTTGGTATATTTGGCGCTCGCTCGACCCGCTGCCCGTGGTGTATTGACCTGTCCATCCCGCAGCCTGGCGGCGCGGGACATTCGCATGCCAAGACGGCACGCGCCCCTAGGAGAACGACGTTGGCCAAAAAAACCTTTCTCGACTTCGAGCAACCCATTGCCGAACTCGAAACCAAAATCGAAGAGCTGCGCTACGTGCAAAACGAGAGCGCCGTCGATATCTCGGAAGAAATCGAACAGCTCAGCAAAAAAAGCCAGCAGCTCACCAAAGACATCTACAGCCACCTCTCGCCCTGGCAGATCACCAAGATCGCGCGCCACCCCGAGCGCCCCTACACGCTGGACTACGTGCGCGACATCTTCACCGACTTCGTCGAACTGCACGGCGATCGCCACTACGCTGACGACCAGTCCATCGTCGGCGGCCTGGCACGCTTCAACGGCCATGCCTGCGTGGTGCTGGGCCACCAGAAAGGGCGCGACACCAAGGAACGCACGCTGCGCAACTTTGGCATGAGCAAGCCCGAGGGCTACCGCAAGGCGCTGCGCCTCATGAAAACGGCGGAAAAATTCCACCTGCCCGTGTTCACCTTCGTGGACACGCCCGGCGCCTACCCCGGCATAGACGCCGAAGAGCGCGGCCAGTCCGAAGCCATAGGGCGCAACATCTTCGAGATGGCGCAACTCGAAGTGCCCATCATCAGCACCATCATCGGTGAAGGCGGCTCGGGCGGCGCGCTCGCGATCGGCGTGGGCGACCAGGTGCTGATGCTGCAATACGCGATCTACTCGGTCATCAGCCCCGAGGGCTGCGCCTCCATCCTCTGGAAAACCAACGAAAAAGCCCAGGAAGCCGCCGAAGCCCTGGGCATCACGGCGCACCGCCTCAAGGCGCTCGGGCTCATCGACAAGATCGTCAGCGAACCCGTGGGCGGCGCGCACCGCGACCCCAAGCAAATGTCGGCCTTTCTCAAGCGCGCGCTCGGCGACGCCTACCGCCAATTGGCCGACCTCAAGCCCAGGGAACTGGTCGAGCGCCGCTACGAGCGCCTCAAGAGCTACGGCCGCTTCAACGACACCAAGGCCGAAAGCGCATGACCCGCGGGGGTGTTGCGCCGTGCAATGCCCATGCCGACGATGGGCGCACAGCACGCGCAGGCGCAGACCGCCGGGCGCTGCGCGGGCCAGTGGCGCCCTCACTCGTTCACTGATGTACCTGCCACGCGGCGACTTTGCGCGTGCTCCGGGTTTCGCGGCCTGTTTTTCACCATGACGCAATCCTTCGACGCCGCCATGCGGGCTTTTGCCCCGCCGCTGCCGCTGGCCGTGGGCCTGAGCGGCGGTGCCGATTCGAGCGCGCTGCTGCTGGCCTGCGCGCGCCGCTGGCCGGGGCAGGTGCAGGCGATCCACGTGCACCACGGCCTGCAAGCGGCGGCGGACGACTTCGAGCACCACTGCATCGCGCTGTGCGCGCGCCTCGCCGTGCCGCTGCACCTGCAGCGCATCGACGCGCGGCCCGCGCCCGGCGCCAGCCCCGAAGACGCCGCCCGCCGCGCAAGATACCAGGCTTTTGAGGCTGTAGCCAAGGAAACTCAACGGCATGCAGCTATTCAATCAATAGCATTGGCGCAGCATGCCGACGACCAGGTCGAAACCCTGCTGCTCGCGCTCTCGCGCGGCGCGGGCGTCGCCGGGCTCGCGGCCATGCCCGCGCACTGGCAGCGCGGCGGCCTTCAGTGGTACCGACCGCTGCTGCGCGTGGCCGGCGCCGACCTGCGCGCCTGGCTGCGCGCGCAGGGCGAGGGCTGGATCGAAGACCCGAGCAACGCCGACGAGCGCTACACGCGCAACCGCATCCGCGCGCGCGTGCTGCCCGCGCTCGAGGCGGCCTTCCCGGCGTTTCGCGACATCTTCGCGCGTTCGGCCGCGCACGCCGCGCAGGCCAGCGCCTTGCTGCATGAGCTGGCCCGGCAAGACCTTGCGCTCGTGGGCACGCCGCCGCAGATCGCCGCACTGCAAACGCTGGGGCCCGAACGCCAGGCCAACGTGCTGCGCCACTGGCTGCGCAGCGCACACCACACCACGCCCAGCGCCGCCCAGCTGCAAGAGCTGCAGCGCCAGATCGCCGCGTGCCAAACGCGCGGCCAGCGCATCCACATCAAGGTCGGGCGCGGCTTCGTGGTGCGCGCGGATGCCAGGCTCGATTGGTACAATCCTGCGCTTTTTCCGCCACCCGCCGGCGCAAGCTGAGCCTCGTGCGGTAGTAGTTTTTGCGGCGGTTTTTCGGGCTTTTTTTCTTATCCCCATGGCATTGATCGTTCACAAATACGGCGGCACCTCGATGGGCTCGACCGAGCGCATCCGCAACGTCGCCAAGCGCGTGGCCAAATGGGCGCGCGCGGGCTACCAGATGGTGGTCGTCCCGAGCGCCATGAGCGGCGAAACCAACCGCCTGCTCGGCCTGGCCAAAGAACTCGCGCCTGCGCGCGTCATGCCGGCTTACCAGCGCGAGCTCGACATGCTCGCCGCCACCGGCGAACAGGCCTCGTCCGCACTGCTTGCAATCGCGCTGCAGGCCGAGGGCATGGACGCCGTCAGCTACGCGGGCTGGCAGGTGCCCATCCGCACCGACAGCGCCTTCACCAAGGCACGCATCGAATCGATCGACGACCAGCGCGTGCGCGCCGACCTGGCCGCGGGCAAGGTGGTCATCATCACGGGCTTTCAGGGCATGGACAACGATGGCAACATCACCACGCTGGGCCGCGGCGGCTCCGACACCTCGGCCGTGGCCGTGGCCGCGGCGCTCAAAGCCGACGAATGCCTGATCTACACCGACGTCGATGGCGTCTACACCACCGACCCGCGCGTGGTGCCCGAGGCGCGGCGCCTGCGCAGCATCAGCTTCGAGGAAATGCTCGAAATGGCAAGCCTGGGCTCCAAGGTGCTGCAAATCCGTTCGGTCGAGTTCGCAGGCAAATACAAGGTGCCCATCCGCGTGCTCTCAAGCTTCACGCCCTGGGACATCCCCATCGAAGAAGAAGCCCGCTCGGGCACGCTGATCACTTTTGAGGAAGACGAAAACATGGAACAAGCCCTGGTATCCGGCATCGCTTTCAACCGCGACGAGGCCAAGATCTCCGTGATCGGCGTGCCCGACAAGCCCGGCATCGCCTACCAGATCCTCGGCGCCGTGGCGGACGCAAACATCGAAGTGGACATGATCATCCAGAACGTGAGCAAGGACGGCAAAACCGACTTCAGCTTCACCGTGCACCGCAACGACTATGCGCGCACCGTCGATCTGCTCAAGGAAAAGGTGCTGCCCAAGCTGGGCGCAGAGGCCGTCACAGGCGACACCAAAATCTGCAAGGTGAGCATCGTCGGCATAGGCATGCGCAGCCACGTGGGCGTGGCGAGCAAGATGTTCCGCACACTGAGCGAAGAAGGCATCAACATCCAGATGATCTCCACCTCCGAGATCAAGACCTCGGTCGTGATCGACGAGAAATACATGGAACTCGCCGTGCGCGCCCTGCACCGCGCCTTCGACCTCGACCAGGAACCGGCCGCGGCATGAAACTGCTGAAAATCATCGAAAATATGCCGCCACCGCGCCTGATCTAAGGCATAATCACCGACTCATTGGAAACGTGACCGAGTGGCCGAAGGTGCTCCCCTGCTAAGGGAGTATGGGGTGTAGAGCCCCATCGAGGGTTCGAATCCCTCCGTTTCCGCCAAAACCAAAATACCCCAAAAACGCGCCTTCGGGCGCGTTTTTTGCTTCTGGCTTGCAAAAATTTCCCTGCACAACAAGCCGCGTGCTGGTATATTTTGCTGCACTGCAACATAACTGGATGGCCCAGACATGCTCTACCACCTGTACGAAACCCAACGCTCTCTCATGGAGCCCTTTGCCGACTTTTCGCTGGCAGCCTCCAAGCTGCTCAGCAACCCCATGTGGCCCCTGAGCGAGAACCCCCTCGCGCAGCGCATGGCCGCGGGCTTTGATCTGTTTTACCGTCTCGGCAAGGACTATGAAAAGCCCGAGTTCGGCATCCCCATGGTCGATGTCGATGGCGTGAACGTGGCGATCGCCGAGCGCGTGGAGATCGACAAGCCTTTTTGCGAGCTGCGTCGCTTCAAGCGCTTTTCCGATGACCCGGCCACGCTTGCCAAGCTCAAGAACCAGCCCGCAGTGCTGATCGTCGCGCCCTTGTCGGGCCACTACGCGACGCTGCTGCGCGACACCGTGCGCACCATGCTCAAAGACCACAAGGTCTATATCACCGACTGGAAGAACGCGCGCCTCGTGCCCTTGTCGCAGGGCGAATTCCACCTCGACGATTACGTCAATTACGTGCAGGAGTTCATCCGCCACCTGCAGAGCATCTACGGCAACTGCCACGTGATGAGCGTGTGCCAGCCCACCGTGCCGGTGCTCGCGGCCGTGTCGCTGATGGCGAGCCGCGGCGAAAAAACGCCGCTGAGCATGACCATGATGGGCGGCCCCATCGATGCGCGGCGCTCGCCCACGGCAGTCAACAGCCTGGCCACCACGCGCAGCTTTGATTGGTTCGAGAACAACGTGATCTACCGTGTGCCCGAGACCTTTCCGGGCGCGGGGCGGCGCGTGTATCCGGGCTTTTTGCAGCACGCGGGCTTTGTGGCCATGAACCCCGACAGGCACGCAAGCAGCCATTACGACTACTTTCTCGACCTCATCAAGGGTGACGATGCGAGCGCCGAGTCGCACCGCCAGTTCTACGACGAATACAACGCCGTGCTTGACATGGATGCGGACTTTTACCTCGACACCATCCACACGGTGTTCCAGGAGTTCAAACTGGTGCGCGGCACCTGGAAGGTGCGTTCGCCCTCGGACGAACTCGAGCCCGTGCGCCCGCAAGACATCAAGAGCACGGCCCTGTTCACCGTAGAAGGCGAACTCGACGACATTTCCGGCTCGGGCCAGACGCGCGCCGCGCACGACTTGTGCACCGGCATCGTGCAGAAAGAACAATTCCACTACGACGTGCCGGGCGCCGGACATTACGGCATTTTCAGCGGCCGGCGCTGGCGCGAAATGGTGTACCCCCGGGTGCGTGACTTCATCCGCGCACACCAGCCAGCGCCCCAGACGGCGACGGCGATACCACTGCCCAGTGCGCAGCCTGTCGCGGTAGCAGAAAAAAATACCGTGAAAACGGAAGAAAAGACCGTCTCTGCTGCAGCAAAAGCTGCGCAAAAAGTAGCGACAAAAGCTGCGGCAACCGCCACGCAACCTGCTTCCGCACCCACCACGGCTGCCGACACCAAGGCCACGGCAGCGCCACGGGCCTCCGCCAGCAGCAAAAAGGTGGCGGCGAAGTCCACTGTTCGCAGCGCAGCGCCTTCTTTGGCCACGGCACAAGCGCCTACACCCGCCGTCGCCACGCACTGGGTGGATGCCACCCCCACGCCGGCGCAGGCCGAAGGCGCAGCGGATGCCGGAGGGACTACAACGCCCTCGCCCTCCTCCGCTCCTGCCACCGCCCCATCGTCCGTTTCCTCCTCTTGATTGGAATGGATACCGCGGCCGCCGAAGCTGCGCAACGCATCGCCGCGCTGCTGCCGCAAACGCAATGCACACGCTGCGGCTACCCGGATTGCGCAGCCTACGCGCAGGCCATTGCCGTTGGCGAGGCGGCCATCAACCGCTGCCCGCCCGGCGGTGCCGAGGGCGTGGTGCGGCTTGCGGCGGCAACGGGGCAGCCGGTGCTGCCGCTCGATCCGGAGTGTGGCCAGGAAACGGCGCGCAGCGTGGTTTTCATCGACGAGAGCGCCTGCATAGGCTGCACCCTGTGCCTCAAGGTCTGCCCCACCGACGCCATCGTGGGCACGAACAAGCGCATGCACACCGTGATCGAGGCGCATTGCACGGGCTGCGAACTCTGCCTGCCTGCATGCCCCGTCGATTGCATGCACCTCGAAAATGCCAGCGGCACGGCCACCGGATGGGCTGCATGGTCGCCGGCGCAGGCAGACGCTGCACGCGCGCGTTATGCCCGGCGCCAGCGCAGGCTGGTGCAGGAAACGGCGTCCTCGGCGCCGCCTACACGGCCCACCAGCCCTGCGGCCAGCACGCCAGGCCACCCAACGGCGGATTCTGCGCAAGCAGATGCGTCCTCCGCGCCCTCCCCTACCCAATTACGCCAGGCGGCCATTGCCGCGGCCCTGGAGCGCGCTCGGCAAAGGCGCGTGGGCAGCTGACGTCACGCCACCTTGCTGCCCACGCTCCGTTGTGCTGGTGTGCTGCACGCCAACAAAGCGGTCACAGCCTGCGCCGTGGCCTCGGCCGCGCCGCGGTGGGTTTGCGCGAATGCCTGCGCCTGCGCACGCGCCTGCGCCAGCCGCACGCCGTCGAGCGCGAGTACGCAGGCCGCCCGCACGCCCTGGCGCAGGTCCGCCACGCGCAGCGCGGCACCGGTTTCGCAGGCGCGTTGCGCGGCTTCGGCAAAGTTGAAGGTATGGGGCCCGAGCACCACGGGGCAGCCGCAGGCTGCGGCCTCGATCAGATTCTGGCCGCCGAGCGGTGCAAAGCTGCCGCCGAGCAGCGCCACGTCCGCCAGCGCGTAGTAAGCCTGCATCTCGCCCAGCGAATCGCCGAGCCACACGTCTGCGGGCGCGGGCGCCTCCGCCCAGGAACTGCGCCGCGCGACGCGCAAGCCCGCACCCTCGAGCAGCGCAGCCACCTCGTCGAAGCGCTGCGGGTGGCGCGGCACGATCAGCCATTGCACCTGCGCAGCGGGGTCTGAGGGCATCGCAGTTACTTCTGAAGTGATAGCTGCTTGCGCTTGATGCGCCTTGGCTAGCAACCTGTCGGACTTTGGAATCGTCGGCTGCGAATGCGCCCCAGCGGCCCATTTTTTACCGTCTTCTTGCCCCATAGTCCCGCTATGGGGCGGCGAATCCGGCAAAAACTGGTCACGCTGGGGCGCATTCTCGCTATCGACGCCTAAAGTCCGACAGGCTGCTAGAGGCGTTTTTCGTTCTAAAACCTGAGCGATGGCCTGCAGCCACATCGCCTCCTCCCCCTCGCGGCTGCTCGCAAGCATGACAACCGGGCGCGGACTGTGCGCGCGCCAGGATTGGCCGAGCGCGCGCTGCGCGGCGTCGGGGCGCACGTCGAACTTGAGGTTGCCGAACACCGCCTGCACGGGCGCGCCCAGGCTGCGCAGGCGCTGCGCGTCGTCCTCGGTCTGCGCCCACACGGCCGTGAGGCTGCGGTAGGCGGGCACGGCCAGGGCCGTGACGCGCCGCGCACTGCGCCAAGATTTGGCGTTGAGCCGCGCGTTCGCGAGCACGAGCGGGACGCCCTGCGCCTTGCAGCCTGCGACCAGATTCGGCCAGACCTCGGTTTCCATGAGGATGCCGAGCGCGGGGCGAAAGGTGCGCAAAAAGCGCTCCACGGCAGCGCGTGTGTCCCAAGGCTGCCAGACCTGCACGTCGCCGGGCTGCAGCAGCTTGGTGCCTTCGGCGCGGCCCGTCGCGGTGCTGTGCGTGAGCAGCAGTCGCATGCCCGGCAGGCGCGCACGCAGGGCCGCGATCAGGATGGCCGCAGCGCGCGTTTCGCCCAGCGACACGGCATGCACCCAAATCCAGGGTGCGTCGGCCTGCGCGTGATCAGCGTGATGGGCATGTGGCAGCTGACGCACGATCTCTGGCGCATAGCGCCCGAAACGCTCGCCCACGGCCTGCGCGTAGCCGGGCTCGGCGCGTGCGCGCAGGCGCAGCTTGCGCCGCAGCAGCGGCTGGGCAAGCCAGGTCAGCACTCCATAAAGGCGCAGCGCGAGCCAGGCAATCACGGGGGGTGGCATGTGTGCGAGAACGATTTCCATCGCCTGCGCGCTTGCGCGCTTGCGCTGCTGCAACGATTCAACCCAAGGCGTGCGCTGCGCTCAATGCGCCGCGGCGCCGATCTGCGCATCAGGCTTGACGCGGCGCAGCAGCGCGAGCATCTCGGCCTCGATGCGCGCGAGCGCCTCGGGCGTGTGGCCTTCAAAGCGCAGCACCAGCACCGGCGTGGTGTTGCTCGCGCGGATCAGGCCGAAGCCGTCGGGCCAGTCCACACGCAGGCCGTCTATGGTGTTGATCTGCGCGGGCGGGCCGAAATACTGCGGCGCCAGCGCCTGCAGCTCGGCCGTGACGTGGTGCGGCTCGCCCTCGGCGCAGGCGACGTTGAGCTCGGGGGTGGAGTGGCTTGTGGGCAGCGCGTCGAGCACGGCACTGGGGTCGGCACTGCGGCTCAAAATTTCGAGCAGGCGGCAGCCCGCGTAGGTGCCATCGTCGAAGCCGTACCAGCGCTCTTTGAAGAAAATGTGGCCGCTCATCTCGCCGCCCAGGGGTGAGCCGATCTCGCGCATCTTGGCCTTGATGAGCGAATGGCCGGTCTTGAACATCACGGGCACGCCGCCTGCGGCCGCGATCGCGGGGGCGAGGCGCTGCGTGCACTTGACGTCGAACACGATGGCGCCGCCCGGCACACGCTGCAGCACGTCCTTGGCAAACAGCATGATCTGGCGGTCGGGGAAGATATTGTTGCCGTCCTTGGTGACGATGCCCAGCCGGTCGCCGTCGCCGTCGAAAGCCAGCCCCAGTTCGGCGTCGCTCGTTTTGAGCGCGGCGATGAGGTCGCGCAGGTTTTCGGGCTTGCTCGGGTCGGGGTGGTGGTTCGGGAAGCTGCCATCGACTTCGGAAAAGAGCTCCACCACGTCGCAGCCCAGCGCGCGGAAAATCCCCGGCGCCGAGGCGCCCGCCACGCCATTGCCGCAATCGACGACGATCTTCATGCGCCGTGCAAGGCGCACGTCGCCGACGATGCGCGCGGTGTAGGCCGGCAGCACGTCAACCTGCCGCACCGCGCCGCCGGGCACGAGTTGCCAGGTCTCGGACTCCATGGCACGGCGCAGCGCCTGGATGTCCTCGCCGTAGATCGCGCGGCCGCCGAGCACCATCTTGAAGCCGTTGTGGTCGCGCGGGTTGTGGCTGCCCGTGACCTGGATGCCACTCGTGCACAGCGTGGCCGCGGCAAAGTACAGCATGGGCGTGGTCACCATGCCCACGTCTATCACTTCCAGCCCCACGTCGACCAGGCCCGCAATCAGCGCCGCCGCGAGCGCCGGCCCCGACAGGCGCCCGTCGCGCCCCACGGCCACCGTGCCCTCTCCTTGTGCGCGCACCGCCATGCCGAAGGCGCGCCCGAGGCCGCGCGCGGTGTTTTCGTCGAGGGTGGTGGGCACGATGCCGCGGATGTCGTAGGCTTTGAAGATCGCGGGATTCACTTGCACGGGCGGGCCTTTCGTTCCGATGAAGTCAGGAAAACCAGAGGGAGCAGGATTGAGCGGCATTGTAGGCGGCGCCCCTCTACCGCCGTACCCAGGCGCAGCGCGGCACCAGCGCCACCTTCCTACGCCGCATGGGGCAAGATCAAAGGAATTCGGGCGACTGCACCGTGAGCAATACGGTCTCGCCACGCTCTTGCCGCTGCCGATGGCGCAGCCACCACACGGCCCCCTTGCGCACCGAACATTCACCCGCGCGCAGGCCCATGACCTCAGCAATGACCTCGCCCAATGTGGGTTGGTGGCCGACGATCAGCACCGCGCCGCGCGCCTCGGGCCAGCGCGCGAGCTCGAGCACGTCTTGCGCGCTCGCACCGGGCAGCAGCTCGGCGCGCAGCTTGAACTTGCGCCCCAGCGCCTGCGCGGTCTGCTCGGTGCGCCGCGCGGGGCTTGCAAACACGCGCAAGCCCTGCGGCAGCTGCCGGTCGAGCCAGGCGCCCATGCGCTCGGCCTGCTTCTCGCCGCGCGGCGTGAGGGCGCGTGCCACGTCTTCCATGCCGTCGGCGGCATCTTCGGCCTCGGCGTGCCGCCAGAGAATCAAGTCCATCATGCTTCTTCCGATTTTGTAGCGCCGTAACGCGCCATGAGGGCATTTTGCGCACCTTTGCCGGTGCGCGGAAGCAGCGGACGCGCGTAGTGGCCGTCGGCCTGCAGCGTCCAGGCGTCGCGGTCGTCGTACAGGTACGCAACCAGGCATTCGTCGATGATCTGCTGGCGCAGCGCCGGGTCGGTTACGGGCCAGGCAAGCTCCACGCGGCGCAGCATGTTGCGGTTCATCCAGTCGGCGCTCGAGAGGTACAAGTCCTCCTGCGCGCCGGCGCGGAAATAGAACACGCGGCTGTGCTCCAAAAAACGTCCGATGATGGAGCGCACGCGGATGTTGTCGCTCACGCCCGGCACCTGCGCGGGCAGCATGCAGGCACCGCGCACGATCAGGTCTATGCGTGCGCCCTGCTGGCCGGCGCGCAGCAGCGCATGGATCAAGGCCTCGTCGGTGAGCGCGTTGGTCTTGACGACGATGCGCGCGTCCTCGCCCCGGCTCGCCGCCTGGCCTACACGCTCGATGAAAGCCAACAGGCGCCGGTGCAGCTGGAAAGGCGCCAGGATGAGCTTGCGCAGACGCGGCGGCCGGTTTTGGCTGGCCAGGTGGCTGAACACGCCGTCCATCTCTGCGGTCAGCTGCGTGTCGGCCGTGAAGTAGCCCAGGTCGGTATAAAGCCGCGCGGTGCGGGCGTTGTAATTGCCCGAGGACAGGTGGCCATAGCGGCGCAGCTGGCGGCCCTCGCGGCGCGTGACGAGCAGCATCTTGGCGTGCGTCTTGAGCCCGACCACGCCATACACCACCTGCGCACCTATGGATTCGAGCGCCTCGGCCCAGTTGATGTTGGCCTCTTCGTCGAAACGCGCTTTGAGCTCCACCACCGCCATGACCTCCTTGCCGCGGCGCACGGCCTCGCCGAGCAGGCGCATGAGTTCGGAGTCGCGCCCGCCGGTACGGTAAATGGTCTGCTTGATCGCGAGCACCTGCGGGTCTTCGACCGCCTCGCGCAGGAAGGCGAGTACGCCGTCAAAGCTCTCGAAAGGCTGGTGGATCAGCACGTCGCGCGCGCGCAATTGCTCGAAGATCGATGCGCCTGCGACAAGCTGGCGCGGCCACACGGGGTTCCATGGCGCAAACAGCAGCGCCGGGTCGTTGACCAGATCGACAAGCTGCGTGAGCCGCACCAGGTTCACGGGCCCGTGCACGCGGTACAGCGCGGGCTCTGGCAGGTCGAACTGGCGCAGCAAAAAGTCCGAAAGAAACTTCGAGCAGCCCGCCGACACCTCGAGCCGCACCGCCTCACCGTAATGCCGCTGCTGCAGCCCCTGGCGCAGGGCCGTGCGCAGGTTGCGCACGTCTTCTTCGTCGAGCGCAAGGTCGGAGTGGCGCGTGACGCGAAACTGCGAAAACTCCGTCACTTCGCGCCCCGGGAAAAGATCCGCCAAGTGCGCGCGCACGATGCTCGAGATGCTCGCGAACAGCAGCTGCTTGGGGTTGTCACCAGGGATGCGCACGATGCGCGGCAGCGCGCGCGGAACCTTGACGATGGCGACTTCGTTTTCACGCCCGAAAGCGTCGCGCCCCTTGAGGCGCACGATGAAGTTCAACGATTTGTTGGCCACCTGCGGAAACGGGTGCGCCGGATCGAGCCCCACGGGCACCAGCAGCGGGCGCACCTCGCGCCGGAAATACGCACTCACCCAGCGTTTGTGCGCCACGCTGCGCTCGCTGTGCGCAAGGAGGCGGATGCCATGCGCCGCGAACGCCGGCACCAGCACCTGGTTGTAGAGCGCATACTGGCGCGCCACTAGGTCATGCACCTTGGCCGCGAGCGCCTCGAACGAGGCCACGGTGTAGAGCCCCTCGGTTTCACCGTGCTTGACGGCGTTGACATGCGGCTCCGCGCGCACCTCGAAAAATTCGTCGAGGTTGGATGAGACGATGCACAGATAACGCAAACGCTCGAGCAGAGGCACGTCGTCGCGCACGGCCCAATCGAGCACGCGCTCGTTGAAGGCGAGGATGCTGTGGTCGCGGTCGAGCAAGGTGAGGGGCTGCACCGCCATGGTCGCGGTAGCGCGGGGCGCATGCGCTTTCGCGGTCTTTGCAGTGGGCGCGGGCGAATCCTCCAGCTCTGCAGAACGACCGCCCTGTGCGTCGTCCATGGGTTGCGCGAGAGCGGGATTTGCCTTCGGGTGCGTCATAGCGAGGATGAAAAGCCCAAACCGGTCATTATCGAACATCATCATGACGTTCATATGACTATTTCATAGGATTTATTAATCTGTCACTTGGGCTGCTTTTTTATCCCACCGCTGTGCGACGGTGCACTGCGCATCACGCCTGCACAGGCGCCGCAACGGCCTTGCCTGCGCCGGTGACGAGGCGCCGCACCGGCCATTGCAGCAATTCGAGCCGCCCGTCCACATGCTCGACCAAGGCCATGTGGCTCTCCACCCAGTCG
This sequence comes from Extensimonas soli, assembly GCF_029211265.1. Classification (GTDB taxonomy): domain Bacteria; phylum Pseudomonadota; class Gammaproteobacteria; order Burkholderiales; family Burkholderiaceae_C; genus Extensimonas; species Extensimonas soli. The sequence goes on along the minus strand of NZ_JARGEL010000008.1, from coordinate 70,541 downwards.
CCATCATTGCAATACAGAATGCCGTCGATCTCGCGCATTTCGGCGCGGTGGATGTGGCCGCAGACCACGCCCTGATGCCCACGCCGGCGCGCCTCGGTGGCCACTGCGACCTCGAAGTCGGTCACGTAATTCAGGGCTTTTTTGACTTTGCCTTTGAGGTAGGCCGACAGTGACCAGTATGGCAGCCCCAGACGCGCGCGCAGCGTGTTCAGGTGGCGGTTGAGTTTGAGGGTGAATTCATAGAGGTTGTCGCCCAAGTAGGCGAGCCACTTGGCGCACTGGATGACGCCGTCGAAATAATCGCCATGCGTGATCCAGAGCCGGCGGCCGTCGGCCGTCAGGTGCACGGCGTCTTCCACCACCTCGATGCCGCCAAATGAGTGCTCGACGAAGGCGCGCGCAAATTCGTCATGGTTGCCAGGCACGAAGACCACGCGGCAGCCCTTGCGCGCGCGGCGCAACAGCTTTTGCACCACATCGTTGTGCGCCTGCGGCCAAAACCATCTGCGCCGCAATTGCCAGCCATCGACGATGTCGCCTATGAGGTAGAGGTAATCGCTCGAATGGTGGCGCAGAAAATCGAGCAAGGCATGCGCCTGGCAGCCCGGCGTCCCCAGGTGCAGGTCGGAGATGAACACGGCGCGGTAGTGCTGCGGCGGCGCAGACTCTGCGGGCGCATCGTCCTCACTTCGCGCGCCAGCGGCTTCGTTCGTCGAGTAGGCCATGCCGGCGCTCCAGGCATCGAGGGCGTCGAACGCAGCGCGCATCAGGCGCCCAGGAAGTGCTTGCGGTAGCGCTGGGGCAAGTCAGCCAGGCGCATCATCAGCGGCAGGTCGGCGGTGTTGAAGTCCGGGTCCCATGCAGGCGCGCCGAGCACGCGCGTGCCCATGCGCAGGTAGCCTTTGATGAGTGCGGGCGGATCGACCTGCAGGCTGGAGTCGAGCTGCTCCACGGGCAGCGGCAGCCGCGGGCGGACCTGGTATTCGATGGGCGCAAGATGCGTTTGGCGCAATTGCGCCCAGATGCTCGCGGCCACGTCGCCGCCGGCCACGCCGTTGTGCATCATGGGGATGCTGCCGCAACCGATCATGGTGTCGAGCCGGTTGCGCACCATGAAGTCGCCGAGCGCGCCCCACAGTGCCATGATCACACCGCCCTGGCGAAAATCGGGGTGTACGCAGCTGCGGCCCAGTTCCACCATGCGCTCGCGCAGGCTGCGCAGGCGCGTCAGGTCGAACTCGGTGTCGCTGTAGGTGCTGCCCACGCGACGCGCCTGCGCCGGGGTCAAAACGCGGTAGGTGCCTATGACTTCCTGCGAGTCCTGCGCGCGCACCAGCAGGTGTTCGCAATAGTCGTCGAACAGGTCGATGTCGTGCTCGGGCACGGGCGTGGTCAGGCGTGCACCCATTTCACGCACGAACACCTCGTACCTCAGCCGCTGCGCCGCGCGGACTTCATCGAGGTGCCGCGCCCACGCCACTTCAATCCCTTTGCCCGCAGACGCAGGCTGCGCCGCACCATCCCCATGGCCCGGGCGGTGAAGTGACCCCCTGGGCAAGGAAATCGGTGACAGGGGCAGCGTGGGGCTGGGCAACTCGTTCATGGACAACTCTCCTTGGGATGGCGGTGATCGGACCGAAAACCAACTTCGAAACAGGGATGTTGTTTTCGTGATCATTCTAGTGTGGTTGCCGCGAATGACGCAACGGTGTCAGCGTGATGGCAGTTGCATGACATATGCCACGCGCACACCCCCCGGAACTGACATTTTCATAACCAGCCCGCGCGCTTGAAGCGCCAGTAGAGGACACCCGCAGCGGTGGCGATCAGGCCCAGTGCGAAGGGATAGCCCCAGGCCCACTTGAGCTCGGGCATGTGCTCGAAATTCATGCCCCAGATGCCGGCCAGCGCCGTCGAGACGGCGAAAATCGCCGCCCACGCGGCCAGGCGCTTGGTCACCTCGGATTCGTCGATCGTGACCAGCGAAAGGTTGACCTGCATCGCCATGCCTATGGTGTCGCGGATCGTGTCGATCGCGCCGTTCATGCGCGCCAGGTGGTCGTGGATGTCGCGGAAATACGCCTGGGTGCTCAGGCACACCTCGGGCACGCGCCCGCCGTGCAGTTTGCCCGCGGCTTCGAGCAGCGGCGCCACGGCATGGCGCAGCACACTCGCGCGGCGCTTGAGCGCATACAGCCGCTGGACGTTCGAGCGCGCCGCGCCGCCTTCGAAAATTTGCGACTCGATTTCCTCGAGATCGGTTTCGATTTGCTCCAGGATGGGAAAGTACCTGTCCACCACCGCGTCCATCAGCGCGTACAGCACAAAGCCAGCGCCATGCCGCAGCAGCTGCGGCTCGTGCTCGCAGCGTGCGCGCACCCCGAGAAAGTTCTGGCTGCTGCGGTTGCGCACCGAGAGCACGAAGTTCGCACCGACGAAGATCGCCACCTCGCCGATCGCTATGTCTTCCGTAGCTTTATCGACAGCCATGGTGCCGCCAGGCTGTATTTCAAGCAAATGCATGATGACGAACACCATGGCGTCGTATTCTTCTATTTTGGGTCGCTGGTGGCCGTGCAGCGCATCCTCCACGGCAAGCTCGTGCAGGCCGAACTCGTGCTGCATCTGGCGCAATTCCTGCTCGGTGGCGTCGCGCAAGGCGACCCACACGAAGCAGCCGGGGCGATCGAGATGGTGCCGGATTTCCTGCACCGGGATGTCGGCGAGCTTCTTTCCTTCCTGATAGACGACGCAGTTGATCAGCACGGGCATTCCTTGTTCGTATGCAACCCAGCAGCCTGTCGGACTTTGGGCGTCGAAAGCGAGAAGGTGCCCCAGCGAGGCCAGTTTTTGCCGGATTCGCCGCCCCATAGCGGGACTATGGGGCAAGAAGACGGTAAAAAATGGACCGCTGCGGCACATTCGCAGCCGACGATTCCAAAGTCCGACAGGCTGCCAGGGGATCGAGTATGCATGGCCCCGCTGCAGCGCCCAGCCGGGACGGGACGAGCGCCGGATACTGCGCGAGTAACTTTTCCATTGCTAGTGCAGTGTTCGACGCTATCTGCGACATAAAACCGCGTCTTTTCGGCCTGGGCCGCGTTGCAAATCCTCGCGATACCGCCCGGTATCGCTGCGGTTTGCGCCTTGCCCAGACCCAAAATCCATCGGTTTTATTTGTCGCATCAAGCATCAAACACTACACTAGTGCAGTGTTCGACGCTATCTGCGACATAAAACCGCGTCTTTTCGGCCTGGGCCGCGTTGCAAATCCTCGCGATACCGCCCGGTATCGCTGCGGTTTGCGCCTTACCCAGACCAAAAATCCATCGGTTTTATTTGTTGCATCAAGCATCAAACACTGCACTAGTGCGCACCGGAATCGGCACGCAAAGCACCGACTACACCGCCCCGCTCACCTGCGCCCAGAGCTTTTCGAGCCGCTTGAGGCTCACGGGCTGGGGGGTGCGCAGCTCTTGCGCGAAAAAGCTCACGCGCAGCTCCTCGAGCATCCAGCGCAGCTCCTGCATGCGCACGTCGGCGCGGCCCTTGCGCTCGGCGAGCAGGCGCCAGTAGCGCTGCTCGTGCGGGCGCAGCTCGGCGAGCTTGGCGGTGTCGCGCGCGGGGTCGGTGCGCACCTTGTCCAGGCGCAGCACGATGGCCTTGAGGTAGCGCGGAAAGTGCGCAAGCTGCGCCCAGGGCGTGGCGGCGAGGAAGTTTTTGGGCAGCAGGCGCTGCAATTGCTGCTGCGCGTCCTGCACCGCCTCGGGGGCGTTTTTCGTGTCCTTGAGCTTGCGCAGCGCGTGCGCGTAGTCGAGCAGGATCGCGCCCGCGAGCCGCGCGACTTCGTTGGCGATCAGCGTGAGGCGCGCGCGGCCTTCTTCGAGGCGGCGCGCGAAGGCCGCGGCATCGGTGGGCAGCGGTTCGAGCAGGAAGGCGCGCTCGAGCGCCAACTCGATGATCTGCGCGCGCAACTCTTCCTGCGTGCCCAGCGGCATGTAGGCGACGGCCATTTTTTGCAGCTCGGGGATGTTCTTCTCGAGGTACTTGAGCGCGTCGCGCAGCTGCAGCGCAAACAGGCGCCGCAGGCCCGCGCGGTGTTTGGTTGCGGCGAGTTCGGGCTCGTCGAAGACCTCTATGGTCACGGCATCGCCCGCGTCGATCAGCGCCGGAAAGCCGATCAGGGTCTGCGCGCCCTGGCGGATTTCCATGAGCTCGGGCAGCGCGCCGAAAGTCCACGCGGTGTAGCGCTCGCCGGCGCGCGGGCTTGCGCCGGAGCTTGGCGCAGCGGTGGAAGCCGCGGCATCGTCTGGGGCACCGGCGGATGGATGCGCAGCGGCCGGCGCGGCGGATACTCCTTTTTTGCTAGCTGCTTGTGCTTGATGTACCTTGGCTAGAGGCCGATTTTTCTCTGAATTTCCAGGCTCGGGCGCAGACTCGGGCTCTGGCGTCGCACGCCGCAGCGCCGCGAGCGCCTGGAACGCGCCGCGCGCCTGCGCGCCCCACTCGGCCTTGAGCGCGCCGAGGTTGCGCCCCTGGCCGAGCTGGCGCCCGTGCTCGTCGATCACGCGAAAGTTCATGAACAGGTGCGGCGCGAGCATGTCGAGCTTGAAGTCGGCACGCTGCACGTCGAGCGAAGTCTGGGCGCGCACCTCGCGCAGCAGCGCTTCGATCAGGCTGCCCTGGCCGAAGCGCTCAGGCGTGCCGAGCAAGGCCGCCAGGCGCGCGGCCGATTCGGGCAGCGGCACGAAGCGCGAGCGCGGACGCTGCGGCAGGCTTTTAAGCAGGGCCTGGATCTTGTCCTTGAGCATGCCGGGCACGAGCCACTCGCAGCGCTCCTCGCTCACCTGGTTGAGCACGAACAGCGGCACGGTGACGGTGACGCCGTCGCGCGGATCGCCGGGCGCGTGCAGGTAGCTGGCCGTGCAATCGACGCCGCCCAGGCGCACGCTGCGCGGAAAGGCATTGCCCGTGATGCCCGCGGCCTCGTGGCGCATGAGCTCCTCGCGCGTGAGCTGGAGCAAATCGGGCTGCGTGCGGCTCGCCGCGCGCCACCAGGCTTCGAAGTCGGCGCCGCTGCAGATGTCGGGCGGGATGTGCTGGTCGTAAAAGGCGTAGATCAGCTCCTCATCGACGAGCACGTCCTGGCGGCGCGCCTTGTGTTCGAGCTCCTGCACCTGGGCGATCAGCTTGCGGTTCGCGGCCAGAAAAGGCAGGCGCGCATCCCACTCGCCCGCGACCAGCGCTTCGCGGATGAAAATCTCGCGCGCGGCGTGCGGATCGGCCTTGCCGAAGTTCACGCGCCGGCCGCTGTAGACGACGATGCCGTAGAGCGTGGCGCGCTCGAAGGCGACGACCTCGGCGCGCTTTTTCTCCCAGTGCGGGTCGAGCAGCTGCTTCTTGAGCAAGTGGCTGCCGAGCTGTTCGAGCCACTGCGGCTCGATCGCCGCGATGCCGCGGCCATACAGGCGCGTGGTTTCGACCAGCTCGGCCGCAACGATCCAGCGCCCCGGTTTTTTCGACAGGTGCGCGCCCGGGTGGCGGTAGAACTTGATGCCGCGCGCGCCCAGGTACCAGTCGTCCTCGTCGCTCTTGACGCCCACGTTGCCCAGCAAGCCGCTGAGCAACGCGCAGTGGATTTGCTCGTAGCTCGCGGGCTGGGTGTTGAGGTGCCAGCCGTGCTCGGTGACCACGGTGAGCAGCTGGCTGTGGATGTCGCGCCACTCGCGCAGGCGGCGCACGCTGATGAAGTTCTGGCGCAGCAGCGCCTCGTACTGGCGGTGGCTGAGTTTGTGCGTGGGGTGCGGGGCGGCTTCTGCCGGCGCGGGCGCAGTGGAAGCAGCAGCGGTCAGCGAACGCTGCGCCACGGGTAGCGCGGCGTGCGCACCCCTGCCCTGGCGCGCTGCGGCGGCCTTTTGGCTTGCTTGCGCGCGCGCCGAGGGCAGCGTGGGCACGCTGCCGCCGCGCGCCTCGTGGATCCAGCGCCAGAGCTTGAGGTAGCTGCTGAACTCGCTCTTGTCGTCGTCGAACTTGGCGTGTGCCTGATCGGCCTGCTGCTGCGCGGCCAGCGGGCGGTCGCGCACGTCCTGCACGGACAGCGCCGCGGCGATCACGAGCACCTCGTCGAGCGCCAGGCGCGCGCGCGCCTCCACGATCATGCGGCCCACACGCGGATCGAGCGGCAGGCGCGCAAGCTGCTCCCCCATGGGCGTGAGCACGCCCGAGTCATCGACCGCGCCGAGCTCGGCGAGCAACTGATAGCCGTCGGCGATCGCGCGGCCCGAGGGTGCGTCGATGAAGGGGAACTGCGCCACCTCGCCCAGGTGCAGCGCGGCCATGCGCAAGATCACGCCCGCGAGCGAGCTGCGCAGGATTTCAGGGTCGGTAAAGCGCGGGCGGCTCTGAAAATCGGCCTCGTCATAGAGCCGCAGACAAATGCCGTTGGCCACGCGGCCGCAGCGCCCGGCGCGCTGGTTGGCCGCGGCCTGGCTGATGGGCTCGATCAGCAGTTGCTCCACCTTGCTTCTGAAGCTGTAGCGCTTCACGCGCGCCGTACCTGCGTCAATCACGTATCGGATGCCTGGAACGGTGAGCGAGGTCTCGGCCACGTTGGTCGCGAGCACGATGCGCCGCTGGCTGTGGCTGGCAAAAATCATTTGCTGCTCGGCCTGCGACAGGCGCGCGAACAGCGGCAGCACCTCGGCGTTGCGCAGCAGCGGCTGGTGCGCGAGGTGCTTGCGCAGGTGGTCTGCGGCCTCGCGGATTTCGCGCTCGCCCGGCAAAAAGACAAGGATGTCGCCGGGCGCGTTGCCGGCCCAGAGCTCATCGACACCGTCGGCAATCGCGTCGTTGAAGCCATAGTCGCGGCTGTCCTCGAACGGGCGCCAGCGCTGTTCCACCGGATAGGTGCGCCCCGACACTTCGATCACCGGCGCGGGCCCTTGGGCCGAGGCAAAGTGCCGTGCAAAGCGCTCGGCGTCTATGGTGGCCGAGGTCACCACCACCTTGAGGTCGGGCCGGCGCGGCAAAATTTGGCGCAGGTAGCCAAGCAAAAAGTCGATGTTCAGGCTGCGCTCGTGCGCCTCGTCGATGATGATGGTGTCATAGGCCTGCAAGAGCGGGTCGGACTGCGTCTCGGCCAGCAAAATGCCGTCGGTCATCAGCTTGACCGAAGCGTCCCTGGAGAGCCGGTCGTGAAAGCGCACCTTGTAGCCCACGACCTCGCCCAGCGGCGTGTGCAGCTCTTCGGCGATGCGCTGCGCCACGCTGCTCGCGGCGATGCGGCGCGGCTGCGTGTGCCCTATGAGCCGCCCGCGCTGCCCCGGCGCGGCGTTGCACTTGCCGCGCCCCAGTGCCAGCGCCATCTTGGGCAGTTGCGTGGTTTTGCCCGAACCCGTCTCGCCGCACACGATGATGACCTGGTGCGCCTGCATGGCGGCCATGATCTCGTCGCGGCGCGCCGATACGGGGAGGGACTCGGGGAATTCGATCTGCAGCGCCGGCCGGCTGGCGCTGGGGGAGGATGGAGAGTGCACGGGCGCGATTATACGAAAAGCATACGAATTCACGTGCTACACTGCTTCACGTGTTCGTGTGTTTTGTGCGGGGTTGACTACCATGGCCAATCTGACCATCTCTTTGGAAGAATCCATCATCAAAATGGCCCGCGTGCGTGCCATCCAAGAGGGCACCTCGGTGAGCGCCAAGGTGCGCGAATTCCTCGCCGAGTACGCGCTGGGCAACGACCGGCAAAGCGCTGCGGCGACGGCCTTCATCGAAGCGGCACGACGCAGCCAAGCCAACAGCGAAGGGGTGCGCTGGACGCGCGCAGACGCGCACGAGCGGCCTTATCCCGATTCCGCCACATCCGCCAACACAGCTTCGGCCACATCTTTGGTCACATCCGACACCGCCAGCGCATCCGGCGACGCGGTGACACCGTGATCTGCTTCATAGACACCAACGTACTCGTCTATGCCGTGGACGCGAGCGACCGCGTGCGCCAGGAGGCTGCGCTTGCGCGCATCGCGCAGGCCTGCGCACGCGACACGGTCGTGCTCAGCACGCAGGTGCTGCAGGAGTTCTACCAGATCACCACGCGCAAGCTGCGCCCGCCCCTGCCCGCCGCCGAAGCCTTGCAACAGCTCGAGCGCCTGAGCGCTTTTTACGTCATGGGCAGCACGGCGCAAAGCGTGCTCGCGGCCGCGCAGCTCGCCGAGCGCTACCAGCTGCAATGGTGGGACGCGCTGATCCTCGAATCCGCGCTGCGCGCCAACGCCGACCTGCTGCTGACCGAGGACGGCCAGCACGGGCAACGCTTTGGCAAGCTCGTGGTGGAAAATCCCTTTCTCTGATCCACCCCTCTTTTTCCACCGCGCATGTCCGCCGTCTTCAACTTCACCTTCGTGCCCTGGTTTCGCTCGGTCGCGCCCTACATCCACAAGTTCCGCCACCAGACCTTCGTGATCGGGCTCACGGGCGAGGCCATTGCCGCGGGCAAGCTGCAAAGCATCGTGCAGGACTTGGCGCTGATCCAGGCCATGGGCGTGAAGATCGTGCTCGTGCACGGCTTTCGCCCGCAGGTCAACGAGCAGCTGCACGCCAAGGGGCACGCAGCCAAATATTCGCACGGCATACGCATCACCGACTCCATCGCGCTCGACTGCGCGCAAGAAGCTGCGGGCCAGCTGCGCTACGAGATCGAGGCCGCGTTCAGCCAGGGTCTGCCCAACACCCCCATGGCGGGCGCAACGGTGCGCGTGCTCTCGGGCAACTTCATCACCGCGCGGCCCGTGGGCATCGTCGATGGCGTGGACTTCCAACACTCGGGCGTGGTGCGCAAGGTCGATGTGGCGGGCATCACGCGCACGCTGGACATGGGCGCGCTCGTGCTGCTGTCGCCGTTTGGCTTTTCACCCACGGGCGAAGCCTTCAATCTGGCGATGGAAGAGGTGGCCACCAGCGTGGCCGTCGCGCTGCAGGCCGACAAGCTGATTTTCCTCAGCGAAATCCCCGGCATCCGCATGCACCCCGAAGCACCCGCGAGCGAGGACAACCCCATAGACACCGAGCTCTCGCTGGCCGACGCCCAAGCGCTGCTCGCGCGCCTGCCGCGGGCGCTGCTGCCCACCGACACCGGCTTTTATCTGCAGCACTGCGCCAAGGCCTGCAAGGGCGGTGTGGCGCGCAGCCACATCATCCCGTTTGCCGTCGATGGCTCGCTGCTGCTCGAGATTTACGTGCACGACGGCATTGGCACCATGGTGGTCGATGAAAAGCTCGAAGAGTTGCGCGAGGCCACGCCCGACGACGTGGGCGGCATCCTGCAGCTGATCGAGCCCTTCGAAAAAGACGGCACCCTGGTCAAGCGCAGCCGCACCACCATCGAGCGCGACATAGACCACTACACCATCATCGAGCACGACGGCGTGATCTTCGGCTGCGCCGCGCTCCACCCCTACCCCGAGGCCAAAACGGGCGAGATGGCCGCGCTCACCGTCTCGCCGCAAAGCCAGAGCCAGGGCGACGGCGAAAAGCTGCTCAAGCGCATAGAGCAGCGCGCCCGCGCCATGGGGCTGGAAAGCATCTTCGTGCTCACCACGCGCACCATGCACTGGTTCCTCAAGCGCGGCTTTCAGCCCGTGGACCCGGACTGGCTGCCCGAGGCGCGCAAGCGCAAATACAACTGGGACCGGCGCAGCCAGGTGCTCGTGAAAAAACTCTGAATCCGCAAAAGACCCGTTGCCGATCAGCGGCGTCCCACGCGCCAACGACCCACGCGCACGAGCACGGCGAGCAAAGCCACGCCCAGCCCGACAAAGCCCACGAAGGCCCAGTTCGCGAGCGAGCCGCCGAGCAAGGTCCAGTCAACCGCCGTGCAGTCGCCCGAGCCGCGGAAGATCATCGGCAAAGCGCGGCTCAGCGGGTAGTTTTCGATCATGCCGTAGAAGTCGCGCCCGCAGCTCACGACTTCGGGCGGGTACCACTGCAGCCAGCTCTGGCGCGCCGCCACGAAAGCCCCGAAGCCCGCCGCGAGCAGGCCCAGCGCGGCCCATACAAATATCCAGCCTTTTTGGCCTCTAGCGCTTGCTACACCTGCGCAAACAGCTACCAATATCAAAGCATAGCGCTGCACGATGCACATCGGGCAGGGCGTGAGCCCCACGCCGTATTGCAGGTACAGCCCAAAGCCCAGCATGGCCACGCACACCGCCGCCAGCAGCGCGAGCATGCGGCGCGGCGCGGCGTCTATCAAGTTCCAAAACATATGCGTCCTTGTTGCGCGGGCCGCTGCTGACACCACGAAAGGAATCAAATACCCGCGGCCTCGTCGAGAAACACCCGGGCGCGGCGCGGCGTGAGCACCAGCGTTTCGCCCGCGCGCAAGCCCATGTCGTGGAACTGCTGCGCGGGGATGTGCGCCTCGATCACACGCTGCGGCTGCGCCCCGGGGGGCGTATTGTGCCCCTCCGGCGCTGGTTGGATGCCATCGCTGGGCACGAGTTCCAGCCGCGCAATCGGGCCGACGACGATGGCGCGTTCGAGCTGCGCCACGATGCCGCTCGTGCGGCCCGCGTCCGCTGGCCCGGCACCGGGCGCGTAGCGCTGCACGTCGAACTCGTGCGGGCGCACGTAGGCGTAGGCCCTGGCGTTGTCGGCCTGCGCGTGCTCGGGCACTTCGATCTGCATGCCCTGCAGGTGCGCCAGGCCCTCGTGCGCGCGGCCGTGGAACAGGTTCACGTCGCCCAAAAAGCCGTACACGAAGGGGCTGGCCGGGTGCTCCCACACCTGCTGCGGCGAGCCGCTTTGCTCGATGCGGCCGCGGTGGATGACGACCACGCGGTCGGCCACTTCGAGCGCCTCTTCCTGGTCGTGCGTGACGAAGATGCTGGTCACGTGCAGCTCGTCGTGCAATCGGCGCAGCCAGCGGCGCAGTTCCTTGCGCACCTTGGCGTCGAGCGCGCCGAAGGGCTCGTCGAGCAGCAGCACCTGCGGCTCCACGGCCAGCGCACGCGCCAGGGCGATGCGCTGGCGCTGCCCGCCCGAGAGCTGCGCGGGATGCCGGTCGGCCAGCCAGTCGAGCTGCACGAGCTGCAGCAAGTCCATCACCTTGGCGCGGATCTGCGCCTCGCTCGGGCGCTCGCGGCGCGGCTTCATGCGCAGGCCGAAGGCCACGTTCTCGAACACCGTCATGTGGCGAAACAGCGCGTAGTGCTGGAACACGAAGCCCACCTTGCGCTCGCGCACGTGCACGTCGGTGCTGTCCTGCCCGGCAAACGCGATGCTGCCCGCGTCGGGCGTCTCCAGCCCCGCGATGATGCGCAGCAGCGTGGTCTTGCCGCAGCCCGAGGGGCCGAGCAGTGCAATGAGTTCGCCCGAGGCGATGTCCAGGCTCACGTCGCGCAGCGCCTGAAAGTCGCCGAAACGTTTGCTGATGTTGCGGATTTCGATGCTCATGGGAAATCTAAGTGTTGGGCCGCTCGGGCGGCAGGGCCGCCGCCTCGCGCAGCGCGCGTTCATTGCGGTGCTCGGCCCAGGTCTTGATGACCAAGGTCACCAGGGCCAGCAGCGCGAGCAGCGAGGCCGCGGCAAACGCCGCCACCGACTGGTATTCGTTGTAGAGAATCTCCACATGCAGCGGAATCGTGTTGGTCTGCCCGCGGATATGCCCCGAGACCACCGACACCGCGCCAAACTCGCCCATGGCGCGCGCGTTGCACAGAATCACGCCGTACAGCAGCCCCCAGCGGATGTTGGGCAGCGTCACATGCCAGAAGGTCTGCCAGCCCGAGGCGCCGAGCACGATCGCGGCCTGCTCCTCGTCGCTGCCCTGCGCCTGCATCAGCGGGATCAGCTCGCGCGCAATGAACGGAAAGGTCACGAACACCGTGGCCAGCACGATGCCCGGCACGGCAAAAACGACCTTGATGTCGTGCGCTGCGAGCCACGGCCCGAACCAGCCCTGCGCGCCGTAGAGCAGCACATAGGTCAGCCCCGCCACCACGGGCGAGACGGAAAACGGCAAGTCCACCAGCGTGGTCAAAAACGCCTTGCCGCGGAATTCGTACTTGGCAATACACCAGGCCGCGGCCACACCAAACACCAGATTCAGCGGCACGGCGATGGCCGCGGTGAGCAGCGTCAGGCGTATCGCCGCCCAGGCGTCGGGCTCGCGCAGGCTCGCCAGGTAGGCGTTCAGGCCCTGGCGCAGCGCCTCGGTGAACACGGCGGCCAGCGGCAGCAGCAAAAACAGCAGCATGAAGCCGAGCGCGAGCGCCGTCAGCGCCCAGCGTACCCAGGGCACCTCGGTGGTGCCGCTTTGGGCGCGCGCCACAGTGCGCGCGGAAACCACAGACGGATTCATCCCTACACCCCCGCCCGGCGGCGCTGCCATGCCTGCAGCGCGTTGATGAACAGCAGCAGCACGAACGAGATCAGCAGCATCACCACGGCCACCGCGGTCGCGCCGGCGTAGTCGTATTGCTCGAGCTTGCCGATGATGACGAGCGGCGTGATCTCGGACACCATGGGCATGTTGCCCGCAATGAAGATCACCGAGCCATACTCGCCCACGGCGCGCGCAAACGCCATGGCAAAGCCCGTGAGCAGCGCCGGCGCGATGGTGGGCAAGATCACCTTGCAGAACGTCTGCCAGCGCGACGCGCCCAGGCAGGCGGCGGCCTCTTCGAGCTCCTTTTCCATGTCCTGCAGCACCGGCTGCACCGTGCGCACCACGAAAGGCAGGCCGATGAAGATCAGCGCCACCACGATGCCCGCCGGCCGAAACGCGAGCACGATGCCCAGAGGCTCCAGGTACTGCCCCACCCAGCCATTGCCCGCAAGCAGCGCCGTGAGCGCGATACCAGCGACGGCCGTGGGCAGCGCAAATGGCAGATCGACGAGCGCATCGACGATCTTCTTGCCCGGAAAAGCGTAGCGCACCAGCACCCAGGCGATCAGCAGGCCGAACACCAGGTTCACGAGCGCGGCGATCAGCGCGGCGCCAAAGGTCAGCCGGTACGAGGCGAGCACGCGCGGCGCGCTCACGGCGAGCCAGAACTGCTCCCAGCTCAGCGTGAAAGACTTGGTCACCAGCGCCGCGAGCGGCAGCAGCACGATCGCGCTCAAATAAAACAGCGTGTAGCCCAGCGTCAGGCCAAAGCCCGGCAGCACACGCCGGGGCCGACGGCGCGCGGCGCGGGCTGGGGGCGTGGCGGGCAGCACCCCGGAGCGAGCTTCAGACCCAGCCTCGGGCGCCAGCGTGGAATGCGCAGCAAGCATGTGCAAACGGCGATGCGTGCAGGCGGCTCAGCGCGCGCCCGGCGTGTAGAGCTTGTCGAACTGGCCACCGTCGTTGAAGTGCACTTTCTGCGCCTCCGTGAGGCTGCCGAAATACTTGGCGACGGTGAACTGGCGGATGGGCTTGAAGGTGGCCGCGTATTTTTTGAGCACGGCTTCCGAGCGCGGGCGGATCGCGTGCCTGGCCGCGATCTCTTGCGCCTCGTCCGAATACAGATAGTCCAGATACGCCTTGGCCAGCGCCGCCGTACCCTTCTTGGCCACGGTGCGCTCGACCACCGCAACCGGGTTCTCGGCCACGATGCTGACCGACGGATACACCGCATCGACCTTGCCCGCGCCGAATTCGCGGTCTATGGACACCACCTCGGACTCGAACGTGATCAGCACGTCACCGATGTTGCGCTGCAAAAAGATCGCCGTGGCGTCGCGCCCGCCCTTGGCGAGCACGGGCACGTTCTTGAACAGCTTGCCCACGAACTCGGCCGCCTGCGCCTCGCTGCCGCCCTTTTCGCGCACCGCGCCCCAGGCCGCGAGGTAGGCGTAGCGGCCATTACCGCCCGTCTTGGGGTTGACCACGATCACCTGCACGCCGGGCTTGACGAGGTCTTCCCAGTCCTTGATGCCCTTGGGGTTGCCGTTGCGCACCAGAAACAGCATGGTCGAAGCCGTGGGCGCGGCGTTGTGCGGAAACCTTTGCGCCCAGTCCTTGGCGACGACGCCCTGGCTGGCCAGAAACTCCACGTCGGTGGTCGTGTTCATGGTCACCACGTCGGCCGCCAGCCCGTCGGCCACGGCACGCGCCTGCGCACTCGAGCCGCCGTGCGACTGGTCGATCTTCACGTCCTGGCCCGTGGTCTTTTTGTAATGCGCGACGAACGCAGCGTTGTAGTCCTTGTAAAACTCGCGCGCCACGTCGTAAGACACGTTGAGCAGGCTTTGCTGCGCGGCCGCGAGCGTGCTGGCGGCCAGCGCAGCGCTGGCCAGAATGATTCTGAGGGTTCTGAAACGAAGCGAAATCATGTCTGCGGTACCTGATGGAATGGGCAATCAGGCGCATTGTCCGCAGCACTCGTTCAAACACAAACGAATATATTTTTGTTAATAAATCGCCAGAAAGGCATAAAGAAGGGGCGGCAGCAATAGGTAGCCGCTTTTTGGACGTCAGCCGTCCGCCATCATCCCGCGTCCCAATGAACAATCCGGGTTCAATGCAGCGCGCGCTTGAGGCGGATTTCCTCGATGCGCACGCCGCCCACGAGCGAGGTCTTGGCCGTCGCCAGTTCGCGCTTGAAGCCCGCGGTTTCATGAAAGCGCAGGGCACGCTCGTTGCACAGGGGAATCCACACCGTGGCAGTGGTGCAGCCCTCTTCGAGCAGACCGTCGCGCGCCGCGTCCCACAAGGCCAGGCCTACGCCCTGTTGCCAATGGCTGGGCGCGGCGTAAATGGCCCAGATCTCGCCCGTGGTCGGGCGCGACTTGGGGTCGCGCGAGCGGTCGTAGCCGACGAAGCCGACGACTTTGTCGCCCTCGAGCGCCACCATGACCTGCGGCTCGCAGTATTCGATGGCTTCGCGCCAATAGGCCTGGCGCTCTTCGGGCTTCAGGGCACGCAGATAGTCCTCCGGCAGCAGGCCCCGGTAGGCCTCCTGCACGGCAAAGGTGTGGACTTGGGCGATGGCTTTGGCGTCGCGCAGCGTGGCAGGACGGACCTCGATGTTGGGCATGCAAAAAACGGCAAAGTGACAAAAGGCCGGCATTGTGCGCGCAATCGGGCCAGCCTGGCAAAAAAAGCGTAAAAAAAGCTGCCAGCGCTTGTATGTCAAGCGCTGGCAGCTATCATTTTAATTAGCTTGCGGACTTGGCTCTGCACTTACTCCTGCGCGCTGGCAGCGAACTGGAACACGCCCGGCTCGCGCACCGGATCGACCGTGACGCGGATGTTGCTCTTGGGCGCAAAGCGCCCTTCGAGCAGCAGCTTGGACAAGGGGTTTTCGATGCGCTGCTGGATCGCGCGCTTGAGCGGCCGCGCACCGAACACCGGGTCGAAGCCCACCTTGGCAAGCTCTGCCAGCGCGGCGTCGGTGACCTCGAGTTCGAGCTCCATCCTGGCCAGGCGCTCGGTAAGCACCTTGAGCTGGATCTTCGCAATGGCACCGATCTGGCTCGCATCCAGGCCGTGAAACACCACGATTTCGTCGATGCGGTTCAGGAACTCGGGGCGGAAGTGGTTCTTCAGCTCGTCGAACACCGCATCCTTGACTTCATCGTAAGGCCGGCCCGCCATGCTTTGGATCATGGGGCTGCCGATGTTGCTGGTCATGATGATCACGGTGTTCTTGAAGTCCACCGTGCGCCCCTGGCCATCGGTCAGGCGCCCGTCGTCGAGCACCTGCAGCAGCACATTGAACACGTCGGGGTGGGCCTTTTCCACCTCGTCGAGCAAGACCACGCTGTAGGGCTTGCGGCGCACGGCCTCGGTCAGGTAGCCGCCCTCCTCGTAGCCCACGTAGCCCGGCGGCGCGCCGATCAGGCGTGCGACCGAGTGCTTTTCCATGAACTCGCTCATGTCGATGCGGATCAGGTGCTCTTCGCTGTCGAACAAAAAGCCCGCGAGCGCCTTGCACAGCTCGGTCTTGCCCACGCCCGTGGGGCCGAGGAACAGGAAGCTGCCCGTGGGCCGGTTCGGGTCAGAAAGGCCCGAGCGCGAGCGCCGGATGGCGTTGGCCACGGCGGAAATCGCCTCGTCCTGGCCGACCACGCGCTCGTGCAGGTGCTCTTCCATGTGCAGCAGCTTTTCGCGCTCGCCCTGCATCATCTTGGACACCGGGATGCCCGTCATGCGGCTCACCACCTCGGCGATTTCTTCGGCGCCGACCTGGGTGCGCAGCAGGCGATGGGGTGCAGGCGCGCCGTCCTTGCCCGCCTCCTTGGCCTGGGCTTCCTTGAGCTGCTTTTCCAGCTCGGGCAGCTTGCCGTATTGCAGCTCGGCCACCTTGTTGAAGTCGCCCTTGCGCTTGAATTCCTCGATCTGCAACTTGGCCTGCTCGATCTGCTCGCGCACCTGCTGGCTGCCCTGGGCCTGCGCCTTTTCGGCCATCCAGATGGCTTCGAGGTCGGCAATCTCTTTTTTCAGCTTGGCGATTTCTTCTTCGATCAGGGCCAGGCGTTTTTGCGAGGCCTCGTCCTTTTCTTTCTTGACGGCTTCGCGCTCGATCTGCAGCTGGATCAGGCGGCGGTCGAGCTTGTCGATCTCTTCGGGCTTGGAGTCGATCTCCATCTTGATCTTGGCCGCGGCCTCGTCGATCAGGTCTATGGCCTTGTCGGGCAGGAATCGGTCGGTGATGTAGCGGTGCGAGAGCTCGGCCGCAGCCACGATGGCCGGATCGGTGATGTCCACGCCATGGTGCAGCTCGTACTTTTCCTGCAGACCGCGCAGGATGGCAATGGTGGCCTCCACGCTGGGCTCGCCCACCAGGATCTTTTGAAAACGGCGCTCGAGTGCGGCGTCTTTTTCGATGTATTTGCGGTACTCGTCGAGCGTGGTCGCGCCTATGCAGTGCAGTTCGCCGCGCGCCAGCGCGGGCTTGAGCATGTTGCCCGCGTCCATTGCGCCTTCGGCCTTGCCGGCGCCGACCATGGTGTGCAGCTCGTCGATGAAGACGATGGTCTTGCCCTCGTCCTTGGCCAGTTCATTGAGCACGTTTTTCAGACGCTCTTCGAACTCGCCGCGGTACTTGGCGCCGGCCAGCAGCGCCGCCATGTCGAGCGAAAGCACGCGCTTGTCGCGCAGCGACTCGGGCACCTCGCCCGCGACGATGCGCTGCGCCAGCCCTTCGACGATGGCCGTCTTGCCCACGCCGGGCTCGCCGATCAGCACCGGGTTGTTCTTGGTGCGCCGCTGCAGCACCTGGATGGCACGGCGGATTTCGTCGTCGCGGCCTATCACCGGGTCGAGCTTGCCCTGGCGCGCGCGCTCGGTCAGGTCTATGCAGTATTTCTTGAGCGCCTCGCGCTGGCCTTCGGCCTCGGGGCTGTCCACCTTCTGACCGCCGCGCACGGCTGTTATCGCGGCCTCGAGGCTCTTGCGCGTGAGGCCGTTTTCCTGAGCGATGCGCCCGGCCTCGCCCTTGCTGTCGGCAACGGCGAGCAAAAACAGCTCGCTCGCAATGTATTCGTCACCGCGCTTGATGGCTTCTTTTTCCGTGGCCTGCAGCACGCGCGCAAGTTCCTGCCCTACCTGCACTTGCTCCTGGCCCTGCACCTGGGGCAGACGCTTGACGGCGGCTTCGGCCGCAGTGAGCAGGCCCTGCACGTTGACGCCCGCGCGCTGCAGCAGCGCGCGCGGCCCGTCTTCCTGGCGCAGCATGGCCACGAGCACGTGCGCCGGCTCGATATAGGCGTGGTCGTTGCCGAGCGCCAGCGACTGGGCGTCGCTCAGGGCCTCCTGGAATTTGGTCGTAAGTTTGTCGCTCCGCATGGGTTATTACCTCCGTTGGGATCGCAACTGAGGGGCGTGCGCACCATTTCAAGGCAGGCCCACGCAAATGCGGTTAACCTGCATCAAAACCCAAGGGGCGGCTCATTCAGCCGCGTTGCGCGCCGCGATGCCCCAGCGCGCGAGCGCTGCGTCGTCGCTCACACGCGCATCCACCCAGCGCGCGCCCTGCGGCGTCTGCTCTTTTTTCCAGAACGGCGCCTGCGTCTTGAGGTAGTCCATGAGAAATTCGCAGGCTTGAAAGCTGGCCCCGCGGTGCGCCGCCGTCACGGCCACGAGCACGATCTGCGCGCAAGGCTGCAGCAGACCCACGCGGTGGATCACACGCACGGCGTAGATCGGAAAGCGCGCAAAAGCCTCATCCACCATGGTCTGGATGGCCTTTTCCGTCATGCCCGGGTAGTGCTCTAGCTCCAGGCTGGCCACGGCGTCGCCGTCGTTGTGGTCACGCACCAGACCAACAAAGCTGCACAGCGCACCCACGCGACGGTCTTGCGCGCGCAGGGCGGCCAGTTCGGCGCCCAGGTCGAAGTCGGCCGTCTGGATGGAAATGGAGGAGGCGGAGGAGGCGTTCATGGCATGCGTACCGGTGCTGCAGATTGAAGCCTATTTCAGTAGGGAACATGCCCCGCGCCATGGCCTTGCGCGATGCCTGGCTAGGCGCAGGGGGCGACGTGGAGCGGTGCTCCATGAGCCACCTGCAACACCGCCAGGGGCGCGCAAGGCCATGGCCCTGCGGGTTGCGGTCAGGGGCGGCGTCTGCAGCGTTGCCGCGCTTGTCCAGGCATGTAGCATGGACAGCGCGCTGCGCCTTGCATCCATCCGCCCCTGACCGCAACGCGGGGCATGTTACCTACTGAAATAGGCTCTTAGTAGCATTGCCCTGCACTGTATCGCTGTCTCTCTGCCCGCCACCCACCGGATACCCTCATGGCCAGCCGCACCATCACCACCGCCCACTACAAGCTCTACCCCTCGCCGCGCAACGAAAGCCACACGGTGTTCGCGCACGAATCGTTCGTGCCCTACCCGTATGCGCTGATCGACCTGCCGAGCTTCGACCTCGCGGGCAAAAGCAGCCTGTTTGCCGCCTGCCGCCTGGCCGATATGAAGATGGGGCAACTGGTGACTTTCGAACTCGAACAGGACTTGCACAGGTTCGAAAGCCGCTTTGTGCCGGACTGAATCGCAAGGTCTCGCTGAACGCAGCCGAAACTGCCTACGCCGCCGTGCGTTGGCGTTTGACCGAGGGGCGCTGCAGGCGCGGCTGCGGGTCTTCGCCCGGCGGCAGGCTGGCCACGCGCCGCAGGGTGATCTGCGCCTCCAAACCGCCCGAACGCGCATTGACCAGGCTCAGCGTGCCGCCCATGCGGCGCACGGTCTTGTCCACGATCGAAAGGCCCAGCCCCGCCCCCGCGGCAGCCGTGCGCGCCGCGTCGCCGCGGAAAAACGGCTTGGTCAGACTCGCGAGCTGCTCGGGCGGAACGCCCGGGCCGTGGTCGCGCAGCTTGAGCAGCACCCACTCGTCGCGCGCCCTGGCGGCGATGTCCACCCGCGTGATTTCAGTGCCCTGCGTTTTGCCGTAGCGGCGCGCGTTCTCGAGCAGGTTGGAGATCACGCGCGCGAGCTCGACCTCGTCGGCCTGCACGTTCAGGTCTTCGGGCACGGACATGCGGATCTGCAAGGCCTGGTGGTTTTGCAGCGCATACACGCACGAGGACACCACGCCGTGCAGATTCACCGGCGTGAGCGTGGCGTGGTCGGGGCGCGCATAGTCGAGGAACTTGTCTATGGTCGCATCGAGCTGCACGATGTCGGCCACCATGTGTGCGCGCGCCACCTCGTCGGCCACGCTCATCTCGGTTTCGAGCCGCAGGCGCGCGAGCGGCGTGCGCAGGTCGTGCGAAATGCCCGCGAGCATCACGGCGCGGTCCTGCTCGAGCTTGGCCAGGCGCTCGGCCATGCGGTTGAAGCCGATGTTGACCTCGCGCACCTCACTGGTGGTGACGTCTTCGTCGAGGTGGCTGGCCGCGAAATCGCCCTCGCGCACGCGGCTGGTCGCGTGGGACAGCTGCTTGAGCGGGCGGTTGATGAGCCGCGCGATCACCGCGGCGCCGGCAAGCGAGAGCATGCCCACCATCGCAAGCCACATCAGCCAGGTGCGCCCACCTGCGGGACTGAAGCGTGCCTGGTCCATGCGCAGCCAGTTCGGATCGCCATTGATGTTGAAGCCCACCCACAGGCCCGGCTCGCCGTTCACGTCCTGGGCCACGACGGTGTCGGGGCCCAGGCGGCGCGCGAGCTCCTGCGTCAGCCGTCGCGCGAGCGCGGAGCCGGCCAGCGGCTCGTAGCGGTCGCTGGGCTCGCGCGGCATGATGCGCACGCCCTCCTGCTCGGCCATGGTCTTGATCAGCGACACGCGCGCAATCGGGTCGGCGTGTACCAGCGCCGCGCGGCTCAGGTTGACCAGCGAGGCCGCCTGCTGCGCCATCTGCAGCGTGCGCGGCTCGAATTCGAGCACGCGCAGGATCTGCAGCCACGCGAGGATGCTGCCCGCTAGCAGCAAGGCGAGCAGAATGAACGTGCGCCAGAAAAGGTTCAGCCCCAGGTTTGCGCGCGTCTTGCCCTTGGCGCTGGCCTCTGGCGATTCCAGCGGCGCCGGCATCGTAAGCTCCGCAGCCACTTCCTCGACGTTGACCTGCGACTCCCGGAAGGCCGAATGCGCGCCCGTTTGCGGCATGGGCATCAGCTCGCCCCATCCGGCACGAACACGTAGCCCACACCCCACACGGTCTGGATGTAGCGCGGCGACGCGGCGTCAGCCTCGATCAGCTTGCGCAGGCGCGAAATCTGCACGTCCAGACTGCGGTCGAAAGGCTCGAACTCACGCCCGCGCGCGAGCAGCGCCAGCTTTTCGCGCGACAGCGGCTGGCGCGGATGCCGCACCAACGCCTTGAGCATGGCGAATTCGCCTGTGGTCAGGGGCAGTTCCTCGTCGTTGCGAAGCAGCACGCGCGTGCCCAGATCGAAGGTGAAGGGACCGAAATTCACGACCTCGTTCTCGCCCGAGGGCGCGCCGGGCGCCTCGGGTACGGGACGGCGGCGCAGCACGGCATGGATGCGTGCGAGCAGCTCGCGCGGGTTGAAGGGTTTGCCGAGGTAATCGTCCGCCCCCACCTCGAGGCCGACGATGCGATCCACGTCCTCGCCCTTGGCCGTGAGCATGATGATGGGCGTGCGGTCGTTCGCGGCGCGCAGGCGGCGGCAGATCGACAGGCCGTCCTCACCCGGCATCATGAGGTCGAGCACGATGAGATCGACCGCTTCGCGCAGCAAAATGCGGTTCAGCGCCTTGCCGTCCTCGGCCAGCATGACTTCAAAGCCTTCCTGCGTAAGGTAGCGGCGCAGCAGATCGCGGATGCGCGCATCGTCGTCCACCACCAGAATCTTGTCGGTGCGGTTGCTCGTGGTATTCATCATGACTCCCGGTCGAATTTGTAACAACGGCGATTCTGACCAGCTTGCAGCGCAAAATTTCCGTTTTTGCGCCGGACCTGACGCACTGTTACAAGTCTTGCCGCGCCGTACCGTGCGTTTTCTGCGCCTTCACGCGCCGTCTGCATGCAGGTGCCTATCCTCTGCCAATCCCCTACTGCTCAGGAGTTCCTGCCATGCCAAGGATGATAAAAATCATAGCTGCCTACGCTTTATATACGGCCTCTGCAGCCATTTTTGCCCAAAATCTTCCCGCCCCCCAACCGGCGCCCGCCGCGAACCTGCTGCAGCTCTCGACCAGCGCCACGGTGGAGGTGGCGCAGGACTGGCTGACGCTGACCCTGTCCACCACCAAAGAGGCCGCAGATGCGCCCAGCGTGCAGGCGCAGCTCACGCAGGCGCTGGATGCCGCGCTCGCACAGGCGCGCCGCCAGGCCCAGCCCGGCCAGATGGAAGTGCGCACAGGGCCCTTCGGCCTGTCCCCGCGCTACGGCAAGGACGGCAAGATCAACGGCTGGCAGGGCCGCGCCGAACTGGTGCTCGCGGGGCGCGACTTTGCGCGCATCACGGGCACG
This sequence comes from Extensimonas soli, assembly GCF_029211265.1. Lineage (GTDB taxonomy): Bacteria > Pseudomonadota > Gammaproteobacteria > Burkholderiales > Burkholderiaceae_C > Extensimonas > Extensimonas soli. Next base: position 48,674 of record NZ_JARGEL010000008.1, on the reverse strand, counting down.
GCCGGCCAGATCCAGACCTTGAGCGTCAGCGCCGTGGGTTTCTCGCTCGCGCCCGAATCGCGCACCAAGGCCGAAAACGCAGCGCAGGCCCAGGCCGTCACCCGCTTCCAGGAGCGCGCCGCCACGCTCGCGCAAGCCTTCGGCTTTGGCGGCTACACGCTGCGCAGCGTGGCCGTGCACACCAGCGGGCAATACCCCGCCCCGCAGCCACGCATGCTCGCCATGGCGACCAAGACGGCCCCGCTCGAAGACGCCGCCGTACCCGTGGAAGCCGGCAAAGCCCAGGTGAGCGCGCAGGTGTCGGGAGAAGTGCAGATGCGCTGAAGGCGAAAATGTGCCCTGGCATGCGCCGGCCGGCATTGCGAAAATCCCGCGGTTTACAAGAAGCCATCACGCCTTCGCTCCACGGCTATCCTCTCTGGCGATGGCGCCCAACACCCCTCGCTCCAACCCCATGCAACAAGACCCCCTGATCGCCAAGGCCCTGAAGTCCGAATTGCAAGACCAAAATCTCTGGAAAACCCGCATCGTCGTACTTGTTTTTGGAGCTTTTTCAGGCCTCACCGTGGTGGCGCTCACCTGGCTGGGCGAGCGCGCCTCGAACCTGTTCGAGCACGCACGCGCAATGGCGTTCTGGCTCCCCTTGCTCTGGACGCCGGCCTGGACGGCGCTGATTGTCTGGATGACACGCCGCTGGGCTCCGGGTGCTGCGGGCTCCGGCATTCCCCAGGTCATGGCAGCACTCCATCCAGGCGTGACCGGCACACCGTGGAAGTCCCTTTACGTGTCGTTTCGACTCAGCGTGGCCAAGATCGCGTTGACCGCTTTGGGGCTACTGGGTGGTCTTTCACAAGGGCGGGAAGGTCCTTCGGTGCAGATCGGAGCCGGGATCATGCATTCAGCCCGCCATTGGTTACCGCCCAAAGCCGCCGTTTCGCCGCACGGCTTGTTGATCGCGGGAGGGGCGGCAGGCATCGCCGCGGCATTCAACACGCCGCTGGGTGGCATCATGTTTGCCATCGAAGAGCTGTCCCGCCGCCCGGAACAACGCAATAACGGCCTCCTCATGGCGGCCATCATTCTTGCCGGCATCATGGGCATATCGGCATATGGCAATGCCACCTACTTCGGCATCATTCGCGTCGCAGCGGTGGGCTGGTCCTTATGGTGGCCGGCGGTACTGGTGGCCGTGGTCTGCGGACTGGCGGGAGGGCTGTTTTCGCGCCTGCTCATCCGCTCGCTTTCCGAGCGCTCGCCCGACCGACTGACCCAATTGCGCCAGCAATACCCCATCCGGTTCGCAGCCGCATGTGGATTGGCCGTAGCCGTCATGGGACTCATCTCCGACGGCGCTGTCTTTGGCTCAGGCTATGCATACAACCGTGCTTTGCTGGAAGGAGGAACGGACACCAATCCTTTGTATGCCCTGTTGAAATTTCTCGCCACCTGGCTCACGGCCTGGTCTGGAGCGCCAGGCGGTATTTTTGCCCCTGCGCTGTCGATCGGCGGTGCGCTGGGGCACGACATAGCCCTGCTGACAGGCCATGTGGACACGCCCACACTCATCGCGTTGGGAATGGCCGCCTTTCTCTCTGCCGTGACGCAGGCACCCATGACGTCCTTCATCATCGTGATGGAGATGGTGGACGGCCACAGCCTCGTGCTGAGCCTCATGGCCTGTAGCCTGCTCGCTTCCGGCATATCGCGCCTGATCAGCCGACCTCTTTATCCGGGTCTGGCCGAACTCCAACTGCGACGTCTACCCACGCCGGTGGAGCCAACGGCGTTGCATTGATTCACCCAGGAGACGAACCAGCAGGGGCAAACCTCATGGATTCACCGACATCAAGATCGAAAATACACCTTGGCGTCCCTGACGGCCGACAGGCTGATGGCATGATTTCCGTTCATCACTTCACAACGCAAACTTCCTCTGCCATGACCGAACCCCGCTTGAACTACGTCCTTTGCCCAGGTGCGGCTTCGCCTCGCAGCCCCCTGGTCGCCCCCGATGCGCCGGCGGCCGGGCCCGGGCAGCACCGCATGGCCTATTGGGAATGGAACGGACAACAGAGCGACAGCGGCAACCCTGCGCCCCCGCACGTGGTGCTGTGCGTGCACGGCCTCTCGCGCCAGGGGCGCGACTTCGACGCGCTGGCGCGCGCCTTGGGCCGGCACGCGCGTGTGGTCTGCCCCGACATGCCCGGACGCGGACGCAGCGACTGGCTTGCCGACCCCATGGCCTATGCCGTGCCGCAATACGCGGCCGACATCCTCGCCCTGCTCGCGCAGCTGCAGCGCGAGGCCCCCATCCAGACGCTCGACTGGGTCGGCACCAGCATGGGCGGCTTGATCGGCATGGCCGTGTGCGGCCAGCCCGGACTTTGCATCCCCGACGACCCGAACGCCACTGGCCAGGCCGTGGGCAGCCACTGGCCACTCGCCGTGCCCGTGCGCCGGCTCGTGCTCAACGACATCGGCCCCCGCATCGACACGCTCGGGCTGCAACGCATCGGCGAATATGTGGGCCAGCCCGTGCGCTACGACACCCTGGAGCAAGCCGCCGAAGCGCTGCGCTCGACCTTGAGCGGCCCGCACCGCCACGAAGACTGGCTCGCGCTGACGCGCCACATGCTGCGCCCCGCGCCCGAGGGCGGGCTGATGCTGCACTACGACCCCGACATCGCCCAAGCCTTTCGCGCCACGCCGCCGGGTGCCGCAGAGCAGGGCGAGGCGCTGATGTGGCAGCTCTACGACCGCATCCGCGCACACACGCTGCTGCTGCGCGGGCTTGAATCCGACATCCTCTCGGCCGAAACGGCGCAGGCCATGGCGCAGCGCGGGCCGCGCGCACACGTCGTCGAATTTCCGGGCGTGGGCCACGCGCCCACGCTGATGACACCCGAGCAGATCGGGCCCGTGGTCGATTTTTTGCTTGCACCCAAGCAACACTCTGCCGGATGAAGTCACAAGCCTCGGGCGCAGTCGCGCCCACTTTCCCGCAAGCTTCTGCGCAACTGCCGCACTTGCTTGCAGCCACGCGGCACACGCTGGCCGAACAGGTCGGCGCGCTCGAACGTGCGCGCTTGTTTGCCGAGCCGCTGCTGGCCGGCGAGACGCTGGACTCGGGCGAGAACACGCTCGCGCACGCCGACGCGATGGCCGAAATCCTCAAAGCCATGGGCGGCTCCGAGGCCATGCAGGCCGCGAGCTACCTGGTCTATGCCTGCGACCACCTCACCAAACCCGAAGAGATCATCGCCAAAGCCTTCGGCGCCGACTTCGCCAGGCTCGCCGTCGAGACCACCAAGCTCATGCGCGTGCAGCGCCAGGCGCGCGGCGCGCAACAGCTCGACGACCCCGCCCTGCAGGCCGAAAACGTGCGCAAGATGCTGCTCGCCTTCTCGCGTGATCTGCGCGTGGTGATGCTGCGCCTGGCTTCGCGCCTGCAAACGCTGCGCTTTCACGCGGCCAGCAAGCGTCCGGTCTCGCCGAACCTGGCGCGCGAATCATTGCAGGTGTTTGCACCGCTCGCGAACCGCCTGGGCATCTGGCAGATCAAGTGGGAGCTCGAAGACCTGTCGTTTCGCTTCCTCGAGCCCGACACCTACAAACAGGTGGCGCGCCTGCTCGACGAAAAGCGCGCCGAGCGCGAACTCGCCATGGAGCAGCTGCGCGCGCAGCTCGAAGCCGACCTGCGCGCGCACAGCATCAGCGCCACGGTGCAGGGGCGCCCCAAACACATCTACAGCATCGTCAAAAAAATGCGCGGCAAGTCGCTCGACTTCGACCAGGTGTTCGACATCCGCGCGCTGCGCGTGATCGTTCCCAGCGTGAAGGACTGCTACGCCGCGCTCTCGCGGGTGCACGAGCGCTTCGCGCCCATCGTCGAGCAGTTCGACGACTACATCGCGCGCCCCAAGCCCAACGGCTACCAGTCGCTGCACACCGTGGTGCGCGATGCCAGCGGCAAGCCCATCGAAATCCAGCTCCGCACCCAGGCCATGCACGAACACGCCGAACACGGCGTGGCCGCGCACTGGGCCTACAAAGAGGCTGGCAGCAAGGGCTACGCAGGCGTGTCCGCCGACAGCGAATACGATGCCAAGATCGCCGTGCTGCGCCAGCTGCTGGCCTGGCAGAGCGACCTCGTCGGCGAAGCGCGGCACAGCAGCCTGTTCGAAGACCGCATCTACGTGCTCACGCCCGACGCCGCCGTGATCGAGCTGCCGCAGGGCGCCACGCCCGTCGATTTCGCCTACGCGGTGCACACCAGCCTGGGCCACCGCTGCCGCGGCGCGCGCGCGGACGGCGTCATGGTGCCGCTCAACACGCCGCTGCACAACGGCCAGACGGTCGAAATCATCGCCGCCAAGGACGAGGAGCGCCCCTCGCGCGACTGGCTCAACGCCGAGCTTGGCTACCTCACGAGCCCGCGCGCACGCGCCAAGGTACGCGCCTGGTTCAACGCCCAGGCCATGCACGAAACCATCGCGCGCGGGCGCGAAGCCGTCGAAAAGCTGCTGCAGCGCGAAGGCAAGACGGCCCTCAAGCTCGACGAGCTCGCCACCCAATTGGGCTTCAAATCGGCCGATGCGCTCTTCGAGGTCGTGGGCAAGGACGAATACTCGCTGCGCAACATCGAAAACCTGCTGCGCCCGCCGCCAGCGCCCGAAGCCGCGCCGCAAGACCTGCCGGTCTTCAAAAAGGCGCGTGCCAGCGCCTCGGCGCACCGCAGCGGCGTGCTCGTGGTCGGCGTCGATTCGCTCATGACGCAGCTCGCCAAATGCTGCAAACCCGCGCCGCCCGACGCCATTGGCGGCTTCGTCACGCGCGGCAAGGGCGTGAGCGTGCACCGCGCCGACTGCAGCAATTTCCGCGAACTGGCCGCGCGCAACCCCGAGCGCGTGATCGAGGTCGAATGGGGCACACCCAAGGCGGCTGCTCCCGTCTATCCGGTCGATGTCGCGATCGAAGCCGCCGACCGCCAGGGCCTGCTGCGCGACATCTCGGACGTGTTCGCACGCGAAAAGACCAACGTCATCGGCGTGCAAACCCAATCCGTCAAGGGCACGGCCTGGATGACCTTCACGGTCGAAGTCAGCGACGCCGGCCGCCTCAGCAAGGTGCTGGGCATCGTCGCGAGCGTGGCCGGCGTGCGCTGGGCACGGCGGCGCTGACACTGCCAGCGTGCGGCGTTTCGGCGCACAGCACAACAGCACAGACACCCCCCGAAAAAATTCCCAGAAAAAGACCGCCCAAAAAGCCCGATCTGGCTATAATCGCGGGCTTTGCCGCACTTGGCAGCAGTTGCAATGCTGCTTTACTGTGCAAGGCAAAAACGGGTTACCGCCACCCTTTCTGGCGAGGTGAGGCCGCAGGCACAGCAAGAAAGCGCGATGGCGCCTTTATTCTTGGCAGCTGCAGGCGGCCGTGATCAATATCGGAGTGTCCTCATGGCACGCGTTTGCGACGTAACGGGCAAGAAGCCCATGGTGGGAAACAACGTTTCCCACGCCAACAACAAAACCAAGCGCCGGTTCCTGCCGAACCTGCAATACCGCCGTTTCTGGGTCGAGAGCGAAAACCGCTGGGTGCGCCTGCGCATCACCAACGCGGCCTTGCGCCTGATCGACAAGAAGGGCATCGATGCCGTGCTTGCAGACCTGCGTGCACGCGGCCAGGCTTAAGAAGGAGAACGCACCATGGCAAGCAAAGGCGGACGCGACAAAATCAAGCTGGAATCCACTGCGGGTACCGGCCACTTCTACACCACGACCAAAAACAAAAAGACCACGCCCGACAAAATGGTGATCATGAAATTTGATCCCAAGGCGCGCAAGCACGTCGAATACAAGGAAACCAAGCTGAAGTAAGCCGCTGCAAAGCCGCTTTTTCAGTCGCTCGAAAATCCGCCCGGCGCCAAGGTGCCGGGCGGATTTTTTTATGCGACAGATATGGATATGCGGCGCCTCAGGCACGCACGGCACGCAGGCGCAGCGCAAAGTCGCGCAACGCGGCGATGCCGCTGTCTTCGGCGCGGCGGCACCAGGCTTGCAACTCGGCCGTGAGCTGCGCGCGCGTGTGCGTGGTGCTGAGCCACAGCTGGCGCAGCTCCTCGCGCATGGTGAGCATTTGGTCGAGCGCCGGGTGCGCGGCGCGCGCCTTGGCAAGCTGCGGCAGTGCCGCGGCGGGCAGCTTCTCGATGTCGCGGTGCAGCCAGCGGCGCACCGTGCGCAGCGAAGCGTCGGGCTGCAGGCGCTCGAACTCGCGGCGCATGCTGCGGGCGTAGCGCGCCATGACCTCGTAGCGGTGCGCAATCAGCGCCTCCAGCGTCTGTTCGTCGGCCACGGGGCGCACGGCGCCAAAACGCAGCCGCGGCGGTACCTTTTTCACCGTGGCCCAGCCGAGTCTTTGCAGCAGCCGGATGTAAAACCAGCCCAGATCGAACTCGTACGGCTTGACCGCGAACTTGGCCGCCGTCGGGTAGGTGTGGTGGTTGTTGTGCAGCTCCTCGCCGCCGATCACCAGGCCCCAGGGCACCAGATTGGTGCTTGCGTCGGACGACTCGAAGTTGCGATAGCCCCAAAAGTGGCCCACGCCGTTGACCACGCCCGCCGCCCAGAACGGAATCCACACCATCTGCACGGCCCACACTGCCGCACCGATGGCGCCAAAGAGCGCCAGATCGAGCAGCAGCATCAGCCCCACGCCCTGCCAGGTGTAGCGGCTGTAGAGGTGGCGCTCGATCCAGTCGTCGGGCGTGCCGTGGCCGAACTTGCGCAGGGTTTCCTCATTTTTGGCCTCGGCGCGGTAGAGCTCGGCGCCGCGCCAGAGCACGGCATCGAGCCCGCGCGTTTGCGGGCTGTGCGGATCGTCGGGCGTTTCGCACTTGGCGTGGTGCTTGCGGTGGATCGCCACCCACTGCCGGGTGACCATGCCCGTGCCCAGCCAAAGCCAAAAACGGAAGAAATGCGCGGGAATCGGGTGCAGATCCAGCGCGCGGTGCGCCTGCGCGCGGTGCAAAAACACGGTGACGGCGACGATGGTCACATGCGTGGTCGCCAGCGTGTAAAAAACGATTTGCCACCAGGAAAGATGCCACAGGCCGTGGCCCAGCCAGTCAATGGCTGCGCTGAACGCAGCCCCATCCACAAAAGACATAACACTCCAAAACAAACATGGCCCCGCGGCATCCTCCGCTCACGCAGAGGCAAACCGCGCCCGCGCCGCATCTACGCGGCGCGAGGGCTTGGATTGTAGAGAGGTGCTGGCTATGCGCCATGCGTGAAAACCATGGCGACAGCGCTGGCCCCGCGCGCGCTCACGCACGGCCGTCTCTCTTTGCGCGCTCACTGGCGCGTCCACACCGCAGCAAAAAAACCATCGGTCTGGTGCTTGTGCGGCCACAGGCGCAGGTAGGCCGAATCCGTGGCGCCGCCGCTGCACAGCGCCCTGCCCTGCGCCAGCTTGAGCTGCTCGAGCAACTCGCCCGTTTCGAGCGGCACAAATTCGGGCTGCGCGGCGCCGAAAGCCTCGGCGATGGCCTCGTTTTCCTCGCGCAGCAGGCTGCAGGTCGCATAGACCAGGCGTCCGCCGGGCTTGAGCAGCCGCGCCGCGCTCGCGAGGATCGCGGCCTGCTTGTGCGTGAGCTCCTGCACGCTCTGCGGCGACTGGCGCCACTTCAAATCCGGATTGCGCCGCAGCGTGCCCAGGCCCGAGCATGGCGCATCGACAAGCACGCGGTCGATCTTGCCCGCCAGGCGTTTGACGCGCTCGTCGCGCTCGTGCGCGATCGCCACCGGGTGCACGTTGGACAGCCCGCTGCGCGCGAGCCGCGGCTTGAGTGCTTCGAGTCGGTGCGCTGACACGTCGAAGGCATAGAGCCGCCCGGTGTTGCGCATGGCCGCGCCCAGCGCGAGCGTCTTGCCGCCCGCGCCCGCACAAAAATCGACCACCATCTCGCCGCGGCGCGCGTCCAGCAGCAGCGCGAGCAATTGCGATCCTTCGTCCTGCACCTCGAAGGCGCCACGCTCGAACGCCGGCAGCCGCGCGAGCACGGGCTTGCCCTGCACGCGCAAGCCCCAGGGAGAATACGGCGTAACTACCGATTCAATAGCTGCTCGTGCAAGCTCCGCCTGCACTTGTTCGCGTTTTTCCTTCAAAACGTTGACGCGCAAGTCGAGTGGCGCGGTCTGCAGCAGGCTCTGCGCCAACGGCCAAAACTCGGCGCCGAGCTGCGCCTTGAGCGGCTGCGCAATCCATTCGGGCAGGTTGTGGCGGTGCGGTTCGAGCAAATCTGCGGGATCGACCCCATTGCAGGCTTCGAGCCAGCTTTTTTCCTGCATGCCCAAGGCGCTGTAGAGAAAGTCGCGCGGGCCATGGAAGCCCAAAATCGCCAGGCGCCGCTCCTTGGGGCCCGAGCCCGAGCGCGCCAGGTATTCGAACAGCAGCTTTTTGCGCAGCACGGCATAGACGGTCTCGGCCAGCGTCGCGCGCTCGCGCGGGCCCAGGTTGCGGTGCTCGCGAAAAAAGCGCGACACCACGGCATCGGCCGGGTGCTCGAACGTCAGGGTGCGGCGCACGAGCTCGGCGCAGGTGTCCAGCAAGGCTTTGGGGTGCATAAGGCAGTTGGGCTCACCCTTTTGGGCAGCAAAAAATAGGAGTCAAATCGGGCTTGAGCGCTCATTTAACAAGCGCAAGCAGCTACTTTTTCGAAAGCAACTGCGCAATCGCGCGCGGGTAGATCAGGTGCTCTTGCGAGAGCACGCGCGCGCGCAGCGCCGCAGCGTCGTCACCCGGCAAAATGGGCACCACGGCCTGCTCAAGGATAGGGCCGGTGTCGAGTTCGGCCGTGACCAGGTGCACGGTGGCGCCGGCAAACTTGCAGCCCGCGGCAATGGCGCGCTCGTGCGTGTGCAGGCCGCTGAAGGCCGGCAGCAGCGAGGGGTGGATGTTCACGAGCCGCCCGGCGTAGTGCGCGACGAAGCCCGGCGTCAGAATGCGCATGAAGCCCGCGAGCAGCACGAGCACGGGCTCGTAGCGGTCGATGCGCTCCATGAGCGCGGCATCGAAGTCCTCACGGCGCGCAAAGCCCTGGTGCGCCAGCGCATCGGTGGCCAGCCCTTGCGCGCGCGCCCAGGCCAGGCCTGGCGCCTCGGGCTGGTTGCTGAGCACCGCTGCCACGCGCGCACCCAGGCGCTGCTCCCAGCGCTCTTGCTGCGCCGCGCGCACGATGGCCTGCATGTTCGAGCCCGCGCCCGAGATCAGGATCACGATATTTTTCATGGGGGCGGGATTATCTCAGGCTCGGCACGACAGGCGCCGAGTGCCATGGACGCCGAAACTGAGGCCCAAATGACCGTCAGCCGTCCGCCAACGCCCACGTAGGCGCGCAGCGCCGCCTCGTGGACAATCTGGGGGTTCAAGCCAGCAGCCGCGACGACCTGGGCACGTGGGCGAGCAAGAACTCCATCTGGTCGGCCAGGATACGCCGGTTGCGCAGGATGAAGTCCTCCCACAGACTGGGCACGTAGGGGGCGTACAGCAGCGGCATGTGTGCCTGCTCGGGCGTGCGTGCGCCTTTGCGGTGATTGCAGGCGCGGCAGGCCGTGACCACGTTCATCCAGTGGTCGCGCCCGCGCTGCGCAAGCGGCACGATGTGCTCGCGCGTGAGGTCTTCTTCGTCGCAGTGACCGCCGCAGTAGGCGCAGACGTTGCGGTCGCGCGCGAACAGTTTGGTGTTGGTCAGGCTGGACTTGAGGTTGAAGGGGTTGATGCCGGGCACGCCCTTGGTGCCTATGATGCTGTTGACGGCGATGACCGACTGCGCTCCCGTGACCGCGTTGTGCCCGCCGCGAAACAGCGCCACCTGCGCGCCGGACTCCCAGCGCACTTCGTCTGCGGCATAGTGCAGCACCGCCTGTTCGAGCGAAATCCACGCCTGGGGTAAACCCTGGGCCGAGAGCTTCAGTACCTTCACGAGACGCCTCCTGGATACGGCTTGGGCACAATATACTCCGATTTGATGACAAATTGCCCCTTTGCGCTTTGTCCGCGAGCGCAGGCAGCTACCAAAACCATAACAAACTAATGAAAATCTTTCGTGGTTTCCACCACCCCGACATCGCGCCGGCCTGTGCACTGACCATTGGCAACTTCGACGGCGTGCACCGCGGCCACCAGGCCATGCTGGCGCTGCTCCACAGCGAAGCCGCGCACCGCGGCATCCCGAGCTGTGTGCTCACGTTCGAGCCGCACCCGCGCGACTACTTTGCGGCGGCGCAACGCAAGCCCGACGTCGCCCCCGCGCGCATTGGCACGCTGCGCGACAAGCTCACCGAGCTCGCGCGCTGCGGCGTGCAGCAAACCGTGGTGCTGCCCTTCGACGCGCGCCTGGCCGCGCAGTCGCCGCAAGACTTCATCGACCAGGTGCTGCTGCGCGGCCTGGGGGCGCGCTACGTGCTCGTGGGCGACGACTTTCGCTTCGGCGCGCGGCGCGCGGGCGACTACGCCATGCTCGAAGCCGCGGGCCAGGCGCAGGGCTTCGAGGTCGCGCGCATGAACAGCTACGAGGTGCCCATGCCCGCCGACCTGCTCGCGCCACAAAGCCCTAACGCCGCCGTGCCCGCGCGGCACAGCCTGCGCGTGTCGAGCTCCGCCGTGCGCGCCGCGCTCGTGCAGGGCCGCATGGCAGACGCGGCACGCCTGCTCGGGCGCCCCTACAGCATCAGCGGGCACGTGGTGCACGGGCGCAAGCTCGGCCGCGCGCTCGGCGCGAGCGCAGACGGAGCGGGCGACGGCTTTCGTACGCTCAACCTGCGCTTTACGCACTGGAAGCCCGCCGCGAGCGGCATCTTCGCCGTGCGCGTGCGCGGCCTTGCCGATACGCCGCTGCCCGGCGTGGCCAACCTTGGCGTGCGCCCCTCGCTCGACCCGGCCGACGTGAACGGCGGGCGCGTGCTGCTCGAAACCCATTGCCTCAGCTGGCCGCCCCACCTGGGGCCCGAAGATGCCTACGGTAAAATCATCTGCGTGGAACTGCTACACAAATTGCACGACGAACGCAAGTACGACAGCCTGGCCGCGCTTACCGCAGGCATTGCGCAAGACTGCGCCGACGCACGCGCCTTCTTCGCCGCGGCCCGGGCTGATCTTGCCGGCACCTCCCACGCCGAAACCCGCCGCCAGACTACGCGCGACCGAATTTGAGGGCGCACGTCGCACACTGCGCGCTGCGCCGCCCTGCCGCTGGCCTCCATGTGCGCGCCGCGCTCGTAGCGTTTTTTCTGCTCCCCTTTCCCCCATCCCGATCGCCGGCCCTCCACGGCCTGCCCCGCTTCCCAAGGCCCCTCATGTCCAAGCCTGCCAAGCCCTCCACGCCCACCGACCCCACGAGCGCCAAGCCAGATTACCGCAGCACGCTGAATCTGCCCGACACCCCCTTCCCGATGCGCGGCGACCTGCCCAAGCGCGAGCCGGCCTGGGCCAAGGAGTGGGAAGAAAAGCGCCTGTACCGCAAGCTGCGCAACGCGCGCCTGGGCGCGCCCAAGTTCGTGTTGCACGACGGCCCGCCCTATGCCAACGGCCAGATCCACATCGGCCACGCGGTCAACAAAATCCTCAAGGACATGATCGTCAAGGCGCGCCAGCTCAAGGGCTTGGACGCGCAATACATCCCCGGCTGGGACTGCCATGGCCTGCCGATCGAAAACGCGATCGAAAAGCTCCACGGCCGCAATCTGCCACGCGACGCCATGCAGGCCAAGAGCCGCGCTTTTGCCACCGAGCAGATCGCGCTGCAAATGGCCGACTTCAAGCGCCTGGGCGTGCTCGGCCAGTGGGACCATCCCTACAAAACCATGGACTTCGTCAACGAGGCAGCCGAAATCCGCGCGTTCAAGCGCGTGATGGAGCGCGGCTTCGTCTATCGCGGCTTGAAGCCCGTCTATTGGTGCTTCGACTGCGGCTCGTCGCTGGCCGAGTTCGAAATCGAATACCAGGACAAAAAGAGCACCACGCTGGACGTGGGCTTTGAATGCGCCGAGCCCGACAAGCTCGCCGCGGCGTTCGGCGTCCCTGCGCTCACGCAACCCGCCTATGCCGTGATCTGGACCACCACGGCCTGGACCATCCCCGCGAACCAGGCGCTCAACCTCAACCCCGAACTCGAGTACGCCCTGGTGCAGACCGAGCGCGGCCTGCTCGTGCTCGCGGCGAGCCTGGTCGAACAGTGCCTTGCGCGCTACCAACTCAGCGGCCAGGTGCTGGCCACGGTGCGCGGCGAAAAGCTCGGCCTGATCCAGTTCAAGCACCCGCTGTACGACGTCGATGCCGGCTACCAGCGCCTCTCGCCGGTCTACCTGGCCGACTACGCCACCGCCGAAGACGGCACCGGCATCGTGCACTCGGCGCCGGCCTACGGTGTGGAAGACTTCAACAGCTGCATCGCGCACGGCATGAAGTACGAGGACATCCTCAACCCCGTGCAGGGCAACGGCAGCTACGCGGCCGACTTCGCGCTCTTTGGCGGCCTCAACATCTGGAAGGCCGTGCCCGTCATCATCGACACGCTGCGCAGCGCCGGGCGCCTGTTTGCCACGCACGAAATCACGCACAGCTACCCGCATTGCTGGCGCCACAAGACGCCCGTGATCTACCGCGCCGCCGCGCAGTGGTTCGTGCGCATGGACGAAGGCCAAGGCATCTTCACCAAGGACAAGGCGCCGCAAACGCTGCGCCAGATGGCGCTCGCGGCGATCGAGCAAACGGGCTTTTACCCCGAAAACGGCAAGGCGCGCCTGCGCGACATGATCGCCAACCGGCCTGACTGGTGCATTTCGCGCCAGCGCAGCTGGGGCGTGCCGCTGCCTTTCCTGCTCGACGTCGACAGCGCCGAGCCGCACCCGCGCACGCCCCAGATCATCGACCTCGCAGCAGATGTGGTCGAAGACGGCGGCATCGAAGCCTGGAGCAAGCTCAGCGTCGCCGACATCCTGCAGCGCATAGGCGACAAGAGCGACCCCGCGCGCTGGAGCAAGAGCAACGACATTCTCGAAGTCTGGTTCGACTCGGGCACCACGCACACCACGGTGCTCAAAGTCTCGCACCCCGGCGCGGGCCACGAAAACGGCCCCGAGGCCGACCTTTATCTCGAAGGGCACGACCAGCACCGCGGCTGGTTCCACTCGTCGCTGCTCACGGCCTGCGCGATGTATGGGCGCGCGCCCTACCTCGGCCTGCTCACGCACGGTTTCACCGTCGATGGCCAGGGCCGCAAGATGAGCAAGAGCCTGGGCAACATCGTCGCGCCGCAGACCATCAGCGAAAAGCTCGGCGCCGAAATCATCCGCCTGTGGTGCGCGGCCACAGACTACTCGGGCGACCTGGGCATAGACGACAAAATCCTCGCGCGCGTGGTCGACGCCTACCGCCGCATCCGCAACACGCTGCGCTTTTTGCTAGCGAACGTGAGCGATTTCGATCCCGCCACCGACGCCGTTCCCGATGAAGAGCTGCTCGAGATCGACCGCTATGCACTTGCGCGCGCCGCCGAGCTGCAGGCCGACTTCCTTGCGCACTACGAAAAATACGAATTCCACCCCGTCGTCGCCAAGCTGCAGGTGTATTGCAGCGAAGACCTGGGCGCGTTCTACCTCGACGTGCTCAAAGACCGCCTCTACACCACCGCGCCCAAGAGCCACGCGCGGCGCAGCGCGCAGACGGCGCTGCACCAGATCACGCACGCCATGCTGCGCTGGATGGCACCGTTTTTGAGCTTCACGGCCGAAGAGGCCTGGAAGGTGTTTGGCGCTTCGGAGTCGATCTTCCTCGAAACTTATAGCAGCTTGTGCACGCCAGATGGCGCTTTGCTCGCAAAATGGGCACGCATCCGCGCGATCCGCGACCTCGTGAACAAAGAGATCGAGGCCCTGCGCACTGCGGGCCAGGTCGGTTCCTCGCTGCAGGCTACGCTGCGCCTCACAGCCGCAGCGGACGACCACGCGCTGCTCGCGAGCCTGGGCGACGACTTGAAGTTCGTCTTCATCACCTCGGCCGCCGAACTGGTACGCGGCGAGGCTTTGCACATCGAAGTGCGCCCGAGCACGGACGCCAAATGCGAACGCTGCTGGCACTACCGCGCCGACGTGGGACATGATCCAGACCATCCCACGCTGTGCGGCCGCTGCACGAACAACCTCTTCGGCGCGGGCGAGCCGCGCAAGGTGGCCTGATGGCGCGGGGCAAAACCGCCGTGCCGCGCCGCCCAGCCGGCGCTGGAACTGCCGGTGCCAGCCTGTGGGTCTGGCTGGGCTGGGCGCTGGTCGTGCTGCTTGCCGACCAGTTCACCAAGACGCTGATCCTCGGCTACTACCACCTGGGTCACGCCACGCCAGTCACAGGCTTTTTCAACATCGTGCGGGCACACAACACGGGCGCGGCCTTTTCGTTTCTGGCCGCAGCGGGTGGCTGGCAGCGTTGGTTCTTCACCGCGCTGGGCGTGGCCGCCGCGGTGTTCATCGTCTGGCAGCTGCGCGCGCATGCGGGGCAGAAGCTGTTTTGCTTCGCGCTCGCAAGCATCCTGGGTGGCGCCGTGGGCAATGTGCTCGACCGCCTCGTGCACGGCTACGTGGTCGATTTTCTCGACTTCCACTGGCACGGCTGGCACTTTCCGGCGTTCAACGTCGCAGACTCCGCGATCACCGTGGGCGCGGCCTGCCTGATCCTCGACGAGCTGCTGCGCGTGCGCCGCGCACGCTGAAGTGGCAGCGCTGCGCCTTCTGAGAACCTGTTCTGAGACAATCCGCGCGTGAACGACGCCAACCTCATCCAAACCATCCTGATCTACGTCCTGCCGGTGCTGTTTGCCATCACCGTGCACGAGGCGGCGCACGGCTATGCCGCACGCCACTTCGGTGACAACACCGCCGCCATGATGGGGCGGCTCACGCTCAACCCGCTCAAGCACATCGACCCGGTCGGCACCGTGCTGATGCCGCTGCTGCTGTATTTCGCGACCTCGGGCGCTTTTCTGTTCGGCTACGCCAAACCCGTGCCCGTGCAGTTCGACCGCCTGCGCAACCCCAAGCGCGACATGGTGTGGGTAGCGCTCGCCGGGCCGGCGTCCAACTTTTTGCAGGCGCTGCTGTGGGCGCTGCTTCTGATCGTGCTCGCGCTGCTGGGCATTGACGAGCGCTTTTTCGTCCAGATGGCGCGCGCCGGCGTGCTGGTCAACCTCGTGATGTGGGCCTTCAACCTGTTTCCGCTGCCGCCGCTCGACGGCGGACGCATTCTCGTGGGGCTGCTGCCCTGGAAGCAGGCGCAGGCCGTCTCGCGTATCGAGCCCTATGGCTTTTTCATCGTCATGGCGCTCGTGATCGCAGGCGTGGTGAGCAGCTTCTGGCTGCGCCCGCTCATGGCCCTGGGCTACTGGATCATCAACCTGCTGCTCAGCCCGCTGGCCTTGCTGATGCGCTGACGCGCTGGTTTTTCGCTACATCGATCGCATGACGACACGTTTTCTCACCGGCATCACCACCACGGGCACGCCCCATCTAGGCAACTACGTCGGCTCCATCCGCCCTGCCGTCGCGGCGAGCCGCGAGCCTGGCGTGCAGAGTTTTTACTTTTTGGCCGACTACCACGCGCTCATCAAGTGCGAAGACCCGACGCGCATCCAGCGCTCCACGCTCGAAATCGCCGCGAGCTGGCTCGCCGCGGGGCTGGACCCGGCGCAGGTCTTTTTCTACCGCCAGTCCGACATCCCCGAAATTCCTGAACTCACCTGGCTGCTCACCTGCGTGACCGGCAAGGGACTGCTGAACCGCGCCCACGCCTACAAGGCCGCGCAGGACAAAAACGCCGCCGCAGGCCGCGACGCGGACGATGGCGTGAGCGCGGGCCTGTTCATGTACCCCGTGCTCATGGCTGCCGACATCCTGATGTTCAAGGCGCACAAGGTGCCCGTGGGGCGCGACCAAGTGCAGCACATCGAGATGGCGCGCGACATGGCGGCGAGCTTCAACCACTTGTATGGCGAGCATTTCGTGTTGCCCGAAGCCCAGATCGAGGAGCACGTGGCCACGCTGCCTGGCCTCGACGGGCGCAAGATGAGCAAGAGCTACGACAACACCATCCCGCTGTTTGCGCCGCGCGAGCAGCTGCGCAAGCTCGTCGCCAGCATCCTGACCGACTCGCGCACACCTGGCGAACCCAAGGAGGTCGAAGGCTCGGCGCTGTTCCAGATTTACCAGGCATTTGCGAGCCCAGCGGAAACCGAGGCCCTGCGCCAAGCCTACGCCCAGGGCGTCGCCTGGGGTGAAGTCAAGCAACTGGTGTTCGAGCACATAGACCAGACCCTCACGCCGCTGCGCGCGCGCTACGAGGCGCTGATCCAGGACCCAGCGCACATCGAAAACACGCTGCGCGCCGGCGCCGAACGCGCGCGCACGATCGCCACGCCCTTTTTGCGCGAACTGCGCCACGCCGTGGGGCTGCGCAGTCTCGCGCAAGGCCCGGCCAAACAGACCGAAAAGCCCGCCAAACCCGGCAAAAGCGCCCTGCCCTCTTTCAAACAATACCGCGAAGCCGACGGCCAGTTCTACTTCAAGCTCGTCTCGCCCCAAGGCCGGCTGTTGCTGCAAAGCACAGCCTTCGAGAGTCCACGCGCCGCCGGCCAGGCGATCGCCCAGCTGCAGCAGCAAGGCGCGCAGACGCTGCACGCACTCGCCGCGCAGCTCGCGCCCGTGGAAGGCGTAACCGAGGCCGAAGTGGCTGCGGCGCTGCAGGCACTGCAGGAAGCGGCACCGCAGACGTGAGACCGCCGGGCCTGCCAAGCGGCAGGCCTGAAAGTGAAAGCACCGCCCAAACAAAAAGCCCGCCGAAGCGGGCTTTTTGTTGGGCTGGGAGCCTGTCGGACTTTGGGCGTCGAAAGCGAGAAGGTGCCCCAGCGAGGCCAGTTTTTGCCGGATTCGCCGCCCCATAGTGGTGCTATGGGGCAAGAAGCCGGTAAAAAATGGGCCGCTGCGGCGCATTCGCAGCCGACGCTTCCTAAGTCCGACAGGCTCCTAAGCAAGCGCGTCAGACGCTCACCGTCTCGGCGGCTTGCTTGAACTCCTCGATCTGGTCGAAGTTCATGTAGCGATAGACCTCGCCGGCCTTCTGGTTGATCACGCCCATTTCGGCGTGGTATTCCTCCACGGTGGGCAAGCGGCCCAGACGCGAGGCGATGGCCGCCAGTTCCGCCGAGGCGAGGAACACGTTGGTGTTCTTGCCCAGACGGTTCGGGAAGTTGCGCGTGCTCGTGGACACCACCGTCGCGCCCTCGTGCACCTGGGCCTGGTTGCCCATGCACAGGCTGCAGCCGGGCATTTCGGTGCGCGCACCGGCCGTGCCGAAGGTCGCGTAATAGCCTTCCTTGATGAGCTCGTTCTGGTCCATCTTGGTCGGCGGCGCGACCCACAGCTTGACCGGAATATCGCGCTGACCGCCCAGCAGCTTGGCTGCCGCGCGGAAGTGGCCGATGTTGGTCATGCACGAGCCGATGAAGGCCTCGTCGATCTTGGTGCCCGCCACTTCGGACAGCACCTTGGCGTCGTCCGGGTCGTTCGGGCAGCAGAGGATAGGCTCTTTGATGTCGGCAAGGTCGATCTCGATCACGGCAGCGTACTCGGCATCGGCGTCGGCCTCGAGCAGCTGCGGCTTGGCCAGCCACTCTTCCATCTTCTTGATGCGGCGCGCGATCGTGCGTGCATCCTGGTAGCCGTCGGCGATCATGTTCTTGAGCAGCACGATGTTCGACTTCAGGTACTCGATGATGGGCTCTTGGTGAAGCTTGATCGTGCAGCCCGCGGCCGAGCGCTCGGCCGAGGCGTCGGAGAGCTCGAACGCCTGCTCGACCTTGAGGTCGGGCAGGCCCTCGATTTCGAGGATGCGGCCCGAGAAAAAGTTTTTCTTGCCCTTCTTCTCCACGGTCAGCAGCCCCTGCTTGATCGCATACAGCGGAATTGCATGCACCAGGTCGCGCAACGTGATGCCGGGCTGCATCTGGCCCTTGAAGCGCACGAGCACCGACTCGGGCATGTCGAGCGGCATCACGCCCGTGGCCGCGGCAAAGGCCACGAGCCCCGAGCCGGCCGGGAAACTGATGCCGATCGGAAAGCGCGTGTGCGAATCGCCGCCCGTGCCCACGGTATCGGGCAGCAGCATGCGGTTGAGCCAGGAGTGGATCACGCCGTCACCGGGGCGCAGCGCCACGCCGCCGCGGCTGCTGATGAAGGTGGGCAGTTCGCGGTGCATTTTCACATCGACGGGCTTGGGGTAGGCCGCGGTGTGGCAGAACGACTGCATGACCAGGTCGGCGCTGAAGCCCAGGCAGGCCAGGTCTTTGAGTTCGTCGCGCGTCATCGGGCCCGTGGTGTCCTGGCTGCCGACGGTGGTCATTTTGGGCTCGCAGTAGGTGCCGGGGCGGATGCCCTGGCCTTCGGGCAGGCCGCAGGCGCGGCCCACCATTTTCTGCGCCAGCGTGAAGCCCTTGCCCGTATCCTTGGGCGCTTTGGGCAGGCGGAACACCGTGGAGGCCGGCAGGCCCAAAAATTCGCGCGCCTTGCCCGTGAGGCCGCGGCCAATGATCAGGTTGATGCGGCCGCCCGCACGGACTTCGTCGAGCAGCACTTCGCTCTTGAGCTCGAAGGTGGCGATGACTTCGCCGTTTTTCTCGATCTTGCCCGCGTAGGGGTAGATGTCGATGACGTCGCCGAACTCGATCTTGCCGACGTCCACCTCGATCGGCAGCGAGCCCGAGTCTTCCTGCGTGTTGAAGAAGATCGGCGCGATCTTGCCGCCCAGCGTCACGCCGCCGAAGCGCTTGTTGGGCACGTAAGGAATGTCGTGCCCCGTGTGCCAGATCACGCTGTTGGTGGCCGACTTGCGGCTCGAGCCCGTGCCGACCACGTCGCCCACGTAGGCCACGAGGTGGCCTTTTTGCTTGAGCTGCTCGATCACGCCGATCGGGCCGCGCTTGCCGTCTTCCTCGGGCTCAAACGGCGCATCGGGGCGCTTGTTCTTGAGCATGGCGAGCGCGTGCAGCGGAATGTCGGGGCGGCTCCAGGCGTCGGGCGCGGGCGAGAGGTCGTCGGTGTTGGTCTCGCCGGGCACCTTGAACGCGGTCACGGTGATCTTTTGCGGCACTTCGGGGCGCGCGAGGAACCATTCGGCATCGGCCCAGCTTTGCACCACGGCCTTGGCGTGTGCGTTGCCGGCTTGCACCTTTTCGGCCATGTCATGGAAGGCGTCGAACATCAGCAGCGTGTGCTTGAGGGCCGCGGCCGCGATCGGCGCGACCTCGGCGTCGTCGAGCAGATCGATCAAGGGCTTGACGTTGTAGCCGCCCACCATGGTGCCGAGCAGCTCGGTCGCCTTGGCCTTGCTGAGCAAGCCCACCTGAATATCGCCATGCGCCACGGCGGCGAGGAACGAGGCCTTGACCTTGGCGGCATCGTCCACCCCCGGCGGTATACGGTGCGTGAGCAGATCGAGCAAAAATTGCGGGTCTTCGCCTGCGGGCGGGTTTTTGATGAGCTCGATCAGCTCCGCAGTCTGCTGCGCGGTCAGCGGCAGCGGCGGGATGCCCTGAGCGGCACGTTCGGCCACATGGTCACGGTAGGCTTTCAACATTTTTTTCTCTTGTGGTTGCAATTTGAAATGGCACAGCCGCGAGGGCCTCACCCCCACGGACCACGCCCGCTGGAACAATCAATTGCGCGAATCCAGCAGACTCGGCGGCGGGTTTTTCTTCAGGGCTTCGGCCACGGCCACTTGCTGGGAGCTCATGCATTCGTCAGCCATGCGCTGGCCGATTTTCTGGTTCATGAGCATGGACTTGTTGGGGATCTGCAACCAGACGGCGCCGGCCTTGTGGTCTTCGAGGCGAATGGCACCGGTGGCCGAAACGACGGGCGCCATGTGGTATTTGAAGCCCCTGCCCTCGACGTGGAAGTAACCGGGCGCCGCGCCGTCGGCGGACACCGTCACATACGCGCCGAGTTCGCAAGGCATACGCCCGACGTACACCTTGTCGGCAATGGCCAACTCTTCGGGCGTGAGCGCTTTTTCTGCCGCATCAAAGCCGCTGGCCACCTGTTTGGCCGCGCTGTGCAGCTGCTCGCGGCTGGTCATGGGTTTGGCCTTGGCGGTCGAGGCCTTGGCCACGGTTTTGTGTGCGGGTTTGGCCGGCGCCGCATCAGAATTTGCAGCAACTGCAAAGGCGGGAACCATGGCGACCAGCACGGAAGCGAACAAGGATTTCATGAAAACTCCTGCAGGAGAAGGGAAAAGCAAAGTCAGGGGGCATCCGCTGAAGCGGAAAGGGTAAACCAAGCGCGCACGGCCTCGGGTAAGAAAAACCCTGTGCGGTGTGCACGTTCTAGCACCTGCCAATAGTACCGATAGCTGGCACGATCGTGCAGCACCCCATCCATGTTGATGGGAGCCCAATCAGCGCCAGCAGCTGCTGCAATGATTTTTGCAGCATGATCGACATCGTCCTGCGTGGGCGCGAACGCTTCGAGGATGGGGCGGATCTGCGCCGGGTGGATGCTCCACATGCGCGTGTAGCCCAGCTCGCGCGCGGCGCGCGTGGCGGCGGCTTTCATGGCTGCCATGTCGCTGAACTCGGTGACTACGCAATGCGCGGGCACCTTGCCGTAAGCGTGGCAGGCCGCAGCTATTTCGAGCTTGGCACGCAACACCAGCGGGTGCGAAAACTGCCCTGCGGAGGTCATGGCCTCGGCCGGAATCGCCCCGCCGTGCGCCGAGACGAAGTCCATCAGGCCAAAGCTCAGGCTCTGCACGCGCGGGTGCGCCGCGATCTCGAACGCCTGGTACACGGCCCGCGGCGATTCGATCAGCACGTGCAGGGGCAAATGCCCCGCCGACGCCCGCTGCAGCGCCTTTTCTGCCACAAGCACGTCGTCGATCGACTCCACCTTGGGAATCATGAGGTGGCACAGCCTGTGCCCGGCCTCGCCGGCGATCGTGGCCACGTCGTTTGCAAACGCGGGGTGATCGACAGGATGCACGCGCGCCACGACGCGGGCTTGCGGCGCAGCGTCGCGCGCGAGCGCCGCCACGAGCCTGGCGTGGGCCGCCTCGGCCCCTACGGGGGCGCCATCCTCGCAGTCGAGCGTGACGTCGAAAACGCAGGTGCCGAATTCCTGCGTCATCTCGGCCTGCAGCTGCAGGCTTTTGCGCATGCGCGCCTCGACGCCGCTGTAGTGGTCGCAAGCCGGCAAGAAACCGGTCTGCGCCTGCGCACCCAGGAGCACGTCACGCGGGTGGCCTCCCGCATTGCCGCGCATTGCCACGGAAGTCGGTGCGGATTCCTGGGCCGGGTGCATCGCCATACTGCCTTTTTGCTTTACAGCAGATGCTTCACGCCGTCTTGTTCGGACAGCAGCTCTGCCAGGGTGATGTTGATGCGCTCTTGCGAGAAGGCGTCGATCGCGAGCCCCTCGACCACCTTGTATTCCCCATTGGCACAGGTCACGGGGAAGCCGAACATCACGTCTTTGGGAATGCCGTACAGCCCATTCGAAGGAATGCCCATGGTCACCCACTTGCCGTTCGTACCCAGCGCCCAGTCGCGCATGTGGTCTATGGCGGCATTGGCTGCCGAAGCCGCCGAAGACAGGCCCCGGGCCTCGATGATGGCAGCGCCGCGCTTGCCCACCGTGGGCAGGAACACATTGGCGTTCCAATCCTGGTCATTGATCATCTGGGCCACGCTCTGCCCCTGGATGGTGGCGAAGCGGTAGTCCGCGTACATGGTGGGCGAATGGTTGCCCCAGACGATCATTTTTTCGATCTCTGCGACCGGCTTGCCCGTCTTGGCGGCGATCTGGCTCAGGGCGCGGTTATGGTCCAGGCGCAGCATGGCCGTGAAATTCTGGCGCGGCAGGTCGGGCGCGCTTTTCATGGCGATGTAGGCATTGGTGTTTGCGGGGTTGCCCACCACCAGCACCTTGACGTTGCGGCTCGCCACGGCATTGAGCGCCTTGCCCTGCTCGATGAAGATGGCGCCGTTCACGGCCAGCAACTCGGCCCGCTCCATGCCAGGGCCGCGCGGCCGCGAACCCACCAGCAGCGCATAGTCGGCATCCTTGAAAGCCGTCATGGGGTTGCTGTGCGCCTCCATGCCTGCGAGCAGCGGGAAGGCGCAGTCTTCGAGTTCCATCATCACGCCCTTGAGCGCTTTTTGCGGCCCGTCGGCAGGCACCTCGAGCAGCTGCAGGATGACGGGCTGGTCTTTGCCCAGCATTTCGCCGGAGGCGATACGAAACAGCAGGGCATAGCCAATCTGGCCGGCCGCACCGGTGACAGCTACACGTACGGGCTTCTTGCTCATGGTGAAAACTCCAGGAAGTGAGGAAATAGGTCAGCGATTGCACGAGGCCAGGCAGATCGCACAGCGCCGCGGGGTTTGCTGCCCCACACGCTTTGCGCAGCTCTTTCGGAGATGGTGCAGTCGAAGCAAGCACCGACGCCCGCAATGCACGACCCCGCGGCCCGCGCCATGCAAACAGGGCGAAAGTTTACCGCCGAACGCGACGCATGGTCAATTTGTCTTATGTCTTATATAAGATATGATTGCACCAAGGCGTAATCTTCAGGGGGCGCGGATGTTCTCGCGCACCTTGCCGCCTTGCTCCACCTCCAGCCATGTCCTCGTTGCCCCATTCTGCCGATACCTCCGCGACGGCTGCAACTGCAGCCGCTACGCCGGCGTTCAGCCCGCTGTACCAGCAGATCAAGGGGCTGATATTGCAGGGTCTGCAGCAGGGCGAGTGGAAGCCGGGCGAAGCGATCCCGAGCGAGGTCGAGCTTGCCGCGCGCTTTCGCGTGAGCCAGGGCACGGTGCGCAAGGCCATCGATGAACTCGCGGCCGAAAACCTCCTCGTGCGCCGCCAGGGCAAAGGCACCTTCGTTGCCACGCATGCGGAGCAGCAGGTGCAATACCGCTTTTTGAAGCTGCGCCCCGACATGGGCGACGCCCGCACCGAAGGCCCGGCGCAGCGCACGATTCTGGACTGCCGCCGCACGCGCGCCAGCGCCGAGGTGGCACGCGCCTTGGCACTGCGCAGCGGCGACGCCGTCGTGCAGGCGCGGCGGATTCTGTCTTTCGCAGGCACGCCCACCATCCTCGAAGACATCTGGCTGCCGGGCCAGGCCTTCAAAGGCCTCACCGCCGAACAGCTGGCCAGCTATCAAGGGCCGACCTACGCCATGCTGGAACTGGAATTCGGTGTGCGCATGGTGCGCGCAGAAGAAAAAATCCGCGCCGTGCTGCCAGATGCCGAGCAGGCCGAGCTACTGCAGGTGAGCACCGGCACGCCGCTGCTCAGCGTGGAGCGCATTTCCTACACCTACAACGACCTCCCCATGGAATTGCGCCGCGGCCTATATCGCACCGACACACACCACTATCACAATACCTTGAGCTGAAGCAGGCACCCCATGTTGACGATACATCCGAGTGCGGACATCAAATTTTGGCGCATGCAGCGGGGCCAGGCAGCGGCCTTGCAATAGAATTTTGCGTTGTCTGCACCATTCCTCCCACAAAGCAACATCCTCGAAGAAAGCACCAGACATGACACAAATCGCCAAGAAGCGGCCCGAATTCCGCAACATCAACGCACTTTCGGACCTGCCCTCTTACCGCCTTCCCGCCGCGGGCTGGGTCTCCATCCTGCACCGTGTCAGCGGCCTCCTCATGCTGTTGCTGCTGCCCTTCATTCTCTGGATGTTCGATACCTCCGTGTCGTCCGAAATCTCCTTCGAAAGATTCAAGGCCGCCTTCCACGGCGGTCTGGGATTTTTCCCGGGCTGGTTCATCAAACTCGTGGCGCTGGCATTGATCTGGGCCTATCTGCACCACTTTACCGCGGGCCTGCGCCATCTCTGGATGGACATCAGCCACGATGCCGTGAGCAAAGAATTCGGCAAGACTTCCGCCATGGCCACCCTGGTGATCAGCATCGCCTTGACACTGGTGCTCGGTGCCAAGCTGTTTGGCATGTATTAACGCAGTGGCTGCACCGTTCGTTCTAGGAAGAAAGGAAAACCCCATGTCCACCAATTACGGCTCCAAACGCACCGTCGTCGGCGCCCACTACGGCCTGCGCGACTGGCTCAGCCAGCGCGCGACGGCGGCGCTGATGGCCTTGTTCACCATCGTCGTGCTGGCCCAGCTGCTTTTTGCCCAAGGCCCGATCGGCTACGACCTGTGGGCTGGCATCTTTGCCCATCAGTGGATGAGGGTGTTGACTTTTGCTGTCATCGTCGGCCTGGCCTGGCACGCCTGGGTTGGCGTGCGCGACATTTTCATGGATTACATCAAGCCCGTTGGCGTGCGCTTGGTGTTGCAGGTTCTTGCCATCGTCTGGCTGGTCGGTTGTGCCGGCTGGGGCATGCAGATTCTGTGGCGTCTTTGATTCCCGCGACTGAAGGCTAACAATGAGCTATACCAACGCTACCATCTCCAAGCGCAAATTTGACGTCGTCATCATCGGTGCCGGCGGCTCCGGCATGCGCGCCGCCCTCGAACTCTCCCGCGCGGGGCTCAACGTGGCCTCGCTCTCCAAAGTCTTCCCCACGCGCAGCCACACCGTGGCCGCCCAGGGCGGCGTTTCGGCCTCGCTCGGCAATATGAGCGAAGACAACTGGCACTACCATTTCTACGACACCGTCAAAGGCTCCGACTGGCTCGGCGACCAGGACGCGATCGAATTCATGTGCCGCGAAGCGCCCAACGTGGTGATCGAGCTGGAACACTTTGGCATGCCGTTCGACCGCAACCCCGACGGCACCATCTACCAGCGCCCCTTTGGCGGCCACACGGCCAACTACGGCGAAAAACCGGTGCAGCGCGCCTGCGCCGCCGCCGACCGTACCGGCCACGCCATGCTGCACACGCTGTACCAGCAAAACGTCAAGGCCAAAACCAACTTCTTCGTCGAGTGGATGGCGCTCGACCTGATCCGCGACGCCGACGGTGACGTGGTGGGCGTGACCGCCCTCGAGATGGAAACGGGCGACCTGTACCTCCTCGAAGCCAAAACCGTATTGCTGGCCACTGGAGGGGCCGGGCGTATTTTTGCGGCCTCGACCAATGCCTTCATCAACACCGGCGACGGTTTGGGCATGGCGGCGCGCGCCGGCATCCCGCTGCAAGACATGGAATTCTGGCAATTCCACCCCACCGGCGTCGCCGGCGCGGGCGTGCTCCTGACCGAAGGCTGCCGCGGCGAAGGCGCCATCTTGCTCAACAGCAACGGCGAGCGTTTCATGGAACGTTACGCCCCCACGCTCAAAGACCTGGCCCCGCGCGATTTCGTCTCGCGCTGCATGGACCAGGAAATCAAGGAAGGCCGCGGCTGCGGCCCGAACAAGGACTACGTGCTGCTCAAACTCGACCACCTCGGGGCCGAAACCATCCACAAGCGCCTGCCCTCGGTGTACGAAATTGGCATCAACTTCGCCAATGTGGACATCACCAAGGAACCTATCCCCGTGGTGCCCACCATCCACTACCAAATGGGCGGCATCCCCACCAACATCCACGGCCAGGTCGTGACGCAAGCCAATGGCGTACACAACGCCGTCGTGAACGGTCTGTATGCGGTGGGCGAATGCTCGTGCGTGAGTGTGCATGGCGCCAACCGCCTGGGCACCAATTCGCTGCTAGACCTGCTGGTCTTCGGCAAGTCTGCGGGCAAACACATCGTCGAATTCGTCGCGCAACACAAGGAACACAAGCCCTTGCCCAAAGATGCGGCGGAGCGCACGCTCGCGCGTCTGAACCAGCTCGAAGCATCGACCGATGGCATTTATGCGCAAGACTTGGCCAACGACATCCGCGCCGCCATGCAGCAGCACGCCGGGGTATTTCGCACGCAGGCCAGCATGGACGAAGGCGTGAAAAAAATCGCCGCCATCCGCGCCAGGGTCGGCAGCGTTACGCTCAAGGACAAGTCCAAGGTCTTCAACACCGCACGAATTGAAGCGCTCGAGGTGGACAACCTGATCGAAGTCGCGCAAGCCACCATGGTGTCCGCCGCCGCGCGCAAGGAATGCCGCGGTGCCCACACCGTGGACGACTACGAACACCCCGCAGACCACGCCGAATTTCCGCTGGGCCGCAACGACAAGGAATGGCTCAAGCACACGCTGTGGTACAGCGAAGGCAACCGGCTCGACTACAAGCCCGTGAACCTCAAGCCGCTCACGGTGGAAAGCATCCCGCCCAAAGTCCGGACGTTCTGAAGCGACTGCACATCCAAGAGAACAACCATGCAAAAACGCACATTCAAAATCTACCGCTACGACCCGGACAAGGACGCCAAGCCCTACATGCAGACGGTCGAGATCGAGCTCGATGGCCACGAGCGCATGCTGCTCGACGCCTTGCTCAAGCTCAAGGCGCAAGACCCCAGCCTGTCGTTTCGCCGCTCCTGCCGCGAAGGCGTCTGCGGCTCGGACGCCATGAACATCAATGGCAAGAACGGCCTCGCATGCTTGACCAACATGAACTCGCTGCAGGGCACCATCGTGCTCAAGCCGCTGCCTGGCTTGCCCGTGATACGCGACCTGATCGTGGACATGACGCAGTTCTTCAAGCAGTACCACTCGATCAAGCCCTACCTGGTCAACGAATCCCTTGCACCTGAAAAGGAGCGCCTGCAATCGCCCGAGGAGCGCGAGGAACTCAACGGCCTGTACGAGTGCATCCTGTGCGCAAGCTGCTCCACGAGCTGCCCGAGCTTCTGGTGGAACCCCGACAAATTCGTCGGGCCGGCCGGCTTGCTGCAGGCCTACCGCTTCATTGCCGACAGCCGCGACGAAGCCACGGGCGAGCGCCTGGACAACCTCGAAGACCCTTACCGCCTGTTCCGCTGCCACACCATCATGAACTGCGTGGACGTGTGCCCCAAGCACCTGAACCCCACACGCGCCATCGGCAAGATCAAGGAATTGATGGTGCGCCGCGCCATCTGACGCTGCCGACTTCCATGGGCGAATCCCCTTCCGCAGCCGATGCGTTGCTGAACGAACGCGAATTGAGCAAGCTGCACTGGCGTTGCCGGCGCGGCCTGCTCGAAAACGATCTGTTCATCTCGCGCTTCTTTGCCCGCTTCGAATCCGAACTGACGCAATCCCACGCCAGGGGCCTGCTCGCCCTGATGGACCTGGCCGACAACGACCTGCTGGACTTGCTGCTGCGCCGCCGCGAGCCCGCTGAGACACTCGATACACCCGAGGTTCGCACGGTTCTTGCAATGCTGCGCCAGGGTACAGCTGCCGCAGCCCCAGACACAGCAAACCAGCCCCAGTGACGTGCATTGGCCACGCCACGCGCTTGCCTCCTTTTTCAGCACACTGCCCTACATCCCAAGGAAATGACCATGAAACTAGCCGACTACAAAGCAACCCTGTCGTTCAGTAATGGCAGCCCCAACGTAGATTTGCCGGTCTATCAGGGCAGCATTGGCCCCGATGTCATCGACATCCGCAAGCTGTACGCGCAAACGGGCATGTTCACCTACGACCCAGGCTTCCTGTCCACGGCGTCGTGCCAGTCTGCCATCACCTATATCGACGGCGACAAGGGCGAACTGCTGTATCGTGGCTACCCGATCGAGCAGTTGGCTACCCAGTGCGACTACCTCGACACCTGCTACCTTTTGCTCAACGGCGAATTGCCCAGCGAATCGCAGCGCGATCAGTTCCACAAGCTCGTGATCAGCCACACCATGATCAACGAGCAGATGCAGTTCTTTTTGCGCGGGTTTCGCCGTGACGCGCACCCCATGGCCGTACTCACCGGCCTGGTCGGCGCCATGTCGGCCTTCTACCACGACAGCACGGACATCAACAACCCCGAACACCGCGCCATTTCCGCGATCCGCCTGATCGCCAAAATGCCCACCCTGGTTGCCATGGCCTACAAGTACGGCAAGGGTGAACCCTATATGTACCCGCGCAACGACCTCAGCTACGCGGGCAACTTCCTGCGCATGATGTTCGGCACGCCGTGCGAGGACTACCACGTCAACCCGGTGATCGAACGTGCCATGGACCGGATTTTCATCCTGCACGCCGACCACGAGCAAAACGCATCCACCTCCACCGTGCGTCTGTGCGGCTCTTCGGGCACGAATCCGTTTGCCGCCATTGCCGCGGGCGTGGCCTGCCTCTGGGGTCCTTCGCACGGTGGCGCCAACGAAGCCTGCCTGAACATGCTCGAAGACATCCAGGCAATGGGCGGCGTGGCCAAGGTCGGCGAGTTCATGGAAAAGGTCAAAGACAAGAACTCCGGCGTCAAGCTCATGGGTTTCGGGCACCGCGTCTATAAAAACTACGACCCGCGCGCCAAGCTCATGCAGGAAACCTGCAACGAGGTCTTGTCTGAACTGGGGCTGGAAAACGACCCGCTGTTCAAGCTGGCCAAGCAGCTCGAGAAAATTGCCCTCGAAGACGACTATTTCGTGCAGCGCAAGCTCTATCCGAACGTGGACTTCTACTCCGGCATCGTGCAACGCGCCATCGGCATCCCAGTCAATCTGTTCACGGGGATTTTCGCGCTGGCCCGCACGGTGGGCTGGATTGCCCAGCTCAACGAGATGATCGGCGACCCCGAATACAAAATCGGCCGCCCGCGCCAGCTCTATACCGGCGCGCCGCGCCGCGACGTGCCGGCAGGCAAATAAAAAACGCTTCAGGGCGCACGGCCTGCCGGCGCGCCTCGCGAAAGCACCTGCGCCGGTGGGTTTTCGACCTGCCCGGTCTATACCAGGCGCAGGTTCCCTTGCGCCAGCAGCTTTTCGCGCATGCGCAGGGTCATCGATTGGGTGCTCCCATCGGCGCCCGTAAAGAGGAACAGCGTGGCATTCGGGCTGATCCAGGTCAGCTGGGTGCGCACCGTTCGGCCCTGGCTCGTCAGTTCCACCCAGGTACCGAGCACGAATTTTGGCTGCTGCTGGGTCTGCTCGGTGTTGGCTGTCGCCCCTTGCTCTGGCCCTGCCGGAGAATCCATCGACGGCTCCTGCGCCACCTCGACCGCGGCGGTCTCCTGCGTTGCAGCAGCAGAGGGGTGTGCGGCAGGAACTGCGGGTGGAGCCAGCCCGGCCTGATGCAATTCGGTGAGCCGCTGCAAAAAGCTTTGCGCTTTATCGCGTGGATACGCGATGCTCTCCAGACCAGATTGCACTTGCGCCAGGATCTCTGGAACCAGCTTGGCCAGCCGCTCGGGCTCGGCGCCTGCGCGCTCGGGCTGCGCACTCCATAACAGCAGCGGCACCATTGCACGCAAGGCCTGCGGGTCAGGACGCAGAGGCTGCGCAGCGCTGCCAGCGTCGTCCGCACTCCGATCTTCCATAGCAAGGGCCACCGCATAGGCCCATGGGCCGGTCACGAAGTCGGCAATGTCGGCCGGCGCCTGCGTCCATTGCGGCAACTGACGAAAATCGGCGGCGACTTTTTCCGCCTGCATCTCGCGCCACAAGGCCTGCTCTTCAGCCTTTTGTTCGCTCTTGCGCTGTCGCTCCTGCACCTCCCAGGCGGCCTCCAGTGCCTTGAGCACCGTTTCGAACGGTGTGGCATCCTCGATGTTCGCCTTGCGCAGCTGACCCACGGCCTCGTCGAGCAGCCGCATGAAGCGGCTGAATCCTGGCGCATCCTCGGTCTCGAATGCCAGGCTGCGGCGTGTGACTTCATCCAGCAGGCGCCGCGCAGGGTGCATGCCATCGACGAAAAACTGGCTGTCGTGCTGCACCAGCTGTTCGAGCGCCGGTGCAAGTTCCTGCACGGCGCGCAGCACGGGCTGCAGCAGACGCTGATCTTTGGCGAGCTTCTTCAGCATGCGTCCCACCAGATCCGTCGCAGTGGACTGCGATGAGGCGAGCCCAGTGGTCGATACCGCATAGGGAGCGGCATGCGCTGAAGGCATGGCCACTGAGGCATTCGAGCCCACGATCGTCGGCGCATGGGATGAAGACAGCTTTCCTACCAGACGTTCGAGTTGCGCCACGTCCTCCATGGCCTGCGCCGCAGCCTCTGGAGGTACGTGCAGGCCGACCGTTGGCGCCTGAAGGCCGCTTGCCCCTGTCACTCCGTAGGCATAAGGGTCCAGCCCACTGGCCAGCATCTGGCGCAGCATGCCGACCGTGAGCAGCGCCTCTTCCGCCGCCGCCCCGAATCCATCGCCACCCAGCCAGGACGACCTGGTGGGCTCGCCTTGCTCAGCTGGACCGCGATACCAAGATGGGGCATGGCCGCCACTTTGCTCCACCGCCGGAGTGGGAGCCACCCAGGTGCGCGGCCCTTGCGCTTGCACCGGCGCGGCTGCCAGAACCCCCACCGGCACGCCCAGCACCGCATAACCCACAGGCTCTACGCCATGATCGCGCAGGCTTTGGGCGGCATGCCGGTATTCGTTCACCAGCAACCCTCCCAGGGTCACGGACATGTGCTGCATCCACAGTTGCCGCACTTGCGCGGGAACGTCCGTTTCCGCCATCACACGCTGCAATGCACGGACGTAATTTTCCGGGCGCAAGGGGTTGCGCTCGGCTTGCACGCTGCGCAGGCCCTGCGCGGAACTCACCAGGGCATTGAGTTCGGCCAGCACGGCATCGGTGGCATGTGCAGCCAGTTGCTGGGCCCGCGCGAGCTCGACCTGGCTTTGCATTTCGGCTTCGTCCATGAGCGCAAGCTCGCCAAAGTCCAGGCCGGTATCCTCCACAGGCGGGGCAGCAACCTTGGCCGGGCCTTGCGCGAAGACATCCAGCAAGGCTATCGGATAGGCTTTGACCAGCGCTGCCTCGTGCTGGTTCAAAAGCCGCAATCCGTCGCCAAACAGCGTGCGCTGCTGGTAGTTGCGCTCCGAAGCTTCTGCGCGCGCCAATGCCTCCACGACAGCATCGACCAGTTGCCGCATGAGCGCCTCCCCCCTGCGCACTGCATCGACGACGCAGGCGCGGAAGACGACTCTCGCGGGTGCTGCAGTGAGGGTCATGGCGTGAAAGGTCAAGCTCGCGCGGGGGTTTCGATGCTACCGCGAAGCCAAGCTGCTGCACGCGCCCAGGCCTCGCTACTTGAGCGCCTTGAAGCGCATGCGCTTGGGCTTGGCGCCCTCTTCGCCCAGGCGTTTCTTCTTGTCGGCCTCATACTCCTGGTAGTTGCCGTCGAAGAACGTCCACTGGCTGTCGCCCTCGGCCGCGAGGATGTGCGTGGCGATGCGGTCGAGGAACCAGCGGTCGTGGCTGATGACCAGCACGGTGCCGGCAAACTCGAGCAGCGCCTCTTCGAGCGCGCGCAGCGTTTCCACGTCCAGATCGTTCGATGGCTCGTCGAGCAGCAGCACGTTGCCACCCGCAATCAGGGTCTTGGCCAGATGCAGGCGCCCGCGCTCACCGCCCGAGAGCGCGCCGACCTTTTTCTGCTGGTCGCCGCCGTTGAAGTTGAAGCGCCCGCAATAGGCGCGGCTCGCCATCTGGAACTTGCCCACGGTGATGATGTCCAGCCCGCCAGAGACATCTTCCCAGACGGTTTTTTCGTTGGCGAGCGCGTCGCGGTGCTGATCGACGAAGGCCATCTTCACGGTCGATCCGATCACGACCTCGCCGCTGTCGGGCTGTTCGCGGCCGGCGATCAGCTTGAACAGCGTGGACTTGCCCGCGCCGTTCGGGCCGATGATGCCGACGATCGCGCCAGCGGGGATGTTGAAACTCAGGTTGTCTATGAGCAGGCGGTCGCCGAACGACTTGCTCACGTTCTTGAACTCGATCACCTGACTGCCCAGGCGCTCGGCCACGGGGATGAAGATTTCCTGCGTCTCGTTGCGCTTTTGGTATTCGTAGTCGGAAAGTTCCTCGAAGCGTGCGATGCGCGCCTTGCTCTTGGCCTGGCGGCCCTTGGCGTTCTGGCGCACCCATTCGAGCTCTTTCTTCATGGCCTTGGTGCGCGCGTCTTCGGTGCGCTGCTCCTGCTCGAGCCGGGCCTCGCGCTGCTCCAGCCAGGACGAATAATTGCCCTTGTAAGGGATGCCATGGCCGCGGTCGAGCTCCAGAATCCACTCGGCCGCGTTGTCGAGGAAGTAGCGGTCGTGCGTGATCGCCACCACGGTGCCCGGAAAGCGCTTGAGGAACACTTCGAGCCACTCCACGCTCTCGGCGTCGAGGTGGTTGGTGGGCTCGTCGAGCAGCAGCATGTCGGGCTTGGACAGCAGCAGGCGGCACAGTGCGACGCGGCGTTTTTCGCCGCCCGAAAGCTGGCCAATCTGCGCCTCCCACGGCGGCAGGCGCAGGGCGTCGGCGGCGATTTCGAGCTGGTGCTCGGAATCGGTGCCCGCGGTGGCAATGATGGCCTCGAGGCGCGCCTGCTCGGCCGCGAGGGCGTCGAAATCAGCCTCAGGGTCGGCATACGCGGCATACACCTCCTCGAGCTTGGCGCGCGCGGCAAAGACCTCGCCCATCGCCTCTTCGACGCTCTCGCGCACGGTGTGCTCGGGGTTGAGCTGCGGCTCCTGCGGCAGGTAGCCGATCTTCAAGCCCGGCATGGGCAGGGCCTCGCCCTCGATCTCCTTGTCCATGCCGGCCATGATCTTGAGCAAGGTGGACTTGCCCGAGCCGTTCAAGCCCAGCACGCCGATCTTGGCGCCGGGGAAAAAGCTCAAGGAAATGTCTTTGAGAATCTGTCGCTTCGGCGGCACCGTCTTGCTGACATGATTCATCGAATATACGTATTGGGCCATGGGATGGGTCTGACTCGCTAAAAATAAACAGGCATGAAGGGTTGGAATTATCGGTGCATGCGACAATATGCCCCTTTGCAGGCTCCAGTACCCTGCAAATTTCTCCCCATCTGAGGGCGAATTTCTCTCCATAAACCCCGCCGGTCTGCAACTGGCGCGATCGCAAATCAAGGCTTTCGCGGCGCACCGGCACCCAGCGCCCAGGACGGGCGCAGATCAATCCATGCAATTTGAAGAACTCCAGCTGGCTCCGGCCATCCTGCAGGCCGTGCGCGAGCAAGGCTACGAAACCCCCACCCCCATCCAGGCGCAGGCCATTCCCGCCGTGCTCGCAGGCCATGATCTGCTCGCCGGCGCGCAAACGGGCACCGGCAAAACGGCCGCTTTCACGCTGCCCATGCTGCACCGCCTCGCGCAAGAGCCTGCTGCCAAAGGCAAATCCGGCGCCAAGGCCATACGCGCACTGGTGCTCACGCCCACGCGCGAGCTCGCCGCGCAGGTCGAGGAATCCGTGCGCACCTATGGCAAACACCTCGACCTCAAGTCCACCGTGATATTCGGCGGCGTGGGCATGAACCCGCAGATCGAGCGCCTGCAGCGCGGTGTCGATATTCTGGTCGCCACGCCCGGGCGCCTGCTCGATCTGCAGGAGCAGGGCTTTCTGGACCTCTCGCAGGTGCAGGTGCTGGTGCTCGACGAGGCCGATCGCATGCTCGACATGGGCTTCATCCATGACGTGAAAAAAGTGCTCGCGCTGCTGCCCAAGCACAAGCAGAGCCTGCTGTTTTCCGCCACCTTCAGCGACGAAATCCGCGAGCTTGCGAACGGCCTGCTGCGCGAGCCGCAGCACATCCAGGTCACGCCGCGCAACACCACGGTGCAGCGCATCACGCAGGTGATCCATCCCGTGGGCCGCGCGAAGAAAAAGCAGGCGCTGCTGCACATCATCGAACAGCACCAGTGGAGCCAGGTGCTGGTGTTCACGCGCACCAAGTTCGGCGCCAACCACGTGGCCGACTTTCTCAACCAGCACGGCGTCAAGGCCATGGCGCTGCACGGCAACAAGAGCCAGAGTGCGCGCACCCAGGCGCTTGCGGACTTCAAGAGCGGTGCACTGCGCGCGCTCGTGGCCACCGACATTGCCGCACGCGGCATTGACATCGACGAGCTGCCGCACGTCGTCAACTACGACATCCCCAACGTGCCCGAAGACTACGTGCACCGCATCGGTCGCACGGGCCGCGCAGGCGCGAGCGGCGAGGCCGTGAGCCTGGTGTGCCTCGACGAAGAAGGCTTCATGATGGAGATCGAGCGCTTCACGCGCCAGGAAATCCCCGTGCAGGTGCTCGAGGGCCTGGGGCCAGAGCCCGGCGAAAAGGCCGAACCGATCGCCATGGGCCGCCAGACCCTCTGGGGCGGCGCGGGCAAACCGCCGAGCCGCGAAGTGATGCAGGCAGCCGCCAAGGCTGCGCGCAGCGAGATGATGGATCGCATGCGCAGCAACAAGGGAACCAAGGGCACGCAGCGCGGCGGACAAACCGGCACAGCCCAGGACGACGGCGGCCAGGCACAGCCGCGCCCGAGGAACGCCAAGCCGCAAGGCAGCGGCCAGGGGCCCAACCAGCGCCCGCGCGCCGAGCAAAGGCCTGCGAACGGCAACCGCGGCCCGGCACGCCCGCGCCAGGACGGCGGCCCGCGCCAAGGTGGTGGTCCACGCAATGACGACTTCCAACCCCGCAGCGATGACGCGCACCTGGGCACGCAAATGGGGCACAGCCTGCGCCCCGCGGGCGCGGGCAAAGGCTCAGGCCAACCCGACCCCATGCGCACCAGCGTGGATACCATGGCGCGGCGCGAAGGCCGCGGCGGCGGTGCGCGCGGCGGCAAACCGCGCGGCCAAGGCATGCGCGGGTTTTCGGGGCGCTGAAAATTTCCTGATGAAATTGGCATCTAGTGTAGTGTTCGACGCTATATGCGACATAAAACCACGTCTTTTCGGCCCGGGCCGCGTTGCAAATCCTCGCGATACCACCCGGTATCGCTGCGGTTTGCGCCTTGCCCAGACCAAAAATCCATCGGTTTTATTTATCGCATCAAGCATCAAACACTACACTAGCCCTTTATTGACAAGCGCTAGTAGCTATCAAAAACAAAGCACCCCGCTTCTACTGCGTTCACAGACCGGCGACGAAGCGATCCACGGCCTGGGCGAGTGCGGCGGGATTGTCGGTATAGACCATGTGCTCGCAGTCGGGGATCACGGCCAGCTCGCCGCGCGGCAGCGTCTGGGCCAGGCGCTCGGCGGCGTCCTGCAGCAAAAACCAGCTCTGCGCCCCGCGCGCGACCAGCGTCGGCACCGCGACGCTGCGCAGCGTTTCAAGGTCTGGCATGCCGGGCATGAAACGCTCGTCCAAACCGCCCATGGGGTGGCGCGGGTCGAACTTGAGCTGGTACATGCCATCTTCGCGCTGCATGAGTTCATGCAGCGCGTTGCGCCGCATGTGCTCCTCGCTGCGCTTCATGCGCGGGGCCTGGCGGCGCACGTACTCGTCCACGCTTTCATAGAGCCGTACGGCCTCGTGGACTTCTTTTTTCGGCTCCCAGCCAGGGTAGACCACTTCGGGCCCCACATCGACGAGCACCGCGCCGCGCAGCAGCGCGGGCGTGTGCACCAACAGGCGCATCAGCAGCATGCCGCCCACCGAATGCCCGACCACCACGGGGCGCTCGAGCTGCAGTTGGGCAATGATCTGGCGCACGTCCTCGGCCATGGTGTTGTGCGCGGCATGCGCATCGCGTGGCCATTCGCTGTCGCCATGGCCGCGCATGTCCACCGCGATGAGCCGGTATTGGTGCGCGAGCAAGGCGCAAAAAGGCCCCCAGGTGCGCCCCGTGACCGCACCGCCGTGCAGCAGCACCAGCGCCGGACGATCCGGCGTGTCGGCACCCCAATCGGTCATGTGCAGGCGCAGCCCCTGCACCAGCAGGTTGCGCGAGACGCAGGCAAACGGCGGTTGCGGCGTGCCGCCGAGGTCGGACGCGGTGCGCAGCGCGTCGGTGAAATATGCGGTGCCGGTGATGTCCAGCGGCGCGCAAGTTTGGGCGAATTCGGTCAAATACATAATGCGGCCGAATATAACGACTGCGACATGCCACCGCCTACCGCCATGCACCCATGCCCTGCACCGCCCGCACGACAGCCCCGGCGCCCTATGCCCCGGCTTTCTGAGTTCTCTGCACGCCGCGCACGGGCTTGGCTCGCGCGCGGTGCCCTCCTCTTGCTGGCCGCATGCAGCAGCACGCCTTTGCCGCCGTGGCCAGAGCCGTCCTCTCAGAGTGGCAAAGCGCCCACAGCCGGCGCGCCGAAGTCTCCCGCAGCCAGCGCCAACGCACGCAGCAAGTCCGCGCCCGCGCCGCTGGGCCAAACCAGCGCGAGCCAGGTGCGCGTAACGCCCGTGCCGCCTTCCTCGCTCGAAGTGAACGCGCAGGCGCAAGCCGCCGCTTCTGAGACCCCCGCCCTGCCCTACGGCAACGCGGTCGCAGCCTGGTTCCCCGACCCGGGCACGCGCTACGACACGCCGGGACTCGCGCCCGCACGGCAGAGCTTTACCAGCAATGCCGAACTCGCCATTTGGCTGCAAAAGCTCGCCGCAGCGCCGCCGCATGGCCCTACGCGCAGCAAGCTGCTGGACCTGGGCCTGTCGCAACAGGGCGAGCCCCTGCTGGGCCTGCTGCTCACGCAAGCCAAGGACACGGACATTGCCAGCCTGGACGCGAGCGGCCGCCCCACGGTGCTCCTGCTCGCGCAGCAGCGCGGCGACGAGCCCGCGGGCGCCGAGGCTTTGCTGGTGGTGGCGCGCGAACTCGCGCAAGGTCTGCTCGAGCCGCTGCTCGCGCGCATCCACGTGATCGTCGTGCCGCGCGCCAACCCCGACGGGGCAGCGCTGGGCCAGCCAGGCACCGCGCAGGGCACGGACCTGGAGCGCGACCACCTGAGCCTGACCACCCCCGAGGCGCAGGCGCTCGCACGCCTGGTGCGCGACTACCGGCCACTGCTCGTGCTCGACGCGCGCGAGTACCCCGCTCTGGCATTGCAGCAAAAGCTGGACGGCATTGCACGTTACGACGCGCTGCTGAGCTACACCACCACGGCCAACTACCCGCCCTTTCTCACCAAAGCGGCGCAGCAGTGGTACTACGAGCCGATCACGAAGGCCCTGCAGGCGCAGGGCCTCACGAGCGCCTGGTATTACGAGCCTGCCGCGCAACCCCAAGACCGCGGCATCCGCACGGGCAGCACGCTGCCCGACGAAGGGCGCAACGTGCAAGGGCTGAAAAATGCCGTGAGCTTGCAGGTGGCCGCGCGCGGCAGCGACCTCGGGCGCGCACACCTGCAGCGGCGTGTGCACACGCTCGTGACGGCCGTCAACAGCGCCTTGCAAAGCACGGCCGAACGCAACGCCGAGCTCGAACAGGTGCGCTCGTTCGTGCTGCGCGAAACGCGCGCGCAAAGCTGCCGCGGTGAACTCGTGCTGATGGCGGCGCCCACGCCTGCGCAGCAGGCGCTGGTGCTGCTCGATCCACGCAGCGGCGCCGAAAAAAAACTCAGCGTCGATGCCCCCTCGGCGCTCGCGCTGCGCCCGCTGCAAAAGCGTGCGCGACCTTGCGGTTACTGGCTCGCGGCGAGCGCCGAGCGCGCCGTCGAACGCCTGCGCCTGCTCGGCGCCGAAGTGCTGCGCGTGGCCGAGCCGGGCACGCTGCTGGCCGAAACCTATGCGCCGGAACTGTCCGCCGGAAATGATGCAGCCCCCGCTGCACCCGACAAAAACGGCGCCACGGCCGCAGCGGCCGCAGCGGCCGCAACGACCGACCTGGCCGGCCAGCCTGGCACAGGCACCGTGCCGCCCCCCGCGGTGCGCCTGCGCCGCAGCGTGATCGACGCGCCCCTGGGCAGCTACTATGTCCCGCTCAACCAATCGCTCGCGCCGCTCATCAGCGCCGCGCTCGAACCCGACACACCCTTCAGCTACTTCAGCCAGCGGCTCGTGCCCGATCTTGCCGCAGTTGCGCGCGCCGCGGCTGCACCCGAGCTGGTGTTCGACGACAGCGATTGAGACCCGCGGCAGCAACACAGGAGAGGTCGATGGCCGACACCTTCTTCGTCTTCGGCCCCATGGGGCAAATCTACCGCGGCGGCGCAGAAAGGCTCAGCGAGGTGCTGCCCGTGCAGCCGGTGCAACGTCCGCAGGCCGTGCGCCGCGCCGATGGCGTGCCGCCACATGCCGCACCCGCGCCCAAGCCCATACCTGCAGCCACTGCGCCCCCGCGCTGGCAAGAGGCCGTGCGTGCCTACGTGCAGACCGAACAACCCGCCCCGGCAGAGCGCCGCCCGCTCACGCAGGTGCGCGACGTGATGACGCCGCACGCAATCAGCGTGCACCCCGACGAGCGCGCCAACGATGCCTGGCAGATGCTGGCCGAGCGCCAGGTGGCGCAGGCGCCCGTGGTCGATGCGCAGGGCCGCGTCGTGGGCCTGCTGCTGCGCGCCGACCTCGCGCCCGAAAAACTGCTGCCCGCTGCGGACGACGTGCAAAAGGCGATCGCACTCGCGCGCCGGCCCGTCAGCGAGGTGATGGTGAGCCCCGTGCCCACGGCGTCCGCCGACACCTCGCTGCGCCGCGTGGCCCAGGTGCTTTTGCAGACTGGCCTGCCGGGCCTGCCCGTGACCGACGCGCAGGGTACGCTGCAGGGCTTCATCTCGCGCACCGACATCCTGCGCGCCGTCGCCGCCGACCCGCCGCTGGACCTGTGGGTCGGGCCTACGCCGGCCTGAAGCCATCCCGGAAGCTGCAATATCAATAGCTGCTTGCGCTGATGAATTCTTGGCAAAACGCTGATTTGGCCAAAATTTTCTGCAGCAACTGGCCTGCCCTGTCTGGACTTACGCACACAAGGATGCAGCGAGGTGTTTTGCCATGGGGCGAACGCCTTGCCTCACCCCGATTTGCCTAAGTCGTGCCTGTATTTAACCCAGATTGTCCATTAGGCGGCGCTTCGCGCCTACGCGGGCGCTGGCGGACGTCTGACGGTCATTTTGACCGCAGCTTCGTCGTTCATGGCACCGGCCATGCACTCCTCAGCCGCGACCAAACTGCCTCGCCAGCCGCCTCGCTATCATCCCGCGTCCTAATGGACAATCTGGGTTTAAGCGCTATGCCGCCTCGCCCAGGCGCAAGCCCTTGGGCAGCGGAAATTTCACCGTCTCCTGCACGCCCTCCATGCGCCGCACCGCGGTCGCGCCCAGCGCCTTGATGCGCTCGAGCACCTGCTGCACCAGCACTTCGGGCGCCGAGGCGCCGGCCGTGAGGCCCACGCGCGCCGCACCCTCGAACCACGCGCTTTGCAGCTCGGCCGCGCTGTCCACCATGTACGCGGGCGTGCCCAGCTTGGCCGCGAGCTCGCGCAGGCGGTTGCTGTTCGAACTCGTGGGGCTGCCCACGACGATCAGCACATCGACCTGCGGGCTCAGCAGCTTGACGGCATCCTGGCGGTTTTGCGTGGCATAGCAAATGTCCTGCTGCTTGGGCTCGCGCACCTGCGGGAAACGCGCGCGCACCGCGGCGAGGATGTGCGCCGCGTCATCCACGCTCAAAGTGGTCTGCGTGACCACGGCAAGCTTGGCGGTCTGCGCGGGCTGCACGCGCGCGACGTCGTCCACGTCTTCGATCAGGTGAATGCCGTGGTCGAGCTGGCCCATGGTGCCCTCGACCTCGGGGTGGCCCTTGTGGCCGATCATGAGGAATTCGTAGCCTTCCTGCGCGAGCTTGGCCACCTCGACGTGCACCTTGCTCACGAGCGGGCAGGTGGCGTCGAAAACCTGAAAGCCGCGCGCCCGGGCCTCCTGCTGCACGGCGCGGCTCACGCCATGCGCGCTGAACACCAACGTGGCGCCCGGCGGCACTTCGGCCAGGTCTTCGATGAACACCGCGCCGCGCGCCTTGAGGTCATTGACCACGTAGGTGTTGTGCACGATTTCGTGGCGCACGTAGATCGGTGCGCCGAACTTGCGCAGCGCACGCTCGACGATCTCGATCGCGCGATCGACGCCCGCACAAAAGCCGCGCGGCTCGGCCAGCACCACTTCCTGCAGCGGCAGCATCACAGCACCCCGATCACGTGCACCTCGAAGGTCACGGGCTGGCCGGCCAGCGGGTGGTTGAAGTCGAACAGCACCGCGCCGTCGTCGCGCACCTGCAGCACCACGCCGGCGTAGCTGCCCTGCGCGTCGGGCGTGGGAAACTGCACCACCTCCCCCACGGCGTAGGACTCATCAGGGTCGCCGAGCGCGTCGAGCAGCTTGCGCGCCACCCATTGCTGCATCTCGGCCTTGCGCTCGCCGAAAGCCTCGCCCGCGGGCAGCTCGAACGTGGCGCGCGCGCCTTCGTGCAGGCCCAGCAGGCGCTGCTCCACGGCGGGCGAGAGCTCGCCCGCGCCGAGCGAGAGCGTGGCCGGCTGGCCGCCAAAGGTGTTGATCACATCGCCCGCCGGGCCGGCAAGGCGGTAGTGCAGCGTGAGGAAGGAGCCCGGCTGCACGGTCGGAAGGCTGGAATCAAGGCTGGCGCTGGAGGTCATGGAAGTCCCGGTAAACTGGCCTGCATTGTAAAAACACATTCTTCCAGCCCCACTCCCGCCATGGCGATCAAAGACCTGCCCTTCGACGCCCAACCGCGCGAAAAGCTGCTCGCGCGCGGCCCGGCTGCGCTCGCCGACGCCGAGCTGCTCGCGATCCTGCTGCGCACCGGCATCCAGGGCAAAAACGTGCTGCAGCTCGCGCAAGAGCTGCTCGACGCACCGCGCCGCGACGGCGCCTCGGGCAAGCTCAC
This sequence comes from Extensimonas soli, assembly GCF_029211265.1. Classification (GTDB taxonomy): domain Bacteria; phylum Pseudomonadota; class Gammaproteobacteria; order Burkholderiales; family Burkholderiaceae_C; genus Extensimonas; species Extensimonas soli. Next base: position 7,982 of record NZ_JARGEL010000008.1, on the reverse strand, counting down.
GGGCGGCTTTGGCGGCATTGCGGGGCTGTTGCACACCACCCCGCGCGAGCTCGAACGCATCAAGGGCTTGGGGCCGGCCAAGCGCGCCGAGCTCGTCGCCGTGCTCGAACTCGCGCGCCGTGCGCTCGCCCAAGAGCTGCGCGAGCGCCCCGTGTTCGACACGCCCGACGGCGTCAAACACTACCTGCAGCTGCACCTTGCGGCCAAGGGGCACGAAGTCTTTGCCATGCTGTTTCTCGACAGCCAGCAGCGCCTGCTCGCGCTCGAAGAGCTGTTTCGCGGCACGCTCTCCCAGACCAGCGTCTATCCGCGTGAAGTGGTGCTGCGCGCGCTGCACCACCAGGCCGCCGCCGTGGTGTTCGCGCACAACCACCCAAGCGGCAAGGTCCAGCCGAGCCGCGCCGACGAGGCCCTGACGCAGACGCTCAGGGCCGCGCTCGCGCTCATCGACGTGCGCGTGCTCGACCACGTGATCGTCGCGCCGGGGCAGAGCTTTTCGATGGCCCAGGAAGGGCTGCTGTGAGGGGGCTGCCGTGAGCCGCGCATGCTTCGTCGCGCACACGCTGCAAGACCTGGGGCCACTGCGCAAACGCCTCGCGCAAGAGCACGCCCGCGCCGAGGCCCAGGAACAAGCACGCCGCGCCGCTGCGGCCCAGGCGCGCGCCGCGCAGCAGGAATTCGCGCGCGCCGTGGGGCCGGTGACGCCGCTGCGCGCGCACGGCACCGTGCTGCTGCGCCCCGAGCCGCCCGCGCCGCTCGCGCTGCAGCACCAGCGCGACGAGCGCCGCGTACTGCACGAGGCGCTGAGCGACGACTTCGACGTGGCTTCGCTGCTCGACACCGACGAAACGCTGAGCTTTCGCCGCCCCGGCATAGGCCCCGAGGTCACGCGCCGCCTGCGCCAGGGCGTCTGGACGCTGCAGGCCGAGCTCGACCTGCACGGCCTGCGCACCGAAGAGGCGCGCGCCGCGCTCGGCCAGTTTCTGCGCACGGCCTTGCAGCGCGGCGTGCGCTGCGTGCGCATCGTGCACGGCAAGGGGCTGGGCTCGCCGGGCAAGAGCCCCGTGCTCAAGGGCCGCGTGCACAGCTGGCTGGTGCAAAAAAACGAGGTGCTGGCCTTCGTGCAGGCGCGCGCCGACGAGGGCGGCGCGGGCGCGCTCGTGGTGCTGCTGCGCGCACAACGCCAGCGCAGGCGGGATGGCGCCGAGAATTTTGAATAAAAAGTGCCTCTATCCTAGTGCAGTGTTCGACGCTATCTGCGACATAAAACCGCGTCTTTTCGGCCCGGGCCGCGTTGCAAATCCTCGCGATACCACCCGGTATCGCTGCGGTTTGCGCCTTGCCCAGACCAAAAATCCATCGGTTTTATTTGTCGCATCAAGTATCAAACACTGCACTAGATATAGCAAGTGCTAGCAGCTATATCTTTGGTAGCTTTTCAGTTCCCAGCGGGGGAAACGCCTGGCCCCAGCGCAGGCGCCAGCGCCAAAAACGCCTGCATGCCGCGCGTGACCGGGCGGTCGCGGTGGCGCACCAGGCACAGCTGGCGCACCAGCGGCGGCAGGCCGGTCAGCACCTCGACCACGGCGCCGCTCGCGAGAAAGTCCTGCACCGCGCTGCGCGAAAGGCAGCTCAAACCCAACCCCGCGGCCACGGCGCGCTTGATGGCTTCGGAGTTGCCCAGCTCCATGTCGGCGCGCACGCTGCCCAGGTGCGTGAGCAGCCAGCGCTCGACCTCCTCGCGCGTACCACTGCCGGGCTCGCGCAACAGCCAGGGCGCAGCGGCCAGTTGCGCGCGCGTGGGCTGCTGCGCCAGCGCATGGCCGGGCGCGGCGATCACCACCAGCTCGTCGGCGTGCCAGCGTTCGACGTGCAGATGCGAGTCGCTGCACACCCCTTCGATGAGGCCAAAATCCACCTCCATGGCCGCGACGGCCGCAACCACTTCGCGCGTGTTGCCCACGGTGAGCTGCACGGGTGCGCCGGGGTGAACCTGCCGGTAAGCGGCCAGTTGCGCCGGCAGCAGGTAGTTGGCGATGGTGGTGCTGGCACCCAGGTTCAGCACGGGGCCGCCTTCGTCCCACAGCGCCTGCACCTCCTGCGCCTGGTCGAGCAAGGCCCGCGCGCGCGGCAGCAACTGGCGCCCGTTGTCGTTGAGCACGAGCCGGCGCCCACGCCGGTCGAACAGCGGCCGGCCCAGCGCCGATTCCAGCCGCGCCAGCGCCTGACTTGCGGCCGACTGCGTCAGGGCGACGGCCTCGGCAGCGCGGTGCACGTGGTCGTGCTGCGCAATCGCGCAAAACACTTCCAGCTCGCGCAGGGAAAAGCGCAGGGGCATGGTTGATCGATTTTTCTCATCAAAGAAAAAAGAATTATCCGTTTTACTTCTTGAATTCGAGGGCGCAGCATCGCGCCCATGCCTGAACCTACTCGCCACGAGCATCTTCCTGCCTCGGCATCCTCCCCCTCCTCCACCCGGATGCACACGCTGCGTCAGCGCGCCCCTGGCCTGGCGCTCACGTTCGCGCTGGCCTTGGCTGCCGCCTGGCTGGCCCAACAACCCTGGGTGGCGCGCTGGGGCCTGTCGGCGCTGACACTGGCGATCGTCGGGGGCATCGTGCTGGGCAACACGGTTTACCCGACTTTGCAAGGGCCTTGCGGTACGGGCGTGGACTACGCCAAGCAGCGGCTGCTGCGCCTGGGCATCATCCTGTTCGGCCTGCGCATCACGCTGCAGCAGATCGTGCAGGTGGGCTGGGCGGGCGTGCTGATCGACGTGGTCATGCTCAGCAGCACCTTTGGCCTGGCAGTGTTTGCGGGCCGCTGGCTGCGCATCGACGGGCAGACGGCCATCCTGATCGGCGCCGGCAGTTCGATCTGTGGCGCCGCCGCCGTGCTGGCCACCGAACCGGTGCTTCAGGCGCGCGGCGACAAGGTGGCCGTGGCGGTGGCCACGGTGATGGTGTTCGGCACGCTGGGCATGTTCGGCTATCCGCTGCTGCACCCGTGGCTGGCTTCGCTGGGCGTGAGCGACACGGCCTACGGCGTGTACGTGGGCTCCACCGTGCACGAGGTGGCGCAGGTGGTGGGCGCAGGCCGCGCCGTGAGCGAATGGGCAGCCGGTCAGGCGGTGATCACAAAAATGATCCGCGTGATGCTGCTGGCGCCTTTTCTGCTGACGCTGTCGTTTGCCGTGGCACGCCGCGGCGTGCGTGCCGGCGCCCATGCGCCCACGGCCGCGCCGGCAGCCGCGGCGCCGACAGTTGCGCCGATGGCCGCCCCCATCACAGCAACGGGGCCGGCGGCCGATGCAAGCGCCCGCAGCCGCATCGTGATCCCGTGGTTTGCGCTGGGCTTTGTGCTGGTGGCGCTGCTCAACTCGCTGCCGCTGCTGCCGGCAGCACCCAAGTCGGCGCTGCTCGCGCTGGACAACTTGCTGCTGGCCATGGCCATGGGCGCGCTGGGCCTGAGCACGCACGCCAGCGCCATCCGCCGCGCCGGCAGCCGCCCACTGGCACTGGCCGCGCTGCTGTTCGTTTGGCTGGTGCTGGGCGGCGGACTGGTCAATGCGCTGCTGGGGCACTGGGGGCGCTGAGCAAAAGGCGCGTGCGCTCAAGCCAGGACCCCATGGGTGAGGCTGCGGCGGGCCAGCAGACGGGAACCGAATGATCCTGCGGAAACAGGTTCTTGACTTACGCAACCAAGGATGCAGCAAAGTTTTTTGTCAGGGGACAAACGCCTTGCCTGACCCCGTTTTGCGTAAGTCGTGAGGTTTTCTGCGCCTTCCTTTTTGCGCAAGTCCTGCAGAAGCCCCTGGCAGCTCTACCGCGTCACTTCGACAGGTCGATGGCGTACTTGGACGTGCCCTTGCCCGAGCCATCGTCGGCCGCGAGCAGGGACACGTTGGCAAGCCCCGCCGCCTGCGCCACCGACAGCGCGTTGGGGCCCGAGCTGAACACCACCGGCCCGGCGGTCGTGACCTTGGTGAAGCGCCAGCTCCTGGCCGCGCCGTTCGCCGCGCGCGTGATGCTCACATTTTTGCGGATGTAGTTGACCACCACGTCACGGTTCGCGTCGGGCGAGGCCCAGATCGTGGCCGAGCCGTCGAGCTTGGGGATGAAGCTCTTGCCGCTGGTCGCGCGGTAATTGTTGGTGGCGATCACGAATTCCTTGGCGGGGTCGATCGGCTGGCCAAGGTAGCGCAGGTTCTGGATGCGGCTGCCCACGGGCTGGGTGACGTCGATCTCGTACTGCACGTCGGCGCTCGTGAACATGTCGAAGTTGTAGCCGGGGAAGCTGCTGATGAGCGGCTGCTCCGCCGTCTTGGCAGGGTCGATCTGGTTGAAGCGCTTGGCCGCGGCCTCGAGCCAGTCCTTGATGTCGGCGCCGTTGACCTTCACGGCATAGACCGTGTTCGGGTACAGGTACAGGTCGGCGGCATTGAAGATGGCCAGCGGCCCTGCGGCAACGTCGGTGTAGTCGGTGGCGCCCTGAAAGCCCGACTTGAACGGCGCGCTCACCGAAAGCACGGGCAGGCTGGCGTATTGCGGCAGGTTAGCCTGGATGTAGCTGGCCACGTAGTCCTGCTGCGCCTGGTTCACGATCTGGATCGCGCCCGGATCGCCCACGTCGGCAAACAGGGTGCTCATGCGGAAGTCGGTGTTGCCTATGGGCGTCTTCACGTAGGTGATGGTCGCCTGGTGCTGCGCCTCGATCAAGGGTGCCACGCTGGGGTCCGGGTCCACATACAGGTTTTTGCCCGCGGCGTCCTTGCCCGTCAGGATGTTGCGCAACTGCGCCTTGCTCGCCGAATTGTTCACGCTCCACTTGCTGCCGTCCCACTGCAGCGCGAGCTGGATCACGCCCAACGCCTTGCCCCAGGAGCTGGCCATGACTGCGGGCACGCCGTTGACGGTGCCGGCCTTGTTGTCCACGCCCGGCTGGGCGTACATGGGCGTGGCCGCCGTGTCGGGGAACACGCCGTGCTGGTGCCCCATCACCATCGCGTCTATGCCCGCCACCTTGGACACGTACAGGCCCGGGTTTTCCATGGTGGGCGAATAGGCTGCGCCGTCGAGCCCGCCGTGCAGCAGCGCCAGCACCACATCGGCCCCCTTGGCGCGCATCTCGGGCACATACTGCGTAGCCGCCTCGACCGCGCCGGTGGTGGACAGCTTGCCGTCGAGGTAGCGCTTGTCCCAGTTCATGATGCCGGGCGGGGCAAAGCCGATCACGCCGATCTTGATGGGGAGCTTGAGCTCCTTGCCGTCGGCGCCGGTGGCCACGAGTGTGCGCTCGATGATGGTGTAGGGCTGCAGCAAGGGCTTTTGCGTCTTGCTGCTGAGCACGTTGGCCAACACTACCGGATAGCCCGGCCCCGCGCACTTCAGGCTGGCATCGACGCCCGCGACGTCGAGCCCGCCGCCCAGCACCTGGTTCAGGTAGGGCAGGCCGTAATTGAATTCGTGGTTCCCCACCGTGCCCGCGTCGTAGCCCAGCGCGCCCATGGCCTTGAACATGGACGACTGCTGGTTGCAGGGGATGGGGCTGACCAGCGCCTCGTAGTCGGCCAGTGCCGTGCCCTGCAGCGTGTCGCCGTTGTCCACCAAAAAGGTGTTGGCAAAGTCCTTGCGCGCCTGGCGCACCAGCGCCGCCGTGCGCTCAAAGCCGAAGGACTTGTCCTCAGCGAGCTTGAAGTAGTCGTAGCTGCGCACATTGAAGTGCAAGTCGGTCGTCTCGAGCACCGCGAGGGTGGCACTCGCGGGTGTGGAAAGCGGCGTCGCAGGCGTAGGCGCCACGACGTCCGAGCCGCCACCGCCACAGGCAGCGAGCACCCCCAGCAAGACCAGCAGCCCGGCACGGGCCGGCTGCAGCGCGAAAGACACGGATAAAGAAGGACGTTCCAGCATGGTGAATATCCAAAAGTGAAAGAAGTGCCCGAGTGTCTGGAGCCGGTTTGACAGGGCCGTGAAACGCGCACTGCCGTGCACCCTCGTCCCTTTGGGTGCACCGCAAGAGCGCACAGACTTGTCCCCGCACCGGCTGCACAAATCTGTGGATAAGCCTGAACAAGCCCTGTACGGCGTTTGCAAGCCCTTGATTTTTCAACAAAAACGACGCATTGCCCAAAGTTTCAGCAGGCGGGCACCCGCTTATCCCGAACCCCGCTGGACAAACATGTGGATAAGTTTTGGCTTGTGCTGTATGGCTGCGGCAAGCCCTTGATTTACCGGGCGGCACTGCAGATTGCCTCTTTTTCGTGCACGCGGCGGGGCCGAAAAAAGGCATGATTCAGGGTTTTGGATTTTCGGGAAGTTCCATGTCCACCCCTTTTTCTGCTGCGCAACTCACCGCGCTGGCCGCGCGCTTTGGCACGCCTTTGTGGGTGTATGACGCGGCCACCATCCGCGCACGCATTGCGGCGCTGGCCGCGTTCGAGACCGTGCGCTACGCGCAAAAGGCCTGCTCCAACCTGCACATCCTGCAGCTCATGCGCGCGCAGGGCGTGCGCGTGGATGCGGTCTCGCGCGGCGAGGTGCTGCGCGCGCTCGCAGTCGGCTATACCGCGGGCCATACGGCCGAAAAAGTGCGCGGCGACGCGGCGCGCGCGGCTACGTCCGAAATCGTCTTCACCGCCGACGTGCTCGACCACGCCACGCTCGCATGCGTGGTGGCGCAGGGCGTGCCGGTGAACGCGGGCTCGATCGACATGCTGCACCAGTTGGGCCGCGCCGCGCCCGGGCATCCGGTGTGGCTGCGCATCAACCCCGGCTTCGGCCACGGCCACAGCAACAAGACCAACACCGGCGGCGAGCACAGCAAGCACGGCATCTGGCACGCCGACCTGGGCGCGGCGCTCGCGGCCGTGCGCGCACACGGTCTCGCGCTCGTCGGCCTGCACATGCACATAGGCTCGGGCGTGGACTATGCGCACCTCGCGCAGGTGTGCGGCGCCATGGTCGAACTCGTGCGCGCCACGCACGCCGCGGGGCACGACGTGCACGCGATCTCGGCCGGCGGCGGCCTCTCGACGCCCTACCGCGAGGGCGACGCCGCGGTCGATACGCAGCACTACCACAGCCTGTGGGATGCCGCGCGCCGCGAGGCCGAGGCCATCGTGGGCCACGCGCTTGGGCTCGAGGTCGAGCCCGGCCGCTACCTGGTGGCCGAATCGGGCGTGTTGCTGTGCGAAGTGCGTGCCACCAAGCACGCGGGCAGCACGCATTTCACGCTCGTCGATGCGGGCTTCACCGAACTAGCGCGCCCCGCGATGTACGGCAGCTACCACGCGATGAGCGTGCTGCGCCCGGACGGCAGCACGCCGCCGGGAAGCCGCGCCACGGTGGTCGCGGGGCCGCTGTGCGAGTCGGGCGACGTGTTCACGCAAGGCGAAGGCGGCGTACTGCTGCCGCGCCCGCTGCCGCCCGCGCAGGTCGGCGACCTGCTCGTGATCCACGACACCGGCGCCTATGGCGCAAGCATGTCCTCGAACTACAACACGCGCCCGCTCGCGGCCGAAGTGCTCGTCGATGGCGACCAGGCACGCCTGATCCGCCGCCGCCAGACCGTGGAGGAATTGCTTGCGCTCGAGCAAAACCTGCACGAAAGCACGGCGCTGCCGCGTCTTTCGGCTGCGTGAACCGCACGCGGGGGGCGACGGCGGCCGGCACTAGTGTAGTGTTTTATTCTTAATGTAGCTTAAAATCTGGCTGGGATTCCATCGATCCACGATGATCCCCAAAAGGAGCCAGGCCATGCGGGTAGCCCCCAAAGTTGAATTGACCGAGGAACAACGAGCCCAACTTACAAAGCTCACGCGCTCGGGACGTACCAGCGTCAGACAGGCTCAGCGCGCGAACATCATTTTGCTGGCCTCACAAGGCTGGGACAACAAGGACATAGGGCGGCAAGTGGGTCTTGGGCGGGTGGCGGTGGCCCGCTGGCGTCAGCGGTTTATCGACTTGGGTCTGCCCGGCATCGAG
>NZ_JARGEL010000007.1 GCF_029211265.1 Extensimonas soli | reverse complement strand
TTCATCGAGCGACATGCCGGGCGTGCCGGTTTTGAGCACCGGTGGCAGCAGCAGGTTTTCTTCGCAGCTCAGGCTCGAGAAGATGCCGCGCTCCTCGGGGCAGTAGCCCACGCCCAGGTGCGCAATGCGGTAGGTGGGCAAGTGAACGGTTTCGGTGCCGTTGATCTTGATCGAGCCTTTGCGCGCACCGACCAGGCCCATGATGGCGCGCAGCGTGGTCGTGCGCCCGGCGCCGTTGCGCCCAAGCAGCGTGACGACCTCACCGTGCTCCACGCGCATATCGACGCCATGCAGCACGTGCGATTCGCCGTACCATGCGTGCAGGCCGCCGATTTCGAGCGCAGGCGCTCCGGACTTACCAGCCGCAGTACGTGCAACGCTTGGCGCGGGAGGGGATAGGGTCGCGACCATCTCAGTGCACTCCTTGCAGTTGGCCATCGGTCGTGCCCATGTAGGCCTCCATCACCTGAGGATCGTTCGAAACCTCGGCATACGCACCCTCTGCCAGCACGGCGCCACGCTGCAGCACGGTGATGCGGTCGGCGATGGTCGAGACCACTTTCATGTTGTGTTCGACCATGAGGATGGTGCGCCCGGCGGAGACTTTTTTGATCAGGCGCGTGACGCGATCGACGTCTTCGTGGCCCATGCCCTGCGTGGGCTCGTCGAGCAGCATGAGCTCGGGCTCCATGGCCAGCGTGGTGGCAATCTCGAGCGCGCGCTTGCGGCCGTAGGGCAGGTTCACGGTGATCTCGTCGGCCAGGTCTTCGAGGCCGACCTGGGCAAGCAATTGCATGGCGCGGTCGTTGAGCTGGTCCAGCGTGCGTTCGCTGCGCCAGAAGTGGAATTCGGTGCCGAGCTTGCGCTGCAGACCCACGCGCACGTTTTCGAGCACCGTGAGGTGCGGGAACACTGCCGAAATCTGAAACGAGCGGATCACGCCGCGCCGCGCGACCTGCGCGGGCTTCTCGGCCGTGATGTCGTGACCGTTGAAAAGAATGGTGCCTGAGCTCGGTTCGAGGAACTTGGTCAGCAGGTTGAAGCAGGTGGTCTTGCCTGCGCCGTTGGGGCCGATCAGCGCGTGGATGGAGCCCCTGTGGACGGCCAGATCGACCTGGTTAACGGCAGTGAAGCCCTTGAACTCCTTGGTCAGCTTGCGGGTTTCGAGGATGACGTCGCTCATGGCGCCTTGGCTACTCCGTGAGGGTGAAAAGAATGAATTGCACCCCGCAGGCAGGGCAAGATGCACGGCCTGGATTGCGGCCCTTGCCAACGGTGGCGCACATCCTAACGGCTTTTGCTGCAAAGCCGCATCGGGATAAATGCGGATGGTGTGGTACGAACTTGCAACCTAGCAGGCTGCTGAAATACCCCGCACACGCCCATCTTCCATTTCCCTTCACGTATTTCTCGCGTCAACCCTTCCGCATCTTGAAATTCAGCGCCCCATATGGACGTTTTACGTCTCCCTGAACCCGTTTTCTTGCGCTTTTTCCATCACATCTGCCCCTGCAGACGGATTTGCCCCAGGCTGCGCAACCGCGTGAGGTTGTAGCCCGCCATCGTCAGCACAAACATCTGATCCACTTTCTTGATTCCGCGCACCAGCACCTGACGCATGTGCCCCTCCGTCTTGGCCCAACCAAAGCCCTGCTCGATCAGCTTTCTCTTTTGCTGCGAGATGGCGTAGCCTTCGCTGCCTGCAATTGCCTCGGGCACCGCAGATTGACGTCCTGACTTGTTCTGTGCCACATGGGGCAGCACGTTCATCTCCTGCAGGGCTTCGATGAACTCTTTGGCGTCGTAACCTTTGTCTGCTCCCAGCGTGATGGTGATGGGCTCGTCCCCGGGTAGTGCCTGACGGGCATCATTGATCATGGCCTTGGCCGCTTCACGCTCTGCATGCCCGTCGGCCCGGGTGACCACGGCACTGACCACCAGGCCGTGGCGGTTGTCGGTGAGCGTGTGGCCCATGAAGCGCAACTCACTGGCCGTCTTGCCCTTGCGATACAGCCGTGCGTCCCCGTCCGTGGTGGATTCGTGGGTGTCGTTGCTGCGCTTTTGGTTTTTGAAGTTGCCCGCGTCGGTATCACCATCGCCCTGGCGGTCTTTGCGCACGAAGCTCTTGTGGCCTGCCCAGGCCTGGATCAAGGTGCCGTCCCCGCTGAAGTGCTCGCCCGACAACAATTCCTGCTCCTGGGCTTGCTGCACGATCTGGTTGAAGAACTCGATGACCGTATCGTGCTCAACTAGGCGCTCCCGGTTCTTGCTGAACACAGTGGGCCACCCAGACTGCGTCGTCCATGGCCTGGCCGATGAACCAGCGAAACAACAGGTTGTATTGGGTCTGCTCCATGAGCTGGCGCTCCGAGCGCACGCTGTAGAGCACCTGAATGAGCATGGCGCGCAGCAGTTTTTCGGGGGCAATGCTGGGCCGCCCGCCTTTGATGTCCGCTGCATACATCTGAGCAAACAGCCCGTCCATGTTCGCCAGGGCCTTGTTGACCATCACACGGATCACGCGCAAGGGGTGATCGGCGGGCACGAAGTCATCGAGGTGGCGCATGGTGAACAGGCTCTCGGTGAAGGTGTCGGCTCCGCGCATGTCTGGCTCGTCTGTCTGGTCGGTTGGGTTGCCTCCATTGTCTTGCCAAAACGTCTGCCGGGTTGTGGCGAGGGGGAGTATTTCAGCAGCCTGCTAGGAATAGTGACGGGAAAAGGTGCGAAAGACTCTCTGTCCTTTGCTTGCGGCATTATCACGCAGCAAACTGCAAATGCTAAAGTAAGCGGACTTTGGCTGGTAATCCTGGTCAAACAGCAGAGCATCACCGAGACCTGGGAAGGACTCCGGAATCCATGAGTAGCGGTCAGTGACACCCCAGGTGGAAAAACTCCGACACCGCGACGCTAGCAAGCAGGCTTGCAACATGTTCAGATACACCCTAGCCTGGGCCCTGAAGTCGTCCGCCGTAGCCGGCATGGGTAGTGATACATCCATTTCTGTGATGTGACTATCCAAACCGATCGCGGCCAATCGCTCCATATTGCGTCGCACATCCTGTTCATTCGGGAAATTACCTAGTTCGACATGCATCTGCAGGCCAACGCCGTCGATCGGAACACCCTTTCTCCTCAATCTTGCCACTAGATCGTAAATCCCTTGTGATTTTGGACCCATATCTTCGCCGCCGTAATCGTTGTAACGCAAGTGAGCCTCTGGGTCAGCCTCGTGCACCCAACGGAAAGCGAGCTCCAAATAGTCAGCGCCAATACCGCGCGACCAGAAAGTATCACGCAACTTGCCATCCCCTCCCACGGCCTCGGCAGCTACGTCCCACGACCACACCTTGCCACGATAACGACTGACCACTGATCGAATGTGATCGTGCAAAATGGCTTTCAACTCCTCTTTAGTGAAATGATTTTTGGTCAACCAATCTGGCAACTGTTGATCCCAAACCAAAACGTGACCATTAACCTTCATGCCGTATCGTTCGGCAAAATCGACCAAAGCATCTGCCTGACTGAAGTCATAACGACCTCGATCCGGATGAATGACATTAAATTTCATGGAATTTTCAGGGGTAATCAGACTGAACTCCTTCGCCAAAATCTTGGAATAACGCTCATCTTTGCCAAGAGCCTCAACATTCACTGCTGCACCAACATAAATGCCATTTTTTTCGGCCAGACTGCGCAAAGTTTCGGTCACATTTTCGGTTTTGACGGGCGCAATCATCGAGCAACCGGCCAGCAGAACGAAAACGAATGCAATGCGCATCTTTTTAGTAATCCCGGTCCATAGACGATGCAACATGACCAGCTCGTTGAAGAACAAAACGCGGCACCGAAGGCGGTCTTGGAGGCCGAAGCCCAGCCTCGCGCGACCAACGCTCAAGCCAGGATTCTCCATCCTCTCCAGTGACGTGCAAAGATTTAAAATAAACAGGATCTTTAAGTGCTTCATCGAGCGTAACGAAGCGATAGCCACGCTTCCTAATCATGGCAGCGAGTTGAACGAAATAATCGGCATTGAGGGAATTGGCATGCAGAAGCAGCACTTGAGGAATGGGGCGACCAAATAAACCAATGGTCATCTTTTCGGCCCAGGCAAAGACGTCGTTCATGTAAGATATGTAGGCTTCTCCGATCTGCTGTGCCATTATCATGTCACCCTGAGCCTTGACATAGGCGATAGCAAAAATCCATTCTGAACTGTTTATGGTGACGGGCGCGATGGTGTAACCACGTGCGGTCAAAAAATTATGAAACTCCACAATCTCTTCATTCGACTTGCCAACATCTAGGTAAGGATGGCGAAACCAACGAAGGGGGCGCCCACTCTCCTTCATCAATTGGCGAGAGACAATTTCCCCATTCAAAAAGTCACTCTCGAACATCTCCAAGGAAATCTTATCGATGGAAAAATGAGAATAAGTATGGTTGCCCAAATCAAAGCCGGCCTGAACCCAAGTACGCAAAAGCTCTATCCTATCTTGATCAATTTTTCCATTGACGTACAGTTTTTTTTCATTGACAAAACCTACCACAGGAACGCTGCTCTCGCGTAGGCCATCCATCAATTTACGTGTCATTGCAGACAAATAAGCGTCATCTTCCCTTGGCACCGCAGCGAAGGGTAAATCATCAAAAGTAACAGCAACGCTTTGTTCAGCGGCCATCGCTCCCATCGGGACAAAAAGAAAAAATAGAAGCAATACGGTAAGCCATCGCATTACATATTTCCCAACATCAAAATCGCCGAGTTAAACTGATCGAAAAAGAATGGGCACCATATCCCGGGGTTGCAGCACCTCCATAGTGAGACAAAGCCGCCTTCACATTGAGGAACCAATCTCGGTACAATCCGAAAAAGCCTTCTGCCACGATATCGCCACCAGTACGGTAACCGATCATAGTGTTGTCTTTGTATGGCCCGACACTGAAGACAACGCTCACACCATCATCATCGTTGATCTTCCAGTAAGTGTACGCGGTAAAGGCATAGCGTTCATACGAGGAAGGTGCGTAATAACCGTGGTCCGTATCCTTGTTGAAGCTGAACCAGCGGCCACTGATGCCAAGATCAAGATTAACAAGTTGTGTGCGTGCGAAAGCACGGCGCGGCGCAAGCACTATCTCCCAACGATGATTACCATCGGAGAAATTGGAGTAGTCAAAATAGCCATCGACTGTGTAACGTAAATTGGGCATCCAGGATACATTGAGCGTAGTCGCCCGCTGTTCAACGCCAAGTCCCAAGGATCGTGGAGAAACCGCAAACAGATCGCGTTGATGCGATAGACGCATACCCAGTTCGTCGAGCGGCTTATAGTCTACACCAACCTGATAGATAGAATGACTATTTCCGTAGGCATGCCCACTGCCAATCTGGCCATCCATGGAAAGTTTAGGTGAGAAGCGGTGCTTAAGGCCTAGCCACGTGCGAGTGTAGTCAATCTCGGTACCACCAGCCGGCGTAATATAGGCACTGCCCTCTTTCGTACTAACCCTTTTCCGATCGGTGCCAACGAGGAGGCGAGTTTCTGGAGTAAAAACATATTCGCCAGACAAGCCAATATTTTGAATATCAATATCATCCGTGCTTGAAGTATAATCATACGCGGCGGTGACATTGGAGCGTAGCGGCGTCTTAATGAAACGGCCCAGATCGGCTGCCTCTTTGTCATTCGGGCGCAACCTGGTTACATCTGCCAAGCTGGCGAGCGCATCGCGCGGTCGATTGGCATAATGCAGGGAAACAGTACGGGTATATCCAAGTTCATAATCATTTGTCAACACCGGATCCATTTCCGAGACAATATCCAGGGCTGGCGTTGGTCTTTCGGCCCATGCCAGTACGCGCGCCTTTTGCTTACGGTATTCGATACTGTCGCCAAACTGCTTGCGATAGTCTTCCAGCCGCTCCATGGCTTGAGCGTAATCCCCCAACTCGGCCAAGACCATAACATATTCCAGGAGAGTGATAGCCACACTCGGATGTCTGGAAAAATAGCCCTCATAGGCCTTCTTAGATGCGTCTAGTTTTCCTTGCCAGTGTCGTACACGGGCAATACCCAATTCTGCACCGGCATCGTCCGGTGAAATGACAAGGATTCGTTGATAACTATCAAGAGTAGTGACATAATCACCACGCATTGAAGCCATATCCGCGCGGGTCCGCAGATATTCAATGTTCACGGGATCGAGTTCGACAGCGCGCTCCATCGCTGCAGCCGCTTCCTGAAAATGATCATTAGGATATGATTGGGACAGGCGGTAGTATAATTTAGCGTCGCCAGTCTCCCCCTTCGCGACCTCTCTTAGGGTTTCCGCCGCAGAAAGACTGTCACCGCCTAACTCATATATTTCAGCCATTCTCAACAAATACTGAGTGTCTACTTCAAAACGGTGTCGATAGATCTCATCATATTCTTTAATGGCTGCTTTATTGTTACGACCTGCTTCGAACTCCATATACTCAAGCATTACAGTCCTATCTTGCGGTCGCCGCATTAGATAAGCACGGTAACGCTGTGCGGCAGCATCATTTTTGCCGCCATGTGCCAATGCCCTGGCCGATCCCAAAATAGAATCAAGATCATTGGGTGCAATAGCCAAAGCCGCATCAAAACTCCTTTCGGCCAAAGCATAATCGTTGATCCAGATAGCGATGTTGCCACGGGCACGAAGATAATCCACGTTATCCGGGGTAAGTTCGATCGCTCGATTAATTGCAGTCAATCCCGCGGAAGCATTCTGACTTGCCGCAAAAGCCTGAGACAATTTAGCATGTAGTCTGGCGTCGGTTGGCGCGTACTTTACTGCTTCGACCAACGCCTGCGCGGCACCAGCCGGATCGCTGAGCCGGGTAGCACGAATGTCGGCGATACGCTCCCAGAGACTGGCCTGGGCTGGATCAGTTTTTAGGGCTTGCAAATAGATACCGATCGCTTCTGGCCATTGATTTTGCATCTCCGCACGCAAACCACCCTCCGGGATAGCTTTAGCCGCGACGGAAACACCTACGCTCGAGCAAAAAGCCAGTGCGATTATTGTATTTCGCTTCATTTGCGCCACCTTGTATTTTTAAAAATCCAAATATCAGCCGCAAAACGCAACATGGTAAAAAAGTCGAAAATAATCACCATGTAGCGCACCGGCGTCAGCACTATTCCCTTAAGGAGAAATTCCCAGCGGTACCCCTTCGCTGAGGCAGTTAACGCAATCAACGCAACCACGCTCTCGGCGATCAGGGTAATACCAAGCGCCTCCCACATGCCCAACAGCATGAGTATCAGGAATACGGTTGGGAAGGATATCTTTTCAAAAGCCGACATAAACATAACCCACCCTATGGGTCGACCGTACTTCTGCGTGTAATCCTCTCCAAAGGGCTGTCGATATTGTTCTTTAATCTTGCGTTTTTCCTGAATTTCGGGTGGTACTGACTTTTCCTTACGGTAACGTTTGAATGCCTTGAACGGGCTGCGCATCAATTCGTCGAAGTAATAACAAGTCTGCAGGAAGGAGGACGACCACATGTAAACCTGTTTAGGCAACCGGCTCGCTTCAGGCTCCTGAGAACGGGCAATGACATCGGTAAGTTGAATGTTGCGGAAGCCTTGATCGAGCATGGCGAAGCCGATGAAGATATCCTCCGAATTGGTGAGGTCATCACCGAGGATAGGCTCATACTTTGCGAACAAATTTTCAAGATAATTACGTCGGTATGCTACGGCGCAGCCGACCGGATTCAAAATGCTCCCGAAAAAAACCATCTGACCACGATAGATGAAGCGCTGCAACAACATGTATAGCACTTCACGATAGAGGTTGGTCAATCCTTGCTGCAGATGATGCTCCAAGTTGAGCTTGGGACGAATTGGCGCATTCGGATACCTCTCCAAAAACTCTTGAAGTTTGGGCTCTTTAAGTTGGTTGTCGCGGTCGCGATCACGCAGGGGGAGTATGGTACCGCAAGCCGAAGCGATGCCCCTACCCTTGTAGAGCTCTTCGACTACCCTATCAATATAATTTTCCGACTCTAGCATGGTGTCACCGTCGAGAATAAACTCCACGTCGGTGAGATACTCCCGTGCTTGCCGCTTGAGTGTTGGTGTTTTACCGATCGGCGCCTTGCGATGAATGATTTCAACGTCTATGCCATTGACCAAGCAAAATTCTTGGGCATATTCGATAGTTTTATCGGTACTTCCATCATCTACCAAAACGATTCTCTCGGGCTTACGACTCTGCCGGGCGATCGATTCCAAGCACAAGACAATATTGGCCTCCTCATTCAAACAAGGGATAACCACGGTCACCGTCGCCGTACGCCAGTCCTCAGCTGGCGTAGGAATAACCTTATCTTCGCCATGGAGCAAACCTAAAATACTGAGGACAGTATTTGGACTAAGAAGGAATGGGGTTAAATTTGCCATTATTACTTGTCCTGCCTTTCTCTGTAGTGAGCAATCATCTCGTCCAAGCTGTCCTCGAGCGACCACCTATGCCGGAACCCCGTGAGTGCCCGCAGCTTCTCTAGTGAAGGCCTGCGGCGTAATATGTCGTCATATTGTTGTCCATATGCTTCAGCATAGCTCATATGCTTACGCCCAACCGAATTCTTGCCCGCCCTTTGACAGACCAAATCTGCCAGATCATTAATCGAAATTTCCCGATCATTACCAACATTTACGATTTCGCCACTTGCCTGCGGAGTGCTCGCCAAGAGGGCAAGCGCGGCTACAGTGTCGCGCACATCACAAAATGATCGAGTCTGTGCGCCACCACCAAAGATGGTAATGGGCTCATCACGCAGGGCTTGGTCGATAAAACGAGGAACTACCATTCCGTAACGTCCAGTCTGACGCAGACCCACCGTGTTAAACAGGCGCGCCATACATACAGGTATATCGTGCTGGCGAGCATATGAGAGGCCAAATGCCTCATCGGCCAGTTTACTTATAGCATAGTTCCAGCGCGACCTGGCTCCGGAACGGACATACAAAATATCATCCTCGCGCAGCAAATCACTACTCGTAGGCCCATAGATTTCAGAGGATGACGCGATCACAATCTGAGGCTTCCATTGCCCCGTAGTTGCCATACGCAGCAAACGTTCTGTAGCAGCGATATTAATGGAGAGCACACGGATCGGATCCTCTAACACTTTGAACACCCCTACCACTGCGGCCATATGGTATATCCGATCTGCCCAAATCGTTGCCTTTTCCAAGTCGCCCCATGTTAAAATATCTGCCTCATCGAATCGGAACCTGTGATCACCAAGAAATGAAGCGATATTCTCAACTCTGCCGGTAGTAAGGTTATCCACTGCGTGAACGGAATCACCGCAGCGAAGATGGTGTTCTACCAAATGTGATCCAATGAAGCCTGCGCCACCTGTTATCAAAACATGCATGCTATCTCCTACTATCAGAATTCAACCGAGATTGTCCATTAGGCGGCGCTGCGCGCCTACGCGGGTGCTGGCGGACGTCTGCCGGTCATTTGGGTCGCCGCTTCGTCGTTCATGGCACCGGCCATGCACTACTCAGCCGCTACCAAACTGCCACGCCAGCCGTCGCGCCATCATCCCGCGTCCTCATGAGCAATCTGGGTTCAATCAACACCGACTCCATAAAATTTCATGGAATTTCAATGTCATTATCTTTTGATTAAGGTGTGCGAATAAGCGGATCGCAGTAGTATTTTGCAAAAACAACTCTAACCAACTATATTCGCATCAATATGCGTCCATCATTAGGAATCATAATCTCCATACCACGTAACCAAGATCGCAAAGTTTGGCTTTGTCAAATCCTGCCTTTACGTCCATGAAAATCCCACCATCAACCAGCTTTTCCTGATAATCGACCAATTTTCGATCTAGAAAATTTTTGTGTGGTACAGCCACGACAAGCGCCTGTGCGATCGGCAAATTTTCCCAAGCGGTTAATTCCACTCCATACTCCCGGAGTGCCTCTTCCGGATCCGCCACAGGATCGTGCACATGCACATTGACACCATAGCTGCGCAACTCCTCAACGATGTCAATGATGCGACTGTTGCGCAGATCTGGGCAGTTTTCTTTAAAAGTCATCCCAAGCACGTTCACAGTCGCGCCTTTGAGTTCGAATCCTGCCTGAATAATATTTTTGACCGTCTGCTGACCGACGTAGTGCCCCATATGGTCATTGATTCGACGCCCAGCAAGTATGACTTCGGGATAATAGCGTACGGTCTCTGCTTTGTATGTCAGGTAGTATGGATCGACGCCGATACAGTGCCCCCCTACCAGACCTGGACGGAAAGGGAGGAAATTCCACTTGGTTCCCGCTGCTTCAAGCACCTCAATGGTATCAATACCAAGATTATGAAAAAGCAGCGAAAGCTCATTCATTAAAGCGATATTCAAATCGCGCTGCGTATTCTCTATTACCTTAGCAGCTTCAGCAACCTTTATCGAGGAAGCCCGAAAAATTCCTTTGCTGACAATAGTGCCATATAGATCTGCAACCCGCTCCAGAGTTGCCGCTGTATCGCCAGAGACAACTTTTGTCACCTTGCTCAGAAGGTGCTCGCGATCTCCCGGATTGATCCGCTCCGGCGAATAGCCCACGTTGAAATCCTGCAACCACTTCAGGCCCGAAATTCGTTCCAATTCTGGAATGCATATCTCCTCTGTAGCGCCCGGGTAAACTGTGGATTCGTACACCACCACTACACCACGCTTCATATATCGACCGACTTCCTGGCTAGCAGAAATCAGGGGATGAAAGTCTGGTTGATGGGCAATGTCGACTGGAGTTGGTACGGCTATGATGATGAAGTCCGCACTGCGCAACAATTCAGGAGAGTGAGTAAATGTCAGTCGGGCGGCGCGGTCAAAATCATCCGGATCGAGATCTCCATGAGGATCTTCTCGCCGAAGGCATTTTCGGACCAGGGACTCAGAGGTGTCAAAACCTATGGTTTCAAAATATCTGCCAAATGCCATAGCAAGCGGAAGCCCAACATAGCCCAGACCTACTACCGCGACTCTTGGGTGCATAGTCAACTCCTCTTTTATGCTTTCGAAACCTTCGGCCACTCTACCATAGGATTTTGTGAAATCTACAAGTCTTACTGTGTCACAACCTCAGCCTTGCGTTGACGCGCAGGCAGCACGGGCAGAGCGGCAGCGTTTGCATCAAGGCTGCGGCGATACGCAGCCGCAAACTGGTGATCGACGATGGCACGTGGCGCTGCGTGCGCTGGGTTGCCGCGAGGCTTGTAATGCGTGGGTAGGGCAGGTTCTTCGCTTCGTGCAGCGTTTTTTGCCGGCATCTTCGGGGTGAAGCAACCGCCAGGCCATCAAGAAGCCATAGGCGGCAATGCTCAGGCTGGCGTGGTGGTGAAACCCCCTCCAGCCCCTGCCGTCGTAGTGCCCCAGCCCTAGCAGCCTGTCGGACTTTGGAAGCGTCGGCTGCGAATGCGCCGCAGCGACCCATTTTTTACCGCCTTCTTGCCCCATAGTCCCGCTATGGGGCTGCGAATCCGGCAAAAACTGGCCTCGCCGGGGCGCCTTCTCGCTATCGACGCCCAAAGTCCGACAGGCTGCTAGTGTAGTGTTTGATGCTTAATGCGACCAATAAAACCGATGGATTTTTGGTCTGGGCAAGGCGCAAACCGCAGCGATACCGGGTGGTATCGCGAGGATTTGCAACGCGGCCCGGGCCGAAAAGACGCGGTTTGATGTCGCTGATAGCGTCGAACACTACACTAGTGAAGTGTTTTATTCTTAATGTAGCTTAAAATCTGGCTGGGATTCCATCGATCCACGATGATCCCCAAAAGGAGCCAGGCCATGCGGGTAGCCCCCAAAGTTGAATTG
>NZ_JARGEL010000006.1 GCF_029211265.1 Extensimonas soli | reverse complement strand
GCTTTGTAAGTTGGGCTCGTTGTTCCTCGGTCAATTCAACTTTGGGGGCTACCCGCATGGCCTGGCTCCTTTTGGGGATCATCGTGGATCGATGGAATCCCAGCCGGATTTTAAGCTACATTAAGAATCAAACACTACACTAGGCGCATCGCGGCTGGCTTGCAGCGCATAGGCCTGGTCGTCCTGGATGAGCGGGGCCACAAGGGGTGCACACCTTCATCGCACCGCCGCCGCATTTACGCCACCTCGCGTTGATCACAAGAGCTTCATGGTTTCATGCCCGCTCGCCCTGCTTGGCAGCGCCTTCTATGCGGTTCTTGTCCATCGGCTCACGATTTACACCCCACGCTTTCTTCCCGCTCTTCCCGCGCTCGGTTGCCCTTGCGAAGTTGCGCTTCGCTTTGCTCGCCGTGACCAGCTCGCAGCGGGATTTGCACCCGCAGGTGTGCGCCCATGCTGGGCGCATCAACAAAAAAGCCCGTTGAAAATCAACGGGCTTTTGCAACTATGGCGGAGTGGACGGGACTCGAACCCGCGACCCCCGGCGTGACAGGCCGGTATTCTAACCAACTGAACTACCACTCCGCGTCGGTACAGCGTTTGCTTCATTTCTTGCGAAACGAGCCAAGTGCTGCAAACTTGGCGACCCTACGGGGATTCGAACCCCGGTACTCACCGTGAAAGGGTGATGTCCTAGGCCTCTAGACGATAGGGTCAAACCTGAGGAACCGAAAAACTCTTTACAGCCCAGCCGAGCTGTTTCTGACTTGGTGGAGGTAAGCGGGATCGAACCGCTGACCTCTTGCATGCCATGCAAGCGCTCTCCCAGCTGAGCTATACCCCCTTGGCAACTTCAAGCATTGTGTGCTTGTCGTCGTCATCAGAGCCTCGCATTATATACCCAGTTTCAGCGATTGCTCAATCTCGCGAGAACTTTTTCACGCCCCAGCAGTTCCAGCATGGCATCGACCGAGGGGGTGTGGGCCGTGCCCATGGTCAGCACGCGCACCGGCATGGCCAGCTGGGGCATTTTGAGGCCATGGCGGGCAAGCACCTGCTTGAAGGCCGCGCCGACCTCCTCCTTGTTCCACGCGCATGCGGCCAAGGTCTGCGCCAAGTCTTCGAGCGCAGGCCAGATGGCTTGGGTCACGTGTTGGGCGCGGTCGCTCTCCGTAGGCGAGACCTCTGCATAAAACCTGAATGCCCAATCAGCGAGCGCCACGGTCGTGTCGCAGCGGTCTTTGAAGAGCGCACAGATGCGCGGCAAACGGCCATCGGCGAGGTCGGCAGGCGCGATGCCACGCTGGGTGAGCTGCGCGGCGACGAGCTCTGCCAAGGCCTCGTCGGCCATCGCCTTGAGGTGCTGGGCATTGACCCAGCGCAGCTTGGCCTCGTCGAACTGCGCGGCGCTGCGGCTCAGGTGCTCGAGGTCGAACCACTGCAAGAACTGCTCGCGCGTGAAAATCTCGTCGTCGCCATGGCTCCAGCCCAGGCGCGCGAGGTAGTTGATGATGGCATCGGGCAGATAGCCTTCGTCGCGGAATTGGGTCACGGGCTTGGCGCCGTTGCGCTTGCTCATCTTCTCGCCGCGCTCGTTGAGCACGGTGGGCAGATGCGCGTAGGTGGGGGGCTCGTGCCCCAGCGCGCGGAAGATGTTGATCTGCCGCGGCGTGTTGTTCACGTGGTCGTCACCGCGAATCACGTGTGTGATGCGCATGTCGAGGTCATCGACCACGACGCAAAAGTTGTAGGTGGGCGTACCGTCGGGGCGCGCGACCACGAGGTCGTCGAGTTCTTCATTACTGATCTCGATACGCCCCTTGACCTTGTCGTCCCAGGCGACCACGCCGCCTTGCGGATTCTTGAAGCGCAGCACGGGCTGCACGCCCGGCGGTATAGGCGGCAGTACCTTGCCCGGCTCGGGGCGCCAGGTACCGTCGTAGCGCGGCTTTTGCTTGGCCGCGAGCTGCTTCTCGCGCAGCGCGTCGAGTTCGGCCACGCTCATGTAGCAAGGATAGACATGGCCCGCGGCCTGCAGCTGCGCGAGCACTTCCTTGTAGCGCGGCATGCGCTGCATCTGGTAGTAGGGCCCCTCGTCGGGCTCCATGCCCAGCCAGTGCATGCTCTCGAGGATCACGTCCACGGCGGCCTGCGTGGAACGCTCCAGGTCCGTGTCCTCGATGCGCAGGATGAACACCCCGCCTTGCGAGCGTGCGAACGCCCACGGGTAAAGCGCCGAGCGGATGTTGCCCAGATGGATGAACCCCGTGGGTGACGGGGCGAAACGGGTGCGCACTTGCGCGCGAGGGGAAGAATTTGGTGCGGTCATTGCAAAGGATTTCAGGGCCACGAGGAATCGATGAGGGTCAGGCTTCCTGCGCGTTGGGCAGCGCCAGGCGCGAACTGTCTGCGCCGCCCTCCTCCGTCTCGACACGGCCCTCATTCAGGCAGGCGATGGTTTCGGGTGTGACATCGCCGGTCACGTACACGCCATCGAAACAGGAGGCGTCAAATTCCTGTATCGCCGGATTCAGCGAGCCTATGGCCTTTTTCATGCCGTCCACGTCCTGGTAGATCAGCGCGTCGCAGCCGATGATCTGGCGCACCTCTTCGACGGTGCGGCCATGCGCGACCAGCTCGTTCGACGTGGGCATGTCTATGCCATACACGTTCGGATAGCGCACGGGCGGCGCTGCGCTGGCCATATAGACCTTGCGTGCGCCGGCCTCGCGCGCCATCTGCACGATTTCTTTCGAGGTGGTGCCGCGCACGATCGAGTCATCGACGAGCAACACGTTACGCCCTTTGAATTCGCTCGCGATGGCATTGAGCTTCTGGCGCACGGACTTCTTGCGCACGCTCTGCCCCGGCATGATGAAGGTACGCCCCACGTAACGGTTTTTGACGAACCCCTCGCGGTACGGAATGCCGAGCAAGTGCGCAAGCTGCGTCGCGCTCGGGCGGCTCGATTCGGGAATCGGGATGATGACGTCGATTTCGTTGGGCGGCACGGTGGACACCACACGCTTGGCCAGCGCCTCGCCCAGGTTCAGGCGCGCCTGGTAGACCGAGATGCCATCGAGCACAGAATCGGGCCGCGCAAGATAGACGAACTCAAAGATGCAGGGATTGAGCCGCGGCGCATCGGCGCATTGGCGTGCCAGAACCTGTCCTTCGAGGGTGATGAACACGGCTTCGCCGGGCTCGATGTTGCGCTCGAAAACATGCGAGGTGCCTTCGAGCGCCACCGACTCGCTGCCCACCATCACGGTGCCATCCTGGCCGCGCCCCATGGCCAGCGGGCGGATGCCATGCGGGTCCCGAAAGGCCAGCATGCCATGCCCGGCAATCATCGCGATCACTGCATAAGAGCCGCGCACACGCCGGTGCACCGCACGCACTGCCGTGAATACCGCTTCGGGCGTGAGCGGCGCGCCGTGCGTGGCGCGTTCGAGCTCGTGTGCCAGCACGTTGAGCAGCACCTCGGAGTCGCTCTCGGTGTTGATATGCCTATGGTCGGTCTGGAAAAGCTCGGTGCGCAAGGCGCGCGCGTTCGTCAGGTTGCCGTTGTGCACCAACACAATGCCAAAAGGCGCGTTGACGTAAAACGGCTGGGCCTCTTCTTCGCTGAAGGCATTGCCCGCGGTGGGATAGCGCACCTGCCCCAGGCCCACGTTGCCCGGCAGCGCGCGCATGTTGCGCGTGCGAAACACGTCGCGCACCATGCCCTTGGCCTTGTGCATGTAAAACTTGCGCCCTTGCTGGGTTGCGATGCCCGCGGCATCCTGGCCACGGTGCTGCAGCAGCAGCAAAGCGTCATAGATCAGCTGATTGACGGGCTCGGTGCTGACGACGCCCACGATTCCACACATAGTTCAGTTCCATCCCTTCGCGGGCAGGGCCGCAAAATATTTCTGGCTCTTCCAAAAGCCCATCAGGGCGGCAGATGCCGCCCCCAATCTTGCGGCAAAACAGGTTTGACCTGGCTCAACATGCTGCTGAGCAAGGGCGCACTGTACGAGGCCCGCCACCAATGCGCTTCGTGCACGGGCGTCCAGGCGGCCAGCACCGCCAGGATCAGCAGCAAGACCACACCACGCAGCGCGCCGAAGGCGACCCCGAGTGTGCGATCCACCGGGCGCAAACCCGTGGCATGCACCAGCTTTTGCATGCCCCAGGCCACGAAGCCACTGGCAAACACCGCCACGATCAGCACCAGCACGAAACCCACGGCATGGCGCACGCTGCTTTCGGTTTCGGCAAAAGGCAGAAGGAGGGCAGCGTCGGCCGCAAAGCGCTGGGCCAGCCAGAACGCAAGCACCCAGCCCAGCACCGACAGCGCTTCGAACACCAGTCCGCGCCCAGCGCCTAGCAGCATGGACACGAGCAGTACCGCCAAGCAAAGCCAGTCGAGGGCCGCCATCATGCAAACCTTTGCCCGCCCAGATTACAGGCCCAGCACCGACGCCGACAGGCCGAGGCCGTGGATGCGTGCTGCCGCCTTGTCGGCCTCGGCCTTGCTCGCAAACGGCCCGACGCGCACGCGCGTGCGCTTGCCGTCTTTGGTGTCCAGCACCTGCGTGTAGGTCTTGAGCCCGGCGCGCTCGAGTTTGGCCCGCACCTCGCGCGCCTTGTCGGCGTCGGCAAACGCGCCGACCTGCACGATGAAGCGGGCCGCATCGCTTGGCCCGGCCGCCGCGGCAGTCTTGGCCGCAGACGAGCCGCCGCCGCCTTCGAGCAGGGCGCGCACGCGCGCCGCTTCGTCGGGCGCGGACTTGCGCTGCGGCGCCGCGGCAGCGGCAGGTTTGGTCTCTGGCTTCGCCTCGTGCACGGAGGCAGGCTTGGCCTGCTCTTTCTTGCTGGGCGCGGTGGGCCCTTCGGTGCGACCGGCCGCCTGCGGTTTGACCGATGGCGGCAGCGGGGCCGAGGATTTTTCTGCTGGCCTGGCAGCGGGCGCATCTACAAGTTCTTCGCCTCGGCCCAAACCAGCCGCTGCGGATACAGAAGAAGCACCGGCGGCTTTATCGGGCGCAGAATCCTTGGCGAAGGCTGGCGGCTGCGATGCGCCTGTGAGTGGGGTTTGCGGCGACGCGGGCGCCGGCACGACGAGCGGGGCCGCTTTGTTGCGATCAGGAATTTCGATCGGGATGTCCGCAGCCACGGGGCGCGGCTGGGTGTCGAAAAGCAGCGGAAAACCGATCACCCCCAGCAACACCAGCACGGCAGCGCCGATAAGGCGGTGGCGCGCCCGTCGGCGCATGGCCTCGACGCTCTCGGCCGCACCAGCGCGCGAGCGCTGCGCGGGCTTGTCGTCCTGCGCGTCCTGGCCGGGCCAGCGAATCTTGAATAATGCCATGGAGGTGCACCGTGGGCGTGGGTCAAACAGGCTCAGAGGCTGAGAGTTTTTCGGCCGCGGCCGAAAGGCGCATCAAAACGCCACCGATCGAGGCGCAAAGCGCAGCCATAGCGCAGGCTATGGCGAGCATTTGCAACGACAAGCGGGGTGTTTTGGTGTGCAAGGCGGCCATGGACGAATACTCTCAGCCTCTCAGAACCTGTTCAGAGTCCGCATTCGCACTGTCGGCGTGGCTCATATGCAGCCGCGGCACGCCGTGCACCAAGACGCCGCCCACCGTGTAAAAGGAACCAAAGACGACGATTCTATCAACCGGGTCTGCCGCGGCAGCCGCCGCGTGCAAGGCCTGCAAAGGATCGGGATGCACGCTGCTGGGCACGGGCCGATGCCCTGCTGCGCCCTGCCAAGCCTGCCATTGCTGCTGCAAGGCCGCCGCCGAAGCGGCGCGTGAGGTGGGCAGGTCGGTGAAATACCAGTGATCGATCAGCGGCGCCACCTTGGCGAGCATGGCCGGCAAGTCTTTGTCGGCCATCGCACCGAAGACCGCATGCGTGCGCGGAAAGAAACCCATCGCATCGAGATTCGCCGCCAGCGCGGCCACCGAATGCGGGTTGTGCGCCACGTCGAGCACCAGCGCAGGCTGCCCCGGCACGACCTGGAAGCGCCCGGGCAATTCGACCAGCGCCAGGCCGTTGCGTATGGCCTGCGCCGTCACGGGCAGGCGCTCGCGCAGCGCCGTCAGCGCGGCCAGCACGCCCGCGGCATTGAGCAACTGGTTCGCACCGCGCAGGGCCGGGTACGCGAGGCCCGTATAGCGGCGCCCGCGCCCGGCCCAACTCCATTGCTGTTTGTCGCCGGAGAAGTTGAAGTCGCGTCCCAAAAGCCACAGGTCGGCGCCGATTTCGCGCGCATGGTCGAGCACGCTTTGCGGCGGCACGGGGTCGCTGAGCACCGCAGGGCGCCCCGTGCGCAGGATGCCGGCCTTTTCGCGCCCTATGCTTTCGCGGTCGAGCCCGAGGTATTCGGTGTGATCGAGGTCTATGCTCGTGAGGACGGCGCAGTCAGCGTCGATGATGTTGGTGGCATCGAGCCGCCCGCCCAGGCCCACTTCGAGTATCGCCACATCGAGCAGCGACTGGCTCAGCAGGCGCAGGATGGCAAGCGTGGTGAACTCGAAATATGTGAGCGATATTTCATCGCCGTGTTGCACTCTGGCGCGCTCCACCGCTTCGAAGTGCGCTATCAAGTCTGATGACTTGACAGCTTCGCCATCAACGCGGCAGCGCTCCTCGAAGTGCACGAGGTGCGGCGAGGTATAGACGCCCGTGCGATAACCGGCCTGCAGCGCGATGGCCTCGAGCAGCGCGCAGGTCGAGCCCTTGCCGTTGGTGCCCGCGACAGTGATCACAGGGCAGTCGAAGCGCAAGTCCAGCCGCTGCGCCACGGTGCGCACGCGCTCCAGGCCCAGTGCTATGGTTTTTGGGTGCAACTGCTCACAATGGCGCAGCCAGCCTTCGAGCGTGTGAATGGGAGTTTGCATGGGAGTTTGCATGGGCGGGGATTGTCGCCCAGCCCCGCTTGGCGCATGATTCCGGGCATGCAAAAACCGCACACCATTCACATTACCGTGTTCGGCATCCTGGCCTGCACCAGCGTCAAAAAAGCGCGCGCCTGGTTGGACGAACAGGGACTCGCGTACGACTTTCATGACTTCAAGAAGCAAGGAGTCCCACCCGAGCGCCTGGACGCCTGGCTGCACGCCGTGGGCTGGGAAAAGTTGCTCAACCGCCAAGGCACGACCTGGCGCAAGCTCGACCCCGCAGTCCAAGCGGCCGTGCACGACGCTTCGAGCGCGCGCGAGCTGATGCTGGCACAACCGAGCATCATCAAACGCCCCGTGTTCGAGTGGCAGCAAGATGGCTCCATGCACATCAGCGTGGGCTTCGTGCCCGAAGTCTGGCAGGCGTGGCGTGTGAAGGCTTAGGAGCCTGACACAAAGCGCACCGGTGAAGACGCACGCAGGAAGACGCGAGCACATTTTCAGCCGTTATAATCCCAGCCCTTTGCTGGCAAAGCCCTGTCGGCCAATACTAGTTCGAGACGGGGCAAAACCGCCGCGCATGGCTTGCAGGCCCGATCTTCCTGCACACCCTCTGCGGGCATCCATTGGAAACCATTAGCTAATGACCACCATCCGTGTAAAAGAGAATGAACCTTTCGAGGTTGCACTGCGCCGCTTCAAGCGCACCATCGAAAAGCTGGGCCTGCTGACCGACCTGCGCGCGCGCGAGTTCTACGAAAAGCCCACCGCCGAGCGCAAGCGCAAAAAGGCGGCTGCCGTCAAGCGCCACTACAAGCGCGTGCGCAGCATGCAGCTGCCCAAAAAGCTGTATTGATCGGCCATGTCGATCGGCTCTCTGAGGCTCTGATCGACTGATACTGCGGCAGTAGTCCGCTCGCAAACCCGCGCTTTGGGACGCCAGGCGCGGGTTTCGTTTTTTGCCTTTTCTTTTTTCCTGCCAGGAGAACGCCATGTCCCTCAAAGACCAGATCACCGAAGACATGAAGGCCGCGATGCGCGCCAAAGACAGTGCACGCCTGGGCGCCATCCGCCTGCTGCTTGCCGCGATCAAGCAAAAAGAGGTCGATGAACGCATCACGCTCGACGATGCCGCCGTGGTCGCCGTCGTCGACAAGATGATCAAGCAGCGCAAGGACAGCATCGCCGCCTTCGAGCAGGCGGACCGCCAGGACTTGGCGGACAAAGAAAAAGCCGAACTCGAAGTGCTGCAGGCTTATTTGCCCGCACGCCTCTCGGCCGAGGAGGTACAGGCTGCGGTGCAGGCCGTCGTGGCCGAGGTCAGCGCCGAGTTGGGCCGCAAGCCAGGCCCGGCCGATATGGGCAAGCTCATGGGCACGGCCAAGGCGCGCCTTGCGGGCAAGGCCGACATGGGCCAGGTTTCGGCCGCGGTCAAGGCCGCGCTGGCCGGCTGAATCGCCACGGCATCGCAGCCTCAGCTGCCCGCCACCTTCATGCGACGGAGCAGCAACGAACCCACGGTCTTGGCGCCAAGGTTGTAGGCGTCAGCGCCCACGGCGACGATGTCCTTGAACATCTCCTTGAGATTGCCGGCGATGGTGATCTCTTGCACCGGATAGGCAATCTGGCCGTTTTCGACCCAAAAGCCGCTCGCGCCGCGCGAATAGTCGCCCGTGACGTAGTTCACGCCCTGGCCCATGAGCTCGATCACGAACAGGCCGGTGCCCAATTTTTGCAGCATGGTGACGAGGTCGTCGCCGGGCTGCGTGAGGCGCGAGCGCAGCGTCAGGTTGTGCGAGCCGCCCGCATTGCCCGTGGTCTTCATGCCGAGCTTGCGCGCCGAATAGCTGCTGAGGAAGTAGCCCTGCACGCGCCCATCCTCGACGACCTGGCGCGGCGCCACGCATACGCCCTCATCGTCGAAAGGCACGCTGCCCTTGCCGCGCAGCACGAAGGGGTCTTCGTCGATCAGGATGTGGCGCGGGAACACCTGCTTGCCCAGCGAATCGAGCAAAAAGCTGCTGCGCCGGTACAGCGCGGCGCCGCTCACGGCTTGCACGAAGCTGCCGAGCAAGCCGGCCGCGAGCGGGGCCTCGAACAGCACCGGGCACTCGGTGGTAGGTATCTTGCGGCTGCCCAGACGGCTCAAGGCGCGCTCGGCGGCGTAGCGCCCCACGGCGCGCGGATCGGCGAGCTCGCGCGGATCGCGCATGGAGCTGTACCAGGCATCGCGCTGCATTTCGGCGTGCTTGCCGGGCAGCGCGGCGATGGGTGCGACCGCGACGCTGTGGCGCGAACTCGCGTAGCCGCCACGAAAGCCGTTGCTGTGCGCACTAAAAAAATGGCTTTGCTGCGCCGACACGCTGGCGCCTTCGCTGTTGGTGATGCGCGGGCTGGTCTCCAGCGCCGCGGCTTCGCAGGCGAGCGCGATGCGCGCGGCCTCGGCACTGTCTATGGGCCAGGGGTGGAACAGGTCGAGGTCGCGGTGCGTGCCGGGCGGGGCGATGTCTTGCGCGTCGGGCAAGCCAGCGTGCGGGTCTTCGGCCGTGAAACGCGCAATGTCGTAGGCCGCCTGCACGGTGCGCGCGATGGCCGCGGCGGAGAAGTCCGAGGTGCTCGCGTTGCCGCGCCGCTGGCCCATATAAACGGTGACCCCGAGCGACTTGTCGCGGTTGCGCTCGACGTTTTCGAGCGCGCCCTTGCGCACGCTGACCGACATGCCGCAGCCCTCCGAAGCCTCGGCTGCAGCCGCCGTGGCGCCGAGCTTTTTGGCGTGCGCAAGGGCCTGATCGACCAGGTCTTCGAAAAACGCGCGGCCGTAGCTGAAGCCCGCCTCCGGGCTGTTGGCCATGGCGGCGCCGGAAGACGATGCGGTACGCGAGGCTCGGGGGGAGCGAGTGGGGCGCGAGGCCCGGCTGGCAGGTGTTTTCATAGCGGCGGCTATGATACTTGCCAACGCTGCGGGCTGCCTTTGCCATGCCAGCTGCGGCCCTGTTCCATTCCGAGGACTTCCGCAAAAATGGGTACCCCCCATGTGCGTAAGCCGTTATCCCATCCCCCATGTCACGCAAACCCACCAGAGGCTATTACGTCAAAGGCCAGTTCGTCGCCGCAGGCAGCGAGCTCGATGTGCAACTGCAGGCCGAGCGCAAAGGCACGCAGGGCCCAAGCCGCACCGACCGCAAGCGCGAGAGCGCGGCGCTGCAGGCGCTGGGCGAAGAATTGCTGGGCCTGCGCGCCGACCTGTTCGCACGCCTGCCGCTGCCCGATGCGCTGCGCGACGCGCTCGCCGAGGCGCAGCGCATCACGAACTTCGAGGGCAGGCGCCGCCAGATGCAGTACGTGGGCAAGCGCATGCGCCAGCTCGACGAAGAGGCGCTCGAAGCCATTCGCGCCGCGCTCGACGAGCAGCACAACGGCTCGGCCGCGGAAAAATTCGAACTGCACGCCGCCGAACAATGGCGCGAACGCCTGCTCGCCGACGATGCAGCCCTGCCCGCGTGGATGGCCGCGCACCCCGCCACCGACACGCAGCAGCTGCGCGCGCTGATCCGCCAGGCACGCAAGGACGCGCCGCCTGCCGACCAGGCCGCTCAGTCGCAAGGACTCGCACCACGCAAGGGCCGCGCCTACCGCGAGCTCTTTCAACTGCTGCGCGCGCAGCTCGCTGCGCCCGACACTGCGCCAAGCCTCACCGATTCCGCGCCCGAAGATGAGTGACTCCAGCCCCAGCCCCACCAAACTGTCTGCCCCCGCACGCGGCCTGGAACCGGTCAAGATCGGCATCGTCTCGATCAGCGACCGTGCGAGCAGCGGCGTGTACGCCGACCAGGGTCTGCCCGCATTGCAGGACTGGCTTGCGCGCGCGCTGCAAAACCCCATCACCTTCGAGCCGCGCCTGATTCCCGACGAGCAAGAGCGCATCAGCGCGACGCTGATCGAACTCGTCGCTGCAGGCTGCAGCCTGGTGCTGACCACGGGCGGCACCGGCCCCGCGCCGCGCGACGTGACGCCCGAGGCCACGCTGGCCGTGGCGCACAAGGAGCTGCCGGGCTTTGGCGAGCAAATGCGCCAGATCAGCTTGCAGTTCGTGCCCACGGCCATCCTCTCGCGCCAGGTCGCGGTGGTGCGCGAACAGTCGCTCATCATCAACCTGCCGGGCCAGCCCAAGGCGATTGCCGAAACGCTTGAGGGCCTCAAAGATGCCGCGGGCAAGGTCTTGGTGCCCGGCATCTTCGCCGCCGTGCCCTACTGCATAGACCTGATCGGCGGCCCCTACCTCGAAACGCACGAAGCCGTGTGCAAGGCCTTTCGGCCCAAGTCGGCGCAGCGGCCGGCAGGTTGATGGCCCCCATTCGCCCCCAGAAGGGCGGGTGGGCAGGTACGTGACAGATAACGGCAGAGGATGCAACCAGACCTCCTCTCAAAACCAGGCGTGCGCTCACCACAGCGTCACAGATTCTGGTTATATCTGTGGCAACGGGGCGCGATGGGCGCGCCCCGGCCTGTGCCCGCAAAGGAGAGCCACCATGCGCAAGATGAAAGCTGCCGTCTTCGTTGAACCCGGCCGTATCGAAATCACCGAAAAACCCATCCCCGACGTGGGCCCCAACGATGCGCTGGTGCGCATCACCACGACCACGATCTGCGGCACCGACGTGCACATCCTCAAGGGCGAGTACCCGGTCGCCAAGGGCCTGACGGTGGGCCACGAGCCCGTGGGCGTGATCGAAAAACTCGGCAGCGCCGTGACCGGCTACCAGGAGGGCCAGCGTGTCATCGCGGGCGCCATCTGCCCCAACTTCAACTCCTACGCCGCGCAGGACGGCGTGCCTTCGCAGGACGGCAGTTACCTGATTCCGCAAGGGCTGTGCGGCTGCCACGGCTACAAGGCCACGGCGGGCTGGCGTTTCGGCAACCTGATCGACGGCACGCAGGCCGAGTACGTGCTGGTGCCGGACGCGCAGGCCAACCTCGCGCCCATCCCAGACGGCCTCAGCGACGAGCAGGTGCTGATGTGCCCCGACATCATGTCCACGGGCTTCAAGGGCGCAGAAAACGCCAACATCCGCATCGGCGACACGGTGGTGGTTTTTGCGCAGGGGCCGATCGGCCTGTGCGCGACGGCGGGCGCGCGCCTGCTCGGCGCGACCACCATCATCGCCGTCGATGGCAACGACCACCGCCTGGACGTGTCGAAAAAAATGGGCGCGGACGTGACGCTGAACTTCAAGAACTGCGACGTGGTCGATGAGGTCATGAAGCTCACCGGCGGCCGCGGCGCCGATTCGTCCATCGAGGCGCTGGGCACGCAAAGCACTTTCGAGTCGGCGCTGCGCTGCATCAAGCCGGGTGGCACGCTGTCGAGCCTGGGCGTGTATTCGACCGACCTGCACATCCCGCTGTCGGCCTTCGCCGCGGGCCTGGGCGACCACAAGATCAACACCGCGCTGTGCCCCGGCGGCAAGGAGCGCATGCGCCGCCTGATGAACGCCATTGCCTCGCAGCGCCTGGACCTGGGCCCGCTGGTCACGCACCACTACCGGCTCGACGACATCGTGGCGGCCTACGACCTGTTCTCGCACCAGCGCGACGGCGTGCTCAAGGTGGCGATCAAGCCTTGATGCGCTCGCTGAGATTGCAAGTCAAATAGGGCTCTAGCGCCCGTTGCAAGGGCGCTAGAAGCTCATCTAAACATAGCAACCAGGACCATCGCCTCGCATGCCGCCTGGGCACTAGTGCAGTGTTCGACGCTATCTGCGACATAAAACCGCGTCTTTTCGGCCCGGGCCGCGTTGCAAATCCTCGCGATACCACCCGGTATCGCTGCGGTTTGCGCCTTGCCCTGACCAAAAATCCATCGGTTTTATTTGTCGTATCAAGCATCAAACACTGCACTAGCGTGGACCGGCTCGCGGCGCTCACTTGCCAATCAGCGCATTGAGCTTGTCAGCCTCGAAGTGCTCTTCGCGCGCCGCGTCGCCGGGCACGCATTCGGCGGTGTGCAGCGTCCGCGAAAGCTTGTCCAGCGCCTGCCACAGCAGGGCAATCTGGTGCTCCTGCGTGGCGGCGTTGTCGATCAGGCCGCGCAGCGCGAGCGAGAGCGGGTCGTCGTTTTGCGTGATGCCGTAGGCCGAAAACCCCATGCGCGAGGCCGCTGCTTCGCGCCGCGCGTCGGCCTCGGCCTGGATGATGCGCGCGGGGTTGCCCACGGCGGTGGCACCCGCGGGCACGGGCTTGGTGACCACGGCATTGCTGCCGATCTTGGCGCCGTCGCCCACCGTGAAGCCGCCCAGCACCTTCGCGCCGGCCCCTACGACCACGTCGCGGCCCAGCGTGGGGTGGCGCTTGGCGCCTTTGTAGAGCGAGGTGCCTCCCAGCGTCACGCCGTGGTAGATCGTGCAGCCGTCGCCGACCTCGGCCGTCTCGCCGATCACGATGCCCATGCCGTGGTCGAAGAACACGCGCGCGCCGATCTTCGCGCCCGGATGGATCTCTATGCCCGTGAGCCAGCGCGTGCAGTGCGAAATGAAGCGCCCGAGCCACTTGAAGCCATGCTGCCAGCACGCATGCGCCCAGCGGTGCAGCACCAGCGCGTGCAGGCCCGGGTAACAGGTCAGCACCTCCCAGGCCGTGCGCGCGGCCGGGTCGCGTTCGAGGATGCACTGGATGTCGGAGCGCAGGCGGGAAAACATGGTGTGCTGGGAAGGGCCATTGCGGCTTGCAAGGGCTGGCAGTCTAGCGCTTTGCCTGCGCGGCCTCGATCATGGCCTTGGCAACACCGCGCAGGATGTGGATTTCTTCGCGGCGCAGTTGCGCGCGGTTGAAAAGCTGCTGCAGGCGCGGCATGAGCTTTTTCGGCGCCGCGGGGTCCAAAAAGCCGAGTGCCGTGAGCGCCTGCTCCCAATGCGCGAGCATGCCCGCGACCTGCGCGGCGTCGGCAAGCATGGGCTCTTGAACAGGCGCAGGAGCCGCCGCCGGCGCAAAGCCGCCAAGCGCGAGACGCCACTCGTAGGCGATCACCTGCACCGCCGCCGCGAGGTTGAGCGAGCCGAAATCGGGGTTCGTGGGGATAGCCAGCGCCACATGGCAGCGATAGACGTCCTCGTTGGCCATGCCGTAACGCTCCGAGCCGAACAGAAAGGCCACGCTCTGCGGGCGCACCACATTCAAAGCCAAATCGGCCTCTTGCGCTTGTTCATTCTGCGCAAGAAGCTCATTTTTTAGGAGCGAATCGAAGTGCTCCCGCGGCGTGCGCGTGGGCGGGCCGAAGTCGCGCGGCGTCATCGCCGTGGCGCACAGGTGCTCCATGCCGACCAGCGCCTCGTCGAGCGTTGCCACGATGCGCGCCTGGCGCAGTACGTCGAGCGCGCCGCTCGCACGCTGGATGGTCTCTTCGCGCCGCAACACGTTGCTCCAGCGCGGCGCGACGAGCACGAGCTCGTCGAAGTCCATGACCTTCATGGCGCGCGCCACGGCGCCCACGTTGCCGGCGTGGCTCGGTTGAATCAGGATGAAGCGGGTTTGCATGGTGACGTCGGGCCCGAGCGGGCCGGCGCGCAGGGCACCGCGCCCTTGGGCGGTTGATAAAATCCTCGCCCCGATTGTCGCCGCAGCGCCGCTGCCGGTCGCCGCTTTGCGCTTTCTTGCGCCTTATTGCGCCCTCTTTGCCCCTCTCCCCGCACACCATGTCGTCCAACCTGCACCCCATGCTCAACGTGGCCATCAAGGCCGCCCGCGCCGCCGGCGCCCTCATCAACCGCGCGGCGCTGGACGTGGAAGCCGTGCGCGTGTCGCAAAAGCAGATCAACGACTTCGTCACCGAGGTGGACCAGGCGGCCGAGCAGGCCATCATCGAGACTTTGCTCGCGGCCTACCCCGGCCACGGCATCCTGGCCGAAGAGTCGGGCAGCCAGCACGGCGCCAAGCATTCCGAACATATCTGGGTCATAGACCCGCTGGACGGCACGACCAACTTCATCCACGGCTTTCCGGTGTATTGCGTGAGCATCGCGCTCATGGTGCGGGGCAAGGTCGAGCATGCCGTGGTGTACGACCCCGCGCGCAACGACCTGTTCACCGCCACCAAAGGCCGCGGCGCCTACCTCAACGAGCGCCGCATCCGCGTGAGCAAGCGCACCCAGCTCAAGGACTGCCTGATCTCCACGGGCTTTCCGTTCCGCCCCGGCGACGACTTCAAGACCTATCTGCAGATGATGGCCGAGCTGATGCCACGCACCGCGGGCCTGCGCCGCCCCGGCGCCGCCGCGCTCGATCTGGCCTACGTCGCGGCGGGCTTCGCCGACGGCTTTTTCGAGCCCGGCCTGAGCATCTGGGACGTGGCCGCGGGCGCGCTGCTCGTCACCGAAGCGGGCGGACTGGTGGGCAACTTCACGGGCGAAGCCGACTTCCTCGAACAAAAAGAGTGCCTCGCCGGCACGCCACGCATCTACGGCCAGCTCGTGCACCTGCTCGGCAAATACAGCAAGTTTGCCAACGCAGGCGACAAGGCCGCCGTGCGCCAGGCGGCGCAGGATGCGCCCGCTGCACAAGCGCCCGGCGCATCCGGCACCACGCCGGCCGAGGATGATGCCGCAAGCGCTCCAGAAGACGCCGATGAACGCAAGGAAAGCGGCGAGGCGGCAGCGTAAAGACACGCGCCGCCATCGCGGCGCTCTCGGTGCGCTGCACGCAGATAGCGCACACGCCCGCAGCTTTTCAACCGCAGTCCCTCAGCCGCAGCGCACGGCCGTGATGCGCCCCTGCGCATCGACGGTCAGATTCAGCCGTTCGGTGTTGAACTCCAGCGTCACTGCCTGCCCCTGGCGCAGCACCCGCGCCATGGCCGCGCCCGAAAGCACGCGCGCCTGCTCCACCACCGATGCCGTGCCCTGCTTGCCGATCACGGCCTGGGCCGGCCCCGCATTGCACACCCCGCCGCGCGGCCCGGGGCTGGGGAAGGCCACATTGCCTTGCCCGGACGGCGCAGCGCAACCTGCGAGCAGGCCAATGCCCAGGCTTGCGGCGGCGACCGTGAGAAAAAAGAAACGCATCCAAAAATCTCCAGAGACATTCAGCGGAAAGAGGCCCAGCGCGGCTGGTGCGCAACGATAGCGCAGTACACACCCGGCTTCGTCACTACAGGTAAATGCAGCAAACGATCGCCGGAAATGGCACTCTAAAAAGACACTTATTCCGGCTTTGCTCCCTGCCCTGCTGCCTACAGTTGGGACAACCTGCCGCCAGGCGCAACACCACTGGAGAGTTGTCATGCACGCCGCTCATGCTCACTTGTCGACCTCGCAATCGACTTTTCAGACCGTCACATCGCCACAAGGCGCACGCTCTTTTGATGCTGCGGACCTGCCCATGGAACGTCTGCCCTTCAGCGTCCGGCTGGTCTCCAGCATGGAAGACCTCATGAAAGCCGTGCACATCCGCCAGGCGGCCTACGCCCGCCACCTGCCGGAATTCGCCAAGACCCTGGGCTTGCCCGAGACTGCCGACTACGAGGACGGCGTGGCCATCCTGCTCGCGGAATCGCACCTCGACGGCTCACCGCTGGGCACCATGCGCGTGCAGACCAATCGCTTCAAACCGCTGACGCTCGAGCAGTCCCTCGAACTACCCGACTGGTTGCGCCACCAGACGCTGGCAGAGGCGACCCGGCTGGGCGTGACCAATGACAAAGTGGGCCGCCTTGTGACCACGGTGCTGTTCAAGGCGTTTTTCCAGTATTGCCTGGGTACGGGTATCGATTGGATGGTCATCACCGCGCGCACCCCCGTGGATCGACAGTACGAGCGCCTGCTTTTCGAAGATGTGTATCCAGATAGAGGCTACATCCCCATGCGCCATGTGAACAATCTTCCGCACCGCGTGATGTGCTTGAACGTGCACTCCGCACACACACTCTGGCAGGCGGCCCGGCATCCATTGCTGCCCTTCATTTGCTACACGAACCATCCGGATGTGCAAGTGCAGCCCGTGGCACAAGACAGCGGCTTCGGCAGCCTGGACAGCATGTCCGCGCTGCCCTTCACACAACTACGGGCTAATGCAAGCGCTTTGGCGAGCTAGGCAACGCAGCCGGTGGAAGCTCGGCCGTTCCGTCTAGAAACTGAACGTACCGGGCTACCGACTCGTCCGCAATGAACTCCGCCGCAGAGCGGGCCGCCAGGATCTGCTCCGGTGGCCGGGCACGTGAAATGGCGAAGCCCTGCACATAATCCACGCCGATCTCCACCAGCGCCTGCACGGTATCGCAATCCTCGGCCCACTCGGCAATCAGTTTCATGCCCAGGTTGTGCGCCAGGTTCACCATGGCCTCGACAATGGCAATGTTGGCCGGATGCTGGACCATATCGACCACAAAGCTTCCGTCGATCTTGATGATGTCTGCGGGCAAGTCCTTGAGGTAGGAAAACGAGGTGTAGCCAGCCCCAAAATCATCGAGCGCGACCTTGGCGCCCATGCCGCGCACGCGGTCTATGAACTGCCGGGTATTGCCCAGATCGTGCAAGGCCACGCTTTCGGTGACTTCCAGGCACAGGCGCCGCGCCGCATCCGGATGGCGCTCCAGCAGCGCAAACGCATCCTGCACGAACCGATCGTCATTGAGCGAGGTACCGTTGAGATTCACGCACACAAACAGTGTGCGCTCCAAGGTCGCCGCGTGCGTTTCCAGCCACTGCAGCGTACTCGCAAGCACCCAGCGGTCTATCGCCCCCATGCGGCCACAGCTTTCGGCCGCGCCGATCAGCCTTCCGGTCGGAACGATCGCCCCTTGTGCATCCCGCATGCGCAGCAGCACCTCGAAGTTCAGCGACTGGCGCGGCGCGGTCAGCGACATGATGGGCTGCATCTCCAGGTACAAACCCTGTAGCGCCTCTTCCTGGTTTGTCTGCGAAAGCTGCGCCACCAATTTGCCAGTGGCTTCCAGCTCAGCGAACGCCGGCGAGTCCTGCGCGTACACCACCAGGCGCCGGCCCCCTTCGGCCTTCGCGTCACGGCACGCGCGGTCCACGATGGAAAGCACTTCTTTGAGGGCACTGCCGCGTGCGAGCTCTATGAGCCCCACCGATCCATACACATGGAAAGCCTGCTCCCCCACGCGGTAAGGCCGACTGGCCAGCGCATTGACGATGGTCTGGCACAAGGCCGTGGCCTGCGCGATCTTCATCCCGGGCAGGAGCACGATGAATTCATCACCGCCGATGCGCCCCAGCTTGGCCGTATCGGGCAGCAGACTGGCCACGCGCTCACAGACCTGGCGCAAGACATCGTCCCCCGCCCGGTGGCCGAAAATATTGTTCACGAGCCGGAAGCGATCGAGGTTCAGATAGGCCAGCGCAGTGGCCCAGGCAGGCCCATCGGCGCCCAAGGCCGCCTCGATGGCTCGTTCCATGCCCACGCGGTTGAGCGCCCGGGTCAACGGGTCGTGCAGGGCCAGGAACTCCAGGTGTGCAAGCGCACGCGACTTCTCCGTCACGTCCTGCAGCGAGCCCTCGATGCGGTCCCCGGCAAGCGTGGCCTTGACCAGGAAGCGCTGGGCCGCGGTGACGCGCGCACTGGCGCGCCCCTCTTCTTCGAGCTCGGCCGCCTGCTGCATCCCCACCATGTGGCGCAGGCGCAGCCAGGCGTCCTTGCTGAAATACTGATCCCAGCGATTGCTGCCCGGCGCGAGCGCCGCCGGGCCCAGCATGGCAAGCAAGGCCGGATTGGCACTCAGAAAATGCCCTTCCAAGTCCAGCGTGAACAAGCCTATGGGAATCGCCTCGTAGGTGTGCTGCAACTCGGCCTGCGCGGCCAGCCTTTGTTCGTGCTCCTGCCGCACCTGCGCCGCAACGGCAAAGCCCGCCAATAAACTTGAAGACAGCGCAGCGGTCACGCTATTCACAGACCCGATCCAACTTTGCAAACCCCACGCTGCTGCTGCAACCTCATATAAACTAGCAAATAATGTAATAGCTATCGATGCGCTATACCACGCAACAGCTGGCGAGCGCTCTCGTTGGACAATGCGCCACAAAAAGAAAATGAGAACTGCACTTCCTGCAATCGTAGTCCACCAAATCCAAGGCAAAAAATATTCGTAGGGTAGGCATACAGAGAGCAGAAGTAAGGGAAGGCAACTCAACTTTGCAAGTCGAAGCAATGGTCGGAAACCCGCCCTCTCCAATTTGTCCTCGAAAAGAGAAACAAATAGTGCATAGGTAAGTGCATAAAACAATGCAAGCGTCACGGCTCGCATCTGTGTCAACCACTCCAAAGGCACCAGCCTGCCAAACCATTGCACATCCCACCCGGCCGACAAAGCCGCCATGCGCAGATTGACAAACAACCACACCGAAAACAGCAGGTATGTCTTGTTGCGTATGGCCACCGCAATGAACAGCATGAACAGCGCAAGCATGAGCAGGCCGCCCTCGAGCAAGCCGGAATTGCGCTGAAACTCCCAGGCGGAGAGTTGCAATTGGCTCTCGGGCCACTGCAGCACGGTCAGGCGGGCCGGGCCTATGAAACGGGCCCGGCAAAGAATGCCGCCTGGCTCCAAGGAATATCCCAGATCAAGGACGAACCCTGCTTTCATATCGTCCAGGCGTCCGCTCGTCTTTTCACGATCGGCTTGCCCCAAAGAGGCCCAACTGCGCGTATTCCAGCACGCGATTTCCATCAGGTGGCGTGAAGCAAACTCGACCAGCTGGCGCTCCTGGTCATTCGGCGCAAGCGGCTGAAACAGCAGCCAGAAAGGCGCCTCGGAGAGCCGCGTATCCAACCTTGCACGCTCGGTCTGGCCTGACAGCGCCTGCAACGCCTGCTGTGGTGTCCATTCGGTCGCCGTTTGTTCCACCGCCTGAAAGCGCAGCGCTTTGCCTGCAACCTGTGGGTACTCAGGCGCCCACGCCACGAACGCCATCAGCGAAACCAGGCCGATCGCAATCAGCGGCAGGTACAAGAGCGCATCAAAAAACATCCGCTCCAGCCTCGGCCCCGGGCGCGATTCAACCACCTGCGCGTTCTCTTTGGTTTTTTGGTAAGACAACATCACAGAGGGGGCACTGGGCAAGCAAGGAAAAATCCGGGCATCCGGGCATCCGGGCATCCGGGCATCCGGGCATCCGGGCATCCGGGCATCCGGGCATCCGGGCATCTTCAACGAAATAGCAGGTTTCAGGGGTAACAATTCGTCGTTCGCAAAGCCGTTTTATGCGCCATAACCAGCGGGCGGCCATTCTCGCATCGAAATTCGTGTGCCCCGCCTGCTGCACCGGATGCCCTTGCCAACTGCAGGCCCGCAGCGCCACCAGCGCCCTACACCTCCCAGGCCAGGCCAAGCCTGCGGCCTTTGCGCAGCATAATCGCGGCCATTTGCTCTCACAGCCCCTTTCCCCGGAACCTCCATGGACATCGTTTTGCTGATCAAGGCCGCCATCATGGGCGTGGTCGAAGGTCTGACCGAGTTTTTGCCCATTTCCTCCACCGGCCATCTGATCCTCGCGGGTGCGCTGCTGCACTTCGACGATGCCAAAGCCAAGGTATTCGACATCGCGATCCAGACCGGGGCGATTTTTGCCGTGATCCTGGTCTATTGGCCCAAGATTCGCGCGACGCTCGCGGGCCTGCCGCACGAGCGCAGCGCGCAGCGGCTCACGCTCAACGTGCTGATCGCGTTCCTGCCCGCGGTGGTGCTGGGGCTGCTCGCGGGCAAGGCGATCAAGGAACACCTGTTCACGCCGCTGGTCGTGGCCAGCACCTTCATCGTGGGCGGCTTCATCATTCTCTGGGCCGAGCGCCGCGCACCGCGTGCGACGCGCATCGCCAGCGTGGACGAGCTCACGGCGTTCGACGCGCTCAAGGTCGGCCTGGTGCAATGCCTGGCCATGGTACCCGGCACGAGCCGCAGCGGCGCGACCATCATCGGCGGCATGCTGCTCGGGCTGTCGCGCCAGGCGGCGACGGACTTCTCCTTCTTCCTCGCGATTCCCACGCTGATCGGCGCGGGCGCCTACAGCCTCTACAAAGAGCGCGCGCTGTTGTCGCTGGCCGACATGCCGCTTTTTCTGACCGGGCTGGTGTTTTCGTTTCTCAGCGCCTGGCTGTGCGTGCGCTGGCTGCTGCGCTACATCAGCACGCACGACTTCATCCCGTTTGCCTACTACCGCATCGCCTTCGGCCTGCTCGTGCTGCTCACGGCCTGGACGGGCTGGGTGCAGTGGATCGATTGACGACTGGGCTGTCCTCGCAGGCCTGATAATGCGCCGCATGACACCCTCACCCGCTCGGCCTATCAGCTTTGCCTGCGCAGGCGCACTGCTGGCGGTCAGCACCCTCCCGGCCTGGGCGCAGGAGTCCCCGCAGGACACTCCAGCGGCGCCTGCCAAGCCTGCAGAAGCAGCCCCAACGGATGCGACCTCCTCTGCCACGCCGACGCACTTCGTGGCGGGTCTGCTGGTTTCATCCGGCCCCAAATACGCGGGCGGCGAGGGGCGGTCTACCAGCCTGCGTCCGGCCTGGGCCATAGAGCATGGACGTTTCCGGCTGAGTACGGCACGCGGCAGCGCCATCATGGGCCACGGGCTGGCGACCGTCGATATCGGCTCGGGTGTCAGCGCCGCCCTGATCGACGAAGACCGCTGGCGCCTGCGTGCCAGCCTGCTCGTCGACAACGGCCGTGACGAGGGCGACGGGCCGCGGCTGGTGGGGCTACCGAAAGTGCGCGCTACGCTGCGCGCCCGCCTGGGCCTGGGCTATGCGATCACGCCGCGCTGGGGGCTGGGTCTGAGCGTGGCGCAAGACATACTGGGCCGTTCGGGAGGCTCCCAGTGGTCTGCCAGCATGGGCTACACCATGCACATCACGCAGCAAACCTCGCTGAACCTCGGTGTGGGCGCCAGCTGGGGCGACCAAACCTACATGCGCACCCATTACAGCGTGCCCGCCTCGGCGGCCCCGCGCAGCCCTTTGCCTGCTTTTGCTGCCGACGCGGGGCTTTACAGCATCGATGCCGGGATGGACGCCATGACCGCGCTAACCCGCTCCTGGGTGCTGTTTGGTGGACTGCACGTGGCGCAGTTGCAGGGGGATGCGCGGCGCAGCCCGATCACCGTGCGTCCAACGAGCTTTTCCGCTTCGATCGGGCTCGCGTACCGCTGCTGCCGCTGAAAATTTTCGCGCCCGCCGCCCGCCACCACCAAGCTACGCGCTGTCTCCGCACCTGCGCTGCGGCACGGCAGCAAAGCCTTCACTGCTGCCCCAGCCGCTTGAGCCGGTACAGCGCCTCGAGCGCCTCGCGCGGGCTCAGCGCGTCGGGGTCTATGGTGGAGAGTGCCTCTTCGACCGCACTCGGCGCCGCCAGCGCACTGTCGGGTTCGGGCGGCGGGGCGAACAAGTCGATCTGCAATTCCCCAGCGCGTGCACGTTCTTCGAGCGTGGCGAGCGTGTGGCGCGCGTGCTGCAGCACGGCGGCCGGCATGCCCGCGAGCTTGGCGACCTGGATGCCGTAGCTGCGGCTCGCCGGACCGGGCTGGATCTCGTGCAAAAACACGATGTCGCTGCCCGACTCGGCCGCGCTCACGTGCACGTTCACGGCGTGGCGCGCACGCGCGGGCAGCTCGGTGAGCTCGAAGTAATGCGTGGCAAACAGCGTGAAGGCGCGCGTCTTGTCGTGCAGGTGCGTGGCGATGCCGCTGGCGAGCGCAAGGCCGTCGAAGGTGCTGGTGCCGCGCCCGATTTCGTCCATCAGCACCAGGCTGTGCGGCGTGGCGCTGTGCAAAATTTGCGCGGCCTCGGTCATTTCGAGCATGAAGGTCGATTGCGCGTTCGCGAGGTCGTCGGCCGCGCCTATGCGCGTGTGGATCGCGTCGATCGGCCCGAGGCGGCAGGCGCGCGCGGGCACGTAGCTGCCCATGCTCGCGAGCAGCACGATCAGCGCCACCTGGCGCATGTAGGTGGACTTGCCGCCCATGTTGGGGCCGGTGATGACCTGCATGCGCATGTTCGCGTTCAGGCGCGTGTGGTTTGCGATGAAGGCGCCGCGCGAGGTTTCGGCCAGGCGCGCCTCGACCACCGGGTGGCGCCCGGCTTCGATCTCTATGCAGGGCTCGGGCGCGAACTGCGGCGCGCACCAGTCTAGCGTGAGCGAACGCTCGGCCAGCGCGCACAACACGTCGAGCGCCGCCAGCGCCTGCGCGAGCCGCGTGAGCGCGCCCACATGCGGCTGGAGCTGGTCGAGCAGCTGCTCGTACAGCCATTTTTCGCGCGCCAGCGCACGCTCCTGCGCTGACAGCGCCTTGTCCTCGAAGGCCTTGAGCTCGGGCGTGATGAAACGCTCGGCGTTTTTGAGCGTCTGGCGGCGGCGGTAGTCCGCGGGCACGCGCTCCAGGTAGCTGCCCGTGACCTCGATGTAAAACCCGTGCACCTTGTTGAACTGCACGCGCAGATTCGGGATGCCGGTGCGCACTTTTTCGCGCTCTTCGAGCGCGAGCAGAAAGTCGTCGCAACCCGTTTGGATCGCGCGCAGCTCGTCGAGCTCGGCATCGAACCCGGGCGCGATCACGCCGCCGTCGCGCACCAGTGCCGCAGGCTCGGGCGCTATCGCGCGCGCGAGCAAATCGACGCAGGCGGCGGGCGGCTGCAGCGCCGCAAAAATTTGCATCAAATACGGCTCTTGCCCAGGTACATCCTGCGCAAGCAGCTCTGTTTTTTGTAGCGTTTTGCCCAGCGCCAGCAACTCGCGCGGACGCACCTGGCGCAAGGCGATGCGCGCCGTGATGCGCTCCACGTCGCTCACGCCCTGCAGCGCGGCGCGCAGCGCCTTCCAGGCGCCATCGCCGCCCGTTCCTGCGCCTGCCCCTGCCGCCAAGTCACCTCCTGCGCGCAAGGCCGTGATCGCCGCAAGGCGCGCGCGCGCGGCGCTGCGCTCGCGCTGCGGCGTGAGCAACCAGGTCTTGAGCAGGCGGCTGCCCATGCCCGTGCAGCAGGTGTCGAGCAGCGAAAACAGCGTGGGCGCATCGTCGCCGCGCAGCGTCTTGACCAGCTCCAGATTGCGCCGCGTGGCCGGCGGCAGGTCGATCAGCGCGTCGTCTCGCTGCACCTGCACGCCGTGGATGTGGCTCAGCGCCCGGCCCTGCGTGTGCTCTGCGTAGGCCAGCAAAGCAGCCGCCGCGGCGTGCGCGAGCGGCAGGTCCTGCGCATTCCAGGCGTGCAGACTTGCCGCGCCCAGCACTTCGAGCAGCTTGCGCTCGCCCAGGGCGCCGTCGAACTGCCACTCGGGCCGCGGGCTCAAAGGGCAGGCCAGCGTGCCGCTGTGGCGCAGCGCCTGCAATTGCTGCTCGAACGCCGTGCTGCAGCCCGCGCTGTAGATCAGCTCGCTCGGCGCGATGCGCGCCAGCCAATCCGCGAGCGCTTGCGCCGTGCATTCGGCCAGGTGCACCAGCCCTTGCGTGACGCTCGCCCACGCCAGCCCATAGCGCCCGCGCGGCCCCTGGTGCAGCGCGAGCAACAGCGCCTCGGCCTTGTCGGGCAGCAGCTCGGCGTCGGTCAAGGTGCCGGGCGTGACCACGCGCACCACCTTGCGCTCCACGGGCCCCTTGCTGCTCGCCGGATCACCCACCTGCTCGCAAATGGCCGCCGATTCACCAAGCCGGATCAACCGCGCGAGGTAATTGTCGAGCGCATGAAACGGCACCCCCGCCATAGCAATCGGCTGCCCCGCCGAATGCCCGCGCTGCGTCAGCGTGATGTCGAGCAGGCGCGCGGCCTTTTCCGCGTCGGCGTAAAACAGCTCGTAAAAATCACCCATGCGGTAGAGCAGCAGCGTGTCGGGGTACTGGGCCTTGAGGGCCAGGTACTGCTGCATCATGGGCGTGTGGCTTTTGTCCGGCGCGGCGCCCGCTGCGGCCTCGGCAGAAAAGTCGTTGCGTGGCTTCATTTCTGGAACAGCACCGCCCTGCGTCAAACCGGGAACACGCCCGTGGAAAGATAGCGGTCGCCGCGGTCGCAGACCACGAACACCACCGTCGCCTGCTGCACGCGCGCGCCGAGCTGCTGCGCCGCCCAGCACGCCCCGGCCGCCGAAATGCCCGCAAAAATGCCCTCTTCGCGTGCGAGGCGCCGGCACATGTCCTCGGCGTCGTCCTGGCCAACGTAGATCAGTTCATCG
This sequence comes from Extensimonas soli, assembly GCF_029211265.1. Classification (GTDB taxonomy): domain Bacteria; phylum Pseudomonadota; class Gammaproteobacteria; order Burkholderiales; family Burkholderiaceae_C; genus Extensimonas; species Extensimonas soli. Next base: position 109,415 of record NZ_JARGEL010000006.1, on the reverse strand, counting down.
ACCAGGCCAGGGTCGTAAATTTTGGGCAGGTATTCCTCGGGCCACTTGCGTATGCCCGGAATGCGCGCGCCCTCCTGCGGCTGCGCGCCGATCACTTGAATGGCGGGGTTCTTTTCCTTGAGGAAACGCGCCACGCCCGTGATCGTGCCCGTGGTGCCCATGGCGCTCACGAAGTGCGTGATGCGCCCGCCCGTCTGCTCCCACAGCTCGGGCCCCGTGGTTTCGTAGTGGCTGCGCGGGTTGTCGGGGTTGGCGAACTGGTCGAGCACCTTGCCTTCGCCGCGCTTTTGCATGGCTTCGGCAAGGTCGCGCGCATATTCCATGCCGCCGCTCTTGGGCGTGAGCACGAGTTCGGCGCCAAACGCCTTCATGGTCTGCGCGCGCTCGATCGAGAGGTCTTCGGGCATCACGAGCACCATGCGGTAGCCCTTGATGGCAGCGGCCATGGCCAGCGCGATGCCGGTGTTGCCCGAAGTGGCCTCGATCAGCGTGTCGCCGGGGCGTATCTCGCCGCGCTCCTCGGCGCGGCGGATCATCGAGAGCGCAGGCCGGTCTTTCACCGAGCCCGCGGGGTTGTTGCCCTCGAGCTTGGCCAGAATCACATTGCCGCGCGCGGCGCTGTCCTGCGCACCGATGCGCTGCAAGGCCACGAGCGGCGTGCGGCCCACGGTGTCTTCTATGGTCGGGTACGGAGGGTGTTGCATAAGAACCTGTTCATTCATGAGGTGCGCATGCAAGGATTATGAACAGGTTCCAAGCTCAACTGTGCGATAATTTCCGGCTTCACTGCTTAGCCGCCCGGGTGGTGAAATTGGTAGACGCAGGGGACTCAAAATCCCCCGCCGCGAGGCGTGCCGGTTCGAGTCCGGCCCCGGGCACCAGGGTTTTGCGCCAAACACAAAAAGAACAGCAAAACATCGTAAAGCAAAGAGCCGCACCGTCGCTTGGACGTGCGGCTTTTTGCTTTTTTATGGCGCAAAAACGGCCTGCAGGCCGAAAAACCATGGCGTAAGATGGCCTCTGCCAGTCACGACCGGAATAGAAAACCGAAGGAGACGCACCATGGCTCAAACCCCACGTGAATTCGACTACAGCACGCCCGCGCCGGGGATCGGCGTCTTGCGCCTGCAACGGCCCACGCGCCGCAATGCGCTGCATCTGGCGCTGGTGCAAGCGCTGCACCAGCTCTTTGACCAGATTCTGGCCGACGGCGCGCTGCGCGCGTTGGTGCTGTACGGCGAGGGCGGGCATTTTTGCGCCGGGCTCGACCTCAAGGCGTGGGTCGAGGGCAAAGGCTTCGATGACGCGGACGTGCTGCAAGCCATGCGCCTGCAGCAGACGTTCGCGGGCTTGGTCCAACGCCTGCGCGCCAGCGACGCCGCCGTGATCGCCGCTGTCGATGGCGTGGCCGTGGGTGCGGGCATGGCGCTGACGCTCGCGGCCGATGTGCGCTTTGGCACCGCGCGCGCGCAGTTTCACATCGGCGCCGTGCGCATCGGCCTGACCGCGGGCGAGTGCGGCATCAGCTACCACTTGCCACGCCTGATCGGCGCGGGCCGCGCGTTCGAGTTGATGCTCACGGGTCGCCCCATGCCCGCCGACGAAGCATTGCAAGCGGGCCTGCTCAGCGGCCTCGTGCCGCCCGAGCAGCTGCTGCCGCGCGCGCTCGAATGCGCACAGCAGATCGCCGCCAATCCGCCCTACTCCACCGCGCACACCAAGCGGCTCATGTGGCAAAACCTCGACGCGCCCAGCCTGGCCGCCGCGCTCGAACTCGAAAACCACGCGCAGGTGCTTGGGCTGATGACGCAGGACTTCGGCGCCGCGGTGCAATCGTTCGTACAAAAGAAGGCGGCTACTGTGGCAGCGGCGATATCGGCCCCGCAAGGCTGACAAACACGCGCCCAAGCCGGCGGCAAGCGCCAGAAAGCCGATAATTAAAGTCGGATATTTTTACCGCCATTGCCCATTCTCTGCTAGAATTCGAGGCTTCGCGGCTGTAGCTCAGCTGGATAGAGTACTTGGCTACGAACCAAGGGGTCGTGGGTTCGATTCCTGCCAGCCGCACCACCATTCGGGTAAGCCCTGCAATCACCTTTGATTGCGGGGCTTTTCCTTTTCCGGCTTTCGATTTTGCCCTCGATTTTTCGTTTTCGCGCCATGAGCAAAGCCTTCACCAAGGAAACCGACGCGCCAGAAGATGAAGAGCTGGCGCTGCCGCCATTGCCTGCAGGCGGCAAAAACTACATCACGCCGCAAGGCTACGCGCGCCTGCGCGCCGAACTGCTCGACTTGATCGATAACGAGCGCCCCAAGGTCGTCGAGGTGGTGCACTGGGCTGCGAGCAACGGCGATCGCTCGGAAAACGGCGACTACCTCTACGGCAAAAAACGCCTGCGCGAGATCGACCGGCGCATCCGCTTCCTGACCAAGCGCCTCGAAATTTCCGAGGTGGTCGATCCCTCGCTGCACGCGCGCAGCGATCAGGTGTTTTTCGGCGCCACGGTGACCTATGTCGATGACCTGGGGGACGAGCGCACGGTGACCATCCTCGGTATCGACGAAGCCGACAGCAGCCAGGGACAGGTGAGCTGGATCTCGCCGGTGGCGCGTGCGCTCTTGCGCGCGCGCGAGGGCGATGAAGTGCAACTGCCCACGCCGGGCGGCGTGCGCACGCTGGAGATTTTGCAGGTGCGCTACCCTGAAAATCCTGCCGCCCCCGCCCCAAAAGCCTGAAAAGTCAACCCTGCGGAGTCATGCGCACGGCGCGCAGCACCGCGGGTGTGCGCCGCAGGTTGCGCAGGGCTGCCTCGAGGTGCGTCTGGTCGCGCACGGCGATGATGAAGCGCAGCTCGGTGGTTTCGAGCGCGGCTTCGTCGGGCATGTCCACGTGGATGATGTCCACCTCGGCGTCGGCCAGCGCAGAGGCCACGCGCGCGAGCGCGCCCTTGCGGTTCGTCATGGTGACGGTGATGCCCGTCTCGAACTGGCGCGCGGGCTCGTCCGACCAGTCGACGGCGATGAAGCGTTCGCTGTCCTTGTCCTGCAAGCGCTTGGCCACGCTGCAGTGGGCGTTGTGCACCACCAGGCCTTCGCCACGGCCCAGATAACCCACGATGGCGTCGCCCGGCACCGGGCGGCAGCAGCTCGCGTATTGCACCGAGGCGCTCTCGCTGCCGTCGAGCATGATCGCGCCTTGCGAGAGGGTTTCGTGCGCGGTATAGCGCTCGCGGCTCATGAGCAGGGCGTCGGGGCGATGGCCGATTTCACCCAGCAGCGCCACCAGCCGCTTGGCGACGATGCTCGCGATACGCTTGCCCAGGCCGATGTCGGTCATGAGCTCACTGCGCGTGCGGTTTCCGGTAAAGCGCAGCAGCTTGTCCCAGATCGGCTGGGTTTCGGCATTGAGCGGCGGCAACTGCGCCAGGCCCTCGGCGCGCAATGCCTGGCTCAGCAGCTTTTCGCCGAGCCGTTCGGATTCGGTTTGCGCGAGGGTTTTGAGATAGTGGCGGATTTTCGAGCGCGCGCGTCCCGTGCGCACGAAGCCGAGCCAGGCCGGATTCGGTGTGGACACCGGCGCCGTGATGATCTCGACCACGTCGCCGTTGGTGAGCTCGGTGCGCAGGGGCACGAGCTCACCGTTGATCTTGGCCGCGGTCGCGTGGTCGCCCACGTTGCTGTGGATGGCGTAGGCAAAATCGACCACCGTCGCGCCGCGCGGCAAGGCCATGATCTGGCTCTTGGGTGTGAATACATAGACGGCATCCGGGAACAGGTCCACCTTGACGTGATCCCAGAACTCCGCGGCGTCACGGGTTTCGTTTTGGATGTCCAGCAGCGACTGCAGCCACTTGGTGCCCAGGCGCTCGGCCGTGGTGCCGTCGGCGTTTTGCGCCTTGTAAAGCCAGTGCGCAGCCACGCCCGCCTCGGCGACCACGTGCATTTCTTCGGTGCGGATCTGAAACTCTATGTTCAGGCCCGCCGGCCCCACCACGGTGGTGTGCAGCGACTGGTAGCCGTTGAGCTTGGCGATCGCGATATGGTCCTTGAACTTGCCCGGCACGGGCTTGTACATCTGGTGCAACACGCCCAAGGCGGTGTAGCAGTCCGTCACGGTGGGCACGATCACGCGAAAGCCATAGATGTCCGTCACCTGCGCGAAGCTCAGATGCTTGAGCTGCATCTTCTGGTAGATCGCATACAGCGTTTTCTCGCGGCCGGCCAGGCGCACCTTCATGCCTATGCGCGAAAAAGCCGCATCGACCTCGGCCTGCACTTTTTTGATGAGGTCGCGGCGGCGGTTGCGCGACTTGTTGACGGCCTTGGCCAGCGTGGCATAGCGCCAGGGGTGCAGGTAGCGAAAGGCTAGGTCTTGCAACTCACGGTAGGTCTGGTTGAGCCCGAGCCGGTGTGCGATCGGTGCGTAGATTTCGAGGGTTTCGCTCGCAATGCGCTGCCACTTGCTGCGCGGCATGTCGGCAAGCGTGCGCATATTGTGCGTGCGATCGGCGAGCTTAATAAGGATCACGCGCACGTCGCGCGCCATGGCCAGCAGCATCTTGCGAAACGACTCGGCCTGATTTTCCTCGCGCGTGTGGAATTGCAGCTTGTCGAGCTTGGTCAGCCCATCGACGAGTTCGGCCACAGTGACGCCAAAGCGCTCGATCAGGTCGGCCTTGGTGACGCCGCAGTCCTCCATGGCGTCGTGCAGCAGCGCCGCCATGAGCGCGGGCGCGTCGAGCTTCCAGCTCGCGCACAGCGCCGCCACAGCGATCGGATGGGTGATGTAGGGTTCGCCGCTATTGCGCAGCTGGCCCAGGTGCGCCGCGTCGGCAAAGCGGTAGGCCTTGCGCACCTGCTCAATGCTTGCGGCGTCGAGATAGTCGAGGCTGTCCACGAGCGCGGCAAAACTCGCCGCAGCGGCATTGGCCGCGGCATTCGTGGCCGCAACCGCCCCCCCCGCAGGCGCGGGGTTTGCCGCAAGAGGATGGAGTGCCACGTTCATGCCGTCAAATGTAGCGCGCAAAGAGGGGCAGGCGCAGCCTGCAAATAAAAAGCACCGCATTGCGGTGCTTTTTATGATAGTTGCATGACAAAAAAGTGCCAGCGCTTTCCCTCAGGAAAACGCTCAGCCGGGCACTTTTTTCAGCATTTCGAGGCCGACCTTGCCCGCGGCGATTTCACGTAGCGCCGTGACTGCGGGTTTGTTGCGGCTTTCGATGCGCGGCGCATGGCCTTGGCTGAGCATGCGCGCGCGGTACGCGGCGGCGAGCACGAGTTGGAAGCGGTTGGGGATTTTTTCCAGGCAGTCTTCTACGGTGATGCGTGCCATCGGCGTTCTCCGGGGGTGTTCAGATGATGTGCAGCGCTTGGAAGGTCTCGGCACGGGCGCGCAACTGGGCGGCGTACTTGAGGCGCTGGGCGTGCACTATGGTTTTCAGATCGAAAAGCGCACGCTCAAAGAGTTCGTTGATTATAACGTAGTCGAATTTGTGCGCCTGCGCCATCTCCTGGGCGGCGTTTTTCAGGCGCATTTCTATGATCTCGGGCGCGTCTTCGCCACGGCGCTCCAGGCGGGCGCGCAATTCTTCCCAGCTGGGCGGCAGGATGAAGATGAGCACGGCCTGCGCAAATGCCTGGCGGATCTGCATGGCCCCCTGGAAGTCGATTTCGAGCACCACGTCGCCGCCTTGCGCAATGCGCTCCTCGATGGCTTTTTTGGACGTGCCGTAGCGGTTGCCGTGCACATTGGCCCATTCGACGAAAGCCTGCGCCTGCACCATGGCGTCGAACTCTTGCGGGCTGACGAAATAGTATTCGCGCCCATGCTTTTCCTGCCCGCGCGGCGCCCGCGTGGTGTGTGAAACCGAAGGCCGCACATGCGAGTCGAGCTCGAGCAAGGCTTTCACTAGGCTGGACTTGCCGGCCCCACTGGGCGCCGAAACTACAATAATATTGCCTGGATAGTCCATGATTTATCTACACCGATAGCTATTTTATACATAGCATCATGCGGCGGCCGTCACTCGAGGTTTTGCACCTGCTCGCGCATCTGCTCGATCAGCACCTTCATGTCCACGCTGATGCGCGTGAGCTCTAATGCGGCCGACTTGGAACCCAGGGTGTTGGCTTCGCGGTGCAGTTCCTGGATTAGAAATTCGAGGCGTTTGCCGATTTCGCCGCCTTTGTCCAGCAGGCGCTCGATCTCGTCGAGATGCGCGTTCAGGCGCGTGAGTTCCTCGGCCACGTCGATGCGCAGCGCAAAGGCCGTTGCCTCGGTCAGCGCGCGCTCGCGCGCCGCTTCGGGCGGGACGCTGCCTTCGACGGCAGCCATGGCCTCTTGCCAGCGCTCGAGAAAGCGCTGGCGCTGCTGTTGCACGAGCTGGGGCACGAGCGGTTGCGCCTGCAGCGCGAGCGCGCGCAACTGCACGAGCCGGTCGCGCAGCATGGCGGCCAGGCGCTCGCCCTCGCGCGCACGCGCCGCGCGCAGGGCATCGAGCGCCTGCTGCGCGAGCTCGGACACGATGGAGCCCCAGTCTTGCGCCTGTGTGCCGGCGCTGGCGCTCAGGCGCATGGCCTCGGCCACGCTCAAAGGCGCGGCCTGCGGCAGCCAGGCGCGTATGCCATCTTGCAACACGCTGAGGCGCTGCAGCAGGCGCGGCGAAAGGTCTGGCAAGTCCACGCCGTCGCTGCTTTCGAGCGCGGCGCGCACTTCGATCTTGCCGCGTTTGAGCTGCGCGGTAAGCAGGTTACGCAACGCCGGCTCGGCGGCGCGCAACTCGTCGGGCAGGCGAAAACTCAGGTCGAGAAAGCGGCTGTTGACGGCGCGAATCTCCAGCCCCAACCCGCGCTTGGGCAAAGCCGCAGGCTCGGTTTCGCCCTCCGTGGCGCCAGGGCGATGCTGCACGCTGGCGTATCCGGTCATACTGTAAACTGGCATGAGACTTTGATGGCTTGCTTGGTGATCGGGCGATTATCCTGGTTCCACGCCCCGATCCCGAACCTCTGCGCGCACCATGTCCAAAATCAAGCCTGCCCCCTTACCGTCTGGCAGCACCCTAGGCGGCTACCGCCTGCTGCGCCATTTGTCCTCAGGGGGCTTCGGCGTGGTGTATCTGGCCCAGGACGCCGAAGGCCAGCAGGTGGCGATCAAGGAGTATCTGCCCTCTTCGCTGGTCACGCGCGCGCCGGGCGAGTTGCTGCCCCAGGTGCCGCCCGAAAAACTCTCGCTGTACCGGCTGGGACTCAAGAGCTTTTTCGAGGAGGGGCGCTCGCTGGCGCAGATTGCGCACCCCGCGGTGGTCAGCGTGCTCAACTTCTTTCGTGAGAACGAAACGGTTTACATGGTGATGAACTACCTGGAAGGCGCGACCTTGCAGGACTTCATCGTCACCGCGCGCGAGCTCAAGCAACCCAAGGTGTTCCGCGAATCGACCATACGCTCGCTGTTCGACGAAGTGCTGCGCGGCCTGCGTATCGTGCACCAGCACAAGATGCTGCACCTGGACATCAAGCCGGCCAACATTTTCATTACCGACGACGACAAGGCGGTACTGATCGACTTTGGCGCGGCGCGCGAGGTGCTGTCCAAAGAGGGCAACTTCATCCGCCCGATGTATACCCCCGGCTTCGCCGCGCCCGAGATGTACCGGCGCGACAGCAGCATGGGGCCGTGGACGGACATTTACGCCATCGGTGCCTGCATCTACGCCTGCATGCAGGGCTACCCCCCGAGCGAGGCGCCGCAGCGCAACGACAAAGACCGCATTGCGCAAGCGCTGACCAAATTGCGCGGCGTGTATTCGGACAGCCTGATCGAAATCGTCGAGTGGTGCATGGCGCTGGACCCGCTGTCGCGCCCGCAGTCCGTGTTTGCGCTGCAAAAAGCCCTGAGCCGCGAGGGCGAGCGGCGCTACACCAAGCTGTCAGTCTCCGAAAAAATGCGCCTGCAGCTCATGAAGTCGGATGCCAAAAAACCCGCTGCGCAAGCCCCCGCTGGCGCCAAACCGCAATGAAATTTTCGGTATTCCAGGTCAGCCGTCGCGGCGGCCGCGCCAAGAACGAAGACCGCATGGGCTACTGCTACACGCGGGAGTCCAGCCTCTTTCTGCTCGCCGACGGCATGGGCGGCCACCCCGAAGGCGAGGTAGCGGCACAGATTGCGCTGCAAACCATCGCCCACCTGTTCCAGAACCAGGCCACACCGCAGCTCCCGGACGTGCCGACGTTTTTGTCTTCTGCGCTGCTGGCGGCGCACCATCAAGTCCTGCGCTATGCCAACGACAAGCTGCTGCCCGACGCGCCGCGCACCACGCTGGTCGCTGCCGTGCTGCAGGGGGGCGCAGCCTTCTGGATCCACTGCGGCGACTCGCGCCTGTACCTGGTGCGCGGCGGCGCCATTGCGGCGCGCACGCACGATCATTCCTACCACGCGCTGCTCGATGGCCCGCCCGCGCAGTCCAAGTATGCGAACCGCAACCTGCTGTTCACCTGCCTGGGCTCGCCGATCAAGCCGGTCTTCGACCTCGGCGGTCCGGTGACATTGGCGCAGGGCGACCGCATCCTGCTGTGCTCGGACGGCTTGTGGAGTGCGCTCGACGACGACACCATCGCGCAGCGCCTGGGCCAGCAAACCGTGGAACATGCCGTGCCCGATCTCGTCGAAGACGCCCTGCGCAAGGCGGGGGCGGCCAGCGACAACGTCACCGCCATCGCGCTCGAATGGGAAACGCCCGACGACTTCCCGTCTTCCATGGGCATTTCCACCGACAGCATCGACGAAGGCGCCTTTGCCTCCACCATCCAGGCCGAGCCGCCCGATGCCCTCGAAGACGCCTTGCTGGGCGAGCTTGACGAAGCGATGATCGAGCGCTCGATCGCCGAAATCAACGAGGCCATCCGCCGCTCCGCCGAGCGCCGCCGCTGAGCCCAGCGCTACGCCGCGCAACCCATCGCGGCACCCCTTGCACGGCCCGTGCAGCGCCCCCAAGTGAACGTCGGGCCGGGCCGCTGCCCCGGTAGGTCGGCCGGATGCCTTGCGCCCCACACCGCATCACCCCCTCTCTCCTTCACAAAGCTTGCCCATGAGCACCATTTTCCGCAGCAACCAACGCCCCGCCGACGCCATGCGCCCCGTGCGCATCACGCGCAACTACACCATGCACGCCGAAGGCTCGGTGCTGATCGAACTCGGCAACACGCGCGTGTTGTGCACGGCCTCGGTCGAAGACAAGGTGCCGCCGCACCAGCGCGGCAGCGGCGCGGGCTGGGTCACGGCCGAATACGGCATGCTGCCGCGCGCCACGCACCAGCGCAACGTCCGCGAGGCCGCGCGCGGCAAGCAAAGCGGGCGCACGCAAGAGATTCAGCGCCTGATCGGCCGCTCGCTGCGCGCGGTGTTCGACCTGCGGCTGCTGGGCGAGCGCACCCTCACGCTCGACTGCGACGTGATCCAGGCCGACGGCGGCACGCGCACCGCGGCGATCACCGGCGCCTGGGTGGCCGCGCAGGACGCCGTGCACCAGCTGCTCGCAAGCGGCAAACTGAGCCAGTCGCCCATCCGCGAAGCCGTGGCCGCCGTGTCGGTGGGCATGCTGCAGGGCACGCCGCTGCTCGACCTCGAATACGCCGAAGACCAAGGCTGCGACACCGACATGAACGTGGTCATGACCGCCGCAGGCGCCTTCGTCGAGCTGCAGGGCACGGCCGAAGGCGTGGCGTTTACGCGCGCGCAGCTCGACCAGATGCTCACGCTGGCCGACAAAGGCATCCGCGAGCTGCTCGCGCTGCAGCAAAAATCGCTATACGAATAAGAGCTTCTTGTGCTTGATACATAAGGATTAGAGGCCAATTTGACCATGAAACTCGTGCTCGCATCGAACAACCCCGGCAAGCTCGCCGAACTGCAAGCCATGCTCGCGCCGCTGGGCGTGGAACTGCTGCCCCAAGGCGCGCTCGGCGTCGGCGAAGCCGAGGAGCCGCACTGCACCTTCGTCGAAAACGCGCTCGCCAAGGCGCGCTTTGCCGCGCAGCACACGGGCCTGCCCGCGCTCGCCGACGACGCGGGCCTGTGCGTCGCTGCCTTCGGCGGCCTGCCGGGCGTGCAAACCGCCTACTACGCCACGCAATTCGGCTACGAAAAGGGCGACACGAACAACGTGCGCGCGCTGCTCGAACAAATGCGCGGCATCACCGACCGGCGCGCCGCGCTCGTGAGCACGCTCGTGGCCGTGCGCAGCCCGCAAGACCCCGAGCCGCTGATCGCCGTGGGCCGCGCCGCAGGCGAGATCACCGAGGCGCCGCGCGGCAGCCACGGCTTCGGCTTCGACCCCGTGATGTACCTGCCCGAACTCGGCAAGACCTTTGCCGAGCTGCCGCCCGAAGCCAAAAACGCGCACAGCCACCGCGGCCAGGCCGCGCGGCAGATGATGCAGCTGCTGCGCGAACGCTGGCTCGCCGGCTGACCCCATGCCCACCATCCCCATCCACCCGGCTGCGTCTGATGCGCAGCACGGCGCCTTCCCTACCGAATCTGCCGAGCCCGCCCCGGCTGCGCCGCGCGACCTGCAACAATCCATGCGCCCGGGCGTGCTGCACCTGCCCAGCCTGCCGCCGCTTTCGCTCTACGTGCACCTGCCCTGGTGCCTGAAAAAATGCCCGTACTGCGACTTCAACTCGCACGCGCTGACGGCCAGCGGGGCCGAGGCCGAGGCGCTGCAGTCGCGCTACCTCGACGCGCTCGTCGCCGACCTCGAAGCCGCGCTGCCACTCGTGTGGGGGCGCAAGGTCTTGAGCGTCTTTCTCGGCGGCGGCACGCCCAGCCTGTTCGCACCCGAGCGCATCGAAGCGCTGCTGAGCGCGATCCGCGCGCGCCTGCCGCTGCTGCCGGGCTGCGAGATCACGCTCGAAGCCAACCCCGGCAGCTTCGAGCGCGAACGCTTTCACGCCTTTCGCGCCGCGGGCGTCACGCGCCTGTCGGTGGGCGTGCAGAGCTTTTCCGACCGCCACTTGCAGGCGCTGGGCCGCGTGCACGACCGCGCGCAAGCCTTGGCCGCCATGCAAGAGGCCGCGCAGGCGTTCGACCACTTCAACCTAGACCTGATGTACGCCCTGCCGGGCCAGACGCTCGCAGAACTGGAGCAGGACGTGCACACCGCGCTTGCCTTTGCGCCGCCGCACCTCTCCATCTACCAGCTCACCATCGAGCCCAACACCTACTTTGCCAAGCACCCGCCGCCCGCGCTGCCCGAAGACGACCTGGCCTACGCCATGCTCGACCGCATCACCGCGCTCACGCAGGCCGCGGGGCTGCAGCGCTACGAAGTCTCGGCCTACGCGCGCCCCGGCCACGCCTGCGTACACAACGGCAATTACTGGCAGTTTGGCGACTACCTGGGCCTGGGCGCGGGCGCGCACAGCAAGCTGAGCTTCGCGCACCGCATCGTGCGCCAGGTGCGCTTTCGCGACCCGCAGCGCTACATCACGCAGGCGCTCGCGGGCCAGGCCGTGGCCCAGGACGACGAGGTGCGCCGCGCCGACCTGCCGTTCGAATTCATGCTCAACGCGCTGCGCCTGCGCGAAGGCTTTGCGCTGCAAGACTATTGCGACCGCACGGGCCTGCCGCTTTCGACCATCGCCCCGGCGCTGGAGCAGGCCGAGCGCCAGGGCCTGCTCACCCGCGACTTGGGCCACGTGCGCCCGACGGCGCGGGGGTTTGATTTTTTGAACGACTTGCTGGAGTTGTTTTTGCCGGAGTGAGCGGGCTGACCTTGATACGGGCGCGGGTTGGGCTATTTGCCGCTTTAAGCAAAAATGGCCGCTGACGCAGAGCCAGCGCGCGTAAGCAGCTCCTTTTTTAGGAGTTTTTTGACACCGTTAGTCCGCAGAGAGCGCGACCGCGATGTCTGGGAACGACCGTAGCACTTTGCCATCCATGGTCACGAGCTTCGTTCCGAGCGTCTTCGCGAGCGCAACGAACTCGCAATCGTATGCGGAGCATTCACTGTCGCGCACCAGTTCGAGGACGCTACGCGAGTCGACCTCGTATTCGGCGCCCGAGAGCAAATCCTCGGCCTCGCTTTGGAGCGCATGCGCCTGCTCGAATGTCAGCTTCCCGCGCCTCAGATATCCGGCCAGAATGTTGCGAAATTCGCTGCGCCAAAGCACCGGCGCGGCCCAATCAGGGTCGTGCTCCATCAGCGCCTCTGCTGCCGCCGTATATTCTCCTGGCAGATACAGATACGCCAACACGTTTGAATCCACGACCCTCATGGACGCCCTTGCTTCTTCAAGGCGTCAATGTCGCGGGCGCAAAACTCCGCGCTGAGTCCCGCTCGCAGTTGGCGCGCACGGGCAAGTCGTTCAGCAGGGTTTATCTTGGTCGGCGTAAGCACAGTCTCAAGGCACACAATGGCTTCACTGTTCAGGCTGCGGCGGTGCATTTCTGCCGCGACTTTCAGCTGCTCGTACACGTCGTCCGGAATGTTTTTCAATGTCAGCGTTGTAGGCATGGCCCTCTCCAAACATGATGGAACCAAAACGGTTGCATTTTACAGACTGCACGCTGGCTTGCCGATTTGCGGGCTGACGTTGCCTGCGCTTTTGGATGGCAGTCCAGGCTCCTAGGAGCCTGTCGGACTTTGGAATCGTCGGCTGCAGATGCGCCGCAGCGGCCCATTTTTTGCCGGTTTCTTGCCCCATAGCACCACTATGGGGCGGCGAATCCGGCAAAAACTGGCCTCGCTGGGCCGCATCTTCGCTTTCGACGCCCAAAGTCCGACAGGCTCCTAGGCGCGGCCGGCAACCGCGTCGCCCAGCTTCTGGGATGCCTCATCGACCAGCAGGAAGTGAAATCTTCACCCTATTTCAGGCAGAAATGACGGGCGTAGCAAGCTACGATTACAAGAGCATCACCCCCGAAAACGCCGCCGCGTGAGCGCGAGCGCGAGCCAGAAGGCGCCGAGGGTGGTGAGCGCGAGCACCAGCGCGGGGCGCAGGGGTTGGGCGGGCCATTGGTCCATGAACAGGGGGCGCACGAGTTCGACCGCGTTCGTCAGCGGCAGCGCCGCCGAGAGGGTGCGCACCAGGGGCGGGAGCTGTTCGCGCGGGAAGAACACGCCCGAGAGGAACATCATGGGCGTGAGCACTGGAATTGGGGTCAGAGTCCAGTTATCGCTGCGCAGCTTGGGCTGTGGCGTGGTGTTTGCTGGCATATACTGGCCGCAGAGGTGTGCTACAAGTGGGCCTCTCTGTGGAAAAATTGTGTTATACGCCGAATTTTTGAATGAGTATACGCCGCTTGCGGCGTATACTGAATGTTGGGCATTTTATTCATGACCAAAAGGAGGTCCCGATGAAGGTGGTGTTGGCTTGCACATTTGCGGCTGCTATCTCGTTCCAATCCATGGCGGTCAACGCCGCAGACACGCTGCCCTACAAGAAAGCGCAGGAGTTGGGAGTAAAGAAGTGCTTGGCTAAGGTTCGTGAAATGTCCAACTTCGTCTTGAAAGAAGCTGGGCACGGTTCCGATACCACTTGGAACAACAAAGAAACAGATTCGCGGCTGCTGTCGTTTTTTGTCTCTCGCGGTTACTCCGACGGAGATAGCCAAGTGAGCATGCAGTTTGCGCCGAATGGAACGGGCTGCGATGCTGTTTATACGGAGACGATGCTCTGGGAAACACAGTGTGCTTTGGTCAGAGAGGAAATCTTTAAAAGTTGGAAATACCGGGGTAACCTCAACGAAAAGACCTTGATTCTGCAAAATGACAACGGAACAGTTGACATCTATTTGACGCCCGGTGGGAAGGCATCCAATCTCTGCTTGGTGACGAAGCGCGAGGTCGTCTACTGAGCGCAATGCCCAACAAGGCGCTCCAACCGACGTCCTTGCCGCTTCGCAGCAAGGACGCGGCTGAGCTTCGGCGTTATGCGTCTACTAACCGGAGCACCTCTTGAGCCAAATCGAGATTCGAACTGAAAGTCAGCTGAACCCGGTTGGAGACGAGGTCTCTGCGCTCGTTGCAGTCATTCGCCCCATCTTGCAAGGCTTGCTTTATGCGTTAAAGCAAGAAGTCGTCGCCGAGGTCGGAGGCTTCAGCAATATGAAATTAATGATGCTTCCTCACATGTAAAAATTGGGGTCAGACTCCAATTTTCGGGCGCTGGCGATAGAACAGAGGGCGTGTTGCGCCCGACGACGCCCCTACTCAAAAACCCCCTTCCACGCAGAACCAACGCGCGCAAGCAGCTCCTTTTACCAGAGCGTCACCCCCGAAAACGCCGCCGCGTGAGCGCGAGCGCGAGCCAGAAGGCGCCGAGGGTGGTGAGCGCGAGCACCAGCGCGGGGCGCAGGGGTTGGGCGGGCCATTGATCCATGAACAGGGGGCGCACGAGTTCGACCGCGTTCGTCAGCGGCAGCGCCGCCGAGAGGGTGCGCACCAGGGGCGGGAGCTGTTCGCGCGGGAAGAACACGCCCGAGAGGAACATCATGGGCGTGAGCACCAGCGTGAAGTAGTAGGTGAAAAAATCGTAGCTCTTGGCGAGCGCATTGAAGATCAGCGCCAGGCTCGAAAACATCAGCCCCACGGCCAGCAGCACCAGCCAGGCCACGAGCAGCTTGGGGCTGTGGCTGATGCCCAGCGCGAGCATCACGCCCATGATCGCCGTGACCGTGAAGATCGACTTGAACGCGGCCCAGAGCATCTCGGCCAGCACCACGTCGTCCAGGCGCAGGGGCGCGTTCAGGATGCCCTCCCAGGTTTTTTGCACGTGCATGCGCGAAAAGGCCGAATACAGCGCCTCGAAGCTCGCGGCGTTCATCGCGCTCATGCAGATCGAGCCGCTCGCCAGAAACAGGATGTAGGGCACCTGCCGTCCGCCGCCCACGTCGATCTGCCCGACCAGTGCCCCCATGCCGTAGCCAAAGGCGACGAGCCACATCAGCGGCTCGGCGATGTTGCCCAGCAGGCTGGGCACGGCCAGCTTGCGCCAGACGAGCAGATTGCGCAAAAACACCGGCCACCAGCGCAGCGACAGGCTGGGCGGGCGCCACAGCGATGGGGCGGGCGGGGGTGTTTGGAGACTTTGGGTCATGGGCGCTGCGCGGGGTGGGGAGAAGAAACGGTGCGGCGGGAATTATCGTTTGCACCCGCCAAATCCACCGCCGCGCGCGCTGATTCACGCGGCGAGGGCTCGATTACAGTCACGCTTTTGTTTTGACCCGGAGCCCTGCACATGACCACCCTCGGAACGCCGCTATCCCCTCACGCCACCAAAGTCATGCTGCTGGGCGCGGGCGAACTGGGCAAGGAGGTGCTGATCGCGCTGCAGCGCCTGGGCGTGGAGACCATTGCGGTCGATCGCTACGAGCACGCGCCGGGCCAGCAGGTGGCGCACCATGCGCGCACCATCATGATGAGCGACGCGGCGCAGCTCAAGGCGCTGATCGAGGCCGAACGCCCGCACCTCGTCGTGCCCGAGATCGAGGCCATTGCCACGCCCGTGCTGCAGGAGCTCGAAGCCGCTGGCGCAGTGCGCGTGATCCCGACTGCACGTGCGGCGCGCCTGACCATGGACCGCGAAGGCATACGGCGCCTGGCGGCCGAAACCCTGGGCCTGCCCACCAGCCCCTACCGCTTTTGCGACTCGCTCGCCGAGCTGCAGGCCGCGATCGACGGCGGCATCGGCTACCCCTGCATCGTCAAGCCCGTGATGAGCAGCTCGGGCAAAGGCCAGAGCAAGATCGACGGCCCTGCCGATGTTGCCAAGGCCTGGGACTACGCCATGGCTGGCGGGCGCGTGAGCCAGACGCGCGTGATCGTCGAGGGCTTCATCGACTTCGACTACGAAATCACGCTGCTCACGGTGCGTGCGCCGGATGCCGCGGGCGGGCAGATCGCCAGCCACTTTTGCGCGCCCATTGGCCACCTGCAGGTGGCCGGCGACTACGTCGAGAGCTGGCAGCCCCACCCCATGCCGCCCGCGGCGCTCGACAAGGCCCAGCAGATTGCGCGCGCCGTGACCGACAACCTCGGCGGCCAGGGGATTTTTGGCGTAGAGCTGTTCGTCAAGGGCGAGCAGGTCTGGTTCAGCGAAGTCAGCCCGCGCCCGCACGACACCGGCATGGTGACCATGGTCACGCAGTGGCAGAGCGAATTCGAGCTGCACGCGCGCGCCATTTTGGGTCTGCCCGTCGATACCAGCCTGCGCAACCCGGGCGCGAGCGCCGTGATCTACGGCGGCGTGGAGGCGCGCGGCATCGTGTTCGATGGCGTCGATGCGGCGCTGGCCGTGCCCGGCACCGACCTGCGCCTGTTTGGCAAGCCCGAGAGCTTTGCCAAGCGCCGCATGGGCGTGGCGCTCGCACACGCCGACGACGTGGCCACGGCGCGCAGCCGCGCCCAGCTCGCCGCCAGCAAGGTGCGCCCGCGGGCGGCCTGAGCCCCCACGCGCCGTCTGCGCACCGCCCACGCGCCGGGCTTGCGGCCTCACGCGTGCACCCCCGTGCGCAGCCCCGTGCTCAACCCACGAGCCAGGCCACGGCGGCAGAAAAGCTCACGAAGGCCAGCGTGGTCGATACCAGGATGACATGCGCCACGCGCCCCGTGTGTGCGCCGAAGCGCTCGGCCAGCAGCGACACGTTGCTCGCGCTCGGCAATGCCGCCACGAGCACCAGCGCGACCAGCGTCTGCTGCGCCAGCGGCACGCCCAGCGCCTGCGCAGCGTGGCCCACGAGCCACACCAGCAGCGGGTGCGCGAACAGTTTGGCGAGCGCGAGCGGCACGTAATCGACAGGGCGCACGTGCTCGTGCTGCTGCATCTGTGCACGTGCGAGCACCGCGCCGATGGCAAACAACGCCACGGGCGACGCGGCCTCGGCCAGCATGGCCACGGTTTTGTCCAGCGGCCCCGGTAGCTGCCACTGCAGCGCCGAGGCCAGCGCGCCCAGCGCGGTCGCCCAGGGCATGGGGTTGGCTGACATGCCGCGCAAAGCCTGGCGCAGCGCCACCGCCGCACCGTGCGCTCCCGCGCCGTCGAGGCGCGACAGCGCAATGCACAGCGAGGTGGTGCACACCATGTCCACCAGCATGGTCAAAATCACCGGCCCCGCGGCCTGCGCGCCCAGCAGGGCCACGAGCAGCGGCACACCCATGAAGCCCGAATTTGGCATGGCCGCGACGAGCGCGCCAAAGGCTGCGTCGTTCCAGTTGCAGCGCAGCGCGCGCAGGCCCAGCACCCCGCCCGCGACCAGCGGCAGCGCACACAGCAAATACACGCCGCCCGCGACCGGATCGAGCAGCTGCCCGATCGGCGTGCGCGCGCCAAAGCGGTAGAGCATGCAAGGCAGCGCAAAAAACAGCACGAAGGCATTGAGCCCCGGGATCGCCGCGAGCGGCAGCAGCCCGCGCCGCGTGGCCAGGTAGCCGCACAGCACGAGCGCGAAAAAGGGGAAGGTGATGCGCAGGATGTCCCACATGGTGCGGCAATGTTCGCGAGCTGCGGCGCGGCGCCCGGAACGCGGGCACGCCAGGCCGAGCAAGGCAAGGCGGGACACCCGCCGTGCACGGCAGCGTTACTACGTCACGGCGTTACTGCATGACGGCATTACTGCACGAACAGGTTCTTCACCCCATGCGGCAGTGCGCGCCAGTATTGCGGCGGGGCCTGCACCTGCGCGCCGAGCGCGACGGCGGCGTGCCAGGGCCAATGCGGGTCGTAGAGCATGGCGCGCGCGACGCCGATGAGGTCGGCCTGGCCGCTCGCGAGGATGGTCTCGGCCTGCTGTGCCTCGGTGATCAGACCCACGGCGATCGTGGGCGCACCCGTAGCCGCACGCACCTGCTGCGCGAGTGGCACCTGGTAGCCCGGCCCCAGCGGAATTTTTTGCTGCGGCGACAGGCCCGCGCTCGACACGTGCACGTAGGCGCTGCCGCGCGCGTGCAGCCGGCGCGCGAGCTCGATGCTCTGCGCCACGTCCCAGCCGCCTTCGACCCAGTCGGTGGCCGAGATGCGCACGCCCACGGGGAAGTCCGGCGCCACCGCCGCGCGCACCGCGTCGAACACGCGCAGCAGCAGGCGCATGCGGTTTTCAAGCGTGCCGCCGTAAGCATCGCTGCGCTGGTTGGACAGCGGCGAGAGGAATTCGTGCAGCAAATAGCCGTGCGCGGCGTGCAGCTCTATCAAGTCCAGCCCCAGACGTTCGGCGCGCCGCGCGGCCTGCGCAAACGCTGCCACCACGCGCTCTATGCCGGCCTCGTCGAGCGCCTGCGGCGCCGCGTCCTGCGCATCGAAAGGCAGCGGCGACGGCGCCACCACCTGCCAGCCGCCCTGCGGCGGCGTGAGCGCGCGCCCGCCCTCCCAGGGCACGGCGGTCGATGCCTTGCGCCCCGCGTGCGCGAGCTGTATGCCTATGGGCATGCATGCATAAGCGCGCGCCGCCTGCAGCGCGCGGCCGAGCGCGGCCTCGTTCGCGTCCGACCACAGCCCGATGTCGCGCGGCGAAATGCGCCCCACGGGCTCGACGGCCGCGGCCTCGATGATGAACAGCCCCGCGCCCGACAAGGCCATGCGGCCGAAGTGCAGCACATGCCAGTCGCTCGCATTGCCGTCTTCGGCCGAGTATTGGCACATGGGCGCGATGACGATGCGGTTGGGCAGCGTCAGCCGGCCCAGCTGGTAGGGGGAAAACAAAAGGCTCATGGCAAGTCTCTCCAGAGGCAAGAAGGCAAATGGAGCGGGGATTGTCTCTGAGGCGGGTATTTTTCGCCTGCCCTTCACGACTGCCCTTCGCGCCTGCGCGGCGCCCGCGGGGGCGTTGGCGCGCGAACCCGCGCCGCGGATGCACACCGCCCCATCCTGGCAAAGATGCGCCGTTATCATTGCCCGCCGCATGCGCTGCACGTTTTTGCACGTCCCGCAGCGCCCCTTCGCGTCTTTGCGCAGGCCCGCTCGCTTGCCCCCTCACCTCTGTCTCTGCTCTCGCTCCCATGTCCAAAGGCTTGAACCTCGCCCAGCTGCAGGCCGTGCACTACACGCAAGGCGCGTGTCTGGTGCTCGCCGGCGCCGGCTCGGGCAAGACGCGCGTGATCACGCACAAGATCGCGCACCTGATCGATCAACGCGGCCTCGCGCCGCAGCGCATCGCGGCCATCACCTTCACCAACAAGGCCGCGGCCGAGATGCGCGAGCGTGCCGCGGGGCTGATCGGGCGGCGCGCCAAAGACCTGCTGCTGTGCACCTTCCACGCGCTGGGCGTGCGCCTGCTGCGCGCCGACGGCCAGCGGCTCGGGCTCAAGCCGCAGTTCAGCATCCTGGACAGCGACGACGTGCTCAGCATCCTCAAGGACGCCGCAGGCGGCACCACCGACGCGGCCACGGCACGGCAGTGGCAATGGGCGCTGAGCCGCTGGAAAAACATGGGCCTGAACGCCGCGCAGGCGCTGGCCCAGGCGAGCAACGAAGAAGAACAGCAGCTCGCGCGCATCATGGCGCGCTACGAGGAGCGCCTTGCGGCCTACCAGAGCGTCGATTTCGACGACCTCATCGGCCTGCCGCTCAAGCTGCTGCGCGAATACCCCGAAGTGCGCGACAAGTGGCAGACGCAGCTCGGCTACGTGCTCGTCGATGAATACCAGGACACCAACGCCACGCAGTACGAGCTGCTCAAGCTGCTCGTGGGCGCGCGCGGCCACTTCACCGCAGTGGGCGACGACGACCAGAGCATCTACGGCTGGCGCGGCGCCACGCTGGACAACCTCAAGCGCCTGCCGCAGGACTTTCCGCAGCTCAAGGTCATCAAGCTCGAGCAGAACTACCGCTCGACCAGCGCCATCCTGCGCGCGGCCAACAACGTCATCGGCCCCAACCCCAAGCTGTTTCCGAAAACGCTGTTTTCCGAACTCGGCGAGGGAGAACCCGTGCGCGTGATCGACGCCGACAACGAAGAACACGAGGCCGAGCGCGCCGTCGCGCGCATCCAGAGCCTGCGCGCCGCAAGCAACCCGCCGCCGGCCTGGCGCGACTTTGCCATCCTCTACCGCGCCAACCACCAGGCCAAGCCCTTCGAAAAAGCGCTGCGCCGCGCGAACATCCCCTACAAGGTCTCGGGCGGCACGGGCTTTTTCGACCGCGCCGAAATCCGCGACCTGTGCGCCTGGTTTCGCCTGTGGAGCAACAACGACGACGACCCGGCCTTTTTGCGCGCCATCACGAGCCCGCGGCGCGGCATAGGCCTGCAGACGCTCGCGCAGCTGGGCCAGTTTGCGGGCCAGCACAAGCAAAGCCTGTTTGGCGCGCTCTTCAACGCCATGCTGCCCGCCGCCGTGCCGCGGCGCGCGCTCGACGGCCTGCACGAGTTCGGGCGCTGCGTGAACGACCTCGAATACCGCGCGCGCCACACCCTGGGTGCCGAGGCGGCGCGCGCCTTTCTGGCCGACTGGCTGCAGGAGATCGGCTACGAAAAGCACCTCTACGAAAGCGAAGACAGCGACAAGGTCGCCGCGGCGCGCTGGAGCAACGTGCTCGAATTCTGCGACTGGATGGCGCAGCGCGCGGGCGGCCAGGCCGACGATGCCGCGGGCAGCGTGGTGACCACGCAGGCCAAGAGCCTGCTCGAAGTCGCGCAGACCATCGCGCTGCTCTCGACCATTGCCGACCGCGAGCAGGATCAGGACTGCGTCACGCTCTCCACGCTGCACGCGGCCAAGGGGCTGGAGTGGCCGCACGTGATGCTCGTGGGCGTGACCGAAGGCATGCTGCCGTTCCAGCCAGGCCAGGCCGACCCAGACGGCGGTGGCGAGGCCGCCACGCGCACCCCGAGCGCCGACGAGCTGCAACGCCTGCAGGAAGAACGCCGCCTGATGTACGTGGGCATCACGCGCGCGCAGCGCACGCTCGCCGTGAGCTGGAGCAAGCGGCGCAAAAAGGGGCGCGAGATGGTGCCCACACGGCCCAGCCGCTTCATCGCCGAAATGGCGCTGCAGGCCGGCAGCACGCGCGAAGACCCGCGCGCCAAGCTCAAGGCGCTGCGCGCCGAATTCGCAGCCAAGGCGCAGCCGCAAACTGGCCAAACAGCCAGCGCGACCGCCGGCCCGCAGCTGCCATGAACCATCGATTCGCTCTTTTTGTGATAGCTGCTTGTGCTTGCGCATCAAGCGCAAGAGGCAAAAATGATATAAATTCGTCCGCGCCCTGCCCCGCTGCCGTGGACACCAGCCAGGCGCAGCTTTTGGGCCGCTGGCGCGCCGAGTTGCAAGGCCGCAGCGCGCCCGTGCTGCTGCAGCTCACGCCGCACCCCCTGCTGCGCGAGAGCGTGCACGGTACGCTGCAGCGCGACGGCAGCATGGTGCTGCTCAGCGGCGACGTCGATCAAGGCCAGCTCACGCTCGAAGAATCCACCGACGGCAAGCACATCAGCGCGAACTGGCTGGGCACCGTGCAAGATGGCAGTTGCGGCAAGGAGATACGCGGCATATGGAGCAGCGACACCACCCCACCGATCAGCATCCCCTTCGTTCTGCGCAAGCAGGCGCCCGAATGAACACGGCACGCCTGCTTTCCGGATGGCTGGCTTTGACCGGCTGCGTCGGCGCGCTCGCCCCGGGCGCGGCGCTCGCCCAAGCCCCCGCTGCGCCTGCACTCGGACCAGCACCCGAGCCCGCCCCGGCGTCCTCACCCACACCATCGCCTTCCACATCCCCATCGATTGCAACGCCTGCGACCGTATCGACCGCCACGGCTCCAGCCACCACCGCCTGGCAGCGCTGCACCGCGCTGTCAGGCGACGCAGCGCGCCTGGCCTGCTTCGACCAGTGGGCGGGCCAGCAGGCCTGGCAGCCCGCGCCTGCGCAGTCCGCCACCGCGCCCGCAGCGTCGTCCCCGGCCAGCGCCACCGCAAGCACAGCAGCTACCGCCGCCGTCCCCGCCCCCGCAGACACGCCGCCGCCTGAGCCCATCCTCGTGCAGGTCGATGGCTGCCGCGACACGCACTACAGCCTGCTCGCGCGCTTTTGGGAGCTCGAACAGGGTTCGAGCTGCGGCACCTTGCGCTTTCGCGGCTACCGGCCGATCTCTGTCTCGGTGGTCGGCGCGAATACCGTCAACAAACAGCCCAGCTCCCCGGCGCCGGGCCACACCGCCACGCCCGTGGACTACCGGCGCACCGAGATGCGTCTGCAGCTGTCGGTGCGCACCAAGCTCGCGCAAGGGCTGCTCACCCCCGATGCCTCGCAACGCCTCGATTCACTGTGGTTCGGCTACACGCAGCAGTCGTACTGGCAGCTTTTCAGCGGCAACATCTCGCGCCCGTTTCGCAACACCGACCATGAGCCCGAAGTCGTCTATGTCTATCCGACCGACGCGCAGCTGCCCTGGGGCTGGCGCTGGCGCTACAGCGGCGTGGGGCTGGTGCACCAATCGAACGGCCAGAGCCTGCCGCTGTCGCGCAGCTGGAACCGCATCTACCTGATGACCGGCGTGGAACTCAACGAACGCTGGAGCGTCAGCGCGCGCCTGTGGCGGCGCCTTGCCGAAGGGGCCACCAACGACGACAACCCCGGCATCAGCAACTACGTGGGCCGCGCCGAACTGCAGGCCACCTGGAACCCCGACGAAGTCAACACCGTCAGCACCACGCTGCGCAACTCTTTCGGCAGTGCCTGGCGCGGCTCGGCGCGGCTCGAGTGGCTGCACACGCTGGGCGGCAAGCAAAGCAACCTGCGCCTGCACACGCAGCTCTTCAGCGGTTACGGCGACAGCCTGGTGGACTACAACCGCAAGCGCACGGTGCTGAGCCTGGGGGTGAGCCTGGTGGATTTCTAAAAATCGTTACAAAAAACCCCGGCTTCCCCGCGTTATTCCCAGGATCGGTGCGCGCCACAAGCCGCAAAATGCTCCGCCAGAGGAACACGCCATGGACATGCAATACCAGATCAAAGCCGGCAGCTACTACCTGTACGACCTGCGCGATGCGCCCAGCGCCGCCACGGGCGAGCGCCGCTTCAGGCTCAAGACGGAGACGGTGGCCCTGGCTTTCGACCGCCACACGGGGCAATTGCACCAGCATGGCAGCCCCACGCGCATCCTTTCGTGGGCCAGCATGGCGCGCCGGCGCCTGCGCGCCGCGGGCGCGCCCGACGTGGCCAATGATCTGGTCGTGGTCTCGGGGCCGCTGCCCGTGGACGAACTCAACAAATGCCTGCGCATCCAGGGCTACTGCCGGCGCCTGCTGCAGCGCCTGGGCAGCCTGCCGCACGGCAAATTCCAGCGCCCCGCCGAGTCTTACGCGCACTATCGCCAGGCGGCCTGAAAACCAGCGCCCGCTGACGCCGCCCACAGTCTGCGCAAGCCCGGATACCGATCACTGCACCGTCATTCCGCCGCAGGCGCGTGTTTGACGATGGTCACGGGCACCGGGCTTTCGTGTACCAGCGCCTGTGACACCGAGCCCAGCAAAGCGCCACGCAAGCCGCCCAACCCGCGTGCGCCCACGAGCGCAAGATCGCAAGCCGTTTCTTCGAGGATGTCCACGAGCGTGTTCGCAGCCGCACCCATGCGGATTTCGGTCGTGTATTCGACCGCAGCCGCATCGAGCAGCGCACGCGCCGGGGCCGTCAGGTCCATGCCGGCCTCGCGCGCGGCAGCCGCGATCAGGTCCGGGTCGCGCGTCGTGACGAGTTCATAGAGCGAGGCCGGCTCCTGCACGTGGGCGAGCACGAAGCTCGCGCGCAGACCCGCGCGCACCAGCGTGAGCGCATGGTGCACGGCGTCGAGCGCCAGTTCTGAGCCATCGACTGCTATCAAAATCTTCATTGCATTCTTTCCAAGTTTGCCGATCACGGCAGTGTAGCGGCAGGGCGCGGCGCGCCCGCCGCTCTGGGACAATGCGCCCCCATGCTGCAATTCGACCTCCTTGCCACCGACCCCGCGAGCCACGCGCGCCGCGCTCGCCTGACGCTGCACCACGGCGTCGTCGAAACCCCGATCTTCATGCCCGTGGGCACCTACGGCACCGTCAAAGGCGTGCTGCCGCAAAGCCTGCACGCCATGGGCGCACAAATCATCCTGGGCAACACCTTTCATCTGTGGATGCGCCCGGGGCTGGACGTGCTGCGCAACTTCGGCGGCCTGCATGCTTTTGAGAACTGGCACAAGCCCATCCTGACCGACTCTGGCGGTTTCCAGGTCTGGAGCCTGGGTGAGATGCGCAAGATCACCGAGCAGGGCGTGCATTTTGCGAGCCCCGTGAACGGTGACAAGCTCTTTCTCTCGCCCGAAATCAGCATGCAGATCCAGACCGTGCTCGACAGCGACATCGTGATGCAGTTCGACGAGTGCACGCCTTACGAAACCAAGGGCCACATCACCACCGAGCACGAGGCGCGCACGTCGATGGAGCTGAGCCTGCGCTGGGCGCGCCGCAGCCAGGAGGAGTTTGCGCGGCTGCAAAACCGCAACGCGCTGTTTGGCATCGTGCAAGGCGGCATGTTCGAGCACCTGCGCGAAGAGTCGCTCGCCGCGCTCGTCGCGCTGGACTTGCCCGGCTACGCCGTGGGCGGCGTGAGCGTGGGCGAGCCCAAGGAGGACATGCTGCGCATCATGGCGCACACGCCGCACCGCCTGCCCGCGCACAAGCCGCGCTACCTCATGGGCGTGGGCACGCCCGAAGACCTGGTCGAGGGCGTGGCGCAGGGCGTCGATATGTTCGACTGCGTGATGCCCACGCGCAACGCGCGCAACGGCACGCTGTTCACGCGCTACGGCGACCTGAAAATCCGCAACGCACGCCACAAGAGCGACCCGCGCCCGCTCGACACCAGCTGCCGCTGCGAGGCCTGCGCGGGCGCCTCGGGCGTGTCCTGGGACGAGGGCGGGCGCACGGGCTTCAGCCGCGCCTACCTGCACCACCTGGACCGCTGCGGCGAAATGCTCGCCCCCATGCTGTGCACCATCCACAACCTGCACTACTACCTGCAGCTCATGCAGGAGATGCGCAGCGCGCTCGAAGCCGGCGAATTCAGCGCCTTTCGTGCGCGCTTTCGGGCCGAGCGTGCGCGCGGGGTGTAGCGCCTATTTCGGGCACGCTCTCAAGGAATGCCGAGCAAATCCAGGATGCCGCAGATGAAAGTGAGCGGGTGCGGCGGGCAGCCGGGCACATACAGCGTGGGCTGGATGCGCTCCAGAAACTGCCGATCGAGGGCCGCGCTTTGCGCGAATACACCGCCCGAGATCGCGCAGGCCCCGACAGCGATGAGCAGCTTGGGCTCTGGCATGGCGTCCCAGCACAATTGCAGCGCCTGCGCCATGTTGCGCGTCAGCGGCCCCGACAGCACCAGGCCATCCGCGTGCCGGGGGGAGGCCACAAAGTCGATGCCGTAGCGGCCCAGATCGAAGTTGACGTTGCCCAGCGCGTTGATTTCCATCTCGCAGCCGTTGCAGCCACCTGCCGAGACCGAACGCAGCTTGAGCGAGCGGCCGAAGCGACTATGCAATGCCGCGGACACCTGCACCGGATCCACGTCGGGGCGCGCGGCGCTCAGCACCAAGCCGGAGCGCTGCGTGGCGGCCAGTTTGACATCGCTGCTGAAACCGATCTTGCCGCTGGGGCAGACGGCGGCGCAGTCGCCACAGAGCACGCAGCGCCCCAGATCGACCTGCACCGGCTCCAGCGCCAGCGCCTGGCTCGGACACACCGACACGCAAGCCGAGCAGCCGGCAGCACATGCGGCTTCGCCGATGACGGGCTTGCCGCGAAAGCCTGCGGCCTGCGCCGCGCGCAAATCGGCAATGTATTGCGTGCCCTGGGATCTTCGGACGGCGAGAGATTTGAACATGGGACTTTATAGATCGTTGCCGCAATACGAGAGGTCGAAGCTCTTGTTGCACAGGGGAAAGTCGGAAATCGCGTTGTCACGCACGGCCAGTGCGAGCCCGTACCAATTGGCCAGCGAGGGGTCTTGCACCTTGTAGTGGCGCAGCTCTCCGCCAGCGCCGGTCTCCAGCACCTGCACCACCGGCCCGCGCGTGCCTTCCGTCAGCGAAACGCACAAGGCCTCGGGCTGCAGCTCCGGCGGCGCTGCAAAGGAAGAAGCCTCCCTGACGCTCTGGGGTGATACACCATCCAACGCGCCCCCCTCCAGCAGCTGCAGCAGCCAGGCGACGGACTGCTCCACTTCACGCATGCGCAGAAGCACGCGCGCCCAGCAATCACCCTGCGGCTCGGTCACCAGGGGCAAAGGCGCGGCACCATATACCGGGCCCGGCAGTTCGGTGCGCACATCCAGCGCCACGCCGCTGGCGCGCGCCACCACACCGAGCAGGCCCAGGTCGCGTGCCGCCTGCGTGCTGACCGTCCCCACACCGCGCAAGCGCGCTGTGACGCTGTGCGCCGTGCGCATGCGTTCGTTGATTTCCGCAAAGTCGACGGCGAAAGCGCGCAAGGTCTGCACCAAGTCCTGGCGCAGTGCGTCGCTCAGTACGCTGGAGCGTCCCGGCCGGATCCAGCCGCGGCCGAAGCGGTTGCCGCAGACGCGCTGGGTGGCGTTGATGATGGCCGTGCGCAAGCGGCCATACGTGCTGCCGCCTTGCAGAAAAGCAATGTCCGTGGCCAGGCCCCCGAGGGTGGCGACATGTATCGCAACGCGCTCGAGCTCCAGCGCCACCGCGCGCGACAGCTCGGCGGATCGGCCCACGCTGCAGCCACTCAAAGCCTCGATGGCTGCGCAATGGCCCCAGGCATAGGCAACGGCGGAATCCCCGCAGACGGACTCCAGCAAAGGCGCCAGCGTCCAGGCCGGGCGCTGCAGCAGCAGCGCTTCGACGCCGCGGTGCTGGTAGCCCAGCTGGACTTCCAGGTGGTACACCGTTTCACCGAGGCACATGAAGCGGAAATGGCCGGGTTCGATCACGCCCGCATGAATTGGGCCCACCCCCACCTCGTGCACACTGTGCCCGCGCACCTGGAAAAACGGGTAGTCTGCCATGTGCTGCTGGCGCGTGCCCTCGAAACGCACCGGCTTGAGCCAGGGGTGCCCTTCGGGCAGCAGACCGGTCTGCTCCCACAGTTCGCGCTCGTACATCTGCGCCGCAGGATGCGCGCAAGTCAGGCTGGGGTAGCGCGCGCCGCCCTGCGCCGTGCCACGCAGTACCTCCAAGGGCCCCCCTGCAGGCTGAAAGACGGCGGTGAGAATGCAGCCAGCAGGTTCGCCGGCGCCTGCGGGCCGTCCGAACAAAGTCACCAACCGCGCTCCCGCCGCCAGCCGCTGCGTACAGGTCTGCGCAAAATCAGGCAGCGCCTGCAGCGGTATGTCCCGCAGCGTCTTCAGCGTCCAGGGCGATAAAAATGCGTGTGCAGGCATGCAACTACCCCCCGATCGACTGCGCCACGGCCCGCAACAGGCGGGTGAACGGCTCGGGCGTGTAGGTGCCGAGCATGATCAGGATGGCCACGAAGCCCAGCTTGGGCATGGTGGTCAGCCTGGGTTCGTGCGCTGTCGGCACCTCGCGCTCGGGCGCGCCCCAGAGCATGGGAAAGACGGTGCGTCCCGTGGCCACGAAGATCACCGTCAGCATCACACACATCAGCGTGAACGCCATCAGGTTGCCCGCCTGGACGATGCCCGAGAGCGTCAGCATTTCCGCCAGAAAACCCGCAAAAGGTGGAAAGCCCAGCAAGGCAAAAATCCCCACGGTAAACAGGGACCCGGAAAACGGCAGGATGCGGATGACGCCGCTCAGTGCCGCAACGTCATTGGTGCCGTAGGTGGCGCGCAGCCGCCCCGCGGTCAGGAACAGCAAGGCCTTGACGAAGGCATTGCTCACCACGTACAGCACCACACCGTAGGCGGCCGTTTGCCCTACCGACAGCCCGAGCGCGATCACGCCGGACGAGCTGATGCATGCGTAGGCAATGAGGCGTTTGTAATTGCGCACCGCCATCACCTTGACGGCCGCCACCGCCAGCGACAAATAGCCCATGACCAGCAACTCCTGCGCCACGAAGCTGAGGTCCACACCGCGGCACACCTGCAGAATGCGAAACACCGCCACCATGCTGATGTTGAACTGCACCGCCGCCAGCAAGGCACTGGTGCTGGTGGGTGCGGTCTCGTAGGTTTCCGGCAGCCAGCCGTACAGCGGCGCCAGACCCAGTTTGCCGCCCAGGCCGAAAACCATGAACGCCAGCCCCAGATGCTGCCAGCCATCGCCAGTGGGGCTGAGTGCCCCGCCCAGCGCATCGATGGCGAAGTCGATATCGACGCCGCGCAAAGAGGCCGACTGCGTCAGGCACATGAAGCCCATGAAGGTGAGCGACAGGCTCATGGCCGAATACAGCAAATAGCGCCAGGCCACGGTCCGGGGCAAAGCCGCATCCCCCCGCGCCACCAGCGGCGTAGCGCACAGGGTGCTGACCTCGAGCAAAGTCCACAACACGATCAGGTGGCTGGACAGTACCGCCAGGTTGGTCACGAGCATGAACAGCAGCGACAGCGCGGCTCTTGGCAGAAAGTCGCGCGCCAGCCGAGCCGATGTGCGCCGGCGCGAAAAAAGGTACACGCTGATGCCCAAAAACACCGTGTTCACCACCACGATGAACAGCAGCGAGGTGGCGTCGAGCACCAGATAACGCCGCGCAAAATACCGCGGCAATGTCTCCAGCGGGAACACAAGAAACACCGCCATGGAAGCCAGCCAAAGCAGCAGCGCGATGCCGACCAGCGCCAGTGGCGCCCAGGTGCTGCCGCGCGCACTGCCGGCGGATGGCGCCGCCTGCGGCATAGGAGCATGAAGTTGTGCGCTGTCCATGGCCGTATTCATGGCTCCCTCGCCACTGCGTCATCCGAAACCGCACAAGCCGCAGCCGCGGGGTCGGGCGCCGGCAGGGGCGCAGCCGGCGCGCGCACCAGCCACACTCCGACCGCCACGGTGCCCACATACAAGCCGCTGACGCCCACATGCACAGGCACGGACCAAGGCTCGGACATCAGGGACTCGAACAACGCCAGCGCGTTTTCCATGAACAGCAGCGCCACCAATTGGGCGGCCGGCTCGCGATTGGTGGACAGCAGCAGAAACGCCATCGTGCCGGTGGCCGCCACCACGCCCAAGGTCAGGGCACGCACGTCGGCACGCGCGCCGTCGCCAAACTTGAACGCCAGAATGATCAAGGCCAGGGCCACGCCCCAGATCAACAGATTCGAGGGCATCAGGTCATCGTGTGCGGCGGCCGATCCGGCCAGGGCACGGCGCAGCAAGGTCGGCACCAGCAAGGCGCGCACCAGCAGCACCTCCAGGCCGCCCGCCAAGGCATGGGCGCTCAGCACATGGTGCTGCGTGAGGCTGATCCAGCCCATGGCCAGTCCCTGCAGGCTCAGCCAAGCGGGGGCAGCGCCCGTCTTGCCGAGAAACAGCGGAACCACGGTGGCCAGCAAGAAAAGAATCAACGGCAGTCTCTCGTCCATGCTCACCTCCCTGCACCACCAGCGGCCCGCCACACCAACAGCATGCCCAGCAACGCGGCGGCCGCGGCCAGCAGCACATAACGCGGCACCCAGCGCATGGCCAGCCGGGCGGTGAGCGCTTCAATACAACCCACCACACAAGCCACCAGCAGCATCAGGCCTATGGACGCCAGCGTTGCCGCGAAGGGCTCGGCGTACACATCCAGCGGGTTGAGCAACGCGGCCAGCAAACCGGCATACAGCGTCATCTTCAGGCCTGCGGCGTACTGCATGGCCGCCAGTTCAGGTCCGCTGTGATCGAGGATCATCACCTCATGGATCATGGTCAGCTCCAGATGCGTGAGCGGATCATCCACGGGCACCCGGGCGGCCTCGGTCTGCAACAGGACGAGCAGTGCGAAGGCCAGCGGCGCCACCACCAGCAGGTAATACGGCGTGCGGTGCAAATGCCCGATCAGGCCGGCAAAACTGGTCAGCCCCGTGGCGGCAAGCAGCGTGCCGAAAAGCAAAAACAGGGCCGGTTCGGCAAACGCCGAAAACCCCGCCTCGCGTGCCGCCCCCATGCCTTCAAAGGAACTGCCCACGTCCATGGCCGAAACCATGAGCGCCAGGCGTGCCAGCCCCAGCGTGTAAGCCACCGCGATGAAGTCGTAGGCGAACTGCAGCGGAGCAAAGGGGCCCAGCATGGGCGACATGGCTGCGGCAAGCAGGTTGCACACCAGCACGACCCAGGCCCCGCTGCGAAACAGCGGACTGGCCACCACGCTGACCACCGGGCGCTTGTACAGCAGCCGCCGCAAGTCCGACGCCAATTGCAGCAGCCGCGGCCCCTTGCGTCCTGCCCACCACGATTTGGTGCGGTTGATCACCCCTGTAAGCACGATGGGCATGAGCAGCACCAGCACCCCGTGCACCAGCGCCAGCGCAGCAAAAGCCAGGGGCGTCATGGCAGCGCTCCCCTGGCCAGCACCACCAGCGCGGCAATCACCACGATGGCGGCCAGCCCCACGGCAAAAGCCAGACGCGGATCGTCCTCGTGCATTTTTTCGGACAGTTCGCTCGCAGATGCATCCCCCTGGGCGATCACCGCGTACAGGCGTCTTTCGACGGCATCGACGCAATCGACAACCACGTAGCTATCGTCCGGGAAATAAGCCCTGGGCGCTTTCTGGCGTTTGAGCATGAGCACGATGTTTTTGAAGTGCGCGGTGAAGTCCACCGAAAAACCCGCGCCGGTGTATTGCATGCGCGCTTGCGGCACGCCATAGCCGCACGCCCAGGTGGCACTTTGCAGGGGCCGGGCAGGCAGCAGCCGCTCGCGCAGCCAGAACACCGCCAGCACCACAGTCGCCAAGACGGCACCAAAAATGCCGACGTGGTTCAGGGTCTGCGCCGCCGCGTGCAGTGCCGCCACGGCCGCAGGGCCTGGTGCAGTTTGCAGGAACTGCGCGACAGGCGCCGCCACCAGGGCAAAACCGAGCCCCGGCGCCATGCCCAGCAGCACGCTGCCCACCGCATGGATGCCCATGGGAGCCAACATCCAGGCACTGGCTTCCTGGCCTGGGGCCAAGCTGGTGTCGCGCTCACTGCCCAAAAAAACCACGCCATAGGCACGGGTCATGCTCAGTACCGAAAGCGCCCCCACGAAGGCCAGCGCCGCCGCCGC
This sequence comes from Extensimonas soli, assembly GCF_029211265.1. GTDB lineage: Bacteria > Pseudomonadota > Gammaproteobacteria > Burkholderiales > Burkholderiaceae_C > Extensimonas > Extensimonas soli. The sequence goes on along the minus strand of NZ_JARGEL010000006.1, from coordinate 78,293 downwards.
CAGCACCAGCACCAACTGGGCCCCGAGAGACGGGCTCCCCTGACCCAGCAGGCCGGAATAGAGCAGAAATTCGCTCGCAAAGCCATTGAACGGTGGCAGCGCAGAAATGGCCACGCCGCCAATGAGGAAACACAGTGCCGTCACGGGCATGCGTGCGAACAGCCCGCCCAGGCGCTCGATATCGACCACGTGTTTGGCCTGATAGACGCAGCCGGCGGCATAAAACAGCTGGCACTTGAAAAACGCATGGTTGAGCACATGCAGCAAACCGCCGCCAAAACCCAGCACCACCAAGGCGGGCTGGCTCCAGCTCAGGCCCAGACAACCCAGCCCGAAGCCCATGCCGGCGATGCCCACGTTCTCCGTCGACGAGTAGCCCAGCAGACGCTTCAAGTCGCGCTGCCCCGTGGTATAGAGGCCGCCCACCACCGCCGAAGTGGCCGAGAAGGCAAGCAAAAACCAGCCCATCCATTCGTCCGGTTGTCCCGAAATGGCCAGAAAATGCACCAACGCATAAAGCCCCGCCTTGTGGATGACGCCGGACATCAGTGCCGACACGTGCGCGGGCGCCGCCGCATGCGCGCGCGGCAGCCAGGAGTGGAATGGAAAAAATGCCGCCTTCAACCCGAAGCTGGTCACGAGCAGCAAAAACACGGTGTTGCGCACGGTGCCCGGGTTGTGCCGCATCCAGTCGCCAAAATCGTCCAGATACCAGGACTGGGTGTGGGTGTAGAGGATCATCACCGCTGCCACCAGAAAAATCAGCCCCACGTGGGTGGACACCAGGTAATTGAAACCGGCAAAGCGCACCTTCTGGTTGGTGTAGTCCCAGATCACCAGCAACCAGGCCGAAAGCGCCGCAATTTCCCATCCCAGCAAAAACGTCACCGCGTGCTCGCCGGTATAGACCAGAATGAACGACAGCGAAACCATGTTCAGCAGGCCGAAATGCACCCCCAGATGCCGTGGGCTGTCGAAGTATTTGCGCAGATACCCTACGGCATACACGCTGCCCAGCAGCGTCATGGGCAGGGACCAGCTCAGAAAAAAGGCGCCCAGCGCGTCCAGATGGAAGTGCAGCGCCCCCATGGGATAGCTCCATGGCATTTGCAGCGTCAAACCGGGTGCACCGAACATCACGGGAAACACGGCCGACCACACCAGCAAGGTCGCCAAGGCCTGCGACGCAAGCCCTGCGCTCGCGCGCAGCCGGTTGCTTGCGGGCAAAAGACACAATGCGCCGCCCAGCATCAGCAGCAGCGCGGCCGCAATGAGCTGGTTCATCAGGATTGCCCTGGCAAAACGCAGGTCAATGGCTCGATGGGGGGGTTAAATGATTTCATGAGGACTCCACATGCGGCAGGAACGTCGAAAAAGAAGTTCAGCCAACGTGCGGCGGCCCACAATGGCGCAACCGCATATCGAACCGGCGACGCTTGGAGGGTGCAAGCGTCAGCCCGTAGGAATTCAGGCGGTAGGCGTGGTGCATAGGGCCGATTCTAGAACCTGTTCCTGGGAGTACCGATTCAGCGGCTGCAAGGGCCATCGTTTCGGGGGGACGTGTATCTGTATCCGCCACGTTGCGCGCGCATGGGCGTGCGGCGCGGCCTCACAAACAATCCGCCACCGGCACGCGCGGCGCGAGCGCGCACATGAGCTCGTAAGCCACCGTGCCCGCGGCGTGCGCGACTTCGTCTATGGGCAAGATCGCGCCGCCGCGCGTCGCGTGGCCCCAGAGCGTGACCTCGCTGCCAAAACCCACGTGCACGCCCGCAGCCAGCACGGGCTCCAGATCAACGGCGAGCATGTCCATGCTCACGCGCCCCACGAGGCGCGTGCGCACGCCTGCGACGAGCACGGGCGTGCCGGTGTCGGCGTGGCGCGGGTAGCCGTCGGCATAGCCGCACGCGGCCACGCCTATGGTCATGGGCGCGGGGGCAACGAAGCGCGAGCCGTAGCCCACGCTGTCGCCGGCCGCGAGCCGCTGCACGCCCATCAGGCGCGTGGCCAGCGTCATCGCGGGCTGCAGGCTCCAGTGGGCGGCGCTGCCGTCAGGATGGTCGGGCGCGCTGCCGTACAGGGCGATGCCGGCGCGCACCCAGTCGGCGCGCACTCGCGCGGCGCTCGCGTGGCGCAGGATTGCGGCGCTGTTGGCCAGGCTGCGCTCGCCCGGCAAGTCTTGCGTGGCCGCGAGGAAAGCATCGACCTGGTGCGCAATGCCGCGCGCGCCGTCGGCGTCGCTGAAGTGCGTCACGTGGCCGACTTCATCGACCTGCGGCAGCGCATTCAGCCGCGCCCAGGCGCTGCGGTAGCGCTGCGGCGTGAAGCCCAGGCGGTTCATGCCCGAATTGAGCTTGAGCCACACATGGTGCGGCTGCTGCGTCTTGTGCGCGGCGAGCATGTCGATCTGTTCGTCGCAGTGCACCACGTGCCACAAGTCCAGACGCGAGCACAGCTCGAGGTCGCGCGGCTCGAACACGCCTTCGAGCAGCAGAATGGGGCCGCGCCAGCCCAGCGCGCGCAGGCGCTCGGCCTCGGCCAGGTCGAGCAGCGCAAAGCCGTCGGCAGCGCGCAGGCTTGCATAGACGCGCTCGATGCCGTGGCCGTACGCATTGGCCTTGACGACGGCCCAGACTCTGGCGTCCTGCGCAGCCTGGCGCACACGCGCCAGGTTGTTGCGCAAGGCGCAGGGGTGGATGGTGGCATGGATGGGGCGTGGCATGGTTTTGGATGGGGCGCCGTCGGCAGCCGGGCATTTTGGCATCGCAAGCAGCGCAGCAGAGGGGCCGTGATATAACCCGCCGCGACTGAACTTTCATCCGCACCCTATGCGCTGGCCAGCGACATTTTCTTTCCTGCAATGAAGCGCGGTTTCTACACCATCATGGCGGCGCAGTTTTTTAGCTCGCTGGCCGACAATGCCTTGTTCGTCGCCGCCGTGGAACTGCTGCGCACCAACGGCGCCCCCGAGTGGGAGCGCGCTGCGCTGGTGCCCATGTTTGCGCTGTTTTACGTGGTGCTGGCGCCGTTCGTCGGTGCTTTTGCCGATGCCCTGCCCAAGGGGCGGGTGATGTTGCTGAGCAATGCGATCAAGGTGCTGGGCTGTCTGCTGATGCTGTTCGGCTCGCACCCGCTGCTGGCCTACGCCATCGTCGGGCTCGGGGCCGCGGCGTATTCGCCGGCCAAATACGGCATCCTCACCGAGCTGCTGCCGCATTCGCAACTGGTGCGCGCCAACGGCTGGATAGAGGGTCTCACGATCGCCTCCATCATCCTGGGCGTGGTGCTGGGCGGGCTGCTCGTGGGGTCGCATTTGTCGGCCTGGTTGCTGCAGTTCGACTTTCCCTTCATCGACACCGGCGTGGACACGCCGGCCGAGTCGGCCATCGCGGCGCTGATCGTGGTGTATGCGCTCGCCGCCTGGTTCAACACGCGCATTCCACACACGGGGGTGGAGATGCGCGCGCTGCGCCAGCACCCGAGGCACAGCGTGCTGCAAAGCGCCATGGCGCTGCTGCCCGACTTCTGGGACTGCAACCGGCGGCTGTGGCTCGACAAGCTCGGCCAGATCACGCTGGCCACGACCACGCTGTTCTGGGGCGTGGGCGGCAACCTCAAATACATCGTGCTGGCCTGGGCGGCCGTGGCGCTCGGCTACGACACCTCGCAGGCCTCGTCGCTCACGGGCGTGGTGGCACTGGGCACGGCCGCGGGAGCCGTGGCGGCGTCGGTGCGCATGCGCCTGGACCAGGCCACCCATGTGCTGCCGCTGGGCATAGGCATGGGCGTGCTGCTGGTGCTGATCATCTTCATCCACCACATTGGCCTGGCGGTGCCGTACCTGGTGCTGCTTGGCGCGCTCGGCGGCTTTCTGGTGGTGCCCATGAACGCGCTGCTGCAGCACCGCGGGCACAAACTGATGGGCGCGGGGCGCTCGATCGCCGTGCAGAACTTCAACGAACAAGCCAGCATCCTCGGGCTGGGCGCGTTCTACAGCCTGTCGCTCAAGCTGGGGCTGTCGGTGTTTGGCGCCATCACCGCCTTCGGCGTCGCCGTGGCGGGCCTGATGTGGCTGATCCAGCGCTGGCATGCCTACAACTGCAAACGCTACGGCGCCGAGATGGAGCAGTTGCTGCACACCGCGCGCCACGATACGCACTGAGCGCCGCAGCGCTCCTATACTGGGAGCTGCTTACGCTGGTTCAATAAGCACCAAACCCCAATTTTGCTGTAACTCTTGCGGTGACGCGCTTCACCCGGAAACCGTGCCAGCCTGCCGCCGGGCACGGCGCGCACGGACGAGCGCCTGCGTGACGCTGCGCGGCTCGAGTCCGTACATGGCGGCAAACTGCGCTTCGGCGCTGCGCTGGGTTTCTGGCGTGTGCGCCTCGGCGCTGCCCTGGCTGGTGCTGCTGGCCTCGAAGGCGCGCAGCAGGGCTTCGTCTTTGGCGTTGCGTGCCGCCCATTCGGCCAGGGCTTCTTCGAGCAAGGCGTTGGCGGCCTCGTCGCGGCTGCGCACACGCTCGGTGTAGGCCTCGCGAGTGAGGCCCGAGGCCTCGAAAGCCGCCACCATGCGCCGGCGCAGCTGGGCCTGGGCGTCGGCCGTGGCCGCAGCATCGGCGCCGGTGCGCGCCTGGCGGCGGCGGTGCACCTCGAGCAGCGCATGCAAGACATGCTCGGGCGTCAGGTCTTCGCCCGGCTGGCCTGCCAGGTCGTAGCGCTTGCCGCCCGCGGCCACGCTGTGCAGATAGCGTGTGGAGCGCGTGTGCAGGCCCAGCGCCTCCTTGAGCGCGGCGCGCTCGAAGGCGTCGGGGTGCGCGGCGATCAGGTCCTGAAAAATGCCGCGCTTGAGCGGCCGGAACACGGCGCCGAACAGCTGCGGATAGAGCGCGGCGAGCTGCTCGAGCACGGGGTGCGTGCGCCGCGGCGCGCGTGCAGCGGCTTGCTGTCCTGGTGCGGGCGCAGGCGTGGACGACGGTGCCTGCGCTTGCGCCTCGGTGGCCTCGGTGCGCCCTGCCGACTTGCGTCGCCTGCGGTGTGCACGGCCTGGGCGCTGCGCGGCGGCTTCTTCGCCAGGCGCTGCCGCTTGTGGCGCGGCGGTTTGCGGCATGGGGATCTGCGCGCCGGCGTCACTGCGCGTTTCAGGGGCATCGGGTGCGGCAAGTGCGGTAGCCACCGTGATCGTCTGGGCGGGGTCGGGCATCCCGGCCACGTTGTGCACGGGGAGCGATGGCGGGGCGATAGGGGTGTGCAGTTCTTGTTCTGGCATGGTGTCAGGCAGGGTGGCCATTTTTATGGTTGAGGGCACGGGGCGTGCGTGGTCAGGAAAGGCATTCATCGAGCAATTCGACCCAGTGGCGCACGGGCAGCTCGGTGCCGCTTTGCAGGTGCGTGATGCAGCCGACGTTGGCGCTCAGAATGGCGGCGGGTTGCAGCGTCTGCAGCTGGCCGATTTTGCGGTCGCGCAGCGTCTGCGCAGTGTGGGGTTCGAGCAGCGCATAGGTGCCCGCCGAGCCACAGCACAGGTGCGCCTCGGCAGGTGCGCGCTGCAGGCGCAGGCCCAGTGCAGCCAGCTGCGTCTCGACCACATCGCGCAGCTGCTGCCCGTGCTGCAGCGTGCACGGCGGGTGGTAGGCGTACAGCGCCGCGCGCGCCGGGCTGGCGTCCTGCATGCGTGGCTGCAGGCGCGGCACCAGGTCGGGCAGGAGCTCGCTCAGATCGCGCGCGAGCGCGCTGATGCGCGCAGCCTTGTCGACGTAGGCGGGGTCGTTGCGCAAATGGTGGCCGTATTCCTTGACCATGAGGCCGCAGCCCGAGGCGTTGACCACGATGGCCTCGACCCTACCTTGCCCGCCTTGTCCACCCTCCTCGCCCTCGGGCGCAATCCACGGCCACCAGGCGTCGATGTTCGCGCGCATCTGCGCCTTGCCGCCCTCCTGGTCGTTGAGGTGGAACTTCACCGCGCCGCAGCAACCCGCTTCGGGCGCCCGCACGGTCTGCAGGCCCGCCGCGTCGAGCACGCGCGCCGTGGCCGCGTGGATGTTGGGCAGCAGCGCGGGTTGCACGCAGCCGGCCAGCAGCAGCACCTTGCGCGCGTGCGTGCGCGTGGGCCAGGCGCCGGCAGATTGCGCGGGCGGCACCTTGGCGCGCAGCGCCGCGGGCAGCAAGGGGCGCAGCGCCCGCCCGAGCCTGAGCGCCGGCGCGAACAGCGGCGAGGGCAACCCCTCCTTGAGCAGCCAGCGCAGCGCGCGCTCGCCCAGGGGGCGCGGCACCTTGTCTTCGACAAGCTGGCGGCCAATGTCGATCAGCTGGCCGTATTGCACGCCGCTCGGGCAGGTGCTTTCGCAGTTGCGGCAGGTCAGGCATCGGTCCAGGTGCTGCTGCGTCTTGCGCGTGGGCGTGGCGCCTTCGAGCACCTGCTTGATGAGGTAAATGCGCCCGCGCGGGCCGTCGAGCTCGTCACCGAGCAGCTGGTAGGTCGGGCAGGTGGCCGTGCAAAAGCCGCAATGCACACACTTGCGCACAATGGCCTCGGCCTCGCGGCCTTCGGGCGTGGCGCGGTATTCGGGGGTGAGCTGGGTTTGCATGGTTTTTTCTAGCCGTCCAGACCCATGCGCCCCGGGTTGAAGATGCCCGCCGGGTCGAAGGCCGCGCGCACGCGCGCATGGATTTTTTGCAGCGCCGGAGATTGCAGGCCAAAAAGGTCTTTCTGCAAGTATCCACCTGCATCATGCGCTCTGAAAATCGATGCACTTCCGCCCACGGCCCGCGCGGCCTCGGCGAGCGCCGCAGCATCTGCGAGCGGCGCCTGCACCCAGCGCAGCGCGCCGTGCCATTCGAGCAGCGGCGCGCTGGCCGTGGCCGGCAAGGCGAGCACCGGCGCCGTCGCTGGCAGCGACAGGCGCCACAGCGCATGCGTGGGCGCGCGCGTGGCAAACCAAGGCAGGGTCTGCTCGCGGCAGGCCTGCCAATGCGCAGCCGCTTCTTGTGCATCGAGCCGCTCTCCGCCCAGCGTGCGGCAGGCCTCTTCGACCGCCGCCGCGGCGCCGCGCAGGCGCACATGCAGGCATCCCGGCTGCTGCATATCGCCACGACGCGCGCCATTGCCGTCGCCGCCAGCGTCGCTGTCGCCATTGCTCCCCACGGCCACCCAGCTGCTCGCATTGAGCGGCAGGGGCTGGCGCGCCCCATCGAGCACGCGCTGCAAGGCCTCGGCCTGGGTGCAGGCAAAGCGCAGCGTGGCCTCGGCCGGCGCCACGGGCAAGACCTTGAGACTCACCTGGGTGATCAAACCCAGCGTGCCCCAGGCGCCGACCATGAGGCGCGAGACGTCGTAACCCGCGACGTTCTTCATCACCTGCCCGCCAAAGCACAGCGCCTCGCCCCGGCCGTTGACCAGGTGCAGGCCCAGCACGTAGTCGCGCACGGCACCCACGCTCACGCGCGCGGGGCCGCTCAGGCCCGCCGCCACCATGCCGCCCACGGTGGCAGCAGCGCCAGCATCGGGCGCGGCAAAGTGCGGCGGCTCGAACGGCAGGCACTGCCTGCGCTCGGCCAGCGCGGCCTCGAGCTGCGCCAGCGGCGTGCCGGCCCAGGCCGTGACAACGAGTTCGCTGGGCTCGTAGCTCACGATACCTGCGAGCGCGCGCGTATCGAGCAAACTGCCCTGCAGCCCCGCCGGCCCCCGCGGGCCGTGAAAATCCTTGGTACCCCCACCGCGCAGGCGCAAAGGCGTGCGCGCCGCGGCTGCGGCGCGCACCTGGTCTATGGTCTGGCGCAAAGCTGGGTGCATGATCTTCCCGTGGGGGGTGCAATGGTAGCGGCTCGGCGGATTCCTCTGGCCTCTCGCTGGAGCGTGCGCAGCGGGGCCGCGCTACACTTTCCCGGAATCCCCGCCACAACGAGCCCCAGACCACCATGCCACCCACCGAAACCCCCGCCTCCCCCTCCGCCGAAGCCGACGCTGCGCCCATGCAGTGGAGCGACGCTTACCTGCTCGGCTACGGCCCCATGGACGCGCTGCACGAGGAGTTCGTGACCCTCGTGCACCAGTTGCAGACCGCGCCCGACGCCGACCTGCCAGGCCTGCTCGATGCCTTTGCCGAGCACGCACAGCGGCATTTCAGCGAGGAGGAAGCCTGGATGGAAGAAACCGACTTCCCGGCGCGCGGCTGCCATGCCGACGAGCATGCGGCGGTGATGAAATCGGTGCTCGAGGTGCGCGAAGTGCTCGCGCAAGGACGCAGCGACGTGTGCCGCTCGCTCGCGCAGGCTCTCGCCAACTGGTTTCCGGGCCATGCCGACTACCTCGACTCGGCGCTGTCGCACTGGATGTGCAAGCGACGCCTGGGCGGCAAGCCCGTGGTGATCCGGCGCAATCTACAAAAATCGTAGCTGCCAGCGCTTGATACACCTTGGCTTGATGGCTTTTTTGCTTATTTTTTGCCAAGGCACTCTGAACGGCGCGCGGAAATCGCTCAGGCCGCGCGCAGCGCCGCTTCGAGGATGTCCAGCGCTTCGGCAAACAGCGCGTCGGGGATGGTGAGCGGGAACAGAAAGCGCAGCACGTTCGCCTCGGTGCCGCAGCTGAGCAGAATCAGCCCGCGCGCCAGCGCCTCGGCCTGCACGCGGCGGGTGCATTCAGCGTCGGCGGCGCCGCTTGCCGGGTCGCGCAGTTCCACGGCCACCATGGCGCCGAGGCCGCGCACCTCGGCGATCTGCGGCACCTGCGCACTCAAAGCTTGCAATCGTTCCTGCAGCTGCGCGCCCAGCCGCGCGCCGCGCTCGGGGAGCCTTTCTTCGTGCATGACCTCGATCACCGCGTGCGCCGCCGCCACCGCGAGCGGGTTGCCCGCATAGGTGCCGCCGAGGCCGCCCGGCGCCGGGGCGTCCATGATCTCGGCGCGGCCCGTGACGGCCGACAGCGGCAGCCCCGCGGCGAGCGACTTGGCGCTGGTCAGCAGATCGGGCAGCACGCCGGTCTGCGCGTGGTAGTGCTCCATCGCAAACAGCGTGCCGGTGCGCCCAAAGCCGCTTTGCACCTCGTCAGCGATGAGCACGATGCCGTGCATGTCGCACAGCGTGCGCAGCCACTTGACGGCGGCGGCGTCGATGACGTTGAAGCCGCCTTCGCCCTGCACGGGCTCGAAGATGATCGCGGCGACGCGCGTGGGCTCGATGTCGGACTTGAACAGGCGCTCGAGTGCTTTTTTCGCCTCGGCAAGGCCGCCGCCCTCACGCGGAAACGGCACGTGGTAGATCTCGGGCGGGAACGGGCCGAAGCCCACCTTGTAGGGCTGCACCTTGCCCGTGAGCGCCACGGCAAACAGGCTGCGGCCATGGAAGGCGCCGTCGAAGGCGATAACGCCCGCGCGGCCGGTGTAGGCGCGCGCGATCTTGATGGCGTTCTCCACGGCCTCGGCGCCCGTGGAAAACAGCGCGGTTTTCTTCGCGAACGTGCCCGGCGTGAGTTCGTTGAGCTTCTCTGCGAGCGCCACGTAACTCTCATAGGGCACGACCTGGTAGCAGGTGTGCGTGAAGCGCTGCAGCTGCGCGGTGAGCGCGGCCACGACCTTGGGGTGGCGGTGGCCGACGTTGAGCACCGCGATGCCGCCGGCAAAATCGATGAAGCGGCGCCCCTCGACATCCCAAAGCTCGGCGCCTTCGGCACGCGCGGCAAAAAACTGCGCCATCACGCCGACGCCGCGCGGCGTGGCCGAGGCCTTGCGCGCCAGCAGTTGTTCATTGCGGGAGTGGTTCATGGGGAATTCCTCGTGAAGAATACAGGAGCGGCAGGAGTGGCCAGCGCGGCGCAGCGCAGGCCCCGCGATCAACAAAAAGCGCCCTCAGCGCGGCGCGATGCGCATCCAGGTGGTTTTGAGCTCGGTGTATTTGTCGAAGGCGTGCAGCGACTTGTCGCGTCCGTTGCCCGACTGCTTGACGCCGCCGAAAGGCACGGTGATGTCGTCCTCGTCGTACTGGTTGACGTGCACCGTGCCGGCCTGGAGCGCGCGCGACACGCGCACGGCGCGGTCGAGATTGCGCGTCCACACCGCCGCGTGCAGGCCGTAGGTGGAATCGTTGGCGATGGCGATGGCTTCTTCTTCGGTGCGAAAGCGCAGCACCGCGAGCACCGGGCCGAAGATTTCTTCCTGCGCGATCTTCATGCGCTTGTGCACTTTGTCGAACACCGTGGGCGCGACGAACTGGCCGCCCGTGTGCTCGAGCACGCGCGTGCCGCCCACGAGGCATTGCGCGCCTTCGGCCAGGCCCGACGCGATGTAGCCCAGCACGGTCTGTGTCTGCGTGGCATCGACGAGCGCGCCGAGCGTGGTCTGCGGGTCGAGCGGATCACCCGGCGCGTATTGCGGCACCTGCGCCAGCAGTTTTTCAAGAAAGGCGTCGGCGATGTCCTCCTGCAGCAGCAGGCGCGAGGGCGCGTTGCAGCTCTCGCCCTGGTTGTAGAACATGCTGCCCGCGGCCGTGGCGGCGGCGCCTTCGAGGTCGTCGAAATCGGCAAACACGATGTTCGCCGACTTGCCGCCGAGCTCGTTGTAAATGCGCTTGAGGTTGCTGCGGCCCGCGTATTCGAGCATGCGCCGCCCCGTGCGCGTCGAGCCCGTGAAGCCGATCACATCGACGTCCAGGTGCAGCGCGAGCGCCTCGCCGGCTTCGTGGCCGTAGCCCGGCACCACGTTGAGCACGCCCGGCGGCAGCCCGGCTTCGAGCGCGAGCTCGGCCATGCGCAAGGCCGTCAGGGGCGACTTTTCGCTTGGCTTGAGCACCACCGAGTTGCCCGCGGCAAGCGCGGGCCCGAGCTTCCACGCCGCCATGAGCATGGGGTAGTTCCAAGGCACGATGGCGCCGACCACGCCCGCGGGCTCGCGCGTGACCAGCGCCAGCGCGCTGTCGGCCGTGGGTGCGATTTCGTCATAGACCTTGTCCACGGCCTCGCCGTACCACTGGATGCAGCGCGCCGCGCCGGGCACGTCGGCCGAGAGACTGTGCTGGATGGGCTTGCCCATGTCCAGGGTTTCGAGCAGGGCGAGTTCCTCGCGTGCCGCGAGCATGGCGGCGGCAAAGTCTTGCAGCACTTTTTTGCGCGCGGCCGGCGACTTGCCCGCCCAGCGCCTATCGACGAAAGCGGCGCGCGCAGACGCGACGGCGCGGTGGATGTCCGCCGCCTGGCCGCGCGCCACGCGCGTGAGCACGCGGCCGTCGAGCGGCGAGATGCAGTCAAAGCACTGGCCGTCGGCTGCGTCTTCACGCCGGCCCTCGATCCACATGCGGCCGTCGATGCCGCGCGCGAGCAGCTCGGCCGCACGCGCGTGCCAGAAATCACGCGAGGAAGGGGCGTTCATGGGACATCTCCAGCGAGTTCGAGTCGGCCAGTTGCCGCAACGGGCAACCGACGGGACTTGGCAAACCGATCAGAAGCTCACGACCACCGAGGCCGCGAGCAGGTTGTTGTATTTGCGGTAGCTGCCGTCGGAGGTGTTGAGGAAGCTCGCGCGGCTCGCGCGGTCGTAACGGTATTCGAGCTTGAGCGAGGTGGACTGGTTGTAGAGGTAGTTCATGCCCAGCGACAGGGCGTAGCGGTTTGCGCCCGCGTTGCTGTCCCCGGTCACCCATTCGCCGGTGAGCGGATCGCGCACATAGCCGGGCCCGAAGCCGTTGACGCCGTTGAAGCCCTGCCCCGAGCTCGACACGTTCATGTAGCCGCCGGGCAGGCCACCGCCGTTCTTCTTGTTGTTGAGGTAGTCGGCGCGCGCAAAGCCGAGCCAGCGCGGGCTGAAGTTGTAGGTCATCATGCCCGAGAGGCCCCACCACTTCGCGGTGTCGCCGTTGTAGGCCGCACCGGTTTGCTGGCCGTAGCCGATCTGGCCGTAGTAGCCCCAGTCGCCCTTGGCGACGAAACCATCGACCTCGAACATCGCAGCCGACGAAGTGCCCGTGCGGTACAGCGCCGTGGCACCGTCGGCAGGGCTCACGTTGGCGTTCGGCAGCTTGCCCACCATGCCCCAGAAGCCCACGCCCGCGTTGTCGTAGCCGGGGATGGCGTAGTCGGCCCGCACCACCGCGGCCGGCGCGCGTCCGCCGTTGCCGCTGTAGTAGTAGCGCGGGGAGTTCATGTTCGCCAGCATGGCCTTGACTTCCCACTTGCCGCGCACCATGTCTATGCCCACCCCGGTGTAGGACGTGAGCTCGGCAAAGTCGAACAGCAGGTTGTGGGTGATGGGCTTCATCTGGTTGCCCCAGGTGGATTCGTAGCCCTCCCAATCGGGAATCTGGCCGGCGATCAGGCGCGTGGTCTTGTCGCCTTCGAGCGGGATCGAAACCGAGGCCTCGTGCACGATGGAACTGCCGTTGGAGATGGCGCCCGCGCCGCGGTCGGGCGCGAGCACCAGCGTCCACTTGGTGCCTTCTTCGGTCTCTTTGGCGAACGAGATGTAAGCGCTGCCGAAATACGAGTTGTCGTAGTTGTAGATCGTGCTGTCGCCCGCGGCACCGTTGGAGCGGTTCAGGAACACGAACGAGCCCGACTGCTGCGCCTGGTTGTAAACGTACGCGGGCGCGATCATGCCGGTGATCGTGAGCCCCCGAAAGCCCGAGGTTTCCAGCGCCTGCTTGACGCCGCTGAGCTGCACGTCGGCGCGGTCGGCCGTCTGGCCGGCCTCTGCGGTGGCGCGCTGGTTTTCCTCGATCTGCGTTTGCTGGCTCTTGACCTGCGCTTCGAGCTGCTGCACCTTGGCCTTGAGCGCCTCGATCTCGCGCAGGATATCGGCGTTGGTGTCGGCCCGCGCCAGCACGGGCTCCAGGCCGAGGGCCAGGGTCAGAATGGAAAGACGGAACTTGTGGTGCATGGTTTTTCCCTCGGCTTGGTGACAAAACAGTGCGGCCAACGCATGAAAACGCGCTATGCGCCGGCTTGCAATTCCATTTCCTGGCGGTAGGCCGCCGCGCTTTCCTGTGCGCGGCGGCGTTCGCGCCGCGCCATCCACAGACTGCTGACCACCACGGCGACGATCACGAGGTACACCGTGACGGCGCCGATGACGTTGATTTCGGGGTTCAGGCCGAGGCGCGCGCGCGAGAAGATCACCACGGGCAAGGTGGTCGCACCGGGGCCGGAGAGGAACGCCGAAATGACCACTTCGTCGAGCGAGAGCGAAAAGGTCAGCAGCCAGGCCGACACCAGCGCCTGCGAAATGGCGGGCAGCGTCACGAGCATGAACACCTGCAAAGGGCGCGCGCCCAGATCCATCGCCGCCTCTTCGACCGAGCGGTCCATTTCCTTGAGGCGCGACTGGATCACCACCGCTGCATACGAAACGCACATCATCGTGTGCCCGATGAAGATCGTGAAAAAGCCTTTTTGCGGAAAGCCCAGCGCGGCCTGCACCGTGACGAAAAAGAGCAGCAGGGCGAGCGCGATCACCACGGTGGGCATCACCAGGGGGATGTTGATGAACAGATTGAGCAGGCCCTTGCCCCAAAAACGCTGGTAGCGCGTGAGCGCAAAGGCCGCAAACGTGCCGAGCACGATGGAGGCGCAGGCCGTGGCCAGGGCCACCTTGAGCGACAGCCACAGGCTGCTGAGCACGGCTTCGTCGTGCACCGTTTCGGCGTACCAGCGCAGCGTCCAGCCGCCCCACAGCGTGACCATGCGCGAGTCGTTGAACGAATAGACGACCAGCACCACGATGGGCAGGTAGAGGAACAGATAGACCAGCGCCATCCACACCGAAGAGAAGGCAAACACCCGCTTCACGATGCAGCCTCCATGACCTTGGTCTGGTAGCGGTGGAAGAAGGCGATCGGCACGAGGATGAGCAGCACCATCACGATGGTCACGGCCGCGGCGCGCTGCCAGTCGAGGTTGAGGAAGAACTCGTTCCACATCACGCGGCCGATGTTGAGCACCGAGGGGCCGGCGAGCAGTTCGGGGATCACGTATTCGCCCACTGCGGGGATGAACACGAGCAGCGAGCCCGCGATGATGCCCGCGCGCGACAGCGGCACGGTCACGAGCCAGAAGGTCTTGAGCGGCGTCGCGCCCAGGTCGGCCGCGGCTTCGAGCAGGCGGCCATCGAGCTTCACGAGCGTCGCATAGAGCGGCAGGATCATGAACGGGATGTAGCCATAGACCATGCCGACCATGAACGAGAAAGTGGTGAACATCATGCGCAGCGGCGCGTCGATGATGCCGGCCCAGAGCAGCCATTGGTTCACCAGGCCGTTGATGTCGAGCAGGTTTTTCCAGGCGTAGATGCGGATCAGAAACGAGGTCCAGAACGGCAGCATCACGAGCATCAGCAAGGCCGGGCGCACCGATGGGTTGGAGCGCGCGAGAAAGTACGCGAACGGGTAGCCGATCACCAGGCACAGCAGCGTGGTGAGCAGCGCATAGCCGATCGAGGACAGGTAGGTCAGCAGGTAGAGCTGGTCGCGCAGCAGCGCCGCAAAGGCGCTGAAGCGCAACTGGATGTGCAGCACCTCATCCTGGAAAGACACCAGCGGCTCGAAGCCCACGCCCAGCTCGTTGCTGGCCGACAGGCTGATCTTGAGCAGGATGAAAAAGGGCGCGAGCAGGAACACCACGAACCAGAGCTGCGGCAGGCCGATGACGGCCAGGCGCCCGGCATGGAAAAACCGCCTGCGCCGGTGCACTGCGGGGGCTTGGACATCTTCCATCGCAAGTCCCTTCAATCGGCAATGACCATGGGCGCGGTGTCCGACCACTGAGCCGTCACGGCGTCGCCCACCTCGAAGGGCTCGGCGTGGCGGTCGGTGTTGGCGACCGTGACGCGCAGGCGCCGCTGGTTGGGCAGCTGCAGCTCGTAGGCTGTGTAGCTGCCCATGTACGAGCGCGCGGCGATCTGCCCCTGCACGGCGTTGCTGGATGCCGCCTGGTGGCCGTCCTGGAGCGTGATTTTTTCCGGGCGCAGCGCCACCACCAGCGCCATGCCCAGCGGGCCCGTGATGCCGTGCCCGATGCGAAACAGCGCTTCGTCGGTCTGCACCTCGCAGTAATCGGGCTCATCGGTCACGAGCTGGCCTTCGAACAGGTTCACGTTGCCGATGAAGTCGGCCACGAAGCGGTTCTTGGGGTGCTCGTACAGCTCGCTGGGGGTGCCCAGCTGCAAAAAGCGCCCCTCGCGCATCACGGCGATGTGGTCGGCCATGGTCATGGCTTCTTCCTGGTCGTGCGTGACCAGCACACAGGTCACGCCCACCTTGCGCAGGATGTGGACGAGTTCGAGCTGGGTGCGCTCGCGCAGTTTTTTGTCGAGCGCCGCGAGCGGCTCGTCGAGCAGCAGCAGCTTGGGCCGCTTGGCCAGGCTGCGCGCGAGCGCCACGCGCTGCTGCTGCCCGCCCGAGAGCTGGTGCGGCTTGCGCTTGGCGTAGGGGCGCAGCTGCACGAGCTCGAGCATCTCTTCGACGCGCTGCGTCAGCGCGGCCTTGTCCATGCCGTCGCGCCGCAGGCCAAACGCGATGTTGTCGAACACCGTGAGGTGCGGAAACAAGGCGTAGGACTGGAACATCATGTTGATGGGCCGCTCGTAGGGCGGCAGTTCGGTGATGTCCTCGCCCGCGAGAAAGACGCGCCCGCTGCTCGGCGTCTCGAAGCCCGCAAGCATGCGCAGCAGTGTGGACTTGCCGCAGCCCGAGGAGCCGAGCAGCGCAAAGATTTCGCCCCGCGCGATGTCCAGGTCGATCTCGTGGACCGCGACGACCTCGCCGAAGCGTTTGCTCACGGCCGCGATGCGCAGGAAGGCCTCGTCGGCTTGCGCCGCGCTTGCGGCTGCAGTGCTGGTTTGAGCCATGGTGTGATTTCGTGATCCCATGCCGTGCAGATTGCAGGTGGCTGCCGGTTCGGCTGCGTGCGCAAGCCGTGCCGCACGCCCGCGCCCGAGCGCTGCAGCCACCCCCTCTTTTTCTTTTTTACAGCCCCGTCTTGAACTTGGTGTACAGGCGCGTCACGAGGCGGCGTTCCTCGCTGCTATAGACCTTGGGCGCAATGAGCTTGCCCATCATCTCGGGCGTAAGAAAGACGTAGTCGTTGTCTTTCACGCGCGGCAGCACCATGGACACGGATGCGGGCACCGGGTTGGCGTAATACACGGTGTTGGAATCGGCCGCGACGACCTTGGGCTGCAGGCGGTAGTTGATGAACTTGTGCGCGTTCTCGGCGTGCTTGGCGTCGGCGGGGATCGCCATGGTGTCGATGAAGATCACGGCGCCGTGCGTGGGCGGGAAGACCTTGACGTTCACGCCGTTCTTGGCTTCCTTGGCGCGGTGCGCGGCGATGCCCATGTCCCCCGACCAGCCGAGCGAGGCGCAAAGGTTGCCGCCCGCAAGGTCGTTGATGTAGCCGCTCGAGGAAAGCTGGCTCACGTTGGGGCGGATTTTTTGCAGCATCTCCCAGGCCTTCTGGTAGTCGGCGGGCTTGTTGCTGTTTTGCGGGATGTGCAGGTAGTTGAACGCCGCCTCCATGATGTCGCCGCCGGAGTCGAGGAACGAGATGCCGCAGCTCTTGAGCTTGTTGGAATACGTGGGGTTGAACACCAGCTCAAAAGGGTTGTCGGGCATGGGCGTGTCGCCCAGGGCCTTTTTGACCTTGTCCACGTTGATTCCCACGGTGGTGTAGCCCCACATCCACGGAATCAGGTATTTGTTGCCTGGATCGACGACCGCGAGCTGCTTCATCAGGTTGGGGTCGAGGTTCTGGTAGTTGGGAATCTTGGACTTGTCTATGGGCTGGAACAGGCCGCCCTTGAGCTCGACGGCGCCCCAGTTCGACGAAGGCACGACGATGTCGTAGCCCGTGTCGCCTGCGACCAGCTTGGCGAACAGCGTCTCGTTCGAGTCGAAGGTGTCGTAACGCACCTTGACGCTGGACTGCTTTTCAAAATCCGGAACGGTGGTCGGGGCGATGTAGTCCGACCAGTTGTAGATGTTCAGCACGTTGTCCTGGGCCTGCGCAGGCGCTGCCGCAAGCATTGCCAACGCCGCTGCGCTCGCCGTGAAGGTGCCCAGCAATTTGCGCGCCAAGGATGTTTGGGGTTTCTTGCCAGCCGCAAGCGGCCGGGGGGGGTGCGTAGAACAGGACATCGAAACTCCTCCAAAAAGGGGTGGGCCGGCAAAAGGTATGCAATATGGATGCCAATCGGAAGCCATCGGAAGCCATCGGAAGCCATCGGAAGCCATCGAATCAAGAATCTTTCTCAGCGTCACACATCGGCACAGGGCGGGTTTATATCAGCCCGTCCGCACGCAAACCAGCCCATGTGTCATCCAGGCTACGGCGGATGCGGCGCACCATTTCGTCGATGTCCTCGTGCGTCATGACGAGCGGCGGCGCGATGATCATGCGCTCTTCGACGGCGCGCATCACCACGCCGTTTCGGAAGCAATGGTCGCGGCAGCGGTAGCCCACGCCGAGCTCGGCATCGAACAGGGTGCGGCTGGCCTTGTCTTCGTAGAGCACCAGCCCGGCCACCATGCCCAGCGACTGCACGTCGCCCACGAGCGCATGGTCGGCGAGCGTGCCGAAAGCGCGCTCCAGATAGGGCGCCAGGTCTTGCGCCACGCGCTCGACCACCCCCTCGGCACGCATGGCCTGCACGTTGGCCACGGCGACGGCGCAGCAGGTCGGATGGCCTGAGTAGGTGAAGCCGTGCTGGAACTCACCGCCGCGTTCGATCAGCACCTTGGCGATGCGCTCGCCCACGAGCACGCCGCCCAGCGGCAGATAGCCCGAGGTGACGCCCTTGGCAAAGGTGATGAGGTCGGGCCGCGTGCCTATGTGCGGGTGCTGGCAGCCGAACCAGTGGCCCAGGCGCCCGAAGCCGCAAATCACCTCGTCGGAGACGAGCAGGATGCCGTAGTGGTCGCAGATGCGCTGCACTTCGGGCCAGTAGCTCGCGGGCGGAATGATGACGCCGCCTGCGCCCTGCACCGGCTCGCCAATGAACGCGGCGACGTTTTCGGGGCCGAGCTCGCGAATCTTGGCCTCGAGCCACGAAGCCGCGCGCAGGCCGAAGTGCTCGGCGCTCTCGCCCGCGTGGCCATGCTGGAGCTGGTAGGGCTGGTCGATGTGCACTATGCCGGGAATCGGCAGGTCGCCCTGCGCGTGCATGCCGCTCATGCCGCCCAGCGAGGCGCCGCCCAGCGTGCTGCCGTGGTAGGCGTTGTGTCGGCTGATGATGGTCTTGCGCTGCGGCTGGCCCAGCAAGTCCCAGTAGCGGCGCACCAGGCGGATGATGGTGTCGTTGCCCTCGGAACCCGAATTGGTGAAGAACACATGCTGAAAACCGGGCGGCGCGATTTCGCTCAGCAGGGCGGCGAGCTCGATTGCCGGCACCGTCGCCGTCTTGAAGAAGGCGTTGTAAAACGGCAGGGTCTGCATTTGCCGCGTCGCGGCATCGACGAGGTCCTGCCGGCCGTAGCCGAGGTTCACACACCACAGGCCCGACATGCCGTCGATGATCTCGTTGCCGTCGGAATCCCAGATGCGCACGCCCTCACCGCGCACGATGATGCGTGTGCCGCTGGCGTTGAGACTTTGCGTGTCGGTGAAGGGGTGCAGATGGTGCGCGGCATCTTGTGCGCGCAGCGTGGCGGTGTCGAAGCGGGGCAGGTCGGAAGACGGCATGGAAAGCTCCAGCAAACAGGAAGAAGGGCGCGGGCGTCAGAACGTGTTCACGATCTCAAACATGCAGCAGCAGATGCTCGCGTTCCCAGGGGCTGATGACCTTCATGAACTCGGCGTATTCGCTCATCTTCACGGCCTTGTAGATGCCGCAAAAGCGCTTGCCCAGCAGCTGCGCGACTTCGGGCACCTCGTCGAGCATGCGCACCGATTCGGACAGGCTCTGCGGCAGCGGCGTGGCGTTGGGGAGGTTGTAGGCGTTGCCCGTCATTTCCGGCAGCGCCTCGATCTTTTCCACCATGCCGAGGTAGCCGCAGGCCAGGCTCGCGGCCAGGGCCACGTAGGGGTTGGCGTCGGCGCCGATCACGCGGTTTTCCACGCGCCGGTTGGCCGCGTTGGCATTGGGCACGCGGATGCCCACGGTGCGGTTGTCGGCGCCCCATTCGACATTGGTCGGCGCGGCCGTGTTGGCCACGAGGCGGCGGTACGAGTTCACGTAGGGCGCCAGGAACGCCATCACGTAGGGGATGTATTTCTGCAAGCCGCCGATGTAGTGGAAGAACTGCGCCGAGGGCGTGCCGTCGGGGTTGCTGAAGATGTTGCGCCGCGTGCTGCGATCGACCAGGCTCTGGTGCACGTGCATGGCGCTGCCGGGCTCGCCCATCATGGGCTTGGCCATGAAGGTCGCAAACATGTTGTGGCGCATCGCGGCCTCGCGGATCGTGCGCTTGAAGAAAAACACCTTGTCGGCGAGGTCGAGCGGATTGCCGTGCAGGAAGTTGATCTCCATCTGCCCCGCACCGACTTCATGGATCAGCGTGTCCACGTCGAGGTCCATCGCGTCGCAGTAGTCGTAGATGTCTTCGAACAGCGGGTCGAATTCGTTCACGGCGTCGATGCTGTAGTGCTGGCGCGAAGTCTCTGCACGGCCCGAGCGGCCTATGGGCGGGCGCAGCGGCTGGTCGGGGTCGGTGTTTTTGTCCACGAGGTAAAACTCGAGCTCAGGCGCCACCACGGGATCCCAGCCCTGGGCGTGGAACAGCTCTATGACCTTTTTGAGCACGGTGCGCGGCGCGTAATCGACGGGCGCACCGTCCTTGAAGTAGCAGTCGTGGATCACCTGCGCCGTGGGGTCGGTGGCCCAGGGCACGACGCGCGCGGTGCTCGGGTCGGGCACCAGGTTCATGTCGCGGTCGGTGTTGGCAATCAGGGTGTCGAGCTGTGGATCGTCGGGCCAGTTGCCCGTTACCGTGAGGCCGATGATGCTCTCGGGCAGGCGCATGCCGCGGTCTTCGGTGAACTTGTTGCGCGGCAGGATCTTGCCGCGCGCCACGCCCGTGAGGTCAGGCACCAGGCATTCGATCTCGGTGATGCGCCGCTCGTTGAGCCAGCGCTCGAGGTCGTTGAAAGTCCAATGCCTGCGGCCATCCAAAGAGGTGTTTGTGGTGTTCGATTCGGAAGTCATGGTCGTGCCTGCAAAGAAAAGCAAGGTCAGTGCGCTGCGCCGCGCTGGGCATAGCGCCTGCACGCGTCACCAAAAATAGCAAACAGTTTGCGCGAAACCGGGTCCTGCGCCGCGCGCCATTCGGGGTGCCACTGCACGGCGAGCACAAAGCCCGGCGCGCTGCGGTGGCGGTAGGCCTCTATGAGCCCGTCGGGCGCCGTGGCTTCGGCGACCAGGTCAGGCGCAAGCTGGTCTATGCCCTGCCCGTGCAGGCTGTTGACCTGCCAGCTCGAAGTGCCCAGCAGCGTTTCGAGCCAGCCGCCGGGCGTGGCGTGCACGGCGTGCGTGGGGGCGTATTGCGCGTCGATGGCGGCGTCTTCGTCTTCGCGGTGGTCGGCGTAGCCGGGCGTGTGGTGCACCTCTTGCAGCAAGGTGCCGCCGAGCGCGACGTTGACCTCCTGAAAACCGCGGCAGATGCCGAACACGGGCACGCCGCGCGCAATCGCCGCACGGATCAGCGGCAAGGTGGTGGCATCGCGCGCCGGGTCGGCCGGCGAGTCGGGGCGCGTGAGCGCATGGCCATAGTGGTGCGGCTCGATGTTCGAGGGCGAACCGGTGAAGACGATGCCGTGCACGCGCGCCAGCAGTGCATCCAGCGGCAGCCGCGCCCCGAGCGCCGGCAGCAACAAGGGCAGGCAGCCCGAAAGATCGAACACCGGGTCCACGTATTTCTGCGTGACCGCATACGTCGGGTGGCCGGCAAGCATCTTGAGGTCGGTGGACACGGCCACCAAGGGGGTCTCTGTCGTCATGTCGTTCACGTTCGAAGGGGCGTGGACAAAATCTCGCAAAAACCAAAAAAACCTAGGGTTTTCCACTGGTTACGAAGATTTCGTGCTTCAAATATAAGCGCGCATTGGCACTTGCGGTGGAGCCACTATGGCCTTTTATGATGGAGCCATTTGCCGTGCGCCGGCAGCCGGCAAGCCCCCCCCCCCCCGCCATTTCGGCCACACCATCGATCCTGCCATGCGCTCCTATGACCTGACCGAGCGGCTGCTCACCGAATTGCAGCGCCCCGACGGCCCGCATGCGCTCGCGCCCCTCAACCGGCGCCTGTACCACGTGCTGCGCGAGACCATTTTGGCAGGCCATTTGGAGGCCGGCACGCGTTTGCCGAGCACGCGCGCGCTGGCGTGTGAGCTGGCGCTGTCGCGCAATACTGTGATGTCCGCGATCAGCCAGCTCGTGGCCGAGGGCTATCTCTCGGCGCAGCAGGGCAGCGGAACCTATGTGTCCGACACGCTGCCCGACCAAAGACCGCTGACGCCGCCTGCCAGCGCCGCCAAGCGTGCCCCTGCGGCCGACAATCCACGCGACCTTTCCGACCGCGGCGCCCTGCTTACGCGGCATTCGGGCTCGCAGGACTATGAAGTGCAGCCTTTTGCTCCGGGGGCGCTCGACTTTGCCGACTTCCCCATCCAGCTCTGGCAAAAGCTGCAGACCAAATACTGGCGCAGCCTGGATCGCAATCTGCTCGACTACGGACAAGAAGGCGGCCACATGCCGTTGCGCGAGGCCATCGCGCGCTACCTCACGCTGTCGCGCTCGGTGCGCGTCACGCCCGCGCAGGTGCTCATCACCACTGGCACGCAGCAGGCCATTGACCTGGCGGCGCGCCTGCTCACCGACCACGGTGACGAGGCCTGGATCGAAAACCCGAGCTACTGGGGCGCGCGGCGCGCACTCGAAGCGGCGGGGCTGCGCCTGCGCCCTATCGACGTGGACGCCGAGGGCATCGCGCCGCGCGAGGCCGACTGGCACTCGCGCCCGCGCCTGATCTACGTCACACCCTCGCACCAGTACCCGCTCGGCCACGTGATGAGCCTGCAGCGCCGGCGCGCCCTGCTCGAATTCGCGGCGCAGCGCCGCTGCTGGATCTTCGAGGACGACTACGACAGCGAATTCCGCTACAGCGGACGGCCGTTCGCGAGCCTGCAAGGGCTGGACGCGCATGCGCAGGTGCTGTATTCGGGCACCTTCTCCAAGGCCATGTACCCCGGCATCCGCCTGGGCTACCTCGTGGTGCCGCCAGACCTGCTTGCGGCCTTCAACACCGGCTTGTACGACCTGTACCGCCCCGGGCAACTGATGCTGCAGGCCGCGCTCACCGACTTCATCACCGAAGGGCACCTGCAGACCCTGGTGCGGCGCCTGCGCGTGACCTACCAGGCGCGGCGCGACGCGCTCGCGCGCAGCCTCGTGCAGGCGCTGGGCGCGCGTGTGCGCATCTCGGGCCAGGACTCGGGGCTGCACCTGTGCCTGGTGTTCACCGATGGCTCGGTCGATGACGAAGCTGTGGCGGCCGCCTGCGCCGCGCACCGGCTGTCCGTGCGCCCCTTGTCGCGCTACTACCTCGGCGCGCCGCACCAGCGCGGCCTGGTCATAGGCTACGCCTACGTGCCCATCGAGCGCATCACGCCCTGGGCGCGCCGACTCGGCGAGGTCGTGCGTGCGGCGGTGGATGCGGCCAACGGTTCTGAAAGCGCCTGATTAAACCCAGTCGCGCAGCCGGTACCAGGCCATCGCGAGCACGAGCAAGGGTGTGCGCAGCCGGTCGCCGCCCGGAAACGGCCGGTGCCGCAGGCGCGCAAAGAGGTCGAAGCGCTGCGCCTGCCCGCGGATCGCCTCGGCCGCGAGCTGGCCCGCAAGCCCCGTGAGCGCCAGGCCGTGCCCCGAAAAGCCTTGCAGATAAAGCACGTCGGGCGCGAGCCGGCCGAAGTCGGGCGCGCGGTTCATGGTGATGTCCACGAAGCCGCCCCAGGCGTGCGTGACGCGCACGTCGTGCAGCTGCGGAAACACGCGCAGCATGCTGCGGCGCATGGTCGCGGGCAGGTCGGGCGGCGACACCGTGGAGTAGCTCACGCGCCCGCCGAACAGCAGCCGCTCGTCGGCGGACAGGCGGTAGTAGTCGAGCACGAACTGGCTGTCGCTCACACAGGCGCGGCTCGGGATCAGCGCGGCCGCGCGCTCGGCGCCCAAGGGCTCGGTGGCGATGATGTAGGTGCCCACGGGCATGATGCGGCGCGCGAGCGCGGGCGCCACGCGCCCCAGGTGCACGTTGCCTGCGAGCAGCACGAAGTGCGCGCGCACCTCGCCCTCTGCCGCACCCTGCACTTCCCTTTGCACGGTGCGCACCCGCGCCTTGCCCCCGCCCGCCGCCGCGGCCGTCTGCACCTGCACGGCCTCGGTGCCTTCGAAAATCTGCACCCCCGCCGCACGCGCAGCGCGCGCGATGCCCAAGGTGTAGTTGAGCGGATGCACGTGCCCGCCCAAAGGGTCGAACACGCCCGCCACGTAGCGCTCGCTCTGCACTTGCGCGCGCGTCTGAGCTTCGTCCAGCCAGCGCAGGTGCGCGGCGTCGTAGTGCGTCTGCATGTGCTCGTGCCACGCACGCAGGGCGCGCGCCTTGGCCGGGCGCACGGCCAGCGTCATTGCGCCGTCCGTCCAGTCGCAGGCGATGCGGTGTTCGCGGATGCGCGTGCGCATCAAGTCCAGCGCTTCGAGCGACATCGCCCAGGCCTGGCGCGCGGCCTCGTGCCCGAGCTGGCGCTCGAAAGGCTCCATCTCACTCGCATAACCCGCGAGCGCCTGCCCGCCGTTGCGCCCCGACGCGCCCCAGCCCACCTGCTGCGCCTCAAGCAGCACCGTCTTCATGCCGGCGCGGGCAAGCTCGAGCGCCGCCGACAGCCCCGCGAGCCCGCCGCCCACGATGCACACGTCGGCCCGCACCGTACTCGCGAGCGCCGGGCCGCGCTCCCAAGGCTGCGCGCTGTCCTGGTAGTACGAGCGCGCGAGCAAGGCCTGCGCTTGGCGCTCGAGCCGCATCATGGCCGGCCCCCCTGCGCCCGCTGCGCCCGCTGCGCCTGCATCGCCGCCAGCCGCGCGCACAGATACGTCCACACGAGCGTCGCGGCGGCGCTGGCCGTGAGCTCCGCATGGTCGTAGGCCGGCGCCACCTCCACGCAGTCCATACCCACGAAGGGCAGGTCGAGCGCGCACAAGCCTTCGAGCAGCGTCAGCGCCTGGCTGGTGGCAAGGCCGCCGGGCTCGGGCGTGCCCGTGCCGGGCGCAAAGGCCGGGTCCAGGCAATCGATATCGAAGCTCAGGTACACCGGCGCGCCGCTTGCACGCAGGCGCGCGGCGATTTCGGTAATGAGCGGATCGAGCGCCGCGCCGTCGCGCCCGCGCAGCTCGCGCGCCGTGCAGATGCGCCCGCCGCGCTGCGCGACGTATTCGCGCGCCGCGCGCTGCACCGCCGAGCGGATGCCAATCTGCACGAAGGCGCTGGGCACGACCAGCCCCTCCTCCATGGCCTCATAGACCCAGGTGCCGTGGCCCGAAGGCTCGCCGAAATGGTCGCTCCAGGTGTCGCAATGCGCGTCGAAGTGCAGCACCGCGAGCGGCCCGTGCACGGCGCGCGCGGCGCGCAGCAGCGAGAGCGTGATCGAGTGGTCGCCGCCAAGCCACACCATGTGCTGCGCGCGCAGCAGGGCCTCGGCACGCGGCTCGAGCGCCGCGCGCAGCGCCGCCAGGCTGGTGTTGGGCAGCGCCAGATTGCCGTGATCGACGATCTGCCCGGCCGGCGAAAGGTCGAACAGCGGGTGCGTGGCGTCGCACAACATCAGGCTGGCCTGGCGGATCGCCGCAGGGCCAAAGCGCGCGCCGGGGCGGTAGGTCACCGCGCCGTCCCAGGCGATGCCTGCTATGCCAAAAGGAGCTGCTTGCGCAGGTGGGACGTGCGCTGAGGCCAGAAAAGATGCTTGATCCAAAAAGGCGAAACCGTGCTGGGTCATGGCAAGGAGTGAAGAAAAAACAATGGCAGGCTGCTAGGTGCAGCGCAGCATATAGGCGCTGGCGCGCACGCCATGGTGCCAATTCGCCTGCGCCGTGCAAAACCACTTGCACGCCCGCACCGCACGCGCCCGGCGCGTGGCATGCTTGCTTGCACGACGACCGTGTTCTCGATGCCGTTTTGCCATGCCCACCAGCAGCTCTGACGCCCCTTGCGCCGATTTTTCCAGCGTCCAGATCGCGCGCTTTTTCGCGGCCGAAGCGCAACGCTTTCGCGCCGCGCACCCGCGCTGTGCGGCGCTGCACGCGCAGGCGCAGCGGCATTTTCTGTTCGGCGTGCCCATGCACTGGATGGCCGACACGCCCGCGCCGTTTCCGCTCTTCGTCGATGCCGCGCAGGGCGCGCGCCTGGTCGATGCCGACGGGCACGAAATCATCGACTTCTGCCTGGGCGACACAGGCGCGATGTTCGGCCACAGCCCCGCACCCATCGCGCGCACGCTGGCCGAGTTTGGCGCGCAGGGCGCCACCACCATGCTGCCCTCAGCGGTCGCGCTCGAAGTCGCGGCGCTGCTCGAAGAGCGCTTTGGCCTGCCGATGTGGCAGTTCACGGCCACGGCGAGCGACGCGAACCGCTTTTTGCTGCGCTGGGCGCGCGCCATCACGGGCCGCCCGCGCATCCTCGTGTTCCACGGCTGCTACCACGGCACCGTCGATGACTGCTTCGTCGATCTCGCCGAGGGCGGCGCCACGCGCATGCGCGCCAGCCTGCTGGGCCAGGTGCACGACCTGACGCCCACCACGCGCGTGGTCGAGTTCAACGACAGCGCCGCGCTGGAAGCCGCGCTCGCGCCCGGCGACGTGGCCTGCGTGCTCACCGAGCCCGTGCTCACCAACGTCGGCATGGTGCTGCCCGAGCCCGGCTTCTTGCAGACGCTGCGCACGCTCACGCGCCGGCACGGCACGCTGCTCGCCTTCGACGAGACGCACACCCTCTCCTGCGGGCCCGGCGGCTACGCGCGCGCCTTTGGGCTAGGAGCCTGTCGGACTTTGGGCGTCGATAGCGAGAATGCGCCCCAGCGAGGCCAGTTTTTGCCGGATTCGCCGCCCCATAGCGGGACTATGGGGCAAGAAGACGGTAAAAAATGGGCCGCTGCGGCGCATTCGCAGCCGATGATTCCAAAGTCCGACAGGCTCCTAGAACCCGACATGCTCGTGCTCGGCAAACCCATAGCGGGCGGCACGCCGGGCGCCGCGTATGGCTTCAGCGCCGAAGTCGGCGCGCGCATGCAGGCCGCCAAAGCCGCCGCCGCACCCGGCCACTCGGGCATAGGCACGACGCTGTCCGCGGGCCTGCTCACGCTGCGCCTGATGCGCACCATGCTCGCCGAAGTCATGGACGAGCCCGCCTACGCGCGCATGTTCGCCACCGCCACGCGCGTGGCCGAGGGCCTGCAGGCCCAGATCGCCGCGCGTGCACTGCCCTGGAGCGTCACACGCATAGGCGCACGCTGCGAAGTGCAGTTCCGCCCCACGCCACCATGCAACGCCAGCGAAGCCCGCGCCGCCTTCCGCGACGACCTCGAAGCCGCCTTGCAGCTAGCACTGCTCAACCGCGGCGTGCTGCTCACGCCCTTCCACAACATGGTGCTCGCCTGCCCCGCGCACACCGCGCAGGACGCCGACACGCTGGTGGCGGCGTTTGCGGATGCGCTGGATGGGCTGGCGGGGGCTTGAGATATAACGTTTGACATGAGGGGCGACTCGCAGATGGCGAAGCCAGCCGCAAGACGCCCTCTCGATAGAGAGGTTAAGCCGCATGGCGCACAGCGAATTGCCTTGGCGAAGCATGCTTAGAGGTTGTAGTTGAACAGACGCCAACGACGTTTGAACTTCTGCGTCTGTGTCCAGTAAAAGCGAGAGAGGACGCCGTCCTTCATCTCCGGGCTTTCTAAAACAGTCCCATCTGATCCACGAATTTCGCACTTCCAATTTTTGTCGTCGAATACTTCGCAAGTGGAGTCTGGAAAGTCACCATAAGTTCGTATTTGTCTGCTCGCGACTCCATTGGCATCTTCGGCGTCCTGCATCCAGGTTACGACCTTGTTCTTGACGTCGAGGCGGATTCGCACAGTGAAAGTTATCGGGGCCTTCATCGCAAGACCATCTTCCTGCTGAATATGCGTGTAGACCGTCTCCCCGCTGCACCCGCTGAGCGCGCTAGCCGAAACCAATACGAATGCGGAAGCGCGCAACAGGCTTTCAAACGTTGCTACGGGTTGCATGTGCCGCCTAACGTGGAGGTCACCGGCGCTGCGCGGCTTTATCGCGCAGCGTCCGGTGGACCGCATGGTTATGCTTGTTTAAGGCGCGGGAGAATTTCATTTAGGTACTTGTCAGTCAGCGTAATGTTTCCGCGCCTGAATAGGCCGTCAGCATTCATTGTCGTGCCATTGAACGAATAGCTCACCAAGCCAAAACCCTTGAGTTCATCAAGAGCCGGGGCCAGATGTACGAACAGGTAATCTTGAATTGCGACCGGGATGCTTTGGATCTTTCCCGAGAAGAAAAAATCTTTGAGTTGTTGATCAGCGTTGCACGCCTTGTATACGGCCTCGCGAACCTTGTTGAAATAGGTGTAGGTTTCGATGAACGCTTTGCATTTGGCTATGAGATTGCCGTAGTTAATTTCAGGTGTCTTTGCGGCGCCCAAGACCTTCGTGAGTTCTGCAAAGACAACCTTCAGGTCTTCAGCGCTATCTAGGTCGGCACCTTGCAGCATAACCAGCGGGATCGGTAATCCGCTTTTGGATAACCCTGAGTGGCACAAAGGCACGACAGGAATTCTCCTGATCCATGAGGCGCCTGCTTCAAAGTTGATCCATGGGCGTTTTATTGATTGCGGACTGCACAGTGATATCTGAATGGCGGAGTTTGTAAGCGCTGTATCAATTGAATCTAGCCACCTGCCGCCGGCAGGAAGACTTTCACCGTCGGACGAAACGAACGTATCGAGTAGGCCGAGAAATGAAGATTTGATTTCCTCGGACAAAATCTTGGCGAGTTCACTTTCCTCGGTTATATGGCTGATAAACACCAGTTTCTTATTTGGCATGCGGATATTCCTTTTTATAGGCATAACGTTTGAATTAAGGGGCGCCGCTAGGCGTCCCGCTTGAATGAAAGGTTAGAGACCATCAGCCGAGTCGATGGTCGGACCTGTACACAAACTCATGACGCCACCGCCAATCCAGAAGAGGGTGTTAAACCAACCATCGGTATCCCCGTACAGGTCGATTGCAAGGCCAGCAAGGCCAAACAGAAAGATTGTGCCGACCGTGACGATTGATAGCCAACGAAGAAGTCCATTTGGTTCGATGAAGCGCTCAGCTTTGCCATTCCAAAGGTGCACAAAGACCCAGCCAGCAAAGGCAGTTCCGAAACCCATGATGTAACCAGATAACACATTAGCCAGCATGAGATGACTTTCGGAGTGTGCCCACGTGGCAGCTTGGAAGGCACCGATCCAGAATATGAGGCCAAGGCCGCCGATCGGAGCTTGGAAGCCAGATAAGCGTTTAGATAAAGGTATGTTCGGAATCTTCTTGCGTGACATCTAGGTATCCATAAAAAATGGTCGGCTCTAACGTAATGTATCCCGCAGATACTGCCGGATAAGCTGGGCAGTGCGGGATATTCTTGGCACAGAATCTTTCTGAAAGTTGTTCTACATCAACGAGTTACGCACTTGATACTGTACGCATTTACAGGCATAAATCAGGCATGAAACCCGGCACACTCGCTTCTCGCCCATCCGCTTGCTCGACCAACTCCGTGAGCGCATCCGGCTGGGGTCAAACTTCAATTCTCTGCCAAGGCCAAACCCCAAAGGCCGAGCGCAGCGAAGGCCCGTATGGTGTCCCCCGCCCTTCTGCCTGCGCCGAGGAGCGCAGCGCCCGGCGGGAAAAGGGCGCGCGATTGTTTGAGCGCAGCGAGTTTCGCGCGACCCCGCCGGGCGTGAGCACCGCAGGTTGCCCTGACCGCCCCGAGGCGGGCAGGGACGCAGGCAGCAGGGTCGCCTTCTTTTGCCTTCTTTTCTTGGCGAGACAAGAAAAGAAGGTGCGCCGCCGGGCGCACATCCCGGCATCCTCCCCGCGCCCCATCACCTGCGCCCGAAATGGGAAGCTGCCCCCCATTTCACAATTTCAGGCGCATCCCACTACCGCCCCAAATCTGCCAAATCCTCAGGACGATCGACATCCTGCAACACCCCCGCGTCGTTCACCGGGCACAGCGTGATCGCGCCGCGCGCAGCAGCGAGCACGGCGCGTGCACCCTCGTCGCCTTGCAGGCGGCTCAGCGCCTCGAACCAATGGCGCCCGAAGCCCACCGGGTGCCCGCGCTGCCCCTGCCAGCTCGGTGCGGCGATGGTGCGTGCGTCGCCTTGCAGCAGCGCGTCGCGCACGGCGGCGTAGCTCGGGGGGGCGATGCGCGGCATGTCGGCGAGCGCGACGAGCCAGCCGCACGCCTGCGGCGTTGCGCGCACGCCGCAGGCCAGGCTGTGGCCCATGCCGTGCGCGGCCTCGGGGCATTCGACGAGGGTGCAGCCCGCTTCGGCCAGCAAATCCGCGAGCGCGCTCTGGCCGGGGCGCACCACGGCGACGCAGCTGCCGCCCACCGGCGCGAGCGCGGCGACCAGCGCGCGCGCCGCGGCCTGCGCGATCGGCTGGCCGTCAAGCAGGGGGTGCAGCAGCTTGTCGCCGCCAAAGCGCCGCCCCATGCCGGCCGCGAGCAGCACGCCGGCGATGGTGCCGCCTGCGGCCTGGGGCGCTGGCTCAGGCATGGTGCGCGCTGGGCGGAGCGACGCCGCCCGAGCCGCCAAGACACCGCATCCGCATCAACCGCGTCACATCAAGCCGCCAGCTCGCCCGTGCGCAGCGGCAGGCGCGTGAGCCACTTGCCTGTGGCTGCGGCGATGGCGTTGGCGAGGGCGGGCGCGAGCGGTGGCACAGGCGGCTCGCCCATGCCGGTGGGTGCTTCGGCCGAGGGCACGATGTAGGTTTCGACCTTGGGCATTTCGTTGATGCGCAAAATCGGGTACTGGTCGAAGTTGCCCTGCTCCACGCGCCCTTCCTTGAGCGTGATCTCGCCGTACAGCGCGGCCGACAAGGCAAAGCCTATGCCGCCCTCGACCTGCGAACGCACGTTGTCGGGGTTGATCGCCACGCCGCAATCGACCGCGCAGACCACGCGGTCGACCTTCACGCTGCCGTCCTTGGCCACCGTGACTTCGACCACCTGCGCCACGTAAGAGCGGAAGGACTCGTGCACGGCCACGCCACGTCCGCGGCGCGCGCCGTCCTTGCCCGGGGCAAGCGGCTGGCCCCAGCCGGCTTTGTCGGCGGCGAGCTTGAGCACGCCCGCGTGGCGCGGATGCGCGGAGAGCAGCTCCAGGCGCAGCGCCACCGGGTCTTTGCCCGCGGCCTTGGCCACCTGGTCGAGGAAGACCTCGGTCGAATACGCCGTGTGCGTGGAGCCCACCGAGCGCCACCACAGCACCGGCACGGGAATGTCCTCGGGCGTGTGCAGCTCTACCTGCAGGTTCGGGATCGCGTAGGGCAGGCTGGAGGCGCCCTCGACCGAGGTCGCGTCGATGCCGTTCTTGACCATCATGGGCTCCATGGCCGAGCCCTTCATGATGGACTGGCCCACGAGCCGGTGCCGCCAGCCCACGAGGCGCCCCTGCGCGTCGAGCGCCGCTTCGAGGCGGTGGTGGTTCAGCGGCCGGTAGTAGGCGGCGCGCATGTCGTCCTCACGCAGCCAGACCATTTTGACGGGCGCGCGCCCGCCCGTGGCCTTGACGATCTGCGCGGCCTCAAGCACGTAGTCGGCGCTCTTGCTCGCGCGCCGGCCAAAGCTGCCGCCCGCGTAGAGCATGTGGATGACGACCTTTTCGGGCGGGATGCCGAACAGCGCCGCGAGCGCGTACTGGTCGCCCGTGTGCATCTGCTCGCCGTTCCACACCTCGCATTGCTGGCCGTCGAACTGCACCACGCAGTTCATGGGCTCCATGGCCGCGTGCGCGAGGTAGGGAAAATCGAACTCGGCCGTCAGCACCTTGGCGGCCTGGGCGAGCGCGGGCTCGACCTGGCCTTCGCTGCGCGCCACGGCGCCGGGCTGCTTGGCGAGCTCGCGGTAGCGCGCCAGAATCTCCTCGCTGCCGAGCTTGAAGGCCGCGCTTTCGTCCCAGGTGACCGAGAGCGCGTCGCGCCCTTTCTTGGCGCTCCAGGTGTCGCGCGCGAGCACCGCCACGCCCTGCGGAATCTGCACCACATCGACCACGCCCTTGACGGCCTTGGCGCGGCTCGCGTCCAACGACTTCACGGTGGCGCCAAAGCGCGGCGGGTGCGCGACCACGGCCACGAGCATGCCGGGCAGGTGCACGTCCTGCGTGAAGCGCGCCTTGCCGTTGACTTTTTCGGCCGTGTCCTTGCGCGGCGCGACCTTGCCGATGAGCGTGAAATCTTTGGGGTCTTTGAGGCGCACATTGGCCGGCACGGCCTCGGCCGCTGCCGCCTGCGCGAGCTGGCCAAAGCGCGCCTTGCGGCCGCTCGCGGGGTGGCTCACCACGCCCTGGCGCACTTGAATCTGCTCGGCCGGCACTTGCCACTGGCGCGCGGCGGCGGCCACGAGCATGGCGCGCGCCGTGGCGCCGGCCTTGCGCATCTGCTCCCACGAGTTGGCCATGGCCGTGCTGCCGCCCGTGCCCTGCGCCGGGCCCCACAGCAGGTTGTTGTAGCGCTTGGCGTCGGCGGGCGCGCCCTCGACGCGCACCGTGGCCCAGTCGGCGTCGAGCTCGTCGGCCAGGATGGTCGCGAGCCCCGTGTAGGTGCCCTGGCCCATCTCCAGGTGTTTGGAGATCACGGTGACCGTGTCGTCGCTGCCAATGCGCACGAAGGCATTAGGCTCAAAAGTGGCTCCAGCGCTTGCTGCACCTGCGCTGGCAGCTATTGCCTTGGGAGCGCCTGCGGCGAGCGCGGCCGGCAGGCTGAAGCCCAGCGTGAGGCCCGCGGCGGCGCCCTGCACGAAGCGGCGGCGGCTCAGGTTGTGGATGGTGGTGTCGGGCATGGTGTCCTCCTGCTGCATTACGCGAGGCTTTTCGCGGCTTCGTGGATCGCGGCGCGGATGCGCTGGTAGGTCGCGCAGCGGCACAGGTTGCCGGCCATGGCGCTGTCGATGTCGGCATCGGTGGGCTTGCGGTTGGTGGCCAGCAGCGCCACGGCGCTCATCACCTGGCCCGACTGGCAGTAGCCGCACTGCACCACGTCGAGCTTGCGCCAGGCCGCCTGCACGGCGCGGCCGATGCGATCTTGCTCCATCGCCTCGATGGTGCTGACCTTGTGCCCCGCGGCGGCGGACACGGGCGTCATGCAGGCGCGCGAGGGCACGCCGTCGATGTGCACCGTGCAGGCACCACACAGCGCCTGGCCGCAGCCGTATTTGGTGCCGGTGAGCTGCAAGGTGTCGCGCAGCACCCACAGCAGCGGGGTATCGGGCGCGACATCGACCTGTTGCCGCTGACCGTTGACGGTGAGTTGGATCATGGTGAGGGACTCCGAGAGGGGGTAATCAAAGCAAAGACCAAAGCACAGCGCGGCACAGCCCGCGCAGCCGCACCGCATGGCGGGCGGCCTGCAAGGCCTGCCTGCCTGCCTGCCTGAGGGCGCCGCAGAATAGCGCAAGGCGCGCAGAATTTCAGCGCGGGGGCTGCATGCCCCTGCAGTCACGCGTCATCGTCCGTGCGGTAGATGCTCCAATCGCCGCCCACCTGCTCGCGCCAGGCGCTCCAGCCGGGGGGCAGGTCGGCGATGTCGTACAGCGTCGGGTCGAGCTCCACCATGCAGCCCATGCCGACCACCAAGCCATCGGCCGGATCGTCCGTCGTGCCGCAGGTGAACGCCCAGGAATGGTCGTCGTCGTAGTGCACCACCCTCAGTACCGGCAAGCCCTCACGCAGCACCTGGCGCGTGGTGATGGCTGCGGTGTCTTGGTTTTGGTCGAAAGGCCAGGGACTATTCATGGCAAAACCCTCCCATCCCGCCGTTGCGGTCAGTTTTCCAAAAACACAAACTTGCCGGCGGCTGCGGCAAATGCCAAGCATGCGCCCAGCACACACAGACAGCCCACGGCAACTGCGCGCCAACCGTACACCCAGTGGTTGGGCTCGTCGTGGTGATCCCAGTCGATAGAGATTTTTTGGCTGAAGATCGCCCTGAGCCCCACCAGCAGGGCCGCCAGACCTGCGAGCAGGGCGCTGACTTGGCTTGCGCTCATGTGCACGTCCTTTGTTGTGGGTTGCGGGGACCACCCCGGTGCAAAACCCGCCCCATGTTCGCACAGGGCCCGTGACGGCAATTTTTCAGCTTTCAGCCCGCGTTCGGGCGGTGGGCGTGGTCGGGTGCGCAGCGCCGCCGCATGGACAATCCGGGTTCACCCCGTTTGAGCAGAATATGTACGTCAACGCCGATTTTTCCCTTCCGGCCATCGTCACGCCCGCCACCTACCAGTGGCATCCTTCCCCCCAGGCCGGGGTCGAGCGCGTGATGCTCGACCGTGTGGGCGCAGAAGTGGCGCGGGCCACGAGCATCGTGCGATACGCGCCGCAGTCGAGCTTTCCTCGCCACCAGCACCCTGGCGGCGAGGAGATTCTGGTTCTGTCCGGCACGTTCTCGGACGAGACGCAGGACTACCCCGCAGGGTGGTACCTGCGCAATCCACCAGGTTCAGCGCATCGGCCTTCGAGCGCCGAAGGCGCGGTCATTTTCGTGAAGCTCTGCCAGATGCAGCCGTCCGAGACGACAGCGCTGCGCGTCGATACCAACGATCCAGCCCGCTGGTCGCAGGTACAGGGCGGCGCGATCTGCAGCTTATACAGCGACGAGTTCGAATCCGTCTGGCTCCAGCGGCTCCAGCACCGTCAACCGATGCCTGCCGCGAGGACGGCGAGCATGGAGCTGCTGGTGCTGCAGGGGGCGCTGCTCAACGCAGGCCAGCGCTACGACAGTGGCTCCTGGCTTCGGTTTCCGGCGGGGCTCTGCCCGTCGCTGCAAGCCGGTGACGAGGGCGCCACGGTGTACGTGAAGACCGTCCCAGCAGCCTGTCGGACTTTGGGCGTCGATAGCGAGAATGGGCCCCAGCGAGGCCCGTTTTTGCCGGATTCGCCGCCGATTCCAAAG
Source organism: Extensimonas soli (assembly GCF_029211265.1). Classification (GTDB taxonomy): domain Bacteria; phylum Pseudomonadota; class Gammaproteobacteria; order Burkholderiales; family Burkholderiaceae_C; genus Extensimonas; species Extensimonas soli. Next base: position 44,104 of record NZ_JARGEL010000006.1, on the reverse strand, counting down.
TCCGACAGGCTGCCAGTGCAGGGGGCAGCGACATGACGGTTTGCAGCACGCGCGTCGCCATCGTCGGCGGCGGCCTGGCGGGCGTGTACGCGGCGTACCTCCTTGAGCAGCGCGGCATCACGGACTACGTGCTGCTCGAGGCAAGGCCTGCGCTGGGTGGGCGGATTCAATCGCTGAGCCCCAAAGGTCGAGACTTCGCCCTGGCCGCCCCGAGGATGGACCGCTTCGACCTGGGGCCGACGTGGTATTGGCCGGCGTTCCAGCCTGAGCTTGACCAGCTCGTGCGCGCGCTGGGGCTCGAGCGGTTCGAGCAGCACGAGAGCGGCGACATGGTGCTTGAGCGCTCGCCCAACGAGAAGCCGATACGGACTTTCGGGTACGGCTCCTCACCGCCCTCCATGCGGCTGCGCGGCGGGATGGCTACGCTCGTAGAGGCTCTGCATGGCAGCCTGAATGCTGGACGAACCGCCGTTGGCCAGAAAGTGCAGGCGGTGCGGCTGGCAGGTCGGCACGTCGATGTCGTGAGCCGTGATGCTGCAGGGGCGCTGTCCACGCTTCGCGCCGAGCAGGTGCTGCTGGCAGTGCCGCCCCGGCTCGCGCACGAGAGCATCGCCTTCTCGCCCCCGCTGCCCGCGCCCATAGCCCGCACATGGCAGCACACCGCGACGTGGATGGCGCCGCATGCGAAGTACGTGGCGGTCTATGACACGCCGTTCTGGCGCGAGGCGGGGCTTTCCGGCGAGGCCCGCAGTGCTCGCGGCCCTCTGGGGGAGATTCACGATGCCTCGATGCCTGGCGGCAGTGCGGCGCTGTTCGGCTTCTTCGCGGTGCCGGCGGTTGTCAGACGAGGCGTTGCGCAGGAGGCCCTCATCGGCCACTGCCGCGCGCAGTTCGCACGGCTGTTTGGGCCCCAAGCGGCTGCGCCCAGGGCGGAGTTCATCAAGGACTGGGCGCTCGACGAGCTGACCGCTACGGCGAGCGACCAAGAGGCTGTCGATGGCCACGCATCGCCACCGCCCGCCACCATTGCCGACGGCGACTGGCGCGCACGCCTTGTGGGCGTGGGCAGCGAGTGGTCTCCCCAATTCCCCGGCTATGTCGCCGGCGCCATCGAGGCCGCGCGGCTCGGTGTGCAGGCGATCCTGGCGGAGCAACCGGCGGCCCTCTGAACGACGCCATGAGGACGCGGGCTGATCGTTTCCCGTCATTGCGAGGGCCGAAGGCCTGTGGCAATCCATGGGGCCTGCGCAACAGCGCCTGCGCACGCCGCCATGGACAGGACTGGATTGCCGCGCCCCTGCGAGGCTCGCAATGACGGGTTGCTTTGCCGCGGCCCAAATGACCGGCAGACGGCCGCCGGCGCCCGCGTAGGCGCGCAGCGCCGCCTAATGGACAATCTGGGTTCAACCTACTCCCAAGTGCGTCATGTGGCCTTGGTCAAATTGACCCGTTTGGACAGCTCCTCGGCCGTTTCCTTGCGCTCACTGTAGCGGTCCACCAGGTACGGGGAGACATCGCGCGTCAGCCATGTGAATTTCACAAGCTCTTCCATCACGTCGACCACGCGGTCGTAGTAACTCGACGGCTTCATCCTGTCATCGGCACCAAATTCCTGAAAGGCTTTGGCGACCGAGGATTGGTTGGGGATGGTCAGCATCCGCATCCACCGCCCCAGCACCCGCATCTGGTTCACCGCGTTAAAAGATTGGCTGCCGCCACACACCTGCATCACCGCCAAGGTCTTGCCCTGCGTGGGGCGTACAGCGCCTGCTGAGAGCGGAATCCAGTCAATCTGCGCCTTCATGATGCCCGTCATCGCGCCGTGACGCTCTGGCGAACACCACACCATGCCTTCGGACCATTGCGCCAGGTTTCGCAGCTCTTGCACCTTGGGGTGGCTGTCAGGGGCATCGTCCGGCAGAGGCAAGCCGCTGGGGTTGAAGATTTTGGTCTCTGCACCCATGGCCTGGAGCAGGCGGGCTGCCTCTTCGACCAACAATCGGCTGAACGACCGCTCCCGCAGCGAACCGTACAGCAGGAGGATGCGTGGCGGATGGTTGGAGCGTACCGGGTTGGCAAACCGCTCTGGGTCTGGCACTCGAAAATGCTCAGGCGCAGCTGCGGGCAAATCCGGCAGGGGTTTTGTTGATGTCTTAGTCACGTTGACCGCCCTGCCCCACAACGACTTCCCCATCCTCCTTCGTGAATGGCCCCTGTTGGGGATTGGGCAGGATGTCCAGCACCCGCTCCGAAGGCCGGCACAGGCGCACGCCCATGGGCGTTTTGACGATGGGCCGTTGTATCAGGACAGGGTGCTGTGCAATGGCGTCGAGCAACTGCGCCTCGGTCAGTGCCGGGTTGCCCAGGCCCAACGCATCGTAAGGCGTGCCCTTTTGGCGCAGCACATCGCGCAGACTAAGACCCATGGCCGCCACCAAAGCCAACAGTTCTTCGCGGCTGGGCGGCGTCTTGAGGTACTCGATGACCTGTGGTTCCACCCCGCTGTTGCGAATCATGGCCAGGGTGTTGCGCGAGGTGCCGCAATTGGGGTTGTGATAAATCGTGATGTCGGTCATAGCTGCTTCAGGCGATGGATTAAATTTTGAGGTTGTGAGGGTCTGTGGGCCTCCAGGCATTGACGATGGCTACCAGCGACAACATCACTGGAACCTCCACCAATACCCCTACGACGGTGGCGAGCGCAGCGCCGGAGTTCAGACCGAACAGTGAAATGGCCACCGCCACGGCCAGTTCAAAGAAGTTGGACGTGCCAATCAGACACGCCGGTCCGGCCACGTCATGCGGCAGCTTCAGCAGCTTGGCACCCCACCAGGCAATGAAGAAGATGCCGTAGGACTGCAGGATGAGTGGCACCGCAATCAGTGCAATCACACCCGGCTGCTCCACGATGGTCTGTGCCTGGAAACCAAACAGCAGCACCACGGTGGCAATCAGCCCCACCATCGACCAGGGCTTGAGCGCGGTCACGTAGTTGGTGAGCGCATGTGCCGAACGCTTGAGCAACAGATGGCGCGTCAACATGCCGGCGCCCAAGGGGAGCACCACGTAGAGCACGGTGGACAGCACCAGGGTTTCCCACGGCACGGTCACATCGGTCACGCCCAACAGAAACGCGGCAATCGGCGCAAAGGCAACCACCATGATGAGGTCGTTCACCGACACCTGAACCAGCGTGTAGTTGGCATCGCCCTTGACCAGTTGGCTCCACACAAACACCATGGCGGTGCACGGTGCCACGCCCAGCAAAATCATGCCGGCGATGTATTCGCTAGCCGACTGCGGGTCTACCCACGGCGCGAAGAGGTGCTGGAAAAACAGTACGCCCAAGGCCGCCATGGTGAAGGGCTTGATGAGCCAGTTGACCACCAGCGTGAGCAGCAGGCCTTGCGGGCGCTTGCCCACGTCCTTGACCGCGTGCCAGTCAATCTGAATCATCATCGGGTAAATCATCACCCAGATAAACACGGCCACCACCAAATTGACCTGGGCGTACTCCAGAGCCGCAACCGCCTCAAACAAGCCAGGCAACCATAGGCCGAGTCCGACGCCAGCCCCGATTCCCAGCGCCACCCACACGGTCAAAAAACGCTCAAACAAACCCATGATTCAACTTTCGAGAAACGCGATGTGAAACAGACAAGGCCGCCGCCGTAAAACACGCAACGGCCTTGCAAGGAAACTTTCAGCAAAGCCTTTTCAGCACATTAGTGCAGGCCGTGGTGGGCGCATTTAGGCAAGGCTGCCCCTGACAACATTCGGCCGTCAGAAATGCCAGCAGGGCATCCATGGCTGCGAACTCCGCCCGGTAAATGATGCGTCGCCCCTCCCGCTCGGACGTCACCAGACCGGCATGGCTGAGCTCCTTCAGGTGAAAGGACAGCGCGGCTGGCGCGACCTCGAGTCTTTCGGCCATGTGACTCGGCGTCAGGCCGTCCTTGCCAGCCACCACCAGCAGGCGAAACAGCTTGAGCCGGGTCTCCTGCGCCAGCGCGCCCAGCGCCTTGACCACATCAGGTTCGTTCATCAAAGTGCTCCCAGGAGACGTGGTTGGTGCGGTCTGGCATCACAGTGGGCGGCAACGCATCAAGCCCGACAGAGAATGTCACTCCCACGGCTGCGGCAGTAGCTACCAATTTCCATCTCGACACTTTAGCATTTATTGAAATATTGAATATCGATAACCTTTGCCCAGGCCCGCGCCCAGGGCATCTCCCCTTGAGCGCCCTTCCATACCGAGAACGCTATTCCATTGGTGTCGGCCCCACCACGGTTGGCCACTCTGGGAAAGCCACATCCAGCCGCAGATTCAGCCCAACTTGAGTATTCCCCACGCCGTGAGGACGAGGATGCACACCACGTCCAGGGCCATGCCGGCGCGCAGCATCCTGCGCTGGGTCACCATCCCGGTACCGAACACCATGGCATTCGGCGGTGTGGCCACTGGCAAAGCAAAACCGAACGAGGCTGCCAGGCCCACCACCACCACAAGGAGCTCCGCAGACAGTCCCATCTGCCTGGCCATCGCGCCGAAGATGGGCACCATCAAGGCCGCCGCAGCGGTGTTGCTGGCGAACTCCGACAAGAGCACCATGAAAGTGGCTACCGCCAACACCACCAGGATTGGGTGGGTGCCCTGCAGGGCATTGGACGTGGCGTGCCCCATCGCCAGAGAAGCGCCAGACAGGTCCAGCACCTTGCCCAACGCGAGCCCCCCACCAAACAGCAGGAGCACACTCCAATCGGTGTGCTGGACCACGTCTTTCCAAGCCGCCAGACGCAAGGCCACCAAGGCCACGGCCGCAGCCATGGCGACGAAGGTGTCTGGACTCTGGATACCCGCGGCCTTGAGCGGGCTGGTGCCAAAGGTCCACCCCAAGACCGTCAGGCCAAACACCACAAGCGTCAGCACCATGTTCGGCGTCCAAGGTACTGGCACGACATCGGGCACAAACCGCCGGTTCAGCGTCGGCCGCAACACCCACCACAGGGTCACGAACATCAGCGGCAGCAGGACGGCCACCATCGGCAAGCCAATGCGCAGCCATTCGGCATAGTCGATGCCCGCCGCCCGCGCAGCGATGGCGTTGGGGGGCGAGCCCACCAAGGTGCCGATGCCCCCGATGCTGGCGGCATAGGCAACACCCAGGAGCACAAAGGCATGCGTTCGGCGGTCGGACGCATCATCCAGCGCACCGAGAATGCCCAAGCTCAGCGGCAGCATCATCGCGGCAGTGGCCGTGTTGCTGATGCCCATGGACAAGACCGCCGTCGCCAGAAACAGCAGCACCACCGCCCAGCCAAAGTGGCCACGTGACAGCAAGAGCAACAGGGCGGCCATCTTGCGGTCGAGCTTCTGCACCTGCAATGCCGTGGCCAGAGCGAAGCCGCCCAGAAAGAGAAACACAATCGGGTCGGCAAAGGGCGCCAGCGCCGAGGTGGTGGTCAGACCGGGGATACCCAGAACCAGCGCGCCCAGCGGAACGAGCAGCGCAGTCACCGCCAGGTCCAGCGCTTCGGTGAGCCAGAGCACGCCGATGAAAGCCAGCAGTGCCAGACCTTTGCGGGCGGCTTCGTCGAACGGGGGCAGGGTGTAGACCAGGCTAGCCAATACGACCGCACCAGCGATGCCCACACTGCGGCGAATGACACCGGGTGACCAGCTCTCACTCCCTTCATCCAATTCAGCCGTTTCTCGGGGTGTCTGCAAAGTCATACCTCAGTCATTCAAGGGTGCATTTCGTCATGCGCTCGGGCGCTGCACGAAGCTGGCAAATTCGCCTTCGCCAAATGCCCCCCGACGGGGGCAGACCAGGGCTTCTGGACATGGCGCGCACATGTGCCTGTCCCTCTCGGCTTTGGAGGTTCGCTTTCTCACCTGTAGAGAGACGCATCTGCGTCTCTCTACAAAGCAAAGGGGGCTCACACGTCGATATTCGCCGCCCGCAGCGCGTTCGTTTCGATGAAGTCGCGCCGCGGCTCGACCTCGTCGCCCATGAGCATGGTGAACACGCGGTCGGCTTCGATGGCATCGTCGATCTGCACGCGCAGCAGGCGGCGCACGGCCGGGTCCATGGTGGTTTCCCACAGTTGCTCGGGGTTCATCTCGCCCAGGCCCTTGTAGCGTTGGCGGCTGGTGGTGCGCTCGGCTTCGGCCAGCAGCCACTTCATGGCCTGGCGGAAGTCGCTGACTTTTTCTTCCTTCTGGCGCTCGCCCTCGCCGCGCAGGACCTTGGCGCCCTCGCCGAGCAGGTCGCGGAAGGTGTGCGCGGCTTCGGCCAGCGCAGCGTAGTCGGCGCCGTGCACGAAGTCCTGCGTGATCACGCTGCTCTTGACGTTGCCGTGGTGGCGGCGGCTGATGCGCAGCAGCGGTTTGTCGGTGCGCGGGTCGAACTCGGCCGTGACCTCTGCAGGCACGCCCGTGGGGTTGAGCGCGCGCAGCGCGGCCTGCAGCGTGGCGGCACTGTGCGCAGCGGCGTCCAGGTCGTCGAGGTTCAGCGCGACGCCGTCGGCCACGGCGCGCAGCGCTTCGGCGTCCATGAAGGCGCCCAGGCGCGCGATCACGCCCTCGGCGGCCTGGTGCTTGCGCGCGAGCGCGGCGAGCTCGTCACCCGCGAGCGTGCGCGCGCCGGCGCTGCCCGTGAACACGCTGGCCTGGTGCAGCGCGATGCGCAGCAAGAAGCCATCGAGCGCGGCGCCGTCCTTGAGGTAGAGCTCTTCCTTGCCGGCCTTGACTTTGTACAGCGGCGGCTGCGCGATGTAGATGTGGCCACGCTCGACCAGCTCGGGCATCTGGCGGTAGAAAAAGGTGAGCAGCAGCGTGCGGATGTGCGCGCCATCGACGTCGGCATCGGTCATGATGATGATGCGGTGGTAGCGCAGCTTGGCGACGTCGAAGTCGTCACTGCCGCCGCTGCCGCCGGCCTTGCCTATGCCCGTGCCCAGCGCGGTGATGAGGGTGAGGATTTCGTTGCTCGTGAGAAGCTTTTCGTAGCGCGCCTTTTCCACGTTCAGGATCTTGCCGCGCAGCGGCAAAATGGCCTGGAACTTGCGGTCGCGCCCCTGCTTGGCCGAGCCGCCGGCCGAGTCGCCCTCGACGATGTAGATCTCGCACAGCGCCGGGTCTTTTTCCTGGCAGTCGGCGAGCTTGCCGGGCAGGCCCATGCCGTCGAGCACGCCTTTGCGCCGCGTCATCTCGCGCGCCTTGCGCGCGGCCTCGCGCGCGCGTGCGGCTTCGACGATCTTGCCGCAGATCAGCTTGGCATCGGCCGGGTGCTCTTGCAGGTAGTCGCTGAGCAGCTTGCCGACGATGTCTTCGACGGGCGCGCGCACTTCGCTGGACACGAGTTTGTCTTTGGTCTGGCTGCTGAATTTGGGTTCGGGCACCTTGACCGAGAGCACGCAGCACAGGCCCTCGCGCATGTCGTCGCCCGTGACCTCGACCTTGGCTTTTTTGGCGAGTTCGGTTTCTTCGATGTATTTGTTGATGACGCGCGTCATCGCGGCGCGCAGGCCGGTCAGGTGCGTGCCGCCGTCGCGCTGCGGGATGTTGTTGGTAAAGCACAGCACCTGCTCGCTGTAGCTGTTGTTCCACTGCATCGCAACCTCGACGCCGATGTGCGTGCCGGGGATGCCGCCGTAGGCCTCGGCCGGGCGCTCGCCCGTGGCGTAGAACGGTGTGGGGTGCAAAGGGGTTTTGCCCTTGTTGATGAATTCGACGAAGCCGCGCACGCCGCCCACGCCGGAAAAGTCGTCCTCTTTGCCGGTGCGTTCGTCGCACAGGCGGATGCGCACGCCGTTGTTCAGAAAACTCAGCTCGCGCAGGCGCCGCGCAAGAATCTCATAGTGGAAGTCGAAGTTTTCCTTGAAGATTTCGGGGTCGGGCAGAAAGTGCACCTCGGTGCCGCGCTTGTCGGTGGGGCCCAGCTCGCGCATCTTGCGCACGGCCACGCCGTCGATGAGCTCTTCGACGGCATCGACGGGCACGCCGCGGCGGAACTCAATGAAGTGCTTTTTGCCGTCGCGGCGCACCGTGAGGCGCAGCCATTGGCTCAGCGCGTTGACGCAGCTCACGCCCACGCCGTGCAGCCCGCCCGAGACCTTGTAGCTGTTCTGGTTGAACTTGCCGCCCGCATGCAGCTCGGTCAGCGCGATCTCGGCGGCGCTGCGCTTGGGCTCGTGCTTGTCGTCCCACTTGACGCCGGTGGGGATGCCGCGCCCGTTGTCGATCACCGACACCGAGTTGTCGGTGTGGATGGTGACGACGATGTCGTCGCAGAAGCCGGCCAGGGCTTCGTCGATGGAGTTATCGACCACTTCAAACACCAGGTGGTGCAGGCCTGTGCCGTCCGAGGTGTCGCCGATGTACATGCCGGGGCGCTTGCGCACGGCTTCGAGACCCTCGAGGATGGTGATGGCGCCTTCGCCGTAGCTGTCGCCGGCATTGGCTCCGGCATCGGCGGGGGTGTCGCCCTGCGGCGCAGGCACGCCGGCACCCTGCGCGGCGGGATCGGGTTGCGTGGATTCAGCGGTCATGGGGGCCTTGGGTCCGAAGGAAGGCGCTGCTTCCAGGGGTTTCATCATCAAATATGCCTTTTGCGCAGGCTCATCAAGCGCAAAAAGCTATGCAATTGGTAGCAATCGTGAGCCGAAAAATCGTGGGTTTGGGCGGGCTTCAAATGCGCATGGGCATGAGCACGTACTTGAAGTCGTCGTGCCCGGGCCGCGTGATGAGCACCGAACTGTTGCCATCGAGCAGCGCGAGCTGCAGCAGCTCGTCGTCGAGCGTGGAGAGCGCGTCGATAAGGTAGGTGACGTTGAAGCCTATCTCTATGCATTCGCCGCCGTAGTCGATGTCGAGCTCATCGACGGCCTCTTCCTGCTCGTTGTTGTTGCTGTCCACGCGCAAGGTGCCGGGCTCGATGTTCAGGCGCACGCCCTTGAACTTGTCGGTGGTCATGATGGCCACGCGCTGCAGGCTGGCCAGCAGGGGCGCGCGGCCGAGCACGACGATGTTGGGGTGGTTGCGCGGCACCACACGCTGGTAGTCGGGGAATTTGCCCTCGACGAGCTTGGTCACGAACTCCATGCCGCCGAAGGTGAAGCGCGCCTGGTTGCCGGCGAACTGCAGCTCGATTTGCGGCTGCTGCTCGCCACCCGCGTCGGAGAGCAGGCGCTGCAGCTCGAGCACGGTCTTGCGCGGCAGGATCACCTCCTGCTTGGGCACCTCGACTTCGAGCATGGCGCTGGCCATGGCCATGCGGTGGCCGTCGGTGGCCACGAGGCTGAGCTGCCGCCCCTCGGCCACGAACAAGATGCCGTTGAGGTAGTAGCGAATGTCCTGCACCGCCATGGCGAACGAGACCTGGCGCAGCAAGTCCTTGAGCACTTTTTGCGGCACGCTGAACGCGGGGCCGAACGCGGCCTCCTGCACGAGCGGGAAGTCCTCGGCTGGCAGGGTGGCGAGCGTGAAGCGGCTCTTGCCGCCCTTGAGGATCAGCTTGCCGTCGCCCGAGGACTCCAGGCTCACCGTCTGGTCGGCCGGCATGGTGCGCAAAATGTCGATGAGTTTGCGCGCCCCCACCGTGGTGGTGAAGTCGCCCGCGTCGCCGCCGAGCTCGGCCGTGGTGCGAATCTGCACCTCGAGGTCGCTGGTCGTGAGCTGCAGCGCGCCGCCCGTCTTGCGGATCAGCACATTGGCCAGGATGGGCACGGTGTGGCGGCGCTCGACGATGCCGCTGACGGCTTGCAATACCGCGAGCACTTTGTCTTGTGTGGCCTTCAGGACGATCATGTCTACCTCTGCATCAATGGTGGAAACGCTGCGCGCAAGGGTGCCGGCGGGCGCTGGTGGCCGCGCCACGGCGGCCCCAGGCCTGCGCTGTCGCAGCCTGCACGGCAAAGCCCCGCATTTTGCCCGCTTTGCCGGCGGTGGCCGCAGCCCAATGGTCAATCTTTGCCCATCAGCCCTTGAGGGTTTGCTCCAGCACGTGCAGCTGCTGGTTGAGCTCGGTAAGCTGCTGGCGCTCGCCAGCGATCTTGCGCACGGCGTGCAGCACGGTGGTGTGGTCGCGCCCGCCGAAGAGTTCACCGATTTCGGGCAGGCTCTTTTGCGTGAGCTCCTTGGCCAGGTACATGGCGATCTGGCGCGGCCGCGCGATGCTCGCGGGCCGCTTTTTGGAATACATGTCGGCCACCTTGATCTTGTAGTAGTCGGCCACGGTCTTCTGGATGTTTTCGACGGAAATCTGCCGGTTCTGGATCGACAGCAGGTCGCGCAGCGCCTCGCGCGCGAGCTGGATGGAGACCTCTTTCTGGTTGAAACGCGAATACGCCAGGATTTTGCGCAGCGCGCCTTCGAGCTCGCGCACGTTGGAGCGCACGTTCTTGGCCACGAAAAACGCCACCTCCTCGGGCATCTCGGCCCCTTCGGCGCGCGCCTTGTTGATCAGGATGGCCACGCGCATTTCGAGCTCGGGCGGCTCTATGGCCACCGTGAGCCCGGCATCGAAGCGCGACACCAGGCGCTCGTGGATGTTGGCCAGCCCCTTGGGGTAGGTGTCGCTGGTCATCACGATGTGGCTTTTTTTGGCCAGCAGCGCCTCGAAGGCGTTGAAGAATTCTTCCTGCGTGCGGTCCTTGTTGGCAAAGAACTGCACATCGTCGATCAGCAGCAAATCGAGCCCGTGGTAGCGCGCCTTGAAGTCGTCGAAAGTGCGCCGCTGGTACGACTTGACCACATCCGAGACAAACTGCTCGGCATGGATGTAGAGAACTTTGGCCTCGGGGCGCTCCTGCAGCAGCTGGTTGCCCACCGCGTGCACGAGGTGCGTCTTGCCGAGGCCGACGCCACCGTAGATGAACAAGGGGTTGTAGAGGTGCCCCGGCCGGGTCGCCACGTGCAGGGCCGCCGAGCGCGCCATGCGATTGGCCGAGCCCTCCACCAGGGTGTCGAAGGTCAGTGCCGGGTTGAGCCGCGTGCGCTGGGCGCCGCCGGGACTTTCGAGGTTTTCGCCAGCGTCCGCCGGCGCCGCTTCGGCCGGGCCGGACCGGGCCCCCTGCGGCGCGGGCGCCACGGCAGCTGCACTGCGCATGACCGGGCGCGCTGCCGCCTCACGCGGCGCGAGCGCGAGCTCCAGCGCCATGGCCTGGCCCGACAAGGCCTCGAGCAGCGCGGTGATGCGGCCCGCATACTGGGCACGCACCCAGTCGAGCTTGAAGCGGTTGCCCACGAACAGCGTGAGCCGGGAAAAATCCTCGGCCACCTGCGCCGTCAAGGGCTTGATCCAGGTGTTGAACTGCTGCTCGGGCAGGTCTTGCGCAAGCTGCTCCAGGCACGCCTGCCACAAACCCTGGCCCGCAGCCGCCGCGTCCGTCAGGGGCTCGGCGTGGGGCGTTTCAGAGGGTTTGGCATGGCGCCGGTCCTGGCGATCTGCAGGGGGCTCGGTCAGATCGAAACGGTCTTGGACGGCGCTGGAAAGAGGTTCCTCGGACATTGCAGGCTGGGCTCGAAACTGTGGATAGGAGGAACGGCGTGGGGCTGCGGATTGTAGCTTGCCCCAAAGTTATCCACAATTTTTTGCCGACCTCCTGTGCGTGCTGGCTCCTGGCTTGGGTCGGGCGCACGAGGCGAAAATCGGCCGCTGCGGCGCAGCCTTCGTCCCCAAGCCGCTCTCTGATACCCATGCCCACAACACACGATGCCTCCCCTTGCCCTTGCGGCCGCCGCGATAACAGGCAGCGCCCCCTGGCCTATTCCGCCTGTTGCGGGCGCTACCTCGAGCACGAGGACTGCCCCGCGCCGGACCCCGAAAGCCTGATGCGCTCGCGTTAGAACCTGTTCATGATCTTTTCATGGGGTACGTTGCCCCGCAAAGGCAGTGGCTGCAAGGCGCCCACCGCAAGTCGCACTGATGTGCGGCGAGGATGGGCAACGCCGCAGACGCTGCCTTTGCGGGGCAACCCGAAGGGCATGGCAGCAAACGGCCACGCTCGTCGTTGCCCGCCTTGCCCAGGCCGCCAGCATGGGCGGCGCCGGGCGCCTAGATCGTGGCCGTTTGCTGCCATGCGTACCCCACGAAAAGGTCATGAACAGGTTCTTACACCGCCTTCGTGCGCCTGCGGGCCGACTACCTGCTGGCCACCTGGCACACCAGCACCCGCCCCGCGCAGCTCCAGCTCGACCCCGCCACCCGCTGGCTGGGCCTCACGGTGCGCAGCCAGCGTCTCACGGCCGCAGACCGGGCCGAAGTCGAATTTGTGGCTCGCTGCCGCGAGTCCGGGCACGGCGTGCGCCTGCATGAGCGCAGCCGTTTCACGTGCGAAAACGGTCGCTGGTTTTACGTGGACGGCGATCTTTTGTAACCGGGCCCAGGCCCATGGTGGGCCGCGCAGGGTATCGCCCCATGCTGCCCAAACAGGCACAATCTCCCCAAGGTATCTAACAAACCTTTGGTAGATTCGACGCTGTTGCCTTTTGGAGCCGCCATGCTTTCGCTCTTGCTTTTTTCTTTCCACCCCGAGGTGCCGGCATGAACCAGCTTTCCTCTTTGGACCTCACCGCCATTCCGCCCGAAGACGAGGCGCTGCGCACGCAGGTGCGCGCTTTTCTGGCCGAAGCGCTCAAGGACGTCCCTGCGCACATCCGCGCCAAGTCCTGGACGGGCTGCGACCCGGCGTTCAGCCGTGCGCTTGCGCACCAGGGCTGGCTGGGCATCACGTTTGCGCCCGCTTACGGCGGCGCCGGGCGCAGCGCGTTTGCGCGCTACGTGCTGGTGGAAGAGTTTCTCAACGCCGGCGCGCCCGTGGGTTCGCACTGGATCGCCGACCGCCAAAGCGGCCCGCTGCTGCTCAAGTACGGCAGCGAAGCGCAAAAGCAGTTTTACCTGCCCAAAATCTGCCGCGGCGAGGCCTTTTTTTGCATTGGCATGAGCGAGCCGGGCTCGGGCTCGGACCTGGCCAGCGTGCGCACGCGCGCCGAGCGCAACGCGCAGGGCTGGCTGCTCAACGGGCAAAAAATCTGGACCACGAACGCGCACAACTGCCACTACATGATCGCGCTCGTGCGCACCAGCGGCACGCCGCAGGACCGGCACCAGGGGCTGTCGCAGCTCATCGTCGACTTGTCGCTGCCGGGCGTCACGGTGCGCCCGATCACCGACCTGGCCGGTGACCAGCATTTTTGCGAGGTGTTTTTCGACAATGTGCAACTCGCGCCCGACGCGCTCGTGGGCGAGGAGGGCAAGGGCTGGGAGCAGGTCACGGCCGAGCTCGCGTTCGAGCGCAGCGGGCCCGAGCGCCTGTATTCGAGCATCGTGCTCTTCGACACCTGGCTCGCCTACATCCGCACGCCCGCGGGCCACACGCCCGCGGCGCAGCGCCTGGCAGGCAAGATCATGAGCCAGCTCGCGCCGCTGCGCGCGCTCTCGATCGCCGTGACGGAAAAGCTCACGCGCGGCGAGAGCCCCATCGTCGAGGCCGCGCTGGTCAAAGACCTGGGCACGGGCGTGGAACAGCTCATCCCCGCCGCCATCGCCGACGACCTGTTTGCGCGCAGCGACAGCGACGCGGTGCCGCTCGAGCTGCTGCAGACGCTCAACTACGTGACGCTGGTGGCGCCCTGCTACTCGCTGCGCGGCGGCACGCGCGACATCCTGCGCGGCATGATCGCGCGCGGCCTGGGGCTGCGCTGAAGCGCCCTGGCGCGCACCCCTGCAGCCCGCAGTTTTTTGGAAATTTTCATATCGAATCGATAGCTGCTTGCGCTGAACCTATAAGCGCTATATGCCTATTTCGCCTCAAGGTTTTTGCAATGTTTTCAATAGCATTTTGACACCTTTCCCGAGGCGCCATGCACGAGAGGAGCGAGACCATGGATGATCTTTTTTCCGACGCCGTACAGCAGTTGCTGAGTGCGCAATGCACCCCGCAGGTGGTGCGCGCGATCGAAGCCGGGGGCGCGCACGCGGCGCTGTGGCAGCAGCTCGAAGACGCCGGCTTTGCCGACGCGCTCGTGCCCGAGGCCGCCGGCGGCGCGGGCCTGTGCCTGGCCGACGTGCAAGGCGTGCTCATGCAGTGCGGCGCGCACGCGCTGCCGCTGCCACTCGGCGAAACCCTGCTCGCGCGCGGCCTGCTCGCGGCGGCCGGTGTGGCGCGGCCCGCGGGCGCCATCACGCTCGCCGAAGCCAGCGCCGTCGGCAGCGCTGCGGGCGGTGCGCTGCGCTGCGCCAACGTGCGCCTGGGCGCGGTCGCCGACTGGGTGCTGGTGGCGCGCCTGGACAATCTGGGCAAGGGCGCATGCCGGCTGCTGCCCACGGCCGGCGCCGAGCGCCTGCCCGCGGGCTTTTGCCTGGACGCCACGCTGCAGTGGCCCGCCAGCGCGTGGGACGCCGCCACGCCCGTGCCCGGCACGCACGACCTGCGCACGCTGCAGGCCGCGCTCTACGCCGCGCAGATCGCCGGCGCACTCATGGCCGTGTTCACGCGCACGCTGCAGTACGCGAACGAGCGCCAGCAGTTCGGCAAGCCGATCGGCAAGTTCCAGGCCATACAGCACCAGCTTGCCGTGATCTCCGAGCACAGCTTCGCCGCGCGCATGGCCGCGCAACTGGGTTTGCGTGCGCCGGGCGTGCAGCCCGAGCGCCTGCGCGCCGCCGTGGCCAAGGCGCGCACCAGCGAGGCCGCGCTCGAAGTCGCAGCGCTCGCCCACTCGATCCACGGCGCCATCGGCTTCACGGCCGAATTCGACCTGCAGCTTTACACGCGCCGTCTGCACAACTGGCGCCAGGCGGCGGGCTCGGAGTCGTACTGGCACGACGTCGTCGGCCAGGCGCTGCTCGAACGGCGCGACGCGCTGAGCCTGGACCTGCTGCGCGCCGTGACCGACGTGGCTTGAACCCAGATGGTTCATTGGGCGGTGCTTCGCACCTACGCGGGCGCTGGCGGACGTCTATCGGTCATTTTGGCCGCGGCTTCGTCGTCCATGGCAACGGCCATGCACTCCTCAGCCGCGACCAAACTGCCGCGCCAGCCGCCTCGCCATCATCCAGCGTCCCAATGAACCATCTGGGTTGAGGCCTTTTTGCCATCCAGCCCTTTATTCACCTTCCCTTCCAGCTATCACACCATGAGCAATCCATTCCTCAAGATCACCCGCGACGGCGCCATCGTCACGCTGACCATGAACCAGCCCGAGACGCGCAACGCGCTCACGGGCAACACCGCAGTGGCCGAATTCGTGCAGGCCTGCGCCGACATCGCACTCGACCGCAGCGTGCGCGCGGTCATCGTCACGGGCGCCGACCCGGCGTTCTGCTCGGGCGGCAACGTCAAGGACATGCTGCGCTTTCAAAGCCCCGACCTGCAGCCCGAAGCCGTCCGCGAGGAATACCGCAACGGCATCCAGCGCCTGCCCAAGGCGCTCTACAACCTCGACGTGCCCGTGATCGCCGCCGTCAACGGCCCCGCGATCGGCGCCGGGCTGGACCTGAGCTGCATGTGCGACATCCGCATCGCCTCGGAAAAGGCCACTTTTGCCGAGAGCTTCGTCAAGGTCGGCATCGTCCCCGGCGACGGCGGCGCCTGGCTGCTGCCGCGCGCCGTGGGCATGTCCAAGGCGGCCGAAATGGCCTTCACGGGCGAGGCGCTCGACGCGCAGCAGGCGCTGGCCTGCGGCCTGGTGTCGCGCGTGGTGCCGCACGAGCGCCTGCTGGACGAGGCGCTCACGCTCGCGCGCAAGATCGCCGCCAACCCCGGCGGCGTGCTGCGCATGACCAAGCGCCTGCTGCGCGAGGGCGAACGCAGCTCGCTCGAATCGCTGCTTGAACTCTCGGCCGGCTACCAGGCGCTCGCGCACACCACCGCCGACAACCACGAGGCCGTGCGCGCCTTCATCGAAAAACGCGCGCCGCGCTTTGCGGGCTGAGGTCGCGCCCGGTTTGCGCATAATTCAGTACATCGCCATTGTCGAGCCCTGCAATCGGGATTTATGATGGCGCTTCAGAGGGCGTTCAGCCAAGGGCCTGCGCAAAGGGTCGAGAACGACAAGCAGCGCAAAAGCCATGGCAGCCTCCTGAAGCCTGAAGCCATCCGCTACTTTCATCTACCGCAACCAAGGAAACACTCATGTCACTCGACGCCAAACTCGCAGCCCTGATCTCGACCATTCCAGAATGCGTCGCCGGTGGCTATGTGGATATAGGCTCTGGCATGTTGCTGGCCGTCAAAACCGTGGATTCGCACCCGCAGGAGGTCATCGAACTGGTCGCAGCCGCCACGGCAGACCTGTTTGCCGGGCAAAACATCACCATGATCGAAAAGTTGTTCAAGAAGGCGCGCGGCGTGCCCGATGATGGGCACCACTATTTTCAGGAGATCGTGGTGAACAGCGACAACCTGCTCCACGTCTTTCTGCGCGGCAAGCGCTACCAGGATTACGTGGCCGTGTTCGTCTGCCGCCGCACGGCCAACCTTGGCATGGCACTGACCAAGGCGCGCATGGCGATGCCCGAACTCGAATCGGCCGTCTGATGCAAGCGCCCACGCCGGCCGATGTGCTGGCGCTGCGCGGCTGGGGCGCCTCCTTCGGCACACGCGTCGTGCTCGCCAGCGTCGATCTGGACTTGCCCGCCCAGGGCATAGACGTGCTCATGGGGCCGGTAAAGGGCGGCAAGTCCACCCTGCTGCGCTCGCTCGCGGGACTCACGCAAAGCAATGCTCTTTTTCGCACTTGGGGCCAAGCGCTCGTGCTCGGCGAGCCGATCGCACAACATCGTCCCGCACTCGTGCAGCAGCATGCCGCCGTACTCAAGGCAACACTGCGCGATGCGCTGATCTTTCACGCCCGCCAGCAGGAGGAGCGCGCCCCCGCGGCGTGGAACGCATTCGCGCAACAATTGCTCGAATTACACGGTCTTAGCAATCTGGCGCCCCGCCTCGATGAGGCGATGCTGTCCCTGCCGCTGGAGCAGCAACGCGCCGCCAACATCCTCTCGCACGCAGCCACAGCGCCGCCCTTGCTCTGCATCGATGAGCCGACCTACGGACTGCCAGAAGGCGCGGCGCGCTGGTTGATGGATTGGCTTCGCGTGCTCGGACAAAGGACGCGGCTGTTCGTCGTGCTGCACCACCAGGGTCAGACGCGGCAACTTGCGAACCGCATCGTGTTGCTCGGCGGCGGGCGGGTGCTGGCGCACCAGGACTGTGCGCGGTTCTTCAGCCCCTACAACGACAACCCTTGGGTGCAGCAATTCGTGCGCAGTGGCAGCCTTGCCATCGCCTCGCCCGATGCGCGCCCTGAAGACCTCGACCCCAGCGTCGAGGCACCCCCGCCCCTGCCGGCCGCAGCATTGGAGGCAATCGCGCCGTTTTTACGCCAGGCAGAGGAAGCTGCAGTCGCGCCGCCCACTCTCATCCCCGGCCTCGTGCCCGAGCCCGTACCAGCGCCATCGTCTGCCGGCACACCCGTCACACGGCAAGCCGAACCCACGGCGAAGCCCCAAGCGGTTTCCCGGCCTGCCTCGGCAGACGCCGCCGCTGACGACCCCTCTGCACCTGGCATGGCGGTTGCCGCGCGCCGCTACGCCCCGCTGCCGCCTACGTCTCCCCACGGGGTCGCCATTGCTGCCAGCGTCGGAGCGGATGTCGTCCCCGCCTCGCGCGGCCCTGCGGGCTTTCACTGGATCGTGGCGGGACGCCTTGCGGGCTGTGCCGAGCCGGGCATCAGCAGCCCCATGGACTACGACCTCGACTTGCTGCGCCGCGTGGGCATCACGCACCTCGTCACGCTCACCGAGCGCGACCTCGATCAGCAGGCGCTCGCAAGCCATGGTCTGACGAACATCCATCTGCCGATCTTCGACCGCGAGACCCCCTCTATCCCCCAGACCTACATGCTGCTGCGGCGCATGCAACTGCTCTTGGATGCAGGGAATGTCGTCGCCGTACACTGCAAAGCCGGGCTGGGCCGCACCGGCACCGTGCTTGCCGCCTGGCTGATCCGCGAGGGCGGCCTCAGCGCCGCAAGCGCTCTCGAACGCCTGCGCCAGATCAACCGCTCCTACGTGCAGACCTCTATGCAGGAGCAGTTTCTGCACGACTTCGAGACCGACTTGCTAATGCGCACCTGAGAGGCGGGGAGCCCTTCAACCCAGATTGTCCATGAGGCGCGCAGCGCCGCCTGATGGACAATCTGGGTTCAATCACGGCCGCGCTGCATCCCTGAACGCGCGCAAACGCCCGCAAACGCCCCCTTTCCTCGATAAAATCGCGCCCCCTGCGGCCAGCGCGCCGCCCTGCCCCGCCTGCCTCTGCTGCGCCGCGCGGGGCTCCACACCCGAGAACCCCGTGTCCTACGCCTCAGAAACGCGGCGCCGCCGCACTTTTGCCATCATCTCCCACCCCGACGCAGGCAAGACCACGCTGACGGAAAAGCTGCTGCTGTTTTCGGGCGCGATCCAGATCGCCGGCGCCGTCAAGGGCCGCAAAGCCAGCCGCCACGCCACCAGCGACTGGATGGAGATCGAAAAGCAGCGCGGCATTTCGGTGGCCTCGAGCGTGATGCAGATGAGCTACCGCGAGCACGTCATCAACCTGCTCGACACGCCCGGCCACAAGGATTTTTCTGAAGACACCTACCGCGTGCTCACGGCCGTGGATTCGGCGCTCATGGTGATCGACGCGGCCAACGGCGTGGAGGCGCAGACGCGCCGCCTGATCGAGGTCTGCCGCCAGCGCGACACGCCCATCATCACCTTCGTGAACAAGATGGACCGCGAAGTGCGCGCGCCGCTCGACATCCTCGACGAGGTCGAGCGCGAGCTCGGCATGTCCTGCGTGCCCATGACCTGGCCCGTGGGCCAGGGCAAGCGCTTTGGCGGCATCATCAACCTGCGCACGCAGAGCATGACGGTGTTCGAGGCCGGCTCCGAGCGGCGCCCGCAGGACTTCGAAGCCATCCCTTTGAGTGAAACCGAGCGCCTGCGCGCGCGCTTCGGCAGCGAATTCGACGAGGCCATGGAGAGCATGGAGCTCGCCGTGGGCGCCTCGCCCGCCTGGGATCATGCGGCCTTTCTGGCCGGCAAGCAGACGCCGGTGTTCTTCGGCTCGGGCGTGAACAATTTTGGCGTGATGGAGGTGCTCGACGCGCTGGTCGATCTGGCGCCGCCGCCCGGCCCGCGCCTGAGCAGCTTGCTCGTGAACAAACAGCCCGTGGAAAAAACCGTGCAGCCCGACGACGAGGGCTTTTCGGGCGTGGTGTTCAAGGTGCAGGCGAACATGGACGCCAACCACCGCGACCGCATCGCCTTCGTGCGCGTGGCCTCGGGCCGCTACACGCCAGGCATGAAGCTCAAGGTGCAACGCACGGGCAAGGAGCTGCGCCCGACCAGCGTGGTCACCTTCATGAGCCAGCGCCGCGAGGCCGTGGAAGAAGCCTACGCGGGCGACATCATCGGCTTTACCACGCACGGCGGCGTGCAGCTGGGCGACACCATCACCGACGGCGCGAACCTGCAGTTCACCGGCCTGCCCTTCTTCGCGCCCGAGATGTTCATGACCGTGGTGCTCAAGAACCCGCTGCGCACCAAGCAGCTGCAGCAGGGCCTTTTGCAACTTGGCGAGGAAGGCGCGATCCAGGTCTTCAAGCCCGACATGGGCGGCAACATGCTGCTGGGCGCCGTGGGCCAGCTGCAGTTCGAGGTGGTGCAGCACCGCCTGGCCGCCGAATACGACTGCGAAGTGCGGCTCGAAGGCTGCCCCTACACGAGCGCGCGCTGGATCAGCGCCGACAGCCCGCAAGAGCTGCGCGAATTCGAAGCCGCCTACCCCACGCGCATGGCACACGACGCCGCGGGCGCGCTGGCCTACCTGTGCACCAGCCCCTACGACGTGCGCCTGGCGCAGGAGCGCTTTCCCAAAATCCACTTCCACCCGCTGCGCGAGCACGCGGGGCTTTCGCTGGGCAGCGCCGGGTAGATATTTAATTGATAGCTGCTCGCGCTTGATGGATAAGGGCTAGCAGCCTGTCGGACTTTGGACGTCGAAAGCGAGAATGGGCCCCAGCGAGGCCAGTTTTTGCCGGATTCGCCGCCCCATAGCGGGACTATGGGGCAAGAAGACGGTAAAAAATGGGCCGCTGCGGCACATTCGCAGCCGACGATTCCAAAGTCCGACAGGCTGCTAGAAGCCGTTTTGATACAAATCTTCGCGTAGCGCAGACGGATCAATCCTCCGTCCCCTTCCACTCGAGCGCCTGCGCATAGAGCGCATTGCGCGGCGCGCCGCTGAGCTGCGCGGCCAGGCGCACGGCGGTCTTGAGCGGCAGCTCGGGCAGCAACAGGCGCAGCGCGCGCTGGCCCGCTTCCATGCTGGCGTCGTGCGCGGCAAGGGCGGCGGGGTGCAGCAGCACGACGAATTCGCCGCGCGCACGCTCGGGCGCGGCGGCAAACCAGACCGGCAGGCCCTGCGCGGGGACGGTGGCGATCTCCTCGAACTGCTTGGTCAGCTCGCGCGCCAGGGTCACAGGGCGCTCGCCCAGCGGCGCGAGCGCCTGCGCCAGCTCGAGGATGCGGTGCGGCGCTTCGAGCAGCACCACGCAGCGCGCCTCGTGTGCGAGCTGCTGCACGGCGGCGGCGCGCTCGCTCGTCTTGGTCGGCAAAAAACCTGCGAACACGAAGCCCTCCTGCGCCGCGCTCGGCGCCACGGCACCGGCCGCGCTCAGCGCCGTGGTCACGCTGCTCGCGCCCGGCAGCGGCAGCACGCGCAGGCCCGCGGCGCGCACTGCGGCGGCCAGGCGCGCACCGGGGTCGCTCACGCCGGGCGTGCCCGCGTCACTCACGTAGGCCACGCGCTCGCCTTGGCGCAGATGCGCCAATACCGCCTGCGCGGCTTCGGCCTCGTTGTGCTCGTGCACCGCGAGCAGCTGGCTCGGCCTCTTGTCGATGCCGTAGGCGCGCAGCAGCGCCTGCGTGTGGCGCGTATCTTCGCAGGCGATGCGCTCGGCGAGCTGCAGCACGTGCAGCGCGCGCAGCGTGACGTCGGCCAGATTGCCTATGGGCGTGGCGACCACGTACAGCGCCCCCTGCGGATAATGCTGCGCAGCCGCTGCCGCGTGCGCCGCGCCCAGCGCCAATGCGAAAGTTGCACTCAATGCCATTCCCCTCCAAAAAACCCGCCGCGCCCAGCAAGGCCGCCGCAAGCACGCGGCAGCCCACGACGCGGCACCAGGGCAACATGGCCGAAGACCGCGCCCTGGCCCATCTGCAGGCCGCGGGCCTGCGGCTCGTAACGCGCAATTATCGAACGCCGGGGCGCGGCGGCGGCGAGATCGACCTCGTGATGCGCGCGCCCGACGGCACGCTGGTGTTCGTCGAGGTGCGCAGCCGCGCGAGCACCAGCCATGGCGGCGCTGCGGCCAGCATAGGCAGCACTAAACAGCGGCGCATCGTGTTCGCGGCGCGCCACTACCTGCTGCGCCTGCCCGCACCACCGCCCTGCCGCTTCGACGTGGTGCTGCTGGAGCCGCAGGGCCTGCAATGGCTGCAGGGGGCGTTCGATGCACACTGAGCAAGTGTGAACCCCAACCCAGCAGCCTGTCGGACTTTGGGCGTCGATAGCGAGAATGGGCCCCAGCGAGGCCAGTTTTTGCCGGATTCGCCGCCTCATAGCGGGACTATGGGGCAAGAAGACGGTAAAAAATGGGCCGCTGCGGCACATTCGCAGCCGACGATTCCAAAGTCCGACAGGCTGCCAGCCAGGGGCATTTTCATGCCACTGTCACCGAACGTGCTTAGGCTGCGCCCCCAGCCGCGCAGCTGAGAACCTGTTCCGAGGAAAAGCGCGCACAGCCACACGAGGACCCCCATGGACAAAACCGCCACCCAGCAGGAATACGAACGGCGCCTGCACGCCGACATGATCGACAGCATCGACGAAGAGCTCGAGATGGAGATCGACGACGAACGCATGGACAGCTTGATCCGCGAGGCCACCGACGCCGCCACCACGGAGTTCGACGAAGACCGCCGCGCCTACTTCCACGAGTTGCTGCGCCTGCAGGGCGAACTCGTCAAGCTGCAGGACTGGGTGGTCGCCAAGAAGCTCAAGGTGGTGGTGCTGTTCGAAGGACGCGACGCCGCGGGCAAGGGCGGCGTGATCAAGCGCATCACCCAGCGCCTGAACCCGCGCGTGTGCCGCGTTGCCGCGCTGCCGGCGCCGAGCGAGCGCGAGCGCAGCCAGTGGTACTTTCAGCGCTACGTGCAGCACCTGCCGGCGGGCGGCGAGATCGTGCTGTTCGACCGCAGCTGGTACAACCGCGCCGGCGTGGAGCGCGTCATGGGTTTTTGCTCGCCCGAAGAGCTCGAAGAGTTTTTCCGCAGCGTGCCCGAATTCGAAAAAATGCTGCTCCGCTCGGGCACGATTCTGGTCAAGTACTGGTTTTCGATCACCGACGACGAGCAGCACCGCCGCTTTCTGATGCGTATCCACGACCCGCTCAAGCAGTGGAAGCTCTCGCCCATGGACATGGAGTCGCGCCGGCGCTGGGAAGACTACACCAAGGCCAAGGAAGAAATGCTCGAGCGCACGCACATCCCCGAGGCGCCGTGGTGGGTGGTCGAGGCCGTGGACAAGAAAAAGGCGCGCCTCAACTGCATCCAGCACCTGCTGACCCAGGTGCCCTACGGCGAGATCGAGCACGAAACCGTCGCCTTGCCCGCACGCATCCACAACCCCGACTACATCCGCCACCCGACCCCGTCCGAGATGATCGTGCCGCAGGTGTATTGACAGCCTCGGGCGCTATCATCGGCGCATGCTCGAACAGCGCATCCAGCAGCACTTCATTGACGCGGCAGACTTGCAATTCCAGGCGGCGCAGGCGCTGGCTGTGCCCATCGCTGCGGCCGTGCAGGCGGTCGTCGCGTGCATCACGGGCGGGGGCAAGGTGCTGGCCTGCGGCCTGGGCGCCTCGGCGGCGGCGGCGCAGCAGTTTGCCGCGCTGTGCGTGGCCGGCTTCGAGCGCGAGCGCCCCGAGCTCGCCGCGCTCGCGCTCGGGGCCGACGCCAGCTTGCTGGGCACTGAAAGCGCCTTGGCGGCACAGCCGCAGGCCGCTTTTGCCCGCCAGGTGCGCGCGCTCGGCCAGCTGGGTGACGTATTGCTGATGCTGTCCGTGACGGGCGACGAGCCTGCCTTGCGCGCCGCGCTCGAAGCCGCGCACGAGCGCGAGCTGATGGTGCTGCTGCTCACGGGGCGCAGCGGCGGCGCACTCGCACAGCGGCTGCGCGAAACCGACGTTCTGATCGCCGTGCCGCACGACCGCCCCGCGCGCGTGCGCGAGGTGCACACCCTGGTGCTGCACTGCCTCTGCGACGGCATAGACGCCCAATTGCTGGGCGAGGAAGAATCATTTTGATAGCAAACAACGATGCGTGGACGCACACGAAGCGGCCGCTACAGGTTTTAGCCCTGGTTGTCGCACTCGGCCTGGGCGCTTGCGCCCCCGTGGTGCTGGGCGGCGCAGCCATGGGCGGCATGGTGGCGGCCGACCGGCGCACTTCGGGCGCGCAACTCGAGGACGAAGGCATAGAGCTGCGCGCCGTGAACCGCCTGAACGAGCTGCTGGGCGAACGCGGCCACGTGAACGTCACGAGCTTCAACCGGCGCGTGCTCATCACCGGCGAGGTGCCTACGGAGCAAGACCGCCAGCGCGTGGAGCAGGCCGTGGCGCAGGTCGAGAACGTGCGCGCCGTGGTCAATGATCTGGCGGTGATGCCCAACTCTTCCCTGGGCCAGCGCTCGAGCGACGCCTGGATCACCGGCCAGGTGCGCGCCGGCATCGTCGATGCGCGCGACCTGTCGTCGAGCGCGTTCAAGGTCGTGACCGAACGCGGCGTGGTCTATCTGATGGGGCTGGTGACGCAGCGCGAAGCAGCGCGCGTGACCGACATTGCACGCGGTGTGTCCGGCGTGACCAAGGTGGTGCGCGTGTTCGAGCTCATCTCGGAAGAAGAACTGCGCCGCCTCGTGCCACCGCCGCAGCCCAATCCCGCCGCGGCGGCGCCAGCCTCGGGCGGCTGAGCAGGCGCCGACACGCAAGCGCCAAGCGAAAAATCAGCGCAACCGCTGGATCAGGCTCGAGGTGTCCCAGCGCTGGCCGCCCATTTTTTGCACATCGCCGTAGAACTGATCGACCAGCGCCGTGAGCGGCAGGCGCGAGCCGTTGCGCCGCGCCTCCTGCAGCACCAGCCCCAGGTCCTTGCGCATCCAGTCAACGGCAAAGCCGAAATCGAACTTGCCATCGACCATGGTCTTGCCGCGGTTTTCGAGCTGCCAGCTCTGCGCCGCGCCCTTGCTGATCACGTCGAGCACCTGCTTTACATCGAGCTGCGCGTTCTGCCCAAACGCAATGGCCTCGGCCAGGCCCTGCAGGATGCCCGCGATGCAGATCTGGTTGACCATCTTTGCGAGCTGCCCCGAGCCCACGGGCCCGAGCAGGGTGCAGGCGCGCGCATACGCCATCACGACGGGCAAAGCCGCGTCGAACGCCGCCTGGTCGCCGCCGCACATCACCGTGAGCTGGCCGTTTTGCGCCCCCGCCTGACCGCCTGACACGGGCGCATCGACGAACTGCAGCCCCTGCGCGCACGCCTGCGCACAGAGCTCGCGCGCGACCTCGGCCGAGGCCGTGGTGTGATCGACAAAGATCGCGCCCGGCGCCATGCCGGCAAAGGCGCCCTGCTCGCCGAGCACCACCGAGCGCAAGTCGTCATCGTTGCCCACGCAGCAGAACACGAGGCCGGCCCCGGCAACGGCCTCGCAGGGTGTGGCCGCATGCCGGGGCTTGCTGGGCGCGTCGGCAAACTCTTCGCACCATGCCTGGGCCTTGGCCGCGGTGCGGTTGTAAACGGTCACGGCATGACCGGCGCGCGCAAGATGACCCGCCATGGGGTAGCCCATGACGCCCAGGCCAAGAAAGGCGAGCTTGTGCGGGGCGATGCTGTCATAACTGCGCGGATGGATGCTGCTGGGCATGAAACACTTTCACGATGAAAAAGTCGCCTGTGCCAACCCGGCGCAGGCGAAAAAAGCGCTCTCAAACGATGGCGAAATGCTCGGTGCCCGCAGCAAGATCGGGCGACTTGGCGCGCTGGCTGTTGAGCTTGATCTGCAGGCGCAGGTCGTTGAGCGAGTCGGCATTGCGCAGCGCGTCCTCGTAGCTGATGACATGCGCCTCGTAGGCGTCGAAGAGCGCCTGGTCGAAGGTCTGCATGCCCAGGTTGCGGCTTTTTTTCATGATCTCCTTGACCTCGGCCACCTCGCCGCGGAAGATCAGATCGGCGATCAAGGGCGTGTTGAGCAGCACTTCCACCACTGCCGCGCGCCCCTTGCCATCCTCGCGGGGGATCAGGCGCTGAGAAATCATGGCGCGCAGATTCAGCGACAAGTCCATCAGCAACTGCGCGCGCCGCTCCTCGGGAAAGAAGTTGATGATGCGATCGAGCGCCTGGTTCGCGCTGTTGGCGTGCAGCGTGGCCAGGCACAGGTGGCCCGTCTCCGCGAATGCCACGGCGTGCTCCATGGTTTCGCGGTCGCGGATCTCGCCCATCAGGATCACGTCGGGCGCCTGGCGCAGCGTGTTCTTGAGTGCGGCCTCCCAGGAGTCGGTGTCCAGTCCGACTTCGCGCTGCGTCACGACACAGTTCTTGTGCGCGTGCACGAACTCAACCGGGTCCTCGACCGTGATGATGTGGCCGAAGGAGTTTTCATTGCGCCAATCGACCATGGCCGCGAGTGTGGTCGACTTGCCCGAGCCCGTGGCCCCCACGACGATGCACAGGCCGCGCTTGGCCATCGCCACTTCCTTGAGCACCTGCGGCACGCCGAGGCCGTCTATGGTCGGCAGCGTGAGCGGAATCGTGCGCAGCACCATGCCCACCTTGCCCTGCTGCACGAAGGCGTTGACGCGAAAGCGCCCTATACCCGCGGGCGAAATGGCGAAGTTGCACTCCTTGCTGCGCTCGAACTCGGCGACCTGCTTGTCGCTCATGATGGAGCGCGTGAGCGTGAGGGTGTGCATCGCGCTCAAAGGCTGCGCGGACACCTTGGTGACCTTGCCATCGACCTTGATCG
Organism: Extensimonas soli; assembly: GCF_029211265.1. GTDB lineage: Bacteria > Pseudomonadota > Gammaproteobacteria > Burkholderiales > Burkholderiaceae_C > Extensimonas > Extensimonas soli. Next base: position 17,962 of record NZ_JARGEL010000006.1, on the reverse strand, counting down.
CCGGCGGGAAATCGGCCGTGATGAACAAGTCGCTGCCGTTGCGGCTGACCATCAGCTTGAGCAGGTCATTGATGAATTTACCGGCCTGATCACGTTCCATGCATCGCTCCCCCCAAGTCCCACCACAGATACATCACCGCTGGACCTCGCTCAAACGGGCGCTGACCACGCGCATGCGCTGCGAGAGCCTGCGCGCCAGCAGCGCTACCAGACTCGCAGCCAGCTGCGGATCGCTGGACATCATCGCGTCCATGCCTTCGGCGTCGAGCACGGCGATCTCGCAATCGGTAAGCGTCGTGCAGCTGGAAAACCGGATGCCACCGTCGAGCAGCGACATTTCGCCCAGGATTTCCCCGGGCCGGCTCTCGGCGAGACGCAGCCGCTCGCCCCAGGGCTGCACGCGATCGATGGCCATGGTGCCGGTCAGCACCACCAGCATGAAGTTGCCATATTCATCCTGGCGGATCACATCGCGGTTGGGCGGCACCACGGCAAACGTGAAAAAGCGCTCCATGCGCTCCACGGCTTCCTGACCCAGCAAACCCATGTATTTGTCGCGCGCCCACAGGGACTGCAGCAAGGTGCCGCCGCGGCGCGCCGGCAGGCGCTGCGCCCCCACCTCCACGGCCCGGGCCTCCCAAGGCACCAGTTGCGCCCCGGTCGCGCCCTGGCTCGCAAAGGCGGTGGAAAACAAGGTCGAGTCCGCCGCATCGCTCTGTGGCTGGCCGGCGCGAACCTTCGAGCGCAGCAGACCGAGAATGCCTTTCATGAGTGCTCCTTTGTTCTTTTTTCTTGGTAGGTGTCCGCGTCTCGTCAGCCCGGAAAGTTTTCCGGGGTCTTGGCCTTGCTGCGGGCCTCGGCGGGGCTGATGAGGTTGCGCCGCACGAGGTCGGCCAGGTTCTGGTCCAGCGTCTGCATGCCCACGCTGTTGCCGGTCTGGATGGTGGAATACATCTGCGCGACCTTGGCTTCGCGGATCAGGTTGCGGATGGCGCTCGTGCCGAGCATGATCTCGTGTGCAGCGATGCGGCCCGAGCCGTCCTTGAGCTTGCACAGCGTCTGCGAGATCACCGCCTGCAGCGACTCGGACAGCATGGCGCGCACCATTTCCTTTTCCTCGGCCGGGAACACGTCGATGATCCGGTCTATGGTCTTGGCGGCGCTCGAGGTGTGCAGCGTGGCAAACACCAGGTGCCCGGTTTCGGCGGCGGTCATGGCCAGGCGTATGGTTTCGAGGTCGCGCATTTCGCCCACCAGGATCGAGTCCGGGTCTTCACGCAGCGCCGAACGCAGGGCAGCCGCGAACGAGAGCGTCATCGGCCCGACTTCGCGCTGGTTGATCAGGCATTTTTTCGACTCGTGCACGAATTCGATCGGATCCTCGATCGTCAGGATGTGGCCGTATTCGGCCTCGTTGAGGTGGTTCACCATGGCCGCGAGCGTGGTCGACTTGCCGGAACCCGTGGGGCCGGTGACGAGCACCAGGCCGCGCGGCTTGAGCGCCAGGTCGCCAAAAATCTTCGGCGCATTGAGCTGCTCGAGCGTGAGGATCTTGCTTGGAATGGTACGAAAGGCCGCGGCCGCGCCACGGTACTGGTTGAAGGCGTTCACGCGAAAGCGCGCCAGGCCCTCGACTTCGAAGGAAAAATCGACCTCCAGAAACTCCTCGTAGGTCTTGCGCTGCGCATCGTTCATGATGTCGTAGACCATGGCGTGCACCGCCTTGTGGTCCAGCGGATCGACGTTGAGGCGCCGCACGTCGCCATTGACGCGAATCATGGGCGGCAAGCCTGCCGACAGGTGCAGGTCGGAGGCTTTGTTCTTGACGGTGAATGCAAGCAGCTGGGTGATGTCCACGGTTCCCTCAGTCTCGTTGGTTAGGCTTTGGTAGGCTTGGCGATCATTATGACCACGATTGCAGACAATCTCCAACGGGTGCACGCGCGCATGGCCAAGGCCTGCGCCGCTGCGGGGCGCGATCCGGCAACGGTTTCGCTGCTCGCCGTCTCCAAAACCTTTGGCGCACAAGCCGTGGCCGAGGCCGCCGCCGCAGGCCAACGGGCGTTCGGCGAAAACTACATTCAAGAGGGGGTGAGCAAGGTGCTGGCACTGCGCGCCGCGGGCCTGGACGCACTGCAATGGCACTGCATTGGCCCGGTGCAAAGCAACAAGACGCGCCTCGTGGCCGAGCACTTCGACTGGGTGCAGACGGTGGATCGCCTCAAGACCGCCGAGCGCCTGGCGGCGCAGCGGCCCGCGCACCTGCCAGCGTTGCAAATATGCCTACAAGTCAACGTCGACGGCGGTCCGAGCAAGTCCGGCGTGCCGCCAGAAGACGCCCTGGCGCTCGCGCAGGCCGTTGCGCAGTTGCCACGGCTGCGCGTGCGCGGGCTCATGAGCATCCCCGATGTAGCTCCTGATTTCGAAGCGCAACTCGCTCTTCATTTAAGCGCAAGAAAGCTTTTCGACCATATCCGCGCGCAGGGTGTGGCAGGGCTGGAGGAATTCGACACCTTGTCGCTGGGCATGACCGCCGACCTCGAAGCCGCGATCCACGCGGGCAGCACCATGGTGCGCGTGGGCACGGGTATTTTTGGCAGCCGCGCACGGGTCGGCGCCTGAAATCGCGCGCGGATATGCTCCCGAGAACGTCACAATCGGGCGCTTGTTCAAAAGACAAAAGGAGACGGTCCATGGGAATCAAAAGCCAGAAGGATTTTTTTGCCGGACTCATGTTCATGGCGGTCGGCGTGGCATTCGCCTGGGGAGCGAGCAGCTACCAGATCGGCACGGGCGCGCGCATGGGGCCGGGCTACTTTCCGCTGCTGCTGGGCGTGCTGCTCGCGCTCATAGGCGCGGTCGTGACTTTCAAGGCCACCGTGGTCGAAACCGAGGACGGCGACCCCATAGGCCGCTGGGCCTGGAAGCCGCTCGTCTTCATCCTTGCGGCCAATTTTGCGTTTGGCATTTTGCTCGGCGGCCTGCCCAGCCTGGGCATCCCGCCCATGGGGCTGATCGTCGCGATCTACGCGCTGACCTTCATCGCGAGCCTCGCGGGTGACCAGTTCAAGCCGCTCGAAGTGGCGATCCTCGCAACGATTCTGGCCGTGGGCAGTTACGCGGCCTTCGTCTGGGCGCTGAAGCTGCAATTTCAGGTCTGGCCCAGCTTCATCGCTGGCTGAGCAGAGGAATCATCATGGAACTCTTTCACAACCTCGCGCTCGGCTTCGGCGTCGCGTTCACAGCGCAAAATCTGATTTACTGCTTCGTCGGCTGCCTGCTGGGCACGCTGATCGGCGTGCTGCCCGGCATAGGGCCGGTGGCGACCATCGCCATGCTGCTGCCCGCGACCTACGCACTGCCGCCGGTGTCGGCGCTGATCATGCTTGCGGGCATTTACTACGGCGCGCAATACGGCGGCTCGACCACGGCGATCCTCGTGAACCTGCCCGGCGAGTCCTCGTCCGTGGTCACGGTGATCGACGGCTACCAGATGGCGCGCAAGGGCCGCGCCGGGCCGGCGCTGGCCGCGGCGGGGCTGGGCTCGTTCTTTGCGGGCTGCGTGGGCACGGTGATCCTCGCGGCCTTCGCGCCGCCGCTGACCGAAGTCGCCTTCAAGTTCGGCCCGGCCGAATACTTCTCGCTCATGGTGCTGGGCCTGCTCGGCGCCGTGGTGCTGGCTTCGGGCTCGCTGCTCAAGGCCGTGGGCATGATCGTGCTCGGGCTGCTCTTGGGTCTGGTGGGCACCGACGTGAATTCGGGCGTGGCACGCTTCAGCTTCGACATCCCCGAACTCACCGACGGCATTGGCTTCGTGGCGATTTCCATGGGCGTGTTCGGCTACGGCGAGATCATCGCCAACCTTGCGCACCCCGAGGGCAGCCGCGAAATCTTCGCCGCCAAGGTGCATGGCCTGTTTCCGACCAAGGAGGACTTCAAACGCATGATTCCCGCCGTGCTGCGCGGCACCGGCCTGGGCGCGGCGCTGGGCATATTGCCCGGCGGTGGTGCTTTGCTGGCCGCATTTGCCGCCTACACGGTCGAGAAAAAAACCCGCGTGCGCCCTGGCGAGGTGCCCTTCGGCCAGGGCAACATCCGCGGCGTCGCGGCGCCCGAGTCGGCCAACAACGCGGGCGCGCAGACCTCGTTCATTCCCTTGCTCACGCTGGGCATCCCGCCGAACGCCGTGATGGCGCTGATGGTGGGCGCGATGACCATCCACAACATCCAGCCCGGCCCGCAGGTGATGAGCAGCAACCCCGAGCTCTTCTGGGGGCTGATCGCCTCGATGTGGCTGGGCAACGCGATGCTGGTGATCCTGAACCTGCCGCTGATCGGCATGTGGATCAAGCTGCTCACCGTGCCCTACCGCTGGTTGTTCCCGGCGATCGTGCTGTTTTGCGCGATCGGCGTGTATTCGACCAACAACACCACCTGGGACGTATGGATGGTGGGCGCGTTCGGGCTCATTGGCTACCTTTTCCACAAGCTCGGCACCGAGCCTGCGCCGCTGCTGCTGGGCTTCATCCTCGGCCCCATGATGGAAGAGAACCTGCGCCGTGCGCTGCTGCTCTCGCGCGGCGACTGGGGCGTGTTCGTCACGCGGCCCATCTCGGCGGGCCTGCTCGCCGTGGCCGCGCTGCTGCTGGTGATCGTGCTGCTGCCGGCCGTGAAGCACAAGCGCGAAGAAGCCTTCGTCGAGGACTGATTTCGATTTTGAAGCCCAAAGTGCCCTCAGCCAAGATACAGCAAGCACAAGCAGCTAGCGAAAGAATAGCATCCGGACTCGTCCTCGCGCTGCTCGGCGCGGTCGGTTTCAGCGCCAAGGCGATCATCGTCAAACTCGCGTACCGCCACGGTGCCGACGCCGTCGCGCTGCTGATGTACCGCATGCTGTTCGCGCTGCCCATGTTCGTGCTGATGGCCTGGTGGGCGGGCCGGGGCCGCCCGCGGCTGACGGCGCGCGAGCGCCTGAGCGTGCTCGCACTCGGCGTGACGGGCTACTACCTCGCGAGCCTGCTCGATTTCGAGGGCCTGCGCTACATCAGCGCCAGCCTGGAGCGACTCATCCTCTACCTGAACCCCACGCTCGTGATGCTGCTCGCACGCATCGTCTATGGCCGCGGCATACGCTGGGGGCAACTGCTGGGCATGGCGATCAGCTACTGCGGCGTGGTGCTGGTGTTCGGCCTCGAAGTCCACGTACAAGGCGCACACGTGGCCTGGGGCACGCTGCTCGTGCTGCTGAGCGCGCTCAGCTACGCCGTGTACCTGGTGCACAGCGACGCCCTGGTGCGCCGGCTGGGCTCACTGCGGCTCGTGGGCCTGGCGAGCACCGTGGCCTGCCTGTGCTGCCTGCTGCACTTTGCGCTGACGCGGCCACTCGCGGCCGCCGTCGTCGCGCCGCCCGTGCTGTGGCTGTCGCTGCTCAACGCCACGCTGTGCACCGCCGCGCCCATCCTGCTGATGATGATGGCGATAGAGCGCATAGGCGCAAGTGCAGCAACACAGATCGGCATGGTGGGGCCGCTGTCCACCATCTTCATGGGCGTGTGGTTTCTGGAGGAGCCCTTCACGCCGTGGATGGCCGCGGGCACGGCGCTCGTCGTGGGCGGCATCTTCGTGTGCACGCGCGCGGCGCGGCGCGCCGCGGGTACGGCCATCGTGGCGAGCCGCTGATCCGCAGCTTTCAGAGCTTTTGCCGGAACATGAAGCCGTCGAACGAGGCCTCGGCAAAGCGGAACCACAGCACCTCGTCGCGCTGGAAGGCGCGCATGTCGGCGTAGATTTTGCGCCACTCGGGGCTCTTGGCGTCGTTTTCGGCAAACACCTCCATCGAAGCCTTGTACGAGGCTTCCATGATGGCTTGCGAAAACGGCAGCACCTTGGTCTTGGCCGCAACGAGCTGCTTGAGCGCCCCCGGATTCAGGGCGTCATACTTGGCCTGCACGTTGGTGTGCAGGTACAGCGATGCCGCCTCGAGGATGGTCTTGTATTCGTCGGGCAGCGCGGCAAGGGCCTTCTGGTTGACGAACAAGTCCACGTTCGGCCCGCCCTCCCACCAGCCGGGGTAATAGTAATACGGCGCCACCCGGTTGAAGCCGAGCTTCTGGTCGTCGTAGGGGCCCACCCACTCGGCGGCGTCTATGGTGCCTTTTTCGAGCGCGGTATAGACCTCGCCGCCCGGGATGTTCTGCGGCACGGCGCCGAGTTTTTGCACCACCTCGCCAATCAGTCCGCCGCCCATGCGCATCTTCAAACCCTTGAAGTCGGTCGGCGTCTTGATCTCCTTGCGAAACCAGCCGCCCATCTGCGTACCCGTATTGCCGCCGAAAAAGCTCGTGACGCCGTATTGCGCGTAAAACTCGTTCACGAGCTTGCGCCCGTTGCCGTGCATGAGCCAGGCCGTCATCTGCCGAGAATTGAGGCCAAAAGGCACGCAAGAGCTCAGCGCAAACGCCGGGTTCTTGCCATAAAAATAGTAGCCCATGGTGTGGCAAATCTCGACCGAGCCACTTTGTACGCCGTCGAACACGCCAAAGGCCGGCATCAGCTCGCCGGGGCTGTGGATGCTGATCTCGAACTTGCCGCCCGACATGCTCTTGACCATTTTGGCAAAGAGCTCCGAGCAGCCATACACGATGTCCAGCGAGCGCGGAAAACTCGACGCGAGCCGCCAGCGTATGGCCTGCTGCGCATGCACCGCAGGTGCCGCCCCCGCGGCGAGCACTCCGGCGATGCCGGCATTTTTGATGAGCGAACGACGATCCATGAATGTGTCTCCTCAATAGAGCATGGCCCCGCGAGAAACGGGGCCTTGCTCATTCTAGAAACGCCGTACCGCGCCGGTGCGCGGGTTTTCCCTGAGCTACGTGCCGGTCACGTGCAAGCACTCAAGCGCCCACGGCGGCCGCGAGCTTGCGCAAATCGGTGGCCGGGTCGGCGAGCGCGGCGCGGTCGGGCTGCGCGCCGGCTGCGAGCAATCGGCGCAGCGGCGCGAAGTCGCGCGCGTTGTTCACGCAGGTGGCGCCCACGATGCGGCCCTTTTGCAGCTCGATCAGCGTGAACTTGGGCGCGTCGATGGAGAGCTCGCCGCGCACGATTTCCTCGTCGCCGCTCGCCAGCCCCGCCACCTGGATACGCAGCGCGCCCTGGTCGGACCAATACCATGGCAACTCCGCATACGCGGGCGCGGTCGGATCGACGAGGTGGCGCGCCACCGCGATGGCCTGGTTTTGCGCGTTCGACCAGGTTTCGATGCGCTCGAAGCGCCCGCTCAAGGGGTTGCGCTGGCGCGTCACGTCGCCTATGGCATAGACATCGGGGCAGGTGGTGCGCCCGAAGGCATCGACGAAGATACCATCGTCGCAGGCCAGCCCGGCCGCACGCGCAAGCGCGTCGTTGGTCACCACGCCTATGCCCACGACCACCATGTCGGCCGCGATGCGCGTGCCGTCGTCGAGCAGCACGGCGCCGTCAGCAAAGCCCGCGACGCTGCGGCCAAAGCGCAAGTCCACCCCCTGCGCCGCGTGGTAGCGCGCAACGAAGTCCGAGAGCGTGGGAGAAGCCGCGCGGCCCATGAGGCGCGGCTGGGTTTCGACCAGCGTCACGCTGGCGCCTGCAGCGAGCGCCGTGGCCGCAAGCTCGAGCCCGATCACGCCGCCGCCCACGATCAACAGCCGCGCCTGCGGGTGCAGCCCGGCCTGGATGCGCCGTGCGTCTTCGAGCGTGCGCAGGGTGTACACGGGCATGGGCGCGCCCTGCAAAGCGGGCAGCGTGCGCGGCGTCGCACCCGTGGCCAGCACCAGCGTGCCGTAGGGCAGCGTGCGCCCGTCCGACAGCGCCACCGTGTGCGCCTGTGGGTCGAACGACTGCGCAGATACGCCCAGCAGCCATTCGACCTCGGGCGCGCGCTTGCAGTCGAGGCGGATTTTTTCGGCGTCGCCATGGCCCATGAAGTCCTTGGACAAGGGCGGGCGGTCGTAGGGCGGCTCGGCTTCGTCGCCGACCACGGTGAGCGGGCCTGCATAGCCGGCCTGGCGCAGTTCGCTGGCAAAAGAGACAGCGGCCAAACCAGCGCCGAGGACGACGACGGGGGACTTCAATGCTTCTTGAGACATGGGGGAGGATTCAATGAAAGGAACAACAAAAAAACAACCGTCTATTTCAACACATTGCTTGCGCGTATCACGGTGAATGCGTGGTGGATGTGCCGATCCAGCAGTTCTGTCGTGCGCGCTACATCGCGCGCCATCACTGCGGCGTAAATTTCAGCATGTTCGTCATGCAACTCCTGCGGCGGCGCACCTTCGAAAGCCGAGAGGCGCCGGTAACGCTCGGCCAGTTGATACAGCACGGCGCGCATGCGGCGCAGCCACCCTGAAGAGCAGGCGCACACCAAGGCTTCGTGGAACTCGCGGTTGCGCACTTCCCATTCGTCAAATCCGCCAATGGCATCTACCAACACCCGCTCCTCCGCGCGCGAGAGCTTGTGGTAAGCGGCCACCACCTCGGCCTCCCAATCGTCCTTGCCCTGCTGCAGGCTTTCGCGCACAGCTTCGCACTCGATCAAGGTGCGCACGCGGCACAAGTCGGCCAGGTCCTGCAGCGACATCGGCGCCACTTTGAAGCCGCGGTAGCCCTGCGTGACCACCAGCGCATCCGACACCAGCAGCGCCAAGGCCTCGCGCAAGGTGCCGGCACTGACTTGATAGGTCTTTTTCAGGTGTTCGACGCGCAGCGGCTCATTGGGCGCATGTTTGCCGTCGATGATGGCGCGGCGCAGGCCGCGGTAGGCCGTCTCTATCAGCGTACGCGGCGTGTCCTCTGCTCCAGAAGACGCAACGGAAAAGGCTATGTCGTGGAGCATGGGTTTAGGAGATCACAGCGTGGAAAAACACCCGCCCCTGCAACCGGGGAAGAGAGCGAGCACCAAGAAAAATGTTTTTTGATGGTAACAATAAAAATATCGAGATTTGCTTAGGGTTTCCACCAATTCCAAGACAAACATTTTTCATCATAATTACCAACCATCGAACAGATGTTCAGAAGACTCCCCGCCATCGATCATCATCACTGGAGCACGCATGAAGCAAGGACGTATCTTTCTGTGGGCACTGGGCCTTTTTTACCTGGCCAACCTGCTGGGCACGCTGCCGTTTGCCTCGGCCTCGCTGTTCGCCCAGATGTACCCGGGCTTTGCGCCCGATGCCGCCACGCCAGCGTTCCGGCTGCTCAGTGACGCCTGGGCCGTCGTGGGTCTGCAGCTCGGCGCCATCGGCATCGTGGCCTTGTGGGGTGCGCGCGACCCGCTGCGCTACCTGGCCGTGTTCGACATCGTCATAGCCACCGAGCTGGTCGATGGTTTGTGGGATTTTTACAGCATCACCTGGAGCCACCTGGCCACGGCTTTCGGGTTGACGACTTTGGTGATCCACCCCTTGTGGATCGTTTGGGCGCTGTACGCCAGGCGTGCAGTGGTGAAGGCGGCCCGGTGAGCGCGCGCATGCGCCGGGTTTTTTAACGTTGGGTGTTTTGGGTATTTTTAAGGAGATCTGCATCATGGGAATACATTCGGAACGCGAAGTGCAAGCCGTGCCGATGACGTTCAAGCGTCGCTGGACGGACGAAGCCATCCGCGCCTTGGTTGATCAAGACAAGGGCTTGCTCGACCCGCGCATCTACGCAGACCAGGAGCTCTACGAGATTGAACTCGAGCGCATCTTTGCGCGCTCCTGGCTGCTGCTCGGGCATGAAGCCCACATCCCCAAGACTGGGGACTACCTGACCACCTACATGGGCGAAGACCCGGTGATCATGGTGCGGCAAAAGGACGGCAGCATCAAAGTCTTCCTGAACCAATGCCGCCACCGTGGCATGCGCATTTGCCGCTCCGATGCAGGCAATGCCAAGGCCTTCACCTGCACCTACCACGGCTGGGCGTATGACATCGCCGGTAATCTGGTCAACGTGCCCTACGAAAAAGAGGCTTTCTGCGACCAGAAAGAAGGCGATTGCGGCTTCGACAAGGCCGACTGGGGCCCGCTGCAAGCGCGCGTGGAAACCTACAAGGGCCTGATCTTCGCGAACTGGGACGCGCAAGCCCCCGACCTCAAGACCTACCTGAGCGACGCCATGCCCTACATGGACGTGATGCTCGACCGCACCGAAGCCGGCACCACCGTCGTCGGCGGCATGCAGAAGTGGGTCATCCCCTGCAACTGGAAGTTCGCCGCCGAGCAATTCTGCAGCGACATGTACCACGCCGGCACCATGTCACACCTGTCGGGCGTTTTGGCCAGCCTGCCCCCCGAGATGGACCTGACGCAAGTGCAAATGTCCTCCAATGGTTCGCAGTTCCGTGCAGCCTGGGGTGGCCACGGCGCGGGCTGGTTCATCAACGACCCCGCCATTCTGATGGCCGTGATGGGCCCCAAGATCACGCAATACTGGACCCAGGGCCCAGCCGCAGAAAAGGCCGCCAAGCGCCTGAACAAAATGCCGACGCAAACCATGTTCGGCCAACACATGACGGTGTTCCCAACCTGCTCGTTCTTGCCGGGCATCAACACCATCCGCAGCTGGCACCCGCGCGGCCCCAACGAGGTAGAGGTGTGGGCCTTCGTAGTCGTCGATGCCGACGCGCCCGAGGACATCAAGGAAGAGTTCCGGCGCCAGAACATCCGCACCTTCAACGCTGGCGGCACCTTCGAGCAGGACGACGGCGAGAACTGGGTCGAAATCCAGCGCGTGCTGCGCGGCCACAAGGCCAAGAGCGCGCCCCTGTGCGCGCAAATGGGCCTGAACGTGCCCAACAAGAGCAACCCCGACTTCCCCGGCAAGACCGCCTATGTCTATGCCGAAGAAGCCGCACGCGGCATGTACCACCACTGGGCGCGCATGATGTCCGAGCCGGGCTGGGAGACGCTCAAGCCCTGAGCCACCCAAGTCTCGGCATTTCGATACCGCCTCCCAGTCTTTTCGCGCTGTTTGCCCCAGGGCAAACAGCATTCATCGATCCCCCGCAGGCCCGTCCAGCGCAGCATCGCATGGCTGCCGCTACGGGATCATCTGCACCCTCGTTCATTGAAGGAGATATGGCATGACTGCTGTCGCCATGGCCCAGAAAACGGCCGAATTGATCCAGGAATTTGCCTGGCCCGCCCAGCCCGTGAGCCCGCAACTGCAACACGAAGTCGAGCAGTTTTATTACCGCGAAGCCCAGTTGCTGGACCACCACAACTACAACGCCTGGTTCGACCTGCTCGAACAGGACATCCACTACTGGATGCCCATCCGCACCACGCGCACCAAGCGTGAAAACGACAAGGAATACATCCCGATGGGCGCCAACGCCCACTTCGACGAAAACCATGAAACCATGCGTGGCCGCATCCGCCAGCGCACTTCCGAACTGAACTGGGCCGAAGACCCGCTGTCGCGCACGCGGCACGTCATCTCGAACGTGATCGTGCGCGAGACCGACACACCCGGCACACTCGAAGTGGCCTCGGCCTTTTTGCTCTACCGCAACCGGAACGAGCGGCAAGTGGATATTTTTGCGGGTGAGCGTCGCGACGTGCTGCGCCGCGCCAACAATGGCCTGGGCTTCAAGATTGCCCGCCGCACCATCCTGATCGACCAGAGCACGATTCTGGCCAACAACCTCAGCGTGTTTTTCTGAGCGAAGGAACCAGCACGATGGCGTTTACCAAAGCCTGCAGCGTGGACGACGTTCCGCCCGGAGAAGCCTTGCAAGTCAGCCATGACGCGCAAAAGGTGGCGATCTTCAATGTCGATGGGGAGTTTTTTGCCACGCAGGACCAGTGCACCCACGGAGAGTGGTCACTGTCCGAAGGTGGCTACCTCGACGGCGATGTCGTGGAATGCTCACTGCACATGGGAAAGTTTTGTGTGCGCACAGGCAAGGTCAAGTCGCCCCCGCCCTGCGAGCCCTTGAAGGTTTACCCGATTCGCATCGAAGGGCGGGACGTGCTGGTCGATTTTTCTGCAGCCGCGCTGCATGCCTGAAACCCAAGCGAGAACAACATGCAACTCAACAATGAAGTAGCCCTGGTCACCGGCGGTGGCTCGGGCCTGGGCCGGGCCATCGTGGACCGGTTCGTGGCCGAAGGCGCGCGCGTGGCCGTGCTCGACAAGTCGGCCGCCAGGCTCCAGGAACTCCAGGCCGCGCACGGCGCCAAAGTGCTGGGCATCGAAGGTGACGTGCGCGTGCTGGCCGACCACCAGAAGGCCGCGCGCGAATGCGTGGCCGCCTTTGGCAAGATCGACTGCCTGATCCCCAACGCGGGCATCTGGGATTATTCGATGCCACTGGTCGATATCCCTGACGACAGGATCGACGCTGCCTTCGACGAGGTCTTTCACATCAACGTCAAGGGCTATCTGCTTGCCGTCAAGGCCTGCCTGCCCGCGCTGGTGCAAAGCCGCGGCAGCGTGGTCTTCACGATCTCGAACGCGGGCTTTTACCCGAACGGCGGCGGCCCGCTCTACACCGCCACCAAGCATGCCGTGGTGGGCATGGTGCGCCAGCTCGCTTTTGAGCTTGCGCCACACGTGCGCGTCAACGGTGTGGCGCCGGGCGGCATGAATACCGACCTGCGTGGCCCGTCCTCGTTGGGCATGGCCAACCAGGCCATTTCCAGCGTGCCGCTGGGCGACATGCTGGCCTCGGTGCTGCCCGTGGGCCGCATGCCTGTAGCAACGGAATACACCGGAGCCTACGTGTTCTTTGCCACGCGCAGCGACACCTTCCCCACGACGGGCGCGCTGCTCAACCATGACGGCGGCATGGGCGTGCGCGGCTTTTTCGAGGCTGCCGGGGGCAAAGACCTGCCGCAGAAACTGCAGCTTTCATAACCAAGGAGAAGACATGAGCATCGAACGTTTGGGTTACCTCGGCTTCGCCGTCAAGGACGTACCCGCCTGGGACTACTTTTTGACGCAAAACGTGGGTTTGATGGCGGCGGGTGCTGCCGGCGACGCTGCGCTGTACCGTGCCGATCAGCGTGCCTGGCGCATCGCCGTGCAGCCGGGCGAACTCGACGACCTAGCCTACGCAGGCTTGGAAGTGGATGACGCCGCTGCGCTCGAGCGCATGGCCGACAAGCTGCGCCAGGCAGGGGTAGCCTTCACCCGCGGTGACGAAGCGCTCATGCAGCAGCGCAAAGTCATGGGCCTGTTGTGCCTGCAAGACCCCTTCGGCCTGCCGCTCGAGATTTACTACGGCCCGGCAGAAACCTTCGACCAGCCCTTCCTGCCCAGCGCTCCCGTGTCGGGCTTCGTCACAGGCGACCAGGGTATCGGGCATTTCGTGCGCTGCGTCCCCGACACCGCCAAGGCGATGGCGTTCTACACCGAAGTGCTGGGCTTTGTGCTGTCCGACATCATCGACATCCAGATGGGGCCGGAAATGAGCGTGCCCGCGCACTTCCTGCACTGCAATGGGCGCCACCACACGATCGCCCTGGCTGCCTTCCCAATCCCCAAGCGCATCCACCATTTCATGCTGCAAGCCAACACCATAGACGACGTGGGCTATGCCTTCGATCGGCTGGACGCGGCCGGGCGCATCACTTCCCTGCTCGGGCGCCACACCAACGACCATACGATCTCCTTCTATGCCGAAACGCCGTCGCCCATGATCGAAGTCGAGTTCGGCTGGGGACCGCGCACGGTGGATTCCTCCTGGACGGTGGTGCGCCACAACCGCACCGCCATGTGGGGTCACAAGTCGGTACGCGGCCAGCGCTGAACCGCGTCATTCAATTTTTTAGGAAATACCCATGACAGAACTGAGCGAAAGCACGACGAGCAAATTCGTCACCATCAACGAAAAAGGCCTCTCCAACTTCCGCATTCACCTCAACGATGCAGGCCAGGGCGAAGCGGTAATCATGCTGCACGGAGGCGGACCGGGAGCGGGGGGGTGGAGCAACTACTACCGCAACATCGGCCCCTTCGTCGCGGCCGGCTACCGCGTGATCCTGCCGGACGCGCCGGGCTTCAACAAGTCCGATGCTGTCGTGATGGACGAGCAGCGCGGCCTGGTCAACGCGCGCGCGGTCAAGGGCATGATGGACGCGCTGGGTATTGATAAAGCGCACCTCGTGGGCAACTCCATGGGCGGCGCGGGCGCACTGAACTTTGCGCTCGAATACCCCGAGCGCACCGGCAAAGTGATCCTCATGGGGCCGGCCGGCCTGGGCGCCAGCCTGTTCAACCCCATGCCTATGGAGGGCATCAAGCTGCTGTTCAAGCTCTACGCCGAGCCCTCGCTCGAAACGCTCAAGCAGATGCTCAACGTGTTCGTGTTCGACCAGAGCCTGATCACCGACGAACTGCTGCAAGGGCGCTGGGCCAACATCCAGCGCAACCCCGAGCACCTGAAGAACTTCATCCTGAGCGCGCAAAAAGTGCCGCTTTCGGCCTGGGACGTGTCGCCGCGCCTGGGCGAGATCAAGGCCAAGACCCTGGTCACCTGGGGGCGCGATGACCGCTTCGTGCCGCTGGACCACGGCCTCAAGCTGGTCGCGAACATGCAGGACGCGCAGCTGCACGTCTTCCCGCGCTGCGGCCACTGGGCGCAGTGGGAGCATGCGGACGCCTTCAACCGGCTGACGCTGGACTTCCTGGCCAACGGCTGAGCGCCGTTTCCCCTTTTCCCCCAGAGCGAAAGCTGTAGCCCACCTCCCCGCAGGGGGAGGCACGCTGCTGCTTGGCCATAAAAACCGGCCCCTTGGGCCATTTCCCTCAAGAGCGCAAGGAGACTTCGATGAAACCCTTTTCCCGCGCACTGCTTCCATTGGCCTGCGTCGCGCTGCTTGGCAGCGCCCATGCGCAAACCGCACCCGAAGGTGCATCACCCTGGTCGGTGGCAGTGGGGCCTGTGCACCTCGCCTTCAGCACCAAGGCCGACCTCTACGCGGGCGGTCCCGTGCCCGGCGCCGGGGTGCACGCCAGCAGCGACAACGTATTGGGCGTGGAAATCGGCTACCACTTCACGCCCCACTGGATGGCTCGTCTGGATCTTGCCAACCCCGTCAGATCCAACCTCACCGGCACGGGCAACCTCGCCCCGCTGGGGCAACTCACCCAGGCCAAGGTCGGGCCTGCAATCCTCACCATGAATTACACGCCCGGCATGTGGGGCCCCATCCGCCCCTACATCGGCGGCGGCATGGTCTACATGAAGGTGTTCAGCGCCAGTTCCAACGCGCTGCAAAACGTCAAGGTGGACAACGCCTTTGGCGGCGCCTTCCTCGTCGGTGCCGACTGGCCCTTGCGTGACGGCTACAGTCTGGCTTTGTCCGTGCAAAAGCTCTACCTCAAGACCAACGCCACGGGCACCGTGCCTGCCATGGGCGGCGCACCCGTCACGGCCTCGGTACGCCTGGACCCGCTGGTGAGCTTCCTCTCACTGCGCAAGCAGTTTTGACGCGGATTCTGCAGAAGGGCGCATGTGAGCGCCCAGGGTGCGGTGCAGCGCCGCTGCATGCAGCTTTGGGCTGCGCCCCGTCTTCACCCCTTGTTTTTGTGCGCACGTCGCGCGCGCACGGCGTCGGCGAGGCCGCGCAGCACGGGCACGGTCTGCGCCCAGCCTATGCAGGCGTCGGTCACCGACACGCCGTGGCGCAGCGGCTCGCCGGGCACGATGTCCTGGCGGCCTTCGTGCAGGTGGCTTTCGATCATCACGCCCATGATGCGCGCGTCGCCCGCAGCGATTTGCTGCGCGACCTCGGCCGCGACCGCGATCTGGCGCTGGTGCTGCTTGAGGCTGTTGGCGTGTGAAACGTCGATCATCACCTGCGCGTGCAACCCCGCGGCCTGCAGCAGCTGGCACGCGGCGTCCACATCGGCAGGGCTGTAGTTAGGCTGCTTGCCGCCGCGCAGGATCACGTGGCAGTCCGCGTTGCCGCGCGTCTCGAAGATCGCGGCCTGCCCCATCTTGGTCATGCCCATGAAGGCGTGCGGCGCCTGCGCGGCCACAATGGCATCGACGGCCACCTTCACGCCGCCGTCGGTGCCGTTCTTGAAGCCCACGGGGCACGAGAGGCCGCTCGCGAGCTGGCGGTGGCTCTGGCTTTCGGTCGTGCGCGCACCGATCGCGCCCCAGCTCACCAGGTCGCTGATGAACTGCGGGCTCAGCAAGTCGAGAAACTCCGTGCCCACGGGCAGGCCCAGCGCAAGCACGTCGAGCAGCAGCCGGCGCGCCATCTCCAGCCCCTCGTTGATGGCAAAGCTGCCGTCGAGGTGCGGGTCGTTGATGTAGCCCTTCCAGCCCACCGTGGTGCGCGGCTTTTCGAAATACACGCGCATCACGACGAGCAACGCATCCTGCAGCGCCTGGGCCTCGCCCTGCAGGGCGCGCGCGTATTCGAGCGCCTGGTCGTGGTCATGGATAGAGCAGGGCCCGACGACGACCACGAGCCGGTCGTCCTGCCCGTGCAGCACGCGCGCGATCGCGGCGCGGCTTTGCTCCACGAGCTGCTGCGCGGCCTCGGGCGCGGGCAGCCATTCCTGCAGCAGCGCCGGCGTGATCAAAGGGCGCACGGCCTTGATGCGCGTGTCGTCGGTGCGCGTGTGGTCGTGCGTGGCAAGCGGCGTGGCGGCGGGGAGGACATGCTGGGTCATGGTGGTTTGCTATGAATTCAGGATCGATTTTTACAAAAGAAAACGGCCTCTTGCGCTGATTGATCAAGCGCAAGCAGCTATCGAATCAAGTGCGGATTTTGCCTATTTTTGCAGCCGTATCCGCGGCCTCGTCGGCCCCTGCGCCGGCACCGCCTCCAGCTGCCTGACGCGCGAGCCAGCGCGGCACGGCGGGCCGCGCGAGGCGCTGCAGCTGCTGCAACATGCCGAAGTCCGGCTGCGCCACGCCCCAGCGCGCGCGCAAATCGTGCTGCATGCGCGTGAGCAGCGCGGCGGCCATTTCGGCGTCGGCAAGCGCACGGTGCGCGCGGCCCGTGGCCGGCAGCTGCAGGTGCGTTGCCAAGTGGCCCAGGCTGTGGCTGGCCGCCTGCGGATACAGGCGCCGTGCGAGCAGCACCGTGCAAACGAAGGGCTGCGGCGCCGCGAGCCCGGCCAGCGCGAGCTCGTGCTGCCAGAACTTGCGGTCGAACGCGGCATTGTGCGCGACCATGGGCACGCCTTGCACCAGCCGCGCCGCCTCGCGCATCACCTCGGCCGCGGGCGGCGCCGCATCGACCATGGTCTGCGTGATGCCCGTGAGCCGCGTGATGAACGGCGACACCCAGGCCCCGGTGCGCATCAGGCTCTGAAAGCGCTCCACCACGCGCCCGCCTTCGAGCAGCACCAGCCCCAGCTCGGTCGCCCGTGCCCCATCGCCGGGCGCCATGCCCGTGGTTTCGAAGTCGATGACGGCGATGCGGTTTGACATGGTGCTGCGGTGAAATTGGGGTCTAAATTGGGGTCAGAGGAAATCGGGGTCAGATTCCAATTATTGGCGAAGGTGACGGGGCAGATGGAGGGTGCCGGGAGGTGCGCCCGGCGGCGCACCTACTTTTCTTGTCTCGCCAAGAAAAGTAGGCAAAAGAAGGCGACCCTGCTGTCTGCGTCCCTGTGCGCCTGACCGGCGCCCAGGGCAACCTGCGGTGCTCGCGCCCGGCGGGGTCGCGCGAAACTCGCTGCGCTGCGCTTCGCTCAGACAATCGCGCGCCCTTTTCCCGCCGGGCGCTGCGCTCCTCGGCGCAGCCAGAAGGGCGGGGGTACCCCACGGGCCGTCGCTGCGCTCGGCCTTTCTTGTTGGGGCCAGATTCCAATTTCCTGAGGGGCTTTCTTCGGGAGAAGATGAAGCAGGCTTCGACTGGAAAATCATAGCCCGCGCTCAAAGTCCAAGTGCAACACTCTCTTTCGGAGAAACTGCTGCATGCCCAAAACCTACTCACACCTCAGCCTCGAAGAGCGTGCCTTGATGCAAGTC
>NZ_JARGEL010000050.1 GCF_029211265.1 Extensimonas soli | reverse complement strand
CCTATGTCCCCTGCTCAAAAAATCAGCAGGATATGTGGATAACGTGGCTCAGTTTTGAAACGGAATCACCTCATAGGTGGCTCAGTTTTGGATTGGAATCAACACCCACGTTCTGAGCCAAAACGGGTGCAATTCAACATGCTTGAGCAAGACTCGCCCAACCTTGGCCGCCGCGCGTGGAGTGAAATCGCCTGCAAATTCTTCGTCGCGCAGCACTGCCTTGCCCATCATCTTTCGACCCGGAACTGGCAAGGGATCACGGGGACGCGCGGGGCGCTTTCGTGCAATCGCTTGCGCCCGCTCGAATTCCTGCCGGATTGACTCAACCTGCTGCTCGAACGAAGCATCGAGGCGGAGGCGTAGAAGTAGCTCGTTGGCACGGAGGTAGGTGCTGATATTTTGCGGCCTGTCTGCAGGCGCATCACTGGAAATGACCGAGACCACAGCCGCTGGGGCACCAAACAACCCACTCTTGCGCAAGTTACCGAACGCGGCGCCTGGGTTCGGTACGTAGCTGATGCCCCAAAGGTCCATCACCCATCGGTATCGGTTCATCACGAACCAAGGCTCGCCAGCTTCGGTCAGTGAGGCGATGTAGGTGCCAAAGGTCTCGCCTTGATTGGTAATCGGCGGCTCGCACTGATGACCAAGCAGCGGGTAGTTCGCCCAACCCGGAAAGGCGGGAGGGCTTTCGCTGGTGTAGAAGTGCTTGGGGCTCGATTTAAAAAAGCTGGGCGACTTGATGCCAAACAGATCGAGCTTGCGAAACTGCCAGCGATAGCGGGGCATGCGCCGCAGCAGTTCCCAAGCCAGCCGCAGGTAGTCTTCGCGCGTGTAGGTATCCAGCGGCTTGAGCGCCGGATACTGGTCTTGTTTGCGCCAGTTGCCACCGGGAGTAAACAGCTCGTGCGACTCGTCCTCCCTGGCCTCGAAACGCAGCCATCGAGGACTATCTTCAGTGCGTGAGGACGTGCTGGACATGAGTCGGATTGGCTTATGAATGGTAGGCCGTGTTGGACTTGAACCAACGACCAAAGGATTCAGGTTGGTGTGAGTTTCCCCACTCCCTGGACTATCTCATCACCCTCGCCACGGATTGCTCCGCGCGTTAGGGTGCCGGGCGCTCACGGGGTGCTTATCGGATTGGCTCCTCACACCCTAGTCTCTGCACCTTCTCGCCTACCGGTCCTTCGACCTGCCTTCGGCGAGCTTGGCTCAGGATTGCCGGGCCATTGACTGGCTGACGGTTTCCCTGAGTTCACCCGGTTTTTCCATTGCCGCTCTCACGGCAAGGTCACCATTTCGATGAGTCCTCTGCTCTAACCAACTGAGCTAACGGCCCATTCATAAAACAACTTCAACTCTCTGCGCTTTCATCACCCCGAGTGCCGCCGCTGAACCGGGCGGGCGAAAAGTCCGCTATTGTAGCCCCCTCAGAAGCGGTGGCTCAGCGCGTTGGAGACGAGCTTGGCGGTGATGTCCACGATCTGGATCATGCGGTCGTAGGGCATGCGCGTGGGGCCGATCACGCCCAGGGTGCCGACCACTTTGCCGTCGATCTCGTAGGGGGCGCTGACCACCGACAACTCCTCGAAGGGCACGACCTGGCTTTCGCCGCCGATGTAGATGCGCACGCCTTCGGCCTGGTTGGTGATGTCGAGCAGGCGCAGGATTTGCGTTTTTTGCTCGAACAACGCAAACGCGCGGCGCAGGTGGTCCATGTCGGCGGAAAAATCGCTCACGGACAGCAGGTTGCGCTCGCCCGAGATCACGACCTCTTCCTGCGCTTCGCTCAAGGCTTCGGAGCTCGCGTTCACCGCGGCCTGCATGAGCGCGGCGATTTCACCGCGCAGCGACTCCACCTCGGACTTGAGCTTTTCGCGCACCTGCTCCATGGACAGGCCGGCACAGTGGGCGTTGAGAAAATTCGCGGTTTCGAGCAGCTGCGACTGGGTGTAGTCCACGTCGGTGAAGATCACGCGGTTTTGCACGTCGCCTTCGGGCGAGACGATGATCACGAGCAGGCGCCGCTCCGACAGCCGCAAGAATTCGATCTGGCGAAACACCGAGGCGCGCCGCGGGGCCAGCACCACACCCACGAATTGCGACAAATTCGAGAGCAGCTGCGCCGCATTTGCTATGACTTTTTGCGGCTGTTCGGGCGCCAGTTCGGGCGGCAGCTCGGGCGCCGGCAGCGGCTCGGGCTGCACGGTGAGCATGGTGTCCACGAACAGGCGGTAGCCGCGCGCGGTGGGCACACGGCCAGCCGAGGTGTGGGGGCTCGCGATCAGACCCAGGTCTTCGAGGTCGGCCATGACGTTGCGGATCGTGGCCGGGGAAAGGTCCAGCCCCGAGGCGCGCGAGAGCGTGCGCGAGCCCACGGGCTGGCCTTCGGCGATGTAACGCTCGACAAGGGTTTTGAGCAGCAACTTGGCACGGTCATCGAGCATGGCGGTTTTGATGATGTAATTTGCAAATGAAGTCCAATTTTCACCATGTTGCGCTGTTTGGCAAATACCAGACCGCGCCAGCCGCGGGCAAACCGGAAAACGCACGCGCGGCACTCGAAGACATCGCCGAATTTCTCGCACGCCGCGGCTGCGAGGTGGTGCTGGAGGCCGAAACGGCGGCCAACACCGGCCTCGTCCAGTACCCCAAGCTCACGGTGCCCGAAATCGGCGCGCAGTGCGACCTGGGGCTGGTGGTGGGCGGCGATGGCACCATGCTGGGCATAGGGCGCCAGATGGCGCGCTACGGCACGCCCTTGATAGGCATCAACCAGGGCCGGCTGGGCTTCATCACCGACATTCCCTTTGGCGACTACCAGGCTGCGCTCACGCCCATGCTGCGCGGCGAATACGAGGAAGACCGGCGCGCGCTGATCCATGCGCGTGTGCAGCGCGATGGTGGCACCGTGTTCGAGGCGCTCGCGCTCAACGACGTGGTGGTGAACCGCGGCGCAACCTCGGGCATGGTGGAGCTGCGCGTGGAAGTGGGCGGCCATCTGGTGGCCAATCAGCGCGCCGACGGCCTCATCGTGGCGACGCCCACGGGCTCGACGGCTTACGCGCTCTCTGCCGGCGGCCCCATGCTGCACCCGGCGATTCCGGGCTGGGTGCTGGTGCCGATCGCACCGCACACGCTGTCGAACCGGCCCATCGTGCTGCCCGACGATGCCGAAATCGCCATCGAACTCGTCAACGGGCGCGACGCGAGCGCGAATTTCGACATGCAGTCGCTCGCCTCGCTGCTGCATGGCGACCGCATCCTCGTGCGCCGCGCGCAATACTGCGTGCGCTTTTTGCACCCGCTGGGCTGGAACTACTTTGCCACGCTGCGCAAAAAGCTGCGCTGGAACGAAGGAGCCTCCTGACCATGGCGCTCAAGCGGATCACCCTGCGGGACTTCGTGATCGTGCCCGCGTTAGAGCTCGAGTTGCAGCCCGGCTTCACCGCGCTCACGGGCGAAACGGGCGCGGGCAAGTCCATTTTGATCGATGCGCTGCAGCTCGCGCTGGGCGCACGCGCCGACGCGGGCGTGGTGCGCGAGGGTGCGGCCAAGGCCGAGATTTGCGCCGAATTCGACGGCCCCGCAGCGCTGCGCCCCTGGCTCGAAGAAGCCGGCTTCGACGCTGAAGACACGCTATTGCTACGCCGCAGCATCGACGCGCAGGGCAAGAGCCGCGCCTGGATCAACGCCACGCCCGCCACGGCCACGCAGCTGCGCCAGCTCGGCGAGCAACTGCTCGACATCCACGGCCAGCACGCCTGGCAAAGCCTGATGCGGCCCGACGCGGTGCGCGGCCTGCTCGACGCCTACGCGGGCGCCTCCGCCCAGGAGGTTGCCGCGCTGTGGACGCGCTGGCGCGCGGACGTGCAGGCGCTGGAAGCGGCCGTTGCGGCGCAGCAAAGCCTGCACGCCGAGCGCGAGCGGCTGCAGTGGCAGATCGGCGAGCTCGAAAAGCTCGCGCCGCAAGAGGGCGAGTGGGAGACGCTGGAGGCGCAGCACCGGCGCCTGTCGCACGCGCAGGCTCTGATCGATGCGGCGGGCGAGGCGCTCGCGCAGCTGGAGCACGAGGACGCCGGCGCGCAGACGCAGCTGGCACAAGCGCAGGCGCGCCTGCAACACCTGGCCCACCTCGAGCCCGAATTCGCCAACCTCGCCGAAATTCTGGCGTCCTGCCTCGCGCTCGCGGCCGATGTGCAGCATTCGCTGCAGACCTATCTGGGCCGCACCGAGCTCGAACCGCAGCGCCTGGCCGAGCTCGACGAGCGCCTCGCGCAGTGGCTCGCGCTCGCGCGGCGCTACCGGCGCCCGCCGGCAGAGCTGCCGGCGCTGCTGCAATCGTGGCAGCATGAGCTGCAGCGGCTCGATGCCGCCGCCGACCTCGCCGCACTCGAGGCCGCCGAGGCGCGCAGCGCGCAAGCCTACCGCGCGGCGGCGCAGGCGCTGTCGGCCGCACGCCACGAGGCCGCGCCGCGCCTGTCCGCCGCCATCACGCAGGCCATGCAGGGGCTGGGCATGGCCGGTGGCGTGTTCGAAGTGCGCGTGCAGCCCGCGTCACAGGCCACGGCGCACGGCATCGACGAGGTGGAATTCCTCGTCGCCGGGCATCCGGGCGCCACGCCGCGGCCTTTGGGCAAGGTGGCCTCGGGCGGCGAGCTGTCGCGCATTTCGCTCGCGATCGCCGTCACGACCAGTGCGCTCGGCGACGCAGGCACGCTGATTTTTGACGAGGTGGATGCCGGCGTCGGCGGGGCCGTGGCGCAGACCGTGGGGCGGCTCATGCAGCAGCTCGGGCGCGAGCGTCAGGTGCTGGCCGTGACGCACCTCGCGCAGGTGGCGGCCTGCGCCGACCACCACCTCGTCGTCGTCAAGCAGCGCGCAGCAGACGGCAGCCACAGTACCGTAGCCGAGGTGCAGGGCGCCGCGCGCGAAGCCGAAATCGCACGCATGCTGGGCGGCGCAGAGCTGACCGAAACCACGCTCGCGCACGCGCGCGAGATGCTCGCGGCGATGCCGCAGGCGTCGGCAGAAAAAATATCGAATTGATAGCTGCTTGCGCTTTATGGATAAGCGTTAGGGGCAGATTTCACACCAAATCCGCCGCCTGCAACTCGCGCTTCAAATAGGCGTAGAACAGCGGCGCCGCCACCAGCCCCGCGGGGCCGAACACGGCCTCGAGCACAAACATGGTGGCCAGCAGTTCCCACACGGTGAGTTGCGTGCGCTGGCCCACGACCTTGGCGTTGATGAAGTATTCGGCCTTGTGGATGACCACCAGAAACACCAGGCAGGCCAGCGCCACGATGGGCGAAACCGACAGCCCCACCAAGGTCAGGACGGCGTTGTAGAGCAGGTTGCCCACGATGGGGATCAGCCCGAGCACAAAGCTCAGCAAAATCAACACCATCGCATACGGCAGGTGGTAGCCCCACAGCGGCAGCACGAGGAACAGAAACAGGGCCAGCAGGCCGGTATTGACCAGCGCGATCCAGAACTGCGCGACCACGATGCGCCGGAACGTGTCGCCAAACAATTGCACGCGCAAGCGCAATTGCGCCGTCAACGGCTTGTGCGCAGCCACCGGCGGGCGGCTCGCGGCGAGCGCGCCGACGATCAACCCGACGATGATGTGCACCAGGCCCGCGAGCCAGGCCCGCCCGGTAATGGCGAGGCTGCCGGCCCTGCTGCCCAGGTAGTTGGCGAAGATGCGCTGGATCTCTGCCGCGCCTTCGGGCAGTTGGCTTGCAATATCGGGCGGCAGCCGGTCGCGCAGCTCGAGCACGGTGCGCGCCATGAAGGCCAGCAGCTCGCGGTACTGCGCAGGCGCATCCAGCAGCATGCCGCGCGTGTACGGAAAGGCCAGGCCCATCAGCACCAGCGGCAGCAGCACGACCACGGCGGCCGCAAGGCGCGGCGCCGCACCCGAACGCGAGCGCATGAGGCGCCCAAGTCGCGCGCTGAGCGCGCGCGTGCCCAGAAAACCCAGGCACACACACAGCAGCCCCGGCAGCAGGTGGCTCAGCATGACGAGCAGCAGCGCGCCCGCCATCAGCACGTAGCTGGCGATCCTGACGGCGCGGGCTGCGGAATCGGCCACGGCGATCCAAGAAAGTCAAAAAAAGCGCACGGCCATGTGCACCAGCCGCTGCCCGCGCCCCATGCCGCTGGCTTTGGCCATGGCCCTCAAGCCACCACCACTGCCGCACCCGCGCCACGCGCTGCGA
Organism: Extensimonas soli; assembly: GCF_029211265.1. Classification (GTDB taxonomy): domain Bacteria; phylum Pseudomonadota; class Gammaproteobacteria; order Burkholderiales; family Burkholderiaceae_C; genus Extensimonas; species Extensimonas soli. The sequence continues at coordinate 6,592 of NZ_JARGEL010000050.1, read as the reverse complement.
TGCGGCCTATGCGGTACACCTGTTCGCCTGCGGCGCGCAGCGTGCTGCTGGCGGCATCGGCGTCGGCCTCGGCAACGATCACGACCATACCGATGCCGTTGTTGAAGGTGCGGTTCATCTCCACGTCGTTGATGCCCGCGGTCTCTTGCAGCCAGGCAAACAGCTCGGTTTGCGGCCAGCTGCCCTTCTCAAGATGCGCCGCGAGCCCCTCGGGCAGCACGCGCGGGATGTTTTCGAGCAGGCCGCCGCCCGTGATGTGCGCCAGCGCCTTGATGCCGCGGCTGCCCTGCGCCGGGTGCTGCGCGAGCGCGGCGAGCACGCTTTTCACGTACAGGCGTGTGGGCTCCATGATGGCGGCGCGCAGGGGCTTGCCGTCCAGTGTTGCGGGCAGCCGCCCCGCTGCGCGTTCGAGGCACTTGCGCACCAGGCTGAAGCCGTTGGAGTGCACGCCGCTCGAGGCCAGCCCCAGCACCACGTCGCCCGCCTGCACGTTCTGGCCCGTGAGGATCTGCGACTTTTCGACCGCGCCCACGGCAAAGCCGGCCAAGTCGTATTCACCGGCCGGGTACATGCCGGGCATCTCGGCCGTCTCGCCGCCGATGAGCGCGCAGCCCGCGAGCTCGCAGCCGCGTGCAATGCCGCCGACCACGGCCGCCGCGGTATCGACGTCGAGCTTGCCGCAGGCAAAGTAGTCGAGAAAGAACAGCGGCTCGGCGCCCTGCACCAGCACGTCGTTGGCGCTCATGGCCACCAAGTCTATGCCCACGGTGTCGTGCATGTTCCACTCGAAGGCCAGCTTGAGCTTGGTGCCCACGCCATCGGTGCCGCTCACGAGCACGGGCTCGCGGTAGCGCCTGGGCACCTCGAACAATGCGCCAAAGCCGCCAATGCCGGCCAGCACGCCTTCGCGCAGGGTCTTGCGCGCCAGCGGTTTGATGCGCTCGACGAGGGCATCGCCGGCGGCGATGTCCACGCCAGCGTCTTTGTACGACAGGGGGGTAGTAATAGGATCAGCAGCACTCATGGCAGGGCGGCACGGGCGAACGTGCACGGCAGACTAAAATTCGCGCCGATTCTACGGTGCCGGGTGGCCTGCCCCGCCGCTATTCCCCCTTCCCTGCAGCGGCCCCGAGGCGCGCCACAGCCACTTCCGCCATTTCCGCCACCTCCGCCCCAAAGCCAGCCCCCCCGTTCCAAGCCCGCATGCCTTCGGTCCACGCCCCCTTCCCTTCGCTGCCCGCACGATGAAGCCTCCCATGAAGCAACTGGCACTGGACCTGGGCCTGGCCCCGCCGCCCTCGCTCGCGCAGTTTCACGCCGGCCCGAACGCGGCGGCGCTGCAGCATTTGCGCCTGATGCTCGCATCTGCAGCGCCCGTGCCCACCTACCTGTGGGGCGAGGCCGGCAGCGGCAAAACGCATCTGCTGCAGGCCGTGCGCGCCGACCTGCAAGAGCGCGGCGCAAGCGTGGGCTGGCTGGCCGCCGATACGGCCGCGCCGCCCGCTTTCGACGCGCGCTGGACGGCCGTGCTGCTCGACGACGTGCACGTCTATGACAGCGCCCAGCAGGCGGTGGCCTTCAACTGGTTCGTCAACGCCCTGCACCCCGCAAGTGGTAATCCGCGCTGGGTGCTTGCGGCGGGTGCGCTGCCGCCCGCCGATCTGCCGCTGCGCGAGGACTTGCGCAGCCGCCTGGGCTGGGGCCATGTGTTCCAGCTGCAGCCGCTGGGCGAGGCCGACTGCCGCGCCGTGCTGCACGCGCAGGCCGCGGCGCGCGGCATCCGCCTGAGCGACGAGGTGCTGGACTTCATGCTGCAGCGCTTTTCGCGCGACCTGGGCAGCCTCGTGCAGCTGCTCGATGCGCTCGACGCCTTCGCCCTGCGCACCCAGCGCGCCGTCACCATTCCACTGCTCAAAACCATGCTGGAGGCGCTCTGAACGGGCGCAAGCAGCTATTCTTTTCATATCACCATTGACCTGCGCATGACCCCTCCGCTCCGCCCCCGCGTCACGCTGTTCGACCTGGACCACACGCTGCTGCCCATAGACTCCGACCACTCCTGGGGCGAATTCACCGTGCGCATCGGCTGGCACGACCGCGACGAATTTTTGCGCCGCAACGACGCCTTTTATGCCGACTACCAGGCCGGCACGCTCGATATCCACGACTACGTGCGCTTTGCCACCGCCGCGCTGCGCGAGCGTGGCCCGCAGGAGGCCGCCGCCGCGCAGGCCCAGTTCATGCGCGAAGTGATCGCGCCCGCCATCCGGCCCGAGGCGCTCGCGCTGCTGCGCCAGCACCAGACGGCGGACGAGCACGTGCTCATCATCACCGCGACCAACGAATTCGTCACGCGCCCCATCGCCGACGCGCTGGGCGTGCCCGCGCTGCTCGCCACCCGCCTGGCGCGCGACGCCAGCGGCTGGATCACCGGCGAGATCGAGGGCGTGCCCTGCCTGCGCGAAGGCAAGGTGCAACGCATGGAACAATGGCTGGCCCAGCGCGGCTGGCGCTGGGATGACATCGAAAGCACGTTTTACAGCGACTCGATGAACGACCTGCCGCTGCTCGAAAAAGTCGAGCAGCCCGTGGCCACCAACCCCGACCCGCGCCTGCGGGCCCTCGCGCAAGAGCGCGGCTGGCGCATTCTGGACCTGTTCGCTTCATGATCAAAAATTTCATCGGCAAGCTGCTGGGCAAAGCCCCCGCGGGCAGCGCCAAAACCAAGAAAAAGCCCTCGTTCGGCCGCCGCGCCGAAGTGCCCGCGAGCGTGCACGGCATAGACCCGAACCTGGTCGATCGCCGCGCCGCCGAGGTGGTGCACACGCTCAAACAGGCGGGCTTCGAGGCCTACATCGTGGGCGGCGCGGTGCGCGATCTGCTCCTGGGCCTGCGCCCCAAGGACTTCGACGTGGCCACCAACGCCACGCCCGAGCAGGTCAAGCAGCTGTTTCGGCGCGCCTTCATCATCGGGCGGCGCTTTCGCATCGTGCACGTGGTGTCCGGGCGCGGGCGCGAGCACGAGGTGATCGAAGTCTCGACCTTCCGCGCCTACCTCGACAGCGCTGCGGCCGAGCAGGTCAGCGGCAATGAAAAAAGCTCGCGCCAGGCGCTTGCGGGCGTGCAGCACGCCGTCGATGCCTCGGGGCGCGTGCTGCGCGACAACGTCTGGGGCCCGCAGGAAGAAGACGCGGCGCGGCGCGACTTCACGATCAACGCGATGTACTACGACCCCGAAACGCAGATCGTCGTGGACTACCACAAGGGCATCCAGGACGCGCAGAAAAAACTCCTGCGCATGATCGGCGACCCCGCCACGCGCTACCGCGAAGACCCGGTGCGCATCGTGCGCGCCGTGCGCTTTGCCGCCAAGCTCAGCGCGCTGGGCTTCGAGATTGCACCGCAGACCGGCGCGCCGCTCGCGGCCTCGTTGCCGCTGCTCGCTGACGTGCCGCCCAGCCGCATGTTCGACGAAATGCTCAAGCTGCTGCAAACCGGCCACGCGCTCGCCTCGATCGCGCAGCTGCGCAAACTCGGGCTCGATCGCGGCATCTACCCGCTGCTCGACGTGGTGGTGGAGCGCGCCGACGCCCCCTTCGTGCGCGCCGCGCTGCTCGACACCGACCGCCGCGTGGCCGAGGGCAAATCCGTGGTGGCGAGCTTTCTGCTCGCCTGCGTGCTCTGGGACGACGTGCGCACGGCCTGGCAGCAGCGCCTGCGCACGCAGCACCCGCTGCCCGCACTGCACGAGGCCATCGACGAAGTGTTCGAGCGGCGCATAGGCGACGTCTCGGGGCGCGGCAAGCTCGCAGCCGACATGCGCGAAATCTGGGTCATGCAGCCGCGCTTCGAAAAGCGCACCGGCAACACGCCCTTTGGCCTCGTGGAGCAACCGCGCTTTCGCGCCGGCTTCGATTTTCTGCGCCTGCGCGCCGACGTGGGCGAAGTCGAGGAAGCCCTGGCCGAATGGTGGCAAGACTTCCAAACCGCCGACGACGAACGCCGCGCCGACCTGATCGCACAAGCGCGCGAAGAGCAAAAAGGCCAGGAAAAATCGCGCAAACGCCCCGCCAAGCCGCGGCGCGTCGCACCTGCATCGCCCGCGGCCGCCCCAGGCACAGAGGGCGCACTAGGCGCAGATGGCGCACCCGCGGGCGCAGAACCGGCAAGCGCCCCCCTCGCCGACGATGCCGCAGACGCAGACCAGGCCCCGAAAAAACGCCGCCGCCGCCGCCGCAAGCCCGCCTCGCAAGGCTCAGGCGAAGAAACCGGGGCGGATGCGGCAAGCCACGCAGATGCTGGCGACAATGCCGCTGGCAGCGCGACCGCATCGGGCGCAGCGCCGAACGCTGTGCCTGATTCCCGCTGACCGATTCCTGCCCGCATGCCCCCCCCCAGGCACACCGACGACCCCAACGGCGCTGCCCAAAACGCCGCACCACCTTCGGCTAGCCCCGCGGCGGCGCGGATGGTGGCGGCCGTGTCTGCCGGCATCGGCCTGGGCGCCAACCTCGGCGACTGCGCCGCCACACTGCGCCAGGCCCTGCAAGCCATCGCCGCCCTGCCCGGCACGCAGCTGCTGCGCCATTCATCGCTCTACCGCAGCGCCCCCGTCGCCGCCACGGGGCCGGACTACTTCAACGCCGTGGCCGAGATTCTCACCACGCTGAGCCCGCAGGCGCTGCTGCAAGCCCTGCAAAATCTGGAGCACGCCGCAGGCCGCGAGCGCCCCTATCGCAACGCCCCGCGCACGCTGGACCTGGACATCCTCTGGTGGGGCGAGCTGCAGCTGCACACCCCCACCCTCACCGTGCCACACCCCCGCATGCACGAGCGCGCCTTCGTGCTCCTGCCGCTGGCCGAAATGGCCCCCGAGCGCGTCACGCCCGAACAGCTGCGCGCGGTGCAGGGGCAGCGGGTGGAGCGGCTGGGGTAATCAAGGGCCGTTTCCAGGCGTTCGTCTGCCAACGCCAGGGGAACCATTGGGAGCAGATTCGTAATGGCGGGGGCGCTTAGGCCAAGGGCGGATGCCGGGATGTGCGCCCGGCGGCGCACCTTCTTTTCTTGTCTCGCCAAGAAAAGAAGGCAAAAGAAGGCGACCCTGCTGCCTGCGTCCCTGCCCGCCTGGCGGCGGTCAGGGCAACCTGCGGTGCTCGCGCCCGGCGGGGTCGCGCGAAACTCGCTGCGCTCGAACAATCGCGCGCCCTTTTCCCGCCGGGCGCTGCGCTCCTCGGCACAGGCAGAAGGGCGGGGATACCGCACGGGCCTTTGCTGCGCTCGGCCTTTGGGGTGTGGCCTTGGCAGAGAATTGAAATCGGACCCTAATCTATCCCCCTGCACGGCCATGCCAGCGAATGAAAGACGCACCCAATACAGGTACGCCTCCTCGGTCTGTGGGCTATAGTGCAGATGCCGGATGCGCTCCCGAAGTTGGTCGAGCAAGCGGATGGGGCGCAGAGCGGGTGTGGGTGTGCCGGGTTTCATGCTTGATTTATGCCTGTAAATACGCACAGCATCAAGTGCGTAACCCGTTGATGTAGAACAACTTTCAGGACGATTCTGTGCCAAGAATATCCCGCACCGCCCAGCTTATCCGGCAGTATCTGCGGGATACATTACGTTAGAGAACGCGGGTTCCACAGGCTTCCGTTCAATCAAAAAGGAGAAAAAATGCGCAATTTGATGATAATTCTGGCGTTAGCGCTCATCGCCGGGTGCAGCAATCCAAAAGACATTGTCTTTGGGCCTGAGCCTCTCAAGCAAATCGCCGAACAGGGCAACCAGTTCAAAAAACTATCCGAAGAAGATAGAGCTTTATTGGTTGGCTACCTGACGATCACCGAAATGGGGAAAGCATTCGGAGCTGATGTAAAGCCTGCCACTGGAAGAACCGTTGGCGAAGTTCTCGTTGATGCAAAGGCATGGAAGGAAAGAATGAAGGCCGCTGAGGCTGAGGAAAAGAAAAAAGAAGCAGAGGCTGAGGCGTTAAAAAATAAAGTTCTTGCTGAACGCAAGGCTATAGCCGATAAGATTTCCACCAGTGTCGTGGTTGCGATTATCGATAAAACGGTGTTTCCTGAAAATTACGAAGTAGGGCGCTACAGCGAAATGTTGAGCTTGAAGTATGCGATTGAAAACAAATCAGATAAAGCAATTCGGCAACTGAAAGGACGTGTTACGTTCAAAGACGCAACTGGCGATGAAATAGGGTGGCTCCCGGTTGATATTGATGAACCAGTCCAACCCGGCCAAACCCTAAAAACCACAACGGGTCGAGGCTGGAAGATTAATAAATTCAGGAATGGCGAGATCGAAAAAATTGCGGGACGCGAATTTAGTTCCATGAAGGCAACCTTTGAACCAGAGTCAATCGCCTTTGAAGGTGGTGAGGTTCTTAAGGCACCTGATCTACCGTAGTTCTCTAACATGGCGCTCAACCCGGACGCCCTACATGCCGCTTCGCGGCATTCCGGTCGCTGGTTAGCTCTACGTTAGGCGTCGCAATACAGGTAGTGCGCGCTCATGGCCTTCTACTTCGATCTGTACCGCGCGAGTCCTGACGCCCCACCGCTGCATCGGTGGGTATCGAACT
>NZ_JARGEL010000005.1 GCF_029211265.1 Extensimonas soli | reverse complement strand
AACGACGACCCAAATCGTTTCCGCTGCTCACCGAACCCCGCCGCCGCGCTCGTGCTCGCGTTCGCCGGCACGGACATCCGAAGAAACTTAAGTAAGTGCCATTCGGGCTTGGCGCCCTTGTATCAAGCGCGAGCAGCTATTGATTTCGATGCAGCCATGATGGTGCGCGCGGCGCCACCTTGCATCACGCCGCATCGAGGCACTGCGCCAGCCGCGCCGCCATGCCCTGCTCGAGCGCCGCGCGCCGTGCCAGCAGCGCGGCCTCGTGCTCGGGCGCGCGCGCACGCAGCGGCTGCGCCCAGACGGGGCCGGGGAAGTGGCTGTCCCAGGCAAAGCGCGCGATCACGTGCCAGTGCAGGTGCGGCACCTGGTTGCCCAGCGCGGCCAGGTTGACCTTGGTGGGCGCAAGGTGCGCGCGCAAGGCTTCCTCGACCAGGGCCACGGCCCGCATGCAGTGCGAACGCTGCGCGGGCACAAGGTCGGTGAACTCGGCCAGGTGCGCATTCCAGACCACGCGGTAAAAGGCCGGAAAGCCCGCCTCGTCGGCGCGGATCACGCGCAGCTGCGCGCCGCGCCAGACGAGCGCCCCGCCCTCCTCTGCGCACAAGGCGCAGGCCGCCGGCGCGGCACGGGGTGTGGACTCTTTACCTATCGCCGCGCTCATACCAGCACCCGCTCTATCCCGCCCTGGTTCGCGCGCTCCACGTACTCGGGCAGCCAGTTTTCGCCGAGGATGGCGCGCGCCATTTCGATCACGATGTAGTCGGCCTCGAGCAGGCCGTTTTGCAGGTCGTCCTGGTAGCGGCTCAGGCCTTGCAGGCAGCTCGGGCAGCTCGTGAGGATTTTGAGGTTGCCGCTCTGGGCGACGGCACCGGCTCCGACGCCCGACTCCTGCATGCGCGCGCGCAACTGGGCCTCACCCTTTTGGATTTCTTCCTGCTTGCGAAAGCGCACCTGCGTGGCCACGTCGGGGCGCGTCACGCCCAGCGTGCCCGATTCGCCGCAGCAGCGCTCGCTCTTGAGCACCTGATCGCCAAGCAGCGACTTCACGGTCTTGAGCGAATCCTGCTGCTTCATGGGGTTGTGGCAGGGCTCGTGGTAGAGATAGGCGTTGCCGCCCGGCAGGGTGATGCCTTTTTCGAGCAGGAATTCGTGGATGTCGATGATGCGGCAGCCGGGGAAGATCTTGTCGAACTGGTAGCCCTGCAGCTGGTCGTAGCAGGTGCCGCAGCTCACGACCACGGTCTTGATGTCGAGGTAGTTGAGCGTGTTGGCCACGCGGTGGAACAGCACGCGGTTGTCGGTGATCATCTTCTCGGCGCGGTCGAACTGGCCGCTGCCGCGCTGCGGGTAGCCGCAGCACAAGTAACCGGGCGGCAGCACGGTCTGCACGCCCGCGTGCCACAGCATGGCCTGCGTGGCCAGACCCACCTGGCTGAACAGGCGCTCGGAGCCGCAGCCGGGGAAGTAAAACACCGCCTCGGTATCCGCCGTGGTGGTGGCCGGGTCGCGCAGGATGGGGACGTAATTTTTGTCCTCGATGTCGAGCAGCGCGCGCGCCGTCTTGGTGGGCAGATTGCCGGGCAGCTTCTTGTTCACGAAGTGGATCACCTGCTCGCGCAGCGGCGCCGTGCCCACGGTGGCGGGCGGGCGCCCGGTCTGCTTGCGCCCCAAGCCGCGCAGCGCATCGACGGCCAGGCGCTGCGCCTTGAAGCCCCAGTTCACCATGGCGCCGCGCAGCAGCTTGATGGTGTCGGGGCTGGTGGCGTTGAGCATGGACATGGCCAGCGCATTGCCCGGGCGCCAGCTTTTTTGCCCCATTTTGCGCAGCAGGTTGCGCATGTTCATGGTGACGTCGCCGAAGTCGATGTTCACCGGGCACGGCGTGAGGCACTTGTGGCACACGGTGCAGTGGTCGGCCACGTCCTCGAACTCCTGCCAGTGCTTGATCGAGATGCCGCGGCGCGTCTGCTCCTCGTACAAAAAGGCCTCGATCAGCAGCGAGGTTGCGAGGATCTTGTTGCGCGGGCTGTAGAGCAGATTGGCGCGCGGCACATGCGTGGAGCACACGGGCTTGCACTTGCCGCAGCGCAGGCAGTCCTTGACGCTGTCGGCAATCGCGCCGATGTCGCTTTGCTGCATGATCAGCGACTCGTAGCCCATGAGACCGAAGCTCGGCGTGTAGGCGTTGGTCAGGTCGGAGTGCAGCACCTCACCGGGTGCAGGATGTGGCCCAGAATTGTGAGCCAAATTGGCACCTAGTCCTGGTTCATCCTTCCCAAGCAGCTCCTGATTACGTAGCAGCTTGCCGCGGTTGAAATGCCCCTCGGGATCGACTTTTTGCTTGTAGGCGGCAAACGGACGCAGCTCCTCGTCGGTCAGGAACTCGATCTTGGTGATGCCTATGCCGTGCTCACCCGAGATCACGCCGCCCAGGCTGCGCGCGAGCCGCATGATGCGCGCCACGGCCTCGTGCGCGGTCTGCAGCATTTCGTAGTCGTCGCTGTTCACGGGGATGTTGGTGTGCACGTTGCCGTCACCCGCGTGCATGTGCAGCGCCACCCACACGCGGCCCTTGAGCACGCGCCGGTGGATGGCCTCGACCTCGTCGAGAATGGGCTGAAAGGCCGCACCCGTGAAAATCGCGCGCAGCGGCGCGCGCAGCTGCTTTTTCCAGCTCGCGCGCAGGCTGTGGTCTTGCAGCTGCACAAACAGCGCATCCACGTCGCGCAGCCACTGCTGCCACTGCGCGCGCACCTCGGCGACCAACGCCAGCGCCTGCGCCACGCGGTCTTCGAGCAGCTCGGCCGGGGCAATTTCGCCGGCCTCGTCGCTGCGGCCCAACGGCAGCTCGCCGCGCGCAAAAAAGGCTTCGAGCGCGTCGCACAGCTTGATCTTGTTGCGCAGCGACAGCTCGATGTTGATGCGCTCTATGCCGTCGGTGTATTCGGCCATGCGCGGCAGCGGGATCACCACGTCCTCGTTGATCTTGAAGGCGTTGGTGTGGCGACTGATCGCGGCCGTGCGCTTGCGGTCCAGCCAGAACTTCTTGCGCGCCTCGGGGCTCACGGCGATGAAGCCCTCGCCCGAGCGCGAATTGGCGATGCGCACGACTTCGCTGGTGGCGCGCGCCACGGCGTCCGCGTCATCGCCTGCGATGTCGCCGAACAGCACCATCTTGGGCAAGCCGCCGCCGTGCTTTTTGCTCTTGGTGGCGTAGCCCACGGCTTTCAGATACCGGTCGTCGAGGTGCTCCAGCCCCGCGAGCACCACGCCCGAGCGCTTTTGCTCGGAGAACATGAAGTCCTTGATCTCGACGATGCTCGGCACGGCGTCGCGCGCATTGCCGAAAAACTCCAGGCACACCGTGCGCGTGTGCGCCGGCATGCGGTGCAGCACCCAGCGCGCGCTCGTGATCAGCCCGTCGCAGCCCTCTTTCTGCACCCCGGGCAGACCGGCGAGGAACTTGTCCGTCACGTCCTTGCCCAGCCCCTCTTTGCGGAACACCGCACCGGGGATTTCGAGCTGCTCGGTGCGCACGGGCGTCTTGCCGTCGGCCGCGAAATAACGCAGCTCGAAGCGCGCCACGTCCACGTCGTGGATCTTGCCCAGGTTGTGGCCGATGCGCGTGACCTCGAGCCACTGCGCCTGCGGCGTCACCATGCGCCAGCTCACCAAATTGTCGAGCGCCGTGCCCCACAGCACGGCCTTCTTGCCGCCCGCGTTCATCGCGATGTTGCCGCCGATGCACGACGCCTCGGCGCTGGTCGGATCGACCGCAAACACCAGCCCCGCACGCTCCGCCAGATCGGCCACGCGCTGCGTGACCACGCCGGCCTCGGTCCACACGGTGGGCACTTCGCGCTCCAGACCTGGCAGGCGCAGCATCTCCACGCCCGACATGGCCTCGAGCTTTTCCGTGTTGATCACCGCGCTCAGCGGCGTGAGCGGCACCGCGCCGCCCGTGTAGCCCGTGCCGCCGCCACGCGCAATGATGGTCAGACCCAGATCGATGCAGCCTTGCACCAGCGCGGCCATCTCGGCCTCGGTGTCGGGCGTGAGCACGACGAACGGGTATTCGACGCGCCAGTCGGTCGCGTCGGTCACGTGGCTCACGCGCGAGAGGCCATCGAACTTGATGTTGTCGCGCGCCGTGCAGCGCCCCAGCGTGCGCAGCACCTTGCGGCGCAGCTGCACCGCCTGCGCAAGCTGCGCATCGAAGCGCAGCACGGCCTGCGCCGCCGCCTGCACGAGCTCGCCCACCATGCGATCGCGCTCGGCGTCCTCGCCCGGCGTGCGGCGCTTTTCGACCTCGGCAAGCCGATGCCGCAGCGCATCCACGAGCAGCTTGCGCCGCGCCGGGTTGTCCATCAGGTCGTCGTGCAGGTAAGGATTGCGCTGCACCACCCAGATGTCGCCCAGCACTTCATAGAGCATGCGCGCCGAGCGCCCCGTGCGCCGCTCCTTGCGCAGCTGGTCGAGCAAGCCCCAGGCCGCCGCGCCCAACAGCCGGATCACGATCTCGCGGTCGGAAAACGAGGTGTAGTTATAGGGGATTTCACGCAAGCGCACGGCCTCATCAGCCTGCGCCTGCAGTTGCGTTAACGCAATCGGAACGTTCATGGAGGATAGACCTGGAACGGACGCCAAGCGCCCATGAGCTTCGGGGCGCAAATTCTATGCGAGGGGGTTTGCCTGCGCCGGCGGAGGGCGAACGGCCGTAGGGGTTGCGGGGTCGTCGTTGCCGTTGAAGCCGCGCGCCTTGTCCAGATTGGCGATAAATACCTCACCTTTCGCAGATGAGAAAAACCCCCAAATTTTTATGCCCCAGTTTTTCTTTACATTCCGCAAGCGATTAAATTTCTCATGAGCTCAGCACCTTTGACGATGCGATCCTCGGTATCTACCCCGTTTTTTTGTGCGATGTCAAAGTCCCATTCAGAAGGATTGTTCGTATTTTTTTGAATACCCAATTGGATTGCAATTTTTGCAAACGCGGTTTGTTGCCCTTGATCCAGATTGCTTGTATCCAAGAGCCAACCGCGCGCCACACAACGAACCTTCAGGCCGCTTTGGCGTAACGTCAAATAACGGGCTTGCGTTTCGTCTCCAGGGAAGCAGCGTGGCCAGCCTTCGTTATCGATGCGCCCAGGCGGTATTCCGGCAGTTTCCACCAAAGCCAGCAGATAGGCATCATGGTGGTAGCTTCGGTTGTCACAGGAGTCGGATTTTGGCAGACAAATCGCATAGCCATGGTCCGGAGCGATGAAATACGTTCCGGCAAAAACGCGGTGTGCGCCGCGCATCACCTCGTATTTGGCAATGTAGTAGCGCCAATCCTTGGCAACAAGAGGGTCTTGGATGAATGCATCGATCACTGCTTGCGGCGATTTTCCGACCGCCATTTCGTCCAACAAGCCCATCAAAGCGACGCCGCTGGGGTGGGTGGTTTCGTTGTAGCGAAGGCGCCAATGATCTTCCCAAAGTGCGGTTTGCTTGGGAGCGCCTAGATAAGTCACCCAATAGCCTGAGCCATGCTTGTGATAACCACGCCCGCGATTTCCTTTCGCCACCAAAGCTGCGCTGACTTGATGGTACGGTTGGAAAAACAACGCATGAAATTGTGTGGCACGATTTTGAAATGTTGAGTTGCTCTGCTTCGGATCGAGATCGAAGGCCGTCAAGCCCCCACGCAGCAGTTCATGATCTTCCAGCTTGCAGACATCGTCGCGTAGATGAGGGTGAATGGATAAAAATTCTTGCTTTGCCTGCTCATTGCGTACTTGCACCTGATTGAAAGTTTTGACCTTCCCGAGAGGCTCGCCGGTCATAATGATTTCCACCTCCTGCAGCAAATCGGGCATGTTGTTGCGGGTATCGTCTGCACGAATTTCATTGCGCGAGGCCTCGATCAGGTTGCGCAAGAGGCGCAGACGGGAATGAATAGCCGACAGTTCAAGATGACTATTCATCAGGCCGCACAATACCCCGTAGAACAGCACTGTATGCGCTAATGACCAAGAACGTGTGCCGTATTCTACGCAGCAAGCATGAAAAAGGTCCACGCCTACAGCAGAATCGAACGCACCAAAATTGAACACACGCAACGGTGTTGTCGCGGGGTGGGCTTGGCGGGTAAAAATCTGAGAGAACAGTGCACTAATATCCTTGGGCTTGCGGATGCCATTGCCTCCGTTTTCCATCCATACATCCAGCGCCCGCACAATCCACTCGAAATCAGTGCGAGCACTTGGCGCATTGCGCCCCAGCAACGATTCAGAGAGAAGGGTCAAGGCCCTGAGATCATTGTGGTCCGTCTTCACGATGAACCGATGTTTCCAGGCCCGTACCTCGAAGAGAAACCGCAGATAACGCATGCATTCTTCATCGATCAGGTCGTTTTCACCCCGGTATTTCCAAAAAAGATCCGCCCAGTCGGTATCGATTTTGTGTGAAAAATCCTTGACTGCGGCATCGTCTTTTCCAAAATTCTGCTGCAGTAGCGCCTCCAAGTCCGCCTTGAAATTTTCGAACTCCGTCAGCGGCCTGCCGCGTGAATTCATTTTTACGTACAAGGTGTGGTTTAATTTTCCGGTTTTATCTGTCAAAAGTAAAAAGCGAATGGCCGGGTGATGTAGATCGATCAGGCGCTGCCAGGCAGCGGCTAATTCTGACGACTGTTTGCCTCGATAATGCGCATGCAGCGCATCTAGTACCACCAGCATACCCTGGATGGTGGGGTCATGCTTCCAAGTCGGAAGATAATCGGCCTGATCGCACAGCCATTCGGACACGGTCGATTGGCACATGTCCGGCTGGCATCGGGTTAAAAACTCGCAAAACGCCCGTGCCCCTGGGCGGGTGGCGTAGTGAAAGGAATGCCATGGCTGGGTACCGAGGGAGCCTTGCGGCTGCTGCCAAGCCAGATAACAGTGCAGCAAAAAAAGCGTAGTCAGGCGCTGTTGACCGTCCAAGGGATACAGCGTGCCATTGACCACGTCGCCGAAAACGAAGTCGAGATGAAGCTCCTTGCCGTTTACTTCCAGCGCGGCACACAGGTCGGCCAGAAAACGCTCGCGCACCTGGCGTACCTGTGCATCCTTGCGGCCTTGGGCATAGTCGCGTTGAAACAGCGGTATTTCTATCGCTTTGACTTCGGTACCGTTGATAGAATGATCAAACAGTTGTGCGAGGCTGGTCAAGGTGCCATTTTGCGAGGTGCCAGCGGTATTCATTGTGGTGTCAGTCATTTCAGGTAACCCGCCTTGTTCAAAGTGTCTTTGATTGCCAGGAAGTAGGCGTCTTTGTCGGCTGGGCTCCAAAAATGAAGCTGCAGCCGGTCTGCTGGGGAGTAGTACTTCAGAAAAACGTTGCGTGTGGCCATAGGGATATAGTCACCGCGCTTGTCCATTTCCAGCACTTTCTGCCGCTTGACCTCGAACACGGCGTTGCTCAGGGCGGCGTTGGCTCCGTGAGAAAGCAGCGCGAGGTTGCGAATGCCGTGGTCGGCCTCTGCGAGCAAGCCGCCGCTGAGCGTGCGCTGTATGCGCCCTGACAAGTCATTGAATTGTTCCCTGCGAAACTGCGAATCCGCCAAGCGCTGCGTGGCTTCGCCGATTTCGTCGGTCAAGGAATCTATTTCAGTGTCGTTGCTTCCGGAACGGATAGTTTGCAAGGCATTTTCGTGCTCTTGCAGCCAAACTTGCCATTGTTCTGCGCGGGTGAGATCCTGTGCATTTTGTGCGTGGACATGTTCGAGCGACCACCTTGTGTCAACGTGCTCCTTGAACGGGAAACGCTCGCGACAAATTTCGACGTTGAATAACAGCAACAAACGCTGCAATGTGGTTTTCGCACTGCTGTTTTCATAGCTCAAATCGCCAAGATCATCGGCCTTGATGTTCAATGTTTCGTTGATGCGTACCACAAGGGCTTTTTCGAAAGCTTGTTTGCCTTGCCCTTGGGACAGGAGCAGGATGTCACCAAGGCTCTTCCCGCAAGCCACCAAAAAGCCAATCTTGTTGTGCCAGCGGGGCTCCTCAAACCAACCCATAATTTGCGCGTGCAAAGCAACGATCTTCTTCCAGAACTCAAGGCTGCTTGCCTGGGCCTCGTTTTGCAGAGCATCAAAGGTGTGGTAACGACGAGCACCGGTCGCGGGTTTTTTTGCCAAGGTGTCGAGCAATAGGTCGATGCGCGTACCCCGCGTGTGATCGTGGTAATTTCTGGAGGCGACAAAAGCCCAGATATCGTCCCGCTGCAAATCGCGCTCGATGCCGTCCCATTGGGCGGCCACTTCAGTTTCTCGCCCTGATTTGACCTTTTCAATATTTGCCAGCAAGACCGCCTTGATGAGTTCAGAATCCGTCAAAGGAATACGGCCTTGGTTCAGGCGTGTGAACAGCGGTATCGGCTTTTCGGCCTCAGGAACTTCGTACCAAATGATGCGCACCGAGGTAGACAGGAATCGGAACATTTCATCGATGAGAAACTGCTGGTACGGCGCCCCCATCTTATTCACAAACCAGGCTGCGATCGTGGCATAAGCCTGATAGATGTGGAAGAAGTCAATGTTGTCGGTAGATCGGCCGGCATCGATGTTTTGCAAATAAGTAAGGCTTTCGGGGCGGGTCTCGTATTCCAGAGAATAGGGTATCGTGCCCTTTTGCATGAAGCGTAGAAGTATCCACAGCGTGGTGAGCCGCTGCTGACCGTCAATCAACTCCCAGGAACCCGAACCCAAGCCTTTGACGACGATCGGCTGCAGGCTGTAAGGCTCGCCACCGCTTTCCCAGATGTCGTCGAGTAATTTGGTGACTTCGTCCTTCGTCCAGCGATAGCCGCGCTGGTAGGAAGGGATGTAAAAGTTCCCCGCAATCCCTTGGGTGGGCTGGCGTGTGGTCGGATCGAGACCGAAGCTGATGGTTTTGTATTCCAATTTGTAGCTCATGATCATGTTTCCTCGTTTTTCATTGACTTTTTGTCCACCTCACTCACCGCCCCGCCAAACCCCCGCAGCCACCAATCAAGCATCGCGCTATCCACTACGGTGGCGCTGATTTTGAGTTTCCCGTCGCCAAGTTCCTCCACCTGCTGATCTCTCGACAGCGGTGTTTCCAGCAAATGCAGGCCGGCGCCGCGTTCGATGCGGAAGGTGAGGCGAATCTTCTCCCCTTCGCCAAAGCCGAAGCGTCCGTCGTCGTCGTACATCTTGAGGTCGAAGCCTTTGGGGCGAGCGAAAGTCAGCGTCGAGACCTCTGCCGAATGGATGCGGTGCAATGCAAGATTGCGCTCGTTGTCATAACCCTGGTAGCGACAGACGAGGTACAGCCGCGGGCCTTGCTGTACCAGCCCCAGTGGCATGACTTGCACCTTGGCGCGTTTGCCGGCGGCGTTTTGGTAGTCGAGGTCCAGCCAACGGTTGGCGTAAAGCGCTTCGCTCACGGCCTCGAACACGCCGGGCGCAATTTGGGGGGGTAGCAGGGGCTGGCTGGTGGCAACCACGCGCACTTTGCCCGGCCACTCGCGCTCCAGCTGCGCCGTGCTGTCCGGGCCCAGGTTGCGCCGGGCCTGGCTGAAAAAGCCCTCCATGGACTTCATCAAGCGGACTGGCAAAAGGTTTTTCAAGTGTTCTTCGGCCAAGCGCAACAGCAACGACTCTTGCGGCGTGAGGTTGGGCACGGCCAGTGCCTTGGCCTGTTCCAGCCAGCAATAACCATAGGGCTTGCTACGGTCGTCGCGCTCGATCTCGAAATGGTCGCTGAACATTTCGAGTTGCCGTTGAATTGTGCGCAGGTCGCGGTCGATGCCTGCGTCTTTGAGTTGCCGGTGCAGTTCGCTCGCCGTCACCTTGCGCCCACGCGGGATACGGCGCAGCAATTCCAGGGCCAACAGCACAGTTTCGAGGGTATCGGGGCGTTTGGCCATATCAGTCTTTCCAGGACGTGCCGCTGAAAACCGACCATAGGCGCACCATGGCATAGGTGTCGAGTGCGCAGTAGGCCAGCAATTGCCGCTCGATGTCTGCCTTGCGTGCCGCGCTGCTCTGCGGCGCCAGGGCCGCCAGATAGGCATTCATGGCCATGCCACCGTCTTGCACGCCGTCGAGATCGTCGTAGCGCAAGTCGGGGCAGAGGGTGGGTAACACCGCCTTGATGCTCCAGCTGCCACGCTGGTCGGGGTGGTAGTAGTGTTCGCGTGCAATAGGCAGCAGATCGACCACCCGTTCATTCAGCGCCAACAACGGTTGGGCAAGCTGCGGGAAACGCTGCGCAAGTTCGCGAATGCGGGTGGTCTCGAAGGCGGCGTTGTAAACGAAGATGGGGCCGCGCTCGCCACACGCGGCAATCAGTGCTTCGGCAAAGGCTTTGGACGGGTCTTGCCCGGAGAGGTCGAGAAACGCATGCTGCTTGAGCTTTCCTGCCCTTGACAAGCGATGCACGCTGAACTGGAAGGGTATCTGCTGGTACGGCCGCGTACCTTTCCAGATCGGCACGGCAAACTGGATGGTTTCGAAGTCCATGAAGTAAGCCGGCAATTTGTGCGCCGCCAAAGCTTGCGCAGCAGCTTGGGCGTCGAAATAGGCCTGCCCGGACAGAGTGACGGCTTTGACGCGCCGCTGTTTGTGGTTGAGCACATCATCGGGCACTGCACGCAACTCGGTAATGCCGTGGGTTTGGACGTGCGCCGACAGTTGTGATCCCCAGCGTCCGGGCAGCCACTGGATAGGCTGTTCGGCCTGCGGCTCCTGGCTCTGGCAATACGTGAGAAAGCCGCAGTCGTAAGGACTGGAGCAGTGAGTGCCAGTCGTTACCGCAGGTTCATTTTTCTTCGCGACGATTTTTTGCGCCTCGGCAATCCAGCCGCCCACTTCTTCGCCACGACCGAAGGCTTCTGCGCTCAGGTCGTTTTCCACGAGCAGCCCGGCGTAGTCTTCGTTGCCTGGATATACCCAGGAACTGTCGATGTGCGCAAGCGCAATGGCGGTGAGCGGCACGCCCGATGCGCGGGCAACGAATGACTGCACGGCTGCATCGTCGCGGTGGTAATCCTTGACCGAAGTGGAAGATTTCACCTCGACCATGCGCCAGGTGAGTGTGCGGCCTTTTTGCTCGGGCAACAGGACGTCGGCAAAAGCCAGCGCCCCCTTGGCCCGAAAACCTGCCTCGAAGATCGGCTGGGCTCGCTGCAGCAGAGCTTGGGTGCGCTCGAATGCAGCATCGAACCCTTCGGCATGCAGGTCGATCAATTTCCCCTTGCCCAAGGGGTCATAAAGCTGGCGCGCAATGTCGCCGACCTGATGACCGATGGCAAAGCTGGCCTGGGTGGCGGCAGAGTCTTCACGCAAGTCAGGGCGATGGACTTCGAGCCACAAGCGTTTGGGGCACTGGCGCCACGCCAACAGCTTCGATTTTGAAAGCACTCGCACAATGGTCTCCGGGTAAGGTTGCGCTAGTGTAGTGTTTGATGCTTGATGCGACAAATAAAACCGATGGATTTTTGGTCTGGGCAAGGCGCAAACCGCAGCGATACCGGGTGGTATCGCGAGGATTTGCAACGCGGCCCGGGCCGAAAAGACGCGGTTTTATGTCGCAGATAGTGTCGAACACTACACTAGGAGCCTGTCGGACTTTGGAATCGTCGGC
The DNA here is from genome assembly GCF_029211265.1 of Extensimonas soli. Taxonomy (GTDB): domain Bacteria; phylum Pseudomonadota; class Gammaproteobacteria; order Burkholderiales; family Burkholderiaceae_C; genus Extensimonas; species Extensimonas soli. The sequence continues at coordinate 18,335 of NZ_JARGEL010000005.1, read as the reverse complement.
TGCGGATGTGCCGCAGCGGCCCATTTTTTACCGGCTTCTTGCCCCATAGCACCACTATGGGGCGGCGAATCCGGCAAAAACTGGTCTCGCGGGGGGCGCCTTCTCGCTATCGACGCCCAAAGTCCGACAGGCTCCTAACCTGAATGATCGACGCAGGGGCGGTCACAAAAATCCCACGGGCCTGGGCGCCCCTTCCTTGAGGGCGCATTCTGCTTCGAGTGCAGCAAGCAGCGCCGTTGCAGATTCGATGGGACGAAAGCGATGCTGGCGCAGCACGGCGGCAAAGTCGCCGGGCGTCAACCGTTGCAAGCGTGCAATCCCTGCTTGGTGCTCCGGTGCGGGCGTTGCGAGCGCAAGGTCAGCGCAGTGACGACACAAAAGCTCCCACGCCTGGTCGGCTCGCAGGTAGTCGAACCTGACCTTGAGGTCGAACCGCCGTAGCGCCGCCTGATCCAACCCGTGCATCAGGTTCGTGGAAGCGATGAACACGCCAGCGAAAGACTCCATCTGGGTGAGCATTTCGTTGACCTGGCTCACCTCCCAGCTTCGATGCGCCCCCCGGCGGTCTTGCAGGAAGCTGTCCACTTCATCGATCAAGAGCAGGGCTTTTTCTTGTTCAGCCTCACGAAAAGCGCGGGCGATGTTTTTCTCGCTCTCCCCAACCCACTTGGACATCAGGTCTGATGCGCGCTTGACCAGGATTGGGGCCCCGAGCTGCTGGGCGAGCCAGCGTGCATAAGCGGTCTTGCCCGTGCCTGGCGGTCCGTACAGACAAAGCCTGCCCGCTCGTGCGGCCACCAAACCGCGAGAGACGGCGTCGAGGTCAGCATTGGCGTTTATAAAGCGTGGATCGTAGATTGGGGGCAGACGGTTGGGGTCATGCGCCAGCGGCGCCCGCAACCCTTGCGCTTCGAGCGTGCTGCAGATCAAGTGCTCGAACGCTGCGGCAGCCTGCGCTGACCCCACATCTTCTCGGATGGAGCGTGCGACCCCAGCGGCTTTGGCGACCACTGCAGGCGCCAGAGTCTCGACCTCTGCGATACGGGAAATGCGGGAGCTGTCGAGCAAATCGCCACAGCTTTCTTGCAAAATCCGCTCGCGTTGCTTTCTGGGAGGCACAGGCAGCTCGAACACCATATCAAAGCGGCGCATGAAGGCGGGATCGAGCCCTTTGATGGAGTTGGACAGCCACAAGGTGGGTACGGGGTTTTCTTCGAGCATGCGGTTGATCCAGGCCTTGCGCAGCTGCGCAGTGCTTCTGCGCCCGAAAAAACCTTCTCCGTCGTTGAAGACGTCTTCGACTTCATCGAAGACCATCAGCGCGCGCCGTTGCGAAAAAAAACTTTGCCCGGCCCGAAAGGCGCGCAAACGAAGCTCCCCTCTGACAGGATCACCATCTTCATCTTCACAGGCTACCTCATACAGCTCACACTTCAGATCGCCAGCCAACGCGCGCGCCAGCTGGCTTTTGCCGGTTCCCGGGGTGCCATGTACGAAGATGTTGACACCGCGCCGCCCCTCTCTGAGGGCGCGGTGAAGATAGGGCTGCAAGATGCCCAGCGATGGCTGAATATGCTCATAGTCCGACAAGCGCAACTGCCCCTGGCTGGCCATGGAAACGGTGCCGCTCAGCAGATGGATTGGATTTGCTTCGGCACTCGCCATCAGGTCGGCGAAGGAGTCGGACAGCAAATTCAGTTTGCCCCTCAGGGTACCTGCGCCTTTGCGCTCTACAGCGAGCAGACCCGAACGCGCGAGAATGCTTTGCGCGCTCAACGAAGCGCGGATGTCGTGTTCAGGCAAGTTCAAAATGACCGACAAGGCATGAAAGACCTTGACCGTCGAGAGCTGCTCCAGCCAGTCGGCCGCATCGTCGAGCAGGCGTTCGTTGTGAATCGCCACCGCGAACTCCAAGATTCGGCAATCGACGTTGTTTAAACCTACCAGCTTGGACAGTTGCTCTATGTTGTCATGCATGCGGGCCGACACTGGTTCCTTGGCCCATTGCGTTTCTGCGTTTTGATGGAGTTGTCGTAGCTCTGCCCGTATGACTTTCAGGTCCAAGTCTTTGGGCGAAGGGTCAATCCAATGCCCCAGACCAATGGTTTCTGCCAAGGCGTCGATGGCAAACCCATCCGGGCTCAGAAACTTGCGCTGCCCCCCCAGCGGTACCAGGATGCGCAACAGCCAAAGCCGGATGAGCGGGGGAATGTCCACAGCGTGGCTGGCGTAACGGAAATGGCGTATCACCATAAAGACCTCCATCAAGACGATGGGGGCTATTATTGGGATGTGTGCGACATGATGTGTCGCACGAATAGCGACTCACAGTGCTGCATGAACGAAATGATTCGCCGAGTATTTAGCGCCTGCTCATCTGCGCAATTTACCTGAGGGGGTGGTGTTGCACCTCGGACTTGAGATCGCCGACCTGAAAGTTTCGTGATTTTCACTTCCAATTTGTGAGCAAAACCCCGACGTGACTAAATTCTGCGACACGATTTGTCGCAGCGATAGCGATAATGTGACTCTAGCAGCCTCTGGCCCGACGGTCGAACCCAGAACTTCACGAGAGTTTTCGAAAGGAAGAAAATGACAGCCAACCCAGATTTTGAAAAATGGGCTTTGTCCTATGCGGGCTGCGATGGCGGCGACATCGGCAGCCCCGGGCGCCACTCCATTTGGGTGTGCGGCATTGAGTGGGGCGGGAACCAAAGCACTGAGCAGCTCAGAGACGCAATGCAGTGCGATGAATCTCTGCCTCGACCTGGATATGGTGATGCCACGCACAACCTGAAGCACATTTTCAATCGGCAGGCACTGAAGATACTTTCCGCCATCAACGGTCAAAAGGTGTCGGAATACCGCGATTTTTGCCAACAGGCACAGCCCTTCGCCCAAGGCTCCTCGGGTTATTTCAAGCTCAATCTCTACCCGATAGCGTTCAAGGACACCAACCGGGTCCGCTGGCATGCAGAATTTGCTGAGGCGACCGGTTTCGACACAAAGGCCGCTTATATCAAGTGGTGCCAAACGCACCGCTTCCCGAGGATGCGGCAATGGGCCCATACTGCCAAGCCCAAGCTGATCCTATGCTTGGGCAAGGATTACCGTACCGACTTCAAGCGCGCTTTCCATGCCGAGAATACGAGCTTCAACCACGTATCCATCGATGGTCGAGATCTATGGTGGAGCCTCAACGCCGACGGCACCCTTGTCGCCATCATCCCCTTCATGGTCAACCGCTACGGCTTGACTCGCAACGACAGCATCCAGAAATTCGGCGATCAAATTGCCCAATTGTTGGAGCAACATGGCTGCCTCTAGTGACATTCTGCGCATTGCGGCCTTCCAGCAAATCATGCGCCCAGCGTACCTGCACCACACAATGCAGCAAGATGCGCTAGTGCTGCAAACGATCCATCGGAAACGCCACATCCAGCAAAAGCCCATGGGGCAATGGGACTGCGTTGCACCCGGTGGTATTGCATGGCTGTCGGTAGCCGATGGTGTGGCATCCAGCCCCTGCGCCGATCTGGCCAGCCGCAGTTTTTTGCAGGTGCTACACCCTGAACGCCTGGCCACGCCGCTGTCAGCTCGGCAATTGCCAGCCCTGGTGCGCCAGGCACGGCTAAACTGGCGGGCTCAGCACCTGCGGCCCCACACCCGTGGCGCGGCCTGCACACTGGCAAGCCTGCTTTATTCCGATGGTCAGGTTTGCGCCGTCAACAGCGGGGATGCACGCATCTGGCGGCTGCGCCCGCAGATCGATGGCGGCGTACAGTGGCTGCAACTCAGCCGCGACCATACGGTGTGGCAACAGATGCTCGACGATGGAGATGCGGAGGCTGGGCAGGCGGATGCATATGCTTCTATGTACCAGGGCCTGCTGCACTGCCTGGTGCTGGATGCCGATGAAGATCCAAACGAAGATTGCACCGAGCAAGAAGACTGGCTCCATATCTGGCATGGGAGGGCTGAGCCCGGCGATGCCTATCTACTGGCCACCGATGGTCTGCATAGCGTTCTGAGCGATGTGCAAATGCAAGCGATCTGGGGGGCGGCAAATTCGCCTCAAGAAGGTTTGCGTGCACTGCACAGCGCGTTCCGTCGGAACGGGGCGCAGGATGACATTTCAGTGGTCTTGCTGCACTCCGGCAAGCACTGCAAAAAATTCAAAAGCGATAGCTGTTAGTGCATGTCAGCAAAGGGCTGGGGCCCAGCCCGACTCTCGGCTCATGATCTCGCTGAACGGCCCGGGCCATGAACAGGGGATAGCGGCGGGAGTCTATATGATCGTCGGGGATGCGACAGGTAGGCACACACTACCGGGGTGCATATTCCAGTCGGGTTTTACAATGGATATCCTCTGGGAGGAAGAACGCTACAGTACCCGGCAAACGCATCATGGATCTTCGCGTGAGCAGCACGCGGCTGCTCGAATCGCATGTGACGCCGCCCACACAATGGCCAAGACGCGACTGGTGCGCCCGCACCGACCCACTGGGCTGTGTACGGCAGAGCAAAGTGGTTTCGCATAAAGAAATAGAGCAACGGCTCAGTATCTAACCTGAACATCCATTGACTTTCAAAACGAGAATTTTTATAATCTCACCCGTGCCGATTTGACTTGCAGATTGCGGGCACGTAAAAATTTCAGCTAAAGCGATAACACCCGCCTCAGGGTTTTTGACCGGGCCCCTTGCAATGACAGCAAACCGTCCAGCCGAACACAACTGCAGGTGGGTTTTGTTTTTCTGGGTGTAAAAGCCCGTCGCCGGATTTAATCGACAAATTGCCGGGGCGACTCACAAATTCTGGCTAAAGAGCCGGCTCTCCGGAAATCCGGAAGCCATTTCCGTAACTTGAATTTTCTGGAGAGCCATCTGTGAATTGCATCTTCCCCCAGCGTATGACGCGCTGACTTCCGTAGCTGGCCTTGAACGTTGATCGCCGCGACAGCGGTGGTGCGTCCGCGCACGCCTGTTTGGCGCGGCGGGGCTGCCACCTTTCGCGGCAAGGGACAACTCATGCCTAAAAGAACTGGCTCAGACCAGATCTTTCCCGGCCTTGTGTTGCACCTTGCGCGATCGCGGCGTGTTCAGACCTAAACGGAAAAAGGAGTTGCCATGTCTGTCACCCTCGAGACCCACTTTGTTGAATCCAAGTCCACCGATCCGGTGGAGCGGGCCATCGCCCGCAAGGTGATTCGAATTCTCAACGACCAGACGCTGGATCGCCAGCAGCGGGAAAGCCTGGTGAAAAAAGCGCAGCGTGAGCTGCTGCGCCATCAGCAGCAGGTGCGCCAGCGCCAGTTGCTGGAGCAGGGCAGCGGCGAAAGCCCAACTGCCCAAAGGCTTTCGAGCCATCTCAATGCAGGTGCAGGACGGACAAATGCATCTCGGTGCAAGCCACAAGAAGTCCGGATTTGTATGGATCCCGGTCGGGCAGGCGCCGCAAGGCGTGACGTCCAGGCATGCCTGTGCCCTGCCGACACACGCTAAGTCAGTCAAATGCAAAGGAAAGGAAGCAGACCCGATTGCCACGCGGCGCAGGGAGCTGGCACTGAGCCAGTGAGGAAAAACAGCCAGGGAGGCTCTAAAGCTTCTCTGGTCCGAAGCATCACTTACCCAGATCAAGGAGGTTACATGAAGATTTTTTCCCGGGACGAAATGGTGGCCGACGCTTCCAGCTACTCCCTCTCTCCACTCAAGCCACGTGCATTCGTCAATCAGCTTGACCGCATGATATTTGCCAAGATCGAATCCTTCGAGTCGGCAACCCGCGAGCAGCTCAAGCTGGCACACGACGCCGACCATGTCGACGGCGTCCTGGATGGCCGACTGCCCAATGGATTTGGCAACAAATCCCCAGCAATGGCCAGCAGCCTGCTCTACACCGTTGGCTCAATCATTGCCGCGCCCCGTGAAGCGGTCTGCCCGGAACGCGAGCAAAGCGGCCGTCCTGTCACCTGTTCGCCGACATCAGGGTTTCACCACGCTGGGTATGACTATGGCGGTTGTTTCTGCACCTTCAATGGTCTGCTGGTGGCGGCTTTGGTGGCGCGCCAGGAAAACTCTGTGACCGTGTGTTCATCGTGGATGGCGACCAGCACTGGGGCGATGGGACGCAGGACATCATCGAACGGCATGGCCTGCGCTGGATCCGCCAGTTTCACGGGCCGCGCACCAATGCGAAGGACTATTTCAAGGCATTGCGCTCATGCTGGAGCGAAATCGAGCGTGCCGATCTGGTGATTTACCAGGCGGGTGCAGACATCCATGTCCGGGATCCTCTGGGTGGGATTCTGACCACGGCGCAGATGCGTGAGCGCGACGACATGCTGCGCCGCTCCTTGCGCAGCTGGTCGAGCAAGCCCCAGGCCGCCGCGCCCAACAGCCGGATCACGATCTCGCGGTCGGAAAACGAGGTGTAGTTATAGGGGATTTCACGCAAGCGCACGGCCTCATCGGCCTGCGCCTGCAGTTGCGTCAACGCAATCGGAACGTTCATGGAGGATAGACCTGGAACGGACGCCAAGCGCCCTAGAGCCTCGGGGCGCAAATTCTATGCGAGGGGGTTTGCCGGCGCCGGCGGCAGCGCAGCCGCCGTAGGGCTTGTGGGGTTGTCGAGAAAGAGGGCCGCGGGGTAGAGAAAGAGGGCCGCGGGGTATTTTGTGCATAGATTGTGCTTAAAATGTTCAATATGCCCACATCTCACAGAAATTCCCCATGGCAGCTATCCTCTCCGACATTCTCAAATCTGCGCGCGAGCCTGGTACGTCGCGGTTTTCCGCCTCGGGCATTGCCGGCATTCTCGGCCTACAGCAGCAGGAGCTGGCCGAGCTGGCCGGGGTGCATCGCAACACAGTGCGCATTCATCCCGAATCGCCGCGGCTGCAATCCGCACTACGCGATCTGATGCGGGTACTCTCCGCCGCCACGGCGGTGGAGCCAGACCCGCAGCGGGCCATCTTTCTCATCAAGAACGAGCCCATCCCCGCCTTCCGCCACAAGACCTTGTTTCAATTGGTACAAGAAGGCAGGACGGAAGACGCTATCGACTACCTGGAGTCGGTCAGCGCCGGATTCGTCGGATGATTCTCCACGACCTGCCGGCCGGAACCACGTTGTTCCGGGCACACTCGCCACAATGGGCCAGCCGGCCTTTGAGTGGCGAAGGTGCAGCGCGCAAGGGCGGACGCTTCAATCGGCCTGGGGTTGCAGCCTTATACCTGTCGCTGGACGAAGTGACCGCGCTGCGCGAATACCAACAAACATCACCGTTCCTGCCGCCCTGCACGATGTGTTCGTACACGGTGACGCTGCGCGGCTTGGTTGACCTGCGCCAGCTTCAGCGTGGCGAGCCCTGGGACGACCTATGGCACGACTGGCGCGAGGATTGGCGACTCTTGAAGCTGGAGCAACACATCGAGCCGCCAACCTGGGTGCTCGGGGATCTCGTACTGGCCCATGGTCACACTGGCGTTCTGTTTCCGAGCCAAATGTGTGACGGTGGAGTCAACGTCGTGGTGTATCTAGTGTAGTGTTCGACGCTATCTGCGACATAAAACCGCGTCTTTTCGGCCCGGGCCGCGTTGCAAATCCTCGCGATACCACCCGGTATCGCTGCGGTTTGCGCCTTGCCCAGACCAAAAATCCATCGGTTTTATTGGTCGCATCAAGCATCAAACACTATACTAGACCGGCTCCAAGGCGCAAACACCATTGAGGTCAATGACCCCGATCACCGACTGCCGAAAGACCCATCCAGTTGGATGCGCTGACACCCAGCGCAAGCAGTGCAGCTGGGTTTGTCGCGCCACATTGACTGGACTGTGATCGAGCCTACAGCGACGAGCCTGCGACTTCCCATCCTGCCAGAATGGGCGATTTGTGAAGGCCAAGCCCAACCGTATCAACGCGGCAAGTCGCTCGAACCCATCAGATAGGCATCAACGGCGCGTGCCGCCTGACGGCCTTCGCGCGTCGCGGGCGGCCAGCCTGCGACTTCCCATCCTGCCCGAATGAGCGATTTGTGAAGGCCGAGCCCAACCGCATCAACGCGGCAAGTCGCTCGATCCCATTAGGTACGCATCGATGGCGCGGGTGGCCTGACGGCCTTCGCGCGTCGCAGGCGGCGAGCCTGCGACTTCCCAGCACGCCCGAATGGGCGATTTGCGAGGGCCGAGCCCAACCGCATCAACGCGGCAAGTCGCTCGAACCCATCAGGTACGCATCGATGGCGCGTGCGGCCTGACGGCCTTCGCGCGTCGCAGGCGGCGAGCCTGCGACTTCCCAGCACGCCCGAATGGGCGATTTGCGAGGGCCGAGCCCAACCGCATCAACGCGGCAAGTCGCTCGAACCCATCAGATAGGCATCAACGGCGCGTGCCGCCTGACGGCCTTCGCGCGTCGCAGGCGGCGAGCCTGCGACATTTCATCACGCCCGAATGGGCGATTTGCGAGTGCCGAGCCCAACCGCATCAACGCGGCAAGTCGCTCGAACCCATCAGATAGGCATCAACGGCGCGTGCCGCCTGACGGCCTTCACGAATCGCCCACACCACCAAACTCTGCCCCCGCCGCATGTCGCCCGCGGCGAACACTTTGGGCACGTTGGTTGCGTAACCGCCTTGGTCTTCGGTCGTGGCCTTGGCGTTGCCGCGGGCGTCTTTTTCGATGCCGAAGGCGTCGAGCACCGCAGACACGGGGCCCAGAAAGCCCATGGCGAGCAGCACGAGGTCGGCTTGATAGACCTTTTCGCTGCCGGGCACTTCGACCATCTTGCCGTCTTTCCACTCGACGTGCACGGTCTTGACGCCCGTGACCTTGCCCTTATCACCGAGGAATTCCTTGGTAGCGATGGCGAATTCACGCTCGCAGCCTTCTTCGTGGCTGGAGCTGGTGCGCAGCTTGATCGGCCAATAGGGCCAGACCAGGGGTTTGTTTTCTTGCTCGGGCGGCATGGGCATGAGTTCGAACTGCGTCACGCTGGCGGCGCCGTGGCGCTTGCTCGTGCCCACGCAGTCGCTGCCGGTGTCGCCGCCGCCGATCACGATCACGTGCTTGCCGTCAGCGCGGATCTGGTGCTTGAGCTTGTCGCCTGCGTTGACCTTGTTTTGCTGCGGCAAAAACTCCATCGCGAAGTGAACGCCCTCGAGCTCGCGCCCCGGCACGGGCAGGTCGCGCGACTGCTCGGCGCCGCCGGTGAGCAGAATGGCGTCGAAGTCCTGGCGCAGCTGCTCGGGCGTCACCGTTTCTTTGGCGCCGTTGAGGATTTTGGCGCCCTTGCCCAGCCCGTCCTTGGGCGCGCCCACAAACACGCCCGTGCGCACTTGCACGCCCTCAGCCTGCAGCTGCTGCACACGGCGGTCGATGTGCGATTTTTCAAGCTTGAAGTCGGGGATGCCGTAGCGCAGCAGGCCACCCACGCGATCGTTCTTTTCGAACAGGGTGACCTCGTGCCCGGCGCGCGCGAGCTGCTGCGCGGCGGCCAGGCCCGCGGGGCCGGAGCCGACGACGGCGACTTTCTTGCCCGTTTTGCGCGCGGGCGGCTGCGGCTGCACCCAGCCTTCGGCCCAGGCGCGGTCGATGATGGCGTGCTCTATGCTCTTGATGCCAACGGCGTCGTTGTTGATGTTGAGCACGCACGCGGCTTCGCAGGGCGCGGGGCAGATGCGGCCGGTGAACTCGGGAAAGTTGTTGGTGCTGTGCAGCACCTCGATCGCGCGCTGCCACTGGCCGCGATAGACCAGGTCGTTGAAGTCCGGGATGATGTTATTGACCGGGCAGCCGTTGTTGCAAAACGGCGTGCCGCAGTCCATGCAGCGCGCGCCTTGCACCTTGGCCTCTTCTTCATTGAGGCCGATGACGAATTCGCGGTAGTGCTTCAAGCGCTCAGGAACGGGGCGGTAGCCTTCTTCGAGCCGTTCGTATTCCATGAAGCCGGTGATTTTTCCCATGTTGGTGTCCTTGTGCAGAGGGTGGGGTGCGAACCGGCCCCCAATGCAGGGGCCGGCCTGCGCTCACTTGGCGCTCACCGCTTCCTTTTTAGTAGCTGCTTGCGCTTGCTTGGCGGTCTCTTCAAACACTTTTCGCTCATTGATTTCGGCCAGCGCGCGGCGGTACTCGGTCGGGAAGACCTTGACGAACTTGCCGCGAGCGACGCTCCACTGGTCGAGCAGTTCGCGCGCGCGCTTGCTGCCGGTCCAGCGGTTGTGCTCTTCGAGCAGCTTCTTGAGCTGCGCCTCGTCGGTCTGGCCGCGGTGCCAGATGGCGCGCGGCATGGTGGCGAGCTGCTCCTCGCTGGGAAGCACGCGCTCGAGCGTGACCATGGCCAGGTTGCAGCGGCTGCCGAATTGGCCATCTTCGTCATAGACGTAGGCCACGCCGCCGCTCATGCCGGCTGCGAAGTTGCGCCCGGTCTTGCCGAGCACCGCTACGGTGCCGCCGGTCATGTATTCGCAGCCATGGTCGCCCGTGCCTTCGATCACGGCAGTGGCGCCCGACAGGCGCACGGCAAAGCGCTCGCCCGCGACACCGCTGAAGAAAGCCTCGCCGCTCGTGGCGCCGTAGAGCACGGTGTTGCCGACGATGATGTTGCGCGTGGCCTCGCCGCGGAAGTCCAGGCTCGGGCGCACGACCACGCGCCCGCCCGAAAGGCCCTTGCCGGTGTAGTCGTTGGCATCGCCGATCAGGTACAGCGTGATGCCGTTCGTGAGGAAGGCGCCGAACGACTGCCCGCCCGTGCCCTCGAGCTGGATGCGGATGGTGTCGTCGGGCAAGCCCTCGGGGTGCACGCGCGTGACGGCGCCCGAGAGCATCGCGCCCACGCTGCGGTTGACGTTGCGCACGGCCTCGATGAACTGCACGCGCTCGCCTTTGTCGATGGCCGGACGGCTGCGCTCGATGAGGCGGCGGTCGAGCGTGTGCTCGATGTTGTGGTCTTGCGTCTCGCTGTGGTGGCGCGGCACCGCAGCATCTGCGGGCGGCTGCGCGAACAGGCGGCCGAAGTCCAGACCGCGCGCCTTCCAGTGCGCGATGCCCTGGCGCATGTCGAGCAGGTCGGCGCGGCCCACGAGCTCGTCGAAGGTGCGAATGCCGAGCTGCGCCATGATCTGGCGCGCCTCTTCGGCGACGAAGAAGAAGTAGTTGACCACGTGCTCGGGCTTGCCTGAGAACTTTTTGCGCAGCACCGGGTCCTGCGTGGCCACGCCCACGGGGCAGGTGTTGAGGTGGCACTTGCGCATCATGATGCAGCCCTCGACCACCAGCGGCGCAGTGGCAAAGCCGAACTCGTCGGCGCCCAGCAGTGCACCTATGACCACGTCGCGCCCGGTCTTCATCTGGCCGTCGGCCTGCACGCGGATGCGCGCACGCAGGCGGTTGAGCACCAGCGTCTGCTGCGTCTCGGCCAGGCCGATTTCCCAGGGGCTGCCCGCGTGCTTGATCGAAGACCAGGGCGAAGCGCCCGTGCCCCCGTCGTGCCCGGCGATGACCACGTGGTCGGCCTTGCACTTGGCCACGCCCGCGGCGATCGTGCCCACGCCGGTTTCGCTGACCAGCTTGACGCTGATGCTCGCGTGCGGGGCGGCGTTTTTGAGGTCGTGGATGAGCTGCGCCAAATCCTCGATCGAATAAATATCGTGGTGCGGCGGCGGCGAGATCAGGCCCACGCCGGGTACGCTGTGGCGCAGCTTGCCGATGTATTCGCTCACCTTGCCGCCGGGCAGCTGGCCGCCTTCGCCGGGCTTGGCGCCCTGCGCCATCTTGATCTGGATCTGGTCGGCGCTCGTGAGGTATTCCACGGTGACGCCAAAGCGCCCCGAAGCCACCTGCTTGATGCGGCTGCGCAGGCTGTCGCCATCCTGCAGCGGCAGATCGACCTCGACGTTCTCGGCGCCGATGATGCTCTTGAGCGTGTCGCCCTTCTTGATCGGGATGCCCTTGAGCTCGTTGCGGTAGCGCGCCGGGTCTTCGCCACCCTCGCCGGTGTTGCTCTTGCCGCCGATGCGGTTCATGGCGATGGCCAGCGTGGCGTGCGCCTCGGTGCTGATCGAGCCCAGCGACATCGCGCCAGTGGCAAAGCGCTTGACGATCTCGCTCGCGGGTTCGACCTCGTCGATAGGGATGGCCTTGGCCGGGTCGATCTTGAACTCGAACAGGCCGCGCAGCGTCATGTGGCGCCGGCTCTGGTCGTTCACGAGCTGCGCGTATTCCTTGTAGGTGTTGAAGTTGTTTGCGCGCGTGCTGTGCTGCAGCTTGGCGATGGTGTCGGGCGTCCACATGTGCTCTTCACCGCGCGCGCGCCAGGCGTATTCGCCGCCTGCGTCGAGCATGTCGGCCAGCACCGGGTCGTCACCGAAGGCGGCCTTGTGCATGCGGATGGCTTCTTCGGCGATGGCGAACACGCCCATGCCTTCGACGCGGCTTGCGGTGCCCGTGAAGTATTTGTCTATGGTTTCCGAGTTGATGCCGATGGCCTCGAAGAGCTGCGCGCCACAGTAGCTCATGTAGGTGGAGACGCCCATCTTGGACATGATCTTGGACAGACCCTTGCCCACGGCCTTGATGTAGTTGGCGATGGCCTTCTCGGCCGAGAGCTCGCCCGGCAGCTCCTTGTGCATCTCGGCCAGGGTTTCGAGCGCAAGGTACGGGTGCACGGCCTCGGCGCCGTAGCCGCCGAGCACGGCAAAGTGGTGCACTTCGCGCGCCGAGCCGGTTTCCACCACCAGGCCCGCCGAGGTGCGCAGGCCCTCGCGCACCAGGTGCTGGTGGATCGCAGAGAGCGCGAGCAGCGCCGGGATGGCCACCTGCGTGGGGCCCACGGCGCGGTCGCTGATGATGAGGATGTTGGCCCCACCCTGGATCGCATCGACGGCCTGCGCGCACAGCGAGGCGAGCTTGGCTTCGACGCCCTCACGCCCCCAATCGAGCGGGTAGGTGATGTCTATCACCTGGCTCTTGAACTTGCCCTGGGTGTGCTTTTCGATGTCGCGCAGCTTGGCCATGCCGGCGAAGTCGAGCACGGGCTGGCTGACCTCGAGGCGCATGGGCGGGTTGACCTGGTTGATGTCGAGCAGGTTGGGCTTGGGCCCGACAAAGCTCACGAGCGACATCACGATGGCCTCGCGGATCGGGTCGATCGGCGGGTTGGTCACCTGTGCGAACAGCTGCTTGAAGTAGTTGTAGAGCGGCTTGTTTTTGTCGGAAAGGACGGGCAGCGGGCTGTCGTTGCCCATCGAGCCAATGCCCTCCTCGCCGTTTTGCGCCATGGGCGCGAGCAGGAATTTGAGGTCTTCCTGCGTGTAGCCGAAGGCCTGCTGGCGGTCGAGCAGCGCGACCTTGGAGGCCAGCGGCGCCGCGGACACGCCACCGCCCACGTTATCGAGCTTGATGCGCAGGTTTTCGATCCACTGCTTGTAGGGCTTGGTGTTGACGATGTTGGCCTTGAGCTCCTCGTCGTCGATCATGCGGCCCTGTTCGAGGTCGATCATGAACATCTTGCCGGGCTGCAGGCGCCACTTGCGCACGATCTTGTTCTCAGGCACGGGCAGCACGCCCGACTCCGACGCCATGATGACCAGGTCGTCCTCGGTGATGCAGTAGCGCGAGGGGCGCAGGCCGTTGCGGTCCAGCGTGGCGCCGATCTGGCGCCCGTCGGTGAACACGATGGAGGCCGGGCCGTCCCAGGGCTCGAGCATGGCGGCATGGTATTCGTAAAAGGCGCGCCGGCGCTCGTCCATGGTGGTGTGCTGCTCCCAGGGCTCGGGGATCATCATCATCACGGCCTGGCTGATCGGATAGCCGGCCATGGTCAGCAACTCGAGGCAGTTGTCGAAGGTGGCGGTGTCGGATTGGTCGGCAAAGCTGATCGGGTAGAGCTTTTTGAGGTCGGGGCCGAGCACGGGCGAAGCCATCACGCCTTCACGCGCCTTCATCCAGTTGTAGTTGCCCTTGACGGTGTTGATCTCGCCGTTGTGCGCCACGTAGCGATACGGGTGCGCGAGCGGCCACTCGGGGAAGGTGTTGGTGGAAAAGCGCTGGTGCACCAGACCCAGCGCCGAGACGCAGCGCTCGTCCTGCAAGTCGAGGTAATAAGTGCCCACCTGGTCGGCCAGCAGCAGGCCCTTGTAGATTACGGTGCGGCTGCTCATGCTGGGCACGTAATACTCTTTGTTGTGCTTGAGGCCCAGCGCCTGGATGGCCGCGCTCGCGGTCTTGCGAATCACGTAGAGCTTGCGCTCGAGCGCATCCTGCACGATCACGTCGCTGCCGCGGCCGATGAACACCTGGCGCAACACCGGCTCCTTGGCGCGCACCGTGGGCGACATGGGCATGTCGTGGTTCACCGGCACGTCGCGCCAGCCCAGCAGCACCTGGCCTTCGGCCTTGATGGCGCGCTCCATTTCCTGCTCGCACGCAAGGCGCGAGGCGTGCTCCTTGGGCAGAAAGACCATGCCCACGCCGTATTCGCCTGCGGGCGGCAGGTTCACACCCTGTTTGGCCATCTCCTCGCGGTACAGCGCGTCGGGGAGCTGGATCAGGATGCCCGCACCGTCGCCCATGAGCTTGTCCGCACCCACGGCGCCGCGGTGGTCGAGGTTTTCCAGAATCTTGAGCGCCTGGGTCACGAGCCCATGGCTCTTTTCGCCCTTGATATGCGCCACGAAGCCGACGCCGCAGGCATCGTGTTCGTGCACGGATGAATACAAACCCTGTTGTTGCAAAAGCTGGGCCTCGGCAGCCGAAGTCATGGCGCACTCCTCAAATTTCTAGCAAGGGCCGCAAGATTAGTGCATTGCAGCATTCGCGGCAACAAAAATAATTGGGGTCAGATTCCAATTATCTGGCAAATTTTCCGTCTTCTATTTATTTGGGGACACATCAAAACAATAGCTACAAGTGCTCACCAGATGGTGCATTCAAGGCACTTTTACGCACACTCTCTGGCATGCGCACCGGACGCCCGGCCTTGGAACGCACGACGCGCCGGGGCGATTTTTTTTGCACCTCGGCCAAAAAATCGCCCTCCCCCAGCGCCCAACCGCGCAGCGTGGCATCCGTGAGCGCACTCTGCTGCGCCGCGCTGATGCCGGCCTGCACCAGTTCGGCGTATGCCGCCTCGCGCGCAAACGGCGTGTTGCCAAGCTCCCAGTAGAGGGCATGCGGCGTCACCAACCTGTCCTGACGCAAGCCCACGTAGTGCGCGTAGCTCGACCAAGGCCAATCACCAGCTTGCGCCGCCATACCCGCGCGCACCGGGTTCAGGTCTATGTACGCCATGCAGGCAAGCAAATAGCGTTCCGACTCGATCATGGTGCTGCGGTAGCGGCCCTCCCACAAGGTGCCCGTGCGGCCATGGCGCCGGTTGAAGTAGCGCACGTAACTGCGCCCCAAGGCTTGCATCATCAGCGGCAGCGCCTGCTCGGTCGCGGGCGTGGCCAACAGGTGGAAATGGTTGTCCATGAGCACGTAGGCATGCAGTTCGACACCGAATTTCTGCGCGTACTCGGCCAGCAAACCGAGCATGTGCTCGAAATCGCCGCGATCGACAAAAATGCGCTGGCGGTTGTTGCCGCGCTGGATGACGTGGTGCGGGTAACCGGGCAAGGTCAAACGGGGAAGACGGGCCATGGCGTGTCCGAAAATTTGAATCTGACCCCAATTAAATCAGAACTTCGGAGTCCGCCCGAAAATTGGAATCTGACCCCAATTATTTTGGGCGCTGATTACAATGCGCCTCCCCCCTGTCCTCCGAGGAGAAATGCCCATGAAATCCCGTGCCGCCGTGGCCTTTGAAGCGGGCAAGCCGCTGCAAATCGTAGAGATCGACGTCGCCCCGCCCCGCAAGGGCGAGGTGCTGATCAAGATCACCCACACTGGCGTGTGCCACACCGACGCCTTCACGCTCTCGGGCGATGATCCTGAAGGCGTGTTTCCTGCCGTGCTGGGTCACGAGGGTGCGGGCATCGTGGTCGAGGTGGGCGAAGGCGTGACCAGCGTCAAGCCGGGCGACCACGTGATTCCGCTCTACACCGCCGAATGCGGCGAGTGCCTGTTTTGCAAGAGCGGCAAGACCAATCTGTGCGTGGCCGTGCGTGCCACGCAGGGCAAGGGGCTGATGCCCGACGGCACGACGCGCTTTTCCTACCACGGCCAGCCCGTGTACCACTACATGGGCTGCTCCACGTTCAGCGAATACACCGTAGTGGCCGAGGTGTCGCTGGCCAAAATCAACCCGCAGGCCAACCCCGAGCAGGTGTGCCTGCTGGGCTGCGGCGTGACCACGGGCCTGGGCGCCGTGAAGAACACGGCCAAGGTGCAGCCCGGCGACAGCGTGGCCGTGTTCGGCCTGGGTGGCATCGGCCTCGCGGTGATCCATGGGGCCCAACTCGCCGGCGCCGGGCGCATCATCGCAGTGGACACCAACCCGGCCAAGTTCGATTTGGCGCGCACCTTCGGCGCGACCGACTTCGTCAACCCCAAGGATCACGACAAGCCCGTCCAGCAGGTCATTGTCGAGATGACGGGCTGGGGCGTGGACCACTCGTTCGAGTGCATAGGCAACGTGCAGGTGATGCGCGCGGCGCTCGAATGCGCACACCGCGGCTGGGGCCAGAGCGTGATCATCGGCGTGGCCGGTGCGGGGCAGGAAATCAGCACCCGCCCCTTCCAGCTCGTGACCGGTCGCAAGTGGATGGGCACCGCCTTTGGCGGCGTCAAGGGCCGCTCGGAGTTGCCGGGCATGGTGGAAGACGCGATGGCCGGCAAGATCCGCCTCGCCCCTTTCGTCACGCACACCATGCCGCTGACCGAGATCAACCGCGCGTTCGATCTCATGCACGAGGGCAAGTCGATCCGCAGCGTGGTGCATTACGGCTGAAAGGTTGACTCAGGAGGCGAGGCTTTCGGGCTGCGCAAGGCCGCTCGGCACCACGCGCTCAGGCCATTTTGCTGTCGTCACTCAGGGATGCGAAAGCGCGCCCCCAGCGTCGCCTCGAGCCCGAATTCGGCCAGGATGGCATGCAGGCGCTCGGCGGCGCTGCGTTTTTTCTGCCCGGTGTAGCGCGCGATGATGAGCTCGTTTTTCAGGCTGTGCTCCCAGCCCACGAGTTCGGTCACGGTGACCTGGTAGCCGCTGGCTTCAAGGCGCAGGCAGCGCAGCACGTTGGTGAGCTGGCTGCCGAATTCGCGCGTGTGCAGCGGGTGGCGCCAGAGTTCGGCCAAGGGCGTGCGCGCAAGGTGCAGCGCCTTGTCGTGGCGCAGGCAGGCGGCGAGCTCGGCCTGGCAGCAGGGCACGAGCACCATGGCGCGGGCCTTTTTTTGCAGGCCGAAGTCGATCGCATCATCAGTGGCGGTGTCGCAGGCATGCAGCGCCGTGACGATGTCGATGCGCTCGGGCAGTTCGGCCGCCTGCGCCGACGCAGCCGCCGAGAGGTTCAAAAAGCGCATGCGCTCGAAGCCCAGCCGCTGCGCGAGGGCATGCGATTTTTCGACGAGTTCGGGGCGCGTTTCTATGCCGTAAATCCACCCCCGCCCGAGCTCTTTGAAATACAGGTCGTAGAGGATGAAGCCCAGGTACGACTTGCCCGCGCCATGGTCGGCCAGCGTGGGCCGGTGCGCGGGGTCGTAGCCATGGGCTGCGCAGTCTTGCAGCAGCGGCTCGATGAAGTGGAACAGGTGATAGACCTGCTTGAGCTTGCGCCGCGCGTCCTGGTTGAGGCGCCCTTCGCGCGTGAGGATGTGCAGCTCATGCAGCAGCTCGATCGACTGCCCGGGACGCAGCTCGGACGCATCGAGGGCTGCGTCTGCGCTGCCCCGGCGTTTGGCTGGCGGCGCATGGGGTTTGCGTTGCGACGTTGGTGTGTTCATGGCGTGATTTTGCATCGGGGCATTCTCGCGGGCTGCAATGCTGCCGCACCGTGATCGCCGGCCGCTGGCTTGCTGTGCTCCGATACCCTTTAGCAGACTCGAGCTAGTGCAGTGTTTGATGCTTGATGCGACAAATAAAACCGATGGATTTTTGGTCTGGGCAAGGCGCAAACCGCAGCGATACCGGGCGGTATCGCGAGGATTTGCAACGCGGCCCAGGCCGAAAAGACGCGGTTTTATGTCGCAGATAGCGTCGAACACTGCACTAGCAGCCTGTCGGACTTTGGGCGTCGAAAGCGAGAATGCGCCTCAGCGTGACCAGTTTTTGCCGGATTCGCCGCCCCATAGCGGGACGGGTGCGATTCAAACTGATGTGTCCCAATAGAGGGTAAGCCAGCAACGCCAGGAGGGCAACGTGATGAAACCAGACGAGATCAGCGACGAAGAGATAGTGCGAGG
>NZ_JARGEL010000049.1 GCF_029211265.1 Extensimonas soli | reverse complement strand
GCCGAAGATGTAGACTTATCCACAATCCAGACAGCCATTTGACCGTCAATTCAGTGGCTCAATTTTGGTTCGGAAGCCGGCTCACTTTGTTTCTGGAATCAACAGTGTCTGGTGCGTCTGTTGGTCAAGTGCGTGCATTGGTGTGATCCCGTTGCTGTACTTGACAAAAAAGTCTAAACACATTTTTCGCGCTTTTGCCAAGGCGTGGCATCGGTGCGCAGTTTGTGTCGAGCGGCGCAGCTCTTTGGGCAGTTCCGGGTGTCGCTGCCGCAACGCGGCGGGCACGGTCAGGCGCCAATACCAGATGCCATTGGGGCCTTTTGCCAGGTGCGAGGCGCTGAGGCGGGGTGCCCAAGCCTGGGCCGCCGGTGGCAGAACGTCAATGTGCGAAGCTGTAAGGGGAGCCGTGGGCTGCTCGGAGCCTGGTCCACCAAGAGGGTCTGAGAACATGCTGAACTGAGCCGAAGTTGGATGTTGAACATGGACAACTTCGAAGTTCAGACGCACAAAGAAAAAAGTCCTTGAAAATCAAGGACTTAGTTCATCGTGGCGGAGAGGGCGGGATTCGAACCCGCGGTGGGCTATTAACCCACACACGCTTTCCAGGCGTGCGACTTAAACCGCTCATCCACCTCTCCGGAAAACTTATTGATTATATCAGTGTAGAGCCACATTGCCTGAACTGCTCCCCCAAGTGGACGCCACGAGGTTTGTAATGTGAACTGGCCCCATCCAGTGGACGCCACGAATCGCGCTGAGCGTTATCCATGGACGGGCGGTTCGTTCGCTTGCGACGAACCGGGAACCGGCCGTCGGTGGGTAACGCGGTGCTCTTTGGCAGCGATGACTTGCCCCTGGGGGATTGGGCCCGCCAGCGCCTCTCAAACTCTGCCGGGCAGAGGTTGCCCCGCACATCCAGGCGGCGCTCGAGGGCTACGGGATGCACAACTCCATGAGCCGCAAGGGCAACTGCTGGGACAATGTACCCACGCAGAGCCTGTGGGGCAGTCTGAAGGTCGGCAGACCGTATGGCAAACGGTTTGCCACCCACCGCGAGGCGATGGACGAGATCATCGACCGGTTGACGTTCTACAACCACCGGCGACTGCACTCCACGCTGGGCTACGTCAGCCTGATGAAGTTCGAAGCCAACGGGCGCGCGGGCCAGCTCAGCAAAGCCGCGTAACCGAGTGGCTATGGACTACGGCGGACAGAGGCAAGGCCAGTCAATGGTTGCCCTTGCCCGCCCTTGCTGTGTAAGTGCTCGATTTACCAATGAAAAAGGCCGCCAGGTGGTGTTCCTTGGCGGCCTTTGTTTGGGTGGATGGTGGTGGAACACGGAACCGAACCCGCGTCCGTAATCCGAGCCAGATAGTAACGCCTTGGCCATGAGGGCGGGGATTCAACGATTTGGCCGTTCTTTTCTTCGCCTAGCCTCTGGCCTAGTTCGCCGTCATATGGGAAAATTGGCAACTCTTGGCAATCCCTATTCATCATCGGCAAAGGCGAGACGATGGCAGACCCGGAAGGTGAAATCCTGACCCTGGACGAGGTGGCCGCCTACTTGAAGGCTGGCAAGCGCACCGTCTACCGCCTCGCGGCCGAAGGCAAGCTTCCCGCTTTCAAGCTGGGCGGCACGTGGCGCTTCCGACGCAGCGACCTTGATGAGTGGATTGCCGCCAATCTGACCAACAAGGATTCGGGGGCAAGCGACTGATGGAACTGATCGACAACATCAGCCGGTTGCTTGGCGACGATCTCAAGAAGACCCTCCGGCCAGGCGCACGCCTGAAAGTCGCGGCCTCGTGCTTTTCGATGTACGCCTTCGAGGCGCTGAAAGCTGAGCTGGAAAAGGTCGACGAGCTGGACTTCATCTTCACCTCGCCCACCTTTGTTGCCAACGAGGTCACCGACAAGATTCGCAAAGAGCGAAAGGAATTCCACATCCCCAAGCTCGACCGGGAGCGCAGCCTCTACGGCAGCGAGTTTGAAATCCAACTGCGTAACAAGCTGACCCAGCGGGCGGTGGCCAAGGAGTGCGCAGAGTGGATACGGCGCAAGGCCAAATTCAAGAGCAACCGCACTAAAGCGCCGATGCAGCAGTTCGCCTGCGTGCAGGCTGGCGGCACCGACACGGCTTACATGCCCCTGCACGGGTTCACCGCTGTCGATCTCGGGTACCAGCAAGGCAATGCGGTTTCCAACCTCGTCAACAAGATGGACGAGGCACCCTTTGCTGCCACGTACCTCAGCCTATTCGATCAGATCTGGAACGACCCCGAAAAGCTGGAGGACGTGACGGCGCAGATTTGCGAGCACATCGCCTCGGTCTACCAAGAGAACTCACCCGAGAGCATCTACTTCCTGATGCTCTACAACATCTTCAACGAGTTCCTAGACGACATCGACGAAGACGTCCTGCCCAACGACCGCACCGGCTACCAGGACACGCTGATCTGGAACAAGCTCTTCAACTACCAGAAGGATGCTGCCACCGGGATCATCAACAAGCTGGAAACCTACAGCGGCTGCATCCTTGCCGACAGCGTCGGCTTGGGCAAGACCTTCACCGCGCTGGCCGTCATCAAGTATTACGAGCTGCGAAACCGGTCAGTGCTGGTGCTCTGCCCCAAGAAGCTGGCGGACAACTGGCTGAACTACAACCGCAACCTCAAGACCAACATCTTCGCCCGCGACCGGTTCAACTACGACGTCCTCTGCCACACGGATCTGTCCCGCACCAGCGGCGAGTCCTTTGGTACCCCGCTGAACCGCATCAACTGGGGCAACTACGACCTCGTCGTCATCGACGAGTCGCACAACTTCCGCAACAACGACGCCTACAAAGACAAGGAAACGCGCTACCAGAAGCTAATGCGCAAGGTGATCCAGGAAGGGGTAAAGACCAAGGTGCTGATGTTGTCGGCGACGCCGGTCAACAACCGCTTTACCGATTTGCGCAACCAGCTGGCTCTGGCCTACGAAGGCGACTCCGAGAACCTCACAAAGAAGCTGCGCACTGATAGAAGCGTCGAGGAGATTTTCCGAGGCGCTCAAGCAGCCTTCAATGCGTGGTCAAAGCTACCACCGGAAGAACGTACCGCGCGTGCGATCCTCGACTCGCTGGACTTCGACTTCTTCGAGCTGCTCGACAGCGTCACCATTGCCCGCTCGCGCAAGCATATCCAGACCTTCTACGACACCAAGGACATCGGCCAATTTCCCGAGCGCCGCAAGCCGCTGTCGTTCCACTGTCCGCTGACTGCGCGTTCGGATGTGCTGGGCTTCAACGAAATCTTCGAGCAACTCTCCTTGCTCAAGCTGGCCGTGTATGCGCCCATCAGCTACATCCTGCCCAGTCGGCTGAAGAAGTACGAGGAGATCTACGACACCAAGGTTGGTAGCAAAGGGACGCTGCGCCAAGCCGACCGCGAGAAAAGTCTGCAGGCCCTGATGACGGTCAACCTGCTTAAGCGGCTTGAAAGTTCGGTGCAGTCGTTCAGGCTCACGCTGCAGTCGCTTCGGGCCAACAACGAAGCCACCCTCGCAAAGATCGCCGCGTTCAATCAATCCGGCGGCGCGGTGACGGTGGGCGACCTCACGGAAGTGCTGGAAGGGCTGGATGCAGAGGACGATGAGCTGCCAATGCCCGGCGACGAGAGCGGCGAGATCGGCAGCAAGATCAAGATCAGCCTCGCCGACATGGACTTGCCATCCTGGGAGCACGAACTGAAGGTGGACTTACAGGTCATCGATGCCTTGCTGGCTTCGATGAACAAGATCACGCCGCAGGACGACGCCAAGCTGCAGCACCTCAAGGCACAACTGCTCGGCAAGATTGAAAAACCCATTAACCCCGGCAACAGGAAGGTGCTGATCTTCACCGCCTTTGCCGACACCGCCGATTACCTGTACACCAACCTCGCGCCGGAGCTGCTGGCCAATCTCTCCATCCACAGCGCCAAGGTCACCGGCAAGGGTGCGCCGCAGTCCACCATCAAGAGCGGCACACAGAAGCGCAGCTACGACTTCCAGGAGCTGCTCACGCTCTTCTCACCGCGCTCGAAAGAGAAGGCCGTGGTGCTACCGGACGAACCTCACGAGGTCGATCTGCTGATCGGCACCGACTGCATCTCCGAAGGCCAGAACCTGCAGGACTGCGACTACCTGATCAACTACGACATCCACTGGAACCCGGTGCGCATCATCCAGCGCTTTGGCCGGGTGGATCGCATCGGCTCGCCCAACAGCAGCATCCAGCTGGTCAACTACTGGCCCGACATTTCGCTCGACGAGTACATCAATCTTAAGGAGCGCGTCGAGAGCCGAATGATGATCGCTGACGTCACCGCCACCGGTGACGACAACGTGCTATCTGCGCAAGCCAACGACGTGTCGTACCGCAAGGAGCAACTGCGTCGCCTGCAAGAGGAAGTCATCGAGCTGGAGGACTTGAAGACCGGTGTCTCCATCACAGACCTGGGTTTGAATGACTTCCGCATGGACTTGCTCAACTACGTCAAGGCACACGGCGAGCTGAGCAATGTGCCCAACGGCATGCACGCAGTGGTTCCCGCCAGACCTGAGATGGGGCTGCGGCCTGGTGCGATCTTCACGCTGCGCAACCGAAATGCCAGCGTCAACCTCAACCAGCACAACCGCCTACACCCGTACTACCTCGTCTACATCAACCGCGAGGGCGAGGTCATCCACGACCACACCGAGGTTAAGCGCTTGCTCGATCTGGTGCGCACGTGCTGCAAAGGCCAGGACAAGCCCATTGTCGACGTGTGCCAGCGCTTCAATCAGGAAACGGCGGATGGCCGGAGGATGCAGCCGTACTCTGACCTGCTGGGGAAATCCATTCGTTCGATGATCGAGGTGAAGGAAGAAAAGGATCTGGACAGCCTGTTCTCCGGCGGCAAGACCACCGCGCTGACCGACACCATCTCCGGTCTGGACGACTTCGAACTCATCAGCTTCCTCGTGATTCAGGAGGCTGGATGAGCCAAGGTGCGAGCACACAACAACAAGCAACGCTGATTGCCTACCCCAAGCAGGCCGCCTTCGGGCGCGTTCTGCCCAAGAACAAGATCTACGAGCACAGCGGAGCCAACACCCGGCTCAAAGACCTGTTCGTCAAACAGGTGGAGCAGATCATCTGGCAGTACAAGCTGGCCCCGGAGACGATCAATCTGCCTGCGCGGCCCGGCGTGCCGGAAATACAGGTCTTCAGCATCCAGCTCAAATCCACCGAACTGCACGAAGACGTGCTCCGCTGCATTGATGGCGCGGTGCAGTTCCCGATCCTGTTTGAACTACACCAAGGCCAGGGCGATCAGGCGAAAACGCAGGCAGTGGCGGCTTACAAGCGCCCGAGCGAAGCCGATGCCAGTCGCTGGGTGCTGTCCGGCTACTTCGCTACCGACTGGACACCTGCAGCCACTGCTCGCACAGCCATGCCGTTGGCCCTCGACATGGCTCAACTGTACTCCGCCCTACTGCAAAGCCTAATGCCGCTGCCAGCACGCCCGCAGGAGGCATTGCCCGACTGGATTGCGCGTATCGAGCAGGCGGAAAGCAAGCGCCGCGAAGTCGAGAAAACCCAGGCGAGACTGGCTAAGGAAAAGCAATTTAACCGTAAGGTCGAGATCAACGCGACCTTGCGGCAACTGAAAACTGAACTTGAACAATTGAGCCGCTGAACCCCGATATCGGAAGCGCAGCGACCCGAGGACCGAACATGGACAAACTGAAAATGCACTCGCCCAATCTCACGCAAGACAACATCGCCCGCATTCGCGATCTGTTTCCGGGTTGCGTGACGGAAGCCAAGGGTGAAGACGGCAACGTGAAGCTGACGGTGGATTTTGACCAGCTGCGGCAGGAGCTGACCGATTCCATTATCGAGGGACCGCAGGAGCGCTACCACCTGAATTGGCCGGGAAAGCGCGAGGCCTTGTTGACTGCCAATGCACCGATTGCCAAGACGCTCCGCCCCTGCCGTGATGAGAGCGTGGACTTCGACACCACGAAGAACCTGTTCATTGAGGGCGACAACCTTGAAGCCTTGAAACTAATGCAGGAGAACTATCTTGGGCAAGTCAAGTTGATCTATATCGACCCTCCCTACAACACTGGGAAGGACTTCATCTACCGCGACAACTTTACGGCAACCAGAGAGGCCTTCGAGAAAGTCAGTGGTGACCGCAATCAAGAGGGTGGTCGACTAGTCAGTAACCCCGAAACTCGGGGTCGCTTCCATACTGACTGGCTCAATATGATCTATCCGCGCTTGACGCTTGCCAAGCGACTATTAAGTGACGACGGTCTCATTCTAATCAGCATTGATGACGCTGAGCAGGCCTCGCTACGCCGTATCTGCGACCAGATTTTTGGTGAGCAGAACTTCGTTTCACAACTGGTCTGGGAAAAAGGCCGAAAAAACGATGCAAAGTACTTTTCTATCGGCCATGAGTACATGCTCGTTTACGCCAAAGATGTAGTCTTTCTGCGGGGGCGCGGGGAAGTTTGGCGGGAGGAAAAACCCGGCGCAAGAGAAATTTGGTCTGAATTTTTGCGCCTCCAGAAAATTCATGGCGAAGACTACGCCGCAATGGAATCGGCGATAAGCCAGTGGTATTCAGACTTACCCAAAGGTCATCCATCCAAAAAATGGGCTCGCTATAAGCGCGTCGATAAAAATGGCCCATGGCGTGACCGTGATATTTCTTGGCCGGGTGGCGATGGCCCGCGTTATGACGTGATTCATCCAGAAACCAAGCAGCCGTGCGTTGTACCGGAGGCAGGCTGGAGATACTCAACCCCCGAGGAAATGCAGCGCCAGATAAAGCTAGGGCTTGTAGAGTTTCGCCAGGATCATACTGAGCCCCCATTTCGCAAGGCACACATTCGCCCAATTCCGGACGAAGCGATAGAAGATCAAACTGATGCTGACGAGGACGTCAGTGAAGAAGATGCCGACGCAGAACTTGCAACGCAGGTACGAGGCTCATACTTCTACAAGCAGTCCCAGGTCGCAGTGAAATATCTGCGAAAACTAATGGGCGCCAAAGTATTCAGCAACCCGAAAGACCATGAAGAACTTGCGCGTCTGATTGAATACATGACCCCGCTCGATAGAGAAGCCATCATTATGGATTTCTTTGCTGGCTCTGGAACAACAGCAGAAGCAGTGATGAGGGCCAATGCGGTCTATGGAACGAATCACCGTTTCATTCTCGTGCAGTTGCCAGAAAACCTTGAAGATGCCTTGGCATCAACAACAGGCACTGCCAAGAAGACCGTCCAGTCGGCAATCAAACTGCTCACGAAAAATGCTCGTCCGTTGTTGCTTTCTGAAGTGACAAAGGAACGAATTCGCAGGGCTGGTGCAGCTACGTTGAAGGATAGCTTGCATGAGCAGTGGAAGAAAGACGTTGGCTTCCGCGTCCTCAAAGTCGATACATCGAACATGGCAGACGTCTACTACTCTCCTGATGCGCTCGACAAAGCGAAGCTGGAATTGTTTGTCGACAACATTAAGCCCGATCGGACACCAGAAGACTTACTCTTCCAAGTAATGCTGGACTGGGGTGTGGATCTGAGTCTGCCGATCTCCAAGCAAATCATTCAGGGCAAGGACGTGTTCTTCATCGATGAGAATTCCCTAGCCGCTTGTTTTGATGCAAACAGCGGCGTCGATGAGGACTTTGTGAAGGAGCTTGCCAAGCGACAGCCCCTGCGCGTGGTGTTTCGCGACGCCGGGTTCAAGGACAGCGCGGTCAAGATCAACGTGGAGCAGATATTCAAGCTGTTGTCACCCGCCACCGAAGTGAAATGCATTTGAGGAGGTCGGGATGAAGCTAAAGTTCAAGACCCAGGCATACCAAACAGCGGCGGTGCAAGCCGTGGTTGACTGTTTCAAAGGGCAACCACTTGCGTCGACCGAATCCATGAGCTATCGCATTGACCCGGGTAAGGGCCGGCAAGGTGTCGAGGATTTGTTTAGTGGAGATGGCTTCAAGAATGCCGATCTAGTTTTGTCTGATTCGACCTTGCTCGCCAATATTCACGACGTGCAGCGCACTCAAAATCTGCCGCCGTCCGACACATTGGTCAAAACCAAGGTTGCCAAAGTCAATCTCGACATCGAGATGGAGACGGGTACGGGCAAGACCTATTGCTACATCAAGACGATTTTTGAGCTGAATAAACAGTACGGCTGGAGCAAGTTCATCATCGTGGTGCCCAGCATTGCCATCCGTGAAGGCGTGGCCAAGTCGCTGCAGATCACTGCCGAACACTTCCTGGAAGCCTACCGTAAGAAGGCACGTTTTTTCATATACAACTCCAAGCAGCTGCACCACCTGGAGAGCTTCTCGTCTGACGCAGGCATCAACGTGATGGTGATCAACGTGCAGGCCTTCGCCGCACGAGGAGCCGACAACCGCCGCATTTATGACGTACTGGACGACTTCCAGTCGCGCAAGCCCATCGACGTGATAAGCGCCAACCGCCCCATCCTGATTTTGGATGAGCCGCAGAAGATGGAAGGCGCGGCGACGCTAAAGTCGTTGGAGGAGTTCAAGGCGCTGATGGTGTTGCGTTACTCGGCCACCCACAAGACTACGCACAACAAGGTTCACCGCCTCGATGCACTGGACGCCTACAACCAGAAGTTAGTGAAAAAGATTGCAGTGCGCGGCATCGCGGTAAAAGGTCTGGCGGGCACGGCAGGCTATCTATACCTGCAGTCCATCGAGATCTCGAGCAAGAGGCCGCCGGAGGCGCGTGTGGAGTTCGAGCAGAAGCTGGCGGGCGGCAACATCAAGCGGGTTGTCAAGAAGCTTTCCAAAGGCGACAACTTGTTCGATCTGTCGAACGGGCTCGATCAGTATCGGGATGGCTTTGTCGTGGCCGATATCAACGCCAACTCCGACACCCTGAGCTTCACGAATGGCGTTGAGCTGACCGTTGGGGATGCGACCGGAGATGTTACTGAAGCCGCGCTGCGCCGTATCCAGATCCGCGAGGCCATCAAGGCGCACTTCGACAAGGAACAGGCGCTGTTCCAACAGGGTGTGAAGGTGCTCACGCTCTACTTCATCGACGAAGTGGTCAAGTACCGCGACTACAAGCAGCTCGATGAAAAAGGCGAGTACGCCTGTTGATTCCAGAAACAAAGTGAGCCGGCTTCCGAACCAAAATTGAGCCACTGAATTGACGGTCAAATGGCTGTCTGGATTGTGGATAAGTCTACATCTTCGGC
>NZ_JARGEL010000048.1 GCF_029211265.1 Extensimonas soli | reverse complement strand
GACTTGCATCAAGGCACGCTCTTCGAGGCTGAGGTGTGAGTAGGTTTTGGGCATGCAGCAGTTTCTCCGAAAGAGAGTGTTGCACTTGGACTTTGAGCGCGGGCTGCGGTTTGCGCCTTGCCCAGACCAAAAATCCATCGGTTTTATTTGTCGCATCAAGCATCAAACACTACACTAGATTGTCCATGAGGCGGTGCTGCGCACCTACGCGGGCGCTGGTGGACGTTTGCCGGTCATTTTGGCCGCGGCTTCGTCGTTCATGGCTCCGGCCATGCACTCCTCATCCGTGACCAAACTGCCTCGCCAGCCGCCTCGCCATCATCCCGTGTCCTCATGAACAATCTGGGTTCAAGGGCCCGCGGGCGAGCTATGCCACAGAGCAAAACTTAGTTGCCGGGTGAATAAGGCCTTTTTTATGCGAAATCAGCCATTGACCGAGCGCAGCGCCGGGGGGCGCATCTGACGCGAGACCGGGTCTATGAAGGCCGTGGGGTACTGGTAGGCGCGGTCGTCGAACAGGTCGATGCCGCACATCAGGTTTTCGATCCAGTCGAAAAAGTCGCTGATCGCCTGCTTGCCCATGATGGGCGCGCCGTGCTGCGGCACCAGCATGGCGATGTCGAGCTGGCGCGCCATGCGTGCCCACAAGCGCAGGATCTTGTTCGACACCATGTAGCGGCGGTGGAAGGCCTCCATGCGCGGGATGTGCGCCTGCAGGTCGGTCACGGGCACGCGCGCCTCGGCACCCGACATCATCGAAACGCCCAGGTCACCCGTGAACAGAATGCGGCTCACCGGATCGTAAAAGTGGAAATTACCTTCGGCGTGCATGAAGTGCGCGGGCAAAATCACGAGTTCGTGCCGGCCCAGCGGCAGGTGGCCGCCGCTGTCGGGCACGCCGATCACGCGGTTTTCAGTCTTGCCCACTTTGGTGAAGTGGGGGGCGAAGCGCTCCCACAGGCGCGAGATCACGAGGCTTGCCTTGGTGCTGGTCATCCAGCGATCGAGCGAGGCGATGATGTCCGGGTCGGCGTGCGACGCGATCAGGTACGACAGCTTGTGCGGCGGAAAGTGCCGCGTCATGCCCATGAACAGTTCGTTGAAGGCCAGATTGCCGCCGGGGTCGATCACGGCGCCGGTGTCGTCGTCCACGATCAGGAACTGGTTGGCTTGCACCGCCTGCCCGTCCTCCTCGATGAGGTCGGTGAACATCAGGCAGGCGTGCTTGGGGTCGCGGTAAAGCTCCAGGGGGGTCATGTGGGTACTCGATTTTCGGATAAGAGTCGAAAATGGTAGGGCGCTCGTGCGCGCGGCGATAGATCGATATCAATCATTATGGCCTGAAGCCTGCCCCGCACCTCCTTGCGCATGCCTGGCCTGCGTGCCGCATACCGGGCAGTCTGCCTGGCGTGGCACGCGCAGGCTGCTCCATTCCATGCTGCGTCCGGCGAGCATCAGCAGACGCCCCGCGAGCGAAGGGCCCACGCCCGCGAGCAGTTTGAGGGCTTCGGCCGCCTGCATGGCGCCGATCACGCCCACGAGCGGGGCGAAGACGCCCATGGTCGAGCAGTGCGCTTCCTGCGGCGCGGCGTCGGGTGCGAACAGACAGGCATAGCAGGGCGATAGTGCATCGTGCGGATCGCGCACGGTGATTTGCGCGTCGAAACGGATCACCGCACCCGTCACGAGCGGCACGCCATGGCGCACGCAGGCGGCGTTCACGGCCTGGCGCGTGGCGTAGTTGTCGCTGCAGTCGAGCACCACCGACGCCGTGGGCACGAGGCGCGCGAGCAGCGCGGCGTCGGCGCGCGCCTGCACGGGCGTGACCTGCACCTCGGGGTTGAGCGCGGTGATCGCCTGTGCGGCCGATTGCACCTTGGGCTGACCCACGCGCGCCGTGGTGTGGGCGATCTGGCGCTGCAGGTTGGTCAGATCGACCACGTCGTCATCGACCAGCGTGATGCGCCCGACGCCGGCCGAGCCGAGGTACAGCGCCACGGGCGAGCCCAGCCCGCCGGCGCCGATCAGGAGTGCGTGGCCCGCGAGGATGCGCTCCTGGCCGGCGATGCCGACCTCGTCGAGCAGGATGTGGCGCGAATAGCGCAGGAGTTGCTCGTCGGTCATGGCGGGGCGTGTGGCAGGCAAAAAAGGCCGCGCCGCCACGGGCGCCGGCCGGTCGCGCGCGGACTTATTCGTCCTTGTCCTTCTTTTCTTCCTTGCGCTCGGTCAGGGTTTTGCTGACCTTGACGGGCAGGCCCTTGAGCTGGTTCAGCGCCTGCTGCAGCTGGAAGTCCTTGTCGCTGCCGAATTCGGGCAGTTTGCGCTCGGCCTCGGGCTTCTTGGCCTCACATTCGAGGCGCTTGAGGGCCTCCTCGCGGGCTTGTTCGCGCGCCTGCTCCTGGGCCTTGTCGGTGGAAGGATCTTTGCCTTTAGCGCCGTCCTGGCCGTTGCCCAGGTGTTTGTCGAGGTCGGCTTCGCGCACGCGCAGTGCGGCGAACAGATTGCCGTCCTCGGACTCGTCCACCATGGTGTCGGGCACGATGCCCTTGGCCTGGATGGAGCGGCCGCTGGGCGTGTAGTAGCGCGCCGTGGTGATCTTGATGCCCGTGTCCGGTCCGAGTGGGCGCACGGTCTGCACCGAGCCCTTGCCGAAGGTCTGGCTGCCCAGAATGACGGCGCGTTTGTGGTCCTGCAGGGCGCCCGCAACGATCTCGCTTGCCGAGGCCGAGCCCTCGTTCACCAGCACCACCAGCGGCACGGTCTTGAGCGCCACGGGCAGGCGCTTGAGCGGGTCCGGGCTGCCGCGGCGCGCATAGAACTCGGGCGAGGCCTTGAAGGTGGCCTTGCTCTCGGGCAGTTGGCCGTTGGTGCTGACCACGGTCACGTCTGCAGGCAGGAAGGCGGCAGAAATCGCCACGGCCGCGTCGAGCAGCCCGCCGGGGTCGTTGCGCAGGTCGAGCACCATGCCCTTGAGTCGCGGCTCCTGCTGGTAAATCTCTTGCACCTTGCGCACGAAGTCTTCCACCGTGCGCTCCTGGAACTGCGACAGGCGCACCCAGGCGTAGCCGGGCTCGACGATCTTGCTCTTGACCGACTGGGTCTTGATTTCCTCGCGCGTGATGGTCACGGTGAAAGTGCGGCTCTCGTCTTTGCGAAAGATGGTGAGCGTGACCTTGGTGTTGGGCTCGCCGCGCATGCGCTTGACGGCCTCGTTGAGCGCGAGGCCCTTGACGGCGGTGTCGTCGATCTTGGTGATGAGGTCGTTGGTCTTGAGCCCGGCGCGGAACGCGGGCGAGCCTTCGATGGGCGAGACCACCTTCACGAGCCCGTCTTCCTGCGTGATTTCTATGCCGACGCCGACGAAGCGGCCCGAGGTGCCTTCGCGGAATTCCTTGAAGGATTTTTTGTCGAAATACTGTGAATGCGGATCGAGCCCGCTCACCATGCCCGAGATCGCGTCGGTGATGAGCTTTTTGTCATCGACGGGCTCGACGTAGTCCGTCTTGATCAGGCCGAACACGGCCGAGAGCTGCTGGATTTCCTCGAGCGGCAGCGGCGCCATGGCGTTGCGCGCCATCGTTTGCAGCGACACCGTGGTGAGCGCCCCGGCGAGTGCGCCCACCGAGATCCATCCTGCGATTTTGAGTTTGTGGCCCATAAAAAACCTTTTACCGATCCGAAGCGTGCTGCGGTGAAATCCGAGAAATGAAGTGAATTGCCAAGGCGGCCCACATTGTGCGGGTTTTCACCTGCATTTGCCGTGTCGCAGGGCCTATTTGCGCTGGTTTTACTGCGGGTTTACACCCCTGCGTACCGTCAGTACCGTCAGTACCGTCAGCCCTTGCCCTGCGCGGCCACGGCAGCAGCTGCCTGCGCCACGGCCTGTGCATCACCGAGGTAATAGTGGCGCAGGGGTTTGAGCTCGGCGTCGAGTTCATAGACCAGCGGGATGCCGTTGGGGATGTTCAGGCCCACGATGTCGGCGTCGGAGATGCCGTCGAGGTACTTCACCAGCGCGCGGATCGAGTTGCCGTGCGCCGCGACCACCACGCGCTGGCCGGCGCGGATCGCCGGGGTCATGGTGTCGTTCCAGAACGGCAGCACGCGCGCCACCGTGTCCTTGAGGCATTCGGTCAGCGGCACCTCGTGGGGCGCGAGGTCCGCGTAGCGCCGGTCGGCACGCTCGCAGCGCGGGTCGGCGGGATCGAGCGCGGGCGGCGGGGTGTCGTAGCTGCGGCGCCAGATCAGCACCTGCTCGTCGCCGTATTGCTTGGCCATCTCGGCCTTATTTAAGCCCTGCAGCGCGCCGTAGTGGCGCTCGTTGAGGCGCCAGCTCTTGACCACGGGCAGCCAGGTGCAATCCATCTCGTCGAGGCAGTACCACAGCGTGTGGATCGCGCGCTTGAGCACGCTGGTGTAGGCCAGGTCGAATGCGTAACCCTCGGCGCGCAGCAGTTTGCCTGCAGACATGGCCTGCGCGACGCCCGTGGGCGTGAGGTCCACGTCGGTCCAGCCGGTGAAGCGGTTTTCGAGGTTCCACAGCGATTCGCCGTGGCGGATCAGGACGAGTTTGTGCATGGTTTCTTGCGGGCCAGTGAACGGGTCAAAACCAAGCATTTTAGAATCCCGCCGATCCTGACCCCCTGAGGAAGTTTTTGTGCAATTCATCATCGACAACTGGTACCTGATTTTCATCGCCCTGGTCTCGGGCGGCTTGCTGTTTTTGCCCATGCTGCGCAATGCCGGTGGCGGCATCTCGCCGCAGCAGGCGGTGCAGCTCATGAACCGCGAAAAAGCCGTGCTCATCGACGTGTGCGAGCCCGGCGAATTTGCCGCAGGGCACGTGAACGGCGCGAAGAACGTGCCGCTCGCGCAGCTGCAGGAGCGCCTGCCGGGCGTGGTGAAGAACAAGTCCCTGCCCGTGGTGCTGGTGTGCGCGAGCGGCATGCGCGCGCGCGGCGCGGCGGCCATCGCGCGCAAGCTCGGCTACGAGAACGCGCAGGTGCTCGCCGGCGGCCTCAAGGCCTGGCGCGAGGCCGGGCTGCCGGTCGAAAAAGCCTGATCCCCCCATTTTTGAGCGAAAGACCACCATGCAAGCCGTGAAGATGTATACCACCGCCGTCTGCCCTTACTGCGTGCGCGCCAAGCAGATACTGGAGTCCAAGGGCGTGCAGCAGATCGAGGAAATCCGCGTGGACACCGACCCCGCCGCGCGCCAGCACATGATGGAGATCACCGGCCGGCGCACCGTGCCGCAGATTTTCATCGGCGACACGCACGTGGGCGGCCACGACGACCTCGTGGCGCTGGACGCGCGCGGCGGCCTGATGCCGCTGCTCGAGGGCCAGCCGGTGGCCTGAACTGTCTGTGCCGCGGCATGATGCGGTACAGACACGCCGCGATTGCATAATGCGCCGGCGCGGATGCCGGCGCATACGCCCAACCCGCCCGCCCGCCGTGGCATTCGCCCCCGGCGGGCATCGTTTCGCTTCACTTTCACGAAAAGACCCCACCATGGCCGACCAAGACACCCCCGTTTTCCAGATTCAGCGCGTCTATCTCAAGGACATGTCGCTCGAGCAGCCCAACTCGCCCGGCATCCTGCTCGACCAGAGCCAGCCCACGGTGGACATCCAGCTCGGCGTCGAAGCTACGCCCGTGAGCGACGGCATCATCGAAGTCGCCGTGACGGCCAACGTGCACACGCGCATCGACGACCGCACGGTGTTCCTGGTCGAAGCCAAGCAGGCCGGCATTTTTGAAATCCGCAACCTGCCCGAAGACCAGATGGGCCCGGTGCTGGGCATCGCCTGCCCGCAGATCGTCTATCCCTACCTGCGCGGCAACGTTGCCGACATCGTCACGCGCGCCGGCTTTCCGCCCGTGCACCTCGCGGAAATCAACTTCCAGGCCATGTACGAGCAGCAGCAGGTGCAGGCCGCTGGTGGCATGGCG
This sequence comes from Extensimonas soli, assembly GCF_029211265.1. Taxonomy (GTDB): domain Bacteria; phylum Pseudomonadota; class Gammaproteobacteria; order Burkholderiales; family Burkholderiaceae_C; genus Extensimonas; species Extensimonas soli. Next base: position 2,129 of record NZ_JARGEL010000048.1, on the reverse strand, counting down.
CAGTAAGCGCGAATTTTCATCATTTTGGCCTTTTGCGCTGATGCAACAAGCGCAAGTAGCTATGAAAATAGTAGTTTTCGGCGCCGGCGCCTGGGGCACGGCGCTGGCCATGAATGCGGCGCGCCATCCTGCGGGGCATGCGGTCACGCTGTGGGCGCGCAACGCGCAGCAGGTCGCCGACATGCAGGCACGGCGCGAGAACCTGCGCTATCTGCCGGGCGTGCCGCTGCCCGAAAACCTGGCACTGGCGCAAGGCGACGCGCTGCAGTGCGCGCGCGATGCCGATCTGCTCATCGTCGCCACGCCCATGGCCGCGCTGCGTTCGTTTTTGGCGCTGCTGCGCGATTGCCAGGTGCCGCTTGCCTGGCTGTGCAAAGGCTTCGAGGCCGCGCCAGCGGATTCAGACTCTTTTGGGCTGCTGGCCCATGAAATATGTGCCCAGGTAGCTCCTGATTTGAAAGCAGGTGCGCTCAGTGGTCCGAGCTTTGCGCAGGAGGTTGCGCACGGCCAGCCGACGGCGCTGGTGGCCGCGAGCGCGCATGAAGCGGTGCGCCACGCGCTGGTGCAGGCCTTCCACGGCCCCAGCCTGCGCGTGTATGCGAACGACGACCTCATCGGTGTCGAAATCGGCGGTGCCGTGAAAAACGTGCTCGCGATCGCGGTGGGCCTGTGCGACGGCCTGCAACTGGGTCTGAACGCGCGTGCCGCGCTGATCACGCGCGGCCTGGCCGAGATGACGCGCCTGGGCCTGGCGCTGGGCGCGCGCAGCGAAACCTTTCTGGGCCTCGCGGGCGTGGGCGACCTGGTGCTCACGGCCACGGGCGACCTCTCGCGCAACCGCCGCGTGGGCTTGCTGCTCGCGCAGGGGCAGAGCCTGCAGCAGGCCGTGGCCTCGCTCGGCCACGTGGCCGAGGGCGTTTACAGCGCACACACCGCCGTGCAGCGTGCGCGCAGCCTGGGGGTGGAAATGCCCATTGCCGAAACCGTGGTGGCCCTGCTCGACGGCCGCCTGCACGCCGCCGACGCCGTCGCGCTGCTCATGGAGCGCGAACCGCGCGCCGAGCCCGAGCGCGGGTGATCCCCGCGCTACAGAGCGCTATCCCAAGCCCCGGCCGTGCGCGCGCCGCTGCGTGCCTTGACCGTCGACAGTCAAGTGCGTCAAAAACGATTCCACTTGAGGCGCCAATCTCCGCAGGGTGGCGCTTGCCATGAAACCGGATGAACCGCTTCGCCCAATGGACACCTAACCTCTCATTCCAGCGGACCGCCGCAAGCGGCGTCCGCTGAATTCAAACGTTGGCGTCTCAGTAATGGAAACGCAACTGAGCTATTTGGATTTGCTCGCCCTCAACCCGATACACCATGCGGTGCTCGTCCGTGATGCGGCGTGACCAAAATCCTGAGAGGGCATGTTTCAGTGGCTCTGGCTTTCCGACACCGCTGAAAGGTTCACGCTGCGTCTCGCGAATCAGTTTGTTGATCCGCTCCACCATCTTTCGATCCTGCTTCTGCCAATACAAGTAGTCTTCCCATGCCTCGTCTGCGAAGACCAGTTTCACTTGGCCAGCTCCCGCTCAATACCCTTGCCAGCGTTCAGTTGCGCTACCGCCGCAAGAAGACGCTTTGCGTTGGCCGGCGTGCGCAGAAGATAGGCGGTTTCTTCCAGCGCCTTGTAATCTTCAAGCGAGAGCATCACAACCGATTGCTCTCCGTTGCGCGTGATAATCAACGCTTCGTGGTCGTTGCAAACGCGGTCCATCGCGCTCGCCAAGTTCGCTCGGACCGTCGTGTAGGTAATCGCATCCATTTTGGGGCTCCTTATGTGTACGATTCACTGTACATGATGACCGCCCCCTTGTCTAGGAGCCTGTCGGACTTTGGGCGTCGATAGCGAGAAGGTGCCCCAGCGAGGCCAGTTTTTGCCTGATTCGCCGCCCCATAGCGGGACTATGGGGCAAGAAGACGGTAAAAAATGGGCCGCTGCGGCGCATTCTCGCTATCGACGCCCAAAGTCCGACAGGCTCCTAGTGTAGTGTTTCATTCTGTTTAGAACTTAACCGCGAGTTTGCCCGGATGACCTTCTGCAGGATGTCCTTGGCGCTCTTGGTCCAAATGAAAGGCTTGGGGCA
>NZ_JARGEL010000047.1 GCF_029211265.1 Extensimonas soli | reverse complement strand
GCCAAGCGGGCTGAAAAGCCGAAAGCCCCCAAAGTTTGCTGGGAGATAAAAAAGATTGCTAGAATACGCGGCTCAGCTGATTGCAGCAGAGAAGCAAAGCGGCAAAGGATTGAAAGATCAATTGCGGCGCGGATCCTTAAAAACACACAGCCGATAAGCGTGGGCGTTTGAGTCAAGTGCGACAGTTCCCTGGGGAAACTCAGGGGGCAAAAAGTGCGCAAAGCACACAAACGCTCAATGAAAGAAAAGAAGGAAACTTCAATTCTAGAGAGCAAACCAAAAGATCAAACAAAAGAGTTTGATCCTGGCTCAGATTGAACGCTGGCGGCATGCCTTACACATGCAAGTCGAACGGCAGCACGGACTTCGGTCTGGTGGCGAGTGGCGAACGGGTGAGTAAAGCATCGGAACGTGCCCGATCGTGGGGGATAACGCAGCGAAAGCTGCGCTAATACCGCATAAGATCTACGGATGAAAGCGGGGGACTCGCAAGAGCCTCGCGCGAACGGAGCGGCCGATGTCAGATTAGGTAGTTGGTGGGGTAAAGGCCCACCAAGCCGACGATCTGTAGCTGGTCTGAGAGGACGACCAGCCACACTGGGACTGAGACACGGCCCAGACTCCTACGGGAGGCAGCAGTGGGGAATTTTGGACAATGGGCGCAAGCCTGATCCAGCCATGCCGCGTGCAGGAAGAAGGCCTTCGGGTTGTAAACTGCTTTTGTACGGAGCGAAAAAGCCACCATTAATACTGGGGGCTCATGACGGTACCGTAAGAATAAGCACCGGCTAACTACGTGCCAGCAGCCGCGGTAATACGTAGGGTGCAAGCGTTAATCGGAATTACTGGGCGTAAAGCGTGCGCAGGCGGTTTTGTAAGACAGAGGTGAAATCCCCGGGCTCAACCTGGGAACTGCCTTTGTGACTGCAAAGCTGGAGTGCGGCAGAGGGGGATGGAATTCCGCGTGTAGCAGTGAAATGCGTAGATATGCGGAGGAACACCGATGGCGAAGGCAATCCCCTGGGCCTGCACTGACGCTCATGCACGAAAGCGTGGGGAGCAAACAGGATTAGATACCCTGGTAGTCCACGCCCTAAACGATGTCAACTGGTTGTTGGGTCTTAGCTGACTCAGTAACGAAGCTAACGCGTGAAGTTGACCGCCTGGGGAGTACGGCCGCAAGGTTGAAACTCAAAGGAATTGACGGGGACCCGCACAAGCGGTGGATGATGTGGTTTAATTCGATGCAACGCGAAAAACCTTACCCACCTTTGACATGTACGGAAGTTGCCAGAGATGGCTTCGTGCTCGAAAGAGAGCCGTAACACAGGTGCTGCATGGCTGTCGTCAGCTCGTGTCGTGAGATGTTGGGTTAAGTCCCGCAACGAGCGCAACCCTTGCCATTAGTTGCTACGAAAGGGCACTCTAATGGGACTGCCGGTGACAAACCGGAGGAAGGTGGGGATGACGTCAAGTCCTCATGGCCCTTATAGGTGGGGCTACACACGTCATACAATGGCCGGTACAGAGGGTAGCCAACCCGCGAGGGGGAGCCAATCCCGCAAAGCCGGTCGTAGTCCGGATCGCAGTCTGCAACTCGACTGCGTGAAGTCGGAATCGCTAGTAATCGCGGATCAGAATGTCGCGGTGAATACGTTCCCGGGTCTTGTACACACCGCCCGTCACACCATGGGAGCGGGTTCTGCCAGAAGTAGTTAGCCTAACCGCAAGGAGGGCGATTACCACGGCAGGGTTCGTGACTGGGGTGAAGTCGTAACAAGGTAGCCGTATCGGAAGGTGCGGCTGGATCACCTCCTTTCTGGAAAAGCACAAAAGCTTGAACGCCCACACTTATCGGTTGTTGGATGCACCATCGAACCCACGAGTTCAGATGGCCTGGGGTCTGTAGCTCAGCTGGTTAGAGCACCGTCTTGATAAGGCGGGGGTCGTTGGTTCGAGCCCAACTAGACCCACCAACCATCCAATGCGCGAAGAGGGCTTTGGGGGGATTAGCTCAGCTGGGAGAGCACCTGCTTTGCAAGCAGGGGGTCGTCGGTTCGATCCCGTCATCCTCCACCAAACAAGGCGAAGACGAAAGCTGCGGGAAACGCAAGCGACGACAAAGCGCAACACCAAAATAGCTTTGCAAAAGGCTATTTTGCTGTTGCTCAGGATCACCTGAAGCACATCGGCTGTTCTTTAAAAAATCATAGAGTCGAATCAGCGTTGCTGATGAAGTTGCGCCAGTGAAAATGCTGGGGCAAAAATCATCGGTGACAAGAATTTTTGATTGCGTCAAAACGAATATTCAAACCGAGTTTGAAATTCGACACATACGATTCGAGCTCGCAAGAGCGAAGAATCGATGCGGCGTGAATACTTGCATGACGTGCATAACATGCATTAACGCGCGAGGTGCAAGACCTCGCAAGTCCTTGGAAAATGACAGAGCCGTCTCGCAAGAGACGTCAAAGTTATAGGGTCAAGTGACAAAGAGCATGTGGTGGATGCCTTGGCGATGATAGGCGAAGAAGGACGTGATAGCCTGCGAAAAGCTTCGGGGAGCTGGCAATAAGCTGTGATCCGGAGATGTCCGAATGGGGAAACCCACCCGCGAGGGTATCGTTGGCTGAATACATAGGCCAACGAGGCGAACCGGGCGAACTGAAACATCTCAGTAGCTCGAGGAAAAGAAATCAACCGAGATTCCGAAAGTAGTGGCGAGCGAAATCGGAAGAGCCTGCCAGAGATAGCAGAGTTGTTAGCAAAACGGGATGGAAAGCCCGGCCATAGCAGGTGATAGCCCTGTATGCGAAAACAGTCCTGTGGTACCAAGCTGGGAACAAGTAGGGCGGGGCACGAGAAACCCTGTCTGAACATGGGGGGACCATCCTCCAAGGCTAAATACTCATCATCGACCGATAGTGAACTAGTACCGTGAGGGAAAGGCGAAAAGAACCCCGGGAGGGGAGTGAAATAGATCCTGAAACCGCATGCTTACAAAAAGTCGGAGCCCGCAAGGGTGACGGCGTACCTTTTGTATAATGGGTCAGCGACTTACATTCAGTGGCAAGCTTAACCGAATAGGGAAGGCGCAGGGAAACCGAGTCCGAACAGGGCGAATTAGTCGCTGGGTGTAGACCCGAAACCAGGTGATCTATCCATGGCCAGGATGAAGGTGCCGTAACAGGTACTGGAGGTCCGAACCGACTAGTGTTGCAAAACTAGCGGATGAGCTGTGGATAGGGGTGAAAGGCTAAACAAACCTGGAAATAGCTGGTTCTCTCCGAAAACTATTTAGGTAGTGCCTCAAGTATTACCTGCGGGGGTAGAGCACTGTTTTGGCTAGGGGGTCATGGCGACTTACCAAACCAAGGCAAACTCCGAATACTGCAGAGTACAGCTTGGGAGACAGAGCACCGGGTGCTAACGTCCGGACTCAAGAGGGAAACAACCCAGACCGCCAGCTAAGGTCCCTAAAATTGGCTAAGTGGGAAACGAAGTGGGAAGGCTAAAACAGTCAGGATGTTGGCTTAGAAGCAGCCATCATTTAAAGAAAGCGTAATAGCTCACTGATCGAGTCGTCCTGCGCGGAAGATGTAACGGGGCTAAGCCAGTTACCGAAGCTGCGGATGCACAGTAATGTGCGTGGTAGGAGAGCGTTCTGTAAGCCTGTGAAGGTGTCTGGTAACGGATGCTGGAGGTATCAGAAGTGCGAATGCTGACATGAGTAGCGTTAAAGCGGGTGAAAAGCCCGCTCGCCGTAAGCGCAAGGTTTTCTACGCAACGTTCATCGGCGTAGAGTGAGTCGGCCCCTAAGGCGAGGCAGAGATGCGTAGCTGATGGGAAACAGGTCAATATTCCTGTACCGCTCAATAGTGCGATGTGGGGACGAAGAAGGTTAGCTCAGCCAACTGTTGGATATGTTGGTTCAAGCCTGTAGTCGTGCCCGGTAGGCAAATCCGCCGGGCTTAGATGAGGGGTGATAACGAGGCTGCTTGCAGCCGAAGTGAGTGATACCCTGCTTCCAGGAAAAGCCACTAAGCTTCAGCTATTGACGACCGTACCGCAAACCGACACTGGTGCGCGAGATGAGTATTCTAAGGCGCTTGAGAGAACTCAGGAGAAGGAACTCGGCAAATTGATACCGTAACTTCGGGAGAAGGTATGCCCCAAGTAGGTGAACTTGAACAAAGGGAGCCCAAAGGGGTTGCAAAAAATCGGTGGCTGCGACTGTTTAATAAAAACACAGCACTCTGCAAACACGAAAGTGGACGTATAGGGTGTGACGCCTGCCCGGTGCTGGAAGATTAAGTGATGGGGTGCAAGCTCTTGATCGAAGTCCCAGTAAACGGCGGCCGTAACTATAACGGTCCTAAGGTAGCGAAATTCCTTGTCGGGTAAGTTCCGACCTGCACGAATGGCGTAACGATGGCCACACTGTCTCCTCCTGAGACTCAGCGAAGTTGAAATGTTTGTGATGATGCAATCTCCCCGCGGAAAGACGGAAAGACCCCATGAACCTTTACTGTAGCTTTGTATTGGACTTTGAACGGATCTGTGTAGGATAGGTGGGAGGCTTTGAAGCCAGGACGCTAGTTCTGGTGGAGCCAACGTTGAAATACCACCCTGGTGCGTTTGAGGTTCTAACCTGGATCCATGATCTGGATCGGGGACAGTGCATGGTAGGCAGTTTGACTGGGGCGGTCTCCTCCCAAAGCGTAACGGAGGAGTTCGAAGGTACGCTAGTTACGGTCGGACATCGTGACGATAGTGCAATGGCATAAGCGTGCTTAACTGCGAGACCGACAAGTCGAGCAGGTGCGAAAGCAGGACATAGTGATCCGGTGGTTCTGTATGGAAGGGCCATCGCTCAACGGATAAAAGGTACTCTGGGGATAACAGGCTGATACCGCCCAAGAGTTCATATCGACGGCGGTGTTTGGCACCTCGATGTCGGCTCATCTCATCCTGGGGCTGTAGCCGGTCCCAAGGGTATGGCTGTTCGCCATTTAAAGAGGTACGTGAGCTGGGTTTAAAACGTCGTGAGACAGTTTGGTCCCTATCTTCCGTGGGCGCTGCAGATTTGAGAAAGCCTGCTCCTAGTACGAGAGGACCGGAGTGGACGCACCTCTGGTGTATCGGTTGTCACGCCAGTGGCATCGCCGAGTAGCTATGTGCGGAAGAGATAACCGCTGAAAGCATCTAAGCGGGAAACTCGTTTCAAGATAAGATCTGCCGGGGCCCCGAGCCCCCTCAAGAGTCGTTCTAGACCAGGACGTTGATAGGCTGGGTGTGTAAGCGCAGCAATGCGTTCAGCTAACCAGTACTAATTGCTCGTGCGGCTTGACCCTATAACTTTGACAAAAAACTCAAAGTTCCAATGCATGTGATGCCTTCGTGTGTAAGTACCAACTTGCCGCAGCGCTCATGCTCGTGTTCACGCCATCCCCCAACGCAATCACCAATTCTCACTGATTCGATTTCTATGATCTTCCCCGCGCTGGCTCTCCAAAAAATAAAAAACAGCGCGGCTCTCAGTTTCGCCTGATGACCATAGCAAGCTGGTACCACCCCTTCCCATCCCGAACAGGACCGTGAAACAGCTTCGCGCCGATGATAGTGCGGATCCCCGTGCGAAAGTAGGTCATCGTCAGGCTCCTCACCCAACTCACCCCCTGCGCCCTTATTTAGGCTCAGGGGGTTTGTTTTTTGGCCTCAGCATCGGCGGCGTTCATCACCAGGGTCCCCGTCCCCGTCATCCGCTCCCGCAACCCCGCGCTCTGCTATCCCTCGGTGGATCAGCG
>NZ_JARGEL010000046.1 GCF_029211265.1 Extensimonas soli | reverse complement strand
TTTCCATGGCCCGGCCATGGAGCGCGGCATGCCCGACTTCACGGGCAAGCTGAGCATGGAGGACGTGCCAAAGCTCAAGGCCTTCATCCAGGGCACGGTGGACGCCATCCGACCGAAAAAATAAGGGAGCAAAACACAACGAGCGCAAAGTGCGCGTGATGGGGGGGAGGCCAAAGCCCAACGGAACGACGTGGACGCAATGCCCACGCCGTTCTGTGGAGTCCAAAAGACGAATGGGTTCTTGATTGTCAATTCATTCAGCATGTGAATTGTCAATTCATTCAGCAAGTGAAAATCGCCATCCACAAAGGAACCATCATGATGGACACGACCCACCCGACGAACGAAGAAATGCTCAAACGCATACGTTCAACTCCTATCGGGCAACTTGACGTTGCCGATACTGACATCTTCCGCAACGAGGCAGCGGCATTTACTGCTTTCGACCGTCTGCGGCGCGAAGACCCGGTGCATTACTGCGCGACCAACAAGCTTTATGGCCCGTACTGGTCCATCACAAAGTTCAAAGACATCGTCGAGGTCGAGACCAAGCCGCAGATATTCTCCTCGGAAGCCAAAGGCATCACGATCGAAGACAACCTCCTCGGCCTGAATGTGCCCATGTTCATTGCGATGGATCCACCCAAGCACGATGAACAGCGCATGGCGGTCAGCCCTTCGGTGGCCCCGGACAACCTGGCAAAAATGGAAGCAGCGATTTATGAACGAACCCGCAAGGTGCTCGATGGTCTGCCCATTGGAGAAACGTTCAACTGGGTGGATCGCGTGTCCATCGAGCTGACCACACAAATGCTCGCCATCCTGTTCGATTTTCCCTGGGAAGATCGTCGCAAGCTGACGCGCTGGTCCGAGGTGGCCTCGGCCAGCGAAGAATCGGGCTCCAGTGTGGTTGCATCGCAGGAGCAGCGCATGGCCGAACTCGGTGAATGCCTTGCATATTTCACGCGCTTGTGGAACGAGCGGGTGAATGCACCGCCAAAATTCGACCTGATCTCGATGCTGGCGCACTCGCCTGCCACGCGCAACATGCCGCCGATGGAGTATCTGGGCAATTTGCTCCTGCTGATCGTTGGAGGCAACGACACCACGCGCAATTCGATGAGCGGTGGCTTGCTGGCGCTCAACCGCAATCCAGAGGAATACCGCAAGCTTTGCGCACGTCCCGAACTGGTGTCGACGCTGATTCCAGAGATCATCCGCTGGCAGACACCGCTGACCCACATGCGGCGCACGGCGCTCGAAGACGCTACCGTGGGAGGCAAGCAAATCCACAAAGGCGACAAGGTGGTCATGTGGTATCTGTCGGGCAACCGTGATCCCGAGGCGATCGAACAGCCGGACTCCTTCATCATCGACCGGGCGCGTCCGCGCCAGCATCTGTCTTTTGGTTTCGGCATCCACCGCTGCCTGGGCAACCGGCTTGCCGAAATGCAACTGCGCATCTTGTGGGAAGAAATCCTCAAGCGCTGGAACAAACCGATGCAAATCGAAGTAGTGGGCGAGCCGGTGCCCACCGACGTCAGCATCCTATTCCGCGGCCTCAAAGAGCTGCCCGTTCGCATCAATGCCTGAGCGCGAGGCTATCGTGGGCTCCACCGTCATACTTGGTGCCGGACAGGCTGCGGCGCAGGCCATCGTCAGCCTGCGCCAGGAAGGTTATGAAGGGCGCATCGTTCTGATCGGCGACGAGCCCTTCTTGCCGTACCAGCGCCCGCCCTTGTCCAAGGCATTTCTTGCCGGCGAACTCGCGCGCGATCGCCTGCTGCTGCGCCCGCCTGAGTTCTACGCACGTGCTGGCGTGGAACTCATGCTGGGCACGCCAGCGGTGCGGATCGATCGCGAAGCCAAGCAGGTCGTGCTTGCGGACGGCAGGCGGATCGACTATCAGACGCTAGTGCTGGCCACGGGCGGCAGGCCGCGCCACCTCGATTGCCCAGGCGCGGAGCATCCAAGCGTGCATTACCTGCGCAGCATTGCCGACGCCGAAGCCCTCGGTGAGAAGCTGCATGCCGGCGCACGCCTGGCGATCATCGGTGGCGGTTATGTCGGGCTGGAGGTCGCCGCCGTGGCGGTCAAAAAAGGCCTGGGCGTAACCTTGCTGGAGTTCGCGCCGCGGGTGCTGTCGCGTGTTGCATGCGCCGAAGTCGCACAGTTCTATGAACAAGTGCATCGCGGCGCGGGTGTGCGCATCCTGACCGGCTCGGGCGTGGCGGCCATCGAGGCGCTAGAAGGTGGTGTTCGGGTGCGCACCAGCGATGGCAGTGCGATCGATGCGGACTTGGTCTTGGTTGGCATTGGTCAGCTGCCCAATGTAGAGCTGGCCCAAGCTGCAGGCATCGTCTGTGACAACGGCATCGTCGTCGATGACGAAGGGCGCACTTCCGCCCCGGACATTTACGCGGCCGGCGATTGCACCAGCCATTTCAGCGCGGTCTACGGATACCACCTGCGTCTCGAATCGGTCCATAACGCAGTCGAGCAGGCGCGCAGCGTTGCAGCAGCAATTTGCGGCAAATCGCGCCCGTATCGGCAAGTGCCCTGGTTCTGGTCTGACCAGTACGAGCTCAAACTGCAAATCGCAGGCGTCAACCGTGGCTACGACCAAACGGTGCTGCGTGGCGATCCACAAAGCCGCAGCTTTGCCGTGTTTTATTTGCAAGAGGGGCGACTGCTGGCAGTGGATGCGATCAACCGGACGGCCGAGTTCGTCGCGGCCAAACCGCTGATCGAGGGCCATGCGCGAATCGCAGTCGATCTTTTGCGCGATGCCGACGTGCCTTTGAAGGGCTTGATGCCACTTTCCTGATTTTCACCATCTTACCCAAGATACCTCTTTTTCTTTTTCGCCGCATCCGCGGCATGTGTGGATTTTATTTATCCAAGGAGACCTGCAAATGAGCAAAATCACCTATATCGATCACAACAATGTGGCGCGAACCGTCGAGGCCCCAGAGGGCTTGTCGTTGATGGAAGCTGCACTTCAGAACATGATTCCCGGCATCGACGGTGATTGCGGCGGTAATTGTGCTTGCGCCACATGTAGAGTGGACGTGAATGAGGAGTGGATGCGCCTGTTGCCGCCAGTAAGCCCGGAGGAGCAAGCCTTGCTCAATATCATCGATTCAAAAACACCGCAGTCCCGTCTCGCCTGCCAACTCAAGGCCACGCCTGAATTGAGCGGAATCGTGGTGCATACCCCCAGCGGCCAGCACTGATGGCAGCCTCTTTTATTTAGGATGGGGAAATTCAGCTCGCCACGATTTCGATCGTGGCGAGTGATATTTGCCTTCTGGATTTGGTTTTCGCCTTTCGTGTGGATGAGCGAACGTTTTTTCTATTTATCACCCTTCAGCTTATTTTTACTGGACTTACGCAAACAAGGATGCAGCAAAGTGTTTTGCCATGGGGCGCTCGCTTTGCTTGACCCCGATTTGCGTAAGTCGTGTTTTATAGGTTTGCGCAAGATGGGGCTGCTTGCAAAGCAGCCGTCATGCCGATCCAAGGAGACCCTTCAGAATGTTCGAATCCCAACTGCCCCCCCACCTGCAAGCGCGCTACCAGGCCAGCGGCCACTGGTACAACAAGACGCTGCTCGACTATCTCGACGAAGTCGCGCCCTCGCGCCTCGACAAAATTGCGGTGACCGACATCAATAGCGTGACGGGGCGCAAGAATTCCATTTCTTACCGGCAGCTGCTGCAAACCTCCAAGCGCATCGCCTTGGGCCTGATCTCGCTGGGGGTGGAGCGCGGTGACGTGGTGTCGTACCAAATGCCCAACTGGTGGGAATTCGTTGCGCTGCACCTGGCCTGTCTGCACGTGGGCGCCGTCACCAACCCGGTGATGCCCATCTTTCGCCACCGCGAACTCAGTTTCATGTTGGGTCTGGCCGAGACCAAAGTCATGATCGTGCCGCAGAATTGGCGCGGCTTCGACCACCTGGCGATGGTGCGCGAAATCCAGCCGAATCTGCCCAAGCTAGAGCACGTGTTTGCCCTGGGCGGCAGCGGAGATGCCTCGTTCGAGAAATACTTTCTCGAGCGGCGCTGGGAACAGGAAACGCCCGACGCCGACAAGATGCTCAAGGCGCGGCGCATGCAGCCCAACGAGGTCATGGAACTGCTCTACACCTCGGGCACCACGGGCGAGCCCAAAGGGGCTTTGCACACCTCGAACACCCACTTCGCCAACTTGAGGCAAATCCAGCAGCGCAACAAGCTGACGGGCGACCACGTATTCTTCATGCCTTCGCCGATGGCGCACCAGACGGGTTTTCTCGTTGGCATGGAATTGCCCCTGTCCCTGGGGGCCAAGATAGTGTTGCAGGACATCTGGGAGCCAGAGGTGGGCCTGGGCCGCATCCAGGACGAGGGTGTGCACTTCATGATGGCAGCAACGCCCTTCATGGCCGATCTGGCAGATCACCCGGCACTGTCCAAATACGACATCTCTACCTTCGACATCTTTCTGTCCGCCGGTGCACCGATTCCGCGTGCACTCGTGCAGCGTGCGACCGAGCGCCTGCAGGCACACATCGTCTCGGCCTATGGCATGACGGAAAACCTGCTCGTCACCTCGACCCGGCTCGACGATCCGCCTGAAAAAGTGTTCGGCACCGATGGTCTGCCGGTTGCAGGCGCGGAGATGCGCATCGTCGATCCCGTGGGCAAGGTGTTGGGCATCGATGAGGAGGGGCAGATAGAGTCGCGCGGCCCCGGGCAATTCGTGGGCTACCTCAAGCGCCCGGAAAAGTTCGACACCGACGAAGAAGGCTGGTTCAAGACGGGCGATCTGGGCAAGATTGACGCCGACGGCTATATACGCATCACAGGCCGCGCCAAGGACATCATCATCCGCGGCGGCGAAAACGTGCCCGTGGTCGAGGTCGAGCAGCTGCTGCACAAGCACCCGGCGATTCAGGTGGCCGCGGTGGTCGGCGTGCCCGACCCGCGCCTGGGCGAGCGCGCCGCCGCCTACGTGATGCTGCGCGCTGGGAGCAGCTTCACGATGGAAGAGATGCGGCGCTTCCTGGAGGAGCATCAAATGGCCAAGCAATACTGGCCCGAGTTCCTGGCCGTGTCCGAGGCTTTGCCGAGCACGCCCAGCGGCAAGGTGCAGAAGTTCCGCCTGCGCGAGATCGCCAAGGAGCAGTTCAGGATTGCCTGAACACGACTTACGCAAATCGGGTTCAGGCAAGACATTACTATGGGGCAGGCCTTGCCCGGTTCTGGCTTGCCCAAGCTCTATCGATAATTTCACCTTCAATTCAACACTCAAGGAGACACCATGAAACGCCCATATCCTCCCCGCGCTCTGTTGCCCCTGCTCGCAGCCTCGCTGCTGCTGTCGGCCGCGCAAACGAGCATGGCAGAACAAGCCCAGACATCGGCTGCGCGCATCGCCGCTGCGACCCGCAAAGTCGACGGCAACTTCATCCGTGCCAACGCAGCCCAAACCAAGGACTGGCCAAGCTACGG
>NZ_JARGEL010000045.1 GCF_029211265.1 Extensimonas soli | reverse complement strand
GCATGAACCCCCGATCTGTGCCCGATCTGTGCCCAAAGCGGCGCTTGCGTGGCCGCTTCCTACCCGCCAGACTCGCCAAAAAGGGCGGTTGAACTTCCTATACCCTCCAGCTTGACAGTTGGGGGGAGGACTTGATATGCTCAACGAGCATGAAAACTCCAGGAAGATAATTCAGGGAGTCGCCATGGAGGCAAGCCCCGGGTCCTTTGCCATGAGACCTTTGCCATGAGACCCGGGACTTGCCTCCCTTTTTAATGAACATTGGCTATCAGACCATGACATCAGAGCAGGGTCTGCAAGGGGAGGTTGGGATGCAAAGCTTTATGAGGTTCGAAAACAAGGTTGTCGTCATTACTGGTGCCGGTAGCGGGATTGGCGCTGCCGCAGCACGTCGCTTTGCATCGGAAGGGGCGATCGTCGTCCTGGCCGACTGGGACAAGACGGCCGCCGAAAAAGTGGCTTCCTCCCTGCCGGAGAAGCGGACACTGGTCATCGGTGTTGATGTCTCTGACGTGACATCGGTCAAAGCGATGTTCAACCACGTCGTAGAACAGTTCGGTAGAATCGATGTACTGATCAACAATGCCGGCGTGCATGCGGCCGGCAGCGTCCTCGACTCCGGCCTGGACGAGTGGGAACGGATCTCCGCCATCGATATAGATGGTGTTGTGTACTGTTCAAAATTCGCTCTTCCACACCTACTGAAGAGCAAAGGCTGTATCGTGAACACAGCTTCTGTATCGGGTCTCGGTGGCGACTGGGGAGCCGCATATTACTGCGCCGCAAAAGGTGCCGTATCCAATTTGACACGTGCCATGGCGCTCGACCATGGCGGAGACGGCGTGCGAGTCAATGCCGTGTGCCCAAGCCTGGTAAAGACCAACATGACCGCTGACTTCCCGGAAGAGGTCAACCAGAAATTCAATGAACGTATCGCGCTGGGTCGGGCTGCAGAGCCGGAAGAGGTCGCTGCGGTCATGGCATTCCTCGCCAGCGAAGATGCCAGTTTTGTCAATGGGGTCAATCTTCCCGTAGACGGTGGAGCAACCGCCTCGGACGGTCAGCCTAAAATCGCCTGATCCGCTTGACGACATAAAAGCCGGCGCATGCCCTGATCCCGCGGCGGACGCGCTTTTCCGACCTGGCGGCGGCCCTGCGCCACCGGTCTGCCTTGTCCGGTGGCAGCCGGCTACAGGGCAGTCTGAATTGCCTTGACCGCCATCAGGCCCACGATCAGGCCCACGATCAGGCCCGCCATCAGGCGGGTTGGGCCGGGCTACCCAGCAGACACGCCCTAGTCGCGCATGTCGATGAGAACCTTGCCCAGCACGTTGGCCTCGACAGCCTCATGCGCCTCTGCAATCTGGTCGAGAGCAAAAACGTTTACCGGTAGGGGGGTCAGAGCGCCGCCTGCCATGGCAGCAGTGAGGTTGCGAGCGGCCTCGATCATCTCTTGGCGAGGCTCGGTGTAGAGGAGGAGGAAGCGGAGGGATATGCAGGTGGTCAGGCATTGGCGCAGGTCTACGGTCAATTTGCGGCCATCGTTTGTGTACGAAACGATGTGTGCCCCGGCTTTGACAACTGCGAAGTCCATATCCCAGTTGTCCAGCAGCGCCACTTCGACGACGCGGTCGATGCCTCGACTGAAGCCCTTGATGCGATCGACGACGTCGGCTTCCCGGTAGTTCACCACGAGGTCCGCCCCCGCTTGTCGAGCGAGTTCGGCCTTCTCGTCGTTGCTCACAGTCGTGACAACACGCGCTCCGGCCCACTTGGCGAGTTCGATGCCGTAGTGTCCTACAGCCCCCGCGCCGCCGGCCACCAAAACGTCCAGACCGTTGACTGGTCCGTCCGGGAACAAGCACAGATGGGCCGTGATCGCCGGAATGCCCAAGCAGGCGCCGAGTTCGTCTGAAGCCTGGTCGGGCAGAGGAACCGCTTGGTCGGCCTTTACGACGCAGTATTCCGCAGCAGTGCCCCAGCGGTTTCGATATGCCGTTAGCCAGAGCCAGACGCGTTGGCCGAGCCGCTCCGGATCGACCCCGACGCCAACGGCGTCGATTTGGCCTGCACCATCCATGTGTGGGACCTGGAAACCGTCGATGGGGCGGGGAGTGAAGCCGCTCCGAGCCTTCACATCACTGGGATTGATCGCCGACAGGGCGATCTTCACTCGGACCTCGCCGGGCCCAGGCTCTGGGACCTCCAACTTGTGCACGGTCAGCACCTCTCGTGCCGCACCGATGCGGTCATAACTGGCTGCGTTCATCAACATCGAATGACTCCTTGGTAGGTCGAGTGTTTTGTAGGGATGAGGCGTTGTTCGGGTTTTGGGCGAGGCCGCGGGAGGCGCCTGGAGGGGAGCCTGTCAGAGCCTGCGCGCCGGTTGCGGGGCCGTTCCTTCTGGCGGGACTGCTGCACGGATAGGTGACAGTCGGTAGTCACGCAGCCTGATCGGCTGGTGTGGTCATTGTAGTCTCGTATTCGATGGGCGTCAATCGGCCGAGGCGGTCCTGTCGTCGTCGGCGGTGGTAGGTCCTCTCGATCCAGGTGACGATCGCGATCCGTAGCTGTTCGCGGGTGTCCCATCGGCGTTGGTTGAGGACGTTCTTCTGCAGGAGCGCGAAGAAGGATTCCATCGCGGCGTTGTCACCGCAGGCGCCGACACGTCCCATGGACCCGACGAGCTGATGGTGCCCGAGGCGGTGGACGAATCTTCGGCTTCGAAATCCCGCCTGCCGCAGATTTCTGCGGCCCGTGCGCTGGACTACGCAGCTTGAAAACGGGTCGCGATTCTGATGAGCAGCCCGCAGCTCGTGCCGCGCTTCGCCGCGACCGTGTCGCAGCTGCAGGATGCCGTGGCGCACGCAACGTCGCCGGCAGCGCATCTGCCCACGGCTCGCTATGCGCCTCACCGTC
>NZ_JARGEL010000044.1 GCF_029211265.1 Extensimonas soli | reverse complement strand
GCCCATGCCACCCATGCCGCCACCACCGTGGTCGTGGGCCGGGGCTTCCTTCTTCGGCGCCTCGGCCACCATGGCTTCGGTGGTGATCATCAGGCCCGCGATGGACGGAGCGTGTGGGAAGGGCGTAGGCTACTGCCCCATGGAAACGCCGCCGCTCCTGCCCACGCGCGAACAGCTCATCCACGCGCTCTACGAAGCCGCCGAGCTCGAGCACAATCTGATGTGCACCTACCTCTATGCGGCGTTCTCGATAAAGGACGAAACCGAGGTCGATACGCCGGAAGAGGCGGCCGCCGTAAAACGCTGGCGCCGCGCCATCCTCGACGTCGCCATCGAGGAGATGGGCCATCTCGCCGCCGTCTGGAATATCACATCCGCCGTCGGCGGCGCGCCGGGCTTCGGACGCGTGAACTTCCCAATCGATCCCGGTTATCTGCCGGGGGGCATCGTCGTGAAGCTCGCGCCGTTTAGCGAGGATGTGCTCCAGCACTTCATCCACCTCGAACGCCCGATCGGTTCGCAAGAGCCAGATGGCAAGGGCTTCGAGCACCCGCGCGACTTCACCCGCAATCCGCCAACGCCGCGCCTCACGCCGATGGTGTTCGACTACCAAACAGTGGGCGAATTTTACGAAGTCATGCAAACCGCGCTCGACTACATGTCGAACAAGCTCGGCGACAGCGAGCTGTTTAGCGGCGATCCGGCGCTCCAGCTCTCTGAGAACGAGGTCGTTCTCGGCGGCGCCAAGGCAGTGCTGTGCGCGAAGACCGCTAAGCTCGCTTGTGAATCCATCATCACACAAGGCGAGGGCGCGTCTGAAGAAAGCGAAGGCTCGCACTTCTGCCGCTTCCGCCACATCCGCGACGAACTGGCTGAGTTGAAGAAGGCCAATCCGCATTTCGTGCCGGCGCACGCCGCTGCGGTGAACCCTGTGCTCCGTCGTCCGCCGCAGCCTGAAGGCCGCGTCTGGATCGAGGACGAGCAGGCCGCGGCCATTGTCGATGTCGCCAACGCGGCCTATCAAACCATGCTGCGGCTGCTGGCCTATTCCTACAACGTGCCTGGCCCCAGTGCTGAGAAGTCTCTCGCCGTCGATCTTGGCATCGATTTGATGAAGGCGATGACGCTGCTTGGCGAAAGCGCCGCGCGGCGCCCTTCCGGCAGCGTCAAGGGTTGCAACGCCGGCGTTTCGTTCACCGCACTGCGCGATTCCGGCATGTTGCCGCGCGGCGCCGCCGCGCGCCGATTTTTCATCGAACGCATGGCCGAGCTGGAGAAGGGCGCATCGCGCCTCGATCAGAATGATCACCGCGTCGCGCGCGCGACCGGTCTCATCCGTGCGCTGGCCACACGCGCGCGGCGTTTTGCCGAGATGAGCGACGTCCCGGTCGCGGCGCAAACCAAGCCAGCGTCATCACCGCAGGCAACGCCCCCGGCGCCTGCAGAGCTTAGCGCTGGCGTGGATCTCATCGACGGTGAGAGCGTTCAGATCGTCTATCACGGCAAGCTCTGCATCCATTCGCGCTTCTGTGTCACCGGCGCACCGAAGGTGTTTCTCGCCAATGTCGAAGGGCCGTGGATTCATCCAGATCAGATGAACGCCGAAGAGCTCATGGCGGTGTCGCGAGAGTGTCCCTCCGGCGCCATCCGTTATCGCCGCAAGGATAGCGGTCCCGAAGAGCACGCGCCGCCCGTCAATCTCATCCGCGTGCAGGAGGGCGGTCCTTACGCCTTCCGCGGCGACCTCAGCATCGACGGCGCCGATATTGGTTTCCGCGCCACGCTCTGCCGCTGCGGCGCATCAAAGAACAAGCCGTTTTGCGACGGCTCCCACCACGGCATTCATTTTGACGCCTCTGGCGAACCGCCGACCGGCGACCAAACCGCCATGCTCGAAGTCCGCGACGGGCCGATCGAAATTACGCCGGCGCTCGATGGACCGCTCATGGTGCGCGGCAATATGGAGATCATTTCCGGCACCGGCCGCATGGTCGCGCGTATGCAGGCGGCGCGCTTCTGCCGCTGCGGACAGTCCAACACCAAACCCTTCTGCGACGGCACGCACGCGAAGGTCGGCTTTAGGTCCGGGTCTTAGTCTTCAGAAGGGACGCGCGACCGGAGCGCGTCGTTTCCGATACGCGCGCCGTGAAACTCCGGCGTAGATGTTTCAGCCTCAAGCGGTTCGATCACCACAGGCCCATAGGCCTGCTGTTCCGAACTGGCGCAGCCGTGCAGCGCCATCACGGCAAAGGTAAGCGCCACAAGCACGGCGAGGCCGGCGAAAGATTGTTGAGCCATGGAAAACGTGAACCCGGGGGGTATAGGAAGTTCAACCGCCCTTTTTGGCGAGTCTGGCGGGTAGGAAGCGGCCACGCAAGCGCCGCTTTGGGCACAGATCGGGCACAGATCGGGGGTTCATGC
>NZ_JARGEL010000043.1 GCF_029211265.1 Extensimonas soli | reverse complement strand
GCGTCCACCGTGCCCTGGATGAAGGCCTTGAGCTTTGGCACGTCCTCCATGCTCAGCTTGCCCGTGAAGTCGGGCATGCCGCGCTCCATGGCCGGGCCATGGAAAATGAAGTTGTCCAAGTGTTCGATGAACCCCGCATCCTTGTAACCCAGGTTCGGGATGTTGCCGCCGCGGTCCACGCCCGGCACGCCGTGGCACAGTACGCAGTTGCTCACGTACAAGGCCGTGCCTGCCTCGATGTCGGCCGGGTTGTATTTCACGCCGCTGAGCAGCGCGCCCTGTTGTTGGGTGACGAAGGCCGGCATGGGCGTCTTGCCGTCGAGCACGAAGGTATAAACCGTGCCCGGGCCGACCTGTTCGGTGGCCCGTTGTGACAGCCCGTACACACCACCCCAGCCGACGGCAATCGACACATACTGCTTGCCATCGACCACATACGTGGAGGGCGCTGCCACGACGCCGGTGCCAGTGGCGACTTCCCAGAGCTTTTCGCCCGTCTTGGCGTTGTAGGCGACGAATCTGCCGTCGGCCGTGCCCTGGAACACCAGGTTGCCCGCCGTGGTCAGCGTGCCGCCGTTCCAGGGCGAGACATGCTCTTGCGTCCAGACGGCTTTTTGCTGCACCGGGTCCCAGGCGATCAGGCGCCCGAAGGGCTTGCTCTTGGGCGGCGCAGGGTTCATGAAGGTGCCAATGTTCCAGCCGGTGCCCGAGCCGGGCTCGCCAGGGGATTTGGCGTTGAAGCTCCAGTTCTTGTCGTCCATCAGGTTGACCGGGATGTTCTGCGCCGGCAGATAGACCAGCCCCGTCTGCGGGTTGTATGACATGGGGTGCCAGTTGTGCGCGCCGTAGGGGCCGGGGATGGCGTCATACGGTTTGCCTTCGGGGCGCGCCATGTCGGTTTCGATGGGGCGACCGTTGGCGTCGTAGCCCGAGGCCCAGTTCACATCGACGAAGTTCTTGGCCGAGATGAGTTTGCCGTTGGTGCGGTCGATGACGTAGAAGAAGCCGTTCTTGGGGGCGTGCAGGATGACCTTGCGCGGCTGGCCTTCGATTTTGAGGTCGGCCAGGATCATGGGCTGGGTGGAGGTGTAGTCCCAGTTGTCGCCGGGGGTTTCCTGGTAGTGCCAGACGTATTTGCCGGTGTCGGGGTCGAGCGCGACGATGGAGGCGAGGTACAGGTTGTCGCCGCCTGCGGGGCTGCGCTTGCGCTGCGACCAGGGGCTGCCGTTGCCGGTGCCCACGTACATGAGGTTGAGTTCGGGGTCGAAGGTCAGCGTTTCCCAGGCGGTGCCGCCACCGCCCACTTCCCAGTATTTGCCGCTCGGGTCCCAGGTCTTGGCGGCGCGGGCCATGGATTCGTCTTCGAAGGGTTTGCTCGGGTCGCCCGGCACGGTGAACCAGCGCCACTTCTGTGCGCCGGTCTTGGCGTCGTAGGCGGTGATGTAGCCGCGCACGCCGTATTCGGCGCCGCCGTTGCCTATGATGACCTTGCCTTTGAAGACGCGCGGTGCGCCGGTGATGGTGTAGGAGTGCTTGTGGTCGATGATGGTGTCTTTTTCCCAGACCTTTTTGCCGGTGGCGGCGTCGAGTGCGATCAGGCGGCCGTCGAACGCGCCGACATAGACCTTGCCTTCATACAGGGCGACGCCGCGGTTGACCACGTCGCAGCAGCCGCGGTAGCCCAGCTCGCGGGGCACTTTGGGGTCGTAGGTCCAGATTTTTTTGCCGCTGCGCACGTCGATGGCGTGCACCACGCTCCATGAGGCGGTGACGTACATGATGCCGTCCACCACGAGCGGCGTGGCTTCGACGCCGCGCTTGGAGCCCAGGTCGTAGGACCAGGCCAG
>NZ_JARGEL010000042.1 GCF_029211265.1 Extensimonas soli | reverse complement strand
GGGTGCGATTCAAACTGATGTGTCCCAATAGAGGGTAAGCCAGCAACGCCAGGAGGGCAACGTGATGAAACCAGACGAGATCAGCGACGAAGAGATAGTGCGAGGGCTTCGTGAGCATCCGCAGATCCGCCAGCGAGTGGCATCGCTGCTGAGTGCAGTGCAAGATGCACACGGGGACTTGAAGCGCGCCGACGCGGCAGAGCAGCGCCTGAGCGAAGAGCTTCGCCGCCTGGGCCAGGAGGCGATGCAGGGCTGGGCCGAGCGCCAGGTTCGCCTCACCGAGCAGGAACTGCGCCGGGGAGGGCGGGTGCACCGAGAGGGTAAAAAAAACTCCTGTGGCACACCACCTTCGGCGACATCAGCGTGATGGAGCCGCAGTACCGCCACGCCAGCAAGCGGCTGCGCCCGTTTGCGCGCAGCGCCGGGGTTCGGGCCAGAGGCTGCTCGCGCCTGCTGCAGCGAGTGGTGACGGATTTTGCGGCCGACCTGCCCTTTGCCAAGGCGATGGACAAGCTCGTCGAGCACTACGGCATCGTCCTGGGCGAGAGCACCATCCGCCACATCACGCTGCACCACGCCCAGGCGATCCACCGCGTCAGCGGCGGTGCTGCGCAAGGTCTGCCCGAAGCTGTGGCGCCAGGGCAGACCTTCATCGTCCAGACCGACGGCACCATGGTGCCCACCGTGCGCAGCGGCAGCGGGCCGGGTGATCAACGCAAAGGCAAGAGCGTGCAGTGGCAAGAAGCCAGGGTCAGCCTGGCCCATGTGCACGGCAGCACCGAATTGAGCTACGGCGCCACGCTGCTGGGCGATGTGGACACCGCCGGCCGCCAGCTGCGCGCCTGTGCCAAGCGCGCCGGCTTCGGCAAGGGCCACCGCGTGCACGGCGTGGGCGACGGCGCGCCGTGGATCGCCAGCCAGATGCGCCAGCGCTTTGGCAGCCAGGGCAGCTACCTGCTGGACTTCTACCATGTCTGCGAATACCTTGGCGCCGCGGCCAAGGCCATCGAGCCGCAGCCCCAGCCCAGCCAGCAGTGGCTCAAGACCCAGAAGCACAGGCTGCAAACGCAGCAGATCGATGCCGTGCTCGCCGCATTGCAGCCCCACCTGGAGCCTGCCGAGGCCGACGAACAGCAGGCCCCCGTACGCCAGTGCCATCGCTACCTGAGCCAGCGGCTGGAGCAGCTGGACTACCAAAGCGCGATCGCCCAGGGCCTGCCCATTGGCTCGGGCGAGATCGAAAGCGCCCACCGCTACATCGTGCAGCAGCGCTTGAAGTTGCCGGGCTCTTGGTGGCTCGCCGCCAACGCCGAGCACATGCTTGCCCTTCGCGTCAACCGCGCAAACAGCGAGTGGGCCAGCTACTGGGCTACCACTTACCTTTATGCGGCTTGATGGGCACATCAGTTTGAATCGCACCC
>NZ_JARGEL010000041.1 GCF_029211265.1 Extensimonas soli | reverse complement strand
TTTTGACAAGACCAGCAAGGCGGCGGTCTCGGCCAGGGCGCGCTCCTTGCGCAGCAGGTCGCGTTCGAGTTCCTTGATGCGTTTTTTGTCGGCTCGCGTGGCCTGTGGGCTGGCACGGGCCTGCTCGGGCTCGGCCAGTGCGGCGGTCGCGCTGGCGTGCCACTTGTCCAACTCGGCGGGGTACACGCCGTGCTGGCGGCACCATGCATTCTTGCTGGCTTCGTCCAGCGCCGCCGTGGTGATCACCGCCTCCAGCCGGGCGCGTGCAGTCCATGCCCGCCCTCGGGCGGGCATGGACTGCACATCCTCGCGCCAGCGCTGCAGCGTGTCCACGCCGATTCCAATCTCACGCGCCACGACTTCCACCGCCGCGCTCTCCGGCGGCAACAACCGCGCCACCGCTTTGTCTTTGAATACTTGTCCGTATCGAGCCACTTCTGTCCTTCATCGCCGCCCCCGGGGTTCTGGTTCTATGGAGGCGACAACTATTCTGACGTGGGGGGGGGAGGCCTTTGTCTTTTCTAGCCAAAACAGTGCACAAAGGGGATGTTTGATAGCGCAAGTGATAGCGCAGAGCGCTGCCAGACACGGCGGCTGCGTTCGCGCCACGGCGCTCCAAACGAGCGAGATTCGGCCCAAATAGGCTAAAACCCGCGCCTACACCCGTCATCCACAACTCAAGGATGACGAACGATGAGCAGGTATCACCACCCCCTTCAGGCTACCCCGGCCACACTGGCCATGTCGGTCTTAATCGCCCCCATGGCGTCTGGGAAGGTCAACCATGGCTAAGCAGTCCAACCGCACCCCCAGCCCATTCAAGTACCGCAACGGCTGGCGCATCCAGGTCACCCTGGCCAACGGCAAGCGCCCAGCACGCACCTTCGATAAGTACGCCGATGCCCAGGCCTGGGCCAACGAGCAGCTGGCCAACGCCGACTGCGAGTACACCCCGGTGCTGGGCGGTCCCACGCAAGCCACCCTGGCCCAGGCACTTGATTACTACGCGCAAAACTGCAGTATTGCGAAAAAGGGCGTGGCACAGGAGCTGACCCGCATCAACCAGTACCTGGAGGCCACCGAGCTACCCCTGCTCAAAGCCTACGAGAACGAAGATGGCGGCATCGACATCCGCCCGCTGGACCGCAGCAGCCTGCGGCCCGAGTTCGAGGCCTATGTGCGCAAGCGCCGGGGCGAGCGCGAAGGAACTTTCGCGTTCAAGCACCGCCTGGCGCAGATGAAGTGCAGCCGCATCTCGCCGGCCGACATCCTGGCGTTTCGCGCGCAGATGCTCAAGGATGTTGATTCCAGAAACAAAGTGAGCCGGCTTCCGAACCAAAATTGAGCCACTGAATTGACGGTCAAATGGCTGTCTGGATTGTGGATAAGTCTACATCTTCGGCT
>NZ_JARGEL010000040.1 GCF_029211265.1 Extensimonas soli | reverse complement strand
GCTGTGTGGCCGGCACCTCGTCACGCGGCCGGCGGCGGCGCGCGCGCTGCGGGCCGGTAGTGCGCTTGCTCCAGCGCGCCGTGCTTCTCGAAGTGGGCGAGGATGGCGCGGATGGCGGTGGGTTCCTCGATGCTGGCGACGATCCGTACCGCGCCGCCGCAGTGGGCGCAGGTGGTGACGTCGATGGAAAAGACCCGCTTGAGCCGTTGCGCCCAGCTCATCGCACGGCGCTTCTGCTCGGGGCTGCGCGGCTCGTCGTGGGCGCTTGCGTCAACCGGCGCCGCATCGCCCGCAGGCCGCCTGCCGCGCCCCGAGGGCGTCAGCTGCGCACGCAGGTTTGCATTCGGGGCGAATACGCCGTGGAAGCGGGTGAGATGCGCGCGAGGTGGCGGGACCAGTGCCGCCAGCTTGGCGATAAAGTCCACCGCATCCCATTCGACATGCGTGGTCCCATTTCGCCACGGCGTCTTGAGCTGATACCGCACCCTACCCTGCGGTGAGATCGACAGCCGCTGCTCGCTGATCGCCGGGCGCGTGATGTAGCGGCACAGCTTTTCGAGCTTGTGGCTTTCGTGTGCTTCCGCGGCCACGCCGGCATGCAGCGAGAAGCCGCCGACCTTGCCGGCATCGCCCTCCAGCGAGCCTGCGTCACCGGGCAATGTTTGCAGCGTGACGACCTTGCGGCCAGCGTCGCGACCGGTGGCGATGCGGTAGGTCATCGAACTCATCCGCAGCCCATCCATGCCGTCGTCGCTACCCGCGCTGTCGGACAGGAACACGGATTCGTCTTCGCCTTCGAGCCAGCCGCGGCGCGACAGGTGCCGGCACACGCGATGCGCGATGGTGTTGGCGAGCTGCGTCAGTTGCGCAGAGGTGGGGGCACGGGCGCGGCGCAGGCGCGGCTTGCGCCGCGGGGGCTCGACG
>NZ_JARGEL010000004.1 GCF_029211265.1 Extensimonas soli | reverse complement strand
TCCTATGTCCCCTGCTCAAAAAATCAGCAGGATATGTGGATAACGTGGCTCAGTTTTGAAACGGAATCACCTCATAGGTGGCTCAGTTTTGGATTGGAATCAACAATGACAGACTTCATCCGCAAGTGGCGCCAGAGTGAAGGCCAGGGGGTAACCAGCAAGGCGTTCGTGCTCCTGACGTTCGAGCTGAGCGAGGCCTTCCAGTTCGACTGGAGCGAAGACGGTCTGTTGATTGGTGGCGTGTACCGGCTGCAGGTCTCACGCATGGCCACGCACGAGCGCCTGTCCGAGGTCGGCGCCAAGATGCTCGAGGTAGCGCTCGAATTCCTGCAGCTCGTCCATCAAGACCCTCCTCCTGCGCGAAGCTTATCGTGCAATGTCTTGATTTATAAGACCAGCAGCCTGTCGGACTTTGGAATCGTCGGCTGCGAATGCGCCGCAGCGGCCCATTTTTTACCGTCTTCTTGCCCCATAGTCCCGCTATGGGGCGGCGAATCCGGTAAAAACTGGCCTCGCTGGGGCACATTCTCGCCTTCGACGCCCAAAGTCCGACAGGCTGCTAGCGCCCGAGCCGAGATATGGCGTGCTGTGTTAACCTCCGCGCCCATGCGCAAATACCTCTGTATTTTGACCTTTCTCTTTGTTTGCGCCGTCGGGGCGCACGCGGCTCCTGCGGCAGGCTCTGCAGACGAAATGGACAAGTTTCTCACGGACAATGGCCTGCTTGGGCAATGGAACGAGATGCGTAGTTCCGTCGCCGAAAAGGCGCATTCCGTGGCAGACCGGGCTTCCGACCTGGTGGTCAATGCCATGGGCTTTCTGGGTGTGCCTTACCGCCGTGGCGGCAGCAGCGCTGAAACGGGTTTTGATTGCAGCGGCTTCGTACGCGCCATCTACCAGCAGACCGTAGGCTTGGTCCTGCCGCGCAGCGCCCACCAGCAGGCAGCCAATACCCAGGTCATAGACAAGAAAGACCTGCAGCCGGGCGACCTGGTGTTTTTCAACACTATGCGCCGTGCATTCAGCCATGTCGGGATTTACGTGGGCGACGGCAAGTTCATCCACTCACCGCGCAGCGGCGCCGAGGTGCGCGTGGAAGACATGCAGATGACTTATTGGCAGCGCCGCTTCGATGGCGCGCGCAGGGTTGTGGCGCCCGCGGCAGCGTCAGGGCAGCAGTGAGGGCTTGACCTCAGGGTCGCGATGGTCGGTGTTGCCCCATCTTCGCGCGGTATCCGGGCTTATGTGGGGACGCGAAAGAAGCCGGCGCCAGCCGTGCCTCTTCCCACTTCTTCTTCCGTGGCCTCACGCACGGCATGCACCGTGAGTTGCAGGCGCAAGGCGATCCCAGCCAAAGGGTGGTTGCCGTCCAGCACCACGTGATCCGGGTAGAGCTGTGCCACGGTGTAGAGTCCGTCGCGCGGAATGTCCTTGCTGCAGGCTTGCGGCAAGGCGCTGCCCTCGAAGCACATGCCTTCTTCGATTTCGGCGGGAAAGCAGGAGCGGGGTTCGAGAAACAATCGTTTTTCGTCAAAGTCGCCGAACGCGTCTTCGGGCTCGAGGTGCAACGAAAGCTGGGCGCCGGGTGCATGGCCTTGCAGCGCCTGCTCGATGCGTGGCAGCAAATCATTGCCGCCGACCAGAAACTCTACCGGGTCGTCGAGCACGTCGAGCACGTCGCCCAAGGTGTCCTTCAAAGTCCAGGTGAGCGCGACCACGCATTGGGGGGTGATTTCCATAGGAGAATTGTCGTCGTTTGAGCCGGTAGGTCTATTTTCATGGATATCCAACAACCCCTCGCCCTGCTGGGCGGCCTGAGCCCGGCGCAGTTCATGCGCCGCCATTGGCAGAAAAAACCCTTGCTGGTGCGACAGGCGTTGGCCGGGTTCGCGCCGCCGGTGCTGCGTGCCGGCCTTTTTGCCCTGGCAGGGCAGGAAGGCGTGGAGTCGAGGTTGGTGCAGCACACCGGAGGTGCCTGGCAGCTGCGCCACGGCCCATTTGCGCGCCGGGCACTGCCACCGCTGGCGCAGCCTTGCTGGACCTTGCTCGTGCAGGGGGTGGACCTGCACGACGAGCGGGTACATGCCTTGATGCAGCAGTTCCGCTTCGTGCCCGACGCACGGCTGGACGACCTGATGATCAGCTATGCGACCGATGGCGGTGGCGTGGGGCCGCACTTCGACAGCTACGATGTATTTTTGCTGCAGGCCCATGGGCGGCGCCGCTGGCGCATCGGGCGCCAGAAAGACCTGCGCTTGCGTGAAGACATTCCCTTGAAGGTGCTGGCGCACTTCGAGCCCGAAGAAGAATACGTGCTCGAAGCCGGTGACATGCTCTATTTGCCACCCCGTTATGCCCATGACGGCGTGGCCGAGGGCGAGTGCATGACGTATTCGATCGGCTTTCGCGCCCCGGAGCGCAAGGAGCTTGCGCAGGAACTGCTGCTGCGGGCTGCGGAAAGTGCCGCCGAACAAGAGGCGCCGGAACACCGCTATCGTGATGCCGGGCAGAAAGCTGTAGCCAATCCTGCCGCCATGCCGGAAGAGCTTCAGCAATTTGCCCACGCTGCGGTGCAGCGCGCGCTGGCGCAGCCCTGGATACTGGAGCGTGCGCTGGGCGAATACCTGAGCGAGCCCAAACCCAGCGTGTGGTTCGAGCCCACCGAGGGCGGGGTTCTGCAAGGCGGCGTCGTGCTCGACCGCCGCACGCGCATGCTCTACGATGCGCACCACGTGTTCATCAACGGTGAGAGCTATCTGGCTGCCGGGCGTGATGCTGCCTTGATGCGCCGCCTGGCTGACGTGCGCCGGCTGCAGGCGCACGAATGGGCGCGCGCCAGCACAGAGGCGCGGGAACTTCTGACGTCGTGGTGCGAGGCTGGTTGGGCGCATGTTTGCAGCGATGAGGGGCAGCCCTTATGACGGATGTCGTCTCGATACCGCAAGAAGGTGGCCCGGCTGAATTGCCCACGGGGCGTTTTGCCGGGCGCGAGGTTTTCGTGGAGCAGTTGCGCGCTGCTTTTGCCATGGCGGCGCAAGCCGGCTGGAAAGAAATCATCGTCAGCGATGCCAATTTCTACGACTGGCCCTTGGGGGAGCGCGCCGTCATCGATGCATTGCAGGCCTGGGCTGGTGGCGGCAGGCGGTTCACCATGCTTGCCTGCACTTACGACGAGGTGATCCGGCGGCATGCGCGTTTCGTGCGCTGGCGTGCCACCTGGGAGCACGTCATTACCTGTCGGCGCAGCGCCGGGGCCGACCCGCTGGAGATTCCCAGCGTGTGGTGGTCACCAGCGTGGGTGTTGCAGCGGCTCGACGTGGCGCACTGCGCCGGGGTGATGAGCACGGCGCCAGAGCGCCTCGTGGCCGTGCATGAGTCGCTCGAAGAGTGGGTGCACAACAAGAGCGCGCCGGGTTTTCCGTCAACCACGCTGGGGTTGTAACGTTGTTGTCAACATGCACCTGGAAAGTGCTTGGATGCAACAGTGTTCGCCCTTCAAGGCGTCTCAGTGTTAGTGGGTATTGACGAATCTCCCTATAATCCTTTTTTGTGCATCGATGAACTCCCAAGTGCATCCTGCCAGCGCGTAGATGGCTAGAGAAATCTGTCGCGATGGTGTTTCCATTTCATCTGTCAACTAGGAAAACTGCAATGAAAAACTCTCTCGTCCTGGCTACCTTGATCGCTGCTGCCGCCCTCGCCGCTTGCGGCAAGAAGGAAGAGGCTCCTGCGCCCGCACCGGCACCTGCCGAAGCTCCTGCAGCCGCTCCCGCTCCTGCTCCGGCTGAAGCGCCTGCTGCTCCGGCTTCCGCTGAAGCTCCGGCCGCTGCACCTGCTGCTGACGCATCCGCCGCTCCCGCTGCCGACGCATCCGCTGCCAAGTAAGCTCGGCACAGAGTGCAGGCTGCATGTTTACGGACATGCAGCCCGCTGGGCGGCAATCGAATTGCTGCCATAAAAAAACCGCTTCATGCATTGAAGCGGTTTTTTTATGCGCGAAAGCTGCGCGAGCATTCTTTGGAGCCGGCAGACAAGATACGGGCCCGAGGCTCCCAAACAGTTAGAGGGCGCACTGGTGGCGCGCCCTCTTTGCCCTCTTACGTGACTTCAGCGCAAGTCTTCCACCAACACCTTCAAGATGCGCTGCGCATTCGCAGAGGACTCGGGGGCACCGGTTTCGTTCAGCACGGACACGGTGCTGATGTTGCCTTCGGCCTGCACGCGGATACGGTACTTGAGCGGCGGCGCAGCATCCGAGCTGCCAAAGATCTTGCCGAAAAAGCCGGGCTCTTTCTTGTCGGGGTTGGGCGCGATATAGCGCACGAAATACAAGCCTTCGTTGCGGTTGCGGTCTTCGACCGTGAAGCCGGTGCGGTCGAGTGCGAGACCCACGCGGCGCCAGGCGCGGTCGAAACCTTCGCTGACCTGCACCACGGGCGTGCCGTTGACGGTGGACAGGCGCGCCGTCGATGCCTTGAGCGCGGGTGCAGCGGCCACGGCCTTGGCTTGTTCCTGGCTCACGCCGAGCTTGGTCATCAGGCGCCGCAAAAATTCGGCTTCAAGTTCCGGGTCGGGTTTGCGCGGCTGCCAGACGGTCGAGTCTTTGGTGGAGCTCGCATAAACCTCTTCCATGCCGCGGTGGGTGATGTAGATCTCGGTGCCGCCTGCGGCGTTGCGTTCGAGGCGGGTGCGGAATTTGTCGCGCTCGCCGGTGGAGTAGAGCGAGTCGAATACCTTGCCAATCGTGGAGCGGATGAAGTCCTGCGGAATCTTGGCGCGGTTTTCGGCCCAGTCGGTCTCCATGATGCCGAGTTCGGGCTGATCCAGCACGAGGTTGAAGCCGTTTTCCTGCCAGAAGGTGCGCACGGGGTCCCAGAGCTTGTCGGCGGGGCGATCGACGACGAGCCAGCGCTGGTTGCCGTCACGCTCTATGCGCACGTCGGCGATCTGCGCCACCGCGGTCTTGGATTCGGCCTCGGCCTTGTTCGTGGCCTTGCCCGCTTCGAACGCAGCGGCAGAAACGGGCCCGCCCGGCACGACGTAGCGGCTTTCTTGCGAAAGCTGGGTCAGGTCGGGCGGCACTTCGAGCGTCGATGCCTTGGTAGCGCTTTTGTAATCGACTTTGTCGCTCTCCAGAACAGAGCATGCGGACAAGGCCAGGGCAAGGCCCAGCAGGCCGCAACGTGCAGAATGGTTCACGCGAGAATCCTCTGAAAATCTTGGATAGGGGTGCTTACAGCAGGCCGCTGGCGCGCAGCGCGGCCTCTACCTGCGCTTCGTAGGCAGGCTGCAGCGGCGTCATGGGCAGGCGCAGCGTGGTTCCACACAAGCCCATGCGCGCCATGGCCCATTTGACCGGGATGGGGTTGGCTTCGACGAACAATTGCTTGTGCACGGGCATCAGGCGGAACTGGATTTCCATGGCACGGCGCACGTCGCCGGCGCGCGCCGCGGCGCAGAGTTCGCGCATCAGGCGCGGCGCCACGTTGGCCGTGACGCTGATGTTGCCGTGGCCACCGCAGAGCATGAGTGCGACGGCCGTCGGGTCGTCGCCCGAATACACGCCAAAGCCTTGCGGCACCTCGCGGATCAGCCACTGTGCGCGTTCGATGTTGCCGGTGGCTTCCTTGATGCCGATGATGCCGGGCACCTGGGCCAGGCGCAGCACGGTGTCGTGCTGCATGTCCGCCACGGTGCGGCCGGGCACGTTGTAGAGGATGATGGGCAGGTCGCCCACGGCCTCGGCGATGGCCTTGAAGTGCCGGTATTGGCCCTCCTGCGTGGGCTTGTTGTAGTAGGGCACGACCTGCAGCTGGCTGTCGGCTCCGACCTTTTTGGCGAAGCGCGCGAGCTCGATCGCTTCGGCGGTGGAGTTGGCGCCGCAGCCGGCCATGATGGGCACGCGCTGGGCAGCCTGCTCGACCGCGACGCGGATGATTTCGCAGTGCTCTTCGACGTTCACGGTGGGCGACTCGCCCGTGGTGCCGACCACGCTGATGCAGTCGGTGCCTTCGGCGATGTGCCAGTCTATGAGTTTGCGCAGCGTGGCGTAGTCCACGCTGCCGTCCTCGTGCATGGGGGTGACGAGGGCGACGATGCTGCCGGTGAGGGAGACGCGAGAGGAGGTCATGTCCGCAAGTGGAATCAGGAATGGGGCATTCTAACTAGGAGAAGATAAGAGCTCGTTGGACGCACGCAGTTCCTTGCGCGTGCCCGAGGCCGGCGGTGAACATGCAGCCCATGAGCGGACTTGCGTGCTCAATCACTCAGAGAGCAAGGCCGGCAGCGTCTGCGCCGCGGTGCCGCGCAGCACCAGGTGGGCGACGCCGTCGAGCTCGCTGGCGTGCGGGTTGACGACCACCACCTTGGCCCCGGCCTGACGCGCCTGGTGCGCGAGCCCGGCGGCGGGATAGACCTCGCCCGAGGTGCCGACCACGAGCATCAAGGCGCAGCGCTGCGCGGCCTGCTCGGCGGCGTGCAGTGTGGCCGGCGGCAGCATCTCGCCGAACCACACGACGTCGGGGCGCAGCATGTTGCCGCAATCGGGGCAGCGCGGCGGATTGTCTGCCTGCGCACGCTCAGGCGCGCAAACGCGGCCGCTCTGGCGTGCATGAAAGCACAGGTCGAGCCAGCGGTCTTGAAAGATGTTGCCGTGCAGCGCCAAGGCGTCGGTGCTGCCGGCTTTCTGGTGCAAGCCATCGACGTTTTGCGTGATCACAGTGAGGCGGCCCGGGTGGCGCTGCTGGTAAGTGGCGATGGCGTAGTGGCCGGCGTTGGGCTTGACCTCGGCCATGGCGGTGCGGCGCTCGGCGTACCAGTTCCAGACGAGTTCGGGCTGGGCGCGAAAGCCCTCTTCGGTGGCGAGCTCGGCGGGGTTGAAGCGCGCCCACAGACCGGTCTGCGCATCGCGGAACGTGGGGATGCCCGATTCGGCGCTCATGCCGGCGCCGGTCAGCACGGCAAGGTGCTGTGCGGCCTGCAGCCAGGCGCGCACTTGCAAAAAGTCAGGGTGGGAGTCCAGGGATGCAGTCATGGCATTGGGCCTATGGAAAAAAGAGGCCAGGCAAAAAGCCGATGACCGCAACGGGCTGCGAAGGCGCTCAACCAGTGATGGCCAGCGGCACATGATGCACCCTATCTTGCCGATTTTGCGCCGCCGCGGCAATCCCGCGCACTACGTCGCCGACCACGATCACCGCGGGGCTGGCGAGGCCCTGCGCGGCGATGGTGGTCTGCAGTGTGGCCAGCGTGGCGGTGGCATGGCGCTGCGTGGGCAGGCTTGCGTGCTCGATGACGGCCACGGGCGTGTGCGCGGGCAGGCCGGTGAGCAGGCCCTGCGCGATCTCTGCGGCGTGGCGCATGCCCATGTAAATCACCAGCGTGAGGCGCGCCGCATGTGCGGTGTGCGCGAGCAGGGGCCAGTCCACCCCCGGCGCGCCGGGCTGGGCGTGGCCGGTGATGAAGATGACGCCGTGCGCGTGTTCGCGGTGCGTGAGCGGCGCGCCCAGCGCGGTCATGCCCGCAAGCCCGGCCGTGATGCCGTTGACCACCGTGACCGGGACGCCCGCGGCGCGCAGGCGCTCGACTTCTTCGCCGCCGCGGCCAAAGATGAACGGGTCTCCGCCCTTGAGGCGCACCACGGTTTCGCCGGCGCGCGCGGCCTGGAGCATGAGCTTTTCGATGAAGGCCTGCGGCGTGCTTTTGCAGCCGCCGCGTTTGCCCACGTGCACGATGCGCGCGCCGGGCGCGGCGTAGGCCAGGATGGCGTCGCTCACCAGGTCATCGACGAGCAGCAGCGTGGCCGCCTGGATGGCCTTGAGCGCCTTGAGCGTGAGCAGTTCCGGATCGCCCGGGCCGGCGCCGACCAGGGTGCAGCTGCCAGGGCAGGGACGGGCCGAGGGGGCGATGTGTTCGGTCATGGCGGGGTCCTGGGGGCGGGTTCTGTGGTGGGGAGCTTTTCAGGCGGTGTGGTCAGCGCTGGCGGGCGAGGCCACTTTGCGGCTCAGCTGCACGATGTATTCCACCTGCTGGGCCAGGGCTGGCGGGACGGGCAGGGTGCCGGCCAGCACGGCGCGGGTGTAGTGCGCGGTGCTGGCTGCGTCTATGCTGCCGGGCAGGCCCGGCACTTCGGGCGCGGTGCCGGGCTGTTGCTCTTGCACAGGCAGGTGCTGGCCGTGCACGAAGGCGTCGTAGCGTGGCGCGCGGCGCGGGTCGGCGCAGACTTCGCCCTCCAGGCCGCGCGAGAGCAGGGCGTTCATGCCGCGCAGTGCGCAGGTGCCGCACAGCACCTCGAGGTATTCGGGGTGCGTGTAGCTGCCCACCACCAGGGTGGGGCCCGCGCTGGGAGCGATGAGCTTGGCCACGCTGTGGCCGGGGTTGCGCAGGCCCACCAGCTCGCGCACCGCGAGCAGGCGCGCCAGGCCCGGCTGCAGCCGCGCCGTGGAGATGTGGGCCAGCGTGCCGTTTGCTATTTGTTCAGGAGCTTCCAGTGAAGGTATATCCAGGGCAAGAAGCACTTCTTGTGCTGTAACCCGGCGCGCCTCGGTGCGCATGCCGTGCAGCAAGACGGGCAGTCCTTCGCGCGCCAGCAGCAACGCCAGCAAAGGCGTGAGCACCGGCAGCTTGCGCGCGCCGTTGTAGCTGGGGAGCACCACCAGGGGGCGATCGCTGGCCGGGAAGGGGCTGAGCCGCGCCTCGGTGGCATCGAGAAAGCCGGCCATCTCGGCCGCGGTTTCGCCTTTGATGCGCATGGCCAGGCAGAACGCGCCGATCTCCAGATCGCTCACGCTGCCGTCCAGTACCTGACCGAACAAGTCTGCGGCCTGCTCGCGCGTCAAGGCGCGCGCGCCCCGCACGCCGCGGCCGATTTCTTTGAGGTAGTGACTGATGCCCATGGTGTGCATTGTTGCGGGGTGATGATGAATCCTGGTTATATAGGAATATGCCTGCAGGGCCTTGTGTCATGCCGCTGCAGCGGTGGTGCTGGGCATGCTGCGGCGCACCAGGCGGCGCAATTGCGGGATGCAGGAGCCGCAGTTGGTGCCGCATTGCAGCTGCTGCTGCAAGGCTGCCAGCCGCCCTTCCTCGCTGTCGCGGCAAGTGGCGAGGCAGGACAGGATGGCGTCTTCGCGCACGTTGAAACAGGTGCAGACCTGGGGGCTTGCGGCTGCGAGGGTGATGGGCGCCTGGGCGCCGGGGGCGAGCAGCAGGCGACCGTAGGGTTGGGCGGGCAGTGCGTCTTGCAGCAGCGGGCGCAGCCAGGTTTCGGCACGGGTGTCGCCCGCCAGCACGAAGGCCTGCAGCAGCATGTCCTCGCCCGACGGGGCGAGGCGCATGGTGCGGCGCTGGCCGGTCTTGCGGTCGGCATAGCGCAGCGCGTGCGCATCGGCAAGTCCGAGCAGTTGTTCGATGTGGGCCAGCACGGCATCGGGCGGGGCTGCAGGGGCGGCGGCGCGCAGCAAGACCCCGCTGCGCTCGCGCCCGAAGGGCACGCAGGCCGCAAAGGCGAACTGCGGCATCAGCGTGCGCAGCGCCGCGTGGGTGGTAAGCACTTCGTCCTCGGGCAGCCAGGCCATGGCGAGCAGTGACCAAGGCAATGCGGCTTTGGTGATGCGCACGGCGCTGTGCTTGAACTCGGGCTGTTTGGAGCGGGGGCACAGCGCCGCGCTGGTGAGGCCATTCACGCCGCTGCCCGGGCTTGCATTGCTGCCGCTACCGCTGCCGCCAAGAAACTCCGCGCCCCAGTGCATGGCCATGAAGGCCTGGCCGGGAGCCAACGCATCGCTGGGCTGCACGGGGGCGATGAGGCTGCCGCGGCGGCTGGCCACATGCACCAGATCGCCCGGCTGCAGGCCGTGGCGCGCGAGGTCCTGGGGGTGCAGCTCGAGCGCGGGTTCGGGAACATGGCCGAACAGGCGGCCCAGCGTGCCCGTGCGCGTCATGCCATGCCACTGGTCACGCAGGCGCCCCGTGGTCAGCGCCAGCGGGTAGCGTGCATCGCGCGGTTCGGCCACGGGCTGGTAGGGCTGCGCGTCGAAGCGGGCACGCCCGTCGGCGGTGGGAAAGATGCCGTCCGCGTACAGCCGCGCCGTGCCCAAGGTCGCGCCCGCGGGGAAGGGCCATTGGGCGGGCGCGAGTTCGAGCGCGGCGTAGCTCAGCCCGGTGATGTCCAGGTCGCGCCCACGCGTGGCGGCACGGTGCTCGTTCCAGATCGATTCGGGATGGGTATAGGGAAAAATCGTTGCCTGTCCGGGGCGCAACACGGCTTCGAGGCGGTGCGCAAAGTCCACGGCGATGGCCCAGTCGTGGCGCGGGCCATTGTCGGTGGGGTCGGTGGAGTCGGTGGAGCGCGGCGGCGGCACGGCGGCGCGCACGCGCGAGATGCGGCGCTCGCTGTTGGTCACGGTGCCCTCTTTTTCGCCCCAGGTGGTGGCGGGCAGTAGCAGGTCGGCGAAGTCGCAGGTGGCGGCGGTGGCGAAAGCCTCTTGCACCACCACGAACTCGGCACGCTGCAAGGCGCGGCGCACGGTGGTTTGGTCTGGCAGCGACTGCGCGGGGTTGGTGCAGGCGATCCACAGCGCCTTGATTTCTCCATCGGCTGCGGCCTGGAACATTTCCACCGCGGTTTTGCCTGGGCGCTGCGGCAGGTCGGGCACGCCCCACAGCGCGGCAATCTCGGCGCGGTGCGTCGGGTTGGCGAGTTCGCGGTGGCCTGGCAGCAGATGGGCGAGGGCACCCACCTCGCGCCCGCCCATGGCGTTGGGCTGGCCGGTGAGCGAGAACGGCCCAGCGCCAGGGCGGCCGATCTGGCCCGTGGCCAGGTGCAGGTTGATCAGCGCGGTGTTTTTGGCGGTGCCGCTGCTGCTTTGGTTCAGGCCCTGGCAATAGAGGCTCAGCGTGGGCTGGCGCGGTGTGCCGGGTTCGATGCCGGCAAACCAGCGCGCGGCCAGGGTCAGATCGTCCACGCTGATGCCGCAGACCTGGGCCACGAGCTGCGGCGGGTAGTCGTGCACCAGGGTTTGCAAGTCTTCGAAGCCGTGCGTGTGCGCGGCGATGAAGGCCGCGTCCGCCCAGCCTTCGCGCAGCATCAGGTGCAGCATGCCGTGCAGGAGCATGGCGTCGGTGCCGGGCTCTATGCGCAGGTGCAGGTCGGCGATTTCGGCCGTGTCGGTGCGGCGCGGGTCGACGACGATGATCTTTAGCGCGGGCCGGGCGCGCTTGGCGTCTTCGATGCGCCGGAACAGGATGGGGTGCGCGTAGGCGGTGTTGCTGCCCGCGATGAATAGGCAGTGCGCATGCTGCAGGTCGTCGTAGCAGGTGGGTGGCGCGTCGGCGCCCAGCGTGGCCTTGTAGCCCGCGACGGCGCTGCTCATGCACAGGCGCGAGTTGCTGTCGAGGTGGGGCGTGCCTATCAGGCCCTTGGCGAGCTTGTTGAAGACGTAGTAGTCCTCGGTGAGCAACTGGCCGCTCAGGTAAAAGCCCACGGCTTCGGGGCCGTGCGTGCGCAGGGTGTGCGCAAAGCGGTCGCAGGCCCATTGCAGGGCCGCGTCCCAGCCGAGCGGCTGTGCCGGGCCCTGCCGCTGCAGGCGCCGCAGGGGCTGCAGCAGGCGGGTCTGGCGTGCGATGGGGGGCGCGACCGTGAGGGCCAGCGTGGCGCCCTTGGTGCACAGACGGCCGAAGTTGGCCGGGTGCTCGGGGTCGCCGCGCACGCCGGTGATCTGCGCGCCGTCAGAGGCGATGAGCACGCCGCAGCCCACGCCGCAGTACGGGCAGGTGGAGCGGGTTTCTGTCATGTGCATGGCTGCTGGCAGCTGCGCGTGGCCACTGGGCCGGCGGACGGGCGGCTGAGTTCGGTGGCGTGGTGGGCCAGTTCTTCGGCGCGCAGGCAGACTCTGTCGCCCTGCACCTGCACGGCAAAGCGCGGCGTGCAGCCTTCGTCGGGTGCCGCCGCGTGGCCGCCCTCCAGGCTGATGGTCCAGTTGTGCAGCGGGCAGGCCACGCTGGTGCCGAAGACGATACCTTGCGACAAGGGACCGCCTTTGTGCGGGCAGCGGTCGAGCAGAGCGAAGACCTGATCGGCCTCGGTGCGAAACAGGGCGACGTCCAGGCCCTGCGCACGCGCCACGCGGCGCGCGCCGAGCACGGGGATGTCGCTCACGCGGCAGACGGGAATCCATTCGGTCATGGCGCTTCCTTGCATGGTGTGGTATTGAATTGATAGCTTGTTGTGCTTGCCAAATCTGCCTCAGGCCGCTATTTCGCTTGCATTCAGCGGCTCGAACTGGCGCGTGTCCACCTGGGCTTGTTCGAGTGCGGCCCAGGGGTCGGGCTCGTCGGCAAGGGCGTGTTGCAGCTGTGCCCACAGCGCCTGGCGGCCGGCGGCGTCGTCGAGGATGCGTTGCTTGACGTAGTCCAGCCCCACCCGGGCGACGAAGTGCACGGTGCGCTCGAGGTACCAGCCCTCCTGGCGGTACAGCTCGCAGAAGGCGCCGGTGTATTCGAGCACCTCCGCGGCGCTCTTGAGCTTGGTGAAGAAGTGCGCAACCTCGGTCTTGATGCCGCCGTTGCCGGCCACGTACATCTCCCAGCCGCTATCGACGCCGATGATGCCCACGTCCTTGATGCCCGCCTCGGCGCAGTTGCGCGGGCAGCCGCTGACGGCGAACTTGACCTTGTGCGGGGCGTACATGCCCACGAAGGCGTGCTCCAGGTCTTTGCCCATCTGGGTGCTGTCCTGCGTGCCCATGCGGCACCACTCGCTGCCCACGCAGGTTTTCACGGTGCGCAGCGCCTTGGCGTAGGCGTGGCCGCTGGGCATGCCCAGGTCGCGCCAGACGGGGATCAGGTCTTCCTTTTTGACGCCGAGCAGGTCGATGCGCTGCCCACCGGTGACCTTCACGGTGGGGATGCGGTATTTGTCCACCACGTCGGCGATGCGGCGCAGCTCGGCGGCGCTGGTCTCGCCGCCCCACATGCGCGGCACCACGCTGTACGTGCCGTCTTTCTGGATGTTGGCATGGCTGCGTTCGTTGATGAAGCGGCTTTGCGGGTCGTCCCTGGCCTCCTTGGGCCAGGTGCTGATGAGGTAATAGTTGATGGCCGGGCGGCAGCTCGCGCAGCCATTGGGCGTGCGCCAGGCAAGGGTGCGGAACACGTCGGGGACGGAAAGCAGCTTTTGCGCGCGGATGGCGTCGCGCACGGCCTGGTGGCCGTGCTCGGTGCAGCCGCACAGGGGCTTGAGCCTGGGCGTGGCGGAGTAGTCACCGCCGGCGCTGAACATCAGCAACTGCTCCACCAGCCCGGTGCACGAGCCGCAGCTGGCGCTGGCCTTGGTGTGCTTGCGCACCTCGTCGAGCGTGAACAGGCCCTTTTCCTTGATGGCCTTGCAGATGACGCCCTTGGTCACGCCGTTGCAGCCGCAGACCTCATCCGTGTCGGCCATGGCGGCGGCCTTGTTGTGGCCCTCGTGGCCGGTGTCGCCGATGTTCGATTCGCCAAACATCAGGCGGTCGCGCAGGTCGTGCACGCTGCGGCCTTCGCGCAGCAGCTTGAAGTACCAGCTGCCATCGACCGTGTCGCCGTACAGGCAGGCACCGACGAGTTTGTCGTCCTTGAGCACGAGCTTTTTGTAGACGCCGCCCATGGGGTCGCTGAGGACGATCTCCTCGGCGTCCTTGCCGCCCTGGAAGTCGCCCGCGCTGAACAGGTCTATGCCGGTGACCTTGAGCTTGGTCGAGGTCTGCGAGCCGGTGTAGCGCCCGATGCCGAACTCTGCGAGGTGCGTTGCGCAGACCTTGCCCTGCTCGAACAGCGGCGCCACCAGTCCGTAGGCAATGCCCCGGTGCGCCGCGCATTCGCCCACGGCGTAGATGCGCGGGTCGGTCACGGTTTGCAGCGTGTCGCTGACCACGATGCCGCGGTGCACGTGCAGGCGCATGCTTTCGGCCAGGGCCGTGTTCGGGCGTATGCCCACGGCCATCACCACCAGGTCGGCGGGCAGTTCGGTGCCGTCCTGCAGGCGCACGGCGCGCACGCGCCCCTCAGGAGTGCCCAGCAGCGCCTGCGTCTGCGCGCTCATCTGGAACTGCATGCCGCGTTCGTGCAAGGATTTTTGCAGCAGCTTGCCGGCCACGGCGTCGAGCTGGCGCTCCATCAGCCACTCGCCTACGTGCACCACCGTGACCTGCATGCCGCGCTTCATCAGGCCGTTGGCGGCTTCCAGGCCCAGCAGGCCGCCGCCTATGACCACCGCGTGGCGGTACTGGGCTGCGGCGGCAATCATCGCCTGGGTGTCGGCAATGTCGCGGTAGGCGAGCACGCCTTCCAACTCGGTGCCCGGAATGGGCAGCATGAACGGGTTGGAGCCCGTCGCGAGGATCAGGCGGTCGTAGCTGGCGCTGCGCTCCTCGCCCGCAGCGTTGACGCCGGTGACCAGGCGCCGCAGCCTGTCCACCGCGCTCACCTTGAAGCCGGCGTGCAGGGTGATGCCGTGCTCGGCGTACCAGTCCCAGCCGTTGAGGACGATCTCGTCCAGCGTCTGCTCGCCGGCGAGCACGGGCGAGAGCAGGATGCGGTTGTAGTTGGGGTGCGGCTCGGCGCCGAAGACCGTGATGTCGTAGAGGTCTGGGGCGATCTTGAGCAGCTCTTCGAGCGTGCGCACGCCGGCCATGCCGTTGCCGACGAGCACGAGTTTCATCTTGGCTTGCGGGGGGATTTGCATGTCCATGGCAGTCTCCTGGGGCGCGGGGTCAGGCTGCATGTTCGACATGCGCCTGGCGGGTGTAGAGGAAGTCCAGCACGGCTTTGCGGCAGTGCTGGTAGTGCGGGTCTTCGGCCAGCGCGACGCGGCTGCGCGGGCGCGGCAGCGGCACGTTCAGCACCTCGCCGATGGTGGCCGCCGGGCCATTGGTGAGCATCACCACCTTGTCGGACAGGAGCACGGCCTCGTCCACGTCGTGCGTCACCATGACCACGGTGCTGTGCGTGCGCGCCACGATGTCCAGCAGCTCGTCCTGCAGCTTGGCGCGGGTCAGCGCATCGAGCGCGCCGAAGGGCTCGTCCATCAACAGCACCTGCGGCTCCATCGACAGGGCGCGTGCAATGCCCACGCGCTGCTTCATGCCGCCCGAGATTTCGCCGGGGCGTTTGTGCGCCGCGTGCGCGAGCCCCACGAGGGCCAGGGCGGCGCCGGTGCGCGCGCGCAGCTGGGCCTTGTTTTCGTGCGCGCCGAACACCCGCTCCACTGCCAGATGCACGTTGTCGAAGCAGGTCAGCCAGGGCAGCAGCGAGTGGTTTTGGAACACCATGGCGCGCTCCGGCCCGGGGCCCTTGATTTCCTTGTTGGCGCACAGCAGCGCGCCTTCGGTGGGCGTGGTCAGGCCGGCGATGAGGTTGAGCAAGGTGGACTTGCCGCAGCCCGAGTGGCCGATCAGCGCCACGAATTCGCCCTTGGCAATGCACAGGTCGATGCCGCGCAGCGCCGGGAATGGGCCTTTGGCCGTATGGAAGGTCTGGGCCACGCCCTGGACCTGGATGAATTTGTGGTGCAGGGCGTCGTTCATGTGCGCACCTCTTCGAAAGTGAGTGCCGTGGCCAGTTTGACCAGGGCGTATTCGAGCACCAGGCCGACGATGCCGATCACGAAAATGGCGATGATGATGTTCTTGACGTTGAGGTTGTTCCACTCGTCCCAGACCCAAAAGCCTATGCCCACGCCGCCGGTCAGCATCTCTGCCGCCACGATCACCAGCCAGGCCGTGCCCACGGCCAGGCGCACGCCGGTCAGAAGGTAGGGCAGCACGGCGGGCAGGAGGATCTTGGTGGCGATCTTCCATTCCGACAGCTGGAGCACGCGCGCCACGTTCATGTAGTCCTGCGGCACGCGCTGCACGCCGATCGCGGTGTTGACGAGCATGGGCCAGATCGAGCAGATGAAGATCGTCCAGATGGCCGCGGGGTGGGCGCCCTTGAACACCAGCAGCCCTATGGGCAGCCAGGCCAGCGGCGACACCGGGCGCAGCAGGCTGACCAGGGGGTTGCACATGCGCTGCAAAAAGGGAAAGCGCCCGATCACGAAACCCGCCGGAATGCCCACCAGCGCCGCCAGCCCGAAGCCCAGGGCCACGCGCTGCAGCGACGCCAGCACGTTCCAGCCCACGCCCTGGTCGTTGGGGCCGTTGCGGTAAAACGGGTCGCTGAACACCTCCTGCGCCTGCGCCCAGGTCTCCAGTGGCGTGGGGATGCTGTGTCCGGTGCTGGCCGAAACCAGCGCCCACACGCCCAGCAGCAGGCCCAGACCGCACAGCGGCGGCAGCAGCGCGAGCCACAGGCGCCGAGACCAGGCACTCGCATGGGGTTTGGCCGGCGGCGGCGTGCGCGGCGCGGACAGTGCCGGCGCCGGGGCTGGCCCGGTGGTGGGCGGGGTTTGCGGCGGGGAATGAAAGACGGCGCTGACCATGGCAGGCTCCTTGGTGGTTGGTGGGGTGCGGTCGGGTTCAGCCGCTCAGGCCTTGAGCGGGAAGCCGTCGGCGTACTTGGCGGGGTCTTTGCCGTCC
The DNA here is from genome assembly GCF_029211265.1 of Extensimonas soli. Taxonomy (GTDB): domain Bacteria; phylum Pseudomonadota; class Gammaproteobacteria; order Burkholderiales; family Burkholderiaceae_C; genus Extensimonas; species Extensimonas soli. Next base: position 75,382 of record NZ_JARGEL010000004.1, on the reverse strand, counting down.
CAGACCACGCTGTCGATCAGCTTGTGGCTGCGCATTGCGCTCTTGGGCAGCGGCACCTTGGCGGCCGCGGCGGCCTGCTGATAAACGTCGATGCGGTTGACCTGTTTGGCCACGGCCAGATAGTCCGGGTGGGCCGTGAGCAGGCCCCAGCGCTTGTGCTGGGTGAGGAACCACATGCCGTCGCTGAGGTAGGGAAAGTTCACCGCGCCGCCGTCGTAAAACTTCATGTGCAGCGGGTCGTCCCAGGTCTTGCCCAGGCCGTTCTGGTAGCGCCCGAGGATGCGCTGGTTGATCGCATCGACGCTGGTGTTCACGTAGGCCTTGCCGGCGATGGTCTCGGCCATCTTGTTCTTGTTCGCCAGGCTTTCGTCGATCCAGCGGCTGGCCTCCAGGATGGCGGCGGTGACGGCGCGCGCCGTGTTCGGGTATTTCTGCACAAAGTCGGCCGTGGTGCCCAGCACCTTTTCGGGGTGGCTGGGCCAGATGGACTGCGTGGTGGTGGCGGTGATGCCTATGCCGTCCATGATGGCGCGGTGGTTCCAGGGCTCGCCCACGCAAAAGCCGTCCATGTTGCCCACGCGCATGTTGGCCACCATTTGCGGCGGAGGCACGGTGATTACCTTGGCGTCTTTTAGCGGGTGGATGCCGTTGGCTGCGAGCCAGTAGTAAAGCCACATGGCGTGCGTGCCCGTGGGGAAGGTGTGCGCAAAGGTGTATTCGCGTTTTTCGCCGCGCATCAGCCTGGCCAGGCTGGGGCCGTCGGTGGCGCCCTGTTCGGCGAGTTTTTTGCTCAGCGTGATGGCCTGGCCGTTCTGGTTGAGCGTCATGAGCACGGCCATGTCTTTTTTGGGGCCGCCTATGCCCAGCTGCACGCCATAAACCAGGCCGTAGAGCACGTGGGCGAAGTCGAGTTCGCTGCTCACGAGCTTGTCGCGCACGCTGGCCCAGCTCGCTTCCTTGCTGGGGATGATCTTCACGCCGTATTTCTGGTCCAAACCCAGCACGCTGGCCATGACCACGCTGGCGCAGTCGGTCAGCGGAATGAAGCCGATCTTCACTTCCTTTTTCTCGGGGGCATCGGAGCCCTGGGCATGCACGAGCGCGCGCAGCGCAGGGCCGGCGCCCAGCGCGCCCACGGTGGTGGCCTGCAACACGGTGCGGCGCTGGAGGCTGGTTTTCAACAGGTCGGTCATGGGAGCGGTTCCTTCGGGTGGATGTTGAAAGGGCAAAAACAAAAAGGCGTCCTCATGCCGTTCACGCCTGCCAGTGGCAGCGCGCAAACGCATGGGGACGCCTTTGTCCGGTAAGGGACCACCGCCCGCCGTTGGGTGGGGCCGCCTGCAAGACCTGCGTTGGTCTGGGCTATGTAAAGCAAGCGACATGCCAGCTTTGCGTGGCGCTCTGTTTGCTCCTGGAAAAGTAGCTTTTTGTGCCCGCCTACCGGACGCTGTAGGCGATTTAGATCCGCAGAATGTGGAGGCGGCGCAAGGCACCGTACCGGGGCACTGGTTTTGTGCGCTGCACCATCGTGGGGTATGCCCCGGCTGCCTGAGAGGCTGAGGTGCGCGCGGGTTATCCCAGCAAGTCCGCTGCGTCGAGCACGCGCTGCGCCACCTCGCCGAGTTTGAGCCCTTTGTCCATGGCCAGCTTGCGCAGCTTGTCGTAGGCCTGCGGCTCGCTCAGGCCCTGGCGCTGCATGAGCAGGCCCTTGGCGCGGTCTATGGTTTTGCGCTCCGAAAGCGCGTTGCGCGCCTGGGCCAGCTCCGCGCGCAGCGCCTGTTCGTGGGCAAAGCGCGCCATGGCCACTTCCAGAATCGGGCGGATGCGTTGCGGCGCCAGCCCGGCCACGATGTAGGCCGTCACACCCGCGGCCACGGCATCCGGCACGTGCGAGGTGTCTTCGTCGTTGGTGAACATCACGATGGGGCGGCGCGCGGCGCGTGTGGCCAGCACCACATGCTCGAGGGCGTCGCGCGCCTCGCTTTCGGCATCGACGATGATCAAGTCAGGCTGCAGCTGGGCCAGGCGCTCGCTCAGGAACACGTCGGCGGGCAGTGTGGCGACGAGGTTGTAGCCGTTTTCCAGCAGCCCTATGCGCAACGCGCGCGAACGCTCGGCCTGCATCAGGGCGTGTTCGTCGTCAGGGTCGCTCACGGCCAGATCGGGGGCCACGACCACGATGCGCAGGGTTTCGGTCATCCCCGCCAAAAAGCAAGAAGCGCGCCGGGAATGCACATTCGAATGCCGAATGCCGAATGCCGAATGCACACCCCCAGCGTGCGCCCTACACTCACGCCCCTATGAGCGCCCCTCCAAGCCTGCCCTCCGACCTGCCCTCCGACCTGCCCGCCGACGCCCTAGGAGCCTGTCGGGCTTTGGGCGTCGATAGCGAGAATGCGCCCCAGCGAGGCCAGTTTTTGCCGGATTCGCCGCCCCATAGCGGGACTATGGGGCAAGAAGACGGTAAAAAATGGGCTGCTGCGGCACATTCGCAGCCGACGATCCCAAAGTCCGACAGGCTCCTGGTGCTCGGCATCGAGACTTCCTGCGACGAAACCGGCGTGGCGCTGGTGCGCTGCCTGCCTGGCGGCGGTGTGCCGGCCTTGCTGGCGCACGCGCTGCACAGCCAGATCACCATGCACCAGGCCTACGGCGGCGTGGTGCCCGAACTCGCGAGCCGCGACCATATCCGCCGCGTGCTGCCGCTGACCGAGGAGGTGCTCGCGCAGGCGGGTGTGCCGCTTGCGGCCGTGGACGTGGTGGCCTACACGCGCGGGCCGGGGCTGGCCGGGGCGCTGCTGGTGGGCGCGGGCGTGGCCTGCGCGCTGGCCGCGGCGCTGGGGCGGCCGGTGCTGGGCGTGCACCACCTCGAGGGGCATTTGCTCTCGCCGTTTCTGAGCGCCGATGCGCCCGAGTTTCCCTTCGTCGCGCTGCTGGTGTCGGGCGGGCACACGCAGCTCATGCGCGTCGATGGCGTAGGCCGCTACACGCTGCTGGGCGAAACCATAGACGACGCGGCCGGCGAGGCTTTCGACAAGTCGGCCAAGCTGCTGGGCCTGGGCTACCCGGGCGGGCCGGCGCTCTCGCGCCTGGCAGAGCAGGGCGACGCCAAGGCGTTTGCGCTGCCGCGCCCGCTGCTGCACAGCGGCAACCTCGATTTTTCGTTTGCCGGACTCAAGACCGCAGTGCTCACGCAGGCCAAGAAGCTCGGCGCTGCGCTGGAGGTGCGCAAAGCCGATCTGGCTGCGAGCACCGAGGCCGCGATCGTCGATGTGCTGGTGCACAAGACGCTGGCCGCATTGCGTGCGACGGGCCTCACGCGCGTGGTGGTGGCCGGCGGCGTGGGCGCGAACCGGCGCCTGCGTGCGCAGCTCGACGCTGCCTGCGCCGCGCGCCGCGTGCGCGTGCACTACCCCGAGCTGCACCTGTGCACCGACAACGGCGCCATGATCGCGCTGGCCGCGGCCATGCGCCTGCAGGCGGGCCGGCAGCAGGCCAACAGCGACTATGCCTTCGACGTCAAGCCGCGCTGGCCGCTCGAGACGCTGGATGCGCTGGAGGCGGAAAATTCATGAAAATAACTATTTCTTTGATAGCTTCTTGCGCTGTATAGAAGAGCGCAATGCGTCAAATTGATGGGTTACATTCCGCTATCGAATCAAGAGTTATCTGGCCGGCGTCTTTACCGCGGGTTCACCACAAGGGCCCTGAGGCGACAAATTTGCCCGCCACAATCGCCCCCCATGCACCGCACCTCGATCAGCACCTCGGCCAGCACATCGGCTTGGCCTTCGCGCAACAGGGCAGGGGCGCCCGCCCGGGCCCTCTGGCGGGCGGCGCTGGGCGCGAGCCTGTTCGGTCTGCTGGCAGGCTGCGCGCACTGGGTGCCGCCCGATTCGCCCGTGCCTGCGGTGGCGCTGCCCGCGGACTGGTCAGCGCCCGTGCAGGCGCCCGTTGCCGCGCCAGCGCCGGGCGCCGCTGCGCCCGCCTCAGCTGCCTCGCCTACCCCAGCCACCCCAGCCGATACCGCCCGTCCCGCGCTGCTGCCCGGCAATGCGGCCGCGCTCGCGCAGTGGTGGCAGCGCTTTGGCGATGCGCAGCTCAGCACGCTGGTGCAGCAGGCTTTGCTGGCCAACCCCAGCGTGCGCAGTGCGCTTGCGGCCTTGCAGCAGGCGCGTGCGCAGGTGGACGTGCAGGCCGCGGCGCTGCGCCCCAGTTTGAACGCCTCGGGCTCGGCGCAGCGCAGCCGCGCCGCGGGCCACACCGGCAACCAGTTCCAGACCGGCTTCGACGCAAGCTGGGAACCCGACCTGTTCGGCCGCCTGGGCGGTGCGCTGCAGGCGAGCGAGGCCGACGCGCGCGCCGCCGAGGCCAACCTGGGCGCCGTGCAGGTGGCGCTCGCGGCCGAGGTGGCGGTCAACTACATCGACCTGCGCGGACTGCAGCAGCGCCTGGCGATTGCGCGCAGCAACCTGTTGACGCAGCGCCAGACGCTGCAGCTCACCGAGTGGCGCATGCAGGCGGGCCTCACGAGCTCGCAGGTGGTGGAGCAGGCGCGCACCGTGGCCGAGCAGACGGCGGCGATGATCCCGGCGCTGCAGGCGAGCCTGGACCAGTCGCGCCACAGCCTCGCGGTGCTCACCGGGCAGGCGCCCGCGGCGCTCGATGCGCTGCTGGCCGCGCCGGCCGCCGTGCCTGCGCCGAGTGCCGATCTGGCGCTCGAAATCCCCGCCGTGGTACTGCGCCAGCGCCCTGACGTGCACGCCGCCGAGCAGCGCATCGCCGCGGCGCTCGCGCGCGTGCTGCAGGCCGACGCGGCGCGCTATCCGCGCTTCAACATCGCCGGCTCGCTGGGTCTGAGCGCGCTCACGCTCGGTGCGCTGGACACGGGCGAGGCGGTGACGCGCGGCCTGCTCGCGAGCGTCACGGCGCCGATCTTTGACGGCGGCGCCGCGCGCGCGCAGGTGCGTGTGCAGGAGGCCATGCTCGCGCAGGTGCGCAGCGACTACGAAGCCGCCGTGCTCACCGCGCTGCAGGACGTGGAAGACGCCCTCACGGCGCTGCGCAACGAGCGCCTGCGCCTGGCGCACCTGCAGACCGCCGCCGAGGCCGCGGGCAACGCCGCGCTGCTGGCCGAGCAGAACTACCGCAGCGGCCGCATCGACTTCCAGACCCTGCTCGACACCCAGCGCACCCTGCTCACGGCGCAGGACAGCGTCGCGAGCAGCGTGGCCAGCGTCGCGGCCGACCACGTGCGTCTTTACAAGGCGCTGGGCGGCGGCTGGACGAACGGCCCTGCGCCGCAGTGAGCCTTTCGCGTGTCCGCACCCCGCGCGTTCCATCCACCGATTCCACCGGTTTTTGCTTGTTTGGCACCACCATGACCTCTTCCGATCCCTCGGCTTCTCCTGCACCTGCCGCAGCGCCCGCGGCGCAGACCCGGCCCGATGTGGCCGAGCTGAAAAACCTGCTCGGCGACGGCCTGGTGCGCCGCTGGTGGCAGCGCCCCGGCATGTGGCTGGGCCTGTTCGCGCTCGTGCTCGTGGCGGGCGGCGGCTACTACTGGCGCGTGCAGCAAAGCGCCAGCGCCGCGCCGAGCTACGTCACCGAAGCGCTGCGCCGCGGCAACATCACGCTCAGCGTGATGGCCAACGGCATCCTGCAGCCCACGCGCTCGGTGGCCATAGGCAGTGAACTCTCGGGCACGGTGCGCGACGTGTTCGTGGACGTGAACGACCGCGTGAAAAAAGGCCAGGTGCTGATCGTGCTCGACACCGCCAAGCTCGAAGCGCAGGTGCAGCGCTCGCGCGCCACGCTGGCCGCGGCGCAGGCGAAGTTGGCGCAGGCCGAGGCCACGACCAAGGAGGCCCAGGCGAACTACGCGCGCCTGCAGGAAGTGGCGCGCCTGTCGGGCGGCAAGGTGCCCTCGGCGGCCGAGCTCGACACGGGCCTCGCGACGCTCGCGCGCGCGCGTGCCGACGAAGCCAGCGCGCGTGCGAGCGTGCAGGACGCGCGCGCGGCGCTTTCCACCGACGAGACCAACCTCGCCAAGGCCTCGATCCGCTCGCCCATAGACGGCGTGGTGCTCGCGCGCACGGTCGAGCCCGGCAACGCCGTGGCCGCGTCGCTGCAGGCCGTGACCCTGCTCACGCTGGCCGAAGACCTGACGCATCTGCGCGTCTATGCCGACGTCGACGAGGCCGACGTGGGCGTGGTGCGCGTGGGGCAGCCGTCCAGCTTCACGGTCAGCGCCTACCCCACGCGGCGCTTTCCGGCCGAGGTCACGCGCGTGTCCTTCGGCTCGACCAAGACCGACAACGTGGTCACCTACACCACCTGGCTCGACGTGGACAACCACGACCTGAGTCTGCGCCCCGGCATGACGGCCACCGCGACCATCGTTGCCACCGAGCGCAAGGACGTGCTGCTGGTGCCCAACACGGCGCTGCGCTTCACGCCCACGCAGGCGGGCGGGGCGGGGGCGGCGGGTGCGGCGTCCACGCCGGGCGGGGCAAAATCTGGCGGCTCGGGCGGCGGCATCATGGCGCAGCTCATGCCGCACATGCCGCGCAACGCGCGCAAGGCCGGCACGGTGGCCAAAGGCCCCGCCGCTGCGCAGGGCAGCAACGAGCGCCAGCTGTGGCTGCTCAAGGACGGCCAGCCGCAGCCCGTGCGCGTGCAGGTGGGCATCAGCGACGGCCGCGTGACCGAAGTGAGCGGCGACGGCCTGCAGCCCGGCATGGCCGTGATCATCGACCAGCGCCGCGCCGGGGCCAAGCCATGAGCGCAGCGCAGGGCGCCGCGCCGCCGCAGCCATCGGCGTCGCCACCACCTTCGTCGCCACGATCGCAGCCCCTGATCGGCCTGCGCGGCGTGACCAAGGTCTATGGCGAAGGGGCACTGGCTTTCCAGGCGCTCAAGGGCATCAGCCTGGACGTGCAGCAGGGCGACTTCGTGGCCATCATGGGGCCGAGCGGTTCGGGCAAATCGACGGCCATGAACATCCTCGGTTGCCTCGACCACCCGAGCACCGGCGCGTACCTGTTTCGCGGTGTGCACGTCGAAGGCCTCTCACGCGACGAGCGCGCGTTGCTGCGGCGGCGCTACTTCGGCTTCGTGTTCCAGGGCTTTCACCTGCTGCCGCGCACCACCGCGCTCGAAAACGTCGAACTGCCGCTGCTGTACCGCGGCGAGCCCGCGGCCCAGCGCCACGCCGCGGCTACGCAGGCGCTCGCGGACGTAGGCCTCAAGGGTTGGGAGCACCACACTTCGGCCGAGCTCTCGGGCGGGCAGCAGCAGCGCGTGGCCATTGCGCGCGCCATCGTCACGGCGCCGGCGGTGCTGCTCGCCGACGAGCCCACGGGCAACCTCGACTCGCGGCGCAGTCATGAAATCATGGAATTGCTGTGGCGCCTGAACGTCGAGCACGGCATCACCGTGCTCATGGTCACGCACGAGCCCGACATGGCCGACTACGCGCGGCGCATCGTGCACTTCGTCGATGGCCAGGTGGAGCGCGACGCACCCAACCCCGCGCCGCTGATGCTGCGCCCGGGCCACCAGAGCGTGACGGCGGCAACAGAGGCGCTACCCGCCCAATCCAGCGGGGAGCCGGCCATCCTCCAGGCCGAACCACAGGCCGGGGAGGGCGTCTGATGCTGCTGAGCACCATCCTGCTTGCGCTGCGCTCGATCCGGCGCAACCTGCTGCGCTCCTTTCTCACCGTGCTGGGCATAGTGATCGGCGTGAGCGCGGTGATCACCATGGTCACGCTGGGCAACGGCGCCACGCAGGCCATCCAGAACCAGATCGCGAGCCTGGGCACCAATTTGCTGCAGATTCGCCCCGGCCAGCGCATGGGCCCCGGCGGCAGCGGCGGCGCGCCGGCTTTCAAGGACGTGGACGCCGACGCCATCGCGCAGCAGATCGGCGGCATCCTCGCCGTGGCGCCCGAGGCGCGCACCAGCACCACCGTGGTTGCGAACGGGCGCAACTGGACCACCATCGTCACGGGCAGCAGCAACGCCTGGCTGCAGGTGGGCAACTGGACGGTGCGCGCGGGCCGCGACTTCAGCGACGCCGAACTGCGCGCCGGCTCGGCCGTGTGCCTGATCGGCGAGACCGTGCGGCGCGAGCTTTTTGGCGAATCGGGCGACCCGCTGGGCCAGTACCTGCGCGTGAAGGCGTTTTCGTGCGAGGTCATAGGCGTGCTGGCCTCCAAGGGGCAGGGCGCATTCGGCAACGACCAGGACGACGTGGTGCTCATGCCGCTCAAGACCTACCAGCGCCGCGTCACAGGCAACACGCGCGTGAACACGCTGCTCGTGTCCATGCAGGACGGCAGCGACCCCGAGCGCGTCAAGGCCAGCCTGACCCAGCTGCTGCGCGAGCGGCGCAAGCTCGCCAGCACCGACGAGGACAACTTCAACGTGCTCGACACCAAGCAGCTCGCCGACACGCTCTCGGGCACCACGCGCGTGCTCACCACCTTGCTCGGCGCGGTGGCTGCGGTGAGCCTGCTCGTGGGCGGCATAGGCATCATGAACATCATGCTCGTGAGCGTGACCGAGCGCACGCGCGAAATCGGCCTGCGCCTGGCCATTGGCGCGCTCGAGGGCGAGGTGCTGATGCAGTTCCTGATCGAGGCCGTGGTACTGGCCGCGCTCGGCGGCCTCGTGGGCATCGTGCTCGCGGCGCTGGCCTCGCTCGGGCTGGCCTTGCTGATGGGCGTGCCCTACACGGTGAACGTGGGCGTGAATTTGCTCTCGTTCGCGTTTTCCGCAGCCATAGGCGTGGTGTTCGGCTACTTCCCGGCCCGCCGCGCCGCGCGCCTCGACCCGATCGAGGCGCTGCGGCACGAGTGACGACGCGCGGGGCCGACTGGCCTTCAACGACAAAGACAAAGCAGGAGCGGTAGCGTGCTGCTATCGCCCCTGGGCGTTACGGCGTTTGCGAAAAATCGAAGGCGTTCATCAAGTCGCCGGCGCTGGCACGGGCGCCCGACAGCGGGTCGAGTCCGAAGCGCTTCGTAATGAATTTGATGATGGAGGTCGTGTCGTAGCTCGTGTGGTCGACATAGCCCTTTTTGGCATACGGCGAAACGATGATGGCCGGGATGCGCGTGCCTGGCCCAAAGCGGTCAGCCTTGGGGGGCGCGACGTGGTCGAAGAAGCCGCCATTTTCGTCATAGGTCACGACGATGGCCATGTGCTTCCACTGCGGGCTTTGCTGCAGCTTGGCGATCAGGCCGGCCAGGTGGGCATCGCCCGACATCACGTCGGTGTAGCCGGGGTGCTGGTTCAGGTTGCCTTGCGGTTTGTAGAACACCACGCTGGGGAGTGCCCCCTTGTCGATGTCGGCGAGCAGGTCGGTGTAGTCTTTCAGGTGGGCGGCGCGTTCAGTCTGGCCAGTAGTCGTGGTCGGATCGAAGCGCGAGAAGTAGTTGAACGGCTGGTGGTGCGGCTGGAAATTCGGCGTGCCGTTGTTGTAGATGGCCGTACGGTCGGCCAGCGCTTGCTTCCAGGCGCCCGCATACCATACCCAGTTGATGCCCTTGGAGGTGAGCGTATCCCCCACGGTTTTGGTTTGCGAAGAGTCTATGGGTGGCAGCGGCATATTGCCTGCAGAGCCGCCGCCGGTCGGGTCGGCCAGCCGCGCGTCTGCGCCGCTGGCTGGCGGCGTGCCGCTGGGTTGGTACGGCGGCTGGGTCGTGTTGACGGCATAGTATTTGCCGTCCGTCGATTGCGGCGTGATGTTCAAGTCGCCGGCGTACTTCGGTGCACCGGTCAGTGCGCTTACCGGGTTGCTTGCTGACAGCACCAGCCTGGTTCCCGAAGCATCCACGCTCGAAATCCGCGAGCTGGGCGGGTTGTTCCATGCGGGAGAGCAGGCGCAGACGAGCCAGAAGTGGTTCAGGAACGAGCCGCCGAATGCCCCCTGGAAAAAGTTGTCGGCCAGTGTGTATTGCTGGGCGATCTTCCACATCGCCATCGAGGAGCCATCGTAGTAGCCCATGGACAGACCACCGGCATCTGACCAAGCCGCATATTGATTGTTTTTGCCGCCGTTGATTTGCATTTGGTTGTTGTAAAAGCGGTGCACGAGATCTGGCGAAGTCACGTCCACGCCCTGTCCGGGCACACCGCCGGGCTGGGCGGCGTTGATCTGGAACGGCTTGTTCGGCAGCGACGACACGAACGCCCAGGCGGCGGCATTTGCGCTGGGGGCATTCCATACCGCTGGCAGCGTGGCCAGAGGGGTGACGCCGTCACGGTCCAGCTGTGTGTAGCTGGCAGGATCCTTGAGCGCATTGGCGATGCCGTTGGCGCCAGGGAACAGGCCGAACAGGTTGTCGAAACTGCGGTTTTCGGCGTAGATGACGACCACAGTGTCGATCTGTGCTGCCGGTGTCCCCGAGTCGCCACCACCGCAAGCGCTCAGAGAAAGCGTGGCAGCGGCCGCGAGCACCGTCGCAGTGAATGGTGCACGGCGCAACGGTTGAAATGATGAAGCGAATGGCATTGCAGGGACTCCGAAAGGGGTTGTGAGGAGTCCTGCATTCTCATGAGCGTTTTTGACAGCAAAATGGCGGACGCCTGCAAGGCCATTCGTCTCTTCGGTTTTCGGTTTCCTTCCAGAGTCTCAGGGCTGGGCGCCGCGCGCGAACTCTTCGCGCGAGAGCATGCCGTTGTGGTCGGTGTCCAGCGCCTGAAAGCGCTGGCTGATGGCGGGCAGCGTGGCGGCCTCCTGCGGGCTCAACTGGCCGTCATGGTTGGCGTCGGCGCGCTCGAAGGCCTCTTCCACGGCATCGGCCCGGCCGCTGGCCTGGCCTTCCTTGGGCGCATCGCTATGCTCGTGCGCTGGTTGCGCGGCCTGTGCATTCGAGCGCGGCGCGGATTTTTCTGACGATCCTGCCGGGCCCCACTGCGGCGCGGGGGCGTTGCCCTGCGCCTGCGCCGCGCCCAGGCCGCCCAGGGTCAGGGCTGCAAAAAGCATCACGCTGCGTGTCTCGAACGGGAAAAGGCATCGTTGCTGTGCTTTCATGAAAGCTCCTTTCAAGCAAGTGGTTGAACGAGGCTTCATTGCACCGCAGCAAGGCGGGCAGGGCCAGCAATCTTTCCTGCTGTTGCCTGCGTCCACATTTTTCTGCCTTGTGTAACGCCGGTACAAAGGCGTTTTGTTGCTTGTTTTTTCATAGCTGCTTGCGCAGGATGCATAAGCACAAGGTGGCAAAAATGTTCGTAATCCGCGCCGCGACCCATGCTCTGGGGCACGGGCCTTTGATTTTGCTGGGGTCGCCGCAGGAAACGGAAAACAACGCACGCCACGTCGCTTGCTTGCTCCGGCGGAGCACAAGCGAGCTTGCTTTAAAATATAAAAAATTGTATATTTCACGAATGGCCGACACCAAGCCCATTGAGTTTCGGGGGAAATCCCTTGATGACCTTCGAGACTTTCCTCTTCCGGCCAGGCGTGAAGCGGGTCATCAACTCGACTTGGTGCAAAACGGCCAGGAACCAGACGACTGGAAGCCCATGCACACCGTGGGCCAAGGTGTGAAGGAAATTCGGATTCGGGATGCCGCCGGTGCGTTTCGGGTCATCTACGTTGCCAAGTTCGCCGATGCGGTCTATGTGCTTCACTGCTTTCAGAAGAAGACAGAGAAGACCAGCAAGACCGATCTAGACTTGGCCGCCAAGCGTTACCGCGACTTGTTGAAGGAGCTAGAACCATGAGCAAGCAACGATTTGCCAGCGTCTGGGATGCCATCGAAGACACCTCGGAAGAGGCGGAAAACATGAAGCTGCGTTCCGCCTTGGTGATGGCGCTGAAGAACCACCTTACACGCACCGAAATGAGCCAGGCGCAAGCGGCCAGGCTCTTCGGCGTGACGCAACCGCGTATTTCCGACCTGATGCGCGGCAAGATCAACCTCTTCAGTCTCGATGCGCTGGTGAACATGGCGACGGCCGCCGGACTGCACATCGAAATGCGGGTGTTCGAAGATGCTTGACCTTCGCGAAACGCGCTGCTGTGCGCCTCGCCCCACGAGATTTGTCGCGGCGATGGTGTGCGGCCGCGCTTTTCTCAGCCTGCACGGCGTTCAAAAAACATAGCTGCCCAGCTAAGCCATAAGCGCCTGGCGGCTTTTTGCGTCAATCTCACCGGCAAGCAAGCATGCCCCGCGTTCGAATCACTGCCCCGCCCACCACGCCGGCTGCGGTTTCGCGCTTGCGCTTTGCGCTCGTGGGCACGCTGTTCAGTCTCGTGTGGAGTTCGGCTTTCATCGCGGGCAAGGTCGGCATGGCGGCGAGCGGGCCCTTGACCTTGCTGAGCCTGCGCTTTTTGCTCGCGGGGCTGCTGGTCTGGCCGATCGCCCGTCTGCGGGCTGGCACGCCCGGTGGTGTGCAGGGTGCCGGCGCCCCGGGACGGCCCGAGCGTGCGCCCAAGGCGCAGCAGCTGCGCGATGGGCTCGTGGCGCTGCTTGCGGGCTTGCTCAACAACGCCGTCTATCTGGGGCTCGCGTTCGTGGGCATGCGCACGGTGCCCGCGGGGCTCACCACCATCGTCGTGAGCACCAGCCCTTTGGTGACCTCGGCGCTCGCGGCGCTGGCGCTGCGCGAGCGGCTCGGCTGGCGCGCCGCCGCGGGGCTCGCTGCGGGTTTTGCGGGCGTGGTCTGGATCATGCGCGCACGGGCGCTTTCGGGGTCAGCCGACCTGCACGGCGTGGCGCTGATCCTGCTGGGCACGGTGGCCTTGTCGGTTTCGACCTTGCTGTACCGAAAGATCGCGGGCCGGCTCGATCCGTGGCGCATCGCGTTGATCCAACTACCGGCGAGCGGCCTCGTTCTGCTGCCGCTCGCCTGGTGGCGCGAGGGGCTGGCCGTGCTGCCGAGCGCGGCATTTTTCGGCAGCCTGCTGTACCTCGCGGTGGTGGTTTCGATCGGCACCACCTTGATGTTGCTGTGGCTGGTGCGCCACGGCGGGGCCAGCCGCGCGAGCAGCTTCCACTTGCTGAACCCGTTGTTCGGCACCTTGCTCGCGGTGCTGCTGCTCGGCGAGCACATCCCTCTGTCCGACCTGCTCGGCGCGCTGCCCATCATGGCCGGGCTGGGGCTGGTGCTGCAGCCACGGCGGGCATGAGCCGTCGCGGCGATGGCGGTGGATTCAGCCTGCGCGGTTCGAGCCATCATTTCAAAACAATAGCTGCTCACGCAAGCTAGACGGACGCTAGAGCCGAATATCGCACTCAATCCCGCGTCACGCGCAGCACCTCTTCGGCGCTGGTAACGCCCGCCGCGATCAGGCGTTCGCCGTCGTCGCGCATCAGCGTCATGCCGGCGGCGAGGGCGCTCGCGCGGATGGTGGCTTCGGGCGCCTGCGCGTGGATTTGCGCGCGGATGGCCTCGTCGGCCACGAGCAGCTCGAACACGCCCGTGCGCCCCGCGTAGCCGGTGTGGCCGCAGGCCTCGCAGCCCGCGCCGTGGCAGGTGCCGCAGTATTTGCGCACCAGGCGCTGCGCGAGCACGCCCAGCAGCGAGCTGCTGAGCAGGAACGGCTCCACGCCCATGTCGTTCAGGCGCGTGACGGCGCTTGCGGCGTCGTTGGTGTGCAGCGTGGCGAGCACGAGGTGGCCCGTGAGGCTGGCCTGGATCGCGATCTGCGCGGTCTCGAAGTCGCGGATCTCGCCGATCATGATCACGTCCGGGTCCTGGCGCAGGATGGCGCGCAGCGCCTTGGCGAAGGTCAGGTCGATCTTGGGGTTGACCTGGGTCTGGCCCACGCCGGGCAGCTCGTACTCGATCGGGTCTTCCACCGTCATGATGTTGCTGTGCGTGGCGTCCAGGCGCGCGAGCGCGGCGTACAGCGTCGTCGTCTTGCCTGAGCCCGTGGGGCCGGTGACGAGGATGATGCCGTGCGGCTGCGCGATCAGCGCCTCGAAGCGGCGCAGCACCTCGCCCTGCATGCCCACGGCTTCGAGGCTCAGGCGGCTTTCGCTCTTGTCGAGCAGGCGCAGCACGGCGCGCTCGCCGTGCGCGCTGGGCAGGGTGGAGACGCGCACGTCGATGGCGCGCGTGCCTAGGCGCAGGCTGATGCGGCCGTCTTGCGGCAGGCGCTTTTCGGCGATGTCGAGGTCGGCCATGATCTTCAGGCGCGAGATCAGCGCCGCGTGCAGCGCGCGGTGCGGCTGCACCACTTCGCGCAGGTCGCCGTCGATGCGAAAGCGCACGCTCGAGTGGCGCTCGTAGGGCTCGATGTGGATGTCGCTCGCGCCGTCGCGCGCGGCCTGCGTGAGCAGCGCGTTGAGCATGCGGATGATGGGCGCGTCGTCGGCGGCTTCGAGCAGGTCTTCGACGGCGGGGAGCTCCTGCATCAGGCGCGAGAGGTCGGCGTCGGATTCGAGCTCGCTGACCACGGTGGCGGCGCTCGATTCGCCCTGCGCGTAGGCCGCGCTGATGCGCTGCGCCAGGCCCGCGGCGTCGAGCGGCAGCACGCGGCGCACGGCATGTTTGCGCAGCACCTCGCCGAGCGCGCCGGCGTCGGGCGTGGGGCCGTGCCAGAGCACGGGCTGCTGGCCGTCGTCTTCGAGCAGCAGTTGCGCGCTGCGCGCGAATGCGTAGGGCAGGGGGTAGCGCATGGGGCTTTACTGGCGGCTGCCGGCGGGGGCGGTGTTCTGCGGGGCGGCTGGCATGGCGGGTGGAACGGCGGCAGGCGTGGCGGGCGTGGCACCCGTGGCCGGCGCCGCCTTGGCGGGCTGCATGGGCAGCGCGGGCAGCACGGGCGCGCCCGAGACGGCGTTGAGCAGCGCGCGCTGCTCGGGCTGCGCGGCCTGCTGCACGGCGCGGATGGCATCGTAGCGGTCGGTCATGAGTGCGTCGCTCGTCGCGGCGTCGCGCACCACGATGGGGCGCAGGAACACCATCAGATTGGTCTTGGTGCGCGTGCGGTTGGTGTTGCGAAACAGGTTGCCCAGCCCCGGAATGTCGCCCAGGAGCGGCACCTTGTCGTCGGCCTGCGCGTAGCTGTCTTCGAGCAGGCCGCCGATGACGATGATGCCGCCGTCGTCGACCAGCACGTTGGACTCGATCGAGCGCTTGCTCGTGGTGGGGCCGTTCGGGTCTTTGAGCGTGGCGCTGTCGATCTTGGAGACTTCCTGGTAGATCGACATCTTCACGGTGCCGTTTTCGTTGATCGTGGGGCGCACGCGCAGCATCAGGCCCACGTCTCGGCGCTCCACTGTGGTGAAGGGGTTTACCGTGTTGTTGCCCATGCTGTTGGCGTAGGAGCCGGTCACGAAGGGCACGTTGCTGCCCACGACGATGGCGGCCTCTTCATTGTCCAGCGTCATCAGGTTGGGCGTGGAGAGCACGTTGGCGTCGCCGCTGTTTTCCAGAAAGTTGGCGAGCATGCCCAGGTAATACTGCCCCGCCACGCGCGGCGCGATGGCCAGGTTCATGCCCTTGGCCAGCGAGGTGACGCCCGCGACCGAATTGCTCGCGATGGCGCCGGTAACGCCCAGGATGTTGGCGCCGCTGTTGTTCGAGTTGGTGCCTATGGCACCCATGGTGCCGTCGCCCTTGTTGCCGAGAATGGCCTGCCACTGCACGCCGAATTCGGCCAGCTTGCTTGCCGAGACTTCGACGATCAGGCTCTCGACCAGCACCTGCGCGCGCCGCCCGTCGAGCTGGTCGATCACGTTGCGCAGCTGGCGGTACAGCGGCTCGGGCGCGGTGATGATGAGCGAGTTGGTCGTCGGGTCGGCCTGGATCATGCCGCCCGTGGAGGGCTGGTTGGCATTGCCACCGGCGCCCAAGGTGGCGCCGCTGCCCAGGCCCCCGCCCATGGCGCCCATCGCGCTGCCGCCCTGGCCGCCGCCCAGGCCCGCGGCGGCTGCCGTGCGCAGCATGGGGGTGCTGCCGGTGGCGGCTGCCGCAGCACCGCCGCCGGCGCTGGCATTGCCGCCCGTGTCCATCGCGGCGACGGCGGCGCGCAGCGTGGCGGCGAGCTTCACGGCGTCGGCGTTCTTCAGATACACCACGTGGATGTTGCCGCTCGCGGCGCTGCTGCCGGGCAGCGGCGGCTGGTCGAGCTTTTGCACCAGCGTGCGCACCAGGGCCACGCGCGCCGGGTTGGCCGCGCGCAGGATCAGCGCGTTGCTGCGCGGTTCGGCGAGCAAGGTGGTTTTGAAGGCGCCGTCGCCCTGGCCCGGCGCCTGCCCTGGCGCCGCGGCAGGTGCGGAGCCGCCACCGCCTTCGATCAGGCGCGCGACCAGCGGGGCGAGTTCGGAGGCGACGGCGTTCTTGAGCGGGATCACCTCCACGTCGCTCGCATTTGCCACGTCCATCGCCGCGATGATGCGCGCAATGCGCTGCAGGTTGTCAGCGTAGTCGGTGATGACCAGCGCGTTCGTGCCGGGGCTCACGTTGATGGTGTTGTTCGGGCTGATCAGGGGGCGCAGCACGGGCACCAGGTTGTTCGCGTTTTCGTAGTTGAGCTTGAAGATCTGCGTGACGATCTGACCACCGCCGGGCACGCCTGCCGTCGCACCGCCGCGCCCACCACCCCCTCCGCCCGAGACGGCCACGCTGCCGCCCTGCAGCTTGGCCTCGGCCTCGGGCACGACCTTGTAGAGTCCGGCCGATTCGACCACCGTGAAGCCCTGCAGGCGCAGCGCCGCAAGAAACTGCTGAAACGCCGCTGCCGGCGGCACGGGGTGCTCGGTCACGAGGTTGAGCTGGCCCTTGACGCGCGGATCGACGACCACGTTGCGCCCCGTGATCGTGGCCATGGTGCGCGCCACGGCTTCGATCTCGGCGTTCACGAAGTCCAGCGTCACGGGCTCGCCAGGGCGCACGCTGCCCGCGGCGGCAGAGTTTGCCGCGGCCTTGGGTGCGCCTGTGTTTTGGGCATGAATTTGGCCGCTGGTGCTTATCAGTAAAGCACTGACAGCTATCGAAGTCAAAGCAAAATGCCAGGGCCTAGTGCAGTGTTTGATGCTTGATGCGACCAATAAAACCGATGGATTTTTGGTCTGGGCAAGGCGCAAACCGCAGCGATACCGGGCGGTATCGCGAGGATTTGCAACGCGGCCCAGGCCGAAAAGACGCGGTTTTATGTCGCAGATAGCGTCGAACACTGCACTAGCAGCCTGTCGGACTTTGGGCGTCGATAGCGAGAAGGCGCCCCGGCGAGGCCAGTTTTTGCCGGATTCGCCGCCCCATAGCGGGACTATGGGGCAAGAAGACGGTAAAAAATGGGCCGCTGCGGCGCATTCGCAGCCGACGATTCCAAAGTCCGACAGGCTGCTAGGCAACAGGGGAGCAAACGAAGAGCGCATACGGTCAACCCAAGGAGAGGAGGGCGCGCGCACCGTCGCGCCGCCCGAGGATGTTCAGCAAATTGTCGAGCGCCGCGGCGCGCTCGGGTGCGGCACTGGCCTCGCCCGAAAAGCGCAGCCGTTGGCCCACCCATTGGCCCGCGCCCTGCAGGCGCAGCGCGCCGTCCAGCGTGCTGAGCTGCAGCGTGGGCACTTCGCCACCCTGCAGCACCAGCCGGTAGCTGCCCAGCGGCTGCAGCGTGGCCAGGCGCGAGGAAAAGTCGAGCAGGTCGAGCTGCGCCTGCCCCTGCAGCAGCAGCCGGCCCGCGGCCCACGCGGCCTGCAGCCCTTGCGTGCGCAGCACCAGCCGGCCTTGCGGCTGCAGGCTGTTCCAGGGCGCGCCCAGCCCCGCGAGGATGGCTGCGGGCCAGTCGCTTTGCTGGTCTTGCACGCGCACGGCGGCGCCGCCCCAGCGTGGGCGCACTTGCACCTGCAGCGGCGCGGCAGTGCAGCAGTCGGCCTGCAGTTGCAGCTGCAGGCCGTGCAGGCCGGGGCGCAGCCGCCAGTGCACGCGGCCTGGCAGCGCGGCGCGGTCGCGGCTTGCGGGGCCGCCGCTGAGCGCGAACTGCGCCGAGCCCGTCCACACCGTGCCGCGTGCCTGCAGCAGCAACACGCGCCCCGCGCTCGCACGCGCCACGCCCTGCGCGAGCCACTGCGCGGGCGCAAACAGGGCGAGCGCCGCGAGCAGCCCCACGCCAGCGCCCGCCGCGGCCCAGCCCCAGGGCGCCGCGCGCGGCGCGGCGCCCTGGCGCGCGGACGCGGGCGGGCGAACGGGCGGGCGAACGGGCGAGCGAAGTGTGGTGGCGCGGGCCATGGTCATGCGGTTCAGTTTGCCGGCGGCTGGGGCAAGGCCAGCACCAGCGTGCCGTCCCAGCGCGGCTCGGCGCCAGCACCGGCCCCGGCGGATGCGCCAGCGTTGCGCGCGAGGCGCACTTCGACGGGCACGGCGTGCGCATTGCTGCGCGCCTGCAGCAGCCATTGCGCGAGCGCCTGCGCCGGGGCGCCTTGCAGCGTCACGGTGGCGCGCTCGCCCAGCAGGTTGAGCTGCGCGCTGCCGCCCAGGGTTTGCGCGAGGCTGCGGCGCAGCGCGGCGGGGGCGTCGCCGGGCTCGCTGCGCGCTTGCGTCTGCAGTTGCTGCGCCTCGGCCTGCAGCGTGCGCATGCGCTGCAGCTGCGCGTCGAGCTGCGCGTGGCGCACCGGGGCGCGGCGCAGCGTATCGAGCGCCGGCGCCAGCGCCAGCCACCACAGCAGCGCGAGCGCGAGCATCGCGGCGGCGGCGCGCACGAGCGCGCGCTCGCGCGCGGCGAGCGTTTGCCAACGGTTTTGCAGTGCCTGCCAGGGAAAGGAAGTGGGCATGGGTGGGGTCACGGAGTTTTCGCTGCGCGCACGATCAAGGCGCCGTCTTCGAGGCGGCTGTCGTAGCCCGCGGCGGCAAGGCGCGTGCGCAGGGCGGTTTGCTCGTCGGCGCCGGGCGCGAGGCCGCGCAGGTGCAGCTCGCCAAGGCTGTATTCGATGGCCGTGGGCAACTGGCCCGGCGGCAGCGCTGCGGCCACCGCGGCGAGCATGGGTTCGAAGTCGCGTGCCGACACGGCGCCCGCGCGCTGGCGCAGCAATTCGAGTTCGCGCTCCATTTGCGCGGGCGCATCGACGACCACTTTGACCTGCGGGAAGCTCGCGGTGAGCGCGGCGCGCACGGCGGCTTCCTTGGCTGCGAGCGCGTGGCGCTCTTGCCAGGCCCAGGCGTTGAGCCCCAGCAGCTGCGCCGCCGCGAGCACGCCCGCGCCCCAGCGCGCGGCGCGCCACTGCGGCGCGTGCCAAAAGGCATTCGCCGCGCCGCCGAGCTTGCGCACAAGGCGCGTGTGCGCGGTGCTCGCGAGGTCGAACTGCGCCAAATCCCAGCGCCCGCGCGCCGCGGCAAGCGCGCGTGCGCTCGCCGTGTGCAGTGTGACAGGAGCACCGAGCAGCTTTTCGGCGAGCGCGGCCACGGCGGGTTCGGCAAGCACGGGCGCGCCGCCGTCCACGGCTACAGCGCCGCCCGGCGCGCCGCCGAGCGCGGGCATCGCCCACTGGTGCCAGGTTTCGGGCGAGAGTGGCAGCGCGAGCACGGATTGCTCGGCGCCGTGGCCGCAAATGACGAGCCAGGGGTCTTCGGGCGTGCCCAGCACATGCACCTCGGCGGCGCCGCTGGCCGTGGCGCCGGGGGCGAATTCGGGCACCACGCGCGCCACGGCGCGGCCTGCGGCTTCGAGCGCCTGCAGGTGCGCGCGCAGCCAGGTGCGCTCACACACGGCGACCCACAGCGGCGCGCCCGCGCGCGCTGCCGCCGCGGCGTCGGGCGCCACGGCAAAGTGCAGTTGCGCAGGCTCGTCGAGCAGCCGGTCTTCGAGCAGTCCTTCAAGCACCTTGCGCAGGCGCGCCGCGGCCGTGCCCATGCCCGCGGGCAGCGCGCTGGAAAGACCGGCAGGCGCCACACCCGCAGGCAGCTGCACGCGCTGCCACGACAGCGCCTGCACCGGAACCACGGCCACCACCTCGCCGCCGGCGCGCGCCGGCGCGGGCAGCAGCGCCGCCGCGGCCGCGCCATGCTGCAGCGCCGTGTGGCCGTCGGCCGTGAGGGTGTAGGCATACGCGAGGCCGGGCCCAGGCAGGGTCGGCGGGGCGGGCAGGGAAACGATCAGCGTGCTCATGGGGCGGTAGGAGGGCGGGCCATTTTAGGGGGTCACTGTGTCGGGAGCGCCGGCGCTGCCTGCGACCAGCGGGAAGGCGCCGCGCTCGCTCCAGAGCGTGCGCACGTTGACGCCCTGGCGGTACAGCAGCGAGCGCTGGCCCACGACGATCTCGCCCAGGCGCAACTGCCCGCGCGCCTCGAAAAAGGCCGAGGCCACGCCGTGCAGACTGTCGCTGACCACGGCCTTCTGGCCGAGCAGGTCGCGCACTTCATTGAGGTTGCTGAAATGGCGTCCGGCGCGTGCCTGCACCAGCCTTTGCGCGTCGGCGCGGTCGGCGCCCTCGATGGCGGCTTGCAGCACCTCGGCGGGCGCGGTGTTGAGGTTCACAGGCGTCTGCTGCGGCAGCAGCACCACGTAGGGCGAGAGCGCGGCCACCGTGGCGGGCGACAGGCCCAGCCAGCCCAGTTGCGCCACGCTGGGCGGCAGCAGCGGCGCGTCGCTCCCGGCGCTGGCCGGCGCCTGCGTCTGCATCAAGGCCTGCACCAGCAGGTCGAGCTCGGCCGCAGGCAGGCCCAGGTTGGCGAACAGGCGTTCGAACTGGTGCAGCGCCGCATCCTGCACTTTGCCGCCGAGCACGAGGTTGGTGAGGTTCAGGCGTCCTTGCAGGTCGAGGATCTGGCCCGACAAAAAGGCATCGCTGAGGTCGGTGCTTGCGTCCTCGGGCGGGGCGGCGTTGCCTTCACCGGCCAGAAACGAAGACAGGCGCGCCTCCTGCAGCGGCATGGCCCAGGGCTCGCCCAGGTGGTCGGCGCCGCCCGCGAGCGCGTCCTGGCGCAGGATCAGACGCGACCAGTCGAGCGCGCCAAGCATGATCCACGCGGCCTGCACACGCGCGCGCTCGGCGGTTTCGACTTCCACCGCGCGCCACTGCTGCCACAGCGCCGTCGCCGCGAGCGTGGCCACCAGCGTCACCGTGAGCATGGCCGCGAGCAGCGCCGCGCCGCGCTGCCTGGCCCGCGGCGGCGCGGGGCGCTTGGCGCGCATGGGCGGTTGGGGCCGCATGGGCCGCGGCACTTGGCTTGCGTGCGCGCTCATGATTTACCGCCTCCGAGCAGCGGGCTGGCCCAGTCGCGCGTGATCTGGCCCGTGAGCGCCTGCCCCGCGCTTGGCGTGAGCAGCAGGCGCACGCCGTCGGGCATGGTCGAAGTAGCCGTGGTGCCGGGCGTGCCCAGCAGTGGCAATCCGGCAGCGCCTGGGCTTGCGCTGGTGGGCTGCGCGGCGTCGCTGCTCGAGAGCGGGTTCGACCAGGCATTGCCGCGGAAGTAAAAAATCTGCCAGCCGTCTATGGGCAGCAGCGCCACCTCGCGCTGCTGGTCGGCGCTGCTGGGGTTGCGCGCCCATTGAGCGGCCTGCTGCCAGGCCTGCTGCCACGCGGCGCGCGTGCGCAGCGGGGGCGACTGCCAGCGCAGCCACTGCGCGCCGCTGGGTGTGCCGCGGCGCGTCCAGGCGACCACGAGCGCGCCCTCGTCGCTGGGCGCACTGCTGCGCCGCGTGATGCGCAGCACCTGGCCGTCCCAGTCTATGGGCACGGTGTGGGGCAGCGCGAGCATGGCGTCGAGGTCTGCGCCCCACTGGCCCAGCGCCGTCTGCAGCACCAGCAGCGCGTCGGCGCGCGTGCGCGTCTGCTCCTGCGTGCGCAGCATGCCGTCGATGCCACGCCAGCTCATGAGCGCCATCAGCGCCATGATCACCAGCGCCACGAGCAGCTCGATCAGGGTGAAGCCGCCTGCGGTGCGCAGGGCGCGCAAATGGATCGGCAGCACGCCGCGCGCCTGGGCTTTGCGTGCCGATGGGCGTGGGAAGGGGCGAAATGCGATGCAGCGCAAGGCGTTCATGGCGGCGCGGTGTGGCTCGTTCAATAGCGCCCGACGATGGTCGCAAGGCGCAGGATGGGGCGCTCGCCCTCGTCGAACACCTGCGCCTCCACGCGCCGAAAGCTCGGGTTTGGCGTGGGGCGCACGTGCACCGCCACCGCGAGCTGCCGTCCGGCCTGCGCGCAAGCCTGGGTGCCGTCGCCCACGTCGGGCATCTGGCGCGCCAGGCGCACCTTGGCGAGCTCGTTCTCGGCGCACAGCTGCGCCAGCAGCACGTCGGCCTCGCGCTGCGCATGGCGCGTGAGCGCGTTCGTCGCCTGCACCCCCGCGAGCAGCGCCGTGGCCACGATGGCCAGCGCCACCAGCACTTCGACCAGCGTGAAGCCGGCGCTGCGCTGCGGGCGGGAGTGGGCGCTGGGGTGCTGGCGTGGTTGGGGGCGACGCAAGCCTGTGCTGCTGCGGCGTGGGCGTGCTCGCGTTTCGGGGCTCATGGCAGCGGCTCGACGTGGAACGGGTGCAGCCCGTCCGTGGTCACGCGCAGCGCGGGGCCGACGCGGTCGGCGCGCGCGAGCACGACCTGTTGCGGCGCGATCAGCGGCTCGGGGCCCAGCAGCAGGCTGTCTGCGCCCAGCACCGTGGTGCGCGCGTCCAGCCATTGCTGCGGCAGGCTGCTGCCCCGCGGCAGGCCCTCGAAGCGAAAGCCACCCTGTGCGAGCACGCGCCAGCGCACGGGCACGCCGCTTGCGCGCGACTGCGCCCGCCCGGCTTCGAGCAGCGCCGCGAGCCGCTCGGCCTCGCGCTCGAGCTGTGCCTGGCCGCTGTCGCGCAAGGACAGGCTCACGCCCGCCGTCGCGAGCGCCATGATCGCGATCACGACGAGCAATTCGAGCAGCGTGAAGCCGCTTGGGGATTTCAAGGAAAAATGCCGCAAAGAAAGGATGGACAATGGCTAATAGCTATCTAAACGATAGTATTTACTGCCAGCTACCGATGTCGGCGTCCTTGCCTTCGCCGCCGCTCTGGCCGTCCGCACCGAAGGACATGACGTCGATCTCGCCCTTGATGCCCGGGTTCAGGTACTGGTAGGGCCGGCCCCAGGGGTCGTTGGGCAGCTTGTCGATGTAGGGGCGCCAGTTGCCCGGCACCGGGCCCGTGGCGGGCTTGCTGACCAGCGCCTGCAGCCCTTGCTCGGCCGTGGGGTAGCGCTGGTTGTCGAGGCGGTAGAGCTTGAGCGCCTGCACGAGGTTGGCGATGTCGGTGCGCGCCGCGGTGGCACGCGCGTCATCGGTGCGGCTGAGCACGTTGGGCACGATCAGCGCGGCCAGCACGCCGATGATGACCAGCACCACCATGAGCTCGATCAGGGTGAAGCCGCGCTGCAGACGCGAGCGGCGGGTGGCGGTAGGGCGGGGGCGGAGGGTAGGAAAAGGCACGGCAGGAACTCTGGTGAGCGAACGCATAGCGAAAAGGCCAAAGGAGGTTGCGGCAAGCGCAGCAAGCGCGTGCATGATAATCCCCGCATGTTGAGCTTTCCATCCTTTGCGGCGCGCGGCGCCCCGGTGTCCTCTGGCGGGGGAGCGTGGGGCGTGCGCCTGGCCACGCTCGTGCTGTGGGCGTTCGCGGCAGCAAGCGTGGCCTATTGGGGCCTGCGCCTTGCGGGCCGCCCCCAGGATGCCGCACTGCCCGCCGTGGCCACGGCTGCTGCCGCGCCCGACGTGCAGGCAATCGCGCGCCTGTTCGGCGCCGGTGCCGCGCCGGTGGCTGCTGCTGTGCCGCAACCATCGCTCGCAAGCCGCTTCAAGCTCGTGGGCGTGCTCGCGGGGCAGCAAAGCGGCGGTGGTGCAGCGCTGATCGCGGTCGATGGCAAACCGCCCAAACCGTACCGCGTGGGCGCGCAAGTCGAAGATGGCCTGGTGCTGCTCCCGCTCGGCCAGCGCGAGGCGCGCCTGGGCCCACCTGAGGGCCCCGCCGCGTTCACGCTCGAATTGCCGCGCAAGCCTTGAGGCGTGCTCTGCGCGTTCTGCGTGCCGTTTCTGGGCTCATAGCAGGTCGATGCGCTGCCATTCGCCCCACGCCAGTGCCCGCTGCGGCCACTCATGGGCATGGGGCAGGCGCATGTTGTCCAAGGTGTGGTCGTGCGCATAGCCTTGCGCTTGCAGCCAGGCCACGCAGCGCGCCACGCCTGCATGCGTGATCCACAGCTGCGATTGCCCCGTCGTGCGTGCCCGTTCGCGCGCCTGCTGCAGCGTGTGCGCGACGCGCGCCAGCATCTCGGCCAAGGATTCGCCGCCGCCGGGGTGGTGCGTGGCAAAGTCCTGCACCCAGCGGTCCAGCGCCGCCGCGCCGATGTCGCTCCAGGCGTGGCCCTCCCACTGGCCGAAGTCGAGCTCGCACAGGCGCGCCTCGGGTTCATAGGCCAAATCTGGTCGCAGCGCTTGCAGATACTGCGCGAGTAGCTCACATCGTTGTAGCGTTGAGTAGGCCACGTGCGCGCGCTGCGGCAGCGCCTGCGCGAGGCGCTGCGCGCATGCTTGTGTGTGCGCAGGATCGGCCGCCACATCGAGGCGCCCATAGCAGACGCCCGGCGCCACGAGCGGTAGCGCATGCCGCACGAGCCAGAGCTGCGCGCCGTCCGTCGCGTTTTCGGGCCTGTTTTCAGGCATCGCGCGGGCCATCCCATGCGTCGTCGTGCACCGGCAAACCATGGTGCGCCGCCCATTCCTTGGCTTTGGCGATCGCGATGCGGATCGCGCGGCCTTCGTCCATCTCTTCAGCGAGCAGGGCGTTGGCAATTTTTAGGAGCCTGTCGGACTTTGGAATCGTCGGCTGCGAATGCGCCGCAGCGGCCCATTTTTTACCGTCTTCTTGCCCCATAGCACCACTATGGGGCTGCGAATCCGGCAAAAACTGGCCTCGCTGGGGCGCATTCTCGCTATCGACGCCCAAAGTCCGACAGGCTCCTATGGTCTTGCGGCGCGCAGGCGTGCTCAAGTGCCGCATCGCGACGGGGTAGTGCTCGGCGTTCCAGGGCATGATCGGAAGATACACGGTAAAGCACCGCTCCATGTCCAAGCCCGCACGCTCCTTGCCCGCTCCGGCTGCGCAGTCCACGACTGCACCCGCAGCCGCTCCTGCCACCGCACGCCTGTTCCTCGCGCTCTGGCCTACGCCCGGCTGGGCCGCTGCCCTGGCGCAGCGCTTCGGCTTGGCGCCAGAGGCCGCACATGGCCGCATGGTGCCCCCGCAGCAGATTCACTTGACCTTGCACTTTTTGGGCGCGGTGCCGCGGCAGCGGCTGCCGGCGCTGGTCGAAGGCTTGCGCGTGCCCTTTGCGCCCTTCGATCTGGCTTTGCGCCGCTGCGAGCGCTGGCCGCGCGGCATGCTCGTGGCGCTGCCCGACGAGCTCCCGCCTGCACTCAAGGCCTTGCATGCGGCGCTGAGCGCGGCGCTGCAGTGCCAGGGCCTGCCCGTGGAGCAGCGCGCGTTCCGTCCGCATATCACGCTGGCGCGGCGTTACGACGGGCCAGTGCCTGCGCCGCTCGCAAGTCCGGTGCGCTGGCATGTCTCGCGTTATGCGCTGGTCGAGTCGCACCCCGTGATGGCGCCCGACGCGCCGCGAAAGACCGTGGGCACGCGCTACCAAGTGCTGCACTATTACAACGCCAGCGCCGCGCCAAGATAAAACCCGATTTCGCTGACCTGCTGCACGGCGCCGAGGCAGTCGCCCGTGTAGCCTTGCAGACGTCGTGCAAAGCGCCACGCGAGCCACGCGGCCGCAAGCGCGCTGAGCGTGCAAGCCGCTAGCAAAAACAAAGCTGACTGCGCCCACCAGACGAGCGCCAACGGCATCAAACACCACAAAAAAGCCGCTGCCAGCGCGCTGGAGCTGATCTGGTCGGCCAAGGGCTTGCTTTTGGAGCGTGCGCTGTCGCCCACATGCACCAGCGTGCGCACCACGAGCAGCGGCCACAAGCGCGACAGCACGTGCGCACCCGCGAGTGCCGCGAGTGCAGGCGCGGGGCCTTGCGCGCCCAGCAGCGCGAGCAGGCTGATCTTGGCCAGCAGCGCGAGCACCAGAGCCATGGCGCCAAACGCGCCGATGCGCGAATCCTTCATGATTTCGAGCGCACGCTCGCGCTCCAGACTTCCGCCCAGCCCGTCGGCCACGTCGCACAGGCCGTCTTCATGAAAGCCGCCTGTGAGCAGCACCGTGGCAATGGTGCAAAACACCGCGGCCACCGCGCTCGCCCAGGGCTTGGGCGCCAGCGTCAGGTGCAAGGCCGCATACACGAGCACCGCCACGCCCGCGACGATCCAGCCCACGCCCGGAAAATGCGCGGCGCTCGCGCGCAGCAGGGCCGGGCTGTAACCCACCCAGCGCGCGAGCCGGTCCGTGACGGGGATGCGCGTGAAAAACTGCAGCGCGAGCAGGTAGTGGCGCAGGGCTTGGCACATCGCGGAGCTCCTGAATCGATAGCTGCTAGTGTAGTGTTCGACGCTATCTGCGACATAAAACCGCGTCTTTTCGGCCCGGGCCGCGTTGCAAATCCTCGCGATACCACCCGGTATCGCTGCGGTTTGCGCCTTGCCCAGACCAAAAATCCATCGGTTTTATTTGTCGCATCAAGCATCAAACACTACACTAGCGCTTGTCCACTATTGGCTAAAGGCCGATTTGACCTAAAACTCAGCGCAAGAAAAGCTGGTACGCCGGGTTGTTCGTCTCTTCTACCCAGGGGTAGCCCAGCGTGGCCAGAAACTCTGCAAAGAGCGCATCGTCCTCGGGCGGCACCTGCAGGCCCACGAGGATGCGGCCATAGTCTGCGCCCTGGTTGCGGTAGTGGAACAGGCTGATGTTCCAGCTCGGCTGCATCAGGCTCAAAAACTTGAGCAGCGCGCCGGGCCGCTCGGGGAAGACGAAGCGCAGCAGGCGCTCGTCCTGCGCGAGCGCCGAAGGCCCGCCCACGAGGTGGCGCAAATGCTCTTTCGCAAGCTCGTCGTGCGTGAGGTCCAGCGCGCGAAAATTGTGGCGCTCGAAGTGCTGGGCGATTTTTTTCGATTCGCCCCTGCCGTGCGTGGTCAGGCCCACGAACACATGCGCGAGCGCGGCGTCGCTGATGCGGTAGTTGAACTCGGTCACGTTGCGTGGCCCGCCGGGCAGGCTGCCGATGAGCTCGCAAAAGCGCCGAAAGCTGCCGCGCTCTTCGGGAATCGTCACGGCCAGCAGCGCCTCGCGCTCCTCGCCGACCTCGGCGCGCTCGGCCACGAAGCGCAGGCGGTCGAAGTTCATGTTCGCGCCGCACAAAATGGCCGCGTAGGTCTCGCCGCGCGTCTTGTGCTGCGCCACGTACTGCTTGATCGCCGCCACGGCGAGCGCTCCTGCGGGCTCGACGATGCTGCGCGTGTCCACGAAGACGTCCTTGATCGCCGCGCACACCGCGTCGGTGTCCACGCTTACGAAGCCATCGACCAGCCCGCGCGTGATGCGAAACGTCTCCTCGCCCACGAGCTTCACGGCCGTGCCGTCCGAAAACAGGCCCACGTCGGCCAGCGTGACGCGCTCTTGCGCCTGCACCGAGCGCAGCATGGCGTCGGAGTCGTTCATCTGCACGCCGATCACCTTGATCTCGGGGCGCACGGCCTTGATGTAGTTCGCCACGCCGCTCACGAGCCCGCCGCCGCCGATCGCGACGAACACCGCGTCGAGCCGGTTGCTGCCCAGGCTTTGCAGCTGGCGCAGGATTTCCATCGCAATCGTGCCCTGGCCTGCGATCACGTCCGGGTCGTCGAACGGGTGCACGAAAGTCAGGCCCTGTTCGCGTTCGAGCGCCACCGCGTGCGCGTAGGCGTCGGAATAGCTGTCGCCCCACAGCACCACCTCGCCGCCGAGCGTTTTGACGGCGTCGATTTTGAGCTGCGGCGTGGTCGTGGGCATGACGATCACCGCGCGCGTGCCCAGCCTTTGTGCGCTCATGGCCACGCCCTGCGCGTGGTTTCCCGCCGAGGCACAGATCACGCCGCGCTGCAGCTGCTCGGGGCTCAGTTGCGCCATCTTGTTGTACGCGCCGCGCAGTTTGAAGCTGAACACGGGCTGCTGGTCCTCGCGCTTGAGCAGCACCTTGTTGTGCAGGCGCCGGCTCAGGTTGCGCGCGGGCTCCAGCGGCGACTCCACGGCCACGTCATAGACGCGTGCGGTGAGGATTTTTTTCAGGTAGTCGAAGGGGGTCAGGTGCGAACTCATGGGTCGATGGTGAAGGTCAGCCGGATGCCCGCGCACGCGGGGCCGCCATCATAGGAGCCTGTCGGACTTTGGGCGTCGAAAGCGAGAATGCGCCCCAGCGAGACCAGTTTTTGCCGGATTCGCCGCCCCATAGTGGTGCTATGGGGCAAGAAGACGGTAAAAAATGGGCCGCTGCGGCGCATTCGCAGCCGACGATTCCAAAGTCCGACAGGCTCCTAGGCCGTGGCGGTGGCCGAAAAAGGCGCAAGACAGCCGTCAAAGAGGCAAAAAAAAGCCCCAGGCATTGCGGCCCGGGGCTGAATCCATCCTTTGAGGAGATGGAGGAGACAATCGAGGCGTTGCTACCAAAGAACCAACGCATGGCGTAACTGTAGCACAGCGTTTGCTGCGATGCAGCAAAAATTCACTTCATGAACGAAATATGTCGCAAAAGCGGCACACACCAAGCGGAGGAATCTTGAGATGGAATGCACAGTCACCTGGACCGGCGCGGCCGGCACGCGCTCGGCCATGGGCTTCGTGGCAGAAACCGGCAGCGGCCACGTACTCGCCATGGACGGCGCGCCCGACGCCGCCAACCCCACGAACGGCGGCCAAAACCTCGCGCCGCGCCCCATGGAAACCGTGCTCGCGGGCACGGGCGGCTGCACGGCCTACGACGTGGTGCTGATCCTCAAGCGCGGGCGCCACGACGTGCGCGGCTGCAGCGTCAAACTCACGGCCGAGCGCGCCGACACCGACCCCAAGGTGTTCACGCGCATCCACATGCACTTCACCGTGACGGGCAAGGGCATCCCGCCCGCCGCCGTGGAGCGCGCCATCGCCATGAGCCACGACAAATACTGCTCGGCCAGCATCATGCTGGGCAAGACCGCGCAGATCAGCACCGGCTTCGAGATCGTGGAAGTCTGAGCGTCCAGATTTGAGCGCCGCTGCTGGCGCCGCCCATCAAACGAAGTGCGCCGTCGTCGTCATGAGCTTGGCGGCGAGCCTCATGAGCGCGCGCGCGGGCGGCGGCAGCTCGACTGCGCCGGCGGCGCGCGCGTTCGCGGCGTGGCGCTCCTCGTCGTCCTTCATACGCGCCACCACGGCGCGCGAGGCCGCATCCTGCGCTGGCAGGCGCTGCAAATGGCTTTGCAGGTGCGCAGACACTTGGTTTTCCGTCTCGACCACGAAACCCAGGCTCACACGGTCGCTGACCTTGGCCGCCACCAGGCCGATCGCGAACGCGCCCGCAAACCACAGCGGGTTGAGCAGGCTGGGGCGCGCGCCCAGAGCATCGATGCGCTCGCGCGTCCACGCGAGGTGGTCGAGCTCTTCGCGCGCCGCCTGAAGCAGGTGCTGGCGCAAGGCAGCGTCATGCGTGACGGCCGCCTGCGCCGTGTAGAGCGCCTGCGCGCAGACCTCACCCACGTGGTTCACGCGCATCAGCGCACCCGCGAGGCGCTTTTCTTCGGGCGAGAGCGCTGCGTCCGTCTGTTCGCTGGCAGGTGCAGCCAATGCCGCGGGCGATTCTTCTGCAGCCTTTGGGTTGGCGAACAAGGTGCGCAATGCCGTGTCGGCGGCGGTGAGCAAGGAATCCATGGAGCGGGACTGGATAGGGAGGCGAGAGGGAAATTTGGTGGCACAGAAAATGCTGTTGCCCTTTTCAGGGGCATCAGAGCAATCCGGGCGCATTGTAGGGGGCGCACTGCGAACGCTGGTCGAGGGAGGATGTTTTATAGAGATAGATCAATCGCTTAGGTCGTATTTTTGCAATATGACATCAGAACGATCGCCTCAAAAATGGCGGAACTGTTGCGATGCAGCAACGGGTTGACCCTAGACTGCGATTTTCTTTTGCGCAATGCGCCTGCATCTGGTGCAATCACAACAGCTTCCCGATCAAGGAGGTCGTTGCCCGGTTGGATAGGGGTGTAGTCGATGCACCATTTTGGCATCCAAGCCGGCGCCACATGTTTAACCCAAAGGAGTATTCGCAATGAAAAAGTCTCTGATTGCTTTGGCTGTCCTGGCAGCTTCCGGCGCTGCCATGGCGCAATCGTCGTCCGTCACCCTGTTTGGCGTGATGGACGTAGGTGTGGGTCACAGCTCTGGCACCAACTCGGTGACCGGCCTGACCAACGGTGGCCTCAAGACCAGCCGTCTGGGCGTTCGTGGTGTGGAAGACCTCGGCGGTGGCCTCAAGGCTGGCTTCTGGCTTGAAGCCGGCATCAACGCTGACACCGGCGACGGCAACAAGAACGGTGCCTACGGCGGTGGTCTGCAATTCAAGCGCCGCTCGACCATCAGCCTGATGGGCGACAACTGGGGTGAAGTGCGCCTTGGCCGCGACAATACTTCGCACTACAACAACCTGCTGGCGTTCGATCCGTTCGACGCCACTGGCGCCGGCAGCCTGATGAAGAACCAGATCACCGGCATCGACGATCGCAAGAGCAACACGATCAGCTACTTCCTGCCCTCGAACCTCGGCGGCTTCTACGGCCAAGTGCAATACATCTTCGGTGAGAAGGCCGGCAGCGCTTCTCTGTATAACACCAACATGACCAACAACGGCGATGGCTATGGTGTGCGTGGCGGTTATGCCAACGGCCCGCTGAACATCGGCGCCGACTACATGAAGATCAAGAAGAATGCTTTGTCCGACAAGGATCCTGCCCTGGCAAGCTCCGCTCTCCTGCAGGACGCAGAGGCTTATGGCATCGGCGCCAGCTACGACTTCGGCGTGATCAAGCCCTTCGTGATGTGGAACCAGGAAAAGGCCAAGTCGGCAGGCGTTCTGACTGAGAAGAAGTACCAAATGTGGCTGGTTGGTTTGACTGCTCCCGTGGGCCCTGGCGTGGTGCGCTTCTCGTACAACGACCTGCGTGACAAGAGCGACAACCTCGTCGCCGACAATGACTCCAAGCAGTACTCGCTGGGTTATGTCTATAACCTGTCCAAGCGCACCGCGCTGTACGGCACCTACTCGCACGTCTCGAACGACGGTATTGCCAAGCGCGGCACCGGCATCAGCGGCCTGTCTGGCGTCACGATCAATGCCGGCGAGTCCGTCAACGCCTACGAGTTTGGTATCAGCCACTCGTTCTAATCCAGCAGAGGCTGCCTTGCGCGGCTTCTTCGCTTGATCCCCAGCAAAACGCCGGCCTCTGGGCTGGCGTTTTGCTTTTGTTTTGGTGGACTGCACTTTGCTTGCCTACTCGGCGGTAACGAATCAGGAGATCGAAATGTCAGCCCCTCGTTTGCGCATCGGCGGA
Organism: Extensimonas soli; assembly: GCF_029211265.1. Lineage (GTDB taxonomy): Bacteria > Pseudomonadota > Gammaproteobacteria > Burkholderiales > Burkholderiaceae_C > Extensimonas > Extensimonas soli. The sequence continues at coordinate 43,961 of NZ_JARGEL010000004.1, read as the reverse complement.
CGTGCATTTGCGCAGATTGCGCAGTACCACCCCGAACTGACGGCGCTGCGCCGCGACCTGCATGCGCACCCTGAACTGGGGTTTCAGGAGGTCTATACCAGCGCGCGCGTCAAAGAGGCGCTCAAGCTGTGCGGCGTCGATGAAATCCACGACGGCATAGGCCGCACCGGTGTGGTGGCGGTGGTGCGCGGGCGTGGCCACTCCAGCGGCAGCATGGTGGGGCTGCGCGCCGACATGGACGCTCTGCCCATGGTCGAGCACAACGAGTTTGGCTGGAAGTCGTGCAAGTCGGGCCTGATGCACGGCTGCGGCCACGATGGCCACACGGCGATGCTGATAGGCGCAGCACGCTACCTCGCGCAGACGCGCAATTTCGACGGTACTGCGGTGCTGGTGTTTCAGCCTGGCGAAGAGGGCTACGCCGGTGCGCGCGCGATGATAGAGGATGGCTTGTTCGAGCGCTTTCCGGTGCAGTCGATCTTTGCCATGCACAACTGGCCGGCTTTGCCGGCAGGTACGGTGGGCCTGAGCCCTGGCCCCATGATGGCCGCGGCAGACCGCATCACCATAGACATCACCGGGCGCGGCGGGCATGGCGCGCACCCCTACCAGGCGGTGGACGTGGTGCTGGCGGCGGCGCACATCATCACCGCGGCGCAAAGCATCGTCGCGCGCAACGTGCGGGCCATGGACAGCGCGGTGCTCAGTCTGTGCGCCATGCAGGCGGGCGATCTGGGGGCCTTCAGCGTGCTGCCTGACAAGGCGCGCCTCGTGGGCACGGTGCGCACCTTCAAGCCCGAGGTGCAGGAAATGGTGGAAAAGCGCCTCAAGGAAATGTGCAGCGCCGTGGCGCTGGGCTTGGGCGCCACTGCCACGGTGCAGTACGAGCGCATCTATCCAGCCACCATCAACACCGAAAGCGAAGCCCTTTTCGCCGCCCAGGTGGCCGAATCGCTCGTGGGGGGCGACCACGTGGTGCGTGATCTCGAGCCCAGCATGGGGGCGGAGGACTTTGCCTTCATGCTGCAGCTCAAGCCCGGGGCCTATCTGCGCCTGGGGCAAGGAGGTGCCGCCAGTGGCGGCACCTTGCACAGCAGTCGCTACGACTTCAACGACGAAATCCTGCCCCTGGGCGCCGCCCTGCACGCCAGCCTGATCGAGCAGGCCATGCCCCTGCCCGCGGCGGAGTGAGAGGCGGAGAGTTATGCAGCCCGCGTCAGACTTTGCGTCACCGCGGCGGGAGTGGCCTGAATGGCCAGCGCCTGCAGCAGCCGTTCGCGCTCGCTTGCAGTAGCCTGGGCGTTCGCCAGTTTGACATGGCCAAAGCCGCGAATTTTTTGCGGCAGCGCGGCGAAAGCCACCACCTGCGTGTAGTTGTCTGCATTCAGCCTGGGCAGCAGCGTGCGCAGGTCTTGCTCATACTGGGCGAGCAGCGCTTGTTCGAGCTTGCGCTCGGCGCCGTGGCGGAAGGGGTCGAACAGTGTGCCGCGCAGGCCGCGCAGGCGCGCCATCACGGTGAACGCGCGCAGGAGCCACGGGCCCACTTCGCGCTTGACGGCTTTACCCGTTTGGGGGTCGGTCTTGGCGAAGGGGCCGCCGCCGATGTGAAAGTGCAGTTCGTAGTCGCCCTCGAAGGTCTGCTCGATTTCTGCGCGAAAGCTCGGCAGCGTGTAGAGGCGTGCCACCTCCCATTCGTCCTTGGTGGCGAGCAGCTTGAAGTAGCTTTGCGCCACGGCCAGGCTCAGCGCTTGTTTATGCGCAGCTTGTGTGTCGGCGCGCTGCACTTCAGCGATGAAGTTTTGATAGCGCTTGGCGTAGGCGGCGTTTTGGTATTCGGTCAAATAGGCCACGTGGCGCGCGATGGTTTCTTCGAGATTCGGTTGCGCGTGGCGCGGCCGGAACTGGATCACCTGCGCGCCCGAGACCATGCGCTCGACGCGGGCCGGGTCGTGCGCGATGCAGCGGCCCCAGTGGAAGGCCTCGCGATTCATGGCGACCGACACCCCGTTGAGCTCGATCGCGCGCTCGATGGCGGCGAGCGACAGCGGCAGCAGCCCACGCTGCCAGGCAACGCCCACCATCAGCATGTTGCAGGCGATCGCGTCGCCGAGCAGCGCTACGGCCAGGCGCTGGCCTTCGACCAGCGTGGTCGCGTCGCCGGTGACGCGGCGCACGCGCTCTATGAGCTGCTCGGGGCTGGCGTCCCAGTCGGGGTTGCGCGCAAATTCGGCCGTGGCGGTGACTTCGCTGCAGAGCACGGCGTGGCTGCGCCCGGGCGCGAGCATGGACACGGGCTCGTCGCCCGAGGCGACGATCAGGTCGCAGCCGATCAGCGTGTCGGCCTCGCCGGGGCCTATGCGCGGCGCCGTGAGCTGCTCGGCGCTCGGCGCGAAGTGCAGGTGCGAATAGACCGCGCCGTATTTTTGCGCGAGGCCCATCACGTCGAGCGAGAGGCAGGGCGTGCCATCGACATAAGCCGCCATCGCCAACACCTGGCCTATGGTCACGACGCCGGTGCCGCCAATGCCGCCCACGAGCACGTGCACCGGTGCCGTGAGTGGCGCGTGCTCGGGCTCGGGCACGTCGAAGCGCTGCGGCGCTGTGGCGCTTTTCTCGGGTTTGCGCAGGCGCCCGCCGTGTACGGTGACGAAGCTCGGGCAAAAGCCTTCGACGCAGCTGAAGTCTTTGTTGCAGGTCGATTGGTTGATGCGCCGCTTGCGCCCGAATTCGGTGTCCAGCGGCTCGATGGAGAGGCACGTGGAAACCTTGCCGCAGTCGCCGCAGCCTTCGCACACGGCGCTGTGGATGAAGCTGCGCTTGGGCGGATCTTCCCATTGGCCTTGCTTGCGCAGGCGCCGGCGCTCGGTGGCGCAGGGTTGCTCGTAGATGATGGCCGAGACGCCCGGAAACTCGCGCATCTCGGCCTGCACGCGCTCCATTTCGTTGCGCGGCAGCAGCGGCACACCGGCGGGGAACTGCACGCCCGCATACTTTTGCAGGTCGTCCGTGACTACCGCGATGCGCTGCACGCCGTCGGCGCGCAGGGCTTCGACCATTTGCGGCACGGTTTGGCCACCGCTGATGGGCTGCCCGCCGGTCATGGAGACGAAGCCGTTGGCGAGCAGTTTGTAGGTGATGGGCACACCCGCGGCCACCGCGTGGCGGATGGCGAGCGAGCCCGAATGCGCGTAGGTGCCGTCGCCGAGGTTGGCGAACACGTGGCGCTCTTGCGTGAAGGGCTGCTGGCCCACCCACTGCGCGCCCTCGCCGCCCATTTGCGAGATGGTCTTGCAATTGGCCGGATCGAGGATCAGCTGCATGCCATGGCAGCCTATGCCGCCGAGCGTGCGGCTGCCGGGCGGTAGCTTGGTCGAGCGGTTGTGCGGGCAACCCGAGCAAAAGCTCGGCGTGCGGCGCACCGCGGGCGTGCTTTGCAGCGCAACCGTGTTGGGCGGCGCCTGCCAGTTCGCGAAGCTCGGGTCGCGTTCGGCGAGCACCTGGCTGAGCACGCGCGTGACCATGAGGGCGTTGATTTCGCCTGCGTTGGGGAAAAGCCAGGCCGGGCTGGCGTCGAACAAATGCCCCGTGCGCACCTTGCCGAGCACGCGCGGCGCGTCGGGTGCGCCGTAGAGGATGGAGCGCACCTGGTCTTCGACGAGCGGGCGCTTTTCTTCGACCACGAGCACGGTGCGCAGCCCGCGCGCGAACTGGCGCACGATTTCCGGATCGACGGGCCAGACCATGCCGAGCTTGAGCACGCGCACGCCCGCTGCCAGCGCGCGTTCTGCGTCCAGGCCCAGGTTGGCGAGGGCCTTGCGCACCTCGTGGTAGGTTTTGCCCGCGCAGACGATGCCCAGCCACGCCTCGCGCGCATCGTGCGTGATGCGGTTGATGCCATTGGCGCGCGCGTAGGCGAGGGCAGCGTAGAGGCGCCGGTGGTAGAGCGTTTCTTCGGCCGGCAGGATGGTCGCCAGGCTCGCGGGCTGGATCCAGCGCTCGGTATCAAACGTCGCGTCCGCGTCTGGCAGGGTGATGTGCGGATGCTCTGGCGAGAGCTGCAGCACGCTCGCGCTCTCGACCACGTCGGTGACGAGCTTGAGGCTGGCCCAGGCGCCGCTGTAGCGGCTCATGGCGATGCCGTGCAGGCCATAGTCGAGGATCTCCTGCACGTTGCTCGGGTAGAGCACGGGCATGCCCAGCGATTCGAGCGCGATGTCGGAATAGCAGGCCACGGTGGAGGACTTGGCGCCGTGGTCGTCGCCGACCAGCGCGAGCGAGCCGCCCAGGCGGCTCGTGCCGGCCCAGTTGGCGTGGCGCAGTGCGTCCATCGCGCGATCCAGCCCCGGCCCCTTGCCGTACCAGAGGCCGAACACGCCGTCGTATTTCGCGCCGGGGAACATGTTCACATACTGCGAGCCCCACACCGAGGTGGCGCCGAGTTCCTCGTTCACGCCGGGGCGAAAGACGATGTGGTTCTCTTGCAGCAGCTTGCTCGTCTTGCGCAGCGCGCCGTCGATCGCCGCAAGCGGCGAACCCTGGTAGCCCGAGATGAAGCCCGCGGTGTGGTGGCCGGCGGCCACGTCGCGTCGGCGCTGGTCGAGCGCGAGGCGCACCAGCGCCTGCGTGCCGGTCATGTAGGCCCAGCCCTCGGTGAGGGTGTATTTGTCGTCGAGCGAAGCGTCGAGACGGCGCGGCAGCGTGTGAGTCATGGATGGCTCCTCAGGGTGGCGGCGGATGCCGGATCGGTTTCGATGCCGAACTATTGCTCCTAGGAGCCTGTCGGACTTTGGGCGTCGATAGCGAGAATGCGCCCCGGCGAGGCCAGTTTTTGCCGGATTCGCCGCCCCATAGTGGTGCTATGGGGCAAGAAGACGGTAAAAAATGGGCCGCTGCGGCGCATTCGCAGCCGACGATTCCAAAGTCCGACAGGCTCCTAGGGCTGGCCTCGATCAGTACGAGCGCGGCATGCCCAGCTGGTGCTGCGCCACTTGCGCGAGCACGAGGTTGTTGGAGATTGGCGCGGTGCGAAACAGCCGTGTCTCTTTCCACTTGCGCTCGATGTCGTATTCGCAGGCCACGCCGAAGCCGCCGTAGGTGGTCATCGCGGCCTCGGCAGCCTCCCAGGCGGCTTCGCTCGCGAGGTACTTGGCCATGTTGCTCTCGGGGCCGCAGGGGCGATTCTGGTCGAACAGGGCCGCGGCCTTGTTGCGCATGAGTTCGGCGGCTTCGAGGTTCATGTGCGCGCGCGCGATCGGGAATTGCACGCCCTGGTTCATGCCTATGGGGCGGTCGAACACCACGCGCTCTCCTGCATAGCGCGAAGCGCGTTCGACCAGCCACTGGCCGTTGCCGAGGATTTCGCCCGTGGCGATGATGCGCTCGGCGTTGAGCGAGTCGAGCAGGTAGTAAAAGCCCTTGCCTTCCTCGCCGATGCGGTCGTCATCCGACACTTCGAGGTTGTCGATGAACACCTGGTTGGTGTGGTGGTTGAGCATGGTGCGGATCGGCTTGGCCTGCAGCGCGGGGCCGGCCTTTTGGATGTCCACGAGGAACAGCGTGAGGCCGTCGGTCTTGCGCTTGGCTTCTTCATACGGCGTGGTGCGCGTGATGAGCAGGTACAGGTCGGACTGCATGAAGCGCGAAGTCCAGATTTTTTGCCCGTTGATCACATAGCCGCCCGGCACCTTGCGCGCAAAGGTCTTGATGCGCATGGTGTTCGAGCCTGCGTCGGGCTCGGTCACACCGAAAGCCTGCAGGCGCAGGCTGCCGTCGGCGATGCGCGGCAGGTATTTGCGCTTTTGCTCGGGGCTGCCGTGGCGCAGCACCGAACCCATCGTATACATCTGCGCGTGGCACACGGCACCGTTGCCGCCGCAGCGGTTGACCTCCTGCAGGATCAGGCTCGCGTCGAGGATGCCGAGGTTGGAGCCGCCGTATTCCTCAGGGATCAGCGCCGCGAGCCAGCCCGCCTTGGTCATGGCCTGTACGAATTCCTCGGGATAAGCGTGCTGCTCGTCGAGCCGGCGCCAGTATTCGTCGCCAAACTCCTGACATAGCGCGCGCACGGCGGCGCGCATTTCGTTTTGGGTGTCGGTGTAGTCGAAATTCATGAAATGGCTCTCAGGAAATGGATCAAAAAGCGTGGGGCCAAGAGAGAGAAGAGGGCGCGCGGCGCGGCTGCTGGTGTGCCGCGGCAGGCAATGTCACGCAATCACCCCCTGCGCGCGCAGCGCCGCGATCTGCGCGTCGCTGCAGCCCAGGCCCTGCAGCACCTCGAGCGTGTGCGCGCCCAGCGCTGGCGGGGGCGCCCATTGCTGGCTGCGCTGGTGGTCGAGTGCCAGCGGCAAGGCCATGGCGCGGTGCTCGGGCACCTTGGGCAAGGGCAGGTCTTTGAGCATTTGCGTGGCCTGCACCTGTTCGTGCTGGATCATCTGGGCGATGTTGTGCATCTCGCTGCAGGGTGCGCCGTGCCGGCGCAGGCGCGCGACGATTTCTTGGGTGGGCAGCAGCTGCGTGCGCTGCTCGAGCGCATCGTGCAAAGCCTTGCGGTTCGTGGTGCGCTGGGCGTTGGTGGCAAAGCGCGGGTCGGTGGCGAGCTCGGGGCATTCGAGCGCGGCGCAGGCGTTGGCGAACAGGCGGTCGTTGCCCGCGGCGATGAACACCATGCCGTCGGCGGACTTGAACAGCTCGTACGGCGCCATCGAAGTCATGGCCGAGCCCATCTTTTTGGGCAAAGCGCCCGAGGCGAGGAACATCGCGGAGAGCAGCGACATCCAGGACATGGCCGTTTCGAGCAGGCTCGCGGTGACGCAGGCGCCCTGGCCGGTGCGGCTGCGCTGCAAGAAGGCCGCGAGCGTGCCCATGGCGGCCCACATGCCGGTGCCCAGGTCGATCACCGAGGGGCCCACGCGCACCGGGTCGTCGCCTTCGTTGCCGGTCACGCTCATGATGCCGGTGAAGGCCTGCATCACCGGGTCGTAGCCAGGCAGCGAGCGCAGCGGGCCCACCTGGCCGAAGGCGCTGATGGCGCAGTAGATCAGCCCGGGCTGGGCCGCGCGCAGCGTCTGCTCGCCCAGGCCGCGCGCCTCGGCGCTGCCGGGCTTGAGCGAGTGCACGAACACGTCGGCCGTGCCCAGGAGCTGGCGCACGAGCGCCTGACCGGCTTGCTGGTCGAGGTCTATGCAGACGCTTTTCTTGTTGCGGTTGAGCGCCGCATAGGTGGCCGAGTCGCCCGAGGGAAAGAGCGGCGGCCAGGCGCGCGTGTCGTCGCCCGCGCCGGGGCGTTCGATCTTGATGACTTCGGCGCCCAGGTCGCCGAGGATTTGCGTGCAAAAAGGGCCCGCGACGTTTTGGGTGAGGTCTATGACGCGGTAGCCGGAGAGTACGTTTTCGAGCATGGGGGGGCGTTTTTCTGTGGTTGTCCGTGGGGTGTGGCGCAGCCCGTGGACGTGGCCCATGCGCCGGCGCGCGGCGCAAGGCAAGCCCGGGCAAGGTGTGGGGGATGCGTGTGACAGCAGCCTGCGCCCGGTCACCTTGTCTGCTTGTTCGGACAAATAGTGCCACCGCTGGGGTGCGAGCGTATGCGGGTTAGTCCCTAGGGATGCGCAGCTGCTTGCCGCCCTCAGCGTGCGCGCGACGCTCGGCTGGGGTTCCGGGTTTAGAACAAAAAATGGCTCTAGCGCTTACCCATCAAGCGCTGATAGCTTCTTTTATGAGAGCGTCAGCGGTCATAGGCCTGCGCCACGGACTGCCCGAGCGCGAGCACGGCCATGGCGTAGTAGCTGGACCAGTTGTAGCGCGTAAGGGTGTAGAAGTTGCCCGTGCCGGCGACATAGCTCGGCGCGGCAGCGCCGTTTTTGAGCTCGATCAGCGCCAGCATGCCCTCGTGCGCCTGGCCTGCGGCGTCGAGCAGCACGCCCTGCGTCTGCATCTGCGCGGCGCTGAAGCTGGGCAGGATGTCGGGCGCGAGCAGGGCGTCGAGCTGCAGGTGTGCCGGGTCGAACTGCAGCGCGTAGTACGCGGGCATGCCGGGGGTCCAGCCGTGGCCCGCCAGGTAGTTGGCCACCGAGCCTATGGCGTCGGCGGCGCTGTGGCTCAGGTCCACGCGGCCGTCGCCGTCGTAATCAATGGCCCAGCGCACCCAGCTCGAGGGCATGAACTGCGGCATGCCCATGGCACCCGCGTAGCTGCCGCGCGGCTCGGTGGGGTCTGGGAGCCTGTCGGACTTTGGAATCGTCGGCTGCGAATGCGCCGCAGCGGCCCATTTTTTACCGTCTTCTTGCCCCATAGTCCTGCTATGGGGCGGCGAATCCGGCAAAAACTGGCCTCGCTGGGGCACCTTCTCGCTATCGACGCCCAAAGCCCGACAGGCTCCTAGGCCCGTGTGGCTGCACAGGCTCAGGAACTGTTCGAGCTCGCCACGAAAGTACGCCTGGCGCTGGGCCGCGCGCGGGTGCTCGGCGGGGAAGTCGAAGGCCAGCGTGCTCAGCGTGTCGAGCACGCGCAGTGTGCCCATTTGCTGCCCGTAGAGGGTTTCGACGCCGAGGATGCCGACGATGACCTGCGCAGGCACGCCGTATTCGCGTTCGGCGCGCGCGAGCGTGGCGGCGTTGCGGCGCCAAAAGCGCACGCCGGCGCGGATGCGCACGGGCTCGACGAAGCGGCTGCGGTAAACCTGCCAGTTCTTCACCGCGCTGCCCGGCGGGGGCGGCAGCACGAGTTTGGGCAGTTGCGGCAGGTAACGCGCCTGCGCGAGCGCCGCGCGCACCCAGGCGGCGTCGAGTCCGCGGCGCGCGGTCAGGTCGTCGGCAAAGGCGAGGGCGTCGGGGCGGGCGGCGTAGTTGCCGGGGGCTGAAGCCGGGGCGAAGGGGGCGGGAGCGGTGGAAACTGCTGGTGTGGAAGCGGGGGAGGCAGCGGGCGCAGAGGCGGGGGAAGAAGCGGGTGCAGAAGTGGGTGCTGCCGCCGGAGCAGGCTGCGGCGTAGCTTGCACCGCGCGCAGATCGTCGGCGGCAATGTTCAGGTGTTTTTGGGCGTTTGCGCTGATGGATACAGCGCAAGCAGCTATCGAAAGAAGTGCAATCCAGGGGATCTTTGGCATGGTGGCGGGAATCGTTCAGCCGCCATTGTCGCGGCGCTCGTGGCGCTGGCGGCGCTCGTGGCGCGGCTGCGGGTGCGGCCAGGGCAGTCGGCGCCATGTGCGGGCGAGCGTGCGCAGGGTTTGTGCTGGCTGTTGCGCCGCGCCTGGCGCCGGCGCAGCGTAGCGCAGCTGCTCCAGCTGCTGCAGCCACTGCGCGAGCGGCGCGGCAGCGGGGCCGAAGTGTGCTTGCACCGCGCGGGCCATGGCGCGCGGCGGCAGGTGCGCGGGCAGCGGCAGGCCCGCGCGTGCGAGGCGCCGGCGCGTGCGTGCGAGCAGGCGCAGCCAGGGGTCGTGCTGGCGCCGCTCCCACAGCGTCCAGGCGGCGCCGCCCAGCGCGGCTGCGGCCAAGAGCGCGCCGAGCAGGCGAATCAGGTCGGGCCACGCGGGCGCGTCGAAGCCCAGCGCGCGCAGCAAGTCGAGCTGGCGGCCCTGCGTGTAGTTGAGCACCCATTGGTTCCAGCCGTTGTTCATCGCCTCCCAGACGGCGCGCAACTGCTGCACCATGCCGGGGCTGATGACGGTGTTCACGGCCGTGGCGAAGGCGCCGGCCGGGGCCTGCAGGCGCGCAAAGCTGCCCACGCGCCCCGGCGCGACGGCGGCCGTGGGATCGACGCGCACCCAGCCCTGGCCCGCGAGCCAGACCTCCGTCCAGGCGTGCGCGTCGCTGTGGCGCACCGTCCAGTAGCCATCGACGGGGTTCACCTCGCCGCCCTGGTAGCCGGTGACGATGCGCGCGGGCAGGCCCATGGCGCGCAGCAGCACCACGAAGGCCGAGGCGATGTGCTCGCAAAAGCCCTGCTTGCGGTCGAACCAGAACTCGTCGGCGCTGTGTGTGCCAAACACCCCCGGCTCCAGCGTGTAGCGGTAGCCGCCCGTGCGCAGGCGCGCGAGCGCCGCCTGCACCAGCGCAGGGGCCGGGTCGGCGCCGGGCGCCACCGGCGTCTGCGTGCGCAGCTGCGCCGCGAGCGCGAGCGTGCGCGGGTTGAAGCCCGCCGGCAGCTCGGTGTAGGCGTGCAGCGTGGCGTTGCGCTGCAGCGGGCCATGGCGGAACTGCAGATAGCTCTCGGCGCGATAGCGCAACACGCTCATCACGGGGCGGTTCGTGCGCCACAGCAGCTCGGGCGACAGGGCGGCCTGAAAGCCTTCGGGCAAGGCGGGTGGCGCGGGCGCGGCGTCGATCAGCAGCAGCCAGTTTTGCTGGTTGGGTTCGAGCGTGACTTCGTAGCGCAGCGGCGCGCCGCTGACCTGCAGCGCCGCAGGGCTGGCCAGGCGCCGCCACGGCCCGCCCTGCGCCATGTCGTCGAGCGGCCGCCAGGTACGCCCGTCGAAGCTCGACAGCACCGGCCCGCGAAAATACAGCGCGCTTTGCGGCGGGTGCTTGCCCCCTGCCAGGTCGAAGCGCACGCGCAGCGCGATGCCGTCGTCGAGCGCGAGCGCGGCGATGCGCCCCACCTGCATGTCACCCGCAAGGCCGCTGCGCCCGAGCGTGTCCTTGGGCAGGCCCCACAGCGGCGCGATGCGCGGAAACAGCAAAAACAGCGCCGCCATCACCGGCGCGCCCAGCAGCATCAGACGCAGCGCCGTGCGCATGGCAAGCATGAGCGGCGGCCGGCCCACGGGCATGTGCGCCTGCACCAGCGCCGTGAGCAGCCCCAGCAGCGCGAGCAGCATGGCCGCCGCGGTGGGGAGCGACTGGGAGAACAAAAAATTGCTCAGCAGCGTGAAAAAGCCGAGGAAGAACACCACCATGGCATCGCGCCGCGCGCGCAGCTCCAGCGTCTTGAGCGCGAGCAGCAGCACGATCAGCGTCACCCCCGCATCGCGCCCCGCGAGCGTTTTGAACGTAAGCCCCGTGCCCGCCACGGCCAGCGCGAGCAGCCCGCCCAGCACCCAGCGCCCCGGCAGCGGCCGTCCCCGCCACGCGAGCCCCGCGCGCCACAGCAGCAGCGCCGCCGCAAAAGCGCTGGCCCACGGCGGAACGTGGGGGATCAGCGGCACGATGATCCAGCCCACCACGCCGAGCAGAAACAGCGTATCGCGCGCTTCACGGGGCAGGCGGGAGAGGGCGGAGAACACCGAGGTCATGGCGCAGAGGTAATTGGGGTCAGATTCCAATTATTGGGGGTTTCTAAGTCAAAAAGGCATTTTGACAAGGTGCATCAAGCGCGAGCAGCTATCAAAAAAGGATTGGAGGTAATTGGGGTCAGATTCCAATTATTGGGGGTTTTCTAAGCCAAAAAGGCATTTTGACAAGGAGTATCAAGCGCAAGCAGCTATCAAAAATGGATTGGGGGCAAAGGAAATAGGGGTCGGTTCCAATGATGTTCACGCGAGCGCCAGCGCCTCCAGGCAGCGCCGCTGGTGGGCCGGCCCCAGGTCGGGGGCGATCTCCACGCCCGGCAGGCGCAGGCCGTAGCGCAGGCCCAGGCGCTCGGCTGCGAGCACCCAGGCCGTGAGGCGGGACAGGCGCGCCTCCAGTGTGGGCAGGCCGGCTTGCGCGGGCGTCAGCCAGAGCGTCTGGCGCGGCGTGGCGACGGCGTCGCGGCTGATGAGCGCGTCCGAGCCCGCGGCCAGCGCCTGCGCAGCTTTTTTCCAGACGATCTGCTTGCGCGTGTCGCCGCGCCGGTAGGCGCGCACGCCGTCCCATTCGTCCTGCCCGCTGCCTTTGGCTACGGTGCGGGCGCCGTGCGGGTCTGCGGCTGACGCGCCCAGCGGCAGCGGCGGGGCAGGGGATTCTGGCTGCGGATAGACCAGCACCTGCGCCGCGGGCCGCCAGTAGCTCCAGGCGCGGAAGGTGCCGAGCGGAAAGCGCGTTTGCAGCACGATGGGTGGCACGCGCTGGTAGCCGCGTTGCGTGGGGCGCCAGGCCAGTTGCACCTGTGTGCTGCCTTGCGCGGGCACGTCGCACCAGACCCAGGCGGGCGCGGCGTCGTTGCGCAGCGCCAGCGCGATGGCGTAGCGCGGGCTGCGGCGCGGGTTCGTGAGCTGCACGTGCAAGGGCACGCTCGCGCCCAGGAATTGCGGCGCGGGCGGCAGCAGGTGTAGCTGCAGGCCGCGCAGCGTGGCATGGCACACGTGCATGCCCGCGACGGCGCTGCCCGCTATCAAAAACGTCAGCAAATAGCCGAGGTTGAGCTGGAAGTTGATCGCCGCCACGAGCAGCACGAGCAGCGTGAGCGCGAGCATCCAGCCCGCCCCCGTGGGCAGGATGTACACGTTGCGCTGCGTGAGCGTGAGCTGGTCGGCAAGCGGCAGCCGCGCCTGCCACCAGTGCGCAAAGCGCGCGCGCAGCCAGGCGCGCGGGCGCAGCAGCGGGCCGGGGCCGGCAGGTGCGGCACTGGTGTCGGCAGGTGCGGAGGATGCGGAGGATGCGGGCATGGGGCGCGCAGGGCGGACGTGTGATGCGTGCAAGCTCAGCGCAATGGCACGGCCTCGAGCATGGCGTGCACCTGTTCGACGGCGCCGCGCCCCGCTTCGCTCGTGCTGCCCGCGGGCAGCACGGGAACGAGGCGGTGCGCGATGGTCTGCGGCAACACGGCCTGCACGTCGTCGGGGGCGACGTAGTCGCGCCCCTGGATCAACGCCTGCGCCTTGGCCGCGCGCACGAGCGCGATGCCCGCGCGCGGCGACAGCCCCTGCACGAACCAGCGCCCCGAGCGCGTTGCGGCGATCAGGTCCAGCACGTAGTCCAGCAGCGCCTGCGCGGTGTGCACCGCGAGCACGGCGTCTTGCAGCGCGCGCAGGTCTTCGCCCGACAGCAGCGGCAGCAGGCCCTCGAGCAGCGCGCGCCGGTCGCCGCCCGCGAGCAGTGCGCGCTCGGCGGCGCGGTCGGGGTAGCCGAGCGAGATGCGCATCAGAAAGCGGTCGAGCTGTGACTCGGGCAGCGCGTAAGTGCCCAACTGGTCGTTGGGGTTTTGCGTGGCGATCACGAAAAACGGCTGCGGCAGGGCGTGCGTTTCGCCGTCGATGGAAACCTGCTTTTCTTCCATGGCTTCGAGCAGGGCGCTTTGCGTGCGCGGGCTCGCGCGGTTGATTTCGTCGGCCAGCAGCACCTGTGCAAACACCGGCCCGCGGTGGAAGACGAAGTCTTCTTGCGCGCGTTCATACACGGACACGCCCAGCAAATCGCTGGGCAGCAGGTCGGCCGTGAACTGCACGCGCGCGAACTGCAGGCCGAAGCTGCGCGCGAGCGCCTGCGCCAGCGTGGTCTTGCCCACGCCCGGCACGTCCTCGATCAGCAGGTGGCCGCCAGCGAGCAGGCAGGCCACACAGTCCTGCACCTGCGCCGGCTTGCCGACGATGACCGTGTTAAGCTGATCCAGCAGCGAGTGGATTGTGCGTTGTGCATCCATGAAAAGTTCGGAAAAATCGAGAGACAGGGCCGCATTGTGAGCAAGACAGGTTACTTCACCCATCCCGACTGTAAAAAACACGAAATGGGGCCCGGCCACCCCGAATGTCCTGAGCGGCTCGACGCGATCGAAGACCGGCTGCTCGTCACCGGGCTGGACGTGGCGCTCGAGCGCTACGAGGCCCCGCCCGCGGCGCTGGCCGACATCGAGCTGGCGCACCCGCGGCTGCACATTGCGGCGCTGCGCGGCCTGCACGACTGGCTGCGCGAAGACCTCGAGGCCGGCGGCCCGCCCTACTCGCAGATAGACCCCGACACATCCATCAACGCCTACACCTGGCCCGCGGCGCTGCGCTCGGCAGGCGCGGCCATCGCGGCCACCGACGCGGTCATGGCCGGCGAGATCGAAAACGCCTTTTGCGCCGTGCGCCCGCCCGGCCACCACGCCACGCGCGACAAGGCCATGGGGTTTTGCTTTTTCAACAACGTGGCCATCGCCGCCAAGTACGCGCTGCAGCGCTACAACCTGCAGCGCGTGGCCGTGGTGGACTTCGACGTGCACCATGGCAACGGTACCGAGGACATCCTCGCGGGCGATCCGCGCGCGCTCATGGTGGGCATTTTCCAGCACCCGTTCTACCCCTACAGCGGCGAGCATCCGGCGGGCCCGAACATGCTCAACGTGCCCGTGCCGGCTTACACGCGCGGCATGGAAATCCGCGAGATCGTCGACATCACCTGGATGCCGCGGCTCGAGGAGTTCAAGCCCGAGCTGATCTTTGTGAGCGCCGGATTCGACGCGCACCGCGAGGATGACATGGGGCAGCTCGGCATGACCGAGCAGGACTACGCCTGGATCACCATGCGCATCAAGGACGTGGCGCGGCGCTTCAGCAACGGGCGCATCGTCTCGTGCCTCGAGGGCGGCTACGCTTTGAGCGCGCTCGCGCGCAGCGTTGAAGCCCACCTGCGCGTGCTCGCGGATGTTTGAGGGAGCGCCGCCCATGAATGACCCGCTTTCGACCTCCGCCGCCAGCCCGCTCGCCGTGCAACGCGATGCGCGCGGCGTGGTCACGCTGACGCTCAACGACCCGGCGCGCTTCAACGCGCTCGGCGACGAGATGCTCGCGGCGCTGCAGCAGACGCTGGACGCCCTGCAGGGCGACGAAAGCGTGCGCGTGCTCGTATTGGCCGGTGCGGGCAAGGCGTTTTGCGCGGGGCACAACCTCAAGGACATGGCTGTGCATCCTGATCTGGCCTGGTACCAGCGCTTGTTTGCGCAGTGCAGCCGTGTGATGCTGAGCCTGCAGCAGTTGCCCGTGCCCGTGATCGCGCGCGTGCACGGCATGGCCACGGCGGCGGGCTGCCAGCTCGTGGCGCAGGCCGACCTGGCCGTGGCGGCCGCAGACGCGCGCTTTGCCACGAGCGGCATCCACTACGGCCTGTTTTGCGCCACGCCCAGCGTGCCGCTGGTGCGCAACGTGCCGCTCAAGCAGGCCATGGAAATGCTGCTCACGGGCGAGTTCATCGACGCGCACACGGCGCAGGCGCAAGGGCTGGTGAACCGCGTGGTGCCGGCCGAGGCGCTCGACGACGCCGTCGAAACGCTCGTGCGCGCCATCCTCGAAAAACCGCGCGTGGCCGTGGCCATGGGCAAGGCGCTGGTGTATCAGCAGCGTGAACTCGGACTCGCGGCGGCCTACCAGCTCGCGGGCCAGACCATGGCCGCGAACATGATGGACGAGGCCGCCCAGGAGGGCGCGCGCGCCTTTGCCGAAAAGCGCAAGCCAAGTTGGAAACCCTGAGCCCTGGCTGACCCAGGATTGATAGTACGAGGCTGAATGGTCAAGACACCACCGCCCCCCGCGCTCGCGCAGATCGAGCATCTGCTGCGCTCTTTTTTTCACCCCACGGTGCTCATCGAACTCGCCGCGCTGGCCTTGTGCGTGGGCCTCGCGTGGCTGGCCGTGGCGGCGCTGCGTCGGGCCTTTGGCTATACGAACGATGGCCGACCTTCGATTCTGCTTGGGCGCAAAGTGGTCGATGGCGCCCTGTTTCCCCTCGTGCTGCTGGGCCTGGGCTACGTGGCGCGCGCGCTGCTGCTCGAGTGGATTTCGCTCGCGGCTTTCAAGCTCGTGATCCCCGTGCTGATCGCACTCGTGGTGATCCGCGTGGGCGTCAAGGTGCTGCAGGTGGCGTTCCCCAGCTCGCCCTGGGTGCGACCCATGGAGCGCACCATTTCGTGGCTTGCGTGGTTAGTCATGGTGCTGTGGGTCACGGGCCTGCTGCCGCGCGTGCTGCAGGAGCTCGACGACATCAGCTGGAAGGTGGGCGGTGCGCGCATGTCGGTGCGCACCTTGCTCGAAGGCGTGCTCACGACGGGCGCCGTGCTGCTCGTCACGCTGTGGATATCTTCGGCCATCGAGGCGCGCCTGCTGCGCTCGGCCACCGGCAGCGTGCTCTCGGTGCGCAAGGCGCTGAGCAATGCCTTGCGCGCGCTGCTGCTGTTTCTGGGCCTGGTGCTGGCGCTCTCGGCCGTGGGCATAGACCTCACGGCCTTGTCGGTGTTCGGCGGCGCGCTCGGCGTGGGCATAGGTTTCGGCTTGCAAAAGCTCGCCGCCAACTACGTGAGCGGCTTCGTCATCCTGGCCGAGCGCAGCGTGCGCATAGGCGACAACGTGCGCATCGACAGTTTCGAAGGGCGCATCACCGACATCGCGGGCCGCTACACACTGATCCGCTCGGCCGTGGGGCGCGAATCCATCGTGCCCAATGAAATGCTCATCACCCAGCGCGTGGAAAACCTCTCGCTCGCCGACCCGCGCGTGTGGCATTCCACGGTGGTCAGCGTGGGCTACGACAGCGATGTGGACCTGGTCATGCGCCTGCTTGCCGAAGCCGCGCTCGTGAGCCCGCGCGTGCTGCGCGACCCTGCGCCCAGCGTGGCCTTATCGGCCTTTGGCGCCGACGGGCTCGAATTCACCATAGGCTTTTGGATCGTGGACCCCGAAAACGGCGTGCTCAACCTGCGCTCCGAAATCAATCTGGCCGTTTTGCGCGCTCTGCGCGCGCACGGCATAGACATTCCCTACCCGCAGCGCGTGGTGCATTGGCAGGCGGCCGATGCAGAGGCGCCTGGCGCGGGTGATCTTGCTGCCCAGCGGCCCGCTGGCGCTGCCGCAGAGCCCACCGTGTGATCTGGCGCAGTCCCGCAGCGAGGGCGCTCGCCTATAATCGCCCGCACAAAAACGCACGACCGTTCTATTTTTTCAGCGCATGGCGGCGGGCGTGCTTGACGCACTCAGGCTCCAGGGTTTTGGGGCATGTTTTGCGCGCGCCATTAGAATCGACGGCTCAACCTAACAAGCATTCGAATTCATCCAACCCCATCAAGGAGTCGCAGTAATGAAGGTCTTAGTTCCTGTCAAACGCGTGGTGGACTACAACGTCAAAGTCCGGGTCAAGTCGGACGGTACCGGTGTGGACATTGCCAACGTCAAGATGAGCATGAACCCGTTTGACGAAATCGCCGTAGAAGAAGCCGTACGCCTGAAGGAAAAGGGCGTGGTGACCGAGGTCATCGCCGTCTCTTGCGGCGTCGCGGCCTGCCAGGAAACCCTGCGCACGGCCATGGCCATAGGCGCCGATCGCGGCATCCTGGTCGAAACCGATGCCGAACTGCAACCTCTGGCCGTCGCCAAGCTGCTCAAGGCCATCGCGGACAAAGAGCAACCGGGCCTCATCATCGTCGGCAAGCAGGCCATCGACGATGACGCCAACCAGACGGGCCAGATGCTCGCCGCGCTGGCCGACCTGCCGCAGGCCACCTTTGCGAGCAAGGTCGAAGTGACGGGCGACAAGCTGCGCGTGACGCGCGAAATCGACGGCGGCCTCGAAGTGCTCGAACTCGCGCTGCCCGCGGTCATCACCACCGACCTGCGCCTCAACGAGCCGCGCTACGTCACCCTGCCCAACATCATGAAGGCCAAGAAAAAGCAGCTCGACACCTTCAAGCCCGCAGACCTGGGCGTCGATGTCACGCCGCGCCTCAAGACCCTCAAGGTCAGCGAGCCGCCCAAGCGCGGCGCCGGCATCAAGGTGCCCGACGTCGCCACGCTGGTGGACAAGCTCAAGAACGAAGCCAAAGTGATCTAAGGAGTTCAAGCAAATGACCGTTCTCATCGTCGCCGACCACGACAACGCCAGCATCAAGGCGTCCACCCTGAACACCGTCACCGCAGGCAAGGCCTGCGGCGCTGACGTGCACGTGCTCGTCGCCGGCCACAACGCCGCTGGCGCTGCTGCCGCCGCCGCGCAGATCGCCGGCGTGGCCAAGGTGATCCACGCCGACGGCGCAAGCCTCGCGCATGGCCTGGCCGAAAACGTGGCGGCCCAGGTGGTCGCCATTGCGGGCAACTACACACACATCCTGTTTCCGGCCACGGCCGGCGGCAAGAACGTCGCCCCGCGCGTCGCGGCCAAGCTCGACGCGGCGCAGATCAGCGACATCATCAAGGTCGTGTCACCCGACACCTTCGAACGCCCCATTTATGCCGGCAACGCCATCGCCACGGTGCAAAGCGCCGACGCCGTGAAGGTTATCACCGTGCGCACCACAGGCTTCGATGCTGCGCCCGCCACGGGCGGCAGCGCCGCGGTCGAAACCGTGGCTGCGGTGGCCGACTCGGGCAAGAGCAGCTTCCAGGGCAGCGAAATCGTCAAGAGCGAACGCCCCGAACTCACCGCGGCCAAGATCGTGGTCTCGGGCGGCCGGGCCCTGGGCAGTAAAGAAAAATTCGACGAAGTGATCCCGCCGCTGGCCGACAAGCTCGGCGCCGCCATCGGCGCGAGCCGCGCCGCCGTCGATGCCGGCTATGCCGCCAACGACCTGCAGGTGGGCCAGACCGGCAAGATCGTCGCGCCGCAGCTCTATGTCGCCTGTGGTATTTCGGGCGCCATCCAGCACTTGGCCGGCATGAAGGACTCCAAGGTCATCGTGGCCATCAACAAGGACCCCGAAGCGCCGATCTTCAGCGTGGCCGACTACGGCCTCGAGGCCGATCTGTTCCAGGCCGTGCCGGAACTGGTCAAGGCGCTTTAACGCTGTAAGCTTCGCGCCTCTGCCGGCCTCGCGTCGGTATGCCTGACACACAAAAAAGGAGGGCATCGTTCGCGGTGCCCTCTTGTCGTTTTCTCTCTCATTCCCGGAGCCCCCATGAGCTACAACGCCCCCGTCAAAGACATACTGTTCGCCATCGAGCACTTGGCGAACATCGAGCAGATCGCGCAAATCCCCGGCCTCGAAGAAGCCGGCTTGGATACTGCGCGCGCCGTGCTCGAGGAGTGCGCGCGCTTCAGCGGGGACGTGCTCGCACCGCTCAACGTCGAGGGCGACCGCAACCCTTCGCGCTGGGAGGCCGGGCGCGTCATCACCACGCCGGGATTCAAGGAGGCGTACCAACAGTACGCCGAAGGCGGCTGGCAAGGGCTGCAGCATCCGCCGGCCCACGGCGGCCAGGGCTTGCCCAAGACCATAGGCGCAGCCTGCGTGGAGATGATCAACAGCGCGAACATGAGCTTTGCGCTGTGCCCTCTGCTCACTGACGGCGCGATCGAGGCGCTGCTCACTGCGGCGGACGACGGGCTCAAGGCCACGTACCTGCACAAGCTCGTGAGCGGCGAGTGGACGGGCACCATGAACCTCACCGAGCCGCAGGCGGGCTCCGACCTCGCGCTGGTGCGCACGCGTGCCGAGCCGCAGCCCGATGGCAGCTACAAGATTTTTGGCACCAAGATTTTCATCACCTACGGTGAGCACGACATGGCCGAGAACATCGTGCACCTGGTGCTCGCGCGCGTGCAGGGCGCGCCCGAGGGCGTCAAGGGCATCAGCCTGTTCGTGGTGCCGAAGTTCCTCGTGAACAAAGACGGCAGCCTGGGCGCGCGCAACGACGTGCAGTGCGTGTCGATCGAGCACAAGCTCGGCATCAAGGCCAGCCCCACGGCGGTGCTGCAGTATGGCGACGGCCTCGCCGGCAGCGTGGCCGAGCAAGGCGGCCCCGGCGCCATCGGCTACCTCGTGGGGCAGGAAAACCGTGGTCTCGAATATATGTTCATCATGATGAACGCGGCCCGCTACGCCGTGGGCGTACAAGGCGTGGCGATTGCCGAGCGTGCCTACCAGAAGGCGGCGCGCTACGCGCAAGAGCGCGTGCAAAGCCGCCCCGTCGATGGCAGCGTGCCTGCGAGCGCCACTATCGTGCACCACCCCGACGTGCGCCGCATGCTCATGACCATGCGCGCGCTCACCGAAGGCTGCCGCGCGATGGCGACCGTAGCCGCCGCGGCCTACGACGCCGCACACCACCACCCCGACGCCGAGGTGCGCAAGCAAAACGCAGCCTTCTACGAATTCCTCGTGCCGCTGGTCAAGGGCTACAGCACCGAGATGAGCCAGGAGGTCAGCTCGCTGGGGGTGCAGGTGCATGGCGGTATGGGCTTCATCGAGGAAACGGGCGCGGCGCAGTATTACCGCGACTCCAAAATCCTTACCATCTACGAAGGCACGACGGCGATCCAGGCCAACGACCTTGTGGGCCGCAAGACCGCACGCGACGGCGGCCAGACCGCGCGCGCCATTGCCGCGCAGATCGCGCAGACCGAGGCCGCGCTGCAAGCCAGCGCCACACCGGCTGCGCTCGCAATGGCGCGGCGCCTGCAGGCCGCGCGCGAGGCGTATCTGGACGTGGTGGATTTCGTCGTCGGCGGCAGCAAGGCTTCGCCCAACGCCGTTCATGCGGGCAGCGTGCCCTACCTGCTCGCGAGCGGCAACCTCGTCGCCGGCTGGCAGCTCGCGCGCAGTTTGTTGATTGCGCAGGAACTGCTCGCTCAGGGTCAGGACGTGCCCTTCATGCAGGCCAAGATCGCCACGGCACGCTTTTACGCCGAGCACATCCTCGTGCGCGTGCCGGGTCTGCGCGACGCCATCGTTGAAGGCGGAGAGAGCGTGATGGCGCTGCCCAATGACGCTTTTTGAGGCCTGCTGCGGGATTGCCGATCGCTTCGTAAATGATAGCTTCTAGCGGTTGATTATCAATGGCTAGTGTAGTGTTTGATGTTTGATGCGATAAATAAAGCCGATGGATTTTTGGTCTGGGCAAGGCGCAAACCGCAGCGATACCGGGTGGTATCGCGAGGATTTGCAACGCGGCCCGGGCCGAAAAGACGCGGTTTTATGTCGCATATAGCGTCGAACACTACACTAGAGGCTATTTCATGTCTTGTTCTTCGGAATCCTTCGATGTGGTCGCCAGCCGCTACAGCGCACATCACTGGAGCAATGTGCCAGCCGGCCTTACCCAAATGCACAGAGTATCGAAACCAGGCGGATTGGCAGTCTTCATGGACGTCATCTCACCGGGTGTCCCGTTGCTCGATACTTGGTTGCAGACATTGGAACTGTTGCGTGACCCCTCGCACGTGAGAAATTTTTCGCAGGTGGAATGGCAAAACATGCTGGGGTCGGCAGGCTTTGTTGTTTGCACAGCGACGACGTTCCGACTGAGGTTGGAGTTCTCCTCGTGGATCGAGCGGATGAAGACAGCCGCTGCCCACGTTGCGGCCATTCGGTCCTTGCAACAACGTGCCGGGGCTGAGGTGACTGAGCACTTTGCCATAGAGGCTGATGGCAGCTTCACCGTCGATACCATGCTCATCACAGCCCAGGCAGGTAACTAAATCCGGAAAGGCCCATTCTCAAATGGGCTGCTGGCTTTTCCCTCGGGTTTTTAGAGGTTCCCAGATATACCCAGGCGCCCCGACCATCACACCGTGTCGGGCTCCTGCATCCACGCCGAGATGTCACGCTGGCCATGCAGCACGCGCCAGACGTCGATGCGGTCCGGATGCTCGACGTAGAACACGAGGTACGGGTAGCGCGTCAGCGGCCAGGCGCGCAGGCCGGGTAAGTTGAGTTCGTGTGCGTAGCGGGGAGAGCCCGTTGCCGGATGCCGGGCAATGTGGCCGTAGGCCTTCTCCAGCGCATCGATGAAGCCAAGCGCCACGGCCTCATTGGCTTCGGTCAGATAGTAGGCAACGGCCTCATCAACATCCCGGTTGGCCTGCTCACGCGGGACGACAGGTTTGCGCTTCACGCCTTGGAGTTGGTTTTGGCGGTCTTGCGTACCCGATCCCGCAGGCCATCGAAGTAGCTGGCATCGGCGGGTGCCGCCGGTTTTGAGGCCGCGCCGGCCAATAGCAGTCGACGCAGTTGCAGGCGATCCTGGTCCTTGCGGATCAACTCGCGCACGTACTCACTGCTCGTGCCGTAGCCGCGCTGGCTGACCTGCTCATCCACGAAGGACTTCAGGGTGTCAGGGAGAGAAATGTTCATCGTGCTCATGGCGCAAGTGTGGGTTTTTTGCCAAAATTTGGCAAGACCTGTATTCCACCATACGGCAAGTCTCAAGCTTGCGTCGCTACAACAAAAAGCGCCGCGAGTAGCGGCGCTTTTTGCATCAGTTTGCAGCCCGCAATGGAAGCTGCACCATCAAGCGTACTGCGCCAGCGCCTTTTTCATTTTCTTCATCGCGGCGGCCTCGATCTGGCGGATGCGCTCGGCGCTCACGCCGTAAATGGCGGCCAGATCATGCAGGGTCTTGCCGCCCGAGCCGTCGTCGTTGACCTTGAGCCAGCGCTCTTCGACGATGTGGCGGCTGCGTGGGTCCAGCGTTTGCAGCGCGGTGGCGATGCCGTCGGTGGCCAGCATTTCGCGCTGGCGCGATTCGAGCATCGCCGTGGGCTCGTGCGCTGCGTCGGCCAGGTAGGCAATGGGGCCGAACGCCTGCTCGCCGTCCTCGCTCGGGGCCGGGTCGAGCAGCACGTCGCCGCCGGCCATGCGCGCTTCCATTTCGATCACTTCTTCGCGCTTGACCTTGAGGTGCTGGGCCACGGTGTCGATTTCGTGCTCGGACAGCGTTTCGCGGTAGGTGTCGGCATCGGCTGCGTCGGCCTTGAAGCCTTGTTTGAGCGAGCGCAGATTGAAGAACAGCTTGCGTTGCGCCTTGGTCGTCGCCATCTTGACCATGCGCCAGTTGCGCAGGATGTATTCGTGGATTTCGGCCTTGATCCAGTGCATGGCGTAGCTCACGAGGCGCACGCCCTGGTCGGGGTCGAAGCGCTTCACGGCCTTCATCAGGCCCACGTTGCCTTCCTGGATCAGGTCGCCGTGCGGCAGGCCATAGCCGAGGTACTGGCGCGCGATCGACACCACCAGGCGCAGGTGCGAGAGCACGAGCCGCCCCGCGGCCTCGATGTCGCCGTGTTCCTTGAACTCGCGGGCGTAGCGCTGCTCTTCATCGTAGGTGAGCATGGGCAGACGGTTGACCGCGGTGATGTAAGCGTCCAGATTCCCCAACGGCGGCACCAGCGCCCAGGGATTGGCGGGGGCCAGTGCCGTAGTGCTTGCAGATGCAGTGGTCATATCAGGAATCCTCTCTTTCGTGTGCTGACAAAGGATGTTAGCACTCGCTTGGATAGAGTGCTAAGGCCGAAGTTCCCGTGTTCTTGCCTTTCGATGCCCGCGCGGCTGCTGCGCATCGCCCATTTTGCTGCGATACAGCAGGCGATGGGGGTTTGGGCTTTGTCTGAACTCAAGTTTTCCGCCGCCGTAGCGCGGGGGTGAAAATTGCTGCACTGCCAGGATGCGACGCGGAGGTGTTCCCATGCAGCCATTCAGTTTGAGCAAGGCCTTTACCCTGATAGAGCCAGGGCCCGTGGTGCTCGTAAGCACGCACGACGCGGGCAAGGACAACGTCATGACCATTTCCTGGACCATGGTGATGGACTTCAGCCCGGTCTTTGCCATCACCACGGGTGCATGGAACCATTCTTTTCATGCGCTGCAAAAAAACCGGGAATGCGTGCTCGCCATTCCCACCCTGGACATGCTTGACAAGGTGGTCGGCATAGGCACCTGCTCGGGCGCGGACACCGACAAGTTTTCCCGCTTTGCGCTGACGCGGGCGCCGGCCCGGCATGTCGCGGCGCCTTTGATCCAGGAGTGCCTGGCCAACATCGAGTGCAAGGTCATGGACATCATCGAAAAGCACGACATCGTCGTGCTGCAGGGGCTCGCGGCGTATTTCGACACTGAACGCAAGGAGCAGCGCATGCTGCACGCGGTGGGTGACGGCACCTTCATCGTGGATGGGCGCCGGATGGACCGACGCAAGATGATGGCCGCCAAGCTCCCGCCGGGGGTCTGAGAAGGAGAAGGTATGAACGAACCCGCCCTGAACCTGGAACGATTCCTGACGGCGCAGGCGCCCGTCATGGCCCCTGTGATGGCCGAACTGCAGGCCGGCCACAAGCAAAGCCATTGGATGTGGTTCATCTTTCCACAGCTCGCAGCGCTTGGGCGCAGCGCCACGGCAAAGTTTTACGGGCTCCAAAACTTGGCCGAGGCCCAGGCGTATCTCGCGCATCCCGTGCTCGCGCATGCGGGCAAGAAGACGGCGCACGAGATCTTCGGCGCGCCCGACGACCTCAAGTTTCGGTCATGCATGACGCTGTTCTTGCTGGCGGCGCCGCAAATCGATGTGTTTCGCAGCGCTTTGGACGCTTTCTATGGTGGTGAAGCCGACGAGCACACGGTGCGGCTCGTGGGGGCTGATCGATAGACCCAACGGCAATACGCCCTAGTGTAGTGTTTGATGCTTGATGCGACAAATAAAACCGATGGATTTTTGGTCTGGGCAAGGCGCAAACCGCAGCGATACCGGGTGGTATCGCGAGGATTTGCAACGCGGCCCGGGCCGAAAAGACGCGGTTTTATGTCGCAGATAGCGTCGAACACTACACTAGCAGCCTGTCGGACTTTGGGCGTCGATAGCGAGAATGCGCCCCAGCGAGGCCAGTTTTTGCCGGATTCGCAGCCCCATAGTGGTGCTATGGGGCAAGAAGACGGTGAAAAATGGGCCGTTGCGGCGCATTCGCAGCCGACGATTCCAAAGCCCGACAGGCTGCTAGGTGCCTTGGGCGGCCAGAAAGACCTTGCGAAACGGCCTACTCACCCCAGCAAAGCCTGCGCAAACTCGCGTGCGTCGAAGGTTTCGAGGTCTTCGAGCTTTTCGCCCACGCCGATGAAATACACGGGCACGGGGCGTTCCTGCGCGATCGCGGCGAGTACGCCGCCCTTGGCCGTGCCGTCGAGCTTGGTGACGATCAGGCCCGTGAGCTGCAGCGCGTCGTCGAAGGCGCGCACCTGGGCGAGCGCGTTCTGGCCGGTGTTGCCGTCGATCACGAGCAGCACCTCGTGCGGCGCGCTGGGCTCGGCCTTGGTGATGACGCGGCGGATTTTTTTGAGTTCTTCCATCAGGTGCAGCTGCGTGGGCAGGCGGCCTGCGGTGTCCACGAGCACCACGTCCTTGCCGCGCGCCTTGCCGGCCTGCACGGCGTCGAAGCTCACGGCGGCCGGGTCGCCGCCTTCCTGGCTCACGATCTCGACCGTGTTGCGGTCGGCCCAGACGCCGAGCTGCTCGCGCGCGGCGGCGCGAAAGGTGTCGGCCGCCGCCAGCAGCACATGCGCGCCTTCGTGCGCGAGGTGCCAGGTGAGCTTGCCGATGGAGGTCGTCTTGCCCGCGCCGTTCACGCCCACGACCATGATCACCGTGGGCTGATGTTCGCCGATCACCAGCGGCTTTTGCAGCGGGCGCAGCAGCTCGGTCAGCGCGTCGGCGAGCAGCGCCTTGACGGCGGCGGGCTCGGTGGCTTTGCTTTCCTTGACGCGCCGGCGCAGCTCGGTGAGCAGGCGCTGCGTGGCCTGCACGCCGGTGTCGGCGAGCAGCAGGGCTTCTTCGAGTTCGTCGTAGAGCGCGTCGTCGATCTGCGTGCCCGTGAACACGCTCGCGATGCTCGACCCGGTCTTGCGCAGCCCGGCCTTGAGGCGGTCGAGCCAGCCTTTGCGTTCGGCGGGCGCGGCGGCGGCTTGCGTGGGGGCGGCAGGCTCGGCAGCAATCGGTGCGGACGCTGCCGGGGCCGCTGCGCTGGCTGGCGCGGGTGCAGAGACTGGTGCAGAGACTGGTGCAGAGACTGGTGCAGAGACTGGTGCAGAGACTGGTGCAGAGACTGGTGCAGAGACTGGTGCAGAGACTGGTGCAGAGACTGGTGCAGAGACTGGTGCGGGCGCTTGCGTGTCCGCGGGCGCTGGAGCCGGCTCTGGCACGGAGGTCGGGGCCGATGCGGGCGCGGGCGGCGCGGCGCTCTTGCCCGCAAAGGGATTGCGCAGCCAGCCGAAAGCGCCGGCGCCAGAGGCCGATGCGGGCGCCGCGCTCGCAGCAGGGGCGGACTCCGCAGGCCGGGCCGGGGCTTGCGCCGCCGGGGCGGGCGCGGGCGCAGCATTAGGTGCGGCACTGGGTGCGGCACTGGGTGCGGCAGCGTCCGCGGGCGAGGGGGGGGATTTTTTCTTGAAAAAACTGAACATTGGGCGCTACGTAGAATCTTTCGCTCTGGGGCATACCCCGCTGAGCCAAACCATGAAACGCATTCTGACACTCTATTTCTCTGTGACCGCACTGCTGCGCGGTGTTTTCTGCGCCGGGGCCTTGGTTTTGCTAGGGCCGGGCGCGGCCTGGGCAGACGATTCTGGCGCCGCGCCGCCGCCCATCGCGCCCGCCGCCATGCTGCCGCCCGTTCCCGCCGTGGCGGGCGCGGCGCAGGCGCAGCAGTTCACGCTTGCCAACGGCATGCAGCTCATCGTACTGCCCGACCGACGTGCGCCCACGGCGGTGCACATGGTCTGGGTGCGCGCGGGCGCGATGGACGAGGTCGATGGCACCTCGGGCGTGGCGCATGTGCTCGAACACATGATGTTCAAGGGCTCCAAAAACGTGCCGCCCGGCGAGTTCTCGCGCCGCGTCGCGGCGCTGGGCGGGCAGGAAAACGCTTTCACCGACCGCGACTTCACGGGCTACTACCAGCAGATTCCGGCCAATCGCCTGGCCGAGGTGATGCGCCTGGAGGCCGACCGCTTTGCCCACAACGCCTGGCCTGACGCCGAATTCCGCAAGGAGATCGAAGTCGTCAAGGAAGAGCGCCGCATGCGCACCGAAGACCAGCCGCGCGCCGTGCTGTCCGAGCAATTGTTTGCCACGAGCTTCATGGTTTCGCCCTACCGCCGCCCGGTGGTCGGCTGGATGACCGACCTCGACGCGATGACGCCGGGCGACGTGCGCGCGTTCCACCGCCAGTGGTACGTGCCCGCGAATGCGGCCGTGGTCGTGGTGGGGGATGTCGATGTGGCGCAGGTGCGCGCGCTCGCTGAAAAATACTACGGCCGCATCCCTGCGCGCGCCGTGCCGCCGCGCAAGCCGCGCGCCGAACCCGTGCAGGCCGGGCTGCGGCGCACAGACGTGAAGGCGCCGGCCGAGCAGGCTTTCGTCGCGCTCGCGTTCCACGTGCCCACGCTGCGGCACGTGGATGCGCTCACCGAGGAAGACCGCGACGCGCTCGCGCTCATGGCTTTGTCGGCGGTGCTCAGCGGCTACGACGGCGCGCGCCTGGAGCGTGCGCTCACGCAGGGCGCGCAGCGCGTGGCCGACAGCGCCGACAGCGCGGCCATGGTGTCGGGGCGCGGGCCCAGCCTGTTTTTGCTCATGGGCGTGCCCGCGCAAGGGCGCAGCGCGCAGGAGGTCGAGCAGGCCCTGCGCGCCGAAGTGGCACGCATCGCGCGCGAGGGCGTGAGCGCGCAGGAGCTCGCGCGCGTGCTCACGCAGTGGACGGCTTCGACGATTTACGAGCGCGATTCGCTCATGGCGCGTGCGATGGACCTGGGCAGCAACTGGGTGCTGGGCCTGCCGCTGGACACCGAAGACCGGCTGCTCGCGCTGCTGCGCAGCGTCACGCCGCAGCAATTGCAGCAGGTGGCGGCGCGCTACTTTGGCGACGACCAGCTCACCGTGGGAACGCTGGTGCCGCAGCCCATCGACCCGAACGCACGGCGCAAGGCGCAGGCGCCCGCGATGGGCGGGCCGATCCGCTGAGTTCGCTGGCCTACCCGACACAACGGAGTCCTCCATGCAAAGTATTAAAAGAGTAGCTGCTCGCGCTTTATTCACGGGCGCTATGGCCGTTTTTGGCATCAATCCCGCGTGGGCGTTGCTGCCCATAGAGCACTGGACGCAGCCCAGCGGCGCGCAGGTCTGGCTGGTGCAAAGCCCCTCGCTGCCCATGCTGGATGTGCGCGTCGACTTCGACGCCGGCAAGCGCCGCGACCCGGCGCCGCAGGCGGGGCTGGCCGAGGCCGTGGCGCTGATGGCGTCCAAGGGCGTGCAAGCCGGCAAGGTGAACGGCCAGGACGAGGCGCCGCTCGACGAAAACGCGCTCGGCGCGGCCTGGGCCGATCTGGGTGCGAACTTCGGCGCTGCGGCCGGGGACGACGCGCTGCACTACAGCTTGCGCTCGCTCACCGAGCCTGCGCTGCTCGAGCGCGCCGTGCGTCTGGCTGCGCGGCAGATTGGCACGCCGAGCTGGCCCGAGGACGTGTGGCAGCGCGAGCGCGCACGCTGGAGCGCGAGCATCAAGGAGGCGCACACGCGCCCCGGCACCCTGGCCGAAGAAGCCTTCGCCACCGCAGTCTATGGCAGCCACCCCTACGGCTACCATGCCACCGAGGAGAGCCTCGCGCGCATCGGCGTGGCCGACATGGTGGCGTTCCACGCGCGCTACCTCGCGCCCTGCCGCGCGCGTGTGAGCCTGGTCGGCGCCGTGACGCGCGCGCAGGCCGATGCGCTCGTGGCGACGCTGCTGTCGCGTTTACCGACGCCGCCGCAAGGCTGCGCGCCCCTGCCGCCCGTGCCTGAGGTCACGCCGCTGGCCGCCGCGAAGGAAATCAAAATCCCCTTCGCCTCGGCGCAGGCGCATGTGCTGATCGGGCAGCCGGGCATCGCGCGGCGCGACCCGGACTTTCTCGCGCTGCTCGTGGGCAACCACATCCTCGGCGGCGGCGGCCTGGTTTCGCGCCTGACCGAAGAAGTGCGCGAAAAGCGCGGGCTCAGCTACAGCGTCTATAGCCAGTTCAACCCCGGCCTGCACGCGGGCGCCTTCGTCGTGGGCCTGCAGACGCGCCCCGACCAGGCCGCGCAGGCCGTGCAGGTGGCGCAGGACGTGCTGCGTCGTTACGTCGCCCAAGGCCCGACCGAGGCCGAATTGCGCGCCGCCAAGGACAACCTCATCGGCGGCTTTGCGCTGCGCATAGACAGCAACAGCAAGCTGCTCGCGAACGTCGCCAACATCGCCTGGAACGATCTGCCGCTCGACTATCTCGAGCAATGGACGAAAAAAGTCCAGGCCCTCACGGTGGCCGACGTGCGCGCCGCGCTGCAGCGCAAGCTGCAACCCGAGCGCATGGTCACCGTGATCGTGGGCGGCCAGCCGTGAAGCGTCGCAGCGGCGCGCAAGCGCCTGCGCCTGCAGCCAGAGCCTCGGGCGCACCCATGCGCACGCCCACGGGCCGTGGCGAGGTGCGCATCATCGGCGGGCAATGGAAGCGCACACGCCTGCCCGTGGCGCAGCAGCCGGGCCTGCGCCCCACGCCCGACCGCGTGCGCGAGACCTTGTTCAACTGGCTGGGTTCGAATTTGACGGGCTGGCGCTGCCTCGACGCCTTCGCGGGCACGGGCGCGCTCGGGCTCGAAGCGGCCTCGCGCGGCGCGAACGTGGAACTGGTGGAAAGCGACCCTGTGCTCGTCGCGCGTCTGCGCGCCGTGCTGCAGCGCCTGCAGGTGCCGCCCACGCAGCAAGTGACGGTGCAGCGTGGCGACGGCATCGCGGCGCTGCGCCAGAGCGCGCCTGCAAGCCTGCAGCTGATCTTCCTCGACCCGCCGTTTGCGAGCGACCTGTTCACCCCCGCCTTGCAGGCCGCGCGCCGCGCCGTGGCGCCCCAGGGCTTCGTTTATCTCGAAGCGCCGCACCTGTGGGACGCCGCCGCGCTCGCGCCGCTGGGCTTTGCCGCGCACCGCACGCTGCGCGCCGGCGCCGTGCACGCGCACCTGCTGCGGCCCGTGGAGCTGGTGCAAGACGCTCCTTAATAAATAGCTTCTAGTGCTTGATACATCAGCGTTAGCGGCAATTTTGGTTTGAAATTCCCAGCAGGCGGTAGGCACGCGACATAATCGGCGCTTGCCGTTTTTCGCGGCTTTCGCCGCATCCACCGACAGGAGACTCCCGCCATGGCATCCCCGAGCGTGCTCGCCGTCTATCCCGGAACCTTCGACCCCATCACCCTGGGACACGAAGACCTGGTGCGCCGATCCATACAGTTGTTCGACCGCGTCATCGTCGCCGTGGCTGCGGGGCACCACAAAAAGACCTTGTTCAGCCTCGAAGAGCGCCTGGACATGGTGCGCGAGGTGTTCCGGCCGTATCCGCAGGTGAGCGTGGAGAGTTTCACGGGCCTGATGCGCGACTTCGTCGTCGCGCGCGGCGGCAAGGCCATGATCCGCGGCCTGCGCGCCGTGACCGACTTCGACTACGAATTCCAGCTCGCGGGCATGAACCGCGCGCTCATGCCCGACGTGGAGACGGTGTTCCTCACGCCGGGCGACCAGTATCTTTTCATCAGCAGCACGCTGGTGCGCGAGATCGCGACGCTGGGCGGCGAGGTGGAAAAATTCGTGTCGCCGCCGGTGCTTGCGCGGCTGCAGAAAAAAACGGCCCAAGGAGCGGCGTGACGCGCTTTGCGCGCAGCGCCGGTGCGGGATCAGCGTGCGCCGGAGTCCGGGGCGCTGGCCGGGACGTTGGCAGGCTTGCTGGGGGAGGCGGGCGCAGAGGCCGGTATGGATGCGGGGGCCTGTGCCGCTGCTGGCGCCGCCGGCTTGTTCGCGAGGCTCTCGGGCGTGAGCACCTGCGGCAGCGTCGCACGTTCGCGCGCGGCGGGCTCCTGGGGCAGGTACAAAGGCCCGCGCTGGCCGCAGCCCATCAAGGTCGCCAAGGCTGTCAATGCCCAAAGGCTGGGTAGAATTTTTCGCACATTCCGCATTGGACGCATTGTAATGACCGACCTCGAATTCATGGACCACGCCGAACGCCTGCTGCTGGCCGTCGAACGCAGCTGCGACCGCATCAACGAAACCAGCGATGCCGACCTGGACAGCCAGCGCAGCGGCGGCATGGTGACGATCGCCTTCCCCAACCGCAGCCAGATCGTGATCAACCTGCAAAAGCCGCTGCACGAGGTCTGGATGGCGTCGCAGTCGGGCGGCTATCACTACCGTTTCGACGGCACGAACTGGCAGGATACCAAGGGCGCGGGCGAATTCTTCGCCTGCCTGAGTCGCGAGGCCTCGCGCCAGGCGGGCACGCCGCTCACGTTTGGCGCCTGAATCCCTGCAAACGGCCGCGCCCGCCCGGGTTGGGGCATGGCGGGTAGGTGCATTCAGTTGCGGAACAGGTCGAGGATGCGGCTGCGTTCTTCGCTCGAAGGTGCCGGGGCCGCTCCGGGCGCAGCCGCCGAGGCCGGCCCTGGTGCATCGCCGAGCCCCAGGCTGGCGACGCCGGCATTGCGTGCGTATTCTTCATAGAACCATTCGCCGCCCACGTTCACCACGCCCGGCGGCACCTGCGGCTCTGATACGGGAACGCCGCGCAGCGCGTGCTCCATGAAGCGAATCCAGATGGGCAGACTCAGGCCGCCGCCGGTTTCGCGGCTGCCCAGGTTGCGCGGCGTGTCGTACCCTATCCAGGTGATCGCGGTCAAAGTCGGCTGGAAGCCGGCGAACCAGGCATCTACCGCGTCGTTGGTGGTGCCGGTCTTGCCATAAAGGTCGGGCCGCTTGAGCGTGGCCTGCGCGCGCGCGGCCGTGCCCGAGCGCGTCACCTCTTGCAGCAAGGAATCCATGATGAAGGCATTGCGCGCCGGGATGGCGCGCGCGTCCTCGGCCAGCGCGGGCGGCGTGGTCTCGGACAGCACGCGGCCTTTGTGGTCGGTCACGCGCGCAATCAGCCACGGGTTGATGCGGTAGCCGCCGTTGGCGAACACTGAATACGCTGAAGCCATCTGCATGGGCGTGACCGAGCCCGCGCCCAGCGCCATTGTCAGGTAGGCGGGGTGCTTGTCGGCTTCGAAGCCGAAATGGGTGATCCATTCCTGCGCCGTTTTGGGCCCCACGGCCTGCAGCACGCGGATGGACACCATGTTCTTGGACTTGGCCAGGGCCGTGCGCAAGGGCATGGGGCCTTCGTATTTGCCGTCGTAGTTCTTGGGCTCCCAGGGCTGGGCGCCCGTGGCGCCGGCGTCGAAGAACAGTGGCGCATCGTTCACCACCGTGGCGGGCGTGAAGCCCTTTTCGAGCGCGGCTGAATAAATAAAGGGTTTGAAGCTCGAGCCCGGCTGGCGCCAGGCCTGCGTGACGTGGTTGAACTTGTTCTTTTGAAAATCGAAACCGCCCACCAGTGCCTTGATGGCACCATTGAGCGGTTCTATGGCGACGAAAGCGCCCTCGACTTCGGGCAGTTGCGTGATGTCCCAGGTGTTTTTGGGCGTTTTGATGATACGGATCACGGCGCCGCGGCGGATTTTGATATTTGGCGGCGCCTTGTCGCTGAGGCCGGATTCGGCGGGCTTGAGCCCTTCGCCGGTGATCTCCACGCGGTCGCCATTGGCGCGTAATGCCACGATTTTGCGCGGGCTGGCTTCGAGCACCACAGCCGCCAGCACGTCGCCGTTGTCTGGGTGATTGGCCAGCGCATCGTCGACGGCATCCTCGATCGCCTGGACATCGCCGGGGAGGTCCACGAACTGCTCCGGCCCGCGGTAGTGCTGGCGCCGTTCATAGTCCATGATGCCGCGGCGCAGGGCCTGGTAGGCGGCATTCTGGTCGCCGGCATTCACGGTCGTATAGACATTCAGCCCGCGTGTGTAGGCTTCGTTGCCATACTGGGCGAAGACCAGCTGGCGCACCATTTCGGCCACGTATTCGGCATGCACGCGCGCATTGTCCGTTGCCGTGCGTAGCTGGAGCTTCTCTGCCCGCGCCGCAGCCGCTTCCTGAGGCGTAATGAAGCCGTTCTCTTCCATGCGGTCGATGATGTAGAGCTGGCGCACCCGGGCACGCTTGGGGTTGCTGATCGGGTTGTAGGCCGAGGGCGCCTTGGGCAGGCCCGCGAGCATGGCCGCCTCGGCAATCGTGATGGACTTGAGCGGTTTGCCGAAGTACGCCTCGGATGCCGCAGCAAAACCATAGGCGCGGTTGCCGAGGTAAATCTGGTTCATGTAAATCTCGAGGATCTGGTTTTTGGTCAGCGAATGCTCGAGCTTGAACGTGAGTAATATTTCGTAAATTTTCCGTGTGAAAGTTTTTTCTGAAGACAGGTACACATTGCGCGCCACTTGCATGGTGATGGTCGAAGCGCCCTGGCTTTTCACGTGCCCCAGGTTCGCCAGCGCGGCGCGCAGCATGCCCTTGTAATCGACGCCGCCGTGCTCGAAAAACCGCGTGTCTTCGATCGCCAGCACGGCGTCCTTCATCACCTTTGGGATTTCATCGATGGGTGTGAGGGTGCGGCGCTCTTCGCCAAACTCACCCAGCAGCGCACCTTCGGACGAATAGACGCGCAGCGGCAGCTTGGGGCGGTAGTCGGCCAGGTCGGAAACGTCGGGAAGATTGGGGTAGGCCATGGCCAGTGCCACGGCGATAACGCAGCCCAAGGCCAGGGCGCCCGCTACAGCCAAGCCGCCGAGCCATAGCACGATGCGCGCAAGCCAACGCAGCCAGCTTGGACGCCTCCTCGGAGTCGACGAGGGCGGATCAGAAGGGGCCTTGGGCGAAGAGGGTGCTGGCATGGGGGGATGCAGAAGCAAAACGCGCGATTATAAAAATTGGGCGCCCGAGGCCGTAACAATGCTTGACGGTCACACGAAAAGGCCGCCTGCCACGGCGCGCGTTGCGCCGGATAGAGGTGGCATCCCTTGCCATCTTCCCCGCAAAAGCGTCTGCTTTTGGCAACGCTACGCAGCAGTCAAGGGCTGTAAAAACTTTGTTGGCAAACTATCTTGCTGATAGCATCCGTAGCCAATGTGATGTTTTGTTGCGTCAGTGCGGCGCGTTGTTACAGGGAGGACCATCTTGATCTCTTTGGGATCTTTATTCAGTCGAGAGCCGGCGCCGCTGCTTGGTATCGACATCAGTTCCTCCAGCGTCAAGCTCGTGGAACTCGATCGCGACCAAACGGGCCGCTTGGTGCTGGAGGCTTGCGCCATAGAACCCCTGGAGCCTGGCTGGGTCACCGAAGGCAACATCGAAAAATTCGACGAAGTTGCCGAGGCTCTGCGGCGCCTGGTCAAAAAAAGCGGTACCCGAGCCAAAAACGCCGCCCTGGCGCTGCCGCCGTCGGCGGTCATCACCAAAAGAATCACCTTGCCCGGTGGAATGTCGGAGCAGGAGCTCGAGGTCCAGGTGGAGTCCGAGGCCAACCAATACATCCCTTTTTCGCTCGACGAGGTGAGCCTCGACTTTTGCATGATCGGCCCCAACAAGAACATGCCTGGCGAAGTCGATGTTCTGCTGGCAGCTTCGCGCCGGGAAAAAGTGCAGGATCGCCAGGGCCTGGCCGAGGCCGCAGGCCTCAAGGCCGTGGTCATGGACATCGAATCGTTCGCGGCCCGGCGGGCGGCCGGGCGCTTGATGGAAGCTATGCCCGGGAAAGGCGCAGATGCCTTGGTGGCCTTGTTCGAGATCGGGGCGCAGACCACCAGCATGCAGGTGCTGCGCAATGAGGAGGTGCTATACGAGCGTGACCAGGCCTTTGGCGGCGCGCAACTGACGCAACTGATCGTGCGCCAGTATGGTTTTTCACTGGAAGAGGCGGAGGGCAAAAAACGCAATGGCGAGCTGCCGGAGGACTACGCGTCCTTGGTGTTGCGCCCCTTTGTCGACAGCATGGCGCAAGAACTCGGCCGGGCCTTGCAATTCTTTTTTACCAGCACGCCCTATAACCGTGTGGATCACATCTTGCTGGCAGGAGGGTCCGCACCCTTGCCTGGTTTGACGGATGCAGTGAGTCGGCAAACAGGCTTCTCCTGCAGCGTTGTCAATCCTTTCGAGGGCATGGAGCTTGGTAATTCTGTGCGCTTGAAAAAAATGGCACGTGAAGCGCCTTCCTATTTGACGGCGTGCGGATTGGCGATGAGGAGGTTCCTTCTGTGATTTTGATCAATTTGCTCCCGCACCGAGAAGCGGCACGCAAACACCGGCGTGAGCTTTTCCAGGCGACGATGTTTGCCTCGTTTCTGGCAGGCTTGGTCGTGGCCGGCATCATTTATATGTGGCTGCAAAACAGAATTGCAGATCAACAAGGGAGAAACGGCTTTCTGCAAAGCGAAATCAAGGTGCTGGAAGGCCAAATCAAGGAAATTGCCACGCTGGAAGATGAAATTGCAGCCCTGCGGGCGCGCCAGAAGGCAGTGGAAGATTTGCAGGCAGATCGGAATCTGCCAGTGCACTTGCTTAACGAACTCACGAAGCAATTGCCGGAGGGTGTTTACTTGACAAGTCTCAAGCAAACGGGGCAGACGATTTCCATGCAGGGCGTGGCGCAGTCGAACGAAAGAGTCTCTGAATTGTTGCGCAATTTGAGCAACAATACCCCATGGTTTACCAAGCCAGAGTTGATAGAAATTGTGAGCAACAATGTGTCCTTGAGCCCAAGAGATCAACGGCGTGTTGCCGCTTTCAATCTGCGCTTTCAATTGCTGCGTGCGAGCGACGTGAAGAACGCCACGAATCCAGCGAGTGCGCCAGCCGGTGCTTCCGTAGGAAAGTGAGCCATGGCAAAAAAACAATACCCTCAGATCGATTTTGCCGCTCTGCAGCAAAATTTACAGCGACAATTCAGCAATCTCGATACCAAAGACCCCGCTGCATGGCCTATGCTGCCCAAGGTGCTGCTGTGTGCCTTTATAGCAATCGCAGTGGTCGTGGTGGCCTGGTATCTGATGCTGACGGATTATCAGTCAGAATTGGAGGCAGAGCGCAGTAAAGAGGTTGCACTGCGCGAAGATTATCAGAAAAAACTGGCGAAAGCGATCAATCTGGATGCGCTGAAGAAGCAGCGTGAACAGATTCAGCAATATGTTGTGCAGCTGGAAAAACAGCTTCCCAGCAAGGCGGAAATGGCAGCATTGTTGTCCGACATCAATCAGGCAGGTTTGGGGAGGAGTCTGCAGTTTGATTTGTTTCGCCCAGGTCAGGTCGTGGTGCGGGATTATTATGCAGAGTTACCCATCGCAATTCGAATTACGGGGAAATACCATGATATGGGGGAATTTGCTGCGGATATTGCGCAACTCTCGCGTATTGTTACTTTGAATGACATTTCAGTAGCCCCTGTGGGGAAAGACGCAAACATTTTGGCTATGGATGCTACGGCACGTACTTTCCGCTATCTGGATCCAGAGGAAGTGCAGGCGCAAAAGAAAGCGGGAGGAAAAAAATGAAAATTGCCCGCCATGCAATTGTGATGGGATCCCTGGCTGTTTTGTCGGGGTGTGGGGCGTCTAGCGAAGACGAGCTGCGCCAATGGATGGCAGAATTGCGCGCTTCGACCAAGCCCCATGTGGCACCCATAGAGGAGCCCAAAAAATTTCAGCCACAAAAATACTCTGCTGCAGCAGAACTGGATCCTTTCAATCTCAGCAGATTGACCATGGCGCTGAAAAAGGATTCGGCGCAGAATGCCTCCAATGCGGCGCTGATTGCGCCGGAATTGGCACGCAGAAAAGAGCCGCTGGAAGCATTTCCACTCGATGCCATGGTAATGGTGGGAAGCATGAATAAAAACGGGAAGCCAGTGGCGTTGTTAAAGGTTGATAATCTGCTCTACCAGGTATATCTCGGTAATTATCTCGGGCCGAATTATGGCAAAGTTGTAGGAATATCGGAAACGGCCATAAAAATTCGCGAAATTGTCCAAGATGTAACTGGTGAATGGACGGAACGCATCGCTACGCTCGAATTGCAAGAGGGTAAAAAATGAAAGTCACAAGATTCTGGCTTATGAAGCAATGGCGCAATGTATTCGTGGCGCTGCTTGCTACCACGTTGACTGCGCTCGCCATGGCGCAAAATGCCATCACCGCCGTCACCGGAAATGTGCAGGGCGGCGCGGAGGTCGTGCGTATAGACCTGTCCGAGCCGCTCTCTGGCGTCCCCAGTGGCTTCGTCATCCAGTCGCCAGCGCGCATAGCCCTTGATTTCCCCGGGGTGTCGAATGGGCTGGGCCGCTCCACGGTGGACGTGAACCAGGGCAACCTGAAATCGGTCAATGTGGTGCAGGCCGGCGACCGGACGCGCGTGGTTTTGAATCTCAAGCAGGCTACGCCCTATCAAACGGAAATCAAAGGGAAGTCTCTCTACATTTCGCTGACCCCTGTTTCCACCAGCACCGTAGCGCCGCAGCAGCCCCCGGTATTTGCCGAAAACCTGAACAGCGATGTGCTCCCCCTCAAAGACGTGGACTTTCGTCGCGCAGCGGATGGCGCCGGGCGCGTCATCATCGGGCTTGCCAATAACCAGGTGGGCGTTGACTTGCGCAAGCAAGGAAAAGGGCTGGCCATAGATTTTCTGAAAACATCGCTGCCTGAAGGGCTGCGCCGGCGCCTGGATGTCACGGACTTCGGCACCCCCGTGCAGTTGGTAACCACCGTGCAGCAGGGTGATCGCGTGCGCATGACGATCGATGTCGCGGGCGATTGGGAGCACAGTGCCTACCAGGCGGACAATCAGTTTGTCGTGGAAATCAGGCAGCAAAAGAAAGACCTGTCAAAACTCACCCCCGGCCCAGGATATAGCGGCGAAAGGCTGTCGCTGAACTTCCAGAATATCGAGGTGCGTTCACTCCTGCAGGTGATTGCAGATTTTACAAACTTCAATATCGTGACCTCGGACACGGTGACGGGCTCGCTGACCCTGCGTCTCAAGGATGTTCCATGGGATCAGGCGCTGCAAATCATCATGGACGCCAAAGGCCTCGGGATGCGCAAGTCCGGAACGGTGCTTTGGATTGCGCCAAAGGATGAGATTGATGCGCGTACCAAGAAGGATTTTGAAGCGGCGCAGGCCATTCAGAAACTGGAGCCTCTTAGAACGCAGTCCTTTCAGTTGAATTATGCCAAGGCCAACGACATCGTCAATCAACTGACCAACACCAATACCGGTGGCACAGGGAATAACACGCGTTTTCTGACCGAGCGTGGGAACGTGATCGCAGAGCCGCGTACCAACCAAATTTTTGTCACCGACACTCCGAGCAAGCTGGAGGACGTGCGGCAATTGCTGTTGTCGCTCGACGTGCCCGTGCGCCAGGTGTTGATCGAGGCGCGCATTGTGGAGGCGCGGGATTCATTCGGTCGTTCGCTGGGCGT
This sequence comes from Extensimonas soli, assembly GCF_029211265.1. Lineage (GTDB taxonomy): Bacteria > Pseudomonadota > Gammaproteobacteria > Burkholderiales > Burkholderiaceae_C > Extensimonas > Extensimonas soli. The sequence continues at coordinate 6,059 of NZ_JARGEL010000004.1, read as the reverse complement.
TCGACTTGGCGGGGCAGACCTACGCGCACAAAATGGCGGCGATGGCGGCTACAAGCTCAGTGGCGACAACCGGGTCGTCTTCGGCACTAATTATGGTAATGCTGTGGCATCTGCGGGTGCTGGGGGCACCGTTAACACGACGGGAAGTTTTGTAAACTTGCCGGCCAGCCTGCCCAACGTCAATGGGGCGGCCAGCTTTGCTCTTTCAATTTTTAACTCCGCGGCCAACCGTTTTTTAACACTGGAACTTTCTGCCATGGAGTCGGATGGCACAGGGCGCATCGTTTCCAGTCCGCGGCTCATCACTGCAGATCAGACGAAGGCACTCATCGAACAGGGCACGGAGTATCCGTATTCTGTAACGGCCCCCAATGGGGCAACGTCGATTGCATTCAAGAAAGCGGTTCTCAAACTGGAAGTTACGCCGCAAATTACACCTGAGGGGAATATCATTCTCGATCTGGACGTCAATAAGGACAGCCGTGGCGAAACGACGACACAAGGCGTGGCCATCGATACCAAACATGTAAAAACGCAGGTGCTCGTAGAAAATGGGGGGACGGTGGTGATCGGCGGCATCTTCTCGCTGGATGAAAGCGATCAAGTGAACAAAGTGCCGCTCTTGGGGGATATTCCTGTGATGGGAAATTTGTTCAAAAATAAAACGAAGCAATCCACCAAGCAGGAAATGTTGGTTTTTATCACGCCAAAAGTTATCACCGATCGCGGTCCCAGTCGATAATTGGGGAAAGTATATTTTTTCGTAGGAGCTTAAAAGATGAGATATTATGGCGTTATTATATTATCCATGGTTGCGGCGTTGACGGCCTGCGGAGGGGGCGGGGGGAGCCCTGGCACATCGAATTTTGGGAGCGGAAGTTCGCAAGCGGGCAATAATTATCCTGTAATTAAAACCTCTTTATTGAAAGATTCTGCCAATTTAGATACTACTAGTATCGCGGCTTCAGGTTATACATTTTTATACGTGATGCTGGTTGATCCTCATGGAAATCCCATATCTGGACAAGTGATAGATGTAAGTGGAGATGCAACTCAAGTTAGCTTCCCAGAGGGCCCCTCTGGTCTGACCGATGCATCAGGCTTGGCCAAGATCAAAATTGCGCGAGCGTCATTGTCGGCGAGCGGTGCTGGTGCACTGACCGTGACTTACAGTTATAAAGTTGGCAATCTTCAAAAATATCCGGACGGCTCAGCAACACCGACTTCAGATAAGGTTATTACGGTTTATACCGGTTACCAGTTGGTGTCAGCTAATGTGACATTGAGCAATTTTAATGTCGGCGGATCTCCCTTGCCTGCCTACGGTACTCAAACGGTTTCGGTGCAGGCGAATGTGAATGGCACCCCTTCCAGTTCGCCGATTCAAGTTAGCTTTACCGCATCCTGCGGGCAGATGCTACCGGCAGCTATCACTACTGATAGCAACGGTGTCGCCACCGTCAGCTATTCGGCTACAGACCCCGCTGGAGCTACGCAAAGCACATTAGGCTGTAGTGGTCAGACAGTAACTATTTCGGCTAGCGCGCAGGGTGCTGGTGCAATAACGAACACGCTAAATATAGCCAGTGCGCCTGCCACCAATATGAGTTTTCTCGATGCGACACCCACGCGTATTTACTTGGCGAATTCAGGTTCCCAAACCCAATCTATCGTGCGATTCAAACTTGTCAATGCGAGAGGTGATCCACAGCCCAATCAAAATGTCATTTTGAGTCTTAAAACATTGAATGGCGGTACTCCTAAAGCAACATTAGGGAAACCGGGAAATATAAATCCATCGCCTGGCACCACGGATGGGAGTGGGATAGTATCTATACCGGTGTTTTCTGGTACTGTGCCTACGAATGTACTTGTGAATGCGATGTTGGTCAGCAATTCCGCAGTGCAATCAGATTCTGCTGTATTGACGATTGCCTCTGGACGCCCGGCACAGGCTCGCGTAAGTTTATCGCTCGAGAAGTTTTCGATTGAAGGGGCAAATATTGATGGAGAAGAATCCAGCGTGACCATGTCTCTAGCGGATCGCCAGGGGAATCCTGTACCTGATGGCACAGCAGTGAATTTCGTGACCTCCGGCGGAGTGATGATTCCTCCGACCTGTATTACAGGTGCAATTTCTGGGGATTCCCAATGTTCCGTAAAAATTCGTGCACAAAATCCCCGCTCCCAAAATGGTCGGGTGTATATTTTGGCGTACGCTGCAGGTGAAGAAGACTTCGTCGATGCAAACTTCAATAACGTCTATGATTGTGGTGAGTCTTTCACTGATCTGGGGACGGCTTATCTGGATTCAAATCATAATGGAGTTTATGATCCAGGTGAGTTTTCTGTACCACGTGCAGGGTCTCCAAGTACCTGCGGAACTGCTACAACACCTACTCCGATGAAGGGAGATGGTGTTTTTGGGGGGGCTGATGTTCGCGCTCAAATGCCTATTGTTTTTGCTACAAGTCACGCGAAAATCTCCGGCTCTATAGGTGGGGGAACGCTAAATTTAACGATTGGAGATGACAATGGCAACAGTATGCCTACGGGTAGCTCCGTAGCAGTTACAGGGACACCAACTGGCGCCGGTAGTTTAGGCTGTGCTGTAAATGCCAATGCTTTGTTCACGATTCCAAATTCTTTAGCGCCCTCTACTGTCCCGGTTTCTTATGTTTGCAAGACGGGGGATACGCTTACGGTTCAGGTGACCACGCCCAACAATATCGTTACTAATCAACAATTCATAGTCCCTTGAAATTCTTTGCACCAGTTTCTTCTATCTACCATATCACCCTTATCGGCCTCCCCGGTTCCGGCAAGTCCACCGTGGGCAGGCAGCTCGCGCGGCGCTTGAAGGTGGGGTTCGTCGACTCCGACCAGGTGCTCGAGTGGCGCCTGGGTTGCTCGATCCGGGAGTTTTTCGAGCGCGAGGGTGAGGAGCGCTTTCGGGACTTGGAGCAGCAGGTGCTCGATGAATTGACGCGCTCTCCAGCGTCCTCCGAGCCTTGCGTGCTTTCCACGGGGGGCGGGGCGGTGCTGCGCGCGGCGAACCGGGCGGTGCTGCGCGAGCGCTGCACCGTGGTGTATTTGCGTTCGGCGCCTGAAGAAATTTTCCGGCGCCTGCGGCATGACAAGTCGCGGCCGCTGCTGCAGGTGGCGGACCCGCTTGCGCGTTTGCGCGAGCTGTACGCGCAGCGCGATCCGCTGTACCGTGAGACGGCACATTTCGTGATCGAGACGGGGCGGCCTTCGGTGGCCACCTTGGTCAACATGATCGTCATGCAACTGGAGTTGGCGGCGCCGCCGTCGGTTGCGCCTGCTGGCGATGGGGTTGGGGCTGCACCCAACGGAACCCTATCCTGATCCTGCGTCGGAAAGGGGGCCGCAGGCCACGCGGCGGTGTGCGCAGCTGCTCTACACTTGCCGGTATGCAAGCAGAGAACCTCTTGGCGCCGTCCGGCGCTCTTCCCGAATTTCCCCCCATTTTGCGCGCAGCGGCCACCTCTGGTGTGCGCCCGCCCACGCAAGAGGTGCGCATAGCCTTGGGCGAGCGCAGCTATCCGATTTTCATTGGCAGCGGTTTGCTCGGCGATGCAGCGCGCTATGCGGGTTTGCCTGCGGCTTCAGCGGCGCTGATCGTGACCAACACCACCGTCGCGCCCCTGTACGCCGAGCGCCTGCGCGCCGCCTTGCAGGGCATCTATCCCACGGTGTACCTGCTCGCCCTGCCTGACGGCGAGCCATACAAGGACTGGCAGACGCTGAACCTGATTTTCGACGCGCTGCTGCAGCACGGCTGCGACCGCAAGACGGTGCTTTTTGCGCTCGGAGGCGGCGTGGTGGGCGACATGACGGGGTTTGCGGCCGCGTGCTACATGCGCGGCGTGCCTTTCGTGCAGGTGCCGACGACCTTGCTCGCGCAGGTCGATTCGTCGGTGGGCGGCAAGACCGGCATCAACCATCCGCTGGGCAAGAACATGATCGGCGCGTTCTACCAGCCGCGCCTCGTGGTGTGCGACCTCGATACGCTGGACACGCTGCCCGCGCGCGAGTTCAGCGCAGGGCTGGCCGAAGTCATCAAATACGGGCCCATCGCCGACATGGCTTTCATGGATTGGCTCGAGACGGGCATGGACGCGCTGCGCGCACGCGAGCGCGGCGCCCTCGCGCATGCGGTGCGGCGCAGCTGCGAGATCAAAGCCTGGGTGGTGGGGCAGGACGAGCGTGAATCGGGCTTGCGCGCGATCCTCAACTTCGGCCACACCTTCGGCCACGCGATCGAGGCGGGCCTGGGCTATGGCCAATGGCTGCATGGCGAGGCCGTGGGCGCGGGCATGGTGCTCGCGGCCGAGCTGTCGCGCGCGCTGGGTCTGGTGGATGCGGCTTTCACGGAGCGCCTCGTGCGCCTGATCGAGCGCGCTGGGCTGCCAGTGCGTGCGCCGGTGCTCGACAGCAAGGACAACGCCGGGCGCTACCTCGAGCTCATGCGCGTGGACAAAAAGGCCGAAGGCGGGGCGATTCGCTTCGTGCTGATCGACGGCCCCGGGCGCGCGGTGCTTCGCGCCGTGCCCGATGCGCAGGTGCGCGCCGTGATCGATGCCGGTTGTGCCTGAGCGACGCTGGCACCATAACTCCTCTATCGATAGCTGCTTGCGCTTGCTACACAAGGGCTAGAGGCCGATTTGATTCAAAATTCAGAGCTTGCCCCCTACGCCTGCGACCCGGCGCATTCGCGCGGGCGGCGCTACCCGCAGCCCGCCGCACCCACGCGCAACGCGTACCAACGCGACCGCGACCGCATCGTGCATTCGACGGCGTTTCGGCGCCTGGTTTACAAGACGCAGGTGTTTTTGAACCACGAGGGCGACCTGTTTCGTACGCGGCTCACGCACTCGCTCGAGGTGGCGCAGCTCGGGCGTTCGATCGCACGCTCGCTGCGGCTGCATGAAGACCTGGTGGAGGCGATCTCACTCGCGCACGACCTGGGCCACACGCCTTTCGGGCACGCAGGGCAGGACGCGCTGCACCGTTGCATGCAGGCGTGGGGCGGCTTCGAGCACAACCTGCAAAGCCTGCGCGTGGTCGATCATCTCGAAGAGCGCTACCCCGACTATGACGGGCTCAACCTCATGTTCGAGACGCGCGAGGGCATCCTCAAGCATTGTTCGCTGGAACACGCACGCCAGCTCGAAGCGCAGGAGCCCGGCGGCGTGGGGGCGCGCTTTTTGCGCCGCGAGCAGCCCAGCCTCGAGGCGCAGCTGTGCAACCTTGCCGACGAGATTGCCTACAACGCGCATGACATCGACGACGGTGTGCGCTCGGGCCTGATCACGCTCGCGCAGGTGGCCGAGGTGCCGCTGTTCGCGAAGTTCATGGCCCAGGCGCTGGCCGAGCACCCGCAGCTGCAAGCGCCCGAACGCCAGCGGCGCCTGCTCTACGAGGCCACACGCCGCATGCTGAGCGCGCAGGTGTACGACGTGATCGACGCGACGCGGGCCGCTTTGGACAATGCGGGCGTGGCGAGCGTGCAGGAGGTGCGCGCCCAGGCCGCGCCGCTGGTGCGCTTCAGCGCCTCCATGCGCGCGCAGTCCGCGGCGCTCAAGCGCTTTTTGTTCCAGAACCTGTACCGCCACCCGCAAGTCGTCGAAACCACGGGGCGGGCGCAGCGCGTGGTGGAGGGGCTTTTTGCGGCCTATTTGGAGCGCACCGCAGAGATGAAACCCGGTTTTGCGCAGCGCGCCCTGCAAGGCGACGCGGTCGCGCGGGCGCGCGCCGTGGCCGACTTCATCGCGGGCATGACAGACCGCTTCGCACTGCGCGAGCACCGGCGCTTGACTGGGGAGCGCTGGCTCGCGGCAGACTAGCAGCCTGTCGGACTTTGGAATCGTCGGCTGCGAATGCGCCGCAGCGGCCCATTTTTTACCGTCTTCTTGCCCCATAGTCCCGCTAGGGTGCGATTCAAACTGATGTGCCCATCAAGCCGCATAAAGGTAAGTGGTAGCCCAGTAGCTGGCCCACTCGCTGTTTGCGCGGTTGACGCGAAGGGCAAGCAT
>NZ_JARGEL010000039.1 GCF_029211265.1 Extensimonas soli | reverse complement strand
TGTTGATTCCAGAAACAAAGTGAGCCGGCTTCCGAACCAAAATTGAGCCACTGAATTGACGGTCAAATGGCTGTCTGGATTGTGGATAAGTCTACATCTTCGGCTCCTTCCGGCTGGGTTCTGGACTTGGTTGTTTTACGCTTGACCTGCGCCTGTGAACTGGAGTGCTTGAAACGCCAACTGTCATTGCCAGTTTCCACAATATGGCAGTGATGCGTGAGTCGGTCCAGCAAGGCCGTGGTCATCTTCTCATCGCCAAACACACGTGCCCACTCCGAGAAGCTCAGGTTGGTCGTGATCACCACGCTGGTACGCTCGTACAACTTGGAGAGCAGGTGAAACAGCAAAGCCCCGCCCGACTGGGTAAACGGCAGATAGCCCATTTCATCCAGGATCACCAGGTCCACGTACATCAGCCGGTACGCCAGTTGCCCCGATTTGCCCTGAGCCTTCTCCAGTTCCAGCGCGTTGACCAGCTCCACCGTGGAGAAGAAGCGCACCCGCTTGCCATGGTGGCGGATCGCCTCAATGCCCAGGCTGGTGGCCAGGTGCGTCTTGCCCGTGCCCGGCCCGCCAATCAGTACCACGTTATGGGCCGCCTCTACAAACTGCAGGCTGTGCAACTGACGCACCAGCCCCTCATCCACACTGGCCTGCGCAAAGTCAAAGCCCGCCAGATCACGGTGCGAGGGAAACCGCGCCACACGCATCTGGTAAGCCATGGAGCGCACCTCACGCTGCGCCGCTTCGGCTTTGAGCAACTGGTGCAGCACCGTCTCGTGGTCCAGCGTTTTCATACGGGCCGTGCCCAGCACTTCCGGCCAGGCACTGGCCATGCCGTGCAAGCTCAGCGCTTTGAGTGCAG
>NZ_JARGEL010000038.1 GCF_029211265.1 Extensimonas soli | reverse complement strand
GACGGCATCTCGCTGGCGCAGACTGCCGAAGGCGCGCTGGCCAGCGTCACCAACAACCTGCAGCGCATGCGCGAGTTGTCCGTGCAATCGGCCAACGCTACCAACAGTGCGTCCGATCGCGCCGCACTGCAGCAGGAAGTCTCGCAGCTGTCTTCGGAAATCGACCGCGTGGCCACGCAGACCGATTTCAACGGTACCAAGCTGCTCGACGGTTCGTTTTCGGCGCAGAAATTCCAGGTGGGCGCGAATGCCGGACAGACCATCACCGTGGACTCGATTGCCAATGCCCGCGCCAGTGCGCTGGGAATGTTCTCCGGCTTTTCGCTGCAAGGGGCGTCCATCGGAACGGCCAGCGATACGGCGTCGGCAAAATCCATCACGGTGGGAGGGAGTACCGTTTCGCTGGGCAGCGTCGCTGACGATGCCAAGGCCATTGCCAGTGCACTCAACGCTAGCGGCATCACGGGCCTGACTGCTTCGGCCAACGCCACCACGGTGGCAGGTGCAACGACCACCGTTACCACGACCACTGCAGGCACGGCGACGGTGCAGGTCAACGGCATCACCATCACCCTGAATGCCACGACGAACGGAATGACCAACCGTGCCAACGCCATCCAGGCGATCAATGCGCAATCGACGGCCACCGGGGTTGTGGCCGCCGATGACGGAACGGGTGTGAAGCTCACGGCAGCTGATGGGCGCAACATTACCGTGGGCGGTTTTGCGCTGGGTACCGCGCTGGGAACCACGATAGCCGACTTTGGCCT
>NZ_JARGEL010000037.1 GCF_029211265.1 Extensimonas soli | reverse complement strand
GTCGTCCTTGGCGCTATTGATGCGCAGGCCCGAAGACAGGCGCTGCATGGACGTGGCCAATGAATTTTGCGAAACATTCAGGTTGCGCTGTGCGTTGAGCGACTGGACGTTCGTATTGATGATCGACGGCATGGGGATAGCTCCTTGAAAAGCCCAAATTCAAAACACCTGCAGCAGCCTGTACGTCACTGCCTGTGCCTGCGGTATTTGAGACCTCAGGAGCACAGCCCCCTCTATCTCATGGGGCTTTATTTTGAAAGGCGCTTTACAAAGCAAAGCCCGCATAAACCTTGCCATCCACCGCTATTTCTACCGACTACACAATGCAAACGGCGATGGAGCATTGCACTCCATCGCCGTTTTTCATGGGCAAACCGCAGCACAGACGCCAACCATGCCGCCAGAGTCAGCGCCCTGAAGGCGCATTTCCCAGACTCGCTTACCGCAACAGGGCCAGCACACCTTGTGGCAGCTGGTTGGCCTGCGCCACCATGGCCGTGCCTGCCTGCTGCAGCACTTGCGAGCGGCTCAGGTTGGCCGTTTCAGCCGCAAAGTCCGCATCCGTGATCCGGCTGCGCGAGGCCGTGAGGTTTTCGCCCGTGGCTTGCAGGTTGTCAATGGTCGAACTGAAGCGGTTCTGAATGGCACCCAGGGCGGCGCGGCTGGAGTTGATGCTGTTGAGCGCCGTGTCTATGGCCGAGATGGCCGTATTGGCGCCATTCACCGTGGAGATG
>NZ_JARGEL010000036.1 GCF_029211265.1 Extensimonas soli | reverse complement strand
GCGATCCTGGTGTGCTCGGCCGCAGACGGCCCCATGCCCCAGACCCGTGAGCACATCCTGCTGGCCCGCCAGGTTGGCGTGCCCTACATCATCGTCTTCCTCAACAAGTGCGACATGGTCGACGACGAAGAACTGCTCGAACTCGTCGAAATGGAAGTGCGCGAACTGCTCGACAAATACGACTTCCCCGGCGACGACACCCCCATCATCCGCGGCTCGGCCAAACTCGCCCTCGAAGGCGACAAAGGCCCGCTCGGTGAGCAAGCCATCATGAAGCTCGCCGAAGCCCTGGACAGCTACATCCCCACGCCCGAGCGCGCCATCGACCAGCCCTTCCTCATGCCCGTCGAAGACGTGTTCTCCATCTCCGGTCGCGGCACCGTGGTCACGGGGCGGGTCGAGCGCGGCGTCATCAAAGTCGGCGAAGAAATCGAAATCGTCGGCATCCGCGACACCCAGAAAACCACCTGCACCGGCGTGGAAATGTTCCGCAAGCTGCTCGACCAGGGCCAGGCCGGCGACAACGTCGGTATCCTGCTGCGCGGCACCAAGCGCGAAGACGTCGAACGCGGCCA
>NZ_JARGEL010000035.1 GCF_029211265.1 Extensimonas soli | reverse complement strand
TACGTTAGGCGTCGCAATACAGGTAGTGCGCGCTCATGGCCTTCTACTTCGATCTGTACCGCGCGAGTCCTGACGCCCCACCGCTGCATCGGTGGGTATCGAACTTGGCAGAGCCGCTTGGTTCCGCGGCCACGGTGCAAGCGCGCATCGCGACACTCTTCCCGGAGCTTTTCTGGTCAACCAAACAAGGGGCGGTTGTTTCCGGGTCAACTCGCGGTCTACCGTCGGAGTGCATCAGCGTCTTGCTACAGGAGTTGGAAGGTCTCAACGTCTTCTTTGTTTCCGTCGCAGCCTCCCCGCCTGTTCTTCGCCGGCTCATGAACGAGTTTGGTCTCAACTTCTGTTGCGCCCAAGAGTCGGGTGAAATGCGGAACCCGTTCACAGTTGGCACTGATTGGAGCGCGTGAAAGCTTCTCCCTCCCAACGCGCAGCATGGCCAGCGACGCCTAACCCTTCGCTCGAGTGGACGCGCTCCGGCATGGCACTTGGCCCGCGAGGCGGTGTGGTCCATCATCCGCCTCGCGGGCCAAGCGCCATGCCGGCGCGCGCCCCTCAGCTCAAACGTT
>NZ_JARGEL010000034.1 GCF_029211265.1 Extensimonas soli | reverse complement strand
CGTAGTGGGCGGGCGCACGGCCTTGGGCGCCTTGGCGCGCCCACGGTGGGCGTTTTGCCCCGCATCGCGCAGCACCCGGGCAAAGCTGGACTCGCTGGCCAGGTAGATGCCTTCATCGGCCAGCATGGGCACGATGCGCGCTGGCGGCACGGCGCAAAAGCGCGGCTCGTTGGCCACGGCAAGCAGCCGCGCACGCTCGGCCTCGCTCAGGGCATGGCTGGGCGTCGGGCGCACGGCCAGCGGCCTGCCATCGCCCGCCGTGAGGCCTTTGCGGGCCTTCCAGCGCTGCAGGGTGCGCTCATCGATGCCGGCGACCTCGCAGGCCAGGCGCAGTCGCGCGCCTGCGCTGTGGGCAATCTCGATGTCTCGGGCCAGCGTCTGGCGATCTTCGAGGCCGATCATTCGTCCTCGCCCTTGTGGAAGATCGCCTCGACTTTTTTTGACAAGACCAGCAAGGCGGCGGTCTCGGCCAGGGCGCGCTCCTTGCGCAGCAGGTCGCGTTCGAGTTCCTTGATGCGTTTTTTGTCGGCTCGCGTGGCCTG
>NZ_JARGEL010000033.1 GCF_029211265.1 Extensimonas soli | reverse complement strand
GGTTTGTTTTTTGGCCTCAGCATCGGCGGCGTTCATCACCAGGGTCCCCGTCCCCGTCATCCGCTCCCGCAACCCCGCGCTCTGCTATCCCTCGGTGGATCAGCGGCTTTAGCGCCAGGTTCACGTGGGGCTTCACAACACGCTACCCTCCTTGCCTGTTGCCGCCGACCGAAAATTGACAGTCTGAAAGGGCAAGTGCCGATCGAAAATTGACAGGGGTGTTCCACTGCTCTGCTAAAACTTTCAGCAGGGATGTAAGAGGTGATCACCATGGACATGATTGGCAAGGTAAGGCGCATGAAGTTGCGCGACCAACTCTCTGACGGAGAGATTTGCAGACGAACGGGACTGGCCAGAAACACGGTCAAGAAGTGGCTCAAGGCGCCCGGCGACATAACCCCTGTTGATTCCAATCCAAAACTGAGCCACCTATGAGGTGATTCCGTTTCAAAACTGAGCCACGTTATCCACATATCCTGCTGATTTTTTGAGCAGGGGACATAGGA
>NZ_JARGEL010000032.1 GCF_029211265.1 Extensimonas soli | reverse complement strand
ATGGAAGTCCCCTGCGGAGTTGTTCCTGCCACAGGGAACTTTCGACTTCCAGGCCTACTGGACCAATATCATCAACCCTGTTGCACTTGGGGCTTGAATGCGCCCAGCGATACCGGGTGGTATCGCGAGGATTTGCAACGCGGCCTGGGCCGAAAAGACGCGGTTTTATGTCGCAGATAGCGTCGAACACTACACTAGGAGCCTGTCGGACTTTGGGATCGTCGGCTGCGAACGCGCCGCAGCGGCCCATTTTTTACCGTCTTCTTGCCCCATAGCACCACTATGGGACTGCGAATCCGGCAAAAACTGGCCTCGCTGGGGCGCATTCTCGCTTTCGACGCCCAAAGTCCGACAGGCTCCTAGGCCTGCACCCGTTCGTTGGTGAGCATGTCGAAGCGGCCGAACAGTCGCATGATGGCCTTGTGCCCTGCCGCCCGGCTCCAGCCAAAGAGCCGCACCAGGGTGCTGCCCATGCGCACCGTCTCGGCGTGCGCGAAGCGGCAGGCTCCGCACCAGATCGAGACGATGAATTGTTCGATGAGTTGCAGCGGCGCGTAGCCGCGGTTGGACTTGGGCTGGGGCAATTCCCAGCCCGCTGCCGCACCTCGAAAGCCCATGCTGTCCAGCATTTGCTTGAACAGCGCCAGCCCTCCCCAGGCCGTCACTTCGCGGTTGCTGAAGTTGACCGTAAAGCCGTCACCTTGAAGCACTGGGTCTGCCATGGCCTTCGCCTATCTTGATGATTTACAAGGACTTTTTCTAATGGTATCCATTAGAACCTGCGTCGCCGCCCACGGCCAGGCGATGGGCAATAGCTTGCCTCAAACTCGCGGAAAATGGCTAATGGACAATCTGGGCTCGCTTGTCCGGGCATGTAGCATGGACAGCGCGCTGCGCCTTGCATCCATCCGCCCCTGACCGCAACGCGGGGCATGTTCCCTACTGAAATAGGCTCTTAGGAAATGGCTCGGGGAATGCGCGCCGTATGTGCTTGATGCATCCCTCTCGCTGTGGTTCAGGCAAGCCGCACGCCCGTATAGATGTACATAACAAAAATCCGCGAACTGGCGCGGATTTTTTGCTGATTTTTGTAGTTTTTGGCTCCTCGACCTGGGCTCGAACCAGGGACCTACGGATTAACAGTCCGGCGCTCTACCGACTGAGCTATCGAGGAATGAAGTCTTGCGGCATGAAGACAGAAGGCCCGATCAAAACCTTGGCGGGCCTGGCTTGCTGCTGGCTACTGCCAGCAAACGGCCTTTGTGGCACTGCAATGTCTTTGCAACATCACAGGAGCGGCATTGTAACCTTCCTTCCCGCCCCTCCGCGCACCGTAAAGGATTCGGCGCTGGAGGCGCAGGACGCCGGGAAGAGTCCCTTCTCAGGTCGAAGACAGCAACTGCACCGTCACCGGCTCACTGCCCAGCAGGGCCTGGCAGGCCAGGCGCGACTGGGAGCTGACGCCCACCATGCCATCGAGCTTTTCGTTTTCGGCGCGCTGTATTTTGGACAGGCTCTTGCGGCCTGCAGTGACAAAGACGTGGCAGCTCTCGCACTCGGCCTTGCCGCCGCACTTGCTGACGATGCTCTCGCCCACGGCGAGCAAAGCCTGGAGCAAGGAAGTGCCCGCGGGAACCTCGTAGGTTTTGCCCGAGGGCAGGACGGTCATGGCCGTCAAGGTGGTGGAGGCGGAGGTGGGGGTGGTCAATGTAGTCATGATGGCAAAAAAGTAAGGTGGAAGTGGGGGAGTGGGAAGTGGAAAAAACCGCGGGCCGGAAACCCGCGTGCCTCAGCCGCTCAGGCCGCCAGCGCCGGCTGGAGCGCACTCACCAGCGCGTCGGCAAACCCGGCGAGCGGCATCGCGATGCGCGTGATGTTTTGCTCCTGCAGAAAGCGCGCCTCCATGCGCGTAGGCTCGTCGGGCAGCACCGCCCAGTGCTGCGCACTCGAGCGCTTCATGATCTGGCGGGCGAAGCTGCGCGTGAGCTGGTCGTCGAAGCGGCAACCGAGGAACAGAAAGCTGCGCCCGCTGCGCCAGGCCTGCACGGCGGACGGGATGGGCGTCTGGATGTCGATCTCGGTCAGCACTTCGACGTAGTCGGAGTCCGAAACCAGGTAATTGCCCGCCGGGCTGTGGGCGCCGATAGGCTTGTAGAGCATGGCGGCGGGGCTGTCCGCCAGGTTGGCTGCCGGGTCAGGCAGTGCCTGCCCCGCGGCGTCGTAGGTCTGCGTCCACTGGCCGAAGTGCTCCGACTGCGACAGGCCCTGCACCTGCACCCAGCCCCCCTGCGGCCGGGCCAGCCGCAGCGCGTGCATGAAGGTGTCGTCGTACCAGGTGTCCACCCACAGCCCCGTGTGGCATGCCGCCAGGGCCAGGTGCAGGGCCGAAGGGGCCGGCGCGCTCGCAAAGGCCTCGTTCATCAGGTGCACCACAGTCTTGCGGTGCTTGAAATTTTCGATGAACTGCGCGGCCTGCGTCAGGCGCTTGCGGATCTTGTGCGGCACGCTGACCTTGGCGGTCATGATCTCGGCCAGCGCCAGCGGCGTGGCCGGCACCTGCACATTGCCGCATAGGCCCAGCATGTCGGGCCCGAGGTAGGGAATGACGCTGCCGGCTTCGAGCAGGCGGGCGATTTCCGGGATGGCGGGAGTGGTGTTCATCATGTTCCCCTGGGGTGGATGGCAAAGCGCAGAGCGTTCAGAGCGCGTTCAGAGATAAATGGCCGCCCCGGCGCCGACGTTGGTCGCGGTGTCCTTGAGCGTGGTGACGATGTATTTGACCTGGGTGGCGTCCAGCCCGGTGTGCAGCGGCAGGGCCAGCGCGCGGTCGCCGATGCGGTCGGTGTCGCGCAGCAGGCCGCGCTGGCGGCCGATGGCGTCGCCCGCCTGCATGTAGAAAAACTGCTGGTGCAAAGGATGGCTGTAGGCCGCCGTCTCGATGCCGCAGGCGCGCAGGTCGTCGACCATCTGCGCCCGCGCGCTCGCGGTGAAGCGCTTGCCCAGGTGCACCACATACAGCATCCAGTGCACCTCCTGCACGTCTTCGGCCAGGTACGGCGGCTTGACACCCTCGAAGCTCTGCATCTGCTCGTGGTACCAGACTTCGACCTGCTTGCGCGCGCTCAGCCGGTCGTCGAGCCCGGCGAGCTGCGCCAGCCCCAGCGCGGCCGTGAGTTCGCTCATGCCGGCCTGCAAGGGCACGCGCGCACCCAGCGACAGCGAGCTGCGATCGGCGAGCCGGCGCTGGCGCAGATAGCGCAGCTCGTGCGCCAGCGCCTCATCGTCGGTGAGCAGCATGCCGCCTTCGCCCGTGCACAGCGCCGAGGGCGGCGAAAAATCGAACACCGACACGTCGCCAAACGTCCCCACGCTCTGCCCGCGGTAGCGCGAACCCAGGGCCTCACTGCTGTCTTCGATGAGATGCAGGCCGTGGGCCTGCGCCAGCGTGCGCAGGGGCTCCCAGGCCGCGGGGTGGCCGTTGGTGTTACCCGCGAGCAGGGCGCGGGTGCGCGGGCCGATCTTGAGGGCGGCTTTTTCGGGGCTCAGGCTGCCGCTCCAGTAGTCGATGTCGGCAAACACTGCGGTGGCGCCGGCCAGGGTGATGGCCTGCGCCACCTGGTGCCAGGAGTGGCTGCTGCACACCACCTCGTCGCCCGGGCCTATGCCCAGCGCACGCAGGGCGATCCAGGTGCCTAGCGTGCCGCTGCCCACGGCCACGGCATGGCGGCGGCCGACCCAGTCGGCAAAGGCCCGCTCGAAGGCTTCGAGCATGGGGCCGTCGCTCCAGCGACCGGAGTCGAGCACGGCCTGCACACATTCGGACTCGCGTGCGCCGCACTCGGGTTCGAACAGAGAAATGACGTCTATGTCCATGATGGCTCCTGCTGTGGCGCTGCTGTTTTGGGAGTCACTCGTCCTGCGTGAGGATCAGCGCCGTGGCGTCCTGCGGCGCTTGCGTGATGTGCCAGCAATGGCCGTTGGACGAGGCCAGATAGACGCGGCGCGGGCCCAGTTCCAGCGCCGGCGTTTCGCCGCGCAGGTCCATGGCATCGACCAGCACCACGCGCAGGTCGGGGTAGCGGCTGCGCCATTGCGCTGCAGCCTCACGCAGCGTGCTCGCGCCGGCGACGAGTTGGCCCGCTTGCTGCAGGGCTTCGAGGGTCAGGGCCATGGTGCAGCTCCCTATTCCTGCTCGACGGACGAGGCCAGGCGCCGCGCTTCGACCGTGATGGGCAGGGCCGTATCGGCGGGCAGCGCTGGCAACTCCAGCTGCCAGCCATTGGCCAGCGTGACCAGCCCGCCCCACATGGTCGGCTGGGCCATGGCGACGATGGGCTCCTCCAGGTCTTTCTTGGGCACGTAGGCGCTCAGCACGCCTTGGGCATTTTTGCGAATCATGACTTTCATCGTCGGCTCCGGTGGGGGATGCAAGGGAAGGGAATGGGGTGTGCGGTGCGAAAGACATCGATAGGCATCACTCAGGCGGCGGCCAGCGCTTGTTCTTCGCGCAGCAGGGGTTCGAGCAGCGGCGGCAGGGAGTGCAGCAGGTAGTCCACGTCCTGCGCCGTGCTGCTGGCCCCCATCGACAGGCGTACCGCCGCGAGCGCTTCGGCGGGCGCCACACCCATGGCGCGCAGCACGTGCGAGGGCTCCGAGCCTCCCGAAGAACAGGCCGCGCCCGACGACGCCGCCACGCCCAGGCGCTCCAGCCGCTGCAGCACCACGTCGGCTTCCAGGCGCCCGAAGCGCAGGTAGCTGGTGCCGGGCAGGCGTTCCGCCGCCTGCCCCCAGACATGCACGCGCGGCAGCGCCGCCGCCAGCCCGCGCTCGAGCGCATCGCGCAGGGCACGCAGCCGGGCGGCTTCGGCCGCCAGGTCGCCCAGCAGTTCGAGCGCCGTGGCCATGCCGACGATGCCGGGCAGGTTCTCGGTGCCGCCGCGCCGTCCGCGCTCCTGGCTGCCCAGGGTTTGCGCCACGAAGGGCTGCCCCTGGCGCAGCAGCAGCGCGCCCACGCCCTTGGGGCCGTGGAATTTGTGCGCCGACAGCGACACGGCAGCGGCGCCGCTGTCGGCAAAGCGAAACGGCAGCTTGCCGATGCACTGCGTTGCATCGACGTGCAGCGCAGTCCCGGCCGCGTGCGCCAGCGCGGCGACTTCGGCCACGGGCATCAGCACGCCGGTTTCGTTGTTGGCCGCCATGAGCGAGACCAGTGCGGTTTCGGGGCCTATCGCTGCGGCGGCCTGCTCCAGGTCGAGCCGGCCGTCGGGATGCACGCCGATGGTATCGACGGGTACCCCCTGCGCGGCCAGCGCGCGCGCCAGGCGCAGCTGGCCCGCGTGTTCCACCTGGCTGAACACGACGCGCCGCCGCCCCGGCGCGGCCGCCGCCAGCAGGCCGCGCACGGCCATGTGGTTGGCCTCGGTCGCGCCGCTGGTGAAGATGAGTTCGGCCGGTTTGCAGCCCAGCACCTGCGCCGCACGCGCCCGGGCGTCGGCCAGCGTGCGCCGCGCCTGCTGCCCCGGTGCGTGCTGCGACGAGGCATTGGCCCACACGCTGCCCAGCACCTGCAGCATGGCTTCGAGCACGGCGGGTGCCGGCGCGGTGGTGGCGTTGTGGTCCAGATAGATCATGCTCTGTGCTCCGTGGCTTCCGTGGCTTCCGTGGCTATGTCACGCGGCCCGCATCAAGGCCAGAACACGCGCTCGGCATCGGCGCACAGGGCGTCGAGCGCGAGCGCGAGCGGCACATGTTCGAGTTTGGGCGTCCAGCGGCCCTGCGCGTGGTCGCGCGCGAGCAGGCACCAGCGCTGCGCGCCATCGGGCAGCAGCAGCGCGATGTCTATGGTGCCGCCCACAGGGTCCACGTTGCGCGAGCAGCAGGGGCTTTCCACGCGGTAGCCCGGGCCTTCGCGCAACACGCGCGGGCGCACGTAGCGGTAGCGCGTGCGCTGGCGCAGCGCGCGCACGACGCGAGTCTGGATCAGGTCGCGCACCTGCGGCGCCCCGGCCGACACGACGGCGCGCGCGGCAGCGGGCGTGCTCCGGGCGGCGCTCATGGCGCCTCCTCGGTTTCGGGCAGCAGCCCGGCGGGGGCGGGGATGATTTCTTCTTCCATGCAGCCGATCACGCAGCCCGGAAACTGCACCAGATAGACCGGCTCGTTGTGCTCCGGCATGTGGCCCACGTTGACGATCTCGCCCAGTGCGCCGCGCTCGGCAAGCACGGCATCGGCCGCGCGCTCGGGGTAGCTGCCGTCGTTGCACAGGTCATCGAGCGCGATCACGCGCTGCCCCCAGGCGTACAAGGCCGCGCGCGGTTCCGAGAAGTTCGTGTCCAGGCTCATACTTCCTCCGTCTTTGCAGGAACCAATCCCAACTCGCCCAGCGCCGCGGCCTTGGCGCCCAGTTGCTGCAGCACTTCCTCGGGCAGCTTGTCGAGCGTGCACAGCTCCTTGGCACGCATGCCGACGCGGCAGCCCGAATCGACGAAATCGACGGCGTAGATGTAGAACTGCTGCAGGAAGCTGTTGATGTTGACCACGTAGCCGATCTCGCCGCGCTGCACCAGCACGTCGCCGATGTCCTTGCCGCTGTAGGTGCCGTCGTTGCGGATCACGGTGCGCGAGACCACGCGCTCGCCGTAGTGAAAGCGCGGCGGCCCGGCCAGCTCGATTTCGTTGTCGTCGCGGTTGATGTCAGCCATGGTGGGCTCCTGCACAAAGGGCGGCAGCGGGGCCGGAGGGGTCTGACGCCCCCGCCTCTTGGGGAACCGATTGCGGCGCCAAGGCCGGCGCGCACGTTGGCCGGACTTGCCGGACTTGCCGGGTCTGCGCTTGCAGGCGTGTGCGCACCATCTGGCGCACTTCGGGGTCGGCGTCGTCGCGCAGCGCGGTCAGCGCAGCCAGTGCAGCCAGTGGGGCGCGCAGGGCGACCTCCCAGCGCACGCGCCAGTCGGCGTCGCCCGCGAGGCGCGGCAGCAGCGCGTCGGGCAGGCGCTCGGCCACGATGCGGCGCACCTCGGGGGCGCTGTCTTCGGCCATGCGCAGCAGCGCGGGCATTTCCAGGCGCTGCGCGACGCGCATGCGCACGCTGCGCTCGGGGTCGTGCGCCATGCTCGGCAGCAGCGCCAGCGGCAGACGCTGCGCCACACGCTCACGCACGCTGTAGTCGGGGTCGTTGCGCAGCGCGGCCAGCTCTGCCGGCGCCAGGCGCAGCGCAACGCGGATGCGCACCTCGCGGTGCGGATCGGCAACCAGGCGCTTGAGCTGCGCCAAGGGCAGGCGCAGCGCGACCTGCATGCGCACGGTTTCGTCAGGGTCGTCCACCAGGGCCGCCAGGCGGAACACGCTGGCGTAGCGCGCGGCAATGGCGCGCACTTCGAAATAAGGGTGGTCGAGCTGCGCGTCGCTCAGTTCGGGGTGCCAGCGAAAGAAGCGGTCTATGCGGCGCGCGTAGGCGTCCTGCATGCAGGCGTAGCCCGGCTCGCAGCCTTTTTGTCCAGCCTCTCCGTGGCGTGCGCGCAGCGGTGCATGCACGCAGGTGCTGCAATCGACCGGCCCGCCCTGCCAGTGGCGTGCCGGGATGTCGCCGGGCGCAGCTTGCACATCCTGAGGGCGCCGGGGGCGGGAAAGGGGCGTGGCGGGGGTATGGCCGGGCGCGTTCATGGTGCGGTGCTCCAGCCGCGCAAGGGGTATTCGGGCGGCAAGTCCTGCGCCAGGGCGGCGTCGCCTTGCAGGTGGCGCGCGAGCACCTGCGCCAGCAAGGCGCCGCCGACGTGGTCCTGCGGGTCCAGGCGGCGCAATGCGCCCAGCAGGTACTGCGCTTCATCGAGCGCCCCAAGGCGCAAGTTCAGGTAGGCCAGCCCTTTGAGCGTGAACAGGTAAAAGCGCACCGCCGGGTCGTGGCGCACAGCGTCGTCCGCGGGCGGCTGGTCGCCAAAATCGGCCCCCAGCGCCATGCGCGCCACAGCCAGCGCATCTTCACCCGCCGCGCGTGCTTCGGCCAGGCGGTGGCCGTAGAAGTGAAAGCGGTACAGCGCAATCAGCGGCACGGGGTGCCGAGGCGCGGCGGCACGCGCACGCTCGAGCAGCGCCAGCGCAGCGTCGGGCTGTGCACGCAGCAAGCCGGCCTGGGCGATCAGGGCGTCCACTTCGGGGCTCACGGCGCCGCCCAGCGCGCCCTCGGCAAACGCCAGCGCGCTCGCCTCGTCGAATCCCCAGCGGCCGTGCTCCATGGTGCTGCCCCTTGGTCCTTGCTGCTGCGCGGCTTTCAGGAGGCCAGCGCCGCAGACGCCGGGCGCCCGCGCGCGATGGTGCCCACGTCGATCTTCGTCACCCCGGCGGCGGCACCGGGCGCAGCGCTTTCGGCGCTGCTGCAGGCGCAACTGGCTTGCCCGGGGTGGCTGAAGCTCAGGCCGGATTGTGTCGGCGTCTCGACGAAGTCGATCGTCGCGCCGTCGAGCAGCAGCCGGCTTTGCGCGGGCAGGAAAAAGCGCAGGCCCTGCACTTCGAGCAGCTGTTCGCCGTCCTGCAGAGCGGCTTCGGCGCTGAATTCCGAGCTGTAGCCCGAGCATCCTCCGGGGCTGACCAGGAGGCGGAAACCCGCCGTCGGCGGCAGGCCGGAAAAACGCAGGACGCGCTGAATGAATTTGGCGGCGGCGGGGGTGAGCGTGACGTTGGGCAACATGGTGTCTCTGCCTTCGTTGGGGTTGTGCGGGGGTGTGCGCGATCGTGTGGGCTTGTGGATGAACGCTCAGGCCTTGACGATGCAGCCATCGACCGGGCAGACGGCCACACATTGCGGCTCGTCGAACTGGCCTTCGCATTCGGTGCATTTCTTGGGGTCGATGACGTACACCCCGCCTTTTTCGCGGATCGCGACGTTGGGGCACTCGGGCTCGCAGGCCGAGCAGGCGGTGCAGGTGGAAGCAATGATCTTCATGGACATGGTGACTCTCCTCGGGTGGCAAAAGGAAAAGGAAACGTGCAGGGAACCGGGTGACGAAAGAGCGTGATCAGGCCGCCTGCGCCATCGGGTCCGCGCCATGCGTGTACGCACCCTGGCGGATCTGCGCGTCGCCGCGGTGCTGGTGCACGATGGCGCCGCTCGCGATGCGGCTGCGGTAGCCGTTGAACCATTCGAGCGCAGCCTTTTCGATGAAGTCGCCCGCGTACTGATCGACCGGCTCCACGCCTGCGGCCAGCAGTTCGTCGCGCGGGCAGGCGCCGATCTTGGCCACGAGCACGGCATGGCAGTCGTTGATGGCGCGCACCACCGAAGGCAGCTGTTCGTCGTCGCCAAAACCGCCCTGGCAATACAGGTCCACGCGCCGGTGGCCGACGAACAGCGCCTGCGCGGCCGAGACTTCGAACACCTGAAACTCGCTGACATGGCCGAAGTGCTCGTTGACCCGGCCGCCGCCCTTGGTTGCCACAGCCACCAGCACCTTGAGCTCGTCGCCGACGTCGTCGGCCACCGCCAGGGAGCGCGACGCGGCCAGCGCCTCCTCCTTGGCGGCGTGCTGGGCCTGGCGCTCGTGTTCGACCTGCGCCTGGTAGGCCTGGCGCTTTTCCAGGTCATAGACCACGTCCAACGCATCCAGCTTGTCGAGCGTGAATTCTTCGCTGCGGTCTTCACCAAGCAGGCCGACGGCGTCCGCGCGGCACTGGCGGCAATGGCGCATCAGGTTCGCGCCGCCCATGCAGGCGTCCTGCACGGCCTTGAGCTCCGTGGCCGAGGGGCCGCGCTGGCCGCTCAGGCCGAAATAGGTGCCGTGCTCGGGCTCGGAAATGAGCGGCATGATGTTGTGCAAAAAGGCGCCGCGCTTTTTCACCTCGCGGTTCACCTCGTACAGGTGCTCGTCGTTGACGCCCGGGATCAGCACCGAGTTGATTTTGGTGAGCACGCCGCGCGCCGTGAGCATCTCCAGCCCCAGCATCTGGCGCTCGTGCAAAATTTTTGCGGCCTCGTAACCGCGCACGCGCCGGTGCTCCCAGAAGATCCAGGGGTAAATCTTCTCGCCCACCGCCGGGTCCACCATGTTGATCGTGATGGTGACGTGATCGACGTTGTATTTGCAGATTTCATCGACGTAGTCGGGCAGCGCCAGGCCGTTGGTGGACAGGCACAGCTTGATGTCGGGCGCCTGCTCCTGCAGCATGCGGAAGGTCTCGAAGGTTTTGGCTGGGTTGGCCAGTGCGTCGCCCGGGCCGGCGATGCCCAGCACCGTCATCTGCGGAATTTCGCTGGCCACGGCCACCACCTTGCGCACGGCCTGATCGGGCGTGAGTTTTTGCGAAACCACGCCGGGCCGCGACTCGTTGCTGCAGTCGTACTTGCGGTTGCAGTAGTTGCACTGGATGTTGCACGCCGGCGCCACGGCGACGTGCATGCGCGCGTAGTGGTGGTGGGCCTCTTCGGAATAGCAGGGGTGGTTTTTGACTTTGTCCCAGATTTCCTGAGGCATGTCGTCCGGCCCGGCCGAGGAGCCGCAACTGGCCTTGCCCTCACCGCCGTGGCTGCTGCAGCCGCCGCCAGCAGCGGGAACGTCGAGGCCAGCCCCCAGGGGCTTGATCTGGCCAATGCCTATATAGGTCGGTGCCTGCATGGGCGCCGTGGATGTGCTCGCTTGCATGGGAACCTCTCTTGCGTCCTACCGTGGCCGCGTGTGAGCTTCCTTTGCCAAATTCGTGCCAGGGCTTTGGGGCTGGTTTACACCGGTTTCAGCCCCGGGTTTGCAGGCTTTGTCGGGTCTCGGGCACTGCAAACGGCACACCGCCGGCCTGCCTTGTCGCGTGCCTTGTCGATGATGCGACAAAGGCCACACTGAAAACCTGCCATCAAAACCTGTGCACCTCTATGCCGTGCTTGCGCAGCGCGTAGCCCATCTGGCGCGGCGAAATTTTGAGCAGGCGCGCCGCCTTGGCCTGCACCCAGCCGCTGCGCTCCATGGCCCAGACCAGGCGCTCGCGCTCGCCCTCGGGCTTGCCGTCTGGTCTGCCGTCGGCAGGCGCGGCCATGCTGGCGGGTGCCATCGCGCTCGCCTCGGCGTCTTCGCCCGGCAAGGCGGATGCGCCCTCGCCCGGCATGGCAGGTACGCCGGCGGCCGGCGAGGCAGGCAGCGCGGGCGGCGCCATGGGCACCTCGGCGATGGGGATCTGCGCGATCCGACCCGGGCGCACGGCGTCTTCGCGTTCGATGTGGTGCAGCACCTGGGTCAGGCAGCGGTTTTCCTGGCAGGGAAAGGCCAGGTCGGTGATGAGGTCGCTGTGCGCCATCGTGGCCGTGCGCTCGACGCAGTTTTCCAGCTCGCGCACGTTGCCAGGCCAGTAGCAGCTGCTCAGCACCCGCATGGCTGCGGGCGAGAAGCTGGCCGTGCGCCCGTTTTCGCGGTTGAAGCGTTCGAGAAAGTGCCGCGCCATGGCCGGAATGTCCTCGCGCCGCTCGCGCAGCGGCGGCAGGTTGATGCTCACGACGTTGATGCGGTAGTAAAGGTCGGCCCGGAATTCGCCCGCCTGCACCATGCGCTCCAGGTTGCGGTTGGTGGCCAGAATCAGGCGCACGTCCACCTTCACGGGCGTGGTGCCGCCCACGCGCTCGAATTCGCGCTCTTGCAGCACGCGCAGCAGTTTGGCCTGGAACGCGGCCGAAATGTCGCCGATCTCGTCGAGGAACAGGGTGCCGCCGTGCGCCATCTCGAAGCGGCCCTTGCGCTGGCCCTGCGCGCCCGTGAAGGAGCCTTTTTCGTGCCCGAACAGCTCGCTCTCGAGCAGGCTTTCAGTGAGCGCGGCGCAGTTGACGCAGACGAAGGGCTCGCGCTTGCGCGGCGAAAGGTTGTGGATAGCGCGCGCGATCACCTCCTTGCCCGTGCCGCTTTCGCCGCGCAGCAGCACCGTGGTGCGCGCCGGCGCCACCTGGTGCACCTGGTCGAACACCTCCTGCATGCAGGCCGAGACGCCCACCACCTGGTCGAGCTGGCGCACCGGCTTGTGCAGTGCCTTGTGCATGCGCCGCACCTCGTCCTGCATGCTGTCCATTCCGGCGCTGACGCTGCGCTGCAGCAGCAGCGCCTGCCCCATCAGCGTGGCCACCATGCGCAGCAATTGGAGCTGCTCGTAGAAGGCTGTGCGCTGGTGCGGGTTGAGGTAGTCGATGGCCAGCACCCCGACGGTGCGGCGGTCGGCGCGTATGGGCGTGGCCAGCATGGACACGCCGGTATCCGGCGACTGGTCGGCGCCGCCGGTGCGGTTCAGGAACAGCGGCTCGGCGCGCACGTCCGGCACCGACACGGGCACGCCCGTGGCGTACACCCGGCCCACGATGCCTTCGCCACTGTGGAAGTGCAGGCGCTGCTGCTCCTCGGGCGAAAGCCCGACGGCGCACAGACCGTGCAGCTCCTGGTCGGCATCGGCGAGCACCACGAAAGCCCGGCGCCAGTCCATGGCATAGACCAGGTAGTTCAGGGCTTCACGGAAGGTTTTGCCGATGTCGAGCGACGTTGCCAGCGTCTTGCTGATCTCATAAACGGCATGGAGTTCACGCCGGACTTCTGACACTTGGGGGTTCACCATGATCGGCCTCTGTCTCTTCAAGCACTGACCCTCGGGGGCTTGCCCCCGGAGCGCCCCCTGCTTGCTCGCGGGCACTCGCACCCAAAAAGGTATTGCAGGGCATCAATGTACGAAACCAAGCAATAAACACGCCACCGCGGGCAGCCATTGTCCGCTTTTGCACCTGCGGCCACGACAAACGAAACAGGGGCGAATCCGCGCGCACGGCAGGCGGCTGACAAAGCCGACATTCCACGCGCGCCCAAGCCCGCACAGCGGCAAAAAACGCTTGGCACCGAAATTGCGTTTTGGAGGGCAAGCACGCATTTTTTCGAGGAGTCCGCCATGTCTGCCAGCAGTCCTTCCAGCCCCCACGCTGCCTCGCCGGTGTACCTGGATTACGCCGCCACCACCCCGGTGGACCGGCGCGTGGCCAGCAAGATGTGGCCGTACCTGACCGAAATCTACGGCAACCCCGCGAGCCGCTCGCACGCCTACGGCTGGGCCGCGGAAGAGGCGGTCGAGCTGGCGCGCGAACAGGTCTGCGCCCTCATCAACGCCGACCCGCGCGAGATCGTCTGGACCTCGGGGGCCACGGAATCCAACAACCTGGCGATCAAGGGCGCGGCGCACTTTCACGCCGCCAAGGGCCGGCACCTGGTGACCGTGGCCACCGAGCACAAGGCCGTGCTGGACAGCATGCGCGAGCTCGAACGCGCGGGCTACGAGGTCACGGTGCTGCCGGTGCAGGCCAACGGCCTGCTCGACCCTGAGCGCTTTGCCGCGGCGCTGCGGCCCGACACGGTGCTGGCCTCGGTGATGTTCGTCAACAACGAAACCGGCGTGGTGCAGGACGTGGCCACGCTGGGCAGCCTGTGCCGCGCCAAGGGGGTGCTGTTCCATGTCGATGCGGCGCAGGCCGCGGGCAAGGTGCCCGTGGATGTGGAGCAGTTGCCGATCGACCTGATGTCGCTGTCGGCGCACAAAATTTATGGCCCCAAGGGCATAGGCGCGCTGTACGTGCGGCGCAAGCCGCGCGTGCGCATCGAGGCGCAGATGCACGGCGGCGGGCACGAGCGCGGCCTGCGTTCGGGCACCCTGGCCACGCACCAGATCGTGGGCATGGGCGAGGCCTTCTGGCTCGCCCGCGAGAACATGGCGGCGGACAACGCGCGCATCCTCGCGCTGCGCGAGCGCCTTTGGGCCGGCCTGCAGTCCCTCGATGCCGTGGTGCTCAATGGCGACGCGCAGCAGCGTGCAGCGCACTATCTGAACGTCAGCTTCAACTACGTCGAGGGCGAATCGCTGCTCATGGGCATCAAGGACGTGGCCGTGTCCTCGGGCTCC
Organism: Extensimonas soli; assembly: GCF_029211265.1. GTDB lineage: Bacteria > Pseudomonadota > Gammaproteobacteria > Burkholderiales > Burkholderiaceae_C > Extensimonas > Extensimonas soli. Next base: position 177,765 of record NZ_JARGEL010000032.1, on the reverse strand, counting down.
GCCTGCACCTCGGCGAGCCTGGAGCCCAGCTATGTGCTGCGCGCCATGGGCCGCAGCGACGAGCTGGCGCACAGCTCGGTGCGCTTTTCCCTCGGCCGCTTCACCACCGCCGAAGAGATCGACTTCACGGTCGCGCGCGTGACCGAGGTCGTGCAGCGCCTGCGTGCCATGAGCCCCCTGTGGGACATGGTGCAGGCGGGCGTGGACCTCGACACCATCCAGTGGGCCGCGCATTGACGCGCGGCAGCATCCACCCTCGTTATTCACCCACTTTCTGACGCACGGAGCACTTCCATGGCATACAGCGAGCAAGTCATAGACCACTATGAAAACCCCCGCAACGTGGGCGCCTTCGACCCCAGCGACGCCAACGTGGGCACCGGCATGGTCGGTGCGCCCGCCTGCGGCGACGTGATGCGCCTGCAGATCCGCGTCAATGCGCAGGGCGTCATCGAAGACGCCCGCTTCAAGACCTATGGCTGCGGCTCGGCCATCGCGTCGAGTTCGCTGGTCACCGAATGGGTGCGCGGGCGCACGCTGGACGAGGCGCTGGCGATCAAGAACGCGGACATCGCCGAGGAGCTGGCCCTGCCGCCGGTGAAGATCCATTGCTCCATCCTGGCCGAAGACGCCATCAAGGCCGCCGTGGCCGACTTTCGCGCGCGCCAGGCCAGCGGCACGGCGCACGGCGAAACGCTGATTTCCGAGCAGCCCACCTGCGCCTCCAGCAGCCGCTGAGCCCACCGCGCCCGGCGCATATCCCCCTACCCGCATCCAGGAGTCCGAAATGCAAGCCCTGTCCACCCCTGCAAGCTCCAACGCTGCCAGCGCCATGCCCCCGCTGGTGGAATTCACCCCGCAAGCGGCCGCCAAGGTGGCGGAGCTGATCGTCGAAGAGGGCAACCCCGCGCTCAAGCTGCGCCTGTACGTCACCGGCGGCGGCTGCTCGGGCTTTTCCTACGGCTTTGCCTTCGACGACCAGGTGGCCGAGGACGACGCGATCACCGTCACCGCAGGCGTGGCCCTGGTGATAGACGCCATGAGCCAGCAGTACCTGCTGGGCGCGCGCGTGGACTTCGAAGACGGCCTCGAAGGCTCGCGCTTCGTGATCCACAACCCCAACGCGCAATCCACCTGCGGCTGCGGCAGTTCCTTTTCTGTGTGAACGACGGGAGCACGCCATGTCTCTTTCCCTGACCCCTGCGGCGGCCCAGCATGTGGCCCGCTCGCTGGCCAAGCGCGGCCGCGGCCTTGGTCTGCGGCTGGCCGTCAAGACCAGCGGCTGTTCGGGCTTTGCCTACGCGCTCGAATTCGTCGATGCGCTCAATGCCGACGACCAGTGCTTCGAAAGCCACGGCACCACGCTCATCGTCGATGCCAAGAGCCTGCCCATGCTTGCGGGCACCGAGCTCGACTTCGTGCGCGAAGGGCTCAACGAAGGCTTCAAATTCCACAACCCGAACGCCAAGGCCCAGTGCGGCTGCGGCGAGAGCTTCGCGGTCTGAAACCACAAGAACACAGGGCTTTTGCCATGGCATTGCTGCAAATCGCGGAACCCGGCCAGAGCGCGCTGCCGCACCAGCACCGGCTGGCCGCGGGCATAGACCTGGGCACCACCAACTCGCTGATCGCCACCGTGCAAAGCGCCGTGGCGCGCGCGCTGCCCGATGCGCAAGGCGCCCTGCTGCTGCCCTCGGTGGTGCGCTATCTGCCCGACGGCAGCACCGTGGTCGGACGCGCCGCGCAGCAGCTGCAGGCCGAAGACGCGCACAACACCATCGCCTCGGTCAAGCGTCTCATGGGGCGCCGGCTCGCGGACGTCAAAGAGGCCGCCGCCCTGCCCTACCGGCTGACGGACGCGCCCGGCATGGTCGGCATTGCCACCGTGGCGGGCGAGCGCTCGCCCGTGCAGGTCTCGGCGGACATTCTGGCGGCGTTGCGCGTGCGCGCCGAAGACGCGCTCGGCGGCCCCCTGAGCGGCGTGGTCATCACCGTGCCCGCGTATTTCGACGACGCGCAGCGCCAGGCCACCAAGGACGCCGCGCGGCTGGCCGGCCTGACGGTGCTGCGCCTGCTCAACGAGCCCACCGCCGCGGCCATCGCCTACGGGCTGGACAAGCAGGCCGAAGGCACTTTTGCCATTTACGACCTGGGCGGCGGCACCTTCGACATTTCCATCCTGCGCCTGAGCAAGGGCGTGTTCGAAGTGCTGGCCACCGGGGGCGACTCGGCCCTGGGCGGTGACGACTTCGACCACGCCATCGCGCGCTGGTTCTGCGCCCGGCACGGCCTGGCCCTCGAAGCGCTGCCCGCAGCCCAGCAGCGCAGCCTGCTCACGGCGGCGCGCAGCGCCAAGGAGGCCTTGTCGGAGCATGAATCGGCAGCGCTGTCCTTGCCGGGGATGGCGGGGGTGAATGGCACGGGTGCCGCGCTGCAGGCGATTTTGTCGCGTGCGCAGTTTGCCGAGCTCGGCGCGGCGCTGATCGCCCGCACCCTGCAGGCCACGCGCCGCGCGCTGCGCGATGCGCAGCTCTCGGCCGGCGAGATCGACGGCGTGGTGCTCGTGGGCGGCGCCACGCGCATGCCCATCGCACGCCAGGCCGTGCGCGACTTTTTCGGCCGCGAGCCGCTCGCCGACATCGACCCCGACCAGGTGGTTGCCATCGGTGCCGCCTTGCAAGCCAACATGCTCGCGGGCAACAGCAGCGACGGAGAATGGCTGTTGCTCGACGTGTGCCCACTGTCGCTGGGCATAGAAACCATGGGCGGGCTGGTCGAGAAAATCATCCCGCGCAATTCCACCCTGCCGGTTGCGCGAGCCCAGGACTTCACCACATTCAAGGACGGCCAGACCGCCATGGCGCTGCACGTGGTGCAGGGCGAGCGCGAAACCGTGGCCGACTGCCGCTCGCTCGCGCGCTTCGAACTGCGCGGCATTCCACCAGCCGCCGCGGGCGCGGTGCACATCCGCGTGAGCTTCCAGATCGACGCCGACGGCCTGCTCTCGGTCACGGCGCGCGAGCCCCATTCCGGCATCGAGGCCCATGTGGAAGTCAAACCCTCGTATGGTCTGAGCGACGCCGACATCACCACCATGCTGCAAGACGCCATCACCGCGTCCTCGGCCGACATGCACTTGCGCGCACTGCGCGAAGCGCAGGTGGACGCGCGCCGCCTGCTCGACGCCACGCAGGCCGCGCTCGCTGCCGACGGCGCGCTGCTGACCCCGGCCGAGCAGAACACCATCCGCAAGGCCATGTTCATGCTCGCCGACATGCTCGAAACCGACGCCCCTACGCCCGCCCTGCGCGAAGCCGCCACCACCCTGTCCGCAGCGACCGAGGAATTTGCCGCGCGCCGCATGAACGCCTCCATCCACCAGGCGCTCGCGGGGCGCAGCATGGACAGCCTGGTTTGACTTCGGTGCATCCCATGCCCACCGTCCGCCTGCTCCCGCACCCCGATCTCTGCCCCGAAGGGCGGGCGTTCGAAGCCCGCCGCGGCGCCTCGCTGTGCCAGAGCCTGCTGGACGCGGGCGTGGCCATAGAGCATGCCTGCGAAATGGTGGCCGCCTGCGCCACCTGCCACGTGCATGTGCGCGCCGGCGGCGAATCGCTGGCCGCCCCCGACGACGAAGAAAACGACCAGCTCGACCACGCCTGGGGCCTGGACGCGCAGTCGCGCCTGGCCTGCTGCGTCAAGCTGCGCGACACCGACCTGCTGATCGAATTCCCCCGCCACACGCGCAACCACGCGCGCGAGCGCTGAGGCTTGCGCGTTCGTCTTGCGCCGCCGACTTGCGGCCTGCGCCGCCATTGCGCAGCAAGAGCACGCCGCCCCTAAAACCATAGCTGCTCACGCTGGATGCACCTGCGTGAAGTGGCAAAAACATGCCAAATTTCAGGCACCCACCGCGCTTGCCCTGGCCGCAGCTTTGCCAAGGAAGGCGGGCGCGGGCGCCGCAGAAACTATCAATCCAATAGCTGCTTGTGCTTGATGCACCTCCACAAAGCGGCAAAAACATGCAAATTTTTCGGCGCCCCGGCCCGCTTGCCCCAAGCGTCTTTGCGCTTCGCCCCGGCACAGCAACGGGACGCGCTGGGGCGCGCGCCAGACTCCCGGCCCTTGCATCCCTACGGCGGCTGTCCGAAACAGCACATTTGCGACATGCCCCGTCGCGCCGCAGGCGGTCTGGGCGCGGTACTGGGCCCGGCGAACGCACAAAACCCACAAGCAGAGGCGCAAACCGGCATGGCATGCAGTTTGCGATGACAGAGGCAAAAGGATGCCTGCCATGTCCCGCCCACCCACCATCAACGACACCACGCTGCGCGACGGCGAACAGACCGCCGGGGTTGCCTTCACGCTGCAGGAAAAATGCGCGATCGCCCAAGCGCTGGCCGCAGCCGGCGTACGCGAGATGGAAGTCGGCATTCCGGCCATGGGCGAAGAGGAGATCGCCGGCATCAACGCCATCGCCCGCCTGCAGCTGCCCGCGGCCCTGATGGTCTGGGGGCGCCTGACCGAGGGCGATCTGGCCAGCGCGCTGCGCTGCCAGGCCGACACCATCCACCTCTCGGTGCCGGTGTCGGACATCCAGTTGCAACACAAGCTGCAGCAGCCGCGCGCCTGGGTGCTCGCACAGGTCACGCACGTGGTTTCGCTGGCCGCAGCGAGCGGCCGCAAGGTCTCGCTGGGTGCCGAAGACGCCTCGCGCGCCGATCTGGACTTCCTCATCGCAGTGGCGCAGCGCGCGCAGGCCTGCGGTGCAAGCAGGGTGCGCTTTGCCGACACGCTGGGCGTGCTGGACCCGTTTGCCACTTACGAAGCCATCGCACGGCTGCGCGCCGCCGTCGATATGGAGATCGAAATCCACGCCCACGACGACCTGGGCCTGGCCACGGCGAACACACTCGCTGCCCTGCGCGCCGGCGCCACGCACGCCAACACCACCGTCAACGGCCTGGGCGAACGGGCCGGCAATGCCGCGCTCGAGGAGGTGGTGATGGGCGTGCGCCACCTGCACCACGCCGACACGGGCGTGGACCCCAAGGCGCTGCTGCCCATCTCGCGCCTGGTGGCGGCGGCATCGGGCCGGCAGGTGGCGTTCAACAAAAGCATCGTCGGCGAAGCCGTGTTCACGCACGAGTCGGGCATCCACGTCGATGGCCTGCTCAAGCATCCGACGACCTACGAAGGCTTCGACCCGGCCGAACTCGGGCGCCAGCGGCGCACCGTGCTCGGCAAACATTCGGGCACGCAGGCCGTGCGCCACGCGCTGCGCACGCTGGGCGTGGCGCCAGACGACGAGGCTCTGACGCGGCGCGTGCTGGCGCGCATCCGCAGCCATGCCCTGTGCGCCAAGCAGGCGCTCGCGCCCGAAGACCTGCGCGCCTTCCTGAACGAAGCGCCCGCCGCGGCGGCGCCAAGGGGCCTGGCATGAAGCGCGCATCCCTGCGTCAGCCCGAAGCCGCCCCTGCGCGCAGCTCCGCAGCCGATGCCGCGCGCGCCGCCACGGCCCACGGCGCCGCTGCAGCGGCCGGCACGGCAAGCAGCGCCAGCGGTGGCACCGCCAACAGCGCAACGTGCGCGGCACGCCCGCCCTCGTGGTGGGCGCTGCTGCGCGAGGACGTGCGCTGCGTGCTCGCGCGCGATCCGGCGGCGCGCAGTCTGCTCGAGGTCTGGACCATCTACCCCGGCGTGCAGGCCGTCGCGCTGTACCGCATCGCGCATGCGCTGTGGCGGCGCGGCTGGCGCTACCTGCCGCGCTGGATCTCGTTTGCGGCGCGCGGGCTCACGCAGGTGGACATCCACCCCGGCGCGCGCATAGGTGCACGCTTTTTCATAGACCACGGCGCGGGCGTGGTGATCGGCGAGACGGCGGAAGTCGGCGACGACGTGACGCTCTACCACGGCGTCACGCTGGGCGGCACCACGTGGAACACCGGCAAGCGCCACCCGACCCTGGGCAACCAGGTCGTGGTGGGCGCGGGGGCGAAGATTCTCGGCCCCATCCAGATCGGCGACGGCGCGCGCGTGGCGGCCAATTCGGTGGTCATAGAGGCCGTGCCGGCCGGCGCCACCGTGGTGGGCATACCGGGGCGCGTGGTCTCGCCGCGGCGGCGCACCACGCACGGCTTCGACCTCGACCACCACCTGATCCCGGACCCGGTGGGCAAAGCCATTGCCTGCCTGCTGGACCGCGTGGCCCTGCTCGAGCGCCAGCTGGCGCAGACCCAGGGCCAGGCGCCGACCGACAGCGCCTGCGGCCATTGCGACGACGCCTGCGCCGAGCCCGCTTTTGCGCAACAAGCACTTTCCCTTTCCGCTATGGAGTGAGCCCCATGGAAAACTTCATCCAACAAATCAAGGCCCTGTCTTCTGCCGAGGATTTTCTGCAGTTCTTCGGCGTGCCCTTCGAGCAAAGCGTGGTCAACGTCAGCCGCCTGCACATCCTCAAGCGGTTTTTCCAATACCTCCGCCAGCAGAACCTGCCCCCCGAAATGGACGAGCTGGCGCTGTTCACGGCCTACCGCGAGCAGCTGGCCCGGGCCTACGCCGACTTTGTGCGCTCGACCCCGGCGCAGGAAAAGGTCTTCAAAGTGTTCCAGGACACAGGTGGCCGGCAGCACGTCACGCTCGACAGCCTGCGCACCTCCCTGCCTCCGCGCGCCGCGGCCTGAGCGCCACAACCCAAGGAGCCTCCCATGCACATCGTCGTCTGCATCAAACAAGTGCCGGACTCGGCGCAGATCCGCGTCCACCCGGTGACCAACACCATCATGCGCCAGGGCGTACCAGCCATCGTCAACCCGTATGACCTGTTTTCGCTCGAAGAGGCGCTGCGCCTCAAGGACCGCTTCGGCGGCAAAGTCACCGTGCTGTGCATGGGCCCGCCGCAGGCCGAGGAGGCGCTGCGCAAGTGCATCAGCTTCGGCGCCGACGACGCCGTGCTCGTGACCGACCGCGCCTTCGCGGGCGCCGACACGCTCGCAACCTCCTACGCGCTCGCCGCGGGCATTCGCCAGATCGGCCGGGAGCAGGCGGTGGACATCGTGTTCACGGGCAAGCAGACCATTGACGGCGACACCGCCCAGGTGGGGCCGGGCATCGCCAAGCGCCTGGGCCTGCAGCTGCTGACCTACGTCTCGCGCATCGTCGAGACCGACCTCGAGCAGCGCCGCATCACCGTGGAGCGCCGCGCCGAAGGCGGCGTGCAGGTGCTGCAAACCGCGCTGCCCTGCCTGATCACCATGCTGGAAAACACCAACGAGCTGCGCTTTGCCAGCCTGCCGGCCATGGTGCACGCGGCAGCCTATGCGGTGCGCAAGTGGAGCAAGGAAGAAGCCGGCATCGAAGACCTCGACAAGATCGGCCTCAAGGGCTCGCCCACCGTGGTCAGCAAGGTCTTCGGCCCCACACCGCGCAGCGAGAAGGCCGAAATGCTCGACCTCGAAACCTCGAACCTGCGCGACGTGTCGCTCAACCTGTTGCAAAAAATCTTCACGCGCCACCCGACGCTGGAAAACGACCTGCTGATGAAGGAGCAAGCATGAACGCCCCCACCACCCCTGCCACGCCGGCCAAGCGCCCCGCCGGACGCGGCCGCAACCTGGAACTGCCCGAACACCTCAAGGCCTACAAGGGCGTATGGGTGTTCGTCGAACACGACCGCGGCCATGTGCACAGCGTCTCGTGGGAACTGCTGGGCGAAGCGCGCAAGCTCGCCGACCTTCTGGGCAGCCAGGTCGGCGTGGTCGTGCTCGGCGGCAGCGACGAGCCGCTGGAGAGCTACGCCGCCGAAGCCTTCACCTTCGGTGCCGACAAGGCCTACATCGTGCACGACCCCGTGCTCAAGGGCTACCGCAACGAGCCCTTCACCAAGGGCCTGACCGACCTGGTCAACAAATACCAGCCCGAAATCCTGCTGCTGGGCGCGACCTCCATGGGGCGCGACCTCGCGGGCTCGGTGGCCACCACGCTGCTGACCGGGCTCACGGCCGACTGTACCGAGCTGAACATAGACCCCGTCTCCAAGGCCCTGGCGGCCACGCGGCCGACCTTTGGCGGCTCGCTGCTGTGCACCATCATGACCCTGGCCTACCGGCCGCAGATGGCGACCGTGCGCCCGCGCGTGCTCGCCATGCCGCGCGCCGAAGCAGGCCGCACGGGCGAAGTGGTGCAGGAAACCCTGGGCATGGCCGAGGCGCAGATCGTCACCAAGCTGCTGGACTTCATCCCCGACGCGAGCAGCAACAAGATCAACCTGCCCTATGCCGAGGTGATCGTCAGCGGCGGCAAGGGCATGAAAAACCCCGAAAACTTCAAGCTGCTGTTCGAGCTCGCGCGCGTGCTTGGCGGCGAGGTCGGGGCGACGCGCCCGGTGGTGCAGGCCGGCTGGGTCGAGGCCGACCGGCAGGTGGGCCAGACCGGCAAGACGGTGCGCCCCAAGCTCTACATCGCCGCGGGCATCAGCGGCGCGATCCAGCACCGCGTGGGCATGGAGTCGAGCGACGTGATCGTGGCCATCAACACCGACCCGAACGCGCCCATCTTCGACTTCGCACACTACGGCATCGTCGGCAACGCGATGCAGGTGGTGCCCGCCCTGACGCAAGCCTTCGCCGCGCACCTGGCGCTGCGCAGCAAACAAGTGGCCTGATCCACTGAGCCACACAAGGAGCGCACGATGAGAAAACCCTCCCAATTCGACGCCATCGTCGTCGGCGCCGGCCCCTCGGGCAACGCCTGCGCCTACACCATGGCCAAAGCCGGCCTCAAGGTGCTGCAGATCGAGCGCGGGGAATACCCCGGCAGCAAGAACGTGCAGGGCGCCATCCTGTACGCCAAGGCACTCGAAGAAATCATCCCCGACTTTCGCGAAGACGCGCCGCTGGAGCGCCACATCATCGAGCAGCGCATGTGGATGCTCGACGACAGCTCCTTCGTCGGCACGCACATCCGCAGCGCCGATTACGACAAGCCGCCCTACAACCGCTACACCATCATCCGCGCCCAGTTCGACAAGTGGTTCAGCGCCAAGGTGCGCGAAGCCGGCGCCCTGCTGATCTGCGAAACCACGGTCAACCACCTGATCATGGACGGCGACCAGGTGGTGGGCGTGCAGTGCGACCGCGAGCAGGGCGACGTCTATGCCGACGTGGTGGTGCTGGCCGATGGCGTCAACTCCACCCTGGCGCGCAAAGCCGGCTTTCACGGCGAGATCAAGGCACAGAACGTGGCCCTGGCGGTGAAGGAAATCCTGTTTCTGCCCGAAGACACCATCCGCCAGCGCTTCAACGTCGGCGAAGAGTCGGGCGTGGTGATAGAGATGGTGGGGCGCATCACCGACGGCATGATGGGCACGGGCTTTCTCTACACCAACAAGGAGTCGCTGACCATAGGCGTGGGCTGCATGCTGTCCGACTTCAAGAGCAATCCCAACCGCACCAGCCCCTACGTGCTGCTCGAAAACATGAAGCGCCACCCGGCCATCGCGCCGCTGATCGAGGGCGGCGAAATGAAGGAATACTGCGCCCACCTGATCCCCGAAGGCGGCTTCAACGCCATCCCGCAGGTGTACGGCAACGGCTGGCTGATCGTGGGCGACTCGGGCGGCTTCGTCAACGCGGCGCACCGCGAGGGCTCCAACCTGGCCATGACCACGGGGCGGCTTGCGGCCGAGACGGTGATCGCCGCCAAAGCATCCGGCAAGGGCTTTCACGCCAATGCGCTCAAGCCCTACAAGGCCGCGCTCGACGACAGCTTCGTCATGAAGGACTTGCGCAAATACCGCGACCTGCCCACCGTGATGCACAAGAACCCGCAGTTCTTCACCACCTACCCCGACCTGGTCGCGCAGGCGGCGCGCACCATGATCACGGTCGATGGCGTGGACAAGAAGAGCAAGGAGCGCGAAGTCTTCGCGCATTTCCGCAAAACCCGCAAACTCACCGGGCTCGTGGGCGATGCGTACAAACTCTGGAAGGCCATACGATGAACACGCTCACCGTCAATGTGGAAGAAAAGCTCTTCCAGAACCGCTACCGCGTCGATGCAGGGCGGCCGCACATCAAGATCAAGGATGCCGACGTGTGCACCAACGTCTGCGAAGCCAAGAGCTGCACCTTCATCTGCCCGGCCTCCTGCTACAAAAGCGAGGGCAACGGCAACGTCACGCTGATCACCGACGGCTGCCTCGAATGCGGCAGCTGCCGCATCATCTGCAGCGAACACCTGAACGTCGAATGGGAGTACCCGCGCGGCGGGCACGGCATCCTGTTCAAGTTCGGCTGACCACAGGGAGCGCCGCATGCCCAAACCCGAACGCCACGTCTTCGTCTGCACGCAAAACCGCCCGCCGCAGCACCCGCGCGGCTCCTGCGCCAGCAAGGGCAGCATGGCCGTGCTGCAGGCCTTCTGGGCCGAACAGCAAAAGCGCCAGGCCTACGAAAAATGCGCGGTCACCTATTCAGGCTGCCTCGGGCCCTGCGACCAGGGCGTGAACGTGCTGGTCTATCCCGAGGCCGTGCTCTACCGCGGCGTGACCGAAGCCGACGTGGCCGAAATCTTCACGAGCCACCTCGAGGGCGGCGTGCCCGTCGCACGGCTGGTCGCGCCCGGGGCCGTCTGGTGAACATTCTCACCGGCGTCGAATCGACGGAGCTGTTCGGCGGCGCGGTGGCGCCCGCCGTGGCGCACTGGGTCGAGCAGGCGCGCAAAGTACCGCGCGAGCATGCCGCGGCCATGCTCTGGGCCGCCTCGCTGAGCTCGCCGCAGAGCCTGCCCATTCATTACCTGCTCTACAAACTGCACGCCGGCCTGGGCGAGCTCGACCAGGCGCAGCAAGCCGCGCGCCGCGGCCTCGAGGCCGCCGCCCAAGCCGCCGGACTGCCCGCCGACTGGCGCAGCGTGACACCAGGCGCCGCCGACTTCGCCGCGCCGGGCGCGGCGCGCTTTTGGCTCTTCACCCTCAAGGCCCTGGCCTTCATCCACCTGCGCCGCGGCGAACGCGCACTCGCGCAGGCGCTGGTGGCGCAGCTCGACCGCCTGGACCCCACCGACCAGATCGGCGCCGGCGTGGTGCGGGCACTTTTGCGCCAGTCCGAAGGCGCGCCGTAGCGTGGCAGCTACCGAAGCAAAAGAGATCGTCTGGACACCACTGCCTTTCAACTTCGGGCGAGATCGGTCTGGTGTATGGATATGGGAATTTGTGCCGCAACCTTCTTTGGTAGAAATCTACGACGCGATGGATTTAATGGCCGTTGATGCGTTCGATGAATAAACGCGGGCACGCTTGCGAATCGAGGCTGTTGAGTTTGGCAGAGCCTGTCAGGCGATTGATGGCGGTAAACAGAAAACTCGTCCTTCACCCAAAGGCGCTCTTTCCGGCTCAGCAAGAACAACGAGTATTGAGAAAAAACCGTTCACTGCTTCCACGCAAGGGCATCGCCAGCCTCATCTGAAACCGAACTGCGATCAACTGCACTCGGCATCGGCCACACACGGCTATCGACAAGCGTCGGCGTGCGCTCCAGGGCCCCAAGCGGCTCGATGCCCATTGCATGTAGCCGTGCCTTGAGTTCGGTTAGCACCTCGTCCTTACGCAGCGACCACGTCGATGCGAAGCACCGCCAGAAGACCCAACCGGCGCGCTCGAGTATGCGCTGGCGCTGCATGTCTGCCGGCCAGCGGTCCGGGCCATGAAACTCGTCGCCGTCACATTCGATAGCAAGGCGAGTGTCGTTCGCGCCCTCTACGACAAAGTCGATACGGTAGGCGCCCACCTTGACTTGGGGCGTGACTCGGTAACCAAGATCGACGAGTGACGAATAGACATCGCGCTCGAACCCAGACTCACACATGTCGATGAGGCTTCTTTCCTCCTCACCGCCATCCAGCGGCATACTGAAGTGTTCGACGAGCGTGCGTCGAACGTCTGTCATCGACAACTCACCGAGCTTGACTGAGCGCACGAGGTACATACGGTCGCGGGCACGGCTGGCGGCGACGTTGAATCGCTGCTCGAAGAGCTGACCAGAGAGTGCATGGTGGCGGGTGGCGTCGGCCACCATGCTCAGGAACATGATGTCGCGCTCGCTGCCTTGGAACACGTAGGCGTCGCCGCAGGCGAACTTGCGCCGCTCGAGTTCGGTCAGGTCCAATCGGCTGACCACCAAGTTGTGGATGAACTTGGCCTGCTCGGGCCCCAAGAGGGACACAGCCCCGATCGTGCGATTGCGCAGCTTGGGGTTGCGCAGGATCGCCTCGATTTCGGCCGCGATGAACTCGGCCTCCATCCGGTTGACGTCCCGGCGGTCTCGTACACCCTGTTCAATGAACACGTCCACGAGCGGCGGGTCGATGCGTTCAGAGGCCTTGGGTACGCGAAGGGGTCGAATCTGGTTTTTATAGAAGGTCTTGTTACTGTAGGCGATGATGGGCTGCACACATCGGAAGTGCTCCGCGAGCATTACGCGCTCGGCCGCAAACACAGCAGACGCTATGTCGTACAAAGACTTTTCAGGAGTCAAGTCCCGCCCATAGGGTTGGTCAGAGAGGAAGCGCTCACGGAGCGCCGCGATCTTGGCCGCCGAGATGAAGCCACCGCTGGGTGAGACCTGCTTGTCGTCGCCCACGACCAGAATCTTTTTGCCCCGTAGCACCGCTGGCAATGCCCAGAGGTCCGACTGGCTGGCCTCGTCCACTATGACCAAGTCGAAGACGCCGAGCTGGGCTGGCATGCTCTCGGAGACCTTGGCGTGACTCATGATCCAGCAGGGAATCGCACCCTGGGCATCGAGCATTGCCGTTTGCGCGTCGCGGCGGTAACGGGTGGCGTTGGGCCCGGTGCCTTGGCCAATCCTCCGGATGGCCACGCGGTAGCTCTCCAGGGCCGAGAGCACCTTGGCCGACGCCTGATCCTTTGTCTTGAGCCACGCCGACTTGGCCACCAGTTGCTCATACTGCTGTGCGAGCACCCTCTCGAGGTCGTGGCGGCGTTGTGCGAGCTCCAGAAGCTCCTCGCGGGCTTCGATGGCTGCGAGGTGGTTCTTGATGCGCGCCCAGTTCCAAGCGCCGCGCCATAACACAGGCATCACCTCGTCGTCGCCGGTCGACGGAAGTACTTGAGAACGCAGGCGCGCTGCCCACTTCACTGCCCCGGCACGCGCGATGCGTGCACATAGGTCGTGGACAGTTGCCAGGCTCGACGACAGCGATTCGATGCGCTTGAGCTCACCGATGAGCTCCGCGTACTGGGTCACGATGCGCTCGGTGGCGACTTCGGGGCTGCCGAGCTGCGTGTCGATAAACGCACGCATCCGCTCAACCACCGCCCCCGAAGTGCCGGCGAGCTTCTCCTGGATGAGGGCGAGATGCGCTGCGGCAGTCGCGAGCTCGGCGCGCGTGAGGTGCCGGCGCAGCTGTTCGCGCACCGTCTGCAGTTGCGCCGAACCACACCGAAGCTCGTCTTTCGGCGGATCGCGAAACACCCGCTCTGCCATACGGGACAGGTTGACGTCGTGCAAGGTTGCAAGCTCGTGCGCCCACTTGGCGGCGAGTGCAATCTGCTCGGTCGAGCGCAACGCCTCCACGTCAGACTTCACCTCAGGCACCGCGAGTTCCCGCGCGAACTGGTTCCATCGCACGGAGAATGAAAGTACCCTCTCATGCAGCTGCACGTAGCGATGCACATGTGCCCAGTCCTCGATTGCTTGCGGCGGAAGTCCGGACACGCGGATGGCACCAACGTGCTCCTTCGCGTCACCGTTGCCAAAGCTCATCAAGCCGAAGGGCTTGCCCGTCTCGCACGCCCTCCCGATAGCTTGGACTACCTTCGGATTGCTCAATGCATCGGCGGGCAACGCCACAGGCCGCTGCAGGAATGCCGCGCGAGCCTTCACCAGCTCGTCGACCTCGGCCAGCAATGCCTTCAATGCCTCCTGTTCGCTGGCGAAGTCCGGCCGAAGGCACTTGGCCCGCAGCTCGAAGACCCAGGGGCTCTGCATTTCTTCCAGGTGCTGCACAATCTTGAGCATGTGCTCCACGGCCGTGAGCATGCGGCGGGCTTCATCGAGCACCTCGGGCGTCAAGGCGCGCAGCGCCAACAATTCGCCATCAGCTTCAGCGCTATCGATTTCGCGGATACCCACGAGCGCGTCATGCAGCTTGGCCATCTCCTCGGTAGGCAAGAGATCGAAGCTCGAGGGCAGCCGTGAAGATGCGTAGACGAGGTCAGCACCCAGTCGCCGGCGGGCATCCTTGAGCCTCTGCGCCTCGGTGTCGCTCAGGGGCGGAGCGTGCTCCGGCAATAGCGTCAGCTCGTCGTCAAACCAGCCGTGCTGTTCCTGGCCGGAGACGACCAGCTCGGCCATCTTCTGCGCGCGCATCTGAACGCCATCGACCTCGATGCCCGCCAACTGCTGCGCGGCAATCTGATCAACACGTTTGTCGATGCTGGCGACCTCGGAGTGTGCAGTGTCGATCAGCTGCTTGCAGCGCTCAATCTCGTCTTGCGTGGCGCGAGTGTTGAACTGCGACAGATTATGGGTGATGGCCTCAATGGAGGCCTGAAACTGCCGCATCCCCTCCTTGTCGCCTGACAGCAGCGCCACAGTCAGCGGTCGCACGTTCTCCGGGATTTTCTCCTGCAGTACGGACAACGCATGCTCCCCCTTGGAGGTCACCAGTACCTTGCGCCCGGTGGCAAGGTAATGACAGATGATGTTGGCAATCGTGTGCGTTTTACCAGTGCCCGGCGGCCCTTGGACACAGACGCCAGGTGCGCGCTCGAGCATTTCGACGATGGTCTCCTGCTCCTGGTTATAGGGCAACGGGAAGTAGAGTTCTCGTGGCTCACCCTTGGCCCTGCTGCCACTGCACAGACCTCGAAACGAGATGGCCTCGTACTTGACGACCTCATCAGAGGGCGGCGTCACCAGACAAACGGGGCCGGCAGGAATCGCATCGCCTGCTTGCAGACGTGCCTTCAGCCGACGAATGTCCTCGACCAGGAAGTTGGCCGAGCGCGGACGAACGAACAACACCCAGCCTGCAGTAGCGAGAAATTGTTCGGAGGGAGTGGGCAGCCCCTGATAGGCTGGGTCGTAGCGCCCCTCCTTGTTCAGGCTTCCCGCGGCGAGCTTCAAGATGGGCTCGAAGCTTCCAATGTCGAACGGCGTGAGCGCGCGCTCCGAGTCGCTCTCCAGGAGCGCCTTAGCCTGCTTCTCGACTTCCGCAGCTCCCATGACTTGCCAAGCGCCAAAGACGTCGAACTCCAAGCGCGGGGCCACGGCCCTGGGGCGCACCGATATCGTGTGCGTCTGAGGGTCGAGGTCGATTTCGACGGCTTGTGTCAGCAGCGGGTACTGGTAGTCGACGCTGACGCCCTTGCCGTTTCCGTCCTCCGTGCGCATGCCAGTGAATTTCCAGGCCGCCACGCCCATGCCCCAAACCAGCTCCGATGGGTTTGCAGTCTCCTCGGCTTCGAGCAGACCCTTGAACATGAAGAGATCGCCATAGAGTGCGATGGTGCGGCGCCGGAGTTTCTCCCCTTCGGCCCAGGCCTGCCAAAGCGGTATGTAGTCCGTCAAGGCGCTGGCAACGCGCTCGCGGAGATGCTCGTCACGAGTGGCTGCGTCCTCCTCACCGATCGAGCGTCGGTCAGCAACGAATCGATGTTGCAGCGCCTGCTCGTTGAGAGCCGGCACGGGCCCGCTCGGGTCGTCGGAAAAGGTGATGTAGGGCCGCGCCTCCTCGCAAAGAACAGGCGGTAACGTGGACGCAAGGCGCGCGACCTGCAGCCAGATGTGGTCTCCTTCGACCTTGCGGTCGAGTTCGACGCCAGGTAGCCCGACCATGTCCTTCGGGAAGCGCATAAAGCCAGAGCGGCCTGTAAGCACGTAGGCCCTGGGGTCGATTTCCTTACATTGCTCAACAACATAATCGAGCAAACGTGCGAGCAATCCATGTTGCGGGGTCGTTGACATCAGTCTTCCACGGGAAATTTTGCTTTGTCGGCAGCAGGCACGGTTATCTGGTGACGCTTTACAGCCTTGAGGATGGCGACCACGAACACACTGTCCAACGCGCGGTGCTCAGCCTCAACCCTGACCGCCCATGGACGCCTGACTTCAAGCATCGGTTTGAGGGTCGCGACTTCGGTATCGCGTCTGATTCGCAGCATCGCTTCAGCCTGTTGTTGTCTCGGCAGCTGCGAACTTATTGCTCCCGCCCTCTGAAATTTGAACGTTTTCCCTAACCGCCCAAATGAGGGTGAAGTGGAAAAATTGCAACTTCAAACGGCCGAATTTATAAAAAGCACCGCTCGAGCAATGGCAATCGAACCTCTTCTGCAAGCTCGCGATAAACAAGTCGAGTTAATTCCAGATTATTCATGAGGACGGGGGATGCTACCGAGGCAGAATGGATGCTGTAGGGAGTCCCCTGTGGTGCCACTGGCGATAAACAGGCAGCCAAAAGTCCGCCAGCCCCCTGCCAGCACCCGCGTAGATGCAAAGCACCGCTTCATGGACAATTTGGGTAGATTGTGGCCGAACCAATAAAAGCAAATATTGTAAGGATATTGACGTAAACCTACCCGGAAGCCGACGGTCTCAAATCCCCTTCTTGCCCTGCAGCAGCTTGGCCTTATCGGATGGGCTGTAGTGGTCAAAAAGCCCTTGCGCTGCGGCGGCGCGGCGGTTGGACATGCGCATGGCTTCGATCCTGCCCGCGGGGGCGATCGCCGACACGCACTTTTCCAGGGCACTGCTGCCGCAGTTTGGACAGACGGGTGTGCTGCCGGCGCGCACCAGGGCTTCGAAGCCGTGGCCGCAGGCCTGGCAGCGGTAGTCATACATGGGCATGTCGATCTCCTGTAGCAGACAAAGCAGAGCAAGGCTGACCCGCGGCGGCAGCGCAGCCTTCGAGGGGTTTGTCTGAAGCAGCGGGTGCAGCGTCGCCCAGCCCCACCCAGACATGCACGCGCGCCGCATCAAAGCCCACCATGCGCTGCACTCCATGCTCGTTCCTCACCTCCATCAAGGGGCGGCGGATGAGCAAGGGATCGTCCAGCAGCAGGGCCAGGGCGGCGGCGCCGTCGAGCGCCTCGGGCTGCACTTCGCCCGACTTGATGCGCGGCGCAGCGCGGTTGAACCATTGGGCCACGGGCAGCGGCGCCAGAAAGGCCAGCAGCGCCTCGGCCGTCCACGGCCAGCGCAGCAGGTCGCGCAGCTCCAGGCTGTGGCCGGCGGCGCGCAGCAAGGCTTTTTGGCGCGCGTTGCCGCCGCAGCCGGGCTTTTCATAAAAGACGATGTGGGCCATGGAAGCCTCGCGGGGGTGGTGCGGCATTGGCGCGCAGGGCGGTGGTGTCAATGGGGGTCGGTCGGTATCCACGGGGTGCGCAGCGGTGATGCGGGCTCCAAGCGGGCCGCGGCCCAGGCGGCATGGCCGCCGATCAGGTCCCAGACCTCGGTGAAGCCGAAGTCGGCAAACATCTGCGCCCACTCCTGGCTCGCGATCCCGTGGTAGCAGTAAATCAGGAGGGGGCGGCGGCGCTCGGTCTGCAGCAGCAGCGCGTCCTGGTTGTGCCGCGCGAGGAGTACCGCGCCCGGCCAGCCGTCGCGGGCATGACTGGCCGCGTCGCGCGCGTCGAGCACGAGGGCGCCGGGGCGCGCCTGCAGCCAGGCCCCGAGCTCGGGCGCGGTGAGGCGGCGGAACGTGCGTTGGCCAGACATGGGACTGTGGTGTCTCAGACCGGGCGGTTCTCGTTCGGGTTGCGCACCGGCCCCATCAACTCCAGCCCTTCGCTGTAGGTGATGGTGTCGAAGGTGACGTCGAACTTGAGCGCGGCGTCGGCAATGGCGTCGAGCTTGCCCGCGGTGTCTTTTTTCTTGAGATCGCCTTTGTCGATGTAGAAAAGCTCGAGCAACTCGTTATAGACCGTGGCCTCGTCTATGGGCAGCACGTAAAACATGGCGCCCTTGTAGGGCACCTGGTACTTTTTCGACAGGTCGATGTTGTTGCAATACAAGAAATACTTGCCCCCGGCGCTGAGCGCATCGCCCAGCACTTCGGCCACGTCCTTGAGGTGCTCGAAGCTCAGCAGGTAGCCAGCAAAAAACGGCAGATGCTTTTCGCCCACGTTGGCAATGGCCAGCACCTGGGTGCACATCAATTCAGGCGGGCGGGCCTCGTCGGCCAGCTTGGGCGCAAAGCGCAGCGCCAGCTCGCCGCGAAAGCCGACGCGGCCGAACTTGTTGGTCGGCCCCTTGAGCAGGGGGTTGAGCAGGCGCCCCTCGGCTTCGAGCCGGGCAAATGCGGTGTCGTCGAGTTCCGGGCGGGCAAGCGTGGCGGTCATGGGTGTTCCTTGGGTGGGGTGTGAGAGGGGCATGCAAGCCGGGCGCGGGCACTGCCATGCACTGCAAGCCGCGCCACAAAGATTGCATGGGCATTGATCCAGCAATCGCCGTACCAGGCACGCCTGCCTTGGCGCCCCCCGAGGCCGCCGCGTGCAAATGCGACACAAAGCCGGGGGCGGAGCGCCCTCCCCCCGTTTTTTGCGACGCGATTCGCAGTTTTGTCGGGAAGCGGACAAACGCCCTCCCGCCTGGAAAACCGGCCCCGCACCCCGGCGCAAACGCCCTTTTCCCTAGGAAACACGCCACGGCGCGCCACTGCGTGCAGGCGGCACGAAGGGCTTGGCACGGAAGCTGCAGAGCAAGGCTGCGCGAACACCAGTTCCGCCAAACGTGAACCTACAGAAGAAGAGCAGCAGGCACGAAAGGCTGACCTCCTCGCGGCTTTGGAACCTTTGGCTTTTTCACTTTTTCTCAACGGAGTACTGACATGGCTTCCCTTCGACAAATCGCCTTCTACGGCAAAGGTGGCATCGGCAAGTCCACCACTTCGCAAAACACCCTGGCCTCCCTCGCCGAGATGGGCCAGAAAATCCTCATCGTCGGCTGCGACCCCAAGGCCGACTCCACGCGCCTGATCCTGCACGCCAAGGCCCAGGACACCATCCTGTCGCTCGCGGCCGAAGCCGGCTCGGTGGAGGACCTCGAACTCGAGGACGTGATGAAGATCGGCTACCGCGACATCCGCTGCGTGGAGTCCGGCGGCCCCGAGCCCGGCGTGGGCTGCGCCGGCCGCGGTGTGATCACCTCGATCAACTTCCTCGAAGAAAACGGCGCTTACGACGGCGTGGACTATGTGTCCTACGACGTGCTCGGTGACGTGGTGTGCGGCGGCTTTGCCATGCCCATCCGCGAGAACAAGGCGCAGGAGATCTACATCGTGATGTCGGGCGAGATGATGGCCATGTACGCGGCCAACAACATCTCCAAGGGCATTCTGAAGTACGCCAACTCGGGCGGCGTGCGCCTGGGCGGCCTGGTGTGCAACGAGCGCCAGACCGACAAGGAGCTGGAGCTGGCCGAGTCGCTGGCCAAAATGCTGGGCAGCAGACTGATCCACTTCGTGCCGCGCGACAACATCGTGCAGCACGCCGAACTGCGCCGCATGACCGTGCTCGAGTACGCGCCCGACAGCAAGCAGGCCGGCGAGTACCGCACCCTGGCGCAGAAGGTTCACGCCAACGCCGGCAACGGCACCATCCCCACCCCCATCACCATGGACCAGCTGGAAGACCTGCTGATGGAGCACGGGATCATGAAGACCATCGACGAGTCGCAAGTCGGCAAGACCGCCGCCGAGCTGGCCGTCGCCTGAAGAAGCGCGCAGCCCGGATCGTCGCTGCGCAAGAGCGCGATCCGGGCGGCCGCCCGACCACAACCCCCACTGACTGGAGTCCCCCATGACCGCCACCGTTGAAGAGCGCAAGGCCGCCAACAAGGCCTTGATCGATGAAGTGCTGAAGGCCTATCCCGAAAAAATGGCCAAGCGGCGCGCCAAACACCTGGGCACGTTCGAAGACGGCAAGCCCGATTGCGGCGTGAAGTCCAACATCAAGTCCCTGCCCGGCGTGATGACCATCCGCGGCTGTGCGTATGCAGGCTCCAAGGGGGTCGTGTGGGGCCCGATCAAGGACATGATCCACATCAGCCACGGCCCCGTGGGCTGCGGCCAGTATTCGTGGGCCGCGCGCCGCAACTACTACATCGGCACGACCGGCGTGGACACCTTCGTGACCATGCAGTTCACCTCCGATTTCCAGGAAAAGGACATCGTCTTCGGCGGCGACAAGAAGCTCGACAAGATCATCGACGAGATCCAGGACCTGTTCCCGCTGAACAAGGGCATCTCGATCCAGAGCGAGTGCCCGATCGGCCTGATCGGCGACGACATCGAGGCCGTCTCGAAGAAGAAAAGCAAGGAATACGAGGGCAAGACCATCGTGCCGGTGCGCTGCGAGGGCTTTCGCGGCGTGAGCCAGTCGCTGGGCCACCACATTGCCAACGACGCCATCCGCGACTGGGTGTTCGACAAGACCGACCCGAACAAGCGCCCCGAATTTGTCAGCACGCCCTACGACGTGGCCATCATCGGCGACTACAACATCGGCGGCGACGCCTGGTCCAGCCGCATCCTGCTCGAAGAGATGGGCCTGCGCGTGATCGCCCAATGGTCGGGCGACGGCACGATCGCCGAGCTCGAAAACACGCCCAAGGCCAAGCTCAATGTGCTGCACTGCTACCGCTCGATGAACTACATCAGCCGGCACATGGAAGAAAAGTACGGCATTCCCTGGGTCGAATACAACTTCTTCGGCCCGACCATGATCGAAAAGAGCCTGCGCGAGATCGCCAGCCACTTCGACGACACCATCAAGGCCAACGCCGAAAAGGTCATCGCCAAGTACCGCCCGCTGATGGACGCGGTGATTGCCAAATACAAGCCGCGCCTGCAGGGCAAGAAGGTGATGCTGTTCGTCGGCGGCCTGCGCCCGCGCCACGTCATCGGCGCCTATGAAGACCTGGGCATGGACGTGGTCGGCACGGGCTACGAGTTCGGCCACAACGACGACTACCAGCGCACCACGCACTACATCAAGGACGGCACGCTGATCTACGACGACGTGACCGGCTACGAGTTCGAGAAGTTTGTCGAACAGGTCCAGCCCGATCTGGTCGGCTCGGGCATCAAGGAAAAGTACGTGTTCCAGAAGATGGGTGTGCCCTTCCGCCAGATGCACAGCTGGGACTACTCCGGCCCCTACCACGGCTACGACGGCTTTGCCATCTTCGCCCGTGACATGGACATGGCGATCTCCAGCCCGATCTGGGGCCTGACCAAGGCCCCCTGGAAGAAAGCCGCCTGAACGCCGCCTGAACGCCGCTGTACCGCCGCCTGAACAGCGCGCAGGGAGTCTGGCACCGCGCCGCCCTCCCTGCTGCGTTCAGGCCCGGCACCGCACCGGCCCCACGCCCACCCGTTACCTTTTTGGAGTCCCACCATGCCGCAATCCGCCGACAAAATCCTGGACCACGAACTGCTGTTCCGTGAACCCGAATACCAGGAGATCTTTCGCAGCAAGAAAGAGAACTTCGAGTTCAACCATTCAGACGAGAGCATCAAGCAGATCGTCGAATGGACCAAGACCGAAGACTACAAGCAGAAGAATTTCGCCCGCGAGGCCCTTACGGTGAACCCCGCCAAGGCCTGCCAGCCGCTGGGCGCCGTTTATGTGGCCAACGGCTTTGCCAAGACGCTGAGCTTCGTGCACGGCAGCCAGGGCTGCGTGGCCTACTACCGCTCGCACTTCTCGCGCCACTTCAAGGAGCCGACCTCGTGCGTCAGCTCCTCGATGACCGAAGACGCGGCCGTGTTCGGCGGCCTCAACAACATGATCGACGGCCTGGCCAACGCCTACAACCTCTACAAGCCCGAGATGATCGCCGTCTCCACCACCTGCATGGCCGAGGTGATCGGCGACGACCTCGACGCCTTCATCAAAAACGCCAAGCAAAAGGGCTCGGTGCCGGACGCATTCGACGTGCCGTTCGCGCACACGCCGGCCTTCGTGGGCAGCCACATCACGGGCTATGACAACGCGCTCTTGGGCGTGCTCAAGCACTTCTGGGACGGCAAGTCGAAAACGGCCGAACCGCTGGTGCGCGTGCCCAACGACAGCATCAACTTCATCGGTGGCTTCGACGGCTTCGTGGTCGGCAACATGAAGGAAATCCGCCGCATCTTCGACCTCTTCGGCGTCAAGGTGAACATCCTTTGCGACCCCTCGGGCAACTGGGACACGCCCACCGACGGCGAATTCCGCATGTACGACGGCGGCACCACCAAGGAAGAAGTCGAGGCCGCGCTGCACGCCAAGGCGACCATCGTCTTCCAGGAATACTGCTGCGAGAAAACCACCAAGTTCATCGCCGAGCACGGCCAGGAAGTCGTGGTGCTCAATGCCCCCGTGGGCGTGGCCGGCACCGACCGCTTCCTGATGGCCATTGCGCGCCTGACGGGCAAGCCGATTCCGGCAGAGCTCGAAAAAGAGCGCGGCCAGCTGATCGACGCCATGGCCGACAGCCAGGCCCACCTGCACGGCAAGCGCTACGCGCTGTACGGCGACCCCGACCAGCTGCTGGGCTACACCGAGTTTCTGCTGGAGCTGGGCGCCGAGCCGGCGCACGTGCTGGCCACCAACGGCAACGAAACCTGGGCGGGCAAGGTGCGCGCACTGTTCGAGTCTTCGCCGTATGGCGCGGGCTGCAAGGTGTACCCGACGCGCGACCTCTGGCACATGCGCTCGCTGCTGTTCACCGAGCCCGTGGACTTCCTGATCGGCAACACCTACGGCAAATACCTGGAGCGCGACACCGGCACACCGCTGATCCGCCTGGTGTTCCCGATCTTCGACCGCCACCACTACCACCGCTTCCCCACCTGGGGCTACGCCGGCGGCCTGCGCCTGCTCGTGACCTTGCTCGACGAGTTCTTCGAAACCCTGGATGCCAACACCATCATCCCGGGCAAGACCGACTACAGCTACGACATCATCCGCTGACAACCCCGGCAGGCCCGACCATGGAAACCACCTACATCAAGACCACGCAAGACGGTCGCGCAGTAGAAGTCATCGATGGCTGGGTCTGCCTGGCGGGGGTGCGCGAAGCGAGCAGCCTGGTGCCGCTCGACGAGCACCCGAACCGGCAGGCGATCGCGCGCGCCGTGCCCGGCGCCACCCATGTCGCAGGCCGCCTGCCCCTCACGCTGGAGCAGGCCGCCATCGCGCAAGGGGCGCTGAGCGCGGCGCAGCGCATTTTCGATGCCAGCCCCGCCGGCATCACCCAGCGCATCCGCAAGGCCGTGTGGGACAAGACGGCGGCCGAAGGCGTCGAATGAGACGGCGCGGCGCAGCGCGCAGATAAGAACAAGAACCGGGGAGTCTGGCCATGATTTACGTGCTGGAAGTGCCCACGCAAGGGCTGCCCAAAGCCTGGTTTGCCTACGACGACGCGGACTTCTCGCGCAAGGTGGCTGCCAGCGACCCGCTGCAGCCCTGGGAAATTTACGACGAAGTCACGCCCCGCGGCCTGCTCGACGCCCTGGGCCACGACGACGCCACGAGCGCTCAGGCGCGCGCGCACTACCCCGCCCTCTGTGCCTTGGGCGATGAACACGGCTTTGACACGCCGCTGTACCGTGCCGACCACCTGCTCGGGCGCGGCGTCCTGCGCGCCGAGCCCGTCAGCGCGCGCGCCGCCCTGGCCGCGGCCCTGAACGCGCGCACGGGGCTGCATTGCATCTACTGGGACGAGCGTGCGGCAGTCGGCGCCTTCGAAGGTGCCGACCCGCGCATTGCCGGGCCGGCCCACTGGCACGCGCGCCGGGCGCTGTACGAGCAACTTGTCGCGCTCGAAGTGCTGGCGGACGACAACTAAAAGGCTGAGCCTGCAAGCCCCCCCCGCCCAGCATGTGCCCTGCGGCGGGCCGGCGCTTTGTCCACCCGCCCGGCTGCAAGGCCCGGCATCCTCCGAGGCCCACACCATGCTGCCCCGCATCCAATACGAAATTCTGCAAAGCCGCGGCCAGGCGCTGCGTGCGCTGCTCGCGCCCATGGAAAGCGAGCAAGAGCTGTTCGCGAGCGCCAACACCCTGGCGCGCGTCGAAGCCCATCTGCTGGAAATGGCCCAGACCCTCGCGCACCTGCCCGAGCCGCTGCGTCTGCGCCTGACCAAGCTGGACTGGCACGGCTGGGCGCGGCTGCAGCAGTTGCTGGAACAAAACGCGCAGCCCCGGCAGGAAGAAGTCTGGTACGGCCTGCGCGCCCTGGTGCCCGCCACGCTGGAACTCATGGCCCAGCTGCGCCGGCAGGAGCCCGTGTGGTTCGAGCCGGGTTTCTGACCCTGCTTCGTCGCGTGTCGCAGGCAGCTTGTCGCAATTGCTTCAAAACGGCCAGAACGCCGGCCCACTGCGCAGCAGCAACCCGACAAAACGGCGCAAAAAACCCCTTTTGAAAGGGGCCGCGCCCTGGCACCAAAAATGCGTTGAGGTGTGCAAGCTGTCTCAGGAGTACCTTCCATGTCCGCCTCGCTCAAAGCCAAAATCGCGCAAGTTTTCGATGAACCTGGCTGCGAAAAAAACCAGGGCAAAAGCGAAAAAGAGCGCAAAAAGGGCTGCACCAAGCAGCTCTCGCCCGGCGCCGCGGCCGGCGGCTGCGCCTTTGACGGCGCCAAGATCGCGCTGCAGCCTGTGGTCGACGTGGCTCACCTCGTGCACGGGCCCATCGCCTGCGAGGGCAACTCGTGGGACAACCGGCACAGCGCCTCTTCGGGCTCGCAGCTCTACCGCACCGCCTTCACCACCGACATCAACGAGCTCGACGTGATCTACGGCGGCGAAAAGCGCCTGTTCAAGTCCATCCGTGAAGTCATCGAAAAGTACGATCCGCCCGCGGTCTTCGTCTACCAGACCTGCGTCACGGCCCTGATCGGCGACGACCTCGAGGCCGTGTGCCAGCGCGCCAGCGAAAAGTTCGGCAAGCCCGTGATCCCGGTCAACTCGCCCGGCTTCGCCGGCCCCAAGAACCTGGGCAACAAGCTCGGTGGCGAGGCGCTGCTCGACTACGTGATCGGCACGCGCGAGCCCGCGTTCACCACGCCCTGCGACATCAACATCATCGGCGAATACAACCTGGTCGGCGAGCTGTGGCAGGTCAAGCCGCTGCTCGATGCGCTCGGCGTGCGCGTGCTCTCGTGCATATCGGGCGACGGGCGCTACCAGGAGGTGGCCAGCGCGCACCGCGCCAAGGTGAACATGATGGTCTGCTCCAAGTCCATGATCAACATCGCCACGAAGATGGAGCAGCGCTGGGGCATCCCGTACTTCGAAGGCTCGTTTTACGGCATTGGCGACATGAGCGACACCTTGCGCCAGATCGCGCAGTTGCTGGTGCGCCAGGGGGCGCCCGCCGACCTGCTGGAGCGCACCGAGCGCCTCATCGAGGTCGAAGAGGCACGCGCCTACCAGCGCATCGAGCAATACCGCGCGCGCCTGGCCGGCAAGCGCGTGCTGCTCATCACGGGCGGCGTCAAGTCCTGGTCGGTGGTGGCCGCGCTGCAGGAGGCCGGCCTCGAGATCGTCGGCACCAGCATCAAGAAAAGCACGCGCGAAGACAAGGAAAAAATCAAGGAAATCATGGGCGACGACGCGCACATGATCGACGACATGACGCCGCGCCAGATGTACCAGCTGCTCAAGGACGCCAAGGCCGACATCATGCTCTCGGGCGGGCGCTCGCAGTTCGTGGCGCTGAAGGCACGCATGCCCTGGCTGGACATCAACCAGGAGCGCCACCACCCCTACGCGGGCTACGAAGGCATGGTCGAACTCGTGCATGAAATCGACCGCGCGCTCGCCAACCCCGTGTGGCAGCAGGTGCGCATTGCGGCGCCCTGGGGCGACGACGGCGAGACGCTGGGCGCCGTCAACGCCACCGCTGCGCCCAGCGCCCTTGCCCCGTCGCCCGCAGCAATTCCTGCCTGAACCGCCCCACCCCAGGAGCCCGCCATGGCCCGCGTCGTCGAATCGAAAAAAGCCTGCGCCGTCAACCCGCTCAAGATGAGCCAGCCGCTCGGGGCCTGCCTGGCCTTCATGGGGCTGGACGCCTGCATGCCGGTGATGCACGGCTCGCAGGGCTGCACCTCGTTCGGCCTGGTGCTGCTGGTGCGCCACTTCAAGGAAGCCATCCCCTTGCAGACCACGGCAATGAACGAGGTCACCTCCATCCTGGGCGGCTACGACAACATCGAGGCGGCGCTGCTCAACATCCGCCAGCGCGCCGCGCCCAAGATCGTCGCCATCTGCTCCACCGGCCTGACCGAAACCAAGGGCGACGACGTGGCCGGCTACATCGCCACCGTGCGCAAGCGCAAGCCCGAGCTCGACGACACCGAAATCATCTACGTCTCCACGCCCGACTACGTGGGCGGCTTCGAGGACGGCTACAAGCACGCGCTCACGGCCATCGTGCAGGCGCTGGTGCAGCCGCTGCCGCCACGCGCGAACCAGGTCACGCTGCTGCCGGGCAGCCACCTGTCGCCGGCGGACATCGACGAGCTGCGCGAAATCATCGAATCCTTTGGCCTCACGGCCGTCGTGCTGCCGGACCTCTCGGGCTCGCTCGACGGCCACATCGCGCCCGACTGGCGTGGCACCACGCTGGGCGGCAGCACGCTGGATGACATCCGCGCTGCCGGCGCCTCGGCCCTGACCCTGGGCGTGGGCGAGCAGACGCGCGAGGCCGCGCAGGCGCTGCAGGCGCGCACGGGCGCACCGTTCGAAATCTTCGCGCGCCTCACGGGGCTGGAAGACAACGACCGCCTGCTGCTGCGCCTGGCGCAGCTCTCGGGCCGGCCAGTGCCGGCCAAGTACCGGCGCCAGCGCAGCCAGCTGCTCGACGCCATGCTCGACGGCCATTTCTACACCGGCGGCATCAAGGTGGCCATAGCCGCAGAGCCCGACCTGCTGCTGGCCGTGGGCGGCCTGCTGCACGACATGGGCGCCGAGCTGCGCTGCTGCGTGAGCACCACCCCGTCGCCCGCGCACGCGCTCTTGCCTGCCGAGCAGGTGCTGCTGGGCGACCTCGAAGACTTCGAAGCCGGCGCCGCCGACTGCGACCTGCTGCTCACGCACGCCCATGGCCGCCAGGCCGCCGCGCGCCTGCAAAAGCCGCTGCTGCGCATCGGCTTTCCGG
Source organism: Extensimonas soli (assembly GCF_029211265.1). GTDB lineage: Bacteria > Pseudomonadota > Gammaproteobacteria > Burkholderiales > Burkholderiaceae_C > Extensimonas > Extensimonas soli. The sequence continues at coordinate 150,596 of NZ_JARGEL010000032.1, read as the reverse complement.
TGTTCGACCGCATCGGCAATGCGCACCGCGTGCAAGTGGGCTACCGCGGCAGCATGGCGCTGATCTTTGAAATTGCCAACCTCATGATCGAACAGATTCCGCACCACCAGCCCGGCGACTGGCCCCTGAGCCCCACCGCGCAGCGCGCCGCACAGACGGCCACGGGCTGCGAGGCCACCGGCGCCAGCGCAGGATGTGCCTCCTGCAGCGACACCCCGGCCAGCGCCGGCCTGGAACAAAGCGCCTTGACCGAGGCCAGCGCCTGACGACAGCGCAATCACCCTGAAAGGAAAAACCATGAAAGTCGCCTTTGCCACCCAGGACAAACAGCATGTGGACGCGCACTTTGGCTGGGCCAAGAGCATCGTCGTGTACGAGGTCGGCCCGCAGGGCCACCACTTCGTCGAGAGCTTCGACTTCGGCGGCAAGCTCGAGGAAGACGGCGACGAAGACAAGCTCGCGCCCAAGCTCGCGGCCATCCACGATGCAGCCATCCTGTACGTGGCCGCCATCGGCGGCTCCGGCGCCGCGCGCGTCGTGGCCATGAAGATCCACCCCATCAAAGTGCCCCAGCCCGAGCCCATTGCCGAGATTTTGGACAAGCTGCAGGCCGTGCTGCAGGGCACACCGCCGCCCTGGCTGCGCAAGGCCATGGCCAAAAGCGGCGAGAGAACTTTCGATTTTGAAGACGACGAGGTCACCCCATGAACGCCACCGACACCCTGTCCCCCCCTGCAGCGGCAGACACGGACCAAGCCCTGCTGGCCACGCCCTTCGTGCAGCAGCTCATCAAACAACTGCGCGCGCAAGACACCCACGGCGCCTGGGAGGGCAAGAGCGACCTGCAACTGCTCAAGCCCTACCTTCTCAGCGCCGAAGAGCGCCGCGCCCTGCCCATCATGGGCGACCCGGACCCGGAAACGCTGTGGCGCCTGGAAATTTTTTACAGCGCCATCGCCGTGGCCATCGAACGCGCCACCGGGCAGATGGTGTCGCCGATGATGAAGATGAGCCACGAGGGCTTTGGCCGCATGGTGCTGATCGCCGGGCGGCTCGTGGTGGTCAACAAGCAGCTGCGCGACGTGCACCGTTTCGGCTTCCCCTCGCTGGCCAAGCTGGCCGAAGCAGGCAACAAGTTTCTCGACGAAGCCATCGCCATGATCCGCGACTACCCTGCCGTGGCGCAGTACGGAGCCTGAACATGAGCACCGACACCGAAGACCGCAAAGCCCAGCTGAAAAAGCTGAACGCCCGCGCCACCCAGGCCAAGATGGACCTGCACGACCTGTCCGAAGAGCTGCCCCAGAACTGGGAAAGCATCCTCGCCGTGGCCCAGCGCTGCCACGACGCGCACGCCGAACTCATGCAGGCCCGCCAGGAACAGGCCGCCGCAGGCGGATAAGCCCACGCCAGCACGCCACCCTGCCACCCCACACCGGAGCCCCTCATGAGCACCACCTTCAGCGTCACCCTGCCCAGCGGCGCCACCTGGACCCCGACCTTCGTGGCTGCGCTCAACGAAGAAAAATGCATAGGCTGCGGCCGCTGCTTCAAGGTCTGCCCGCGCGGCGTGCTGGAACTCGTCGGCCTCACCGAGGATGGCGAACGCATCCACGTGGACCTCGACGATGACGATGACGAGGACGCCGAATACGAAAAAAAGGTCATGACCATCGCGCACCAGGAGCTGTGCATAGGCTGCACCGCCTGCGCCAAGATCTGCCCGAAAAAGTGCTACACCCACGCCCCCGCAGCCGTCTGATTTTGAGAAACCCACCATGGCTGCGCTCGCACCTGCCCCTTGCGTCATTCCCGCCCCCGACTGGGCGGCGCTGGCCACACGCATGGCCAGCCGCCACGACGAGGTGACGGACCTGCTGAACCTGCTGCGCGAGCATGCCGACCCCAGCGCCGGCTCCGCCGCCGACATGGAGGCCGTGGCCTGGGCGCTGGCCTGCGCGAGCCTGGGCGACCAGCACCTGTGGCAAGACCTGCGCCTGCCCTCGCGCGCCGAGCTCACGCAGCTGATCGCGCACTGGTTCCCGCTGCTGGCCGCACGCAACACCGGCAACATGAAGTGGAAGAAGTTCTTCTACAAGCAGCTGTGCCTGCGCGAAGGCCTGACCCTGTGCAAGGCGCCGACCTGCGGCGTCTGCTCGGATTACGCGCTGTGTTTCGGGACGGAAGAACTCTGAACCCCCAGGCGGACGCTGGATACCCGCTGACGAAGCCAACGACCCGAAACCAACTCTCAAGTGGCAGCAAAAAGGCAGCGCAAAAAGCACTTAGCCCGCCAAAAGGCGGGCTAAGTGCTTGACTTGTATGGCTCCTCGACCTGGGCTCGAACCAGGGACCTACGGATTAACAGTCCGGCGCTCTACCGACTGAGCTATCGAGGAATAAGCCCACGATTATATACGTAAAAAATCGGCGACCTCAACGGTTTCGACATTTTTTGCCATGGAACGCGCTGCTGCGCCTTGATTGTGCTGCCTCGTCAGGGGCTCCCGGCTCACGGCAGCAGCTCGAGCGCTTCGAGGTAGGCGCCGTGGAACATCAGTTCGTCCCAGGGCAAAGGCGCCGTCTGCGGCAGCAGGGCCAGGCGGCGGGCTTCGCTCGCGCTGCTGGCTTGCCAGCGGCCGGCGGCCAGCGCCGACTCCAGCCCTTCCAGCAAGGCATCCACGGGGTGGCCGTCGCCCAGGCTCTGGTTGCACAGCAGCACCAAATCGCAGCCGGCCTGCAAAGCGGCCACGGCGGCGTCGGTGTAGCTGACGATCTGCCCGTCGAGCCGGCGTGCGCCCTCCATGCTGAGATCGTCGCTGAACACCGCGCCCTGAAAGCGCAGCTGGTTGCGCAGGATCTCTTGCAGCCAGCGCGCCGAAAAGCCCGCGGGGCGGCGATCGACCTTGGGGTAGATCACGTGCGCGGGCATGACGCTGCTGAGCGTGCTGCTGAGCCAGCCGTAGGGTGCGGCGTCGTCGGCGAGGATGGCGCGCAGGCTGCGTTCATCGACGGGCACGTCGGTGTGCGAATCGGCCGAGGCCCAGCCGTGGCCCGGAAAATGTTTGCCGCAGTTCGCCATGCCGGCTTGCAACAGGCCGTGCATCAGGCTTTTGGCGAGCAAGGTGACCACGCGCGCGTCGCTGTGAAAGGCGCGGTCGCCGATCACGCCGCTGCGGCTCCAGTCCAGGTCCAGCACGGGCGTGAAGCTGAAATCGACGCCGCAGGCGCGCAGCTCGGCGCCGAGCACGTAGCCGGCCGCGGTTGCGGCGTTGGTGGCGCGCAGCGCGCCGCTGCCGGGGCGGGCCGCGGCGCCGCGGCCGTCGTCCATCCACATGCGGCCAAACGCGGCCATGGCCGGCAGCTGCGTGAAACCGTCGCTGCGAAAGCGCTGCACGCGCCCGCCCTCGTGATCGACGCAGATCAGCAGATCGTCGCGCTGGGCCTTGATGGCGCTCGTGAGTTCGAGCAGCTGCGCGCGGTTTTGCCAGTTGCGCGTGAACAGGATCACTCCGCCCGTGAGCGGGTGCGCGAGGCGGCGGCGGTCGGCAGCGCTGAGCGTGGTGCCGGCGATGTCGAGGATCAAAGGGGCGTGTTGCATGGCGGGTTTACTCTGATAAAAATAGCTGCTTGCGCTGGATATACCTGCATTGAAAGGCGATTTGGCTCTTATTTTTCGACGACGCAAAAGCTCGCTGCATAGTCGCTCTCGTCGGTCACGCTCAGGTGTGCGCGCAGGCCGCGGGACTCGAACCATTCTTTGAGCGCGCCGTGCAGCACGATCACCGGCTGCCCCGTGGGGAGCTTGGCGACTTCGCAAAGGCGCCAGGTCATGGGCATGCGCATGCCCAGACCTATGGCCTTGCTGAAGGCCTCCTTGGCGGAAAAGCGCGTGGCCAGGTAGCGCACGCCGCGCTCGGGCCAACGCTCGGTGCGTGCGCGCCAGGTGGCGAGTTCGCCTTCGGCCAGCACTTTGTACGCGAACCGATCGCCGTGGCGTTCGAGGCTCGCGCGGATGCGGCGGATGTCGCAGATGTCGGTGCCTATGCCGTAGATCATGGGTGGGTACCTGTTGGACTGGGCACGCCGCGCGCAGTGCTGCAGGGCGTGGTGCGCTTTGCGCCAAGAAAAAAGAATCCAGCGGCAGGCCAGGGGCAATCCACTGCGATTTTCAGCTTTCGCGGCGCACGCGCGGATCGTACTGCCAGCGCCGCAGCTTGCGCGCACGCAGCGCGCCGGCCTGCGGGTGCAGCGGGTTGATGAGCAGGTTGCTTTCTTCGGGCACGATGGCCGACGGCACCTGCGCGAGCAGGCTCGTGCCCGCGTGCGCCCAGGCGCTGCCCCAGGCCAGGCTCACGCGCCCTGCGGGTATGGCGTCCCAGCCCACGTTTTGCGCCGCGTCGAACACCGTGCGCGCGGCCCAGAGCGCGGGTGGGATGTCTATGCGCACCAAATAGCGGTTCAGCGGCAGGTGCAGCCCGCCCGAGAGATGTACCACCGTCTCGAGGCAGGCCAGCGCGCACGAGCTGCTCGCATACACCAGCGGCGTGCCGCGCTCGTTCCAGCGCCCGCCACTGCGCTCTGCGCCCTGCCCGCTCAGGTCATCGGCCGTGTAGTGCGGCGTGTCGGTGGCGATGCACCAGACGCTCACTGCGCGATCGGCGGCTGCCGTGCTTGCTTCGTTCACTATTATTTACGTAGCTTGTCTATCAAGCGTAAGCGCCCGATTGGATCTGCAAAAGCAAGGTGCTCACCGCCTCGCGGCCGTCGGCCGTGTCGAGCAAGTCTTGCGGCGCCATGCCGCCGAGCGCCGCGACGGGCTCGGCCATCCAGCGCGCAAACCAGCGCGCGGCGTCGAAGTCCGCAGCACCATTGGCCGCATCATCGGCCGCGCTTTCGCGCACCATGGCATCGACCTGGCCGATCAGGCGCTCCAGGCCGATGAGCCTTTCGCCCTCGGGCTGCGAGAGCGTGCCGCGCTGGGCGATCTTGCGCTCCACCGTGGAGCGCGCAAGCCCCAGCGCGCGCATGAGCTGCTCGCGCGGCAGGCCCATGGCCTGGCTCATGGCGACCAGCTCGCGCGCCGGCACGCCCTGCTTGACGCGCTGCGCACGCTCCACCGGCGACAGCAGGTAGGTCTGCGCGCCGAGCGCACGCGGCGACAGCAGGTCGCTCGCCGTGCGGTCTTGCGCCACCGACGCCGTGGCAGGCGGCACCTGGGCGTACACGAAATCGGCTGCCATGGCGCACCTCCAAAAAGTCTTTAATGAGACTTTATCCTATCTCAAAAAAGATGTAGAAGCAAATTTCAGCGGAACTGCTGGTTCAGCTTTTCGAGCGCTGCGGCGCCGGGGCACAGGTCGGCCTTGCCCAGGCTGTTGAGCGGGCGGCGGCTCGTGTGCTGGGCCATGTGCAGGTCGTCCGCGCCGGATTCGACGTAGAGCAGGCCGGTCACGAGCTCGCCCTCGGCGGCGCGCTCGTGCATGTAGCTCATAGCGGCGACGCGGTCGGTCGGGTCGTAGTCGGTGTGCAGCTTGCGCAGGCGCAGGATGCTGCCGTCGTGCTGCGGCACATCGACCACCTCGCCCGGCGCGATGCTTGCGGTGATCGGGTCGCGCGGAGTGATGAAGTCGATGCGGTTCACGGCCTCGTTGTGCTCGCGCACCCAGTCGTAGCTGCGTGTGGAGCCGGCGTGGTTGTTGAAGGTCACGCAGGGGCTGATGATGTCGATGAAGGCCGCGCCGCCGTGCTCCATCGCGGCCTTGATGAGCGGCACCATCTGCGCCTTGTCGCCCGAAAAGCTGCGCGCGACGAAGCTCGCACCCAGCTGCATGGCCAGCCCCACCAGGTCCACCGGGCTGTCGGCGTTCACCACGCCCTTCTTGCTCTTGCTGCCCTTGTCGGCCGTGGCCGAGAACTGGCCTTTGGTGAGGCCATAGACGCCGTTGTTTTCGACGATGTAGACCATGTCGACGTTGCGCCGCATGGCGTGCGCGAACTGCCCCAGGCCGATCGAGGCCGAGTCGCCGTCGCCCGACACGCCCAGGTACAGCAGGTCGCGGTTGGCGAGGTTGGCGCCCGTGAGCACGCTGGGCATGCGCCCGTGCACGGTATTGAAGCCGTGGCTCGCACCAAGGAAGTAGTCGGGCGTCTTGGACGAGCAGCCTATGCCCGAGAGCTTGGCCACGCGGTGCGGCTCGATGTTCATCTCCCAGCAGGCTTCGATGATGGCCGCCGAGATCGAGTCGTGGCCGCAGCCCGCGCACAGCGTGGAGACTTTGCCTTCATAGTCGCGCCGCGTGTAGCCGACCTTGTTGCGCGCGAGCGCGGGATGGTGCAGTGGCGGTTTGGCGATGTAGGTCATGGCGTGCTGGTCTCCTGGATGGCGGCTTGGGCGGCGGCCTGGGCGTCCCCTTGCGCAATGGCGGGTGTCGCAGCCGCAGCGGCGCCGTGCGGCGCATGTGCGGCCAGACTTGCGGCGAGACTTGCGGCGAGTTGGGTGATGGCTTGCGTGATGAAGCGCGCGGTGATCGGCGTGCCGTCGTAGTGCAGCACGGGGCGCAGGCGCGCCGGGTCGATCTCGAGCTCGTTGACGAGCAGCGAGCGCATTTGCGCGTCGCGGTTTTGCTCGACCACGAAGACCTGGTCGTGCGCGGCGATGAAGTCGCGCACGCTCGCGGGGAACGGGAACGCGCGCAGGCGCAGCGCATCGACGTGGATGCCCGCCGCCGCAAGCGCATCGAGCGCCTCGGCCATGGCGCAGCTCGTGGAGCCGAAATAGATCACCCCCAGCTGCGTGGGCGTGGCCGCGGGCTGCAGCACGGGCTGCGGCACCAGCGTCGCCGCGGTGGCGAACTTGCGCTGCAGGCGCTCCATGTTGTAGAGGTAATCAGGCCCGCGCTCGGAATAGCGCGCGTAGGGGTCGCGCGTGGTGCCGCGCGTGAAATAGCTGCCCAGCTTGGGGTGCGTGCCCGGCAGCGTGCGCCAGGGGATGCCGTCGCCATCGACATCCTTGTAGCGGCCAAATTCGCGCTGCTCCAGGTCTTGCGCGCCCATGACCTTGCCGCGGTCGTAGTCGCGGCGGTCGTCCCAGGCCAGCGGCGCGCACAGGCGCTGGTTCATGCCGATGTCGAGGTCGCTCATCACGAACACCGGCGTTTGCAGGCGGTCGGCCAGGTCGAGCGCGGTGGCTGTGAATTCGAAGCATTCGCGCGGGTCTTCGGGCAGCAGCAGCACGTGCTTGGTGTCGCCGTGCGAGGCGTAGGCGCAGGCCAGCAGGTCGGCCTGCTGCGTGCGCGTGGGCATGCCGGTGGAGGGGCCGCCGCGCTGCACGTTGATGAGCGTCGCGGGAATCTCGGCAAAGTAGGCCAGGCCGAGAAATTCGGTCATGAGCGAAATGCCCGGCCCCGAGGTGGCCGTGAACGCGCGCGCGCCGTTCCAGCCGGCGCCCACAACCATGCCGATCGAGGCAAGCTCGTCTTCGGCCTGCACGATGGCGTAGTTGTGACGCCCTTCGGCGTCCTTGCGAAACGCCGCGCAATACTGCATGAAGGCTTCGGCCACCGAGGTCGAGGGCGTGATCGGGTACCACGCGCACACCGTGGCGCCGCCATAGACCGCCCCCAGCCCCGCGGCCGTGTTGCCGTCGATGAAGATGCGCTGGCCCACGCGGTCGGCGCGCCGCACGCGGATCGGCAGCGGGTGCGCAAGGTGCTCGCGCGCAAAGTCGCGCCCCAGCTGCAGCGCCTGCACGTTCGAGGCGAGCAGCTTTTCCTTGCCCTTGTACTGCTCGCCGAGCAGGGTTTCGATGGCCACGGCGTCCATGTCCAGCAGCACCGAGAGCGCGCCCAGATAGACGATGTTCTTGAACAGCTGGCGCTGGCGCGGGTCGGCGAACACGGCGTTGCAGATTTCGGTCAGCGGCATGCCGATGACGATGATGTCTGCGCGCAGCTCCTCGGGCGCGCGCGGGCGCGTGCTGTCGTAAAACAGGTAGCCGCCGGGCTCGATCTCGGCCAGGTCGGCGGCCCAGGTCTGCGGATTCAGCGCCACCATCATGTCGGTGCCGCCGCGCCGGCCCAGGTAGCCCTGTTCGCTCACGCGCACCTCGTACCAGGTCGGCAGACCCTGGATGTTGCTCGGGAAGATGTTGCGCGGGCTCACGGGCACACCCATGCGCAAAATGGCCTTGGCAAAGAGCTCGTTCGCGCTGGCCGAGCCCGAGCCGTTCACGTTGGCAAACTTGATGACAAAGTCGTTGATGGCTTCAATCGGCTTCATACGCCCGTCCTTTCTGCGCTCATAGCTATGTCTTTGAAAGCATCGCCGGCCTTGGCGGTGAGCAGCAGGAACTTCTGCATGTCCCACGCACCGGTCGGGCAGCGCTCGGCGCACAGGCCGCAGTGCAGGCACACGTCCTCGTCCTTGACGAGCACGCGGCCGGTCTTGAGCGCGGGCGAGACGAACAGCGGCTCCTCGGGGTGCAGTGCGGGCGCGTGCAGGCGCTGGCGCAGCTCGGCCTCCTCGCCGTTGGTGGTGAAGGTGATGCAATCGGTGGGGCAGATGTCCACGCAACTGTCGCATTCGATGCACAGATTGGGCGTGAACACGGTCTGCACGTCGCAGTTCAGGCAGCGGTGCGCTTCCTTGGCGGCGGTGGCCGGGTCAAAGCCCAGCTCGACCTCGACGGCGATGCTCGCAAGCGCTTTTTCGGCCTGCGCCCAGGGCACCTTGTAGCGCGGGTCGTTGCTCGGGTCGTTGTCGTAGCTCCACTCGTGGATGCCCATTTTTTGCGACACCAGGTTCACGTGCGGCGGCGGGCGCTGCGCCACGTCCTGCCCGCGCAGGAACAGGTCGATCGACACGGCGGCCTCGTGCCCGTGCGCCACCGCGGTGATGATGTTCTTGGGGCCGTAGGCCGCGTCGCCGCCGAAGAACACCTGCGGCAGGCTGGACTGGAAGGTGCCCTTGCCCAGCTCTGGCAGGCCCCAGCGGTCGAACGCGATGCCAACGTCGCGCTCTATCCACGGAAAGGCGTTTTCCTGCCCGACCGCGATCAGCACCTCGTCGCAGGCAAAGAACGCCTCGGGCTCGCCCGTGGGCACGAGCTGGCGCCGGCCCTGCGCGTCGTACTCGGCGCGCACGACCTCAAACAGCATCCCCGTGAGCTTGCCGCCCTCGTGCACGAACGCCTTGGGCACGTGCATGTTGATGATGGGGATGCCCTCGTGCTGCGCGTCCTCTTTCTCCCACGGCGAGGCTTTCATCTCGTCGTAGCCCGAACGCACGATGACCTTCACGTCCTCGCCGCCCAGGCGCCGCGCCGAGCGGCAGCAGTCCATGGCCGTGTTGCCGCCGCCAAGCACGATCACGCGCCTGGCGACCGACGTCACGTGCCCAAACGACACCGAGGCCAGCCAGTCGATGCCGATGTGGATGTGCGCGGCCGCCTCCTTGCGCCCGGGCAGGTCGAGGTCGCGCCCGCGCGGCGCACCGCTGCCGACGAAGACGGCGTCGTAGCCCTGGCCAAGCAGCGCGCGCATGGAATCGATGCGCGTGCCGGGGCGGAATTGGGCGCCGAGCGCGAAAACGTAACCCGTCTCCTCGTCGATCACGTGCTCTGGCAGGCGAAAGCGCGGAATCTGCTGGTGCATGAAGCCGCCCGCGCGCGCCTCGGCGTCGAACACCGTGACCTCGTAGCCCAGCGGCGCAAGATCGCGCGCCACCGTGAGCGAAGCCGGCCCCGCGCCCACGCAGGCCACGCGCTTGCCGTTGGGCGGCAGCGGGCGCGGCATGCGCGCGCGCACGTCGGTCTTGAAGTCGGCGGCCACGCGCTTCAGGCGGCAGATGGCCACGGGCTCGGGCTTGGGCAGGTTGTGGTCTTCGACGCGGCCACGCCGGCACGCGGGCTCGCACGGCCGGTCGCAGGTGCGCCCGAGGATGCCCGGAAAGACGTTGGACACCCAGTTGACCATGTACGCATCGTCGTAGCGGCGCTGCGCGATCAGGCGGATGTATTCGGGAACGGGCGTGTGTGCGGGACACGCCCACTGACAATCGACGACCTGGTGGAAGTAGGCCGGGTCTTGCGTGTTGGTTGGCTGCAAGCTTTGTCTCCTGGTGCTCGAGGGGGCTCTACGCTGGCCGCCTGCTGCGTTGTTGTCTGTCTTGGCGCTCAGCGTCGCACAGTGTACGACGTTCACTGCGGCTGCACCACGCTGGTGCAGCTGCCTTCTCAACAGTCCACGCGCCCGGCCACGCCCGCGGCTTCGAAGCTCGCCATGTCGCACAAGATGGTGCAGGCCGAGGCAAGCAGCGGCCACGCCAGCGCCGCGCCCGAGCCCTCGCCCAGGCGCAGCCCCCAGTCGAGCAGCGGCTCGGCCTGCATCTGCGCGAGCATCAGCGCGTGGCCGGGTTCGCCCGAGCGGTGCGCGAACACGCAGCGCTGCAGCACGGCGGGCTGCAGGCGGCTGGCCACGAACACGGCGGCGCTGCTGATGAAGCCATCGACGACGATCACGCGGCGCTCCGCCGCAGCCTGCAGCACGGCGCCCGTGAGCGTGGCGACCTCAAAGCCGCCGAGCGCCGCCAGGGCCTGCAGCGGGCTCGTGGCCTGCGCGTTGGCCTGCAGCGCCTGCTGCAGCACGGCGCGCTTGCGCGCGATGCCCTCCGCATCCAACCCCGTGCCCGCACCGGTGCACGCCGCCAGATCGACCCCGCCCAGGCGCGCGAGCAGCAGCGAAGCCACCGAGGTGTTGCCTATGCCCATCTCGCCCAGCAGCAGCACATTGCCAGGCAGGCCGCGCACGATCTCCTGCCCGTTGGCGAGCGCCTGCGCGCATTGCTCGGGCGTCATCGCCGGGCCGCAAGAAGCGTCTTGCGTGCCCGCGGCCACGCGGCGCTGCAGCAGGCGCGGCGGGCTCGCAGTCCCGTTTTGAGCCGCTGCTGTCGAAGCTGCCGTGGGCGGCTCGACCGCGCGCGCCACGCCGCAATCGACCACCGTGAGCGCCAGGCCATGCTGGCGCGCAAGCACGCTCACAGCCGCGCCGCCGGCGAGAAAGTTGTGCACCATCTGCCAGGTGACGTCCGCCGGAAAGGCCGACACCCCGCGCGCAGCCAGACCATGGTCGCCCGCGCACACCAGCATTTGCGGCTGCTGCAGCGCCGGCGCCGTGCTGCCCAGAATGTGCCCCAGGCGCAAGGCCAGCGCCTCGAGCCGGCCGAGCGAGCCCAGCGGCTTGGTTTTCTGGTCGAGCGTGTGCTGCAGCCGTGCTGTGAGGGCGGGGTCGGTGATGTCTGGGATTTGGGGGGTGGTGAAGTGGGCGATGGATTGCATGGGGGAGCTTGGATGGAGGGGAAATTCGGGTCAGAAATTGGGGGCAGATTCCAATTATTTGCGGGGTGATGAAGCAAAGGCGGAAATGGGGTTCAGATTTCGATTATCGAGCGCAGGTGCTGGAGCACGGGACGGGTGCCGGGAGTTGCGCCCGGCGGCGCACCTTCTTTTCTTGTCTCGCCAAGAAAAGAAGGCAAAAGAAGGCGACCCTGCTGCCTGCGTCCCTGCCCGCCTCACGGCGGTCAGGGCAAGCTGCGGTGCTCACGCCCGGCGGGGTCGCGCGAAACTCGCTGCGCTCGAACAATCGCGCGCCTTTCTCCCGCCGGGCGCTGCGCTCCTCGGCGCAGGCAGAAGGGCGGGGATACCGCACGGGCCTTTGCTGCGCTCGGCCTTTGTGGTGTGGCCTTGGCAGAGAATTGAAATCGGACCCTAATCTATCCCCCTGCACGGCCATGCCAGCGAATGAAAAACGCACCCAGTACAGGTACGCCTTCTCGGTCTGTGGGCTATAGTGCAGATACCGGATGCGCTCCCGAAGTTGGTCGAGCAAGCGGATGGAGCGAAGAACGGATGTGGGTGTGCCGGGTTTCATGCTTGATGTATGCCTGTAAATACGCACAGCATCAAGTGCGTAACCCGTTGATGTAGAACCATTTTTAGGACGACTCTGTGCCAAGAATATCCCGCACCGCCCAGCTTATCCGGCAGAATCTGCCGGATATATTATGTTAGGCCCCTATGGATACGTTGCTGCAAGTGTTGGCAAAAGCTCCTTCCGAGGCGTGGGTCGGACTGCTTGGCGTTGTGTTCGGCTCGCTGCTCACCACCCTTGGCGTGTGGCTTACTAACAGAGCGAATGCCAAGCAGCTAAAGGTGCAGTTGGTACACGAAGAACGCGTCCAGAATCAAAGGGTTTCGAAAGAGCGACTGGAAGAGCTTTATGTTCTCGTATGCCGTTGGCTCAACGGCATGTTCTCCAACTACCTGCACCTAACGCTTGTTATGAAGGGGGAATGCGACTACAACGCATATCTCGACGCCGTAATAAAGGCCAGCGCCGATCGTCCTGTGGACTTCAGCCGAATCGAGATGATCATCGGTATTTATGGCGCGGAGATCCGGCAGGCCTATGATCAAGTGATTGAGGCTCGAACAAGAGTCAACTCACTGATTAGCGACCACAAGCAAGCGTATTTGCAGGGCAAGCCCGGCACTCCTTTTCTAGGGCCTTTTACATCCGTTCAGGTCGTGCTCGAGCAGGATTGCGAGGCACTGAAAGAGGCAATCGCACGAGCTGCGCGCGGGGCCTAACAATTCGTCCAAGCCGACGCCGCTTCGCCGCGCGGCTTAGCTCAGGTGTTGGGATCAGATTCCGATCACTCCCTCGCTTGGCAGAGCCCCCAGAAAACGGGATCTGACGCCAATTTCAGCTCGCTCCCATGGCCAAGGCAGTGGCGTCCACCCAGCGCGCGAAGGCAATGTCGAGTTCGGTGAGGCCGCCGACATCGTGTGTGGAAAATAATATTTCCACTTGGTGATAGACATTGAACCACTCCGGATGGTGGTTTTGGCGTTCGGCTTCCAAGGCGGTGCGCGTCATGAATCCGAAGGCCGCGTTGAAGTCCGCAAAGCGCAGCGTGCGCCGGATGGCGTGACGTTCGGCATCGAAATTCCAGGCGGGTACCTGGGCCAAGGCGGATTGCAGGGCAGATCCTTCAAGTTTGGTCATGGATTCCCCTTTCAGAAAAGAAAATTGGGGTCAGATTCCAATTTCTGGCGCCGCGGGCAGGCGGGGAAATAATTGGAATCTGACCCCAATTTCCGACCCCAATTTCCCTCACGGCCCGATAAGCGCCTGCAGCACTCCCGGCGCAAAGGCGCGCTCGATCTCATCCGCGAGGCGCTCGAATGCCGCGTCCAGCGTCGGCGCCTGCGCGCCGAACAGGGCTTGCAGCACGCCCGCGTCTTCAAAAAGGCCGTGCAGGTACACGCCGAGCACGTTACCCGCGGCGTTTTGCCAGGCGATGTGGGGGATCAGTTCGTGCGCTACGTCGCCTTTGGCGGCCATGGCGGGGTGTTGCGCGGTGTGGCCGCTGTGGATTTCGTAGCCGGCGACGGGCACGCCGGCCAGCGGCGCCCAGGCGCCTGTGGCGGGGCCGAAGCGCGCTTGCGTGCGGCGCACGGTTTTGTGCGGGGCAAAACTGGTGACCAGGGGCAGCAGGCCGAGGCCCGGGGCGTTGCCATCGACATTGCCGTCAGCCTTGCCTTGGCTTTCGACGCCGTGCTGGTCTATCAGCGCTTCGCCCAGCATTTGCAGGCCGCCGCAAATGCCCAGCACCGCCCCGCCCTGCCCTGCGTGCGCGGCGATGGCGGCGTCCAGGCGCTGCGCGCGCAGCCAGGCCAGGTCGGCCGCGGTGGCTTTGCTGCCGGGCAGCACGATCCAGTCGGCCCCTGCCAGCTGCGCCGGCGTGCGCGCCCAGACCAGTTGCACGCCGGGCAGGTTTTTGAGCGGCTGGAATTCGTCAAGGTTGCTGATGCGCGGATAGGCGACGATCGCGATGCGGCGCGGTGCGCGATCCAAGGAGCTATCTTTTGAATAGCTACTTGTCAAGACAACACCTTCACCAGAGGCCATTTTGGCTTGTAAACCTGCGAGCGGCGGCGCGGCAGCCACGGGCCGGTCGTCGAACACGCCATCCTCCTCCGGCAGACCGTGGCCAAAGCGCATGGGCAGCACGGCCACGGTGGGCACGCCGGTCAGGCGTTCGAGCTGTTCGGGCGCGGGGGCCAGCAGGGCTGCGTCGCCGCGGAACTTGTTGAGCACGAAGCCGCGAATGCGCGCGCGGTCCGCCTCGGGCAGCAGCGCCCAGGTGCCGTACAGGTGCGCGAACGCGCCGCCGCGGTCGATGTCGGTCACGAGCAGGCAGCGCGCGTCGGCATGGCGTGCCACGCGCAGGTTGACGATGTCGCTGTCCATCAGGTTGATCTCGGCGGGCGAGCCTGCGCCCTCGATCACCACCACGTCGTTGTCGGCGCGCAGCGCGTCGAGCGCGGCGGCAATCTGCGGCCAGACCTGCGCACTGCGCGCGCGCCAGGGCAGCGCGGTGAGTGCGGCGCTGACCTGCCCGAGCAGCACCACCTGGCTGTGCGTGTCGGCCTCGGGCTTGAGCAGCAGCGGGTTCATGCGCACCTCGGGTGCGGCGCGCGCGGCCAGCGCCTGAAAGTATTGCGCCGCGCCGATCTCGCCCATGCCGCCGGCCAGGTCGGGCACCACGCGCGCGTTGTTGCTCATGTTCTGCGCCTTGAACGGCGCCACCTTCAGTCCCTGCCGGGCGTAGTGGCGGCACAGCGCCGTGGCGAGCCAGCTCTTGCCCGCGCCGCTCGAAGTGCCCAGCACCATGATGCAGCGTGCGCTCATGCGCACTCCTCCAGCCCGCACGGGCAGCGGGCGGCGCCATCGCCCCCACGGCAGTCCAGCGGCCAATGCAGGCGATGATTTGCAAAGCGGTGCCGGGCCCGCATACCGGCATGGACAGCGGCTTCAGCCATGGCGCGCAAAGTCTTCCATGAACTGCGCCAGGCGCTGCACGGCTTCGAGCGTGAGGCCGTTGTAGAGCGAGGCGCGTATGCCGCCCAGCGCGCGGTGCCCGGCCAGGCCCGAAAAGCCCGCGGCCTGCGCCTGGGCCAGAAAGCGCTGCGTCGCCGAGGCATCGGGCAGCTCGAACACCACGTTCATGCGCGAGCGGTCGGCCACTGCCGCGCGGCCGCGGTACACGCCGGGGTGCGCATCAATCAGCCCATAAAGCGTCTGCGCCTTGCGCTGATTGATTTCGGCCATGCGCGCGAGGCCGCCGACTTCGTGCAGCAGCCAGCGCGTCACGAGCAGCACCACGTAGATCGCGAACACCGGCGGCGTGTTGAAGTTGGAATGCGCAGCAGCGTGCGTGCGGTAGTCGAGAAAGTCGGGCAAGCCCTCGGGCGCACGTGCCAGCAGCGCGTCGCGCACCAGCACCACGGTGACGCCCGCGGGGCCGATGTTTTTTTGCGCATGCGCGTAAATCAGCGCAAAACGCTCGGCCGCGCAGGGCGCCGAGAGGAAGTCCGAGGACATGTCACACACGCGCGGCACCTCGTCGAGGCCCAGCACGCGGTGGAACTGCAGCCCTTCCACGGTCTCGTTCGAGACGTAATGCAGGTACGGCGCCGTGGGCGAAAACGGCAATTCCTCATCACGCGGCAGGCGCCGCCACTGCGCCGGCTCACCGCTCCACAGCACGCGCACCGGCCCGTGCCCCTGCGCCGCGCGCACGGCCTTGCCGCTCCAGTAGCCCGTGTGCAGGTATTCGGCGGGCTGCGTTGCGCCGTGCAGCAGCAGCATGGGCACCATGGAAAACTGCTGCGTCGCGCCGCCTTGCAGCAGCAGCACGTAGTAGTCGTCGGGCAGCGCGAGCAGCGTGCGCATGTTGCGCTCGAGCTCGGCGATGACCGCGGCAAACCAGTCCGAGCGGTGGCTGATGCCCAGAATCGACAGGCCCACCTCGGGCACTTCGAGCACGGCTTGCTGCACTTGTTGCAGCACGCTCGCGGGCAGCGCGCCGGGGCCACCGGAAAAATTGAGGCTGTTGCGATTCATGGCTGGGATGGTGGAACGGAAGAATCAGGTGAGGCCGAAAGCACCGCACCAGGCTGCGCGCCCGAGCGGCGCAGCAGCAAGTCGCGCACCGCCGCGCGCAGCCTGGCCATGTGGCGCTGCTTGAACGGAAACAGCGCCTCGGAATCCATCGCGTGCACCACCATGATGTGGTCGATCTCGAAGATCAGCAGGCGCCCGTCGGCCGCCTGCGCCGCGTCCATGCAGTAATAGTCGAGCGCCAGGCGCTGCTGGATCGCCGCGAACGCCGCCTGGTGGCGCGCGCAAAAGGCGTCGAAGTCGTCCATGAAGCGGGCCTCCTCGGCACGCTTGGCCGCGTCTTGGTACATGCCCGCGTTCACGTAGTGCACCATCCAGTGCGCCGACGCGGCCATGTGGCTCACGCAGGGGCGGCCATCGACCATGGCGATGCGGAACTTGCGGTACAGGCCATCGGCGCTGCGGTAGTCGATGAAGGGCGCGACGAAAAACGCCGGCTCCGGCACGCGCGCGAGGTACTCGGCAAGCTCCTGCGGCTGCGTGATGCGCGCAAGGTCGCGCCCGGCCTGCGAGCCCACGGGGCGCACGATCAGCGGAAACGCACCATCTGCAAAAAGTGTAGCTGCCAGCGCACGCTGCGCGGCCACTTCAGCGAGTTTTGACCTTTGCACCTGCACGATGGCCGGCATGCTGACGCCGGGCGCGCCCTGCAGCAGCGCGCTGAGCCGGTCGCGCCGCGTGGCCGGGATCAGCGCGGGCGCGTTGAGCACCGGCCGGCCCCAGTGCGCCAGCGCCTGTTCGAGCACGGCGAGCAGCGGCGCGTTCGCGTCCGAGTCGCCCAGCGCCACGAGCACCGCGTCGTGCGCGGGGATTGGCGCAACGAACGGCTGGTCGGCGCTGCCCAGGTAGTAAAAAATCAGTTCGATGTCGCTCTCTTCGAGCAGGCAGTCCAGCGGCGTGTTCGCGGCCAGGTCGCCCGGCACCATGAGCATCAGCAGGCGCCGCGTGGGCGGCTCGCACGTGGCGGCGATGCGATAGACGCGCTGCAGCTGCAGCGCCTGCGCCTGCATCGCCAGGCCCAGCTCGGCCTGTTCCAGACACTGCATGACGAGCGACAGATTCAGCCACAGCGTGGCGTCGTCGGGCGATCGATCCACCTGCGCGAGCAGCGCCTGCGCCAGCGGCCGCAGGTCCTCGCCCGCGATGCTCATGCGCAAAAACGGCGCAAGCCCGCGAAAGCGGCGCCAGGGTGCGGGCAGCTCGGGCGCGGGCGCCGTGGGAGGCGCGACAGGGGGCGCGGAATCAGAGGCGGATGAATGTGGCATGGAACCCAGATTGTCCATGAGGCGGCGCTGCGCGCCTGCGCGGGCGCTGGTGGATGGCTGGTGGAGAGCTGGGGCAGCGTAGGTAAGTAGGTTGTAACCCAGCCTGCCTGCTGCGTCGTGCAGGTTTCGAGCAGGTTTTCTGTTGAAGCTACACTTTCCCGTAGCAGGCTTTGCAGCCTTGAATAGCGCACCATGCCAACCATCCTTCGCATTGGGCCGTACCGTTTTTTCTTCTATTCGAACGAGAACGGCGAGCCTGCCCATATTCACGTGCAGCGCGAGCGCGCCTTGGCAAAATTTTGGCTCAGCCCCGTCATGTTGGCATCGAGCACCGGCTTTTCGGCGCAGGAGTTGGGCAAACTTTCCACTGTCGTGCGCGAGCACGCCATGCTGTTTTCGGAGGCTTGGAATGAATTCTTTGGCCCTGCAAATTGATCCGCGCGCGGCGCATGTGCATTGCACGGAGGATGAACTGGTCGTGACGCTCGCCGACGCCCGCACCTTGTCGGTACCTTTGGCATGGTTTCCGCGTCTGGCCAGCGCGCGGCCCGAAGACCGCGCGCAGTTTGAGTTGCTCGGCGACGGTCAGGGCATTCACTGGCCCACGCTCGATGAAGACATCAGCGTGTTGGGGCTGCTGGCGGGCAATCCCTCCTTCGAGCGTCCGGCGCGCGAGCGGCGGTAGCGGAGTGCTCCACGGGGCGGGCGGCCTCTTGCCGCACGCCCACCTCACCCCACGCCCGCAGCAACGCATCCTGCGACGCCGGCGCGCGCACGCCCAGGCGCACCAGGCCGGGCAGGCCGAACGAACTGCAGTCGCGCAAGCGCACACCGTGGCGGCGCAGCTGCGCGCACAGCGCGGGCACGTCGGCCGCGTCGGCCACCGGGGGGCGGGCGCAGAAAAACGGCGCTTCGCTCTCCAGCATCTGCCAGCCTTGCGCCTGCAGGAGCGCAGTCTGGCGCGCCTTCCAGCCGCGCAGCGTGTGCAGGCTCTCTTGCAGCCAGGCGTGCACTGCGGGCTGCGTCCAGGCGGCCAGCAGCGCCACACCGTGCGCGCCTAGCGGCCACGACGGGGCCAGCGCCTCGAGCTGCGCGACCACTTGCGCGACCATTTGCGCGACCCTCTGCTGCCCACCCGCCGGGGCGATCGCATAGGCCGCGCGCACGCCCGTCAGGCCCAGCGCCTTGTTGGGCGAATACAGCCGCCACACGGCGTCCAGCGCCGCTGCGTCCAGACTGGGCTGGCCCGACAGGCGCAGCGGCGCGTAGGCGCAGTCGAGCACGCGCACCGTGGCAGGCGCGCCGGCGGGTTCGTCGTTGCTTGGCTCGTCGCAAGGCTCATCGCGCAGCCGCTCGCGTACCCCTTCGCGCGCGCCGTCCATGGCGCCGTCCACAAGCCCGTCCACAGACTTATCCCCAGCGCCATCGACAGGCTTGTCCACAGCCGCCTGGTCCGCGCGCACGCCGCCGCCAGGCACCTGCGCGCGCCAGGCCGCGAGCGCTGCGTCGGCCTGCCCCAGCGGGCTGCCGGGTTCGCAGGCCCAGTGCAGGCCGGGCACGGGTGCATCGCCTCCAACACCCGCATCGCCCACTTCGTGCACGGGGTGCACCACGCGCAGCCCCCAGGCCTGCGCGGCATGCGCGTAGTCGCCATAGCCATGCGGGGGCAGCGCCACGCTGCGCGCGCCGGGGGGCAGCGCGTGCGCAGCCCAGGCCGTGATGCGGTAGATGAACTCGCTCGCGCTGCCCGCGATCACGATGCGCGCGGGCGCCACGCCGTGCAGGGCCGCGAGCTGTGCGCGCAGCGCGGTGTAGGCCGGGTCGGGGTAATGCGCGGCGTCGGCCTGCTGCACGGCAGCCAGCGCCAGCGGGCACGGGCCGCAGGCGTTCGCGTTGGTGGAAAAGTCGTGCGCGGCCACGCCCTGCACGTCGGGCCCGCCGTGCACGCGCGCCCCGTTGCTTGCATTGCCCGAATTGCTTGCGACGTTCAAAGCCAAAATGCGCCTCCAGAAACTATCAAAACAGAAGCTGCCAGCGCAAGCAGACTAAGCACAAGCGGCACTTTTCGTGCCAAACGCAGCGCCGCCGGCACGTCGCCCCCCTGCACCGCCCGGCCCGCGCCGTGCAGCTGATAGACGCCGGGCTTGCCCAGCCGCACGCCCAGCGCGAGCGCCATCGCGGCCATGGGCCAGCCGCTGTTGGGCGAAGGCGTGCGCGCCGCCTCGCGCCACAGCGCGCGCAAGGGCACGCGCTGCGCAGCGCGCGGCGGCCAGCACGCAAGCGCCGCCAGCAGCAAAGCCGTAAGGCGCGCCGGCAGCCACGAGAGCACATCGTCCGCCCGCGCCGCCCACTTGCCGGCCCACTGCCAATAGCGCCCGCCGTGCATGCCGGGGTAGCCCCACATCGCATCGGCCGTGTTGGCAAAGCGGTACAGCGCCGCGCCGGGCAGCCCCGCCACGGCAAACCAGAAGAGCGGTGCCACCACCGAATCGTTCAAATTCTCGGCCAGGCTCTCGATGGCGCTCTCGCGCACCTGCGCCGCATCAAGCGCCGCCACGTCGCGGCTCACGAGCCAGGCCAGGCGCGCGCGCCCCGCAGCGAGCGACTGCGCCAGCGCCGCCTCCACGGCCCCCACCTCGGCCGCAAGCATGCGCCAGGCCAGCAGCGGCTTGAACAGCAAGGCCAGCAGCAGCGTTGCAGGCAGCGCCGGCAATTGCAGCACCGCCCATTGCAAGCCCCAAGAAGCTCCCACGACGATAGCTGCCAGCGCACACCAGACAAGGGCTGAGAGCCAAAAAGACCCCAAACTCCGCGGCGTGGGCGCGCGTGGCGCGATGCGCGCACCCGCCCAACCCAGGCCGCGCCCCATCCACACAACCGGATGCCAGCGCGCGGGCGGCTCGCCCAGCAGCCGGTCGATCAGCAGCGCAAGCGCAGCGGCGGCCGCGAGCAGCGCGTGGGGTGCAAAAGGCATGTGGTACGTGTCCTGCACGCTGGAAAAAAACTCCACCAGTTCGGAAAAGGCCGGCAAAGTCACCGCCCCTGCGCCGCCTTGCGCAAAGTCGCCAACGGCAGGTAGAGGCACAAGGGATCGTCCAGGGTGGCACGAAAACCCAGCCGCTCGCAAAACTGCCGCGCCGCTTCGTTCTTCGCATCCACGAGCACCGCATACAGCCCCACGTAGCGCGAAAAATCCAGCGCCAGTTGCAAGGCATACGCCGTCAAGTGCTGGCCTATGCCCTGCCCCTGCTGTCGGCGATCGACGGCCAGGCGCCCCATGCGCAGCACCGGCGCCGGGTGGCGCGGCAGTTGCGCCGCGGCCTGCAACTGCGCGCACGCCACCTGCCCGGCGCTCAAGGTAACGAAGCCCAGCACCGTCACGCCATCGTCCGCCACGGCAACATACGTGGTGCCGAAGTCCTTGCGTGCGAGCTGGCCCGCCTGCTGCAGCAAAAAACGGTTGAGCGCCACGTCGCCGCAGTCGAAACCCTTGCGCTCGTGCTGCACCGCAAGGCGTTCGATGCGCACGCTCATGCCGCGGGGCGATCGGCGCGCAAGGCCATCAGCGCGCGCAGCGCCGCGGTGGGCTCGGCCGGGTTGTCGCAGGCATCGACAAAAGCGGCGAAAGCCTCTTGCGTGAGCAGCAAGCTGTCCTTGTCCGCGACGATGCGCTGCGCCGCTTCGTAGGCGTGCTGCAGCATAAAGCTCGACACCGTAGAGCCCATGATCGCCGCCGCCCGCTCGATCAGGCTTTTGGCCTCGGGGCTGGTGCGCAGGTTGATGCGGGCCGAGCCGCTGGCCGTGCTGGCCGTGTTGACAGTGGGCGGCATGGCGGGCCTCCGTTCATCTCATGGGTGTCAAAGGTCGCGGATTGTACGTCATATTGACACACAACGCGAGCCGGCGACAGGGGGAGGCTTGGTTGATGGGGGCACAGTGACCGGCCACGCCGCCCGGTTACCTCTCGCGCATGGCCCGATGTATATACTGGATCAGTACCTTTTCCACACCCATGAACGCCCATGCCCAAAGAAGCCGTTTTCACGATGAAGCTGGAGCCTGAGCTGCGCGACGCCTTCATGGCCGAAGCGGCGGGCGAACACCGGCCTGCCTCGCAAGTCATGCGCGAACTCATGCGTGGCTACATCGCCCAGCGCCGGCAGGCGCGGGAATACGACGACTACCTGCGCCACAAGGTCGAGGCCGGGCGTGCCTCCATGCGCGCAGGCCGTGGCCGCTCGAATGAAGAGGTGGAAGCCACGTTCGCCGCCCGGCGCAAAGAGGCAGCGGCCGCCCCCGAGTGATCGTCTTCTGGACGCCCGAGGCGGAACGAGCCCGCGCCGACATTTGGGACTACATCGCGGCCGACAACCCCGGCGCGGCTGCACGCATGGACGTACTTTTCAGCACGGCTGCAGCACGGCTGGCGGCGCACCACAAAATGGGCAAAGTCGGCACGGTTCCCGGCACCCGCAAATGGATCGCCCACGCAAGCTATCGCCTTGTGTACGAGGTGGACGAGGACCATGGCGCCGTGTGGATCTTGGCGCTGGTGCACACCGCGCGGCAGTGGCCGCCCGCGCAGGATTGAAGCGGGCGCGCATCCAAGCGATCACACCGCATCCACGCCCGCACCCCCTGCCGCTAAGCCCGCACCACGCCGGCGTGGTTTTTTGGGCGGGGTGGTCTGCACGGGCAGCAGACTGGTGATGCGCTGGTAGAGGGTGAACAAAAAAGCCACGCGCTCGGCGTCGCCGCTGTAGCTTTTGGGGCCGCCGGCGAGCTGGTAGGCGCGGTCCACGGCGGCGTCTAGCTTTTGGTGCGCGCGCAGCAGCGCGGGCGGCATGGTGAGCGGGTCGTACAGGTCGGCCAGGGTGCTGCCGGGGAACGCGGCGCGCGCGTCGAGCACTGCTTGCGCTGCGGCTTCGATAGCTGCTTGCGCTTTCTGTACCTGCGCTGGAGGCACTTTTTGCTTGGAATCTAGGGTGCAGAAGGGCCAGGGGAAGTTGTTGTAAACCGACGGCGAGTAGCTATAGCGACTCTCAAGTCGGCCAGCGACGACCCGCATCCAGGCGTTATGCATCGTGCTCGACAAAACGCCAAAGTGAAAACGTGTTGCGCCAACGGCAATTTGGAGTTTGTTGCTGGCGATGACATCTGGGCCGAGAAAGCCGATGGGAATGAAATGGCGCGTTTCTGAGGACACTTCAGGAATGGCAAGGTACGGCGCATCCGGCTGTCTGTCTTGTGTAAACAGCGTGGGTTGCGCCGCGAACTCCCTCACACTTTTGGTCGGACTCCTACGCCGAGCTTCAGCAACAGCTTGCACGCGCTGCAATACCAACGGCATGGCGCGCAATTGCGCAGGTGGAATGCCCTTGAGCCAAAGGCACCAGCGCCCGTTTCCGTTGATTAGTTCCTCCCCACCAATATAGGGCCGCATCCACTGCGCGGCCAGCGGCTCACGAGCCAAAAAATCATCTTTTTCTGCCGTCGTGAAGATGAGATGACCGCCATCAGTCGGCTGACTGCCTTTCTTGAGTTGGGGCAACCCGGGCGGCGTGTCAGTACGCGATGGCAGCAGCACGTTGGGCGCATCCACCAGATACGGATTGATGTTGGCCGCAGGCACGGCGTGCGCCGGGCCTTTGATGTCGTCGTATTCGTAGATGACTTTGCCCGGCAGGTCTTGCAAGCCAAAGCCGATGATGACGCAGTGCACGGCAGCCTTTCCGCGCGCCTCGTTGCTCCAGGCGAAGGTGCGGTGCGCGAAGTGGATGTGCGTACCGTTGGCAAGCATCCAACCCCAAAGCGTAGCTACTTGCTCGCCCTGACAAATGCTGTTGGTAGACACCAGAGCGGCGGACGCAGCAAGGTTGCCTTGTAAGTATTCCACGGTACGACGGTACCAACACGCCACGTAATCCAGCCGGCCGAAGCGCCCTTCTCCACCCCAAATGCGCGCCATATCGTCCATCTGTTGCCTACTGCGCCACTGATGCCCCACAAACGGCGGATTGCCCAGCACATGGCTGCAGCGCGCGGGCGGCAGCACGGCGGCCCAGTCGAGCGTGAGGGCGTTGCCGTGCACGATGTGCGGGCTCGTGACGAGCGGGATGCGCGCAAAGTATTGGCCAAACTCCTCGCCCACGCGCAGGTTCATCTGGTGGTCCACCAGCCACAGGGCCACCTGGGCGATCTGCGCGGGGAATTCTTCGATCTCGATGCCGTGGAACTGATCGACGTTCACGCCGATGAGGCTGTGCACGTCGATGCTGCGCTGGCCGCTCTGGCCTTGCAGTTCGGCGGCGGCGCGCAGCACGTCCAATTCGAGCAGACGCAGCTCGCGGTAGCTGATGACCAAAAAGTTGCCACAGCCGCAGGCCGGGTCGAGAAAGCTCAGGGTGCGCAGCTTTTTGTGAAAGTCGAACAGCCGGTTGCGCTGGTGCCGCACGCGCTCGAACTCGGCGCGCAGGCCGTCGAGGAACAGCGGCTTGATGAGCTTGAGGATGTTTTCTTCGGACGTGTAGTGCGCGCCCAGGTTGCGCCGCGCCTGCGCGTCCATGATGCTCTGAAAGAGGCTGCCGAAGATGGCAGGGCTGATGCCGGCCCAGTCGAGCGCGCAGGCGTCGAGCAGCGCCTCGCGCGTGGCGGCGTCGAAGTCGGCAATGGGCAGCGGCTCTTCGAACAGCCGGCCGTTGATGTAGGGGAAGGCGGCCAGCTGCTCGTCGAGGAGTGCGGAGCGCCGCTCGGGCGGGGTGTTGAGCACCTGGAACAGCTGCGCGAGCAGCGGGCCGGTGTCGTGCCCGTCGGGTGCGGTGCGCTCTTCGATGAAGGCGCGAAAGCCCTGCGCAGGGAAGATGGCGGTGTCGTCGGCAAACAGGCAGAACAGCAGGCGCACGAGCAGCACTTCGAGCGCATGGCCGGCGCGCTCGGGCGCGCTGCCAAACTGCCCGTAGCCGCTGGCCTTGAGCGCATCGTGCAGGCGCCCCATGCGCTCAGCGGCCTTGATGTTGACGGGGTCTTGCGGGCGGATTTCCTGCGTCTTGTAGCCGGCAATGAAGCCGAACCAGCGCACGTGTTTGTGCAAATCGGCCAGCGCAAAAGTGATTTCGCGACGCGTGTCAAGGTCGATCACGCGAAAGCGCGCAAAGTCGCACACCACCAGCGTGTGCGGCAGGTCGCGCTCGGCAATGCCGGGAAAGTAGCCCATGGCCTGGTCGAATGCGGGCTCCAGCGGCTTGCCGCGCGACTTTTGCTCCACCAGCATCTGCCCCGGCCAGAACAGATCGACGTAGCCCTGCCCGCCGCCGTGCTTTTTCACGGCGTGCTCGAAGCTGGCCACGCGCCGATTGGTGATGCCGAAGACCTCGAAAAAGTCGATCCAGAACGGGATGGACTGCTGCTTTTCATCGGCCGCGTCGGCCCACTGGCGGCTGAACGCCATGGCGCGCGATTTGATTTCGTTCCAGGACAGGGGCATGGGGGGTGGGCAAACAGGAAGGGAAAGGCAGCGGTGCAACAACGTAGGCTGGGTTAGCGTAGCGTAACCCGGCATTCCCGGTGCATAGCCGGATGCTGGGTTTGGCTGCGCAAACCCGGCCTACGAGCTACGGGCTGAGGCCGCAGCGGTGTGGGTGTTCTCAGATCGGCTGCGCTTGTAGCCGTTTTGAGAACACCTCACCCCCTGCCCACCCCCTGCGGTGATGCGGGCGGCGCGGCTTGTTGCCCCTGCTCCAGCCCCAGCAGCCACGCCTTGCGCGGCAGGCCGCCGCCGTAGCCGGTGAGCTGGCCCTTGCTGCCGATCACGCGGTGGCAGGGCACGACGATGCTGATCTTGTTTTGCCCATTGGCCGCGGCCACGGCGCGCGTGGCGCTGGGCTGGCCGATGTGCTGCGCCTGCTGCGCATAGCTCCAGGTCTGGCCATAGGGGATGGACAGCAGCGCCTGCCACACGCGCTGCTGAAACGGCGTGCCCACCAGGTCCAGCGGCAGCGCGAAATGGCGCCGCCGGCCCGCAAAGTATTCGGAAAGTTCGTGGCCGAGCTGCGCCGTCCAGGCGTGCAAGGTGTCTGGCGCAGGTGCCGCATCGCCACGTGCGGCCTGCAGCTGCGCCAGTTCACGCGCCACGCGCGGCTGGCCCGCAAATTCGAGCAGCCCGAGCCCACGTGCGGTAAACACGGCGAGCAAATCGCCGAGCGGGCTGGGGTAGGTGTGGGTGGCGAGGGGCATGGGGGGCATCGTTTGGGTAGAGGTTGCGTCGGGCGGGAGAGGCTCGGACACAAGGGCGTCGCGGTTGAACCCAGATTGTTCATTAGGACGCGGGATGATTTTGCCCCGTCATTGCGGGGGCCGAAGGCCCGCGGCAATCCATGGAGCCGCCGCAACAGCGCCTGCGTGCGCAGCAAAGGACGGAACTGGATTGCCGCGCCCCTGCAGGGCTCGCAATGACGGGTTTCTTTGCAGCGGACCCAATGACCGTCAGCAGCCCGCCGCGCTCGCGTGCCAAGTCGCCTTCATCATCAAGTGGAACCCGTGTAGCACGCCGGTGGAGACACTGGTCAAAGAACGGCTGGCCGATGCACACACCATGTGGGGTGTTGCGCGAGGGCAAGCGCGAGTGCGTGTGGCAGGAAGCCGAGCAATGGAATTTTCCGGCTGTCACCTTCCCATGCATCTGCACAGGCGCCAGAGACGAGAATGCGCAGGACATGTCTGCGTCTTCGGCATTAGGGAAATTACTTTTTAGCCTCGTCGATGGACTGGCGGATGGACGCATAGGTCTCGGAGAAAAGCCGTTGGGCTTCCCCATAGCTCTTTTTCGTGGTCTCCCATGCCTCGGCCGAGGCTTTTGAGACCCGGGCCTTGGTCTCCTCCACGTCTGCATTCAGTGCAGCAATACGCCCTTCAATGGCTGCACGCTGATCTGCCGCGAGCTTGGCCGCGTCGGCACGCAATCCAGCAAGCGCTTTCTGCTGCGCCTCAAGTTCCGCCTCCAGTACGGCGCGCCGCGTAGCGATGCTGGCCTTGCTTTCTTCAAGATACTTGTCTCGGGCGGCCTGGAAGGCGGCCCAATCGTTGTCGAGCGCCTGACGTGCTTCGGCGACCTGAGCATCGCTCCAGTTCTTTGCGTTGGCTGCGGCATCTTGAGCCCGGCGGCGATAGGCATCCCGCTGCTTGCGCAGGTCCGCCAACGCCGCATCGGCCTTGGTACGCGCCTCGCCCTGGAGCCTGTTGGCGTCTTTTTCCAGGGCAGCAATGTTGGCATCAAGCTGGGCCAGCCGATCCTGCGACCACGCCAGTGCTTGGTGAACCCTTGAGGGCTCCTTCTGTGGAGCGGCTGAATCGGCCTGTGCTTCTGCATTCTGTGCCAGGGCGGGAGGAGCCGACAGCAACGCTGTCTGAGCAAGCAGCGCCAAGGCGATCGTGGAAAAGCGAAGTTTCATGGTGATTTCTCCTGATGAGCCAAAACAAAAGCAACGTAGCGCCTAGGAGCCTGTCGGACTTTGGGATCGTCGGCTGCGAATGCGCCGCAGCGGCCCATTTTTTACTGTCTTCTTGCCCCATAGTCTCGCTATGGGGCGGCGAATCCGGCAAAAACTGGTCTCGCTGGGGCGCATTCTCGCTATCGACGCCCAAAGTCCGACAGGCTCCTAGTGTGCTGTCCCGCAAATAGCTGCACGAAATGAAATCGATGAATTCGCGTTCAGGGCAAGGCGCAAACCGCAGCGATAGCTGCAGCTATCGCGAGGATTTGCAACGCCGCCCTGAGTGCGAAGGCGCGATTTCATGTGTAGTTATTTGCGGGACAGCACACTAGGTTCAGAGAACCTTGGAAAAGGCATCCTTGATCTTCTGGACCGTGATGGCATGAGCGGCCTTGGCATCGGCAAACCCCTGCTTGACGGCACGCCAGGATGCATCGCCAGCGTCCTTGACCTCACCGATACGCGCCTGGAACTTCTCGGCCTCGATGGAGAGGCGATCGAACGCGGCATCGAGTTCGCCGCGGGCCTTCTCGACGGCATCGGCCGCCTGGTCACCCAAATCCTTCAGGGAGTTTTGCCACGCTTGCCGCTGTGCGCGCGCACGGACGATGACGATGCTGCGCACGGCTTTCACCTCGTCGCCGGTCGTGGCGACAAATTGCTGGAGGGCAGACTCGACCTCGACCCATTCGGCTTCGAGCTTGTCCTGAATCTCGCCCGCTTCCTGCTTCGCGGTATCCGCCTGGGCGCGCAGATCATCGTAGTACTGCTGCAGCTTCGCGCGGGATGCCGCGAGGCGTGCGCGAGCTGCATCGGCTTGCTTGCGGGCATCTTCCTTGATACTGGCGGCCGATTTCTCGACCTCGGAGAGAATGGCATCGGTCTCATCGAGACGCTGCTTCGCCCATGCGATGGTCTGGTGTACGTAGGATTGGAGAGTCATGGTGCATTTCCTTTCAGTTGAGAGGGATTGACGGAATCAAGCGGAGACTGTTTTCCGGTCCGCGCCGTCATCAGCCGGCCAAACAGCAAGAAAGTCGCTTCGGCAGAGATCGTGGACCATGTCCGTGATCTGCCTGACGGCTTCGTTCTGAATGCTTTGCCAGTCCATGCCACGGAGCATCACGCCGCGCAGAAACCTGAAACTGAAAATTGCCGTCAGAATTGCGATAACGCGCATCCGCAGCGCCTCGTCATCGGAAGATCGGCCGCTAAACTGGCTGGCGGCATGTACTAGACGCTTCTGCAGCGGAGCGATCGCGCGTTCATGAATCAGGGCGAAGGCGTCGTCGTTGTCGTAAGCGCAGCGGGCCACGAATGCCGTCCAGGCATGCGGCTCGGCCTCGTCCAGCATGGTGTGGAGCACTTGGATCAGTGCGCGTTCGAAGCGAACGGAAAGCTCGATGTCCGGCGTATCGTCGAGCAAGGCTGCGGCTTCCGCGAAGCGATTGGCCGCATATTCGGCGATCATCTCCGCTGCGGCCAGATAGAGTTCCTTCTTGCTGCCGAAATGGTAGGGAATGGCCGACAGCGTGGTTTTGGCCGCCTGGGCCAAGGCGCGTGTGGTTGCCCCCTCGTAGCCAACGGCAGCGACAACGTCAATCGTTGCTTCGATCAACTGCGATCGGGTCTTGGCGCTGCGCGCCTCGTGGCCGCTGGTTGTTTCGGCATGATTGGACATACATCCTCCGACTGTTCCAATAAAAGCATAGTTCATACGAACGATCTTTTCAATGGTAATGGGACTGCGAAAAATCGGGTACCTCATGATCAGTGGCAACGGTCACGGGGGTCTCAAGCCGATGAGGGACGTCGCCTGGCTGATCCGAAACTCCTTCGATGGCATCGCCGCCTGGACCCAGACCCACCGGGCTGACAGCCTCCTGGAAGCCCTGAATGGGCTTTTCCAGGCCACCAAGCGTCAAGCGCGTGGCCGGATCGGCTTCAAGAGGATGCGCACCGTGCTCTTTCGCATCGCCGTTGGGCTCGACTTCGCCCGAATCAATCCGCATGCCGCTGACCCCCTTCGCCCCCCTGCTGCGAGGGTGCGACCGCGCACCGGTGCGAGCGAGTGCCGTCATCCTGTGCCACCAGGCGGGCAGGAGCGCCCACGAAGTACCGGCGGGCACGAGTTCACGTCCCAGCGCCAACTCGAACGCTCGAAGCCGCGCAAGGTATGACCGCACGTGGCGAGACTTTAAGCGCTGCGGGTCAATCCGCCCGTAGCCCTCCACGAGCTGGGTGAACAGCGCACGCAGGCGGTAGGTGCGAGGGCGCGGATCGTCCTCGGCATGCTCGGTGGCGAGTCGGGCAAGTTCGAGCCCGCGATCGACGAGGCGGTAGAACGCCGCTGCGGCGGGGAGGCTCCCCAGGCGTTCGATCCGCGTGAGCGGCAGTTTCACGTAGGCCGCGAGCAGGCGCCGCAGATCGGCGAGGATGGCCCGTTCCAGCGCCAAGTGGGGACGGCCCGCAGCTGGCGAAGCGGGCCAGCATGCCCGCAGGTCCTCCACGTAGAGTTGCCGGTCGCCGAAGTAACTGGTGACCTGCCGGGCCACCGCCTGTTCGAGCGCGTCTGGCTGCGCATCGCCCAGGACGCGCGCCACCGAGCGCAGCGGCTGCCCCATCGACAGCGGGAAACGGGAGAAGCGGTAGCTTGCCTGCGTTCCTGGCAGCAATCGGTAGGCCACCAGTTCTTCCCGCAAGGAAGTATCGGACTCGAAGTGCGCCCGCATCCGCTCGAACAAATCCAGCGGCATGCTCGGCAGGCCCGCCCGGTCGTACAGGGAGCGGTCGTCGTAACCACCGGCAGCGAGAATGCGCGCCACCACGTCGGCGCAATTGAATTCGCTGCGGCTCCAGCGCAGGCTTGCGTCCCGGAAGCCGGTTTCGATGCGGTGCGCCTCGACCACCATCGCCGCACGGCGCTCGGCGGGAATGCCCTGGACCCGCAGCCCGAGCGTCTCACGGCCATAGGCCATGCCGTAGGTGTTGGTATGGACTTGCGAACGGGACGGACGATGGATGCCGTACAAGTAGTCCGCCAGGCTCACGTGCTGCAGGAAGTTCGGATCGACGGACGGGTCCGCGATGTAGTTCGCGCTGTAGACGGTGTCGCCGACGCGGATGGCCAGATGCCCGAACGGGTTTTCGAGCACGACCCGTTGCGGCGTTTTGGACGTGGCGTAAGACAACAGCAGCTCGACCTCTGCCGGTGCTTCGGAATCCAATTGCGCCAGCGCTTGATCGATGCCCTGGACGGGCACGCCGTTCTCGACGCCATAGTCGGGCAGTGGGTAAGTCGGCCTGAAACCATCGTCCAGCGCAAACCGCACGATGCTTGCGATGTCGATGCTCTGCCGGAACTCCCTCTGCGCACGCAGCATCGCTTCCCGCTGGGCGGGGTCGCACAACAGTTCCATCGCGTACTTCCCCGCATCGTCGACGCTGGCCGCAAACCTGGCCAGGCCCTGGCGCTGGAACAGGGCTGCGTTCTCGCGCTCGTGGCCGCTGATCACGTCGAGCAGCACGGTCGGTACCCCGAGGGCGAAAGCCTCTGCCGGCGTCATTCCGCCGGCCTTGGTGACCAGAATGTCGGCGGCCGCCATGCAGGACACCATGTCGCTGCGCGGCAGCAACCCCAGCGGCTTCAGCGCCACCCTCTCCGGCAGTCTTTCCCGCAGCTCGGCGAGCGCCCCGTACCGCCTCGAATTCGCACCGCACACCGCGATGATCTGCAAGCGCCCCGGGCAGTGGCGAACGACGCTGCCGATGACCCCGGCATAGTCGCCCGCACCTTCCTTGCCACCGGTCAGCAGCAGGGTCGGCACGTCCGCCGACAGCCCAAGGCCCTGGAGCGTGGCGCGGCGGGCGTCGGCGGATCTCTCTGGAATCCGCACCGGCATGCCGCTGGTAACAACCTTGTCGGTCGGCACGCCCGCTGCGCGCCAGCGCGTTTCCAGTTCCGGGTGGGCAAGAAAAGTACGGTCGATCCGCTTGGAGATGCGCGGGAAATAGCCCTCGAAGAAATCCGTGTGCAGCCAGCCCATTCTCGTGTCGGACAGCAGCCCTTTCTCGCGCAAGGTTCCCAGCACTTGGGCTGCCCCGTAGTGGGTGGCGAGAACGGCATCCGGCCGCTGTGCGGTCAGGTAGGCCAATACACTTTCTTCCGGATAGTCGTTGGGCAGCCTCGACAGCGAGGGCACACGGTTGCCGCGCGTCTGCATCGCACGGAACAGACTCTCGAAGCACTCCGGCAGATGGTTGGCGACGAACCAGTACAGGCGCTCGTCAACCCGTCGCCACACCGGGTGCATGAACGCGCGGATGTCCTGCAGCAGCACCGGGGTCGTCGGAGATTGCCGCCGTATCTCGTCCCGAATGGATTGCGCGGCACTGATGTGTCCGTATCCGATGGAGGAATAGAAGATGACGATCTTTCCGGTGGTGCTCATCGTCCTCTCCCGCTATGCAGAATGGAAAACAGAATCCATAGGCCGCCGACTGTCGCGCCAAGGAATCCGAGAAGGCCGAAGACCGGCAATCCCAGGAGCGTCGGTCCTCCCGGCACGGTCATGACGATGGACGAACCGACGATGAGCGCGGCGACGACGATCCCGATCACCAGACGGTTGGCAGCATGGTCGAGCTGGTCATTGGGCAGGACGAGGTGATGTTGGCGCGGTATCACCACGAGGTCGGACAGCATTTCGCTCAACTGCAGTTGCTTCGGCGGTCCACTCGGGTTCGAGTAGATCGGCCCGGGTAGCGCGCACCTGACCGAGCTTGACAAAGTCGGCCCCATCTCCTCCAGCGCCCGCCGCACTCGTTCAGGGGGCGTCATGTGGGCGAAGTCTGCCGCTTCGCTCCAGTGCAGCGCCGTCCCCGCCCGCTCCAGGGCGTTGGACAGCCCCATCCGGCGCACCATGTCGCCAAAGCCGTAGCGGACCAGGATCGAGGCGATTTCGTGCAAACGCCGTAGATCACGCATCGCGCTCAGTGCCTGCCAGAACATGGCGCCTCCTCATCTTTTCGGGGGTTGCTTGGTGCCGCCGCCCAGCGCCGCGTACAGCCCGATTTGGCTTGACAAGGCCGCCTTGCGGACCTGCACCAGCTGCTGCGCGACGGCAAGCAGGTCGCGCTCGGCGTCCAGTACCTCCAGGTGCGCCGCCGAACCGGCATCGAACAGCATCCGCGCCAGTTTCAAACGCTCGGTCTGCGCGGCGTGGGCCTGGCGCGCCACGGCGAGTTGCTCGGCGAGCTTCTGCCTTGCGGCCAGGGCGTCGGAAACGTCGCGAAACGCTGCCTGGATGGCGCGCTCGTATTCGGCAATGGCGATGTCGCGCCGCACGACGCTGACGTCGAGATTGGCCTGTCGCATGCCGGCATCGAAGATCGGCAGTTCGATCGTCGGCTGGAACAACCATGCCCGGGTGCCCGACGAGAACAGGTCGCTCAGGCTGGTGCTGACCGAGCCGGCGCCGCCGGTCAGTGCGATGCGCGGGAAGAACGCGGCGCGCGCCGCACCGATGTTGGCCTGGCGCGCCCGCAGCGCATGCTCGGCGGCCAGGATGTCCGGGCGGTTCGCCAGCAGGTCCGACGGCAGCCCGGGTCTCAGTTCGGGCATGACCAGGGCTTCATCCATCGGGGCCGATGGCGGCGGCAATTGGGGTTCGCTGCCGAGCAGCAGCGCCAGGGCATTGCGCTGCTGTTCGCGCGCAAGCTCCAGTTGCACCTGCAGGGCTTTGCCCTGGCTCAGCAGGGTGCGCACCTGGGTCAGCTCAAGCCGCGAGCCGTGGCCCAGCTCCAAGCGTTTCTGGAAGATTTGCTCCAGCGCTTGCTGGTTTTCCACCGTGCGCCTTGCCAGCGAAATGCGCTCGTCGAGTTCGCGCAGGCCCAGGTAGGCATCGGCGACCTGGGCGACCAGTGCCAATTCCACGGCACGGTGGCCCTGCTCGGTGGCCAGCCATTGCTCCAATGCGGCGGTCTTCATGCTGCGTACGCGGCCCCACAGGTCCAGCTCCCAGCTGCTGATACCCACGGAGGCTACGTTGACCTCCAGGACCGAGCGGCCCGCCAGCGGCTGTAGCCCATCGGGCAGGCCGGTGCGGATGTGCTGCGCCCCCACGCCGACCATTGGCGCCTGCTGCGCACGCTGGATGCGGAAGGCGGCGCGCGCCTCCTCGGTGCGCAGCAGCGCCACGCGCAGATCGCGGTTGTTTTCCAGCGCGGTCTCGATCAGCGCCTGCAAGGCCGGGTCGGTGAAGTACTCGCGCCACGCCAGGTCAGCCGCGGCCGCAACGCCCGGCGTGTCGGGCTGCGTCCGCCAGTTCGATGCGACGGGGAGCGCGATGGGATCGAGCGCGGGTGCCAGCGAGGCGCAACCGCTCAGCATCGCCAGCACCGCCACGGCCAGCGTGCCGACGAGCCGATGGCGGGCCGATGGGCCGGTCTCATGGCCTGCGCGGGCCAGGCGACGGCGAGCCGATGATGTGCCGTTGTGGTTCTCATACATGGTCTGCTCCTGTGGCCGCCGGGGCCGCATGGCGCTTCGCATGCAGCTCGTAGAGCAGCGGCACGACGAACACGGTCAGCGCGGTCGAGACCAGCGTGCCGAAGATCAGCGAGACGGCCAGCCCCCCGAAGACCGGGTCGGTCACCATGACGGCCGAGCCGAAGATGATCGCCAGCATGGTCAGCAGGATGGGCCGCAGACGCACCGCGCCGGCCTCGCGCACGGCCTCTTTCAGCGGCATGCCGTGGCGGATGTTGTCCTGGATGAAGTCGATGATCAGCAGCGAGTTGCGGATCACCACCCCCGCCAGCGCGATGATGCCGACCATGGATGTGGCGGAGAAATCCATGCCGACCAGCCAATGCCCCGGAAAAATGCCGATGATGCCGAGCGGCACGGCCGACATGGCCACCAGCGGAACGATGAACGAGCGGTAGTAGGCGACCAGCGCGAAATAGATGATGAGCAAGGCGCCGCTGAGGGAGAGGGAGAGATCCCGGTACACGTCCAGCGTCATGCGCATCTCGCCGCCCCACAGCAACTGGTAGCCGTCGATGGTGTCGGGCACGTCTTCCTTGAAGCGCAGGTTGCCGGTGCGCAGCGGGCGTCCGTCCGGCGCGGTGATGCCATGCAGGCGCCGCTGCAGGTCGAGCACGGCGTACAGCGGCACCGAGTCCGAAAGTTCTGCGCCGACGAAGGTGACCTTCTCGTTGTCGCGGTGCAGGATGGGGCGATCGACCGATGCGGGAACCACTTTGACCAACTCCGCCAGCGGCACGGGTCGGCCGGCGGCGTTGTCCACGAACACCCGGTCGAGCCGGGCGGGATCGACCTCGAAGCGGCGTGGCACGAAGGCCCTGACCACTACCGGCAGTTTCTCGTCCGGTACGTGGGCGCGGCCGAGCGTGGTGCCTCCATAGACCAGCGCCAGCGCCTCGGCAATCTGCGCAGTCGAGACGCCGGAGAGCGCGGCCTTGTCCTTGTCCGGCACGATGCGGTGCTCCCGCACATCTTCCGGTTCGGTGTCGGTGATGTCGACGGTGTCGTAGGTTTGTGCGAAGGCCCTGCGCACCTGAGCCGACAGCGTGCGCAGCCCCTCGGCGTCGGGGCCGTAGATTTCCGCCAAAACGGTCGAGCGCAGCGGCGGACCCGGCGGCTGCTCCACCAGCGCGACCTCGGCACCGGGCCAAGCAGCGCGGACCGCTTCCACTCGAGGGCGCAGTTCGCGCACGATGTCGATGGAGCTTTCCTTGCGGTGACGCTTGTCGGTGAGGTTGACGCGGATTTCCGCGACGTGGCTGCCGGCACGCGCGGCGGTACCCTTGAACAGACCGCTGAAGTCGGCCACACCTGCCTGGCCGACCCAAGTCTGGTAGTTGAGCACGTGTGGCTCCCGCGCCAGCACCGCGGTCACCTGGCGTACCAGGCGATCGGTGTCTTCCACCGGTGTGGTTTCCGGCATCGAAACCACCACGTTGAAGGTGTTCTGGTCATCCTTGGGCAGAAAGCCGATCGGCACGCCCAGCGCGGACACGGCCCCGCCCACGCCCGCCGGACGGACGAACTGCCAGGCGCCTTGCATCAGCGAAACCGCCATCAGCAGCAGCACCGCCAGAGCGAAGCCAATGCGCACGTTTCTGCGCTGCTGCAGAGGGCCGAACAGGCGCAGGTAGAGGCGCTCGATCCGTCCCGGTGCGCCGTGACCATGGACAAGCTGTCCGTGTTCGGTTTCCGGCCATGATGATTCTTCCCGCTGGACTTCGTGGCGATGAAGCCAGCGATTGGACGCCCATGGCACGACGATGTAGGCCACCACGATGGAGGCGACCATGGCGACCGGCACGGTGACCGCTATCGGGAAAAAATACTGGCGCGGCATGCCGGTCAGGGCCAGCAGCAGGGTGATGAAGACCAGCATCACCGCAAAGGTGGCCAGATTGGTGGCGTTGCCGATCTCGTTGGTCGCCAGCACGGTTTCCGCCTGCTTGTCTGCCTTCGGTTTGCGGCTGGCGTAGTGGCGGTGGATGTTCTCGATGACCACGATGGCGGCGTCCACCAGCAGCCCCAGTGCCAGGATCAGGGCGAACAGCGTGACGCGGTTGATGGTGACGCCGCCGAGCAGGTTGGCCGTCAGCGTGATGCCCATGATCAACGGCACCGTGATCATCACGATCAACGCCTCGCGCCAGCCCAGGAAGAGGATCAGCACCAGGCCCACGGTGACGAGGGCGATCGCCAGGTGTTCCAGCAGCAGGTTGACCGCGTCGTCGGCCTTCTGGCCGTCGTTGCGCGTCACCACGACCTGGATGTCCTGGGGCACGAAGCTGGCCTGCATGCGCTGCATGCGGTCGATCACTGCATTGGCGACCACCACGGCATTGGCGCCCTTCTTTTTGGCCACAGCGATGGTGACGGCGGGCAGGTCTGTGGCATAGGCCGTGCCAAAGCGTGGATCGCCGGGGCCGAAGGAGAGGCGGCTGGCCGTGGCCGGCTCCGGCGGCGGGCCGTCGGTGACGGTGGCCACGTCGCGCACGTAAACCGGCCGCTTGTCGCGCACGGCGATG
Organism: Extensimonas soli; assembly: GCF_029211265.1. GTDB lineage: Bacteria > Pseudomonadota > Gammaproteobacteria > Burkholderiales > Burkholderiaceae_C > Extensimonas > Extensimonas soli. The sequence goes on along the minus strand of NZ_JARGEL010000032.1, from coordinate 114,743 downwards.
AGCTGGTTGCGGACATCCTCGGCCGAGGTATAGGCCGCATCCAGCTTGATGGCTTGTACCTGACCGTCACGTACGGTGGGCTGCAGTGGCAAGGTCAGGTTGCTGGCTGGGAAGGCCGCTCGGGCTTGGCCGAGGGTCACGCCGTAAGCCTGCAGGCGATCGGGGTCCAATTCGATGGTGATTTCGCGGTGCTGCCCGCCGCGCAAGGAAACCACCGAGACGTTTTCGGTACTGCGCAGGCGCTCGGCCATGCGTTCGGCCATGCGGTTGAGCGCGTAGTCATCGTATTTCGACGAAGCCAGCGTGAAGGTGACGATCGGCACGTCGTCCGCGTCGATGCTTTGCACCAGTGGCGTCGTGGCGTCGGCAGGCAGCCAGGCGCGGCTGGCCATCACGCGGTCATAAAGCTTGACCAGTGACTGCTCCTTCGATTCGCCGACCTTGAATTGCACCTGAACGATTCCCTGCGAGTTGCGGGAAGTGCTCTCGATGTGATCGACGCCGGGCAGTTCGCTCAGAATGCCTTCGAGGGGCGTGACCACCAGCGCTTCGACCTCACTGGCAGAGGCGCCCGGCAGGCCGACCATCACGGCGGCAGCGGGCACGATGATCTGCGGGTTTTCCTCGCGCGGGGTCTGCAGCACCGCCACGACGCCCATCAACGCCACGGCGATGATGAAGACCAGCGTGAGCTTGGAGGTGATGAAGTGCTTCGCGAGAAAACCCGCGAAGTTCAGGCGCTGCTGCGTCATCGCGCGCCCCCGGCGGCCTGGACCGGCATGCCGTCATGGACGGTGTCGGCGACGCTGGCGAGAATGGTTTCTCCGTCCGACAGGCCGGCGCTCACCTCCACCCCATCGCCCAGGCGCTGGCCGGTGCGCAGCCAGCGAAAACGCGCCACACCGTCCTGCAGCACGAACACACCGTCCAAGCCACCGCGCCGAACGAGGGCCGCACGCGGCACCGTGACGGCCCGCTTCTCGTCCAGCAGGATTTCGAGGCGGCCGAACATTCCCGGCAGCAGGCGCGCGTCCCGCGGCAGCACGATGTCCACCTCGTAGCGGCGGGTCACGCCATCACCCGACGGCACAACACCCCGGACCCGTCCCTTGAGCCGCTCATCGCCCAGCGCGTCGATGCGCACGGGAATCGAGTCGCCGACCTTGACTGCCGCCAAGCTGCGCTCGGGTACGAACGCCTTGAACAGCAAGACCTCGCGCGACTCCACCGTCATCAGCGGCGCGCCGGGAGTAGCCATCTCGCCGCTGCGCCGGGCCACCGAGACGACCACGCCATCCACCGGACTGGTGATGGTCACGTAGTTGCGTTGCGCCTGTGCCGCCGCCAACGCCGACTGCGCTTGTTCCAGCGCCGCGCGGGTGGTTTCCTCCCGCACCCTGGACTTGCGCAGCGCGTCAGCCGAGATCGCGCCTGCCGGCGCCAGTTGCGCGTTCTGGTTCGCGTCGTGCTGCGCATCCCGCCAAGCCTCCTGGGCGGCCTGCACGCCGGCGCGTGCCTGCGCGATGGCCGCGTCGATGTCAGAGGCGTCGATGCGCAACAGCAGGTCGCCGCGCCTGACCGCCTGGCCCTCGCGAACATCGAGCTGGCGAATGAATCCGGTCACGCGCGAAGCCACGTCGATGCGTCCATCAGAGACGACGCTGCCAGTCACGTCGTTGGTAACAGGCCATCGTGCCTGCCGTACCACGACAACTTCCGCAGGCATCGGCGTGGATGCGGATCGAGGCGAGCTTGAGCCATCCGTGCAGGCGGCGAGCAGAAATACGCAGAGGGACAGCACAGCCGCCATGCACGCCTGCGTGCCCCTGCCTGCGCTCTGCGTGCCAGCCTCCCAGACCGACGGTACGGGGCTATGGCGGCCGAGCGCATAGGTAGTCAAGCGATTCATGAGTATCTCGAAGTCTTGGTCATGTCAGATTCTAAACAAGTTCGTACGATCGAACTATTTCCTGAATCCGTGAACGTCCCCCAACGCCCGGCCCGATAAGTTCCGCGCTTGCCTGCTTGCCGAGGCACGTCCCGTATGACGCGAGATAGGCAGCGGCAGCTGCCGCTGGCATCTGCCTACCAGATGCGCAAGGCCTTGACCCACGGGTATTTCAAAGTGGACTTCGAGATCGTCTGGAACGCCATCGAGCGCGACTTGCCAAGCCTGGGAAGGCACATTCGGGCGGCCTTGGGCAACTGAGCAAGCCTGTCTGGGCAAGGAAAGCGCCTCGCTCGGTCCTGAGGCTCGGAAGCTGAGAGTTTTTCGGCCGCGGCCGAACGACTCTCAGTCTCAATCCTCTATCCCGCGCTGCGCCGGCACGCCGGCGTTGAAGGCGTGTTTGACCAGGCGCATCTCGGTCACGGTGTCGGCGATGGCGATGATTTCCTGCGGGCAGTTGCGGCCCGTGAGCACCACGTGCACGTCTTGAGGGCGCGTGCGCAGGGTGTGCAGCACGTCTTCGAGCGGCAGCCAGCCGTAGATCAGCGGGTAGGTGATTTCGTCGAGCACGACCAGGAAATAGTCGCCGCTCAGGATGCTGGCCTTGGCGCGCTCCCAGCCGTTGCGCGCGAGCTGGGCGGAGCGCTCGAGGTCCTGGCTTTTCCAGCTGAAGCCGTCGCCCAGACCCTCCACGGGCACGCCGAGCTGCTCGAACACGCGGTGCTCGCCAAAGCGTGCGCTCGGCACTTTCATGAACTGGTAGATCTTCACGGCCTTGCCGCGGCCGTGCGCGCGCAGCGCAAGGCCGAAGGCCGCGGTGCTCTTGCCCTTGCCGTCGCCGGTGTTCACGATGATGAGGCCACGGCGCTCGCCCGCGGGGGGCTCGTAGGGTTTTTCGGTCGGTGGGGTTTGGATGTCCATGGGGGCTCCGGGAATGTGGGGTGGTCGAAGAATACGGAGGGTCCGCGGCGGGGCTGTGCTCTCACTATTTGAGCATCGCCACCCACTGCCCCTGCAGCGCGTGGATGGCGATGCGCCCGTCGAACACCTGCTCGAGCGCGCGCTGCGTGGCCGGCTGGGCGCAGGCGCCGTGGTGCACGACGCGCCCCTGGGCCAGCACCAGCATGTCGTCGGCCTGCAGGGCGAGCGAGACTTCATGCAGCACGCTGACTACGGTGGCGCCCTGCCCCACCAGCGCGCGCACGAGCTGCAGCCAGTCGGCCTGGTGCGGCGGGTCGAGGTTGGCGAGCGGCTCGTCCATGAGCAGCACCGGCGCCTGCACCGCGAGCGCGCGCGCAAGCAGCACGCGCTGGCGCTCGCCGCCCGAGAGCTGCCCCAGGCAGCGCGCGCGCCAGTCCCAGGCTTGCGTGGCGCGCAAGGCCTGTTCGACGGCGGCAAGGTCGGCAGCGCTGGGCGCGGCGAGCCAGGGCCGGTGCGGCAGGCGCCCGAGCAGCACCACATCGTGCACCGTGAGCTCTTCGGCCACGGCCTCGTTCTGCCCGAGCCAGGCCAGCGTGCGCGCGCGCTCACGCCGCGGCCAGTGCGGCAGCGGGCGGCCCAGCAGCTGCACCTGCCCCGTGCAGGGCTGCAGGCCCGCGAGCGCGCGCAGCAGCGTGGATTTGCCAGCGCCATTGGGCCCGACGATGCTCGTCCAGCGCCCCGCGGGCAGCGCGAGGCTGATGTTTTGCAGTATGGGGTGTTTTTCGATGCTGACGCTGATCTGCTGAGCGCTGATAGCTATGTTAATCATAGCAAACCTCCGCTTGCGCTGCGCCGGTGCATGCGCCACAGCAGGTAGCTGCCGCCGAGCGCCGCGGTGAGCACGCCCACGGGCAACTCCTGCGGCGCGAGCACCCAGCGCGCGAGGATGTCGGCCGCAAGCAGCAGCACCGCGCCCATGAGGCTCGCGAGCGCGATGTGGCGCGCAGAGGTGGTGCGCACCAGGGTGCGCACGAGGTGCGGCGCGGCCAGGCCGACGAAGGCGATCAGCCCCGTCTGCGCCACCGCCGTGCCCGTGGCCAGCGCCAGCACCGCGACGAGCCCGGCGCGCATGGGCACGAGCGGCAGGCCCAGGCTCGCAGCCGTGGCCTCGCCCAGCGTGAGGCCGTCGAGCGCGCGCGCCAGCGCCGCCGCGCCCAGCAGGCACAGGCCCCAGGCCGCCGCCATGAGCGCGCAGGCCAGCCAGCCGACGAAGCTGGTGCTGCCCAGCGTGAACGCCTGCATGGCCTGCAGGATGTCGGGCGAGGCAAGCTCCACCAGGTCGCGCGCCGCGCCCAGCACCACGCCCACGATCACGCCCGCAAGCAGCAGGCGCAGCGTGTGCTGCACGCCGCGCGCCAGCGCGAGCGTGAGCAAGACCGCCGCCGCCGCGCCCACGAACGCCATGCCGCTGATGCCCAGCTGCAGGCCCAGGCGCGCGAGCCACGGCGCGCCGCCCGTCGGCACCACGCCAAACAAGGCGAGAGCCAGCGCGCCGCCGAGCGCTGCGCCCGAGGCACTGCCGAGCAGGTACGGATCGGCCAGCGGGTTGCGAAACAAGCCCTGCGCCACCGCGCCCGCCAGCCCCAGCAGCGCGCCCGCGAGCCACGCGCCCAGCGTGCGCGGCAAGCGGATGTCCCACACGATCTGGCGCGCCACGGCGTCCTGCCCTTGCTGCAGCAGGCTCGTAAACCCCGTGCTGCCCACGCTCGCGCCCAGCAGCAGCAAGGCGCTGCTTGCGAGCAGCAGCGCCACGGCGAGCAGCAGCGCGCGGCGGCTTTGGCGATCCAAAACTTTCATCCCAGATGGTCCTTAGGCGACGCCCCATGGTGCGCGCGCTGACCGTAGCCCCGTCATTGCGGGGGGCGTTGGGCCGAGAGCGCTCCCCTTCCCGTCATTGCGAGGGCCGTAAGGCCCGTGGCAATCCATAGGGCCGAAGGTCCAGCGCCCACGCCCCTTGCAAAGCCCGCACTGGATTGCCGCGCCCCTGCGGGGCTCGCAATGACGATGGTCTATGCCAAACGCGCAATGGCGGGCACCTTTCAGCCCGAGGTCGGCGTGGCGGACGCCCGGGCCACAGCAAAACCGCCATGCCAGCCGCCCTGCTCTCCTCCCGCACCCCAATGCGCGCCAGCAGCTCATTGCGCTCTGCCTCCGAGCTTGTCAGCGAGGCAGCGCGCCATGGCACGCGCGCCCTCGGCCATGCGCGGGCCGGGGCGCACGATGAGTTCGGACGTGGCGGCGTCGAACACGCACACGCGCTGCGCGCGCACCGCGGGAATGCTCTCCCAGCCAGGGTAGAGCGCGCGTGCCTGCATGCTGCGGTTGCCGAGCATGATCACGTCGGGATTCGCGCGCACCACGTACTCGGGGTTCAGGCGCGGAAACGGCCCCAGCGCCGCGGGCACCACGTTGCGCGCGCCCAGGCGCTGCAAGGTCTCGCCGATGAAGGACGATGCGCTCGCTGCATACGGCCCGCGGCTGACCTCGAAATACACACGCGCGCCGCGCGCGCTGGCCGGCAGCGACTGCGCTGCCGCCTGCACGCCGGCGTCAATCTCGCGCCACAGGCGCTCGGCGCCCTGCGCCGGCGGTATGCCAAGCAAATCACCGAGCACGCCCAGTACCTGCCGCACCTGCGCATGCGTCTTGGGCTCGAGCGCCACCACCGTGAGCCCGAGCGCCTCGAGCCGCTCGGTGGCGCGCGAGGACACGCTCGCGAGCACCACGTCGGGGTGCAGCGCGACGACGGCCTCGATGTTCGGATCGAGCCCGCCGCCCACCTGCGGCAGGCGCGTGAGCTCTTGCGGCCAGTTCGAATAGCGATCCACACCCACGAGGCGCGCGCAAGCGCCGAGCGCACACACGCTCTCGCTCAGCGAGGGCAGCAGGCTCACGATGCGCTGCGGCGGCGCGGGCAGCCGCACCATACGGCCGCGCCCGTCGGTGATCTGCACGGGCTGGGCTGCGGCCACGCCGGCATACAGCAGGCTGGCGACGAGCATGCCCACGCCCCAAGCGCTGCGCCCACAAAAACGCCCCAAGTAGTGCCCAAAGTAGCGCCCCAAGTGGCTCCACCAGCCCTGGCGCACGATCTGCCGGCATGCACCCATCATTCGGACTCCTTCAGGCACAGCGGCAGGCCCGCGGCCATCAGCGTGACGCGCGTGCAGACCTGCGCCACGCGCTGGTTCAGCGTGCCCAGCGCATCGACGAAGGCGCGCACCTCGGGCCCGAGCGGGATGACGCCCAGACCAATCTCGTTGCCCACCAGCACCACGGGGCCGGGGGATTGCTGCAATGCTTTCAAAAACATAGCTTCCTGCGCTTGCCAGTCCTGCGTTAGATGCCTATTTTGCTCAGAATCATCGAAAGGCATGCGCCAGTTCGTGAGCCAGAGCGTGAGGCAGTCCACCACGACGAGCGTGTGCGCGTTGGAATGCACCGCGAGCGCGCCGGCCAGGTCGTGCGCCACCTCTGCCGTGCGCAGCCCCGGCACGCGCGCCGCGCGCTCGCGCTGGTGGCGCGCGATGCGTTCGCGCATTTCGGCGTCGTACGCCTGCGCGGTGGCGAGCAGCACGGCCTGGTGCGCCGGCTGGTGCGCATGAGATTGTGCGAGCCAGGCCGCGGCGAGTTGCTCGGCGCGGCGCGACTTGCCGCTTTTCTGCCCGCCGAGAATGAGCTCGCGCGCGGCGATGGGCGGCTGACGGGAGCCGATCACGGACACGCTGCTTTCTCCGCACCTGCCGCGCACTCTTCCTGCGCAGCGCCGAACAACAAGGCCACGGCCTGCGGGGCCGAGGCAAACCAGGCGTGGAAGTAGCTTGCATGGATGCTGCCATGCCGGTACAGCGCCTCGCCCACCTCGTGCACCTTGGCCCGGGGTGCTGCGCCCGGCGCTGCGGTGCGCGCGACTTCGCGTGCGCTGCTGCTGCAGGTCGAATAGTGAAAGGTGTGGCCGCGCAGGCAATGCCCCTGCCAGACCAGCTGCTGCGGCCCGAGCGCGGCCAGGCGCGTGTGCAGGGTGACTTCGCCCGGCAGCAGCCCCCACAGCGGCTGCACGCGGCCATCGGGCTGGCGGATGGAATCCATCAAGGCCACCATGCCGCCGCACTCGGCCCACAGCGGCTTGCCCGCCTGCACATGCGCGTGCAAATCGGCGCGCAGCGGCCGGTTGGCGTGCAGTTGCGCGGCGTGCAGCTCGGGGTAGCCGCCCGGCAGCCAGACGGCGTCGCAAGGCGGCAGTGCAGCATCCGCGAGCGGCGAGAAAAACACCACGCGCGCGCCCAGTTGCTCGAGCGTCTGCACATTGGCCGCGTAGATGAAGCAAAACGCCGCATCGCGCGCCACGGCCACGGTGCGCCCGGCGAGCAAGGGCGCCACGGGCCGCACCGTGGGCGCCGGGAAGTCCACCGTCCAGGCTTGCAACTGCGCCGCGTCCATGCGGCCCAGCGGCGTGGCGGCGAGCGCATCGGCCGCGGCGTCGAGCCGCGCCACGGCATCGCCCAATTCTGTCGCGGCCACGAGCCCCAGGTGGCGCTCGGGCAGCGTGAGCGCCGGGTTGCGCAGCAGCGCGCCCAGCCAGTGTGCGGGCTCCTGCAGGCTGGCCTGCAGCATGCCCGCGTGGCGCTCGCTGCCCACGCGGTTGGCCAGCACGCCGGCCCAGCGCAGCCCGGCGCGGTAATGCTGCAAGCCATACGCCACGGCCCCGAAGGTGCCGGCCATGGCGCCGGCGTCGATCACGGCAAGCACCGGCAGGCCGAAGCGCAGCGCCAAGTCGGCCGCGCTGGGCTCGCCGTCGTACAGACCCATCACGCCCTCGACGATGATCAGGTCGGCCTCCTGCGCGGCCGCGTGCAGGCGTGCGCGGCAGTCGGCTTCGCCCGTCATCCACAGGTCGAGCTGGTACACCGGCGCGCCGCTGGCCAGCTCGTGCCAGAACGGGTCGAGAAAGTCCGGCCCGCACTTGAACACGCGCACGCGCCGCCCCTGGCGCGCATGCAGCCGGGCCAGCGCAGCGGTGATCGTGGTCTTTCCCTGGCCCGAAGCCGGGGCCGTGACCAGCACGGCGGGGCAGCGGGCGACGGCGCCCTGGCCCATGTCAGCCATGTCAGCCATGTCAGCCATGTCAGCCATGTCCAGCTCCGAAAGTGCCCTTTGCCTTTGCATGTCTTTCCTTCCCATTTTCATCAGCGCCAAGGATGCCGGCAGCGCGCGCGGCGGCACCATTGCCGGGCATCACTGCGGCGCCCATTTGAGCCCCACGTACAGCATGCGCCCTGGCGGCACGTAGGTGTTTGCAAGCTGGTAACGCTTGTCGCCGAGGTTGTCCACGCGCGCGAGCAGCTGCGTGTCGCGCGCCACCGGCGTGCTTGCGTGCAGGTTGAAGAGCGTGTAGCCGCCGAGCCGGGTTTTGTTCGCGGCGTCGTCGAAGCGCTGGCCTGAAGCCTGCACCTCGCCGCCCAGCGTCCAATCGGCCAGGCGCGTGTCGGCGCCCAGCGTGGCGTAGCGCTGCGCGCGGCGTGCCAGACGCTTGTCGGTGTCGAGGTTGCGCGGGTCTTGCCAGTCGATCGAGCCGTGCAGCTGCACCCCACCCCAGCGCTGCGAGCCGGCCAGCGTCACGCCCTGGTAGCGTGCGTGCGCCGTGTTCGCATAGCAGCCGTAGGCCGAGGCGCAGGAGCCCGCGCCGACGAAGTTGATCAGGTTGCTCACGCGGTTGCGATAGACCACGAGCGACGCGCTGCTGTGGCCCTGGTCGTAGCGCAGGCCCAGCTCGGCGTTGTGGCTGGTTTCGGGCTGCAGCGCGGGGTTGCCGTATTCGCTGAAGCGCTGGTAGAGCGTGGGCGCGCGAAAGGCCGAACCCCACGACGCCGTGGCGCGCCAATGCGGCGCAAAGGCGTAGCCGTAGGCGGCGCTCGCGGTGTTCTTGCCGCCGAACTCGCTGTCGTCGTCGTGGCGCCAGTGCAGCTGCAGCGTGTGCGCGCCCGCATGCAGGCCGTAGCCCAGCGCGAGCGCGTTTTGCGCGCGGCTGCCGCGCACGGCCGTACTCCAGGCGTCGAGCGCAGGGTTCGTGAGCTCGTCCTCGCGGCGCTCGAGCGCGGCGCTGAAGCGGTGCACGCCAAGGCGGTAGTCGTTTTGCCAGAGGTAGTTGCGCAGCCGCGTTTCGGTCAGGTAGGGCGAGGGCGAGGTCTCGTAGCGGCTGAAGGTGTCGGTGGCCGACAGGCGCATGGTGTAGGCGTCGGTCCAGTCGGCCGTCCAGGTCAGGCCGGCGGTACGCAGGCGCTCCTTGTTGCGGTCGTCGTCCAGAGGCGTGGAGGGTTTGGGCATGCCGGACAGGTAGGCGTCGTAGCCCGAATTGAGCTGGCTTGCGAGCAAGGTCGCGTCGAGCCGGTGGCGCGCGTCGATCTTCAAGCCCAGGCGCGCGTGGCCCGAGGTGTTGCGGTAGCCGTCGCGGTCGGGGTTGTGCGGCACGCCGGCGCGGATGTCCCAACCGTCGCTGCGCTCGTGCGCAAGGCTCAAAGCGTAGTCGAAGGCATTGTCCACGCCGGTGGCGCCGCTCACGCCGGCTTCGAGCCTGCGCGTGCCGCGGTTGCCCACGCCCACGCTCACGTAGGGCGCGGGCGGGCCCTCACCCTTGCGCGTGAAGAGCTGGATCACGCCGCCGATGGCGTCCGAGCCATACACCGCCGCGGCCGGCCCGCGCAGCACCTCGATGCGCTCGATCTGCGCGAGCGGAATCTGCTCCCACAAGGCGCCGCCCGTGGATTGCGAATCCACGCGCACGCCGTCGATATACACGGCCGTGAAGCGCGTCTCGGCACCGCGCAAAAACACGCTGGTCGCATTGCCCGGCCCGCCGTTGCGCGCAATTTCCACCCCCGGCAGGCGCGCCAGCACGTCGGCCACACCCGTGGCGCCGCTGCTTTCTATGGTTTCACGGTCGACGATGGACAAGTCCGCCACCAGGTCGGACAAAGGCTGCGGCGCGCGCGTGGCCGTGACCACCACCTCCTGCAGCGAAGGGGCGCGCAGATTCTGCGCGAGCAGGGTTTGCGCCTGCGCGCTGGGCAGCGCCGCAGCGAGGGCAGACAAGGCAAAGCACGCCGCAGGGGCGCGCAGCGAGGGCGCGGCGGAGCGCGCAAAAGAGAGACGATTTTTCATGGAGAACATCCCATCGAGGGAAGCACCCGCGCCGGCTTCCCCGCCGGCTTGTGGGTAAAAATGGCTGCGCACGCGCAAAAAGCGCTTGCAGAGCCGCCTCGTTGGCCGGTATCCGGGCTGGCGGAACGCACTCCAAAGCCTTCCCAGATACTTTTCAGGGTATCCAGTGGCGTGGGGATGGAGAGGGAATCGGCAAGATTCGTCCGCTGACCGTTGCGGGGGCAGCGCAGGCTCGGCACGCATCGTGGATGCGCCCCTCCCTGCTTCCCGTTTAACCGCAGCCCATGGATCGGGCCGCGAGCACCAACGGCGGGGATTCTAATGTGCTGCACTGCAATGAAATCGATGGATTCGCGTTCAGGGCAAGGCGCAAACCGCAGCGATAGCCGCAGCTATCGCGAGGATTTGCAACGCCGCCCTGAGCACGAAGGCGCGATTTCATGTTCGGTTATTTGCGGGGCAGCACATTATGTGCGCGCCTCTACAATCTGCGGCGCCATGGACGACGCCGCATCCCCTAACGACCCCATCCCCCTGCTGAGCGAGCGCATCGAGCGCCTGCTGCAACGCCACGCAGAACTGCAGCGCAGCAACGCGCTGCTGAGCGAACAGGTGGCCGCCCTCACCAAAGAGCGCGACTCGCTCGCTTCGCGCCTGCGTGCTGCACGCGCGCGCGTGGATGCGCTGCTCGAACGCCTGCCCGAAACGCCCCCCGCGAAGGAAGCGTCATGAAACAGATCGAGGTGCAAATCCTGCAGCAAAGCTACCTGCTGAGCTGCCACGAAGGCCAGGAGGCGCGCCTGCTCGACGCCGTGGAGCGCGTGGACACCGCCATGACGCGCATCCGCGACGCCGGCAAGGTGCGCGTGCGCGAGCGCATCGCCGTACTGGCCGCGCTGAACCTCGCCTTTGAACTTGCCGAGCGTGAAAACGCAGCCATCACCGCAGCCGCCCAGGCCGAAGCCGGCGCCACGCCCCTGCCCCCCGGCGCAAGCCAGCGCCTGCAAACACTGGTGCAGCGCCTGGATGACGCCTTGGGCACGAACGGCATGCTGTTCGAATAAAGCAGAGGGGTAGCGGGCACAAAACCCGCAGCATTGCGCGCTGGCTACGCCGATGCCAATTTCATCCGGATTGCTGCGACGCCAATTGCTTTTGCAGCGCATGCAAACGTGCGCTGACAGAGTGCAGCAAAATCATCAAAAGCTTGTTGCCCAGCCACGGCAACGTCAGCATGATGTCTTTGAATGCCTGACTGGACAGCACCACCAGATCTACGGGTTCGGTTGCCACGCACGAAACGGCACGCGGTTTGTGGTCAATCATCGACATGCCGCCCACTGCCGCCCCAGAACCTATGGCGCCTATGGACATCGGTTGACCCCTGTCGTTCTCGATGAACAACTCCGCATGGCCGGTGAGCAAAAAAAACATGTAGTTGCCGACCTCGCCCTGCTGTACCAGCTTGGCCCCCCGCGGGGCTGAATAGCACACCATGAAATTGCAGAGCAGCAAAGTTTCGCTCGTGTCGGGGCTCTCCACCAACCCGAAGTTGCTGAAGATTTCATGGATGTCGTCGGCAAACTCCGTAGCACTCCCCAGGCACTCAAAGTCGGCCGGAAGCATGTCACTCAAAGAATCCATAAAACGGCTGCTTGTCTACTCTCGATTGCTGCAAAAGCTGTGCTCAGCGCACATTCCCATTGAGCGGTCATCATAGCCGCTATTGTTCGCTGACTTTTTGCAACATGGCGCCCGTTCTGTCCATACGGACCAATCTGCTAGGATGCACTTGGACACCACTAGCCCGCCCAAAATGTCGTTTCTCACGAATTTGTCATTGACAGAGCTGAACCAGATGCTGCAGGTAGTGCAGCAGTCCTTGACGATTCGCAGCCACTATGCCCTGTTCAACTGGCTGCAGGGGGACATTCAGACTTTCATGCCACACGACATCGTCATCGTCGCGTGGGGCAATTTTTCTCTGGGGCTGGTGTGCTACGACGTCGTCTCACCACTGCCCGGGCTGCGCACGGCATCCTTTGGCGACAAGTCCATCCAACCCTATATCACCAGCCTGCTGCAACGCTGGCACGCCTGCGATCATGCGCCCTTCACTGTGCATTCGAATGATGGGCTGCTGTTTCACGACATAGACAACCCTGACCTCCTGAACACCCTCTCGCGCATGCGCAGCGCCCTGGTTCACGGCATCAAAGACCAGCGCGGCCGGCAGGATTGCCTTTACGTTTTCATGGGCTCCACCGCATTGGCGGGGGAAGCGCCTCGTGAATCGCTACGCTACCTCTTGCCCTACATCGATGCAGCCTTCCGACAGGTTGCACATTTGCCGGAGCAATACCTTTCCCCGCCAGTATCCGCCAGCAGGCCCCAACCCCTTAAAACCGATGCCGACGTAGGCCTGAGCATGCGCGAAGTGGACATCATGGAGTGGGTGCGCAAAGGCAAAACCAATCAAGAGATCGGCATGATTCTGGACATCAGCGCCTTCACGGTCAAAAACCATGTGCAGCGCATTTTCAAAAAACTCGACGTCGTCAACCGCGCGCAGGCGGTGGCCAAAATAGAGTCCATGCGCAGCAGCTCTACTTGAGGCGAATATGGATCGCACATAAAAAAAGCCGCCCTGGTGTGCGGCTTTTTGGAAGAAGCAAACAGATTCAAGCCACTGCTGCGGGCGTGGCACGCCGACGCCGCTGCATCAATCCACCCAAACCAAGGGCAGAGCCGAACAGCAATGCGGCGGCAGGGATGGGAGTTGGCAAAACCGTAACCAAATCCTGCGCACTTCCATTGGAAAGCATCACGATTTTATACTTCCCGGTATCTGCGGAGCTGCTCAAATTGTTAAGCCACCCTTGCGCCATATCCCTGGCAGATGTCGAATCCCCATTAAAGAGTGGGGCGCTAGCACGGAAATTACCGCTCGACAAATCTAGATTGGAATTGGCAGATTCATTCACCACTTCCCAAATCGCCAGCTGCATTGCAGCGGATGTGATGCTGTTGGCTGCGCTCAAAACAGTCTGATAGTTTTGCGCAATGAGCTCTTGCAGTCTGCCCGCCCAACTCGGATTGGCAGCAGTCAAGTCTGTAGTTGTGTAGTTATAGTTCGATCCCTGAGTGATCGATTGGGTGAGTTCGATACACCAAGTCAAAATCGAACTACCCGTCTTAAATTGCGGATCATTAGAGGTGTTCACCTTCATGGTGAAACCGCCAGCAGGCTGGTTATAGTCAGAGACATATGGATTGCCATTCTGCAAATTGAAGTTTTCGTACCCGTATGCTGCACCATTAAATGCCAGGTTTACCGTTCCTGCCGTTGCCGCATGCATGGGCGCCATCACGCCCACAACCATTCCGGCAACTACAGAAATCGCTTTGAGAGAAAATTTGAGCTTGCTCATTGAGGACCTCCTTTAAAAAAACGTAGCTGAAGGTTACCGCTTGATTCGGTCACGCTCAATGAGCTGAACGGTCTATGCCGTCGGTGGTACAGAGAGCACTCCGTATTCCTGCCTGTCCCGCAGCACATCCTCCACCAGCGCTGCATCGATCACTACACTATCTGAAGCAAAGCCATAGACCAGCAACGTGTCGCATAGGATGTTGATACTACGCGGCACCCCGTGCGACGCCTGAGCGATGCGCTGCACCGCCGCGGGCGTGAAAAGTGGCTCCTCTCTACCTGCCACCTGAAGGCGGTGCGTGATGTAGGCGGCAACTTCTTCAGAGGTCAGCGGCGGAATGAAAAAGTCCACCGCCACGCGCTGCGCGAACTGGTGCAGCTCAGGCTTTTGCAGCAGATCACGCAGCTGCGGCTGGCCCACCAGAATCACCTGCAGCAGCTGGGCCTTGTCCACGTTGATGTTGGACAGCATGCGCAAGGACTCCAGCGCTCCCACGCTCAGGTTTTGCGCCTCATCGACGATCAGGATGGTTCTGCGGCCAGCGCCATACTCGTTGATCAAAAAGCGCTGGAATGCATCGTACCGGGCCACCGAGGACATGCCTTCGTAGGGCTGCCCGAAGGCCAGCATGATCCATTCGAGTAAATCCGCGATGTCCGGATGGGTGTTGTACACCAGGCCCACTGTCAGATCTGGCCCCAGTTGGTTCAGCAGGTGGCGTATCAGGGTTGTTTTGCCACAGCCAATATCTCCACAAATCACGGAAAAATTGGCGCGGTTCTGAATCCCATACTGCAGCATCGTGTACGCCAGGCTGTGGCGCTTACCCAGAAACAAAAAGTCGGGGTCTGGCTGAATGGAAAAAGGCTTTTCCTTCAACCCATAAAACGCTTCGTACATGCTGTTTAGAGTCCCTGCAGGGCTTTTTTGGCGCTCTCCACCTGCGGGAAGGGCTGCTTCGCCGAAAGCGCCACCGCCTTTTCCAAGGCCGGCTTGGCCAAGGTCTTGTTGTTTCTGGCCAGTTGCACCTGCCCGTAGTGGTATTGCACCACAGCCCTGTCTGGCAACTGGTCTGCCGCTGACTTGAGCAGTACCACGGCATCCTCGTTCTTGCCCACGCGGTAACTGGCCCAGCCCAGTGTGTCCTTGAACTGCGGCACGTTGGTATTCTTCAGGCGCTGCGCCAATTGGTAAGCCCTGTCTGCACTGGCTTTATCCTCACGGTAGTCTGCCAACAGACTGGCAAGGTTGTTCACCACCACCTCCGCGCCTGGCCGCTCTTTGATGAGCTGTTCATACACGGCGATAGCTTCGTCGATGCGCTTGAGCGCTTCCAACACCCCCGCCTGCGCCAGGCGCAAATTGAAATCCGCTGGCACGGCCTTCAGCCCTTTTTCGAGCGTGGCCTCGGCCTCCGCGAACTTGCCCTGCGCGGAAAACAGCGCAGCCAAACCGCCATACGCCGGGGCAAACTGCGCGTCTTGCGCAATCATCGCCTCATAAGCCTTTTGGGCGCCAGCCGCATCCCCCGTCTGCTGCAGCAACTGCGCGAGCAACAGCTGCGCATTCAGATTGTCCGGCGAAGCCTTCACCACCCCTTGCATGAAAGAAACGGCCTCTTTGCTCTTGCCTGCGGCCAGATAAGTGCTCACCAAGGCCATCATGGGGCGCACCTCGGTGGGCGACAACTCATAAGCCTTGCGGAATGACGCAATGCTGCCATCGAAGTTGCGCCGTGCGGCAAATACGGCCCCCTGAATCTGGCTCGCTGCTGCGGTCTGGTCTTTCATCTTCGCGACCGCGTCCGCAACGGCCTGCGCATTGGTCAGGTCGCCGGTGCTTAAGTAAGCTTGTGCCAACAATTGCAGCGCCGGGACGTGGTTGGGAGTGATGCCCAATACCTCACGCAACACCTCCTGCGCCTGCTTGGCCTTGCCACTTTGCAACAAAAATTGCGCGTAATTCACGCCGAACTGTGGCGACTGCTGCTTGCCCGCCTGAAAACTGCGCCCCAGGTAGTCCATCGCCAGATCACGCGAGCCTTGCAATTCGTGCGCCCTGCCCAATAGGGCCATGGCGCGCGCCGAGTTAGGTACGTCGCGCAAAATGGTGCGCAAGTCTGCCACGGCGTCATCCAGGCGCTGCTCGTCCATGGCCACACTGGCCTTCAACAGCAAAGCCTGCTCATTGCGCGCGTCTTTGGCCAAAACCTCCTCGATCAGTTTCTTGCCTTCGGACTTATCGCCCCGCTTGAGCAACTCCACCGCGAGCGCATCGCGCGCTTTCAAGCCGGCCTCTTCGGTGCCAGCCTGCTGGATCACCTCGCGCAACACGCTTTCTGCTTGCGCACTTTTCCCTTGCGCCAACAACGTGCTCGCCAGGGCAAAGCGCAACTCATGATTCTTGGGCTCGGCCGCAATCAGTTTGTTCAGCTCGGCCATGCCAGCATCTTCGCCTCGCGCCGAGGCCAGAAAACGCACGACATCCAGCTTGGCCTGCAAGTCTTTGGGAAATGCCTGCACAACCGCACGATATTCCGCTTCGGCCTTGTCTTTTTGCCCATGCAGCGTGTAATACTGCGCCAGCAGTGTGCGAAAAGATTTATTGTCCGGGTAAAGCGTAATCAGCTTGCGAAACACCTGCTCGGCCTGCTCGTGCTGGGCCATTTTTTCAAGGGCTTGCGCCTTGATCAGCTGCAGGGCCACGTCGCGCTCATTGGCAGCCAGGCCCTGATCGAGATACCTCACGGCAGCTGCGGCGTCGTCCGCCGCCAGGCGCTCCGAAGCCAGCACCACCAGCGCATCGACCTGGGCAGGCTCCTTGCGCAGGGCTTGTTGGGCAAGCTCCACCGCTTTTTTGCGATCGTCAAGCTTGAACATCAGCGCCGCGCGCAGGGCCAGCACGTCGGCGTCCTCCGGGGCCAAGGCCATAGCGGCATCACTTGCCGCCAAAGCCTTGTCTAGCACCCCGGCAGCCAAAAGCAATTTGGCCAAACGCAGCTGCGCAGTCAAGTTCTTAGGGTCGAGCTCCGCCACCTTGCTTAACAAGGCATATGCCTTGTCCCACTCGGCAGAGCGCTCGGCAATATCCACCAGCCCCATGAGCGCCGGGACATAGCTGGGGTTGATCTGCAAGGCATTCTGAAACTCCAGCCTAGCCTTCATCCATTCGCCTTTGGCCATGAGTTCGGTGCCGCGCGCATTGAAACGCGCCACTTTTTCTTCGGGTGAGGAACACCCCAAGACCACGACCACGGTCGCGGCCAAGGCCCACTTGCTCAGTGCCCCAAATTTGTTCTTACTCGTCATATCGTTCAACCCATCGGTTCGTTTGCTATTCGGGCACGTAGGGCCCAAGCATAGGTACGGCCAGCCTCACCAGCCGTTGCAGGCGCTCGTCCGCGCGCTGCACATTTTCTGCCGGGCCCAAAGCCGTCACCACACGCACCAACGCGCCATCGGTACGGTTGCGCGTCAAAGCGTCCTGCAGCAGATACCACTTCATCCAATACTCGTTCGCAATGCGTCGTCCGCGCTGCTCAAACCAGTAATACACCAACTGTCTCTGCCCACTTTTGTCGATCAGCACCCGCACCGCCTCCATAGGCTTGCCATCGGTCAGCGGAAACTTTACCTGCTCGATCGCAGAAATCACCCAGCCGCCTCCCGGAATGCACACCTGCGGCGAGTGCGGTGAAATGCCCTTGCGCTGCGAAGCGTAATAGGCGACGTAGAAATTTACCTGCGCGCCGTCCGGGTCCACGTAGTCGGCCAGCACGTAATCGCTGAAACCCAGCGCCTGCTCGACATCGATCGACAGCGACGACTCCTGCCGGGCCCGCCAGTCACCCAACTCCAGCGGAAAAGTCTTCAGGCTCTGGCGCAAGGGTTGCTCTTCAGCGCGCCCGCCCAACTGGTACACCAGCACCGAAGCTGCAGCCAACAGCAGCACGCCCGCTGCCAACTGCTTGCCCACGCCAGCCTCCGCAGGCCGCACAGGCTCCACTGCGGCTACAGCGGGCAACTTTTGCACCTCCAGCAATGGTCGGTGCTGGGTATAACGCTCGATCAGCCAGATTTCGAGCATCAAGACCAGCTGACAAATCAGAAAAATCACCCAGCCTTCAAAGTAGTGCAAAAAGCCATCCGCCATGCCGCTGCCCCAGCGCTCCACCAACACCCCCACCATGGCAATCCGCAAACTGTTCGTCAGCACGGTGATAGGGATAGTGCTCAAAAACACCAGCACCCGCCAGCGCAAGGCGGCTGGGTACATGTAGGCCATCAAAAAACCGATGCTCAACAGGGGGTACAGGTAGCGCAGGCCGCTGCATGCCTCCACGACCTGCAGCTTGTAAACACCCAAATCGATCACATTGCCTTCGAGGTACACCGCATAGCCCAGGGCACGCAATACGGTCACACCCAGCGACGAGGAAAGCAGCTGCAGGCGCCACGAAATTTGCGAATCCATGAAGTACGGCAATGGAATCGCAAACAGCAGGAACGCAATGGGCAGCCAAGCCACGCGCAGCAACGAAACCCCGCCGTAACACAGCACCACCCCCACCAGCGCGAGCAAAAAGCCCAGCTGAATGAGCAGAAAAATGGCCGTGACCTCCCCCAGCACCAGCAGCGCAGCGCTCAGCGCCAGAGCCACCAAACCCCATGCCGAGGGCGCGCCTACACTTTCACGCAGAGCCTGGCGCCGGCTCCACAACAGCCAAAGCGAAATCAACGGCAGGAAAAAACCGTGGCTGTATTCCTCTTGCTTGTACCAGCGGTGCACCAGGTCGAGCAGGCCGCCACCAAACGCCAAAAAGGTCAGCAGCAGCGCAAAAACAAGCAAAGCCTCGTTGAGGCGAAATTTGTGTGGAGCCGTCACGGGTGATTCGAAGAAATTTGGGTGGCAGATACTAGCAGTTACCCACACTCAAGTGAT
Organism: Extensimonas soli; assembly: GCF_029211265.1. Lineage (GTDB taxonomy): Bacteria > Pseudomonadota > Gammaproteobacteria > Burkholderiales > Burkholderiaceae_C > Extensimonas > Extensimonas soli. The sequence continues at coordinate 96,281 of NZ_JARGEL010000032.1, read as the reverse complement.
CCACCCCAGCGTGGGAAGGCTTAAGCCAGTTGGGCTATTTACGCATCTTTCTGAACCTTACCGCCCTCACCTGGCAACGCCTGGGTGCCAGCCAGATCTGATCACTTCGCATTGACCCAAAGCCCCAAAAAAGCCAAACCATCGTGCCAGTAGCGCCTGATCAGCGCCGGCTCCTCCTTGATGCGCCACACCCACTCGAGCCCCAGTTGCTGCCAAATTTCAGGAGCACGACGCACAGTCCCGGCCACAAAATTGACCACTGCACCCAGGTGACTCACCACGGGCACCTGCAAGTGCGGCAGATTATGAGTGATCCAGGCCTGCCCCTTTTTAGCGCCCAGGGCAACCACCAAAAAATCGGCGCCACTGGCATTGATGCGATCCAGCACCTGCGGACCAGACATCTCCTCGACACTTCCAAAGCCGGGGCATAGGGCGCCCACCGCCTGCATGGAGCCTCCCTGCGCAAACTCGGCATTCAACACTTGGCAGGCTGCGTCTGCAACACCCGGTAAGCCACCAAAAAAGAACACTCTCACCGGCCGTCCCAGCACCGACTGGCCAGCCCCGCAGCGCAGGGCTTCGAACAAGTCTGATCCCGCCACCCGCTCGGGCAAGGGCGTCCCCTGTTTGCGGGCAAGCCACAAAATGGGCATGCCGTCGGCCACGCTCATATCGCTTTGCAGCACAGACGCCTTGAAAGCCTCATCCGTTTGCGCCGCCACCAAGAAGTTCAGATTCGGGGTGGACAAAAAAAGCCGGCGGCGGTCACGCATCGCTTCGCACAGGCGACGCACGGCCTCCGCTTTGTCCACCACGTCAAAAGGCAGGCCGGCCACGTAAACCTTCCGGGTCGTATGCGCGGTCGTATGCACCACAGGTTTTGTCACAGTCACTTTCGCTCTGTCCGAACCCATGCCTTTTGCCGTCGAAAAACATACCCTGCATAAATCGGCAATTTGGCCAGCATGTAGCCCGGCACGCTTAACCATTCATGCGCACTGACCAAATCACGCCCCCAACCCTGCCAAGCCTGCCACAAGGTGACTTGGAACAGGAAAATAAGCAACGTTGCCAGCACCAGCGGAGCCGCCCACGCTGCGCCAGCCACAAGCACCAACACCAGGCTGGCCAACCACAGGCCGCACAACACTACCCCCAACAATGCCAGTGGCGGCACCAGCAAGTCCAGCGCCATAGCCACCACCGCCACGTTGCCTGAGCGCAAACCGCGCCAGAGCAACTTGGGGCCCAAACTCTGCAGAACGCTCAAATGCCCATGCTCCCAGCGTTTGCGCTGGCTTTGCTGGGCCGCAATTGCTGTCGGGAATTCACTCGTCACCCTTGCGCTGGGGCAAAACAATGGTGGGGCGCCAGCCAATGCCAAGTCAGCGCCCAGTTTCATGTCTTCAACCAAGTGCCCATTGGCCAGGTCCATGCCCTGCACTATGGGCCATGGAAATGCCATTCCTGTCCCCATCAATTGACACGGCCACCCTAGGCGGTGCCAGCCCAGTGGACGCGCCCAATTTTTCACGCGCCAAGCCCAGGCAGCCAAACGCTGCTTTAGCGAAGCAGCCGCATTGGGGAGCATTAAGTCCAAGGATTGAACGGGCCGCCCTTGAGTCATAGCCAGGTTTGCCAAACGCTGCAAACTTCCCGGCTCGACCCAACAATCCGCATCCACGATCACCAGCACATCGGGTGGATTGCGAGCCAAGTAGCGCACGCCAAAGTCCAAGGCAAAGCCTTTGCCGCGATCTGAAGCATGGCTGCGCTCCACAACCTCAGCCCCAGCCGCCCGCGCCACCTGCGCGGTATCGTCAGTGCAGTTGTCAGCCACCACCAGCAAGCGATCCCCCGCCTGTAGTTGCGGCAGCAAGGTGCGCAATGTGGACTCGATCACCTCTTGCTCGTTGTGCGCCGGCACCAATACGGCCACCGTTGGGCGCTTCATCTCATCGATAGCGGGAGGCGCAGGCTCAATAACAGCCCCACGTGCCAGACAAACTTGAAACAGTAAGACGCAAACCGGCACCGCACACGCCAGCCCAGCCACGCACAAAACAAGCTGCACTGCACCTATCAACACAAGCCGCCTCCTTTTGCCGCCTGGCGAAACAATTGCAGCAAATGGCTCGCTTCAGCGTCAACATCGTGGTGTTGCAATACTTTTTGATAGGCCTTGGTTCCCATATCATCCAATTCAGCTGTGCTGGCCCACACGCAGTCCTGCATTGCCTGCGCCAAAGCGTCCACATCGCCCGCCGGAAACAACCAGCCATGCTCCCCGTGCTGAACCAGTTCGGGAATGCCCGCGACAAAGGTGGACAGCACAGGGCGACGCAAGGCCATGGCTTCCATGATGACCACCGGCAAGCCCTCGGCAAAACTCGGCAAAACCAAGGCACGTGCAGCCAATAACTCCTGCCGCACCTGCTCGGCGCTGATCCAGCCCGTAATGCGAACTTGTGCCTGCAGGCCGTGGAACACGATCAGACGCTCTACCTCGGGCCGCATTTCGCCGTCGCCCGCCAGGACCAGCTCAACGCGCACACCCTTATCGTGCAACTGCCGCACGGCACCCAGCAACAACAGCTGGCCCTTTTGTTCACACAACCGGCCTACGCATACCAAACGCGGGACGGCAGGCACCGGAACATGGGCCACCTGATGAAAGGCCTTGTCCAACCCGCAGCGCACCACGTTCACCTTGGGCCAGTGCGCATGCCCTACCCATCGATACAACTGGCTGCGCCCAAAAGAACTGATAGCCACCACGAAGCGAGCGCGCTCGATCTTCTCGCGCAAGTGCAAACCCAGCGGCTTGTCAAACTCTTCCGGCCCGTGCACGGTGAAGCTGAAACCCGGCCCGCCCAGCGCGTGGGCCAGCATCACCACCTCGACCGAATTGGTGCCAAAGTGAGCATGCACATGCTCCACCCCGGTACCGCGCAAAAAGGCCAGCACCTTGCAGGCTTCGGCCAGATAAATCCAGTGGTAGGGCAAGGGCCGCTCAGACATGCGGGCCATGCGGCCAGCCAACAGCCAGGCCTTGCTCAAGCGCACCGGGTGGCGCAGCAATTGCCCCAGCACAGCGCCCAACAAACCGCGCAGCCCCCCACGCAGCACATAGTGCGTTTTGCCCTGCTCGGCCTGGTCTTCTACATCCACCACCGGGTCGTCCCACCCGCGCAAAGCCATGCGCACAACGGTTGCTCCCTGGCGCTCCAGCGCCAGAATCTCCCGCCGAATGAAGCTGTGGCTGACCTTGGGGTATTGGTTGATGAAATACGCGAGCTTCACGCAGACTCCCTGGCTCGCAGCCACGCCCCAACAGCCAAAAGCGCCAAAGCTCCATTTTCAATCATTACATTCACCTTGACATCAAACCAGCTCAAATTGATAAAAGCATCCATGTGGTGAAAAGACGCCGCCCTGATGCCCACAAACGCCACCAAGAATACAGCCCCACATAAAGCCATGATGGTGGACTTTGGCATGCCAAAAGAGACCCACACCAAAATCGCACACAGCGTCAAGCCCATCACGCTCCAAGCGGCGATAAAGGCCAGTTGCACGCGACGACGATCCTCATACCAACCGTGGGCATGCGCTACCATTCGGCTCATTTCGGTGAAGGCCGTTTGCAAGTCGAGTTGCTTGTTCACCCCCAGCACCACCAACCCCAGCAGCAAACACCACCACAAGCGCTTTTCTGTGGCTCCCAGCCATGGTTCCAACATAGCCTCGCGGGCAATCACGCTGTACACCATCCCCGCCGCCACAACGTAGGCCACTACAGTGATCCACCCCGCCAGTGTTGGGTCACCAATGCCAGGCGACCAGCGACCAATCCATCCAACTGAATTTATCATTTATTCAATCGGGCCAAAATACGTTTACCCGTCGCAAACGGATGCCTGATTCTCCAGAATTGGAAATTATCCCAAATCGGGCGCAGAGATTGCACTGCGCACCAGTCATCCGGAAGAATGCCACGAATTGGAACCGGCACACCCGGCCTGCACCACTCTAAGGGAGAAACAATCTTGGCACTTTTACATAAATTCAGATAGGCGCCCCACCACGCGAATGTCGAATTGGTTATTATATTTCCACGCCCACATATCGACATCAAATACAACTGCTCGTGCGGATTAAGACCATCCATGTAAATAAATTCCCCGCTTCCAGGCAACTTCTTAAGAAACTCCTTAGCCAAATCCAGTCTATCAGCAAAAACCACAACAGCACCGGAATTATCAAACAGACTCAACCCCTTTTGGTAATAACTCAGCGGATAGAGAGGAAAAAACTCTCGCGTAGCAGCATAATCATAATCTAAGCGCAACGATAGACTCAAAGCCGAAGGAAAATTAACATCAGGATATTTTTCCAAAGCCGAAAATTTCACCTCATACTTAAAGGAAAACCATTGCTTTACAGCACTTTCATCTGCATAATACTTATTCGACTGGAAATATCCCTCTATATCAGTATTATCCTGGATATGCAACGCACTTTCAGTGTATCCCGCCTCTCCAGACTGGGTGTATATTTTATCCAAGCCACTTGGCGAATCTGCACGCAAGTCCTGATCGGCGAGATCAAAAATTTGATCCCCTTCCCAATCTGGACACCAAAATTGAATTCCTAGCCGCTGCGCCCGGTCACGCAAAAAAGCATATTGAAATAATTGATTCCCGAGTCTGCCATAATTCCCCAACTTGCTGAATGCAATCATGCACCACTCCATTTGTTCCTCAAGAACCTCAAAACACCTATGACATTTTTAACAACTGGTGCACGGTCATACCAGCGCCTAGCATGCACATCCGTGGCCGAACTACGCTGAAACGCCAACTCCGGCACAGCAATCAGCGTAATTATTTCAGAATGGTCTTTACGAAACCATGAATATGCACCATCCACATGCATGGGCCCACCTTCGGGCGATCCCGGAGGACGCCGGAGCATCGCCTCAAAATACGCCACCACCATTGGCACCACGGGGCCACGCAAAGCAATACAATGCGACCCCATCAAACCAGTATTCGGCAAAACGATTTGCAAGCCGGATGCACGAGGCTGCAACGTAAAATGGTTCAATGCTCCACCATAAAAAATTCCCCAGTCCAGTTTCTGTAATCCGTCATCCATTTGGGGTAGCATTGCAGCCATGTTTTTGCTGAAATCGCAATCATCTTCCAGTATCAAGATATTGCCCATGCCCTTGGTCTGCGCCATCTGCAGCACGCCCAAATGGCTCATAAAACAACCCCGCGCGCCAATAGATGGAAATCCCCCCGGCGCATCCGGGCGCACCGCGGGGAAGAGCACCACCTTTTCGTGCTGGAGCGACAAACCCAGCCGTCGCAATTGCTGATCCATCTCGCGTCGCCGGTCAGCACGCGCTGGCAGGTTGATCACAAAGATCGCATCAAAATTTTCCAGCCACACGCGGCACCTCACTTGTATTCGATTAATCTGCCATGGCTACGCCATAACCGGTCCCACGCAAACTGCAGAACTCCCATAGCCTCCGGAAATTTGCCCAGCACCAAAAACACCGCTCGCTGCAAGCCCCCTGGAAGGCGCCGCAAACGCCAAATCTGCAGCGGATACGTACAGCCCAGCAATAGCCATGCCGGATGGACGAAACAGGCCAGCAGCAGCATGAGCACAGGCAACACCGCGCCCCATACCAAGGCACTCACCGTCTCTTTGACCCAATGCCGCTCTGGTGCTGCGCCATGCAGCCAGGCACCTTGTGCAAACGCATACCCCGCACGTTTGCTGCGTTTCCACCACTGCCCAAAGCGCGTCATGGCTGCGTCATGTAGCGTCATTTCAGCATCCAGCCGGTGTATACGCCAACCAGCTTGCCGCAGCCGCACACACAACTCTGGCTCCTCACCGGCGATCAGGTCATCACGGTAGCCGCCCACCTGTTGCAAAGCGCTCACGCGCACCAGCGCATCACCGCCGCAGGCCTTGGCATCGCCCACGGGGGTGTTCCATTCCAGGTCGCACAAGCGGTTGTAAACAGAACGCTCCGGAAACCTCTCGCGCCGGCGCCCGCACGCTACGGCATAGCCCGGGTTTTGAAGCAAAAACAACAACGCTTTGTCGAGCCAGCCATCCGCCACCACGCAGTCCCCATCGACAAATTGAACGAACTCCAGCCCTGGGGCCAACTGCAACAGCGCGCGCCAACCCTCGTTGCGGGCACGTGCCGCAGTAAAAGGCACCGTCATGTCCAAATTGACAACGTGCACGCCCATGGCCTGCGCCAGCGCCACTGACCCGTCCGTGGAACCCGAATCCACGTACACCACATGCGCCACACGATGCACCACCGACGCCAAACACGCGCGCAAACGCTCACCCTCGTTGCGACCTATGGCTACCAAACCAATCCGATCCAGACAGGCGTCACCCATGGGATAGCTCTCGCACCACTGCAGGTACACCGATTGCCAAAGCATGCTCTGGCACGTCGCCCAACACCACCGCATTAGCCCCAATTTGCGCATGCGCTCCCACGCGAATATCCCCCAGCAATTTTGCTCCGGCCCCCACATCGACGTGGCCTTCCAGCACTGGTGCTTCTGTGCCGCCCCGCGTGCCAAGGGTCACCTGTTGAAAAAGCAGGCAATTCGGGCCGATTTTGGCAGCGGGGTGAATCACTACTCCATTCGGATGCGGCAGCAGCAAACCGCCCTCAATCTGGCTGTTCAGCGGAATATCGGCCCCACTTATTGCACTCCAAAATCTGTGACGCAGCACGGACCAACGGCGAAACAAGGAGGCCAGCAAATGGCGGCTGGCACGGTGTTTTTGGTAGGCGCGGATGCTTGCCAACAGACTTTTACCTGGGTTCCACTCCCCGGGACGTTTGTATTCACGGCTCCAGTCAGGCATGGTACTGCTTACGTCTGGTTGCATGCCAGCACCTTTCTCGGCTTGATGACGGCAGGGACGCCATAGGCTACGTGGTTGTCGGGCACGTCGCACAACACTACGGCATTGGCACCTATCGCCACGTTGTTCCCTATGCGTATATTGCCTAGCAATTTCGCCCCAGCTCCAATGTCCACATTATTGCCAATCTGGGGCGCGCAAGGCTCGTCCACGCGCCGCAACCCCACAACCACGCCATTGCGTATACGGCAATTGTCACCAAAACTCGCGTAGCCGCTGATAACGATACCGCCAAAATGGTCTATCACAAAATTCTTACCCAGCCGCACTTCGCACGGCAGCTCAATACCCGTGACGATCTGCACCAGCTTATACAGCACCTTGTAAATGAGTGAAAATAGCTTTCGCAACAAAGCCGGGCGTACACTATAACGCCAACGGCCAAAGCGGTACACCAGCAACGCCCAAAATCCTTGGGCGCCCCAATCGCCATCGTGGGCGGCTAAGTCCGATCTAATGAATGAAAACAATTTCATCTCAACGCATCATTTCACCGCATTACATCAGCATGATTATTCAAAGCAAAATCACGTATAAACTTCTGCGCAGGCATCTCAAATTTTCGAAAAACCACCGCAGAAATCGTAAAGACCAAAATTAAGTACCCCACAAAAAACCAGACACTGAAAACCGGCAGCTGCAACCCCAACCATCCAAAAACCAAGATCACCGCCAACTGCAAAGGAAAGTGCATCAAATAACTTGCATAATTTAGGCCGCCCAAAAAATCAAAAACCCCTAACAAGCGCTGGTTTTTTAAAGGCAGAATTGCCATTAAAATAACGATAAGCGGCACAAGCATGAATAAAAAAACTTCTTCCGAGACCATATCGAAAAAATAAAAAATAGAAAACAATAGAAAACAATAGAAACACAATAAACCAACAAATTTCTCCCTTGGCAAATCAGAACTCAAAAGCATCGCAGATAAAATACCAACAAAAAAATATGCACCACATTCAAAAAACTCATTCCCGACACCAGCGAACCAAATCACGGCACAAAAAAACGCAACCATCAATGACGCCATCTTGAACATTGAAGCAAGCCGCAACAGAAAAACAAAACCAAAATATACAAAAACCTCTACAGATACTGACCACACCGGCCCATTAAAACTCAACCGCCAAACATCAAACCAACTACTTACGAAAAATATCTGGCGAATAAATGCCTTTATTCCATTATCTTGATAGACAAAATATGAATCATATCTATGATGATAAATATATTGCAGCAATGCAACCAAAAGCAGGGTTAAAAAATGAAGGGGATACAATCTCGAAAATCTATTGACGAAAAAATTCCAAAGTTTTACGATATCCCGATTGCGTAAAAAATATCGCATGCAAAACACAAATCCGCTCAAGCACCAAAATACCTGAACTCCATAAGATCCGTGGTTATAGAAAAAATTCAAATAATTATAAAGTGGTTGTTCGCTGGCAACATACGCCACCTTTTCCGCGGCATAGAAATGTTGGTAGTGCCACACCAACACTGAGAATGCCGAAAAAAATCTTAGAAGCTCCAGTCCATGTGCTTTCACCATTACCCTCTTCAATCAGAGAATTTCTTTATTTCTCAAAAGAGCCAACCCGATCAAATCGGATTTGAATTCACTCCCAATCTTTATACCCCACATCTCTGAAAATTGCGAAATCCTGTATCGCCAGTCATGGCGCGCAATAACATTCATTACGGCTTCGCGCCTGATTTCGGCAAAATTAGAAAAATTTCCTAAAATTTCTTCCACTTCTTCGACAGCGACCGCCGCATCCTCCGACAGCTCAACCGTTGCATTGTCCCAGAATAGCATCTCGTCGGCCATTCTTGAAATCGGCCTTTTACCAACGACCAGACATCCTGCAGCCAAAGACTCCAGCCATCTACTGGTCAGCATCATGCTTCTTGGTCTGCTCCCCTCGGGCTCGCAAAACAGATGAAACGCCAAAGACACCTTCGCTCGTTGAAGCAACTTGAACAGCATTCCTCTTTCTATTGCTATATCAGGCCCCGTAGTCGATCCTATGGGAGAATGCAAAAAAAGATAGGGGTTTTTCACGTCATGGAAACGAACCTTCATTGCTTTCAAATAAGAAATCGGCAAGCGTCCAAACCCTATCAAATCTATTGAACGCGCAACATTGTTTTGTGGAACCACCTTGTAACAATCAATACCGTGATATACGCAACTCGCCTCAACTCCATACTTATTGCGTAGAAAATCAACATCTTCGTGCGCTGTAACAGCCAAAAGATCATAATCCCTCACGACATTCGAATAACCTTCATAGAAGTATGAGTCCGCAACCCAGGCAACAATTTTACCAAACCTATATCTATAATCACCCAGCGCACGAATTAGAGCCAGATCCAATGAACTCCGAGCGATCACAATCAAAAGATCACCCGCAATGTCGCCTGCATATCCTTCTGCAACTATTTCCCCCTTCTTCATCAACACCCTGTCCCAGCGACTATAAGGTGGATTTTTTATAGAAATAATCGTTGCCTGGAGATATTTAGCCAACAACTCCGCAAGCTCATCAATGGCCAACCACCCGACAAAAGGGTATGTTCGCCCTTGATTCAAAATAAAAATTTTCATTCTCTTACCGAGTTGGATATTTACCCCAAGCAGTTTTTCTTAATGAATGCCGGGTCAGCAGCCAGTGTTTTATGTATTGAGTTAGCGCAGGCCTACCCCGACACGTCAACAGGCTCTTGAGGCATAAATAGAAATCCCCTATGGTTGTAAAAATAAAATGTTTAACTATCCCAGAAATCCCAAAGAATTTTCGAAAATACAAAATTTCGCTTTCAATCTGCAAGGCGGATAGTTGCTTGCCCGTTGCCGAAATTTCACCTTCAGATTTTGCACTTTCGCCCCCGATGTGGACGACAGAAGTATGAGGATAGTACACAACTTGCCAGCCCGCCTTTTTTACGCGCCTGCAGTGATCCACCTCTTCGTAATACAAAAAGTAGCGTGGGTCAAACAAGCCCAACTGGTCGAGCACCTGCCGGCGCACCAAGTAATAGCAACCAGGCACCCAGTCGCATTCGCGCACACTCGCATGGTCCCATGTCATATCATCCACCATGCGCGATTGCAGAAAGAAGCGCCCCAGCCCCGTACGCGACAAAAATACATTCCATGGCGTGGGGAAGTAACGACAGCTCGGTTGCAGGGCGCCATCACGCCCCAGCAGCTTCACACCCAGCACTCCGCAGAGCGGGTGCGCATCCATGTACGCCAAAGTACGCTGCAAGGTCTCCGGCTGCACAAAGGCATCGGTGTTCAGCAACAACACATAGTCACCCTGCACATGCCTGAGCAACTGGTTATTGGCTCGGCCAAAACCTACGTTCTCGGCATTGACCTCCAGCCGCGCAAATGGAAACTGCGAACGCAACACAGCAACCGATTCATCTCGAGAGGCGTTATCCACCACCCAATAGCGCACCTGCAGACCCTGCGCTGCCCGCTCGCAAGCGGCAAACATGGGGGCCAGCAAATTGGCCGTGTTGTAGTTGACAATGAGGATGTCGAGCACGCCAATATTTTTCATTCATTTTTTGGTTATACCAGACTCTGAATCATAAAAAAAGGCTACACGGCGGCGCACCAATTCCGGCTCCAACGTGGGGTCGTACGTCCCCTCGCGCTGCCTGATCAAGTCGATCCACGGATAGCTATTGCTTCGCTCTTCCACTCTCTGCAACAACTCTTGAGTCGTGCAAATGATGCCCGCCGGATTACCGCCCACTACCGTTCCGGGGAGCACATCCTTGGTAACGACCGCACCTGCTGCAACGATCGAATTCGGCCCTATGGTGACCCCCGGCAAGACAATAGCACCATGGCCTACGAAACAGTTATCTTGAATAATCACGGGACCAACTGAGTCCAGTTTTTTCCCGAATTGGTTATTCAGAACATTGATAGAGGCATCATGCCCCAACAGTACGCAATCCGAAAGGATGACGTTACTACCCACCCTGGTGTAAGCAGGGTCCGTTACCACACACCCAAAATTGATTGAAGTCTGCTCACCAATTGACTGGAAACCACCCCAGCGAGCCAAAAAACTTCCCCATTCCAGATTGTTTGGCAGACAAATACGACGATATAGTCTTTGTGCTCTTCCAGTACGCCAAGTGTACGCACGCACAACCTTTCGCAGCAGCCCCATCATGTGCAACACCCCCACAGCTTGATATACCCTCTATTTCACCTTTTTTTCCACGTTCACAGTCCCGATGTAAGGCCCTTTCGAACTGCTGGCCAAAAGCATCCCAGCTGGCATCGGCCATCGTTGCAAAAGCGTGGGCTGAAACGGTTCGCCACTGGGTATCTCCCAATTCAATAATTTTGGCCAAAGCTTCGGCGGCAGCGTCTGCATCATCCACATCACCTGGCATAAATGGCCGCCACGCGGATACAAGCAGAATAACCGACAGAAGGAAGCAAAAAATTTTCATTAATTCATTATTGGAATTCTTTAGATAATTTCACTTCGAATTTTTATAAATCGAAAATTTAGGCGAACCCTGAAAAACAAATTTTTAAGAGTGCTGCATCGATTTATCTTTTCATATCGCGAAATCACGACCGAAAGGGATGCACCCGTTAGAAGGCAACTTCATGTGCGGAAAAATTATTTTTTATTAATTTCAGCCTTCCATCAACTACTTGATATATATAGTGACAGCGCTCCAGTGTTGACGTGCGATGAGCAATCATTAGAATCACCATTTCTGGATTCAAATGGTAAATCGCATCCATCACTTTTGATTCTGTATCACTGTCCAAGGCACTGGTTGCCTCATCCAGCACCAGCATATCAGCTGATTTGTATAAAGCGCGTGCAATACCTATGCGTTGACGTTGTCCACCAGAAAGTTGGACACCTCTCTCCCCTACCCGCGTATCCAAGCCACGCGGCAATTGGCGCACCACATCTGTCAACTGGGCCTGCTCCACTGCCACCATCAACCGAGACATGTCAATCTCTGCTTTAGCTACCCCCAAAGCAATATTTTCTGCGATGCTGCTATCTGTTAGAAAAATGGCCTGCGGCACATGCGCAATCCTCCGCTGCCAGGTCGAACGATTTGATTCATTTATTTCCATACCGTCCACGCTAATAACCCCGGAGGTGGGGTTCAGCAAACACATAATCAAATCAATAAGCGTACTTTTCCCACTGCCAGTCGCACCAACAAAGCCAATTCGCTGACCCCGATTAATTCTCAAGTCAACAGATTTGATAATATTAGGTAAATTACTTGCGTAACGAAACTCCAACCCTTGCAACTCAACCAACACCCCAGATCGATAAAAACCGCGTTCCTCCACATTATTTTTAGCGCTTTTCATTGATTCTTCATGGGTCGGCAGTCTCAAAAAATACATAACATCTTCCGCAATACCCAAACTACCCTGAATGCAAGCTACAGAATTATAAATATTCTGCAGATACGGCAATAATCGCTGCGCCCCTAGTGCCAGCGCCCCCAGCAATGGAATAGCCTGCACTGCTGTGTCTTGTGTTTTTGTCAGATTATAAGCAAAGACAATCATCATAATGATGCCAGCACTTTCCACCACATATTTTGGCGCAATCGCCAAAAACGAATTTACAGCCTGAGCCCGCCGTAGCCGTCGATCGCTCTGAGAAAACGCGTTTACATATACAGAGCAATTACCATCCAAAATTACATCCCGAATGGAACCGATACCCTCTTGTATGATTTTAATTTTTTGAGTTTCTGCTGCGGCGATAATTTCGCTATTCTTTTTCAGTTTATTTTTCGCCCACTGATTTATTAAATAATACATTCCACCAAAAGCAATTCCAGCCAGCAAAGCAACCTTCACATTAACCAAAAGTATACCGACCAGAATAGCAAAAGTCATGACCGAGGCAATTACCATTTGCATTGCCGGCGCCAAAACACACATAACCAACGGGGTTACCTTTCCCATTCCTGAAATAGTTTCGCTGCTGTTTCTTTGCAAATGAAAATGATATGGTTGCCGCAAGATACGATGGTAAATTTCCTCCCCGAAATCGGCGCCCACTATATATACAAAACGAGCACTGATCCAACTCAAAAGCAGGCGCAACAACGCTGCAAGTGCAGCCGTACACGCAAAAAGCCATGATGCGGCGAGCAATGGCCCTCCACCAAGATAATGCCCCAAAAAGGACAGCACCTGCACAAACACTTCAGGAATACCAGCCAAGTCAGGCTTGGTCAACAAGGCCAAAAAAGGCAAGACGGCCCCCAAGGAGAACATTTCGGCCAACGCTCCAATCACCATCAACACCAGCACCAGCGCCAACTGCCACCGTCGACGCGGGGTCAGTTGAGCATAGATGTCACGAAGCAGTTCAAACATGGTAAGTAGCAATGGGCCCGCTCGGGCCCCCTATAGTTCACAGCAGCTTGAGTCTATGGCCTTAGACTGCCGGCTGACGCTTTGTCGAGAATAACACTTCATTTTGTCCATGCCTGAACATCTGCGCGCGCTCGTGGTGGTATTGATCCTTTCGGGCCTAGTGCTCGCGACTGTCCGACCGTCTTTTGCAGCCCTGCTGGGTGCAGCAACGGTGCAGCGCTGGCGCAATGCCTGGCTCGGCCTGACCTTGCTGGCGTTTTTGGCTCCGAATTTTTGGATTTTTGCGGTGCTGTCCAGCCTGTGGCTGCTTGCCAGCTTGCGGCGCGAAATTGACGTGATTGCCGGCTTTTACTTGCTGGTGTTGTTTGCCGTTCCGCCCGCCACCATCCAAGTGCCAGGGCTGGGCCTGATCAACTACCTGATCGAGCTGAACTACCCACGCCTGCTGTCGCTGGTGCTGCTGTTGCCCGCTACCTTGCTACTGCGTCAGCAAAAAAACCGCTGGCGCTTGGGGGCGACGTGGCCGGACAAATGCCTGCTGGCGTATGTGCTGCTGCGGGCGGTGCTCGAGTTTCGCGCCACGAATGCGACCAACGCCTTGCGCGGCTGCTTTTACCTGCTGCTCGACGTGTGGCTGCCGTATTACGTGGTCAGCCGCAGTGTGCGCAGTATGGATGCGTTCAAGGCTGCCCTGTCTGGCATGGTGCTGGCCGGCTTGCTGCTGGCAGCTATGGGCATGCTTGAATACCTGAAGTCCTGGAAACTGTACGGAGCCATGGTAGGAAACCTGGGGCTGAACTGGGGCTTGGGTGGCTACTTGGGGCGTGGTGGCAATTTGCGCGCATCTGCGAGCGTGGGGCATTCCATTGCATATGGTTACGTATTGCTGGTTTGCTGGGGGCTCTACTTTTTCCTGCGGGAACAAATCAGCCGCCCATGGATGCGCAAACTGGGCAATCTGCTGCTTTTTGGCGGCTTGGTGGCGTCTCTCTCCCGTGGCCCCTGGATAGGCGCAACGACATGCTTGCTGGTGTTTTTGGCTACGGGGCCCAAGGCTCTGGTAAAGATCGCCGGTGCTGTGGCCGCAGGCGCAATCAGCATTCCAATGTTGATGATGTTCCCGGCTGGTCAGAAAATGGTGGACTTACTGCCCTTCATTGGCACGATCGAGACCGAAAACATTGATTACCGAACACGCTTGCTGGACAACGCCTTGGTGGTGATTCAGCGCAACCTATGGTTCGGCTCCGAAAGCTACATGAACACACCAGAGATGCAGTCGATGATTCAGGGGGAAGGCATCATCGACATTGTCAATACTTATGTGGGCATAGCGTTGGACTATGGCATGGTGGGCTTGGCCCTTTTCCTGAGCGTGCTGCTAGGCAATGCCTGGGCTGTGTGGCAATGTCAAAAACGCTGGCCAACCGGCTCCCCCGAAAAGTTGCTGGGCCGCGCCTTGCTGGCCAGCATGGTGGGCGCCATGGTCACCATTTTTACCGTCAGCAGCATCAGCCTGGTGCCCACTGTGTACTGGTGCCTGGCTGGGCTGTGCCTTGCCTATACCCAAACCTTCAGGAGCCGCGCATGATCAACCGCACCATCAGCCGGCGGCTCGCCGCTATCTGCGTATGGCTGCAATGCTGTCTGGCCTGGGCCGGACCGGCGTGGCAGGTCAGCGTGAATGAAACCCATGTTCTGCCACAGTTGACCGTGGGCGGTGCCCGTGGTTTTGACACCCAGGTTGTCTTTTTTGGTGCCAACTGGGCGTGGGCGCACACCCAATTTGCCAGCACACTGGAAAACAGCATCTACACCAGTGTGGGCCGCAACAGCACATTGGGTTTTGAATTGACCACCACGGCCCAACAGGCTGAACCAAAGGAGTTGCGTTACCAGTTCCAGTTGAAAGCGGCGGCCTCTCGGCAAAACGTGGTGGGAGGGGGACTGGTATTCAATTTTGACCTGAACAGCTTTGGCAGCAGCATGGGCAACCCGGTACTTTTGCCCGGCAACACCGGCTGGCAATGGGGCCGTCCCGGCGGGCCGCAAGTAACCATACGATTCAAGCCTGCTCTGCCTGCCGTGTTTTTCGAGCGCGGCAACCCGGCGGAAGTTCGCGCCTATTTTTACAGCGGCGACATTCCCGCAGGGGTACGCAGTTACACGGCCACGCTGACCTGGAATGACGCGGTGAACTTTGTTCCTACCCTGCGTGAACGCCTGGGCGGGAAACCCGCTGACAGCTGGCCCAAGGACGCCTTGGAGCCCAACCGCATACCGATCGACCTGACATTCATGAATGCCGAGGATAAACCGGCAGGACGGCATGGCTTGCTGCAAGTGAACGGCGACGCTTTGCAATTCGCGGATGGCACACCTGCCAGGTTCTGGGGCACCAACATTGCGGCCTACGCGCTGTACCAAACCCCGCGCGAAGCAGTGCCACAGCAAGCGAAACGTCTGGCAGCCCTGGGATTCAACCTTGTACGTCTGCACCACCACGACTCCTTCTGGGTTAACCCCAATGTGTTTGGCAACCCTCAAACCTACTCCAGTACACAAAACCTTTCAGCGAACAGCCTGGACAAACTGGACTGGTGGGTAAAGTGCCTCAAAGACGAAGGCATTTACGTTTGGCTGGACATGCACGTGCAGCGCGGCCTCAAATCTGGCGACAACATTTACGGTTTTGACGAAATCAGCAAGGGCAAAGACCAGACTGACCTGAAAGGTTACAGCCACGTCAACCAGACCATACAACAGGCCATGAAGCGTTTTCAGCAGGCTTATCTGGACAGAAAAAACCCCTACACCGGCCTGGCCTATAAGGACGAACCCGCAGTGGCCGCCCTGCTGGTCACGAACGAAAACGACATCACCCACCACTTTGGCAATGCACTGCTGCCAGACAAGGGAGTGCCCTTGCACAACAAACTGTACACCGCTGAGGCCAATGCCTTTGCCAGTGCACACAATCTTCCAGCCGATAAGGTGTGGCGAAGTTGGGAAGATGGCCCCAGCAAGCTGTTTTTGAACGACCTGGAGCAGCGCTTTGGTTCGGACATGGTGGCCCACCTGCGCCAGTTGGGCATGAAGCAGCCCGTGGTAACCACCAGTTCCTGGGGCTACAACCCCATCAGCAGCCTGCCAGCGTTGACCGCCGGCAACATGATCGACGTGCACAGCTATGGGGGCGCGGGCCAATTGGAAATGAACCCGCTGGTGGCCGCCAATGCAGCGCACTGGATGGCCGCCGGCCAGGTGGTAGGCATGCCCATGGCGGTGAGCGAGTGGAACGCCGAACCCTTTCCGCTGCCCGACCGGCATGCTTTGCCCCTGTACATAGCCGCCACCGCCAGCCATCAGGGGTGGGATGCGCTGATGCACTATGCCTACAGCCAAGAGGGCTTCAAAGGCGCTGGCAGCCCTTCCAACTGGCACGCATACAACGACCCTTCGCTCTTGCCCATGCTGAGCGCTGCGGCGCTGCTGTACCGTGAACGCCACGTGCGCCCGGCCACAAGCACCTATGTCTTCGACCCCGGCGCTGAGGTGTTCTACAGTCAGACCATTTCTGCTGGCAACGCACCCGCTCTGCGCACAGCCATGGAAAAGGGCAGGTTGCTGATTGCCATGCCCGCCACCAAGGAACTGCCGTGGCTCAAGCGCAGAGCCCTGCCCGCAGGCGCTACGGTGCTGCGTGACCCGGCGAAGCCCGTGATCGACCCCAACGCAACCCAGGCCTCCACCGACACAGGTGAATTGACGCGCAACTGGGAAGATGGCATTTACACCATCAACACCCCCCGCACCCGCGCCGCCATGGGCTGGATCGGCAGCAAGACCGTGCGCCTGCCGGATGTGACGCTGGAGCTGGCCACTCGCAATGCCAGCGTGGCGGTGCAAAGCCTCAACGAACTGGCGGTGGGTCAATCAAACCAATTGCTCATCAGCATTGGCACCCGTTCGCAGCCACAGCCGGGCAACAAAACGCCGTTTTTGGTGGAACCACTGGAAGGCACTATCCACGTCAAGGCCCCCAAGGGCTTGAAGGCCTACCGCAATGGTCCGTTCAACCAGTGGCTGGAAATGCCCAGCACCTATGCCGATGGACGGTATTCCATGGTGCTGGATGGCGGCCGGGCCGTGCAATGGCTGATGTTGCGTTAGACGTTTTCAGATGAAGGACGGCCGCTTGCGCAGGGCGGCTATTTGACGACCAAGTCCCGAATCCACACCGAGCCTTTGCTGGCCCGAATACGCGCCACACTCAAACCCTCTGGCAGCACCACTGTGAGCGAACTCGTTTCTTTCGGCTGCCCGCTGCCGTCCGCAACGGGCAGCAACTCACCATTCAGCTTTCCATTCACAAAGAGTTGCAAGCGGTCCGTTGCAGCAGCGTTCAGAGTGGTCATACTGATTTGGTATTGGCCAGGCTGGGCAACGCGTATCGGCACCAACACCATTTCAGATTTTGCCAGATCAGATTCGTTTGCATTGATGCGATAGGCACTTCCGCCAAATCCCCAAGAGGTGTCACCATCCGTCCGGCTTTGAATGGCCGATGTATTGCTGCGTAAATAAACCGTACCAGGTACCGCAGTCCCCAAGGTCACAGCCGGCAAGGGTCGCTTAGCCAAGGCGTCAATGGCTTGCAGTTTGGGACTTGTGGTGTCCGAGACCGTACTCAACGAAAGACCATCGATAAACGCCCAAGGCGCTGCACTGTTGTAGGCGTAATACACTAGCAAGTCACCACCATTGGAAACCCACATGTTGCTAGCAACCAGCATACGATCTTTCATGCGTGGATCAGCGTTGTAGGTGTAGGCGAGCTGCTCAGTACCACTGACAGACCCCAACGCGCTCCCCCCTGGCCCTGGCCCTCCTTCATAGGCCACGGTTTTGAGTCCATAACCCTTGGTCCAAATGGCGTCTGTAGCTACGCTTTGACCAAAGCTGGCAGTAGGCAAATTGTCAAAATAAGCCTGCATGGTCGCCGCAGACGTATCAGCAGGCTGCACTGAGGAATCATAATAGGCAGCCCCGCCTCCACCGTACCACAGCTTGGTCACGTCACCATAGTAACCTTCTGCCCAGGCAAGGCCAAGGGACAAATATAAATTACCGTTGCCCACTTGACTCGCCAAAATGGGACGTACCGTGTCCATCATGGCGGCATTACCAAAGACGCTTCTAAAGGATTGGCTGATGAAGGCGGAGCGATACGCAATCCAGCGGCGCAAGGCGATGTATTGATCATTGACCGGCCCATCGTAGGCGATTGGATGGCTGATGTTGAGACGGTTGGCATTTGCTAAGTCCAAAGCCCAGTAAAAACCCCAAAATCCTGGCCCAGAATTCCAGAGCTCATTGCCATACTCAACGTACACGCGGAGGCCTGGCTTGAGCGGAGGATATTTTGGCTTACTTTGGCTGCTGGTGTAGGGTTCTGAGCCATCTGAGCCATATTTGAGCAGGTTCGCCAATTTTTGAATGTAGGCATCATCAGCCTTGACGGGCACGTTGATCCACAAGTCCCGATTCGCGGCATTGGCCAACATCACCATCAACTCCCACGGCTGGCCTTTGTCACCCGTGCTGCCAAGCCAGTCGATGCGGGTGCGCTCCGCCCAGGTCTGGGTCGCATTGCTGTTGGCACTGATGAAATCCATGGTGCGAATCACACTGAACTTCCGCATGGCCGCAATGAACTCTTTGGTAAAGAGCACTGAGCCGTCCGTAGGATAGCCAGGACGCCATAGATGGACATTGCCAATACCATCTGCCGAACTGGAAGATGCCGTCCTGCGGGTGTTGAGAAACGTGAGCCAGTTATTGCCAACCGAATCTTGCGGCAAAACGATATCCACCGAAGTCGTATTACTTGCAGCATCGTATATCTGATTCGCCACAACTCCATTAGGTGATGCCGCCAGACTGACATCTGCCCTACCTTGAAAAGTCAGTTTGTACGTTCCCGCACCAATACGTCTAGAATTGAAAATCAAATAGCAGTCCTGCCGCGGCGCGCCCTGTGGGTCGAAGTCCACGTCGTAACCCCAGGAAAGGGTGCGAAATTGCGCCTGCCGCACCACGTCGGCCATGGCAAAGCTGTTATCCCAATAGCTAAGCTGGCCTATGCCTATGCCTACTTCTGCGGTAGGTTGAACNGCGTGGGCGTGGGCGTGGGCGTGGGCGTGGGCGTGGGCGTGGGCGTGGGCGTGGGCGTGGGCGTGGGCGTGGGCGTGGGCGTGGGCGTGGGCGTGGGCGTGGGCGTGGGCGTGGGCGTGGGCGTGGGCGTGGGCGTATCGACCGCGATGCTCCCGGGCACAGTGGACGGAGTTGGAGCGTTGATAGCACTAACCCCAGCGTCACCACCACCGCAGGCGTTAAAGAACAGGCTCGAAAGAGCGAACAAGCAAAAAATGAAGCGTGAAAGCATGGTCAGTAATAATCTTTGCGCACGAGTGCTTCGTCTTTGTTCAGAGCAACGCCGAGTAAATTAGCTCCACCCAAATGGCGCATGGCCTCTTCGATTTCCTTTTGATTCGACATACCGCTGCCAACCACCATGAGCGCGCAGTCAATGCGCGGCAGCACAGCTAGCACGTCATCTGCGGCAAGCACGGGGGGCAAGTCAAATATGACGATGCGATCCTGGTAGCGGTCGTGCAGCTCCTCAATAATGCCCGCGACCCTGCTGGAAGAAAGCACCTCTGACGATTTGGGCACTGGCCGAGCCGTGGGCAACACCACCAAACGCGGCAGGCCAGGGTTGACCAGCGCCTGCGGCACCTCCGCCTGACCGGAGAGCACGTCATTGAAAGACACCTGACGCTTCAAACCCAGGTAGCTGGCGACCATGGGACGGCGCAGATCAAAGTCCACCAACATGGCAGTGCGCTGGGTTTGATGGGCAATGCTGGTGGCTAGGTTGATGGCGACCACGGTTTTGCCAGAATCTAGCGTGGGCGAAGTGATGGCCAGAGTGCGCCAGCCATGCTCGTCCATTTTTTGCAACACCTTGGTGCGCAGCACATCAAACGCCCAATTGGCATGATGGTTTTTGTTGAATGCAACAATTCGATTTTTCTCCAAATCAGCAGAATCGAGATTTACTACATCGGTATAGAGGTAGTTCACCTCGATCTGTCCATTCAACGTTTGCGCTTTCGCCTCCTGACCAACCGCTGGGGCTGCGCCGGAAGGGACTCCAGCGGTCGCTTGTGTCTTGGCCTTCTCAATGGCTTGCTTGATACGTTCCATGATCTACACCACCTTAACTCAAGCGAACCAGCACCTTGGACAAAACCATGTCCAGGGGCATGTAAAGAAAATGCACCGCAAGAAGCAGCAGTGGAACAATCACAGCCACCGCAACGCCAACGCGCAGCATTATTTGGCGCCGCTGCTGCAATTCTGCCGCTACTGTAATGTATGGAATGGTGACCATGGGCCGCTGTCCTACAATGGCGGCCACTGCCTCTACACCACGCACACGGCCATTGAGGGTTTCTAGCAATATAACCACCCCAGCCGAACATGCAGCCGCAAGAAAAAACCCAAGGGCAATCATTTTTTTGCGATTGGGCTTGATCGGAACATCAGGCGCCAGCGGGGGCTCGAGCAGAGTGAATCGTTCGGCCTTCTGCTCATCTTCCAGATTTTCCGCCACCTGCGCAGACATTTGCTTCGATCGAATTTCCTCGTATTTGCGGCGCGCGGTTTCCTGATCACGCAAAAGGTCTGCCATCCCACGCTCCACTTGTGGTGCTTGCAACATCTGCCCTTCCAACTGACCGATTTTTCCGCGCAGGCTGGCTTGCTGTTTATCCAAAAGACTGATTTGCGAACGCAAAAAAGCCACGCGCGACTCGAGTCGCGCCACCTGCAAGTCTGCTGCAGAATTTATTGCGCCATTCCCGCCTGAACTGGCATTTTTTTCTTCTGCGACCGTTTTTTCCAGACCTTCAATTTTGCGCTTGAGCGCACGCACGTCGGGATGGTTTTCGGTATAAATTGCCGCGACACGTGCCAGATCAGCCCGCGCCTTGACCAATTCTTGCTGAGCGTTTTGCACCCCAACATATCCTGGAATACCAATGCCCGCCTTGGCACTTGCCAACTCGATCTCCAATCCACGCAACTCATCCTGCGCAGCTCGTTGGTCGCGCTCTGTATCGCGCAAGTCCGTTTCCATTCGCTGCATACTGCTCATTGTGAGCGTCATATTGTCTGGCAACGCACCCCCATGCTGCATTTTGTAGGTTGCGATCTGGCTTTCCAATTTGTCCAGGTCGGCGCGCAGTTTGTCGGCCTCTTGGGTCAAAAACGCAGTGGTTTGCTCGGCCCGCTCAGTGCGCACTTTGACGTTTTCATCCAAAAAGAGTGTGACCAGTTCATTGGCAACGCGCTGCGCCAAATCGGGGCGCCGATGCTCGAAGGACACTTTGAAGGCGATGGTAGCGCGCTGACGCGCCTGCACGTTGGCATTCACCAATTCCACACCAATGCGGCTACGCATCTCGTCCACAGCCTCAGACGGGGTAAAACTTAATCCAGCATCCGCAAAAAGTTGGTATTTTTTAGCAATACGAAAGAGATTGTCGCGCGTCATGACACGCTGCTTGATAATTTCTATACGCTCATCGGCATAACTTGTGACCGTAGCCTGCACCAAATCGTCTGGAATTTGCTGAGACTCCACCATGATGGTACCAGTGGACTGGTAAACCGGCGGC
The DNA here is from genome assembly GCF_029211265.1 of Extensimonas soli. GTDB lineage: Bacteria > Pseudomonadota > Gammaproteobacteria > Burkholderiales > Burkholderiaceae_C > Extensimonas > Extensimonas soli. The sequence goes on along the minus strand of NZ_JARGEL010000032.1, from coordinate 74,135 downwards.
ATCATAATGGCGAACGCAACAGCCAAGGCAAAGACGCCGCCAAATACGAAAATAATTAATACGCCACGCCGTCGCACAATATCAATATAATCTCGCAGAGAAAGCTGATAATCAGATTGCATGCTATTGAATATTAAAAATCTGAATGCGAATAATTGAGACCAACCCCCACCAAATTGGCGCCAGCATAACCAGTGCGTTGGTCTGCCGTCCTGCGCTGCACATTAAAATTCAGGCTCCAGAGAGGTGATATTTGAAATAAATATTTCGCTCCCATGCTATTCGTTTTGCCACCGTTGAAGCCAGCATTTTTGGTGAAAGTATAATAAAAATCGACAGCAGTACGTTCTGCAACTTCAATTCGTGTTTGCAGTCGCAGCGAATTACTGATGGTCAGACCACCTGTCTGGCCACCTGCAACCGCACTGCGATCGAAACTAGCACCGCCACTCATATAATTTCCCTTGTAATTGACTTCCATTTTTCCTTGCAAATAATAGCCAGCATCCAAGCCAGTTATTTTTACCTTGCCCGCCTGAACATTCAAGTCGATTTTATCTGATAGGGCACCAACATATCCAAACACCAGCCCCATTCCACTGGAAGATCTGGCCAGAACAAAATTATTTGCATAAGGAGAGTAATGACTTCCAGCGAAAAATATACTCATCTTTTGACTGGCAGCCAAATCGTAAGAAAGCCCTCCGCTTGCCAATGAATTTCTGTAAGAAACCAAGGTATTGGTATCATAATCAACCCATTGCTGGCTGATTCCACCATTCGCCATCCAGCGCTCCGTCAAGTATTTGCCCCAGTTCGCGCCCACGCTACGGTTGGTCTGGGTGCGGTCGGCGGTCACGATGCCGGTTTGGTCGAATTCGGTGGTACGTGTCGATGCTTTGGAGTACTTGGCATTCAGCTCCCATAGGGAAGTGGGGGCTTTTTGCAGCCACTTCAGTTCGACGGATGGATCCTGGCGATTAGCGCTGACCTGGGTATTGCTGCTGCGCTCGAGGTTGGCCCCCAATACCGCTGACCACTCGTTGGTGTCATCTACATGGTAGGTGTAGTTGTACTGTGGCCTCAGGCGATAGCGCACAGCGCTGCTTGCACTGCCGGGCCGAAGTTCAGGGTTGGAGTCGAACTCCACCTCCGCAGGCATAGAAACTGCTTGCTGCGCGGGCCCCGATGCACAAGCCAACGGCACCTGCCCACACAGCAAGGCCGCAAGAACGAATTCGGAGCAGCAGCGACGCACGTTGATCGACACCCTTAACTCTTAAAGTCAAGGCACCAGTATGGTGTCACCAGGCTGCAACATCACGTTGGTCGATAGCTCCGACCCTTTGAGCAAGTCGTTCAGACGCACGGGCAGCAGTTGAAAGCCGTTCTGCGGGGTGGCCCGCAATACCTTAACTGCATTGCCGTCGGCAAAGCGATCCAAGCCGCCCACCTGGCTCAACGCCTGCAACACGGTAGTGTCAGGGGCGTTTAGCACCACAGGCCCGGGTTTGAGCACCTTGCCGATCACATACACCCGGTTGCCTTCAATGCCAGTGATCACAACGGAAACGACGGCATCCGGGATGAAGGGCTTGAGCTTGTCGGCAATGCGCCGCTCCACCTCTTCTGACCCTAGCCCTGCCACCTCTACGCGCCCGACGAGAGGGAAAGTAATGCTCCCGTCTGGCAACACCCGCACCTCTTTCAGCAAGGCTTCTTCCCGCCACACCGCCACCAGCAAGGTGTCGCCGGAATGTAACGTGTACGGCGTGTTGTCCGCATGCGCCCCTACACTGGTGCACACCATCAATACCAAAGCCCAAAGAAGAGCCACAGAACGCAGCAAAGACATCAATCGCCCCTCAAGCAAAAATAGCGAAATTCATTCTAACAACAAAAAAGGGGCTTGAAGCCCCTTTTCTTCCCTGCACAAAACTTGCTTTTAGACCTTGCGACGATTGGCAAGCCCCAGGAAACCCAGCAGGCCCGATCCAAAAAGCAGCGCTGCGCCCGGCAACGGCACCTCAGACACTCGGGTGGTACCTCCATTTGCTGCAGGGAACGTCGTATCCAGATTGACAACTTTCATCTCCCACTTGCCTGCAGACATCATAGTGGAAAATTTTGCACCGGCAGCAAGCAAGTCAAAGTTGAAGGTTTCTGCCGTATTTGCCGTATTCGTAAGCGTATAACTCATTTTTTGTTCCGCATCCACAGGTGTGACGATGACATGCATAAACATTATCAAACCACCAGTTGCCAGATCCAAATAATCAGTGTCTACAGTGCTTTTGCTGAAATCACTAAAGACATCCACAGGCGTTCCCGTGCTTGTAACGGTATAAGTATCCGCGTGGGCGCCCGCGGCCAGCAGCGTACCGAGGCAAAACACGCCAGCCCCTAGTAGTTTGTTCAGTTTCATCATGTTCCCCTCAGAAAAAAAGTGGATCGAAAAGTTGATGGGCGTAGCCTAAGCCTTCGCATGGACCGCGCCAATGATCCGTAAGGACTACCCCGTCCGAGGGGATGGGCCGCCGCGTCAGTAGGCGTTTTTCCCCGTAAAGGCGACCAAGGTGCGCAGCAGGATGGAGAGGTCTAGCCAAACAGACCAATGGTTGATGTATTCGATGTCCGATTCGATGCGCAGCGCCATCTGCTCCAGGTCGCGCGTCTCACCGCGGAAGCCGCGCACCTGGGCCAGGCCGGTGATGCCAGGCTTGATGTTGTGGCGCGCCATGTAGTCACTGATGCGCTGGGAGTATTCGGCATCGTGTTGCACCGCGTGGGGGCGTGGCCCCACCAGGGACATCTCACCCGCGAGCACGTTGAAAATCTGCGGCAGCTCGTCGAGGCTCGTGCGCCGTATGAAGCGGCCTACGCGGGTGATGCGCGGGTCGTCTTTCTCGGCCTGCTTGAGCACTGTGCCTTCAGGCTGATGCACGTACATGCTGCGGAACTTCCAGATTTTGAAGGTTTTGCCGTTCCAGCCGTTGCGGTTCTGGCGGAAGAACACGGGGCCGGGGCTGTCGAGCTTCACGGCGAGCGCAATCACCAAAAGCAGCGGCGTAATGCCCAGCAGGATCAGGCTGGACAAGACCAAGTCTTCCAGCGACTTGAGCGCCAGGCGGGTGCCCGTGAGGGGCGTTTCGGACAAAGCGATAACAGGCAGTCCCGCGATCTCGCGCACGCTGTGGTTGACCAGACGCAAGGAGAAAATATCGGGCACCCAGTGAATTGCCACGTGCTGCTCGAGCAACTTGAAGTACAGACCCTCCAAAATATCCGAGGCGTCCAGGGGGATGGCGAAATAAACGATGCTGACCTTGTGTTGCTCGATCAGTTGGGGTAATTGCTCCAGACGGCCCAATTGCTGCATGCGCCCACTGACGGCTTGCGCATCGGCACCCGCGCTCTGCGCTTCATCCACCTTGTCGTCTGACAAGGCCACACAGCCCACCACCTGCTGATTCAGCCAGGGGTTGTTGCTGATCTTTCCCTGGAGGTAGTTGGCCAGGCGCCCTGAGCCCACAATGATGACGCGCTCCGCCTGCAGCCGCTGCATGAACTTGACCTGCACCAGCCAGACCAGCAGGTGCAAGCCCAACTGCGCCCCATAGCCAGCAACATACAGCTCGCCCACGAGCAGCCGAGAGAATTGGCCGACATTTTTTGTCAGGAAGCCAAGTAAGACCACGACCAAGAAGGTCAGAGACCACGCATTGAACAGATTGAGCGCCTTGCGCGTGAAGTTGGCATTGCTGCGGTAAATACCGTAGTGGTCATAGACCACGGCCAACGCGCCCATGAGCAAGAGAACGAAGACGGTGTATTCCGCCGTCACTATCCCTATGTGACGCACGATGAGAAAGTAGGAGATGCCAAGCACGGCGGCGCCGTCCAACAGCGTCTGCAGCATGCGCGTCATGCTGTTGCGACGTTGGAGCAGTGAGCGTTGCGAACTGTATGAAAAACTCATGAGGCAAAAGGAAGTCTTTGGGCTTGATGCAAGTTGGCAGCGCTCTTTGCCCGCGACCCTTGCCCGTCACAAGCAAAATGCATTCCGGCAAGGCCGTTGGGTGTACTGCGCCACAGGGGCGCGACCACGGGACAAGGAACCGGTGAGAGCGCCACCTGCGCCAACAGCTTGGAGCCCGCCCAGGCGCTCACCACAACACGATATCGTACTGTTCGGGCCCGAGCGCGCTCTCGGCTTGCAAAGAAATCGGTTTGCCGATGAAGTCCGACAGGCCCGCGAGGTGCTGGCTTTCTTCGTCGAGAAAGAGCTCGACCACGCGCGGCGGCGCGATGACGCGGAATTCGCGCGGGTTGAACTGGCGCGCCTCGCGCAGGATTTCGCGCAGGATGTCGTAGCACACGCTGCGCGCGGTTTTCACGCTGCCGCGCCCCGCGCAGGCGGCGCAAGGCTCGCACAGCAACTGCGCGAGCGACTCGCGCGTGCGCTTGCGCGTCATCTCGACCAGGCCGAGTTGCGAAAAGCCGCTCACCGTGGTCTTGACGCGGTCGCGCGCGAGTTGTTTGCGCAGCTCGCCCAGCACGGCCTGCTGGTGGTCCTCGCGCGCCATGTCGATGAAGTCAACGATCACGATGCCGCCCAGGTTGCGCAGGCGCAGCTGGCGCGCGATGGCCTGCGCGGCCTCGAGGTTGGTCTTGAAGATGGTGTCGTCGAAATTGCGCGCGCCCACGTAGCCGCCGGTGTTCACGTCGATGGTGGTGAGCGCTTCGGTCTGGTCGATGACGAGGTAACCGCCCGACTTCAAATCGACGCGCCGCCCGAGCGCGCGCGCCACTTCGTCGTCGATCGCGTACAGGTCGAAAATCGGCCGCTCGCCCTTGTAGTGCTGCAGCTTGGCCGCAGCCGCGGGCATGAACTCGCGCCCGAAGGCGCGCAGGCGCTGGAATTGCTCGTGCGAGTCTATGCGTATGCTTTGCGTGTGCTCGCTCGCCAGGTCGCGCAGCACGCGCTGCAGCAAGTCCAAATCTTGGTGCAGCAGCGAGCGCGGCGGCAGCTCGAACGCGGCGGCCTTGATGCGCGCCCAGGTCTTGCGCAGGTAGGCGATGTCTTCGGCGAGCTCGGCGTCGCTCGCGTCCTCGCCGTTGGTGCGCAGGATGAAGCCGCCCCCGCCGCCGCTGGCCTTGTCGCCCACGAGCGCCTGCAGGCGTGCGCGCAGCGCATCACGCTCGGCCGCGGGGATTTTTTGCGACACGCCCACGTGCTCGTCCTGTGGCAGAAACACGAGCAGCCGCCCCGCGACGCTGATCTGCGTGGAAAGGCGCGCGCCCTTGGTACCTATGGGGTCCTTGATGACCTGCACCATCAGTGCCTGGCCCTCGAACACCTGCTTTTCGATCGGCACCTGCGCCTCGCTCTTGCGTGCCCAGGGCGCGGCATCGCCCTCCGCAGGGCGTTGCCAGACGTCGGCCACGTGCAAAAAGGCCGCACGCTCAAAGCCGATGTCGATGAACGCCGACTGCATGCCCGGCAGCACGCGCGCGACTTTGCCCAGGTAAATGTTGCCCACGAGGCCGCGCTCGAGCGGGCGCTCGATGTGCAGCTCCTGCACGGCGCCGCTTTCGACCACCGCGACGCGCGTTTCCTGCGGCGACCAGTTGATGAGGATGTCTTGTTGCATGAGGGCGGAATGTTGTGAGGCAGTCATGATGCCTCAAAGCATTCCGCCCTGGGTGGCAAGGGATCAACCCAGATTGTCCACTTGCGCCGGCATCCCGCGCATGCCCTGCAACAGCTGCGGCTGCAGGGCCACCACACCGCCGATGATGATGAGCGCGGGCGGACGCACACGGTGCTGCTGCGCCAGCGCCGGCAATGTCTGCAGCGTGCCGGTAATGCAGCGCTGCGTGGGCAGCGAGGCCTGTTCGACCAGTGCTGCGGGCGTGTCGCCGGGCAGACCATGGCGCAGCAGTTCGGTGCTAATGGTGGGCAGCGTGCCCATGCCCATGTAGATCACCACGGTCTGGCGCGGACGCGCCAGCAGCTCCCAGTCGAGCGCCACCTCGTTGTCGCCGCGCAGGTGACCACTCGCGAACACCAGTGTTGCGGCATGGTCGCGGTGCGTGAGCGGTATGCCCGCGCAGGCGCCAGCACCCTGGGCCGCCGTGATGCCGGGCACCACCTCGAACGGAATGCCCGCTGCGGCCAAAGCCTGGGCCTCCTCGCCGCCTCGGCCGAAGATGAAGCCGTCGCCCCCTTTGAGCCGCACCACTGGGCGGCCGCTGCGCGCCAGGCGCACCATCAGGTCGATGATGGACTCCTGCGGCAGCGTGTGGTGCGAAGATTCCTTGCCCACGTAGATCAGATCGGCATCTTCGGCCACGTAGCGCAACACCTCCTTGCCGACGAGGTGGTCGTACAGCACCAGGCGCGCGCCGCGCAGCGCCTTGACGGCGCGCAGCGTGAGCAGTTCGGGATCGCCAGGACCCGCGCCCACCAGCGTCACGCGCCCAGGGGCGATGGAGGCGCCTGCGCACTCCTCCCGCGGGGGGGCGCGAAACCAGCGTGCGTCTTCGATGAAATTCATGGCGGTCTTTCCTTGTCTGTCGGCATCGTGGTCAGTTGCACCCATGTCGCATGCTGCGCATCGCAACGGCCCGGTTGATCTGCCCAACCTGCACGCATTGTTCGACTGCCTGGCCGCAGGCGTCCTTGAACCAGTTCAAGGACAGCCAGGGCCACCTGCGGGACGATGCCCTCGCTCGCAAGAAGAGGGAATGGACAGCAACCTCGCGAGAAGTGCCCCAGCATCCGCAGGGTCACATCCATGTGCTGATCCCTGACGCAGAGGACCCACAATGACCACGAAAAGAATTACCAGGTTGGTCGCACTAGCGGCTGCCGCCCTGGCATCGGCCACCGCCATGGCCCAGAGCGGCAAAGCCGTCGAAGAAGCCGAAAAGAACTACCAGGCCGGCAGTTCGCCGTTAGCGGACGTGCCCATGTACCAGAGCACAAACCCCAAGGCGCCGGCGATGACGCAGGCCGAGTTCGAGCAAGCCCGCAAAATGTATTTTGAGCGCTGCGCGGGCTGCCACGGCGTGCTGCGCAAAGGCGCCACGGGCAAGCCGCTGACGCCGGACATCACTCTCAGCAAGGGCACGGACTACCTCAAGATCTTCATCGCCTATGGCTCGCCAGCGGGCATGCCCAACTGGCAGACGAGCGGCGAGATGAGCGAGAAGGAAGTGGACCTGATGGCGCGCTACGTCCAGCAGGACCCTCCGACACCGCCCGAATTCAGCATGGCGGACATGAAGCAGACCTGGAAGATCATCGTCCCGCCGGAAAAGCGGCCGACGAAAAAGATGAACAACTACAACATCAGCAACATCTTCTCGACCACGCTGCGTGACACCGGCGAGGTGGCGCTGATCGACGGCGACACCAAGCAGATCATCAACATCGTCAAGACCGGCTATGCAGTGCACATCTCGCGCATGTCGGCCTCGGGGCGCTACCTGTTCGTGATCGGCCGCGACGCGAAGATCAACATGATCGACCTGTGGATGGAAAAGCCCGACAACGTGGCCGAGATCCGCATCGGCCTCGAAGCCCGCTCGGTGGACACCTCCAAGTTCAAGGGCTACGAAGACAAGTTTGCCATTGCCGGCAGCTACTGGCCGCCGCAGTACGTGATCATGAGGGGCGACACGCTGGAGCCGCTGAAGATCGTCTCCACGCGCGGCAACACCGTGGACAAGCAGGAGTACCACCCCGAGCCGCGCGTGGCCTCCATCGTCGCGTCGCACTACAAGCCCGAGTTCGTGGTGAACGTGAAGGAAACCGGCCAGACGCTGCTGGTCGATTACTCGAACCTCGACGCACTGAAAGTGACGACCATAGGCACTGCGCGCTTCCTGCACGACGGTGGCATGGACTCGACCGGCCGCTACTTCATGGTGGCCGCCAACCAGTCCAACAAGATCGCCGCGGTGGACCTCAAGGAAGGCAAGCTCGCCAAGCTGATCGACGTGGGCAAAATTCCGCACCCGGGCCGGGGCGCGAACTTCGTGCACCCCAAATACGGCCCCGTGTGGTCCACCGGCCACTTGGGTGACGAAACCATCTCGCTGATCGGCACCGACCCTGTCAAGCACAAGGAATACGCCTTCAAGAAGGTGGCCGAGCTCAAGGGCCAAGGTGGCGGGGCGCTCTTCATCAAGAGCCACCCCAAGAGCCAGCACCTTTATTCGGACACACCGCTGAACCCCGATCCGAAAATCTCGCAGTCGGTGGCGGTGTACGACATCAAGAACCTGGACAAGGGCTATACCGTGCTGCCGATCGCCGAGTGGGCCGACCTCAAGGACGACGGCGCCAAGCGCGTGGTGCAGCCGGAGTTCAACAAGGCCGGCGACGAAGTCTGGTTCTCGGTATGGAGCGCCAAGAACAAGCAGAGCGCCATCGTCGTCGTGGACGACAAGACGCTCAAGCTCAAGGCCGTGATCAAGGACCCGCGCCTGATCACCCCCACGGGCCACTTCAACGTGTACAACACGCAGCACGACGTGTATTGACAGCCCTCGCCCAGGTACGCATGGCCCGGCTCTGTCGATGCCATCGCACCTGGAGCACAAGCCAAACCATCTCGTTGCATTTTTCTGGAGATTTTCATGAAGCAGTTGATTCCCCTGCTGGTTGCTGCGGCCGCGGTCCTTGCCTCGGGCGCGGCGTTCGCAGATGCCGATGCCGCGCTGAACAAGGCCGGCTGCATGGCCTGCCATGCCAAGGACAAAAAGCTGGTTGGCCCTGCGTTCAAGGACATTGCGGCCAAATACAAGGACCAGGATGCCTCGGCCAAACTGTTCGACAAGGTGCGCAAGGGCGGCTCGGGCTCCTTCGGCCCGATTCCGATGTCACCCAATGGCCCGGACAAGATCAGCGACACCGAGCTCAAAGAGGTGATCGCCTCCATCCTCAAGTCCTGATCGGGCCAAGCCATGCCGGTACGCACCACCATCGTCCTGTCCACGCTGTTGCTAGGGCCCGTGCTGGCCTGGGCGCAGACCGCGCCCGATGCCGCCCGCTCGCGCGAACTGGTGCGCATGGTGCGGCAGGACTGCGGTTCGTGCCACGGCATGCACCTGACCGGCGGCCTGGGCCCCGCGCTCACCCGCGAGGCCATGGCCGAACGGCCGCTGGACAGCCTGGTGGCCGTGATCGTCCACGGCCGACCCGGCACCCCCATGCCGCCCTGGCAGACCATGCTCAGCGAGCCCGAGGCCCGCTGGATTGCGCTGCAACTGCAGCAGGGCTTTCCTGAAGAAACGCACACACCATGAAGCGCCGTGACTGGCTGGCCACTGTGGCCACGCTCCCTTCCTTCGGCGCCCTCGGCGCGCTCGGCGCTCTCGGTGGAGTGGCCGGCTGCGCCGCGCCGGCGCTGCGCGGCACCGGAGACCTGGGTGTGGTGGTTGGCCGCGCCAATGGCACGCTCTACCTCGTAGACACCACGGCCCGCACCCTGATCGGCGAAGTGCCCGGGCTCGGCGACCTCTCCCACGCCTCGGTCGTGTTCTCGCGCGACGGGCGCTACGCCTACGTATTCGGCCGCGACGGCGGCCTGTCCATGGTCGACCTGCTGGGCCAGCACCTGGTGCGCCGCGTGCTGCAGGCCGGCAACGCGATCGGCGGTGCGATCAGCGACGACGGCACGCTGGTGGCAGCGCAAAACTACACGCCCGGCGGCATCAGGGTGTTCGATGCGCGCACGCTGGACTTGGTGGCCGACGTGCCTGCCGCCTATGCACCGGGCAAGCTGTCCCGCGTGGTCGGCCTGGTCGATCTGCCGGGCCGGCGCTTCGCCTACAGCCTGTTCGACGCCGACGCGATCTGGATCACCGACTGTTCAGACCCGAAAAACCCGCGCACGCAACGCTTCGACGGCATAGGCCACCAGCCCTACGACGCGCTGGTCACACCCGACGGCCGCTACTACATCGCCGGGCTGTTCGGCAAGGACGGCCTGGCGCTGCTCGACCTCTGGGCCGAAAAGCCGACGGTGCGCCGCATCCTCGGTGGCTACGGCAAGGGCCAGGCGCCGCTGCCCGTTTTCAAGATGCCGCACCTGCGCGGCTGGGCCGTGGCCGGGCGCCGCGCCTACCTGCCCGCCATTGGTCGGCACGAGGTGCTGGTGGTCGATACCGAAACCTGGCAGGAAGTGGGCCGCATTCCAATCGCGGGGCAGCCGGTGTTCGTGATGGCGCGGCCCGACGGCCGCCAGGTGTGGGTCAACTTCGCCGTGCCCGACTACCACCGCGTGCAGGTCATAGACACCCAAACCCAGCAGATCGTACAGACGCTCGCGCCGGGCAAGGCCGTGCTGCACATGGAATTCACGCCGCGCAGCGACACCGTCTGGATCAGCAGCCGCGACGACAACCGTGTCAGCGTGCTCGACACGCGCAATTTCGCCACGCTGGCGCGTCTCGACGTGCCCGCGCCCAGCGGCATCTTTTTCACCGCGCGCGCCGCGCGCATGGGTTTTTAAGCCATGGACGCCCCCACCGACGCTCCAGACGGCGCCCCCATCGAGGCGCGCCTGCGCCTGCTCAACGACTGGCAGCACGACTTTCCGCTGTGCGCCGACCCCTTCGGCGTGCTCGCCGATGCCACCGGACTGGAGCGCGGCGCCGTGCTGCGCACCCTGGCCCAGGCGCAGCACGATGGGCGCGTCAGCCGTATCGGCGGCGTGTTCGCCCATGGCGCGGGTGGCGATGCGGTGCTCGCAGCGATGGCCGTGCCCGCCGAACGCATAGAACCAGTGGCCGCGCTGGTGTCGGCCCATCCGGGCGTCAACCACAACTACCTGCGCGAGCACCACTACAACCTCTGGTTCGTGATGACAGGCACCCATGCCGAGGCGGTCGAGGCAGGCGTGGCCGCGCTGGAGCGCGCGACGGGTTTGCCCGCGCTGCGCCTGCGCATGCTCAGGCCCTACCGCATCGACCTGGGCTTCGACCTGCGCGGCACCACGGCCCCGCGCCCGATGCGCCGCCCGGCAGACGGCCCCACAGCCGGCTCCACAACCAACCCGGCCCCGCTCCCGCGCCCACAACCGTTGCCCGCCGCGCTGTGGCCCCTGGCGCAGCGCGTGGAAGCAGGCCTGTCGCTCATCGAGCGGCCATTCGCCGCCTGGGGCCGCGAGACGAACATGGGCGAAGACGCCGTGACGGCGCAGCTGCGGCGCTGGCTGGCCGAAGGCCGGCTGCAGCGCTTTGGCGTCGTGGTGCGCCACCACGAGTTCGGCTTCGACGCCAACGCCATGACTGTTTTCGACGTCCCCGACGATCAGGTCGATGTCTGCGGCCAGACGCTGGCCGAACAGACGGGCGTGACCCTGGCCTACCGCCGCACGCGCGCCGACGGCTGGCCCTACAACCTCTACGCCATGGTGCACGGCAAGAACCGCAGCGCAGTGCTCGCCGTGATCGAGCGTGTGACGCAGGCTGCGGGCCTCGCGCGCCATCCACGCGAGGTGCTGTTTTCCACCCGGCGCTTCAAGCAGACCGGCGCGCGGCGTTTTCGCGGCTGGGCCGATGCCCCTGCCACTGCCCCATTGCAGGAGGTGCCCCATGCCCTCGCCCGATGACCTGCGCCTGATAGACCGGCTGCACGGCGGTTTTCCGTTGTGCGACCGGCCGTTTGCCGCCGTGGCCCAGCAACTCGGTTGCAGCGAGGACACGCTGATCGACCGCCTGCAAGGCCTGCTCGCCCACGGCGACCTGACGCGCTTCGGCCCGCTGTTCCAGATCGAGCGCGCCGGCGGCCGCTTCGTGCTGGCGGCCATGGCGGTGCCGGAAGACCGCTTCGCATCCGTGACCGCGCAACTGGGTGCACTGCACGAAATCGCTCACAACTACCGCCGCGAATCGGCCCACCCCGACCAGCCCGGCGCCACGCCGCTGAACATGTGGTTCGTGATCGCCGTCGAATCGGCGGCGCAGATAGACCCGCTGATCGCGCGCATCGAGGCCATGACCGGTCTGCCGGTGTACGCCTTTCCCAAGGAGCGCGAGTTCTTCGTCGAACTGCGCCTGCCCCTGCTGCCCGGAGACCCCCATGGCGCTCGATGAACTGGACCGCCGCATCATCCAGGCCACGCAGTCCGGCCTGCCCTTGGTGCGTCGGCCCTACGAAGCCGTGGGTGCGGCCCTGGGTATCAGCGGCGAGCAGGTGCGCACGCGCCTGCAGGCCATGCTAGACGCGGGGCTGATACGCCGCATAGGCGCCGTGCCCAACCACTACCGCCTGGGCTTCACCGCCAACGGCATGAGCGTCTGGGACGTGGCCGACGAGCACGTGGACGAGCTCGGCGCGCGCGTGGGCCAGCTGCCCTTCGTGAGCCACTGCTACCGCCGGCCGCGCCGCCCGCCGGTGTGGCCGTACAACCTGTTCGCCATGCTGCACGGCCGCTCGCGCGCAGAAGTCGAGGCCCAGGCGCAGCAGGTGGCCGCACTGCTGGGCGATGCCTGCCGCGCCCACGACATTCTTTATTCGACCGCAATCCTCAAGAAAACCGGTCTGCGCATCTCCGAAAGCTGAAGAACCATGCTGCGCATCAGCCAATACCTGCGCGAACTCGCGCACGCCGAACAGACCGGGCAGTGGCCCGCCCCCAGCCGCCGCGACAGCGCAAGCGCGCCCGGCCCCGTCGTGATCTGGAACCTGATCCGCCGCTGCAACCTCACGTGCAAGCACTGCTACGCGCTCTCGGCCGACCACGACTACGCGGGCGAACTTTCGCGCGACGAGGTATTTGCCGTCATGGACGATCTCAAGGCCTTTCACGTGCCAGTGCTCATCCTCTCGGGCGGCGAGCCGCTGATGCGCCCTGACCTGTTCGACATTGCCGATCGCGCCAAGCGCATGGGCTTTTACGTCGGCCTCTCGAGCAACGGCACGCTGATAGACCCCGCGCTGGCCGATCGCATCGCCGCGCAGGGCTTCGATTACGTCGGCATCAGCCTCGACGGCCTGCGCGAAACGCACGACCAGTTCCGCCGCCAGAGCGGTGCATTCGAGCGCAGCCTCGCGGCGCTGCGCCTGCTGCGCGCGCGCGGCGTCAAGGTCGGGCTGCGCTACACCATGACGGCGCTCAACGCGCACGACTTCGAACCGCTGCTCGACCTGATGCGCCAGGAACAGGTTGACAAGTTCTACTTCTCGCACCTGAACTACGCCGGCCGCGGCAACATCCACCGCGGCAAGGACGCGCAGTTCCAGTCCACGCGCGCGGCGCTCGACCGTCTGTACGAGCGCGCCTGGCAGGCCGCCCGCGACGGGCGGGACGAGGAATACGTGACCGGCAACAACGACGCCGATGGCCCCTACCTGCTGCAGTGGGTGGCGGCACGCTTTGCGCGCTGGGCCGAACCCCTGCGCGCACGCCTGCAGGCCTGGGGCGGCAACAGCAGTGGCGTGAACGTGGCCAACATCGACAACCTCGGCGAGGTGCACCCCGACACCATGTGGTGGCACTATGGTCTGGGCAATGTGCGCGCCCGCCCCTTCTCGCAAATCTGGATGGACACGCGCGATCCGCTCATGGCCGGGCTCAAGCAGCGCCCGCGCCCGGTCGAAGGCCGCTGCGCGCAGTGCCAATACCTGGCGATCTGCAACGGCAACACCCGTACCCGTGCCCAGCAACTCACCGGCAACCCCTGGGCCGAAGACCCGGGCTGCTACCTGAGCGACGAGGAGATCGGCCTGCCGGCGGATGCGGCAAAGGCTGCGCCACGGCGTGCGACCATCCTGCTGAAGGAAGTGGGCCATGCGTGAACACGCCCGCGAACGGATGTTTCGGCCGCGCACATGCCTGGCCGACCTCGCCCGCGCTGCGCTGGTGGCCGGTCTGGTCTGGATGGGCGTGGACATGGCCGCCGCGCAGTCCGTCGATGCCAAGGCGCTCTACCAGCAGCACTGCGCCAGCTGCCACGGCGCGCAACGCACCGGTCTCATGGGCCCGGCGCTGCTGCCCGAGAGCCTGGAGCGCCTGCGCCCGGCCGAAGCGACGCAGGTCATCGCCCAGGGCCGTCCGGCCACGCAGATGCCCGCCTTTGCCGACCAGCTCGGCGCCGCCGGGGTCGCAGCCCTGGCCGCCTACATCCGCACGCCGGTGCAGCCCGCGCCGCACTGGAGCGACGAGGAGATCCGTGCCTCGCGTACCTTCGCCGAAGCGCCCAAGGACGAGCCGGCCCAACCCCTCTGGCATGCCGACCCGATGAACCTGTTCGTCGTCGTCGAGGGCGGTGACCACCACGTGAGCCTGGTCGATGGCGACCGCTTCGAAGTCATCGCGCGCTTTGCAAGCCGCTTTGCGCTGCACGGCGGGCCTAAGTTTTCGCCCGATGGTCGCTATGTGTATTTCGGCTCGCGTGACGGCTGGATCACCAAATACGACCTGTGGCGCCTGCGCGTCGTGGCCGAGGTGCGCGCGGGCCTGAACATGCGCAACGTCGCGGTCAGCAGCGACGGCCGGTGGGTCATGGCCGCCAACTACCTGCCGCACACCCTGGCCCTGTTCGACGCCGACCTCCACCTGCGGCAAACCTACAGCGCCGCCACGCTGGACGGCAAGACGAGCTCGCGCGTCTCGGCCGTGTACGACGCCGCGCCACGCAAGAGCTTCGTGGTTGCGCTCAAGGACATCCCCGAGCTCTGGGAAATCTCCTACGACCCCAAGGCGGCGCCGATCTTCGACGGCTACGTGCACGACTACAAAATGGGCGAGGCCATAGCCAAGCCCGGTTTCCTTGGCGTGCACCGCACCCCGCTGGAAGAGCCGCTCGACGACTTCTTCTTCGACCAGAGCTACCGCAACGTGCTGGGCGCCACGCGCCCGAAGTCTGGCGACGGCGCGGCCACTGCGCAGGTGGTCAACCTCGACGCGCGCCGCAAGATCGCCGACCTGCCGATTGCCGGCATGCCGCACCTGGGCTCGGGCATCACCTTTGCGTGGAACGGCAGCACCGTGCTGGCCAGCCCGAACCTCAAGGGCGGCACCATCGACGTGATCGACATGAAGACCTGGAAACCTGTCGCCTCCATCCCCACACCCGGGCCTGGCTTCTTCCTGCGCAGCCACGAGGCCACGCCCTACGCCTGGGCCGACTCGATGATGAGCCCCACCGCCAAAGACACGCTGACCATCATCGACAAGGCCACGCTCAAGCCCGTTGCCACGGTGCGAGAGCCCGGCAAGACACTCGCTCACGTCGAATTCACCAAGGATGGCAAATTCGCGCTGGCCAGCGTGTGGGAGCAGGACGGCGCCCTCGTCGTCTATGACGCGGCGACCTTCAAGGAAGTCAAGCGCCTGCCGATGTGCAAACCCGTGGGCAAATACAACGTGTGGAACAAAATCACGCGCTCCGAAGGGACTTCGCATTGACCGCGGCACCGCATGAAGAGCGCCTTGCCGGCGACGGCATGGTCTGGCTGCTGGTGCTGGCCGAACTGCTGACCTTCGGCTTGCTGTTCGCCTCGTTCGCGGTGGCGCGCTGGCGCGAGCCCGAGGTGTTCGCGCAGGGGCAGGCCACGCTGAGCCTGCACACCGGCGCGCTCAACACCCTGCTGCTGGTCACGGCCAGCTGGGCCGCGGTGCGCGCGGTGCGCGCCTTCGAGGCCGACCGGGGCCGCACCGGAGCCCACTGGCTGCTGGCGGCGCTGGCCGCTGCCGTCGGCTTTTTGCTCGTCAAGTCGCTCGAATTTGCGGGCAAGGTGCGTGCCGGCTTCGACTGGGCCACCAACGCCTTCACGCTGCTCTACACCCTGCTCACCGGCTTTCACTTCCTGCATGTGCTCGTGGGCGCCATCGTGTTCGCCGTGCTCTGGCACAAGGCGCGCAGCGGCGCCTACGGCCGCGCCAACCACATGGCCCCGGCCTCGGGCGCGGTGTTCTGGCACATGGTGGACCTGCTGTGGATGGTGCTGTTCCCGCTGGTTTACGTCATCCGCTGAAGGAGCCCCCGCATGCGTTTCACCCGGGCCGACCTGATCTTCGCGCTGCTCGCGCTGGCCACGCTCGCCAGCTGGTGGCTGGGCGAAGGCGCCGCCGCCAAAGGCCAGCACCTGGGCAAGGCGGCAACACTGGCGGTGCTGGCGCTGGCGGCCTGCAAGGGCGCGCTGATTGCGCTGGACTACATGGAACTGCGCCGCGCCCCTGCGCTATGGCGGCGCGCGGTGCTGGGCTGGCTGGCCGTGGTGCTGGCGCTGATGGCGGTGTTTGGCGTGGTGCTCTGACGCGCCCTCAAGCCCTTGCCCCGCGCGGCAGCGCTGCCGCCACGTCCCGAAACGCCGCCAGCGCCGCTTCCATGTGCTCGATGATCTCCTGCTGCAGCACATCAGGCGGCGGCAGATCCTCCAGCTTGTCCAGGCTGTCGTCCTTGAGCCAGAACACGTCCAGGCTGGCCTTGTCTCGCGCCACCAGTTCCTCGTAGCTGAAAAACCTGAAGCGCTCGGTTGCGATGCGCACGTGGCGGTTTTCGGGGTTGTAGCAGTGGATGAAGTCCTGCAAATCGTCCAGCTTGAGGGGGCGCGTCTTCAGCGTGAAATGTTTGTTCGTGCGCAGGTCATAAAACCAGATTCCTCGGGTGTGAACCTGCCCGTCTTTCGGCCTGGCGTCGAAGAAGACCACGTTCGCCTTCACCCCTTGCGCATAAAAAATCCCCGTCGGCAGCCGCAAGATGGTGTGCACGTCGCAGTTTTCGAGCAGCTTGCGGCGGATCTTCTCGCCGGCGCCGCCTTCAAACAGCACGTTGTCGGGCAAGACCACCGCCGCCTTGCCGCCCACCTTCAGCATGCCGACGATGTGCTGCAAAAAGTTGAGCTGCTTGTTCGACGTGGTTTCCCAGAAGTCCTGCCGCTCGTAGGTCAGCGCCTCCCTGTCTTCCTCGCCCTCTTCGTTGGTGATGGTCATGCTGCTCTTCTTGCCGAAGGGCGGGTTGGCCAGCACGTAATCCACCTTGCGCCGGGGTTCGACAATCAGGGCGTCAGAACGCTCCACGGCGGGCTCGCCGTCCAGCTCGCCGATGTTGTGCAAAAACAGGTTCATCAGGCACAGGCGGCGGGTGTTCGGCACGATCTCGTTGCCGTGGAAGGTCTGGTTGCGCAGGAATTCCTTCTGGCGCTTGTCCAGTTGGGCGCCGGGGCGCGTCAGCCAGTGGTAGGCGCCCAGAAAGAAGCCCCCCGTGCCGCAGGCCGGGTCCGCAATGGTCTTCATCGGCTCGGGCCGCACGCAGGCCACCATCGCCTCGATCAGCGCGCGCGGCGTGAAATACTGGCCCGCGCCGCTCTTGGTGTCTTCGGCGTTTTTCTGCAGCAAGCCTTCGTACAGATCGCCCTTGGTGTCCGCATCCAGGCTGATCCAGCTTTCGGCGTCGATCATCTGCACCAGCCGGCTGAGCTTGGCCGGGTCCTGAATCTTGTTCTGCGCCTTGAAGAAAATGGCCCCCAGCATGCCGGGCTCCTGCCCCAGCCGGTGCAGCGTGGCCAGGTAATGCGCTTCCAGCGGCTCGCCCGTCCTGCTGCGCAGGCTCGCCCAGTCGTAGCCAGCCGGCACGTGCGTATCGCGGTTGTAGGGCTCTTGGGCGTACTCGTGCGCGAGCTTGAGGAACAGCAGGTAGGTCAACTGCTCCAGATAGTCGCCATAGCCCACGCCGTCGTCGCGCAGGGTGTGGCAAAAGTTCCAGACCTTCTGGACGAGGGCGGAGGTATTCATCAGACGTCCATCAAATAAAACAAAACAGATCGCACTCCCTGCTTGATCGCACGACCACGGATGACCGTCCTCGCTGATCGGAAGGTCGTTTCAGCCAGCAAATTTGCGTCTGGCACACCACGTGCGAGAGATTTTGAGTCCGGTTTTTTTGCATATTCCGTCCACAATTTGGTTTGTGTGTAGCCGATCGGACTCAAAGAACCTTGCGGCCTTCGGCGCAGTTGAGCAGCTCCCGGAAGGCCAATACCGCAGAACGGCGACCGCTGCTCTCGCGCAACACCTGCAAAATGCCAGCCTCCCGCAGACTGCGCAAGAAGGGCAAGGCCGACTGTTTGGGGATGCCCGAGCGCTGCACAAAGTCGCCGGACTGGAAAATCGGTCGATCAAACAAGGCATCGAGAACCGCAATGGCGTGCTGCGAGCGGGTCAGCTCGGCGATGCGGCGCTTCATGTCCTCATAAAGCGCCATCATGGCGCGCACCCTCTCGGTGTTGGCCAGCGCCTGCTGTGCCACCGCGTCCAGAAAAAACCCAATCCACCCCGTCCAGTCGCCCTCGCGGCTGATGGCCTGAAGGCGGGCGTAATACACCTCGCGGTGCCCTTCCAGATAGTCCGACAGGTAAAACATCGGGCTGCCCAACGCGCGTTTTTGAAACAGAAACAGCGGAATCAGCAGCCGCCCGATGCGGCCATTGCCGTCCTTGAATGGGTGAATCAGTTCAAACTGCGCGTGCGCGACCGCGCACTGCAACAGCACGTCCACGTCCGCGCCCGCCACATAGGCTTCCCAGGCCTGCAAATGATCCAGCAATTGCAGTGGCGAGGGCGGCACAAAGCTGGCCTGCTCCATCGTGCTGCCAGCGCCGCCAATCCAGTTTTGCTCGCGCCGAAATTCGCCGGGCGCCTTGTTGGCGCCGCGCACGCTGTCCATCAACACACTATGCATCTGCCTGATCAGGCCAAGACTGAGGGGCTCCTCGTCAAGCACCGCCGCAGCCAGCGTCAGGGTTTTGCGGTAATTGACGACTTCCTGAATATCCTTGGTTTTTTCGGCATCGAAATCCATGCCGGCTTCAAACTCCAACACCTCATCCACCGTGGCCTGCGTACCCTCGATTTTTGACGACAACACCGCTTCGCGCTGAGTCAGTGGCGACAGCATCACGGCCGGGTTCACCACGCTTTGCAACAAACCGTCGTAACGCGCCAAGGCCGCATTGGCCGGGCCGATTTTTGGCAGCAAACGCCCCAGATCAAGGTTCGTCAGCGGTAGGGCATCCGGTACATAGGGGTTCATGAACGACGCTCCCTCGGCTTGCCCCCGCGCGGTGTTTTCATGGCCGCTTGCGCCGCCCGCCCGGCGCGGATGCGTGCAAGCAGCACGGCGGCGGGCTCGTCGTTCAGGTCTTGCGGCACCAGTTGGCCGGCGAACGCGGCGCGCAGGATGTTTTGGCGCTGGGCGACGGATTGTTGGAGGGCGTGGTCTATGGTCTGCTCTTGGCTGGATAAAGCAGTCATCGCAGTTTCAATACTCCCGAGAAGCTCTTGTTGCTCATCTTTGGGCGGTAGAGGAAACGGTAAGCTCCGACATACCTCCAGCGTCAAATTGGTCTGCCCTGCCGTGGTTTTGGACCGAGACTTGAGCCACTTTTGAGCCACTGGGGAGAGCAAATAGCGACAAATGAACGATGGCAGTACGCCCTCAACCGAACGGAATATTGCGATCGCCTGATTGATATTCCATTCAGCAAAAGTTGGTGGCACTACAGCAACCTGCCCAAGAGGTGGGCCAACGATGTTCATCAACACGTCGTTAGGATAGACCGCAGATCGAGCCAGGAAACCCCGATGCGTCTCCACAGAAACAAAGACTTCATCAGACAGATCAAGCTCGCCACGATTGGTGAGATTCGTAACCCGCAAAAATGGAATTGTTTTCTGCCCCCTTGGGTCTAGCTCTTTCGGCGGTGTCGTGCCCTTTGTAATGAAATCGCAAATTTGCTCCCCGCTCGCCCACACCCACCCCTGCGGCAATTCCGGCAAACCGATGGTATCTGGCTGCACCGGTTCGGGGTATTTGTTTTGCCAGCCCTTGGGCGGGGTTTTGCCTTGTTCGGCAAACCTGGCAAGCTGCCTGGCTTCCCAGCGGGCGCGGCGCTCGGTAAGGATGCGCTGCAGCAATTGCGCCCCGGTTTCCGATGGCGTGTTTTTCGCCCGCCACTCAGCGGTAAGCACGCCTTCCACTGCGGCTTTGAGCAGCGACTGGCGGTATTGCGCCAGTTTTTTCTGCGCAGCCTTGAGTTCAGCCACACCGGCATCGAGGTCGGACAGCAGTTCTTCGAGTTTAGCGGCGATGCGGGATTGCTGCGCTGGTGTTTCGAAGACGAAGGTGAACGCTGCAATGTCCTTCGGTCGCACTGCAGGATACAGCGCGCCCTGCACGAGGGCTGACATTTCGTCCACAAAGCGTTGTGATTGGACCAGGCGAAGCAAAAATTCCGGGCGCAGCCAACGGGACCGGAGAACATGAAAGCCTGTGGAGCCGATTGCGCCATCAAGCTGCTCGGGGACGAGTGCGACTGCGTTCAGATTGGGACGCGTCATTGAAACCAGCACGTCACCGGCGCGAAGAAGCTGCTTGGCTCGACTCGGAGCCTGCGACAGCGTCAATGGCTTGGCTTCGGTGATTTTTTTGCTTTCACGGTCGATACTGCTGATGTCGACATAAACGAAATCGCTCGTTGGCCCAGTCTGCTCTACAGGCTCATCTGCTAATTCCCCAAGGGCAGCAAGGAAGCGTTGATTTAATTCACTCACGCCACCAACTCCATATTCATTTCATTCATCAAGGTATCCAGTTCCTTACCAAACAGGCCCCAGACTTTTTGCAGGCCGCCCTTGTCGGCCAGTTCCGCATAATCAAAATCTTCGCGGCTGATGCTGCAGCTGCTGGCGATGTGGTCTTTCATGAGGCGCAGCCATTCGGTCTGCTCGGGCGTGAAGGCGGTGCCGCGCTGCGCGTTGTGGCGGAATATCCGGGCCTGAAAGCGCTTGTCCACTTCGTCGGCAAAGGGCCGCAGTTCGCCCTCCAGCCCCAGCGCAAAGCGCACCAGCGACACCAGGTCGGTGAGCTGGCGCTTGCGGTCTGTGCCTTTGACCTTGCTGGCCTGCACGCGGGCGTAGGCGCTCCACAGGCGCTCGGTGGTGAGCATCAGCGGCGGCTTGCTCAGGTGCTGGTGCAGGTCTTCGACCATGTCGAAGGTGAGCGCGCGGCGCTGGTAGGGCTGCTGGTAAAAGAAGTCGAGCGCGGCGATTTCGTCCTTGTGCTGCCGGAGGTAGTCGGCAAAAGTTTGGGTCACTGCCTGGGCCTGCGCCTGGGCCTGCTCTGAGAAGCCGCTGTGCGTGACCTGGTCGAGGTTGATGTGGTCGATGAGCTGTTCGCGCTCGCGGCGGGCGTTTTCGATTTCGTCGCGCAGTTCCGGTTTGTCAAAGGGCGCGCAGGCAGCGGCCACGCGCTCGGCGCGGGCGGCTTCGATTTCTTCGGGCAGCAGGGTGTCTTCGCTGCGCGTGATGCCTTGGGCCCTGGCGGTGGCCAGCGCGGCTTGCACGATGGCGTCGGGGTCGAGTGCAACGATCAGGGCTTTGCCCAGATCGGCCACCGGGATGCCGCCACTGGCTTTGGCGATGCGGGCCTGCGCTTTGGCGTCCAGCTGCTTGGCCAGCCGCACCAGCCGGTTGGCCAGGCTGAGCACGGTGTCTTCGTCGCGGCTGCCCATGGCCACGCCTTGCAGCAGGTCTTTCAGCGGCACGCCGGGTTTCTTTTCCAGCGGACGGCTTTCGGTCTTGAGGCTTTTTTCCACGCCCACGGCGTCGATGAGCACGAAGCGGGTTTTGGCGCCGTCGGCGCTGTTGCTGACGCGCCTCAGGCTGTCGCCATCCAGGCTGCGCACGCCGCGCCCTTTCATCTGCTCGTAGTAGCCCTTGCTGCGCACGTCGCGCATGAACAGCAGCACCTCCAGGGGCTTTACGTCGGTGCCGGTGGCGATCATGTCCACGGTGACGGCGATGCGCGGGTGGTAGTCGTTGCGAAAGCTGCTGAGGATGCTGTCGGCGTCTTCTTCGGCACGGTAGGTGACCTTTTTGCAAAAGGCGTTGCCCTGCCCGTAAACCTCGCGCACGATCTGGATGATGTCGTCGGCGTGGCTGTCGGTTTTGGCAAAAATCAGGGTCTTGGGCGTCTCGGTGCGGGTGGGGAAGATTTCTGTTTCCACCGCGGTTTTCATGGCCTGGATCACCTGGCGGATCTGGCTCGGGTTCACGACGGAGCGGTCCAGCTCCTTGCCGGTGTAGGGGGTGTCTTCCTCAGTTTCTGCCCAGCGTTTCTTGCGCGTGGCGCGTTCGCGGTGGTCCACCCATTCCTTGGCCTTGAGTTCGGCGCCCTTTTGGGTGATTTCGGTTTCGATTTCGTACACGTCGTAGCCGACGTTGACGCCATCGGCCACGGATTGCTCATAGGTGTATTCGGCAACGATGTTTTCGTTGAAAAAGCCAAAAGTGCGTTTGTCGGGCGTGGCGGTAAGGCCTATCAGGAAGGCGTCGAAATAGTCGAGCACCTGCTTCCACAGGTTGTAGATGCTGCGGTGGCACTCGTCGATGACGATGAAGTCGAAGGTTTCCACCGGCACGGCGGGGTTGTAGCGGACGAGCTTTTCCTGCCTGGCGGTCTGCTGCACCTCATTCAGCGACACGTCTTCGGCCGACTCGTCGATCGGCTCGCCACTCAGGATGGAATACATGCGCTGGATGGTGCTGATGCACACCTGCGCGTGCGGGTCTATGCTGGGCGAGGCCAGCCGCTGCACGTTGTAGAGCTCGGTGAACTTGCGGGCATCGTCCGGCGGCGTGTAGGCCATGAACTCCTGCTGGGCCTGCTTGCCAAGGTTGCGCGTATCGACCAGAAACAGGACGCGCCGGGCGCCACCAAACTTGAGCAGGCGATACACCGCCGTGATGGCGGTGAAGGTTTTGCCCGCACCGGTGGCCATGTGCACGAGGGCACGGGGCTTGTTCTGCGCGAGCGACTGTTCCAGCCCCGTGACGGCGCTGATCTGGCAGCTGCGCAGGTTTTGCTCTGGCAGCGCGGGCATGTGCTCTGCCAGGCGGCGGCGCAGGGTGTTGGGCTGCGCGAGCCAGGCTGCCAGCGTTTCGGACCTGAAGAAGTGGAAGATTTCGCGCGAACGCGGCGCCGGGTCGGCGTTGTCGGTAAAGCGGATGATCTGGCCCGTGGCCTCGAACAGGAAGCGCAGGGGCGTGTTGTCTTTGCGCCACTTGAGGTTGGCAGTGGCGTAGCGCGCGGTCTGGCTTTCGACCACCGTGATGTTTTCGCCCGCGTTGTCTTTCTTGGCCTCGATCACCCCCACCGCATTGCGGTGGACGAACAGCACGTAATCCGCCGGGCCGGTGTCGGTGGGGTATTCGCGCACGGCAACGCCGACTCCGGCAGACAAGTCGAGCTGCTTCACGTCCTGCACCACCCAGCCGGCGGACACGAGTTTGTCGTCGATGCGTTGGCGCGCTTTTTCTTCGGGTTTCATGGCAAAAGCAGCCCCGCCCACGGGCGCTGTACCCATGGTCAGTGCGAAGCGTCGTTGATTCGTGCGCAGTATGCCTGCAACACGCCGACGACTCGGGCACTACCGCCCGCGCCGCACCGCGCGCACCATCACCACACCGAACAGCACCAAGGCCAGCGCATGGCCGGCACCGGCCAGCGCCAGCCCGGCCGGCCAGCCGCCGATCGAGGCCAGCACCCGCAGCAGCACGCTTGCGCCGAGCACGCCCAGCGGCAGCAGCGCCCAGCGCGTGGGTGCGGGGCGCCAGCCGGCCAGCGCGGGCAGCATGATGGGCGCGTGGCCGAAGACCATGGCCAACACAAAGCCCAGCCAGAGCACGTGCCAGGCAACCGCCTGCCCCGCCAGGCCCAGCGCGGCGGCCAGCGCGAGCCAGCCGTAGCCCACTAGCAGGCAGATCGCCGTGTGCCCGGCCCAGCCGCGTGCGCGCCATTGGCGCGTCGCCACATCGAAGCGCAGCAGCCAGACGGCCAACAGCGCCGTGGCCACCCACCAGACCGTGTCCGCCAGGCCCAGCCCGAGCAACGCCAGCAACACCGCCACTGCCGCACCGGCCCAGACCAGCAAAAAGGCCTGTGCAGCCCAGGGCGGCAGCTTGACCAGGCGCGTCAGTTCGCGCCGCTCGCCTGCGATGGTCAGCACGAGAAAGGCGCCCCAGCCTGTGCGCGCTGCGTCGGGGTGGGCGGCGGCAAAGACGACAAAGGCGGCGTTTGCAAGCACCAGTGCCACCGTGCCCGAGGCCTCCACGGCCAGCGGCAGGGACAACGCGCGGTGCGCTCCGGCCCAGACGTAAAGCCACACCAACCCCAGCGCCGAGGCGACCCACAGGGTACTGGCCGCGGCCCAGAGGCCACCGCCCCAGCCCAGCCAGCCGCCCAGCGCCGCGAGCACGGGCACCCAGAGGCCGCGCCGCAGCGCGACCGCGCGTTCGAGCGCGATCAGCGCGCCGAAGAAACCCGCCACCATCAGCGCGCCGTGTGCGCCCGTGGCGTGTGCACCCGTGGGTCCGAGCGCCTGCACCGGCAGCGCACCCACGCGCACCAGGCCGCCGACCAGGGCACCCAGCAGGTTAAGCACGGCCATCAGCGCCACCGCGCCCACGGCCCAGCGCGGCAGCGGGGGCGGCTCGGTGCGGCGGCTGCGTGCGGCGCTCACCATCCGAAGCGCTCGCGCAGCGCGGGCGACAGGCGCTCGGGCGACCATTCCGTGTCCCAGTCCATGCGCACGTCCACCTCGGTGCCGGGCGGGCAGGCGCGCTGCACGGCGGCCAGGGCGTCTTCGAGCATCACGTCCGCCATCGGGCAGGTCGCACTCGTGGGGATCAGGTGCACGCGCACGCAGCCGCCGTCCAGCTCGACGCGGCCGACCACGCCCAGGTCCACCAGGTTTTCCCCCATTTCGGGGTCGTCCACGCTGGCCAGCGCAGCCATCACGGCGGCATGCAGCCCGCCTGCTTCATCTTGCTTGTTCATGGCCTCCACTGTGCGGGGCCTGTCGTCGTTGTTCCTTGAACTGGTTCAAGGACGATACCCGAGCAAAAAAGGAGGATTCGTTCCATCAACCAGTGACGGAGGCCTTCCATGAGCCAAGCGCAAAGCGGGTTTACCAAACAGACCGCCCGCAATATGTTTTACGGTGGCAGCGTGTTTTTCGCGCTGCTGTTCGCGGCCATCGTGTTCGACAGCGAACGCCGCATTCCCGAGCGCTCGCACGCGCAGGCGATCACCCCTGCGGTGGTCGCGGGCAAAAAAGTCTGGGAGACGCGCAACTGCATAGGCTGCCACACGCTGCTGGGCGAGGGCGCCTATTTCGCGCCCGAGCTGGGCAATGTGTACAAGCGCCGCGGGGGCGACTTCATCAAGGCCTGGATCAAGGCGCAGCCCACGGGCGCGCCGCACCGCCGCCAGATGCCGCAATTCAACCTGACCGAGCAGCAGCTCGATGACCTGGTCGAGTTCCTCAAGTGGACCGGCGAGGTCAACAACGAACAGTGGCCGCCCAACATCGAAGGCTGACCGAAGGCTCATCCGAGCAACAGGAGCAACACCATGAACATCCCCACCCTCAAATACCAGAGCCAGTCGGTCTCCAAGCCCTATTTCATCGCCGCCATGGCGCTGTTTGCCGGGCAGATTTTGTTTGGCATCACGCTGGGCCTGCAGTACGTCATCGGCGACCTGTTCTTTCCCTACATCCCGTTCAACGTGGCCCGCATGGTGCACACCAACCTGCTGATCGTGTGGCTGCTGTTCGGCTTCATGGGGTCGGCCTACTACCTGGTGCCCGAAGAGGCCGAAACCGAGCTGCATTCACCGCTGCTGGCCAAGGTGCTGTTCTGGGTCTTCCTGGTGGCGGGGGCGCTGACCATCGTCGGCTACCTGACGGTGCCCTACGCCCGGCTTGCCGAGCTCACGGGCAACGAGCTGCTGCAGACCATGGGGCGCGAGTTCCTGGAGCAGCCGCTGCCGACCAAAGTGGGCATCGTGGTGGTGGCCTTGGGCTTTCTATTCAACATCAGCATGACGGTGCTCAAGGGTCGCAAGACGGCTATCAGCCTGGTGCTGCTCATGGGCCTGTGGGGCCTGGCGCTGATGTTCCTGTTCAGCTTCGTCAACCCGCACAACCTGGTGCGCGACAAGATGTACTGGTGGTTCGTCGTCCACCTGTGGGTGGAGGGCGTGTGGGAGCTGATCCTCGGTGCGCTGCTGGCCTATGTGCTGGTCAAGACCACCGGCGTGGACCGCGAAGTGATCGACAAGTGGCTGTACGTGATCATCGCCTTTGCGCTGATGACGGGCATCCTCGGCACCGGCCACCACTTTTACTTCATCGGCCTGCCCGGCTACTGGCACTGGATCGGCTCGATCTTCTCGGCCATGGAACCGATTCCGTTCTTCATGATGACGGTGTTCGCCTTCAACATGGTGCAGCGCCGCCGCCGTGAGCACCCGAACCAGGCCGCCGTGCTGTGGGCCGTGGGCACCTCGGTGCTGGGCTTTCTGGGCGCCGGACTCTGGGGCTTCATCCACACGCTCAGTGCCGTCAACTACTACACGCACGGCTCGCAGATCACCGCGGCCCACGGCCATCTGGCCTTCTATGGCGCCTATGTGCTCGTCGTGATCACGCTGATCAGCTACGCCATGCCCACGCTGCGCGGCCGCATCGCCAACAGCCAGAAGGCGCAGTCTGCCGAAATGTGGAGCTTCTGGATCATGACCATAGGCATGGCCGTGATGGTGCTGGCCCTGACCGGCGCCGGCATCCTGCAGGTCTGGCTGCAGCGCATTCCCACCCAGGGCGCGATGAGCTTCATGAACACGCAGGACCAGCTCGCCTTTTTCTACTGGATCCGCATCGGCGGCGGCGTGACCTTCCTGCTCGGTCAGCTGCTCTACTTTGCCAGCTTCTTCATCGGCGGCGAGCCGGTGCGCGTGGACAACGCCGCCGGCAGTGGCGGCAGCATGCTCGGTGCGCGCCCAGCGCAACGTGCCTGATGCGCCCGATGCACCTGCAGCATCCGATGCAGCAAGGAATCTGCCATGGATCACAGTGAACAGCCGCACCTCATGGACGCGCCGTTTTATGTCGAGCAGGCGGGCGAGGTTGCGCTCTTCGAGCATGCCTTCCGCCAGCGCCTGCCGGTGCTGATCAAGGGGCCCACGGGTTGCGGCAAGACGCGCTTCGTCGAGCACATGGCTGCGCGCCTGGGCCGCCCGCTCATCACCGTGAGCTGCCACGACGACCTGAGCGCGGCCGACCTGGTCGGCCGGCACCTGATCAGTGCGCAGGGCACGGTGTGGGCCGACGGGCCGCTGGCGCGCGCGGTGCGCAGCGGCGCGATCTGCTACCTCGACGAGGTGGTCGAGGCGCGCAAGGACACCACCGTGGTGCTGCACCCACTGGCCGACGACCGCCGCGTGCTGCCCATAGAGCGCACCGGCGAGCAGCTGGCTGCGCCACCGGGCTTCATGCTGGTGGTCAGCTACAACCCCGGCTACCAGAACCTGCTCAAAAGCCTCAAGCCCAGCACGCGCCAGCGCTTCATTGCGCTGAGTTTCGACTACCCGGCGCCCGAGGTGGAGCGCCGCATCGTCGCGGCCGAGGCGGGTGTCGATCCCGCCGCGGCAGCGCAGCTGGTCCAGCTGGCCCAGTCGCTGCGCCGCCTGACCGACCACGACCTCGAAGAGACCGCAAGCACGCGCCTGCTCGTAATGGCGGGCCGGCTCGTGGCCAGCGGCCTGCCGCTGTACGCGGCCTGCCGCGCGGCCATCGTGGACGCGCTGACCGACGACCTGGAGACCGCCGCCGCGCTCGACGACGTGGTGCAGGCGGTGCTGGGCAACGCTGCTTGACACTTCCCCGCGGCGGCAGCACTGCCCTCCTCCTCATGCCAGCGCTGCAACGCCGCCGCCTTTTGTTCCAGCTGGGCTTCTTCGCCCTGTTTCTGCTGGCCCCTGCGCTGAACCTGCTGCGCTTTGACGTGCACGAGACGCAGCTGTGGTTCCTCGGCCAGCGCTGGAGCCTGGGTATCGACGCCTTCAAGGCCGGTCAGATCAGCGCCAACCAGGCGGCAGTGCAGATTGTGCTGCGCGCCTTCGTGCCGGTGATCGCGCTGGTCGCCGCCTTTCTCGCCGTGGCCTGGCGCTACGGGCGCCTTTACTGTGGCTGGCTGTGCCCGCACTTCACGCTGGTGGAAACGCTCAACGCCACGCTGCAGCGCGCCTGCGGCAAGCTCAGCCTGTGGGACAAGCACCGCACCCCGCGCGCGGGCGTGCAGCCCGCGGCACGCTGGTGGCCGGTGTTCTTCGGCCTGTGCCTGGTGTTTGGCTTTCTCTGGGCCGTCACGCTGCTTTCCTACCTGCTGCCGCCGTCCGAGGTCTGGAGTGGTTTGCGCACGGGCAAGCTGGCGCCCAACCCCACGCGCTTTCTGGTCGCCGCCACGGTGGTGTTCACGCTCGAGTTCGCCTTTGCGCGCCATCTGTTTTGCCGCTTCGGTTGCGCGGTCGGCCTGTTTCAGAGTCTGGCCTGGATGGCCAACCCCAAGGGCATGGTGGTCGCGTTCGACCGCGACCATGCGCGCGCCTGCCGCAGCTGCAGCACCGCGGCATTTCCGCAAGGGTCGGCCTGCGACAACGGCTGCCCCATGCGGCTGCACCCGCGCAACATCAAACGCATGATGTTTTCCTGCGTGCAATGCGGCCAGTGCCTCGATGCGTGCTCGCAAACTTGCAGCAATCAGGGACACGAGCCCCTGCTCGAATGGAAGATAGGCGCAGACGCCGTGCGCGAAACGCTGCGCCAGCGCAAGGCCGAAAAAGAGGCCGCCGCCCTGCGCGAAGGAGAGTCCTGAGATGGAAGAGTGGGTAGGCAAACAGTGGGACCGCTTCATCCGCCGCGCCGCGCAACGGCAACACGAAAACGCCGCGGTGGAACTGGGCGAGGTGCAGCGCAGCATCACGCTGATGTTCCGCGCGGCGGGCGGCGCCGCCGCCGTGCGCGTGGCGCCGGCTGGCGCGCGCAAGGTGGGCGGCGCGCGCCACTGGCTCGAGCGCGTGGCGGGCACCGGCACGCACGCGGCCACCGGTCGGCTCGAACCCGAGGTGCTGTCGCTGCCGCCGCGCATCGCGGTGCATGCGGACGCCGCGCTGAACCGCGCGCTCTACCTCTGGCTGGCGGCGCTGGCCGCGCACATCGCGCCCACGGGCGACTGGATCGCCGACAACCGGCGCGCCACGCAGCGCGCGCTGGCCACCTTTCCGGGCCTGGCCGGGCGCTACCGGCAGCTGCTGGCCGCGGAATGCGCGCTGCGCCCTGATCCCTCGGGCCTGCGCGGCCGCGCGGCCGAGGCCGAACACATGGTGCGGCGTGCGCTGAAGGACCGAGAAAGCGACACCGCCGCCGACGTGCGCCCCGAAGAAGTGGCGCCGGTCTGGCTCTGGCTGGACACCGCCGCCGCCACGGTGGCACCAGCGGCGTGCAGACCCGACCCCGCAGGGGCCCACGCCGAGCGCCCCGCCAGCAAGCAAGACCCGCGCCGCCGCCGCGCCCAGGCCGTGGCCGACGAACGCGACAAGGCGCCCTTGCTGATGTTTTTCCGTGCTGAATCCATCTTCTCGTGGGGCGAATTCGTCAAGGTCAACCGCGCGAGCGACGATGACGACGACGGCAACGCCCTGGCCGCGGCAAACGACATGGACCTGCTCGCCATCGCGCCCGACGGCCAGACCACCGCTTCGCGCGTGAAGTTCGACCTGGACCTGCCCAGCGCCGCGGCCGATGACCGGCCACTGGGCCCCGGCATCCGCCTGCCCGAATGGGACTGGCGGCGCGGCCAGCTGATCGCCGAGCACTGCGCGCTGCAGACTCTGGTGCCCGTCGATCCGGCACCCTTTTGCCCCCCGCCCGCGCTGCGCGTGACGGCCCGGCGCGTGCGCCGGCGCATGGAGGTGCTGCGCGGCGGCATGGGGCACCTGCACGCCCAGCCCGAGGGCGAAGAGCTGGACCTTGACGCTTGGGTGCGGCACCGCGTCGACGCTGCGGCCGCGCCGCACAGCGCAACGCCGGCGGTGTTCAGCCGGCGCGTGCGCAGCGAGCGCAGCCTGGCGACGCTGCTGCTGGCCGACCTGTCGCTTTCCACCGACGCCTACGCCACGCAAAACGCGCGCGTGATCGACGTGATCCGCGACGCGCTGTACGTGTTCGGCGAGGCGCTGTCTGCCAGCGGCGACCCGTTCGAGATGCTGGGCTTCTCGTCAGTGCGGCGGCAGAACGTGCGCATCCACCAGCTCAAAAGCTTTGACGAGGCCTGGAACGCGCGCACGCGCGACCGCGTCGGGGCCATCAAACCCGGCTACTACACCCGCATGGGCGCGGCCATCCGCCACGCCACAGTGCAGCTGGCCGCGCGCCCCGAGCGCCTACGCCTGCTGCTGCTGACCGACGGCAAGCCCAACGACCTGGACCAGTACGAAGGCCGCTATGGCCTCGAAGACACGCGCCACGCCGTGCACGCCGCGCGCACGGCCGGGCTGACGCCGTTTTGCGTCACCATAGACGCGCAGGCACACGACTACCTGCCCTACCTGTTCGGCTCTGCCGGCTACGCACTGGTACACCGCCCGCAAGACCTGGTGCGCCGCCTGGCCGCTGCTTATGCTGCGCTGACACGCTGACACGCTGACGCGGCACTTCCCTGCTCCAGCGCTTGCAGCAGACAGCGCCACGGCAAACGGGCACGCGCCCGTGGGGATGTCATGCGATTGCTACATGCGGGATACAGAATTTCTGCAGAAATCAAAGAGTCATTCATAATTCCACTTTAAGTACCCACCCAAGCCAGTCCATGGACATCCAGCAATTCGACATCCCGCGCTATCTTGCGGCCCTGCCCTTGTTCCAGGAAATGACCCCTGCCGAACTGCAGCGACTGGCTGCGGGCTGTCGCCTGCGGCGCTATGCACGCGGCGATGACGTGTTTCGCGTGGGCACCCCCTGCAAGGAGTTCCACGTCACCGTCATGGGGCAGGTCAAGCTGTTCGCCATCTCTTCCGCCGGGCAGGAGAAGGTCATAGAGCTCGTGGGCCCCGGCATGAGCTTCGCCGAGGCGCTGATGTTCACCGACAAGCCCTAAATCATCAACGCCCAGGCCCTGGCCGACACCTTGCTGCTGAGCGTGGGCAAGGCCGCCGTGGTGCAGGAGATCGAGAGCGACCCGCGCTTTGCCATGCGCATGCTGGCGGGCATCTCGCGCCGCCTGCACGGCCTGGTGCACGACGTGCAGACCTATGCACTGCACAACGGCATGCAGCGCGTGATCGGCTACCTGCTGCGCTCGCTGCCAGAGAATGCCGAAGACGCCGCAGCGCTGGCCCTCGCCAGCGCCGGCCGTGCGGCGCCGTGCCTCACCGCGCGCAAAGAGGCCGTGGCGCTGCAGGTGTCGTTGCCGGTGAGCAAGGCCACCATCGCCTCGCTCCTGTCGATCACGCCCGAGTATTTCTCGCGCGTGCTGCACGAACTGGAAGCCGCCGGGCTGATCCGCATCGACAAGCGCGAGATCCACATCCCTGACGTCGAACGGCTTGCGAACTACCAGTGATCAGTGGTCGCGCAGCACGCCCACGGCGCGCAGCAACCGCGCCGTCTCATACAGCGGCAGCCCCATGATGCCGCTGTAGCTGCCGTTCAGGTTCTCCACGTATTGGGCGATGGACCCCTGGATGCCATAGGCCCCGGCCTTGCCCAGCGGTTCGCCGCTGGCCACGTAGGCGGTGATCTGCGCCGGCGTCATGGCGGCAAAACGCACGCGCGAGACCGACAGCGCCGCAAGGCGCCGGGGCCCGGCCTGCAGCGCCACGGCCGTGAGCACGCGGTGCACCCTGCCCGAGAGCGCGGCGAGCATGCGCGCGGCCTCGGCTGCGTCGGCGGGCTTGCCAAAGATGCTGCGCCCGAGCGCGACAGTGGTGTCGGCGCACAGAATCGGCGCTGCGGGCAGGCCGCGGCGCGCATGCCGCGCCACGGCGGCGTCGAGCTTGAGCGCCGTCACGCGCTGCACGTAGCGGGCGGGCGCCTCGCCGGGACGCACGGCTTCGAGCGCTTCGGCGTCTTCGACGAGGTCATCAGCCACCTGCCCGACGGTGTCGTCAGCGCCCGCGGTTTGGGGCAGCAGCAGTGCATGGCGCACGCCGATCTGGCTGAGCAACTGGCTGCGGCGCGGGCTTTGCGAGGCAAGGTAGATGAAGGCGGACATGGCTGCCAAATTATGAAAGAAATATGCCATTTGCGCTTGCGCTGCCAGCGCGAGCAGATACAAACTCCATAGCAATCTGCGGTGGCGCGGCCACCCCCATCATGCCCGAGCACGTCAGGCCCGGTGGTACGGATGGCCCGCGTTGATGGACCAGGCGCGATAGAGCTGCTCGATCAACAGCACGCGCACCAAAGCGTGCGGCAGCGTCAGGTCGGACAGCCGCAGGCTCTCGTGCGCCGCGGCGCGCAGTGCCGGGTCCAGCCCGTCGGGCCCGCCGATCAAGAGCGCCACGTCGTCGCCCGCTTGCTGCCAGCTGCGCAGCCGCTCGGCCAGCGCCGGCGTGGTGAGGCGCGCGCCGCGCTCGTCGAGCACCACCACATGCGCACTACGCGGCAGCGCGGCTTCGATGCGTGCGCGCTCGGCGGCTTGCAGAGTTTGCAGGCTTTTGCTGCCGCGCGGCTCGGTCTTGACGGTCTTGAGCTCGACCTTGAGCTCGGGCGGAAAGCGCTTGGCATAGTCCTCGTAAGCCGTCTGCGCCCAGTCGGGCACCCGCTGGCCCACGGCCACGATCAGCAGCTTCATGGCCTGCGTGCGTCAGCTCAGCGGGAAGCTGGGGCTTTTTTGGCCGCCGTTTTTGCGGCCGCCTTCTTGCGCGCGGGCGGCGCAACGACGATGGTCTGCACGGGTGCCTTGGCGGAAGTTTTGCGCGGGGTTTTGGCCGGCGCCTTGGCGAGCTTTTGCGCAGCCTTCTTCACGGCTGTTTTTGCGGCCGTCTTTGCAGCCGTTTTCGGGGCGGCTTGGGCTGCCGATTTGACTGCGGTTTTGGTAGCTGTCCGCGCTGACGCTTTCTTGGCTACAGGCTCTTTGGCCGTAGATTTTTTCACGGCCGGGACAGCAGTGCCAGCCTCCTCGACGGCTGCCTTGCTGCGCTTGGCCGGCTTCTTTGCCGCAGTTTCATCCTCGGGCGCTGCGGCCTGGGCAGGCTTGGCGGTTTTCTTTGCGGCCTTGGCGGACTTTGCGGGTTTGACGGGCTTGGTGGCACCGAGCTTCAGGCGCACGGGCGTCTCGCCCCAGAGGTCTTCGAGCCGGTAATACTGGCGGATCGCGGGCTGCATGATGTGCGCCACGGCAGCGCCGCAATCGACGATGATCCACTCGCCGTTGTCCTCGCCCTCGACGCGCGGCTTGTCGAAGCCCGCCGCGCGCACCGCGTCGCGCACGCTCGCGGCCAGCGCCTTGGTCTGGCGGTTCGAGGTGCCCGAGGCCACGATCACGCGCTCGAACAGCGGCGAGAGTTCCGCCGTGTTGAAGACTTGTATGTCCTGCGCCTTGACATCCTCCAGGCCATCGACGATGGCGCGCTGGAGCTTGGTGATGTTCTTTTTGGCGGCAGATTCCGAAAGGGTATTGGTGCTCATCAGAAGGGTGTGGGCAAAGGAAATGGACGAAATATTAAGCCGCAAGCCGCATGCCAGCCATAGGCGAGTTCCCTACATCGACGTGCGGGCGCCACGGTGGCGGCTCGGAAATTTCATGTGTTTTTGGCCTTTTGTGCAGGTGCAGCAAGCGCGAGCAGCTCTCATTTTTTGAGCATCGCCGTACTGCCAGCGGCGCCCGCTTCGGCAAGCCAGTCGCGCCGCTGCAAAAAGTCGCGCACGAGCGCCGCTTCGGGCGTGTCGGGGCCGTCTTCACGTTGGTACGACCAGGCCACGAGCGGCGGCATCGAGAGCAGGATGGACTCGGTGCGCCCGCCCGACTGCAGGCCGAAGTGCGTGCCGCGGTCCCACACGAGATTGAATTCGACGTAGCGCCCGCGCCGGTAGAGCTGGAACGCGCGCTCGCGCTCGCCCCAGGGCGTGTGGCGGCGGCGCTGCACGATGGGCAGGTAGGCGCCCAGGAACGCATCGCCCACGGACTGCAGCAGGGCCAGGCTTTGCGCAAAGCCGAGCTCGGCAAAGTCGTCGAAAAAAATACCACCCACGCCGCGCTGCTCGCCGCGGTGGCGCAGGTAAAAATATTCGTCGCACCACTGCTTGAAGCGCGGGTACTTGTCGGCACCAAAGGGCTGCAGCGCGTCGCGGCAGCAGCGGTGGAAATGCTGGACGTCTTCGAGAAAGCCGTAGTACGGCGTCAAGTCCATGCCGCCGCCGAACCAGCAGTGCGCGGGCGCGCCGGGGCCTTGGTCGGGTGGACGGGCGGCGATCATGCGCACGTTCATGTGCACCGTGGGCACGTAGGGGTTGCGCGGGTGGAACACCAGCGACACGCCCATGGCCTCGAACGGCGCGCCCGCGAGCTCGGGCCGGTGCTGCGTGGCCGAGGGCGGCAGGCGCGGCCCGCGCACATGCGAAAACCCGCAACCCGCGCGCTCGAACACCTGCCCGCCTTCGATGATGCGCGTGATGCCGTCGCCCTGGAGCAGCTCGCCGGGCGCTTTGCTCCAAGGATCGATAAGGCTCTTGGCGCCCGTCTGTCCTGCGCAAGCAGCTTCTGCTTCGATAGCATCGAGCGCGTCCATGATGCGCGCCTGCAAGCCCAGCAGATAGGCGCGCACCTGGGGGACTTGGTCGGCCTGGGCGATGGAGAGGGCCTGCGCAGCCGTTTGCTGCGCGCTCATTTCAGCGCCCGGTGGCCGATGTCGCGCCGGTACTGCGCGCCGTCGAAGTGGATGCGCTGCACGATCTCGTAGGCGCGCTGCTGGGCCAGGCGCAGGCTGTCGCCAAGCGCGGTGACGCACAGCACGCGCCCGCCGCTGGTGCGCAGCACGCCGTCCACCAATTCGGTGCCCGCATGGAACACCATGGCGTCGTCGTCCAGCGCGGCATCGGGCGGCAGGCTGGTGATCGCGTCGCCCTTGCGCGGCTGCTCGGGGTAGCCGTGCGCGGCCATGACCACGCCCAGCGCCGTGCGCCGGTCCCACTGCAGCTCGATCTGGTCGAGCTTGCCGTCGATGGCGGCGCCGAGCACGTCGACCAGGTCGCTTTTGAGGCGCATCATGATGGGCTGCGTTTCGGGGTCGCCCATGCGGCAGTTGAATTCGAGCGTCTTGGGCCGACCCTGCGCGTCGATCATCAAACCGGCGTACAGAAAGCCCGTGTAAGGGATGCCGTCCTTGGCCATGCCGCGCACGGTGGGCAGGATGATTTCGCGCATCGCGCGCGCGTGCACGTCGGCGGTGACGACCGGCGCCGGCGAATACGCGCCCATGCCGCCGGTGTTGGGTCCCTGGTCGCCGTCGAGCAGGCGTTTGTGGTCCTGGCTGGTGGCAAGCGCAAGCACGTTTTTGCCATCGCACAGCACGATGAAGCTCGCCTCCTCGCCGGGCAAAAATTCTTCGATCACCACGCGCGGCTGCGCTTTGCCCTCGGCGTCCGCGTTGTGCTGCACGCCGTATTTGTTGTCGATCAGCATGTAATCGACCGCGGCGTGCGCCTCGGCAAGCGTCTGCGCCACGACCACGCCCTTGCCCGCCGCCAGGCCATCGGCCTTGACGACGATGGGCGCGCCGAGCCGTTCGATGAAGGCGTGCGCAGGTGCAGGCTCGGTGAAGGTGTCGTAGTCGGCCGTGGGGATGCCGTGGCGGCGCATGAAGGCTTTGGAAAAAGCCTTGGAGCTCTCGAGCTGCGCCGCAGCGCGCGTGGGGCCGAAGATGCGCAAGCCATGCGCGCGAAATTCATCGACCACGCCCGCCGCGAGCGGTGCCTCGGGGCCGACCACGGTGAGGCCGATTTTGTGCTCCTGCGCCCAGGCGCGCAGCGCCTGCACGTCGGTGATGGGCAGGTTTTCGAACTGGCCAGCCAGCGCCGTGCCGCCGTTGCCCGGCGCGACGTAGATCTTGCCGGCCTTGGGCGACTGGCGCAGCTTCCAGGCCAGTGCGTGCTCGCGGCCACCGCCGCCGATGACGAGAATGTCCATGGTTAAAGCGCCGCGTTGTGATAGACCGCCTGCACGTCGTCGAGGTCTTCGAGCGCGTCGAGGAGCTTTTGCATGCGCGCGGCGTCGTCGCCCGAGAGCTCCACGGTGTTTTCGGGGCGCATGGTGACCTCGGCCACTTCGGGCGTGAGCCCGGGGGCTTCGAGCGCGGCCTTCACGGCCTCGAAGTCGGCGGGCGCGGTGAGCACTTCGATGGTGCCCTCCTCGTCGCTGATGACGTCTTCGGCGCCGGCTTCGAGCGCTACTTCCATGACCTTGTCCTCGCTCGTGCCGGGCGGGAAGATGAGCTGCCCGCAGTGCTTGAACTGGAACGCCACCGAGCCTTCGGTGCCCAGGTTGCCGCCGTATTTGCTGAAGGCGTGGCGCACCTCGGCCACGGTGCGCACGCGGTTGTCCGTCATGGTGTCCACGATCACGGCCGCGCCGCCAATGCCATAGCCCTCGTAGCGGATTTCCTCGTAGTTCACACCCTCGGCGTTGCCCGTGGCCTTGTCGATGTTGTATTTGACGCGGTCCGAAGGCATGTTTGCCGCCCTGGCCTTGTCCACCGCCAGGCGCAGGCGCGGATTGGCCGCCAAGTCGCCCCCGCCGGCGCGCGCGGCCACGGTGATCTCGCGGATGATGCGCGTCCAGATGCGCCCGCGCTTTTCATCCTGCCGCCCCTTGCGGTGCTGGATGTTCGCCCATTTGCTGTGTCCTGCCATGGGATGTCCTTTTGATCCTGTTTTAATCTTGCCGGATTTTACTTTTGCCCTTCAACGCCCCTTCAACCTCTTCAATCGCCATACGCCATGACTGAACCTCTGTTGATCGCGCGCAAT
This sequence comes from Extensimonas soli, assembly GCF_029211265.1. Lineage (GTDB taxonomy): Bacteria > Pseudomonadota > Gammaproteobacteria > Burkholderiales > Burkholderiaceae_C > Extensimonas > Extensimonas soli. Next base: position 37,246 of record NZ_JARGEL010000032.1, on the reverse strand, counting down.
GCCCACACCCGCTGCGAGCTGCTGCCGCAGATGGCCAACCGCCACGGCCTCATCACCGGCGCCACGGGCACAGGCAAGACGGTAACGCTGCAGACCTTTGCGGAAAATTTTTCGCGCATCGGCGTGCCGGTGTTCCTCACCGACGTCAAGGGCGACCTCAGCGGCATCAGCCAGCCGGGCAGCATGGGCGACAAGCTCGCCGCCACGCTCGCCGAGCGCGGCCTGCCTGCGCCGACACCGCAAGCCTGCCCCGTGACGCTGTGGGACGTGTTCGGCGTCCAAGGCCACCCTGTGCGCGCCACCATTTCCGACCTGGGGCCGCTGCTGCTGGGGCGCATGCTGGACTTGAATGACACGCAAATGGGCGTGCTGAACCTGGTGTTCAAGCTCGCGGACGACAACGGCCTGCTGCTGCTTGACCTCAAAGACCTGCGCGCCGTGCTGCAGTACGCCGCCGACAACGCGCGCACGCTCACTACCAGCTACGGCAACATCAGCGCCGCGAGCGTGGGCGCAATCCAGCGCGGTCTGCTACAGATCGAGCAGCAAGGCGGCGACCAGTTCTTCGGCGAGCCCATGCTCGACATTGCCGACCTGCTGCAAACCGTGGCTGGCCGTGGCGTGGTCAACATCCTGGCGGCCGACCAGCTCATGCACGCGCCGCGCCTGTATGCGAGCTTTCTGCTGTGGCTGCTGTCGGAGTTGTTCGAGCAGCTGCCCGAAATCGGCGACCCCGAAAAGCCCAAGCTCGTGTTCTTCTTCGACGAGGCGCATTTGCTTTTCGACCAAGCGCCCAAGGTGCTGCTCGAACGCATCGAGCTGGTCGTACGCCTGGTGCGCTCCAAGGGCGTGGGCGTGTATTTCGTCACGCAAAACCCACTCGACATCCCCGACAGCGTGCTCGCGCAGCTGGGCAACCGCGTGCAGCACGCGCTGCGCGCCTTCACCCCGCGCGACCAGAAGGCCGTGCAGGCCGCAGCCAGCACCATGCGCCCCAACCCGGGGCTGGACATAGAACGTGCGATCACCGAGCTCGCCGTGGGCGAGGCGCTCGTGAGCCTGCTCGACGCGCAAGGCCGCCCCGGCGTGACCGAACGCGCCTTCGTGCTGCCGCCGGGCAGCCAGATCGGCCCGATCACGCCGCAGCAGCGCGCGGCGCTGCGCGCGCAATCGCTGGTCGCAGGCGTCTATGAAAAAACCGTGGATCGCGCATCGGCCTACGAAAAGCTCCAGGGCCGCGCTGTATCGGCGTCCGGGGCTTCCGCAGCGCCGGGCACATCCGGCGCATCCGCTCCCGGCGGCGCAGCCCCCGGCGGTCTCGAAGCCGGCGCAACCGATGCCGGCAGCGGCGCGAGCGCCATGTCCAGCGTGCTCGGCGGCCTGGGCGAGGTGCTGTTCGGCAGCACCGGCCCGCGCGGCGGCCAGCGCGACGGCCTGGCACAGACGCTGGCCAAGTCCGCCGTGCGCACCATGGGCTCGGCACTGGGCCGCGAGCTGCTGCGCGGCGTGATGGGCACGCTCGTGGGCGGCAAGCGGCGCTGACGCGGCAGGCCACTGCCCGACACCATGGATTATCAAAACCATAGCTTCCAGTGCTTGCTGCATAAGTCACATTGGCGTTTTTGATTCAAAATCCTGCGCTCCTCCACCTGCCCCATTCCTGCCATGACCGAGCCCCAAGTCCACGTCGTCACCCACCCGCTCGTGCAGCACAAGCTCACGCTGATGCGCAACAAGGAAGCCAGCAGCACGTCGTTTCGCACCTTGCTGGGCGAGCTCGCCATGCTCATGGCCTACGAGATCACGCGCGATGTACCCACGCAGCTCGTGGAGGTCGAGACCCCGCTCGAAAAAACCATGGCGCCCATCATCGACGGCAAGAAGCTGGTCTTTGCCTCCATCCTGCGCGCGGGCAACGGCATGCTCGATGGCCTGCTGCGCGTGGTGCCCAACGCCCGCGTGGGCCACATCGGCCTGTACCGCGACCCGGCCACGCTCGAAGCCGTGGAGTATTACTTCAAGATGCCCACCGGCATGAACGAGCGCGACGTGATCGTCGTCGACCCCATGCTGGCCACGGGCCACTCGGCGGTGGCGGCCATCACGCGGCTCAAGCAGCTGCAGCCGCGCTCGATCAAGTTCCTGTGCCTGCTGGCCGCCCCCGAAGGCATCGCCACGCTGCGCCAGGCGCACCCCGACGTGCCCATCTACACCGCCGCGATAGACCGCCAGCTCAACGAGCACGGCTACATCCTGCCCGGCCTGGGCGACGCGGGGGACAGGATTTTTGGCACGAAGTAGGCCATGCGCTGAATTTCGCCACCGCACATGTGAGGCCACTACCCATGCTCGACCTGCTCATCACCCGCGCCAGCCTGCCCGATGGCCGCCGCAACATGTCCATCGCCGTGCAAGATGGCCGCATCGTCGAAGTCACCGAAGGCCTGCAGGCGCCTGCGCAAGAGACCGTGGATGCCCGCGGTCTGCTGCTCAGCCCGCCCTTCGTCGATGCGCATTTCCACCTCGACTCGGCCCTGAGCTACGGCCAGCCGCGCGTGAACGAAAGCGGTACGCTGCTCGAAGGCATCGCGCTGTGGGGCGAGCTCAAGCCCACGCTCACGCACGAGGCCATCGTCGAGCGCGCGCTGCGCTATTGCGACTGGGCCGTGGCGCGCGGCCTGCTCGCGATCCGCAGCCACGTGGACACGAGCGAGCCGAGCCTGCTGCCGGTGCATGCGCTGCTCGACGTGAAGCGGCGCGTGGCGCCCTACCTCGACCTGCAGCTCGTCGCGTTTCCGCAGGACGGCGTGCTGCGCAGCCCCGGCGGCCTGGCCAACCTGCGGCGCGCGCTGGAACTGGGCGTGGACGTGGTGGGCGGCATTCCGCACTTCGAGCGCACCATGGCCGAGGGCGCAGAGAGTGTGCGCATCCTGTGCGAGATCGCAGCCGAAGCGGGCAAGCGCGTGGACATGCACTGCGACGAGAGCGACGACCCGCACTCGCGCCATGTCGAAACCCTGGCCTTTGAGACGCAGCGCCTGGGCCTGCAGGGGCGCGTGACGGGTTCGCACCTGACTTCCATGCACAGCATGGACAACTACTACGTCAGCAAGCTGATTCCGCTCATGGCCGAGGCGCAGCTCGGCGTGGTCGCGAATCCCCTCATCAACATCACCCTGCAAGGCCGCCACGACAGCTACCCCAAGCGCCGCGGCATGACGCGCGTGCCCGAACTGCTGGCCGCGGGCCTCACGCTCGCCTTCGGGCAGGACTGTGTGCTCGACCCATGGTATGGCCTTGGCAGCGCCGACATGCTCGAAGTCGCGCACATGGGGCTGCACGTGGCGCAGATGACCAGCCAGAGCGCCATGCGCGCCTGCTTCGAGGCCGTGACCACGCAGCCCGCGCGGCTGCTGGGGCTGGAGGGCTACGGCCTGCAGCCGGGTTGCCACGCCGACTTCGTGCTGCTGCACGCGCGCGACCCTGCCGAGGCGATTCGCCTGCGCGCGGCGCGCCTCGCGGTGTACCGACGCGGCAAGCCAATCGCGCAAAGCCCGGCGCCCGTGAGCCAGCTCAAACTACCGGGCCGCCCAAATGGCGTGGATTTTTTGCTGCCGCCTGCAAATTACACATAAAAACGGGCTATAGCCCATGTACAGCAAGCATGTGCTGCTATCAAGATCAATGCAGCAAAGCCCAGCGCGCCACGGCGCTCAAGGGGCGCTCCATGCGCTGCTCCAGCCAGGCTGGCAGTTGCAGCGGTTTGATCGCCATGCGCATGGCCATATCTACGGGGTACTGGGTGCGCATGAGCGCGAACAGCTGGCGGCTCATTGCATCGTAGGACGGCGCGTCGGCGCGGCCGCGAAAGCGCCAGTTCCAGGCATGGCGCAGGGCGACGTCGGCGTCGCTCTGGCGCAGCTCGGCCGCGCGGCGCCACAGCGTGGCGATGACCTGCGGGCGGCTCAAGTGCTCGAGCTCGCGGTAGCTCAAAAAATAGTGGTAGAAGTGCTTGTAGTGCTGCACCTCGTCGGTGCGTATGCGCCAGCACAGGTCGCGCAGCACGGGCTCGTCGCTCACGGCGTGCAGCGCCTGGTAGTAAGTGGTGGTGCCCATCTCGACGATGCAGCGCGCCACCATCTCCTGCCCGCGCGTGGGCTCGAGTTCATCGGTGGTGCAGAGTTTTGAATATTCGGCAAAAAAGTCGGCGTAGGCGCCGTCCCAGTCGAAGTCGGGCCAGACCTGCTGCACGTAGGCCTTGAGCGCCCGGCCGTGTTGCAGTTCCTCGGCCATCCAGTGCGCGTCCAGCCATGCGCCCGTCTCGGCGTCGCCGGCGAAATAATCGACGAGGTTCTGTGCATACACGTCAGCGCCGCTTTCGACGAATGAAGCGCTGCACACCAGCAGGAAAATATCGTCGCGCGCCTGCACCTTCGCGGCGTCAAGGGCAGAAAAATCCAACTCTTCCAGACGCCAGCGCAGGTTCGTGCTCGCTTGGTTTTCGGTCATGGTCTGTCTTCTCCTGGTTGCTGAGATGCCTCCTACGATACCAAGAAACCGCGCAAAATTCCCACGCCGTATGCTTTTGGAGCCCATTCTTACAGGGATACCCTGCTGCATTTGCACAATCACCGCACCTTTCCCAACTCTATGCTCAATCGTCTCTGGCTCGGCTTTTTCCTCACCGCAGCGCTTGCCGCGCTGGGCCAGTGGCTCGGGGGCGGGCAGGCGCAGGTGTTTGCCGCGATGGTCGAGGCGCTGTTCGGCATGGCCAAGCTCTCCGTCGAGGTGATGCTGCTGCTCTTTGGCACGCTCACACTGTGGCTGGGCTTTTTGCGCATCGCCGAGCGCGCGGGGCTGGTCGCGGCGCTCGCGCGCGGGCTTGCGCCGCTGTTTCAGCGCCTCATGCCCGAAGTGCCGCGCGGGCACCCGGCACTCGGGCTCATCACGCTGAACTTTGCCGCCAACGCACTCGGCCTGGACAACGCCGCCACGCCGATCGGCCTCAAGGCCATGCGCGAATTGCAAACGCTCAACCCACACCCCGAGAGCGCGAGCAACGCGCAAATCCTGTTCCTCGTGCTCAACGCGTCTTCGCTCACGCTGCTGCCGGTGACGATTTTCATGTACCGCATGCAGCAGGGCGCCCCCGATCCGGCGCTGGTCTTTCTGCCCATCCTGCTCGCCACCTCGGCCTCGACCCTGGTGGGCCTGCTCAGTGTCGCCTGGGTGCAGCGCCTGCCCCTGTGGAGCCCCGTGGTGCTGGCCTACCTGCTGCCCGTGGCGCTGGCGCTCTCCGGCTTCATGGCGCTGCTGGCCACGTTGCCGGCGGCGGCGCTCACGCAGCTGTCGTCACTGCTGGGCAACCTGCTGCTGTTCGGGCTGCTGCTGCTTTTTCTGCTGCTGGGCGCCTGGCGGCGCGTGCCTGTGTACGAGGCCTTCATCGACGGCGCGCGCGAAGGCTTCGAGGTGGCAAAAAATCTGCTGCCCTACCTCGTGGCCATGCTCTGCGCCGTGGGCGTGCTGCGCGCCTCGGGGGCGCTGGAGTACGCCCTCGCGGCGATCCGCGCCGCGGTGCAATGGCTCGGCTGGGACACGCGCTTCGTCGATGCGCTGCCCACGGCGCTGGTCAAGCCTTTTTCGGGCAGCGCCGCGCGCGCCCTCCTGATCGAAACCATGCAGACCCACGGCGTGGACAGCTTTGCCGCGCTGCTCGCCGCCACGGTGCAGGGCAGCACCGAAACCACCTTCTACGTGCTCGCGGTGTATTTCGGCGCCGTGGGCATACAGCGTGCGCGCCACGCGGTAGCCTGCGCGCTGCTCGCCGAGCTTGCGGGCGTGCTCGCGGCGATTGCCGTGTGCTATTGGTTTTTTGGCTGAGCCCCTTTTTCTGTGCATTTTCTGCAGCCTGGGCCGCTCTTTGCTACGCTTTGCACATGCCCTTGCAACTTCCCTGGCTCGAACCCGAAGACCCGCTGCCGCCCCCCAACCGCGCCTGGGGGCCGGACACGCCCGCCCCCGGCCTGCTGGCCGCGGGCGGCGCGCTCGATCTCGCGTACCTGCGTGCGGCCTATGCGCAAGGCTGCTTCCCGTGGTTCAGCGCGGGGCAGTCCATCCTCTGGTGGTCGCCCGATCCGCGCATGGTGCTGCCGGTGGCCGAATTCCGCCTGCACCGCTCGCTGCGCAAAACCTTGCAGCGCTTTGCCGCCACGCCCGATTGTGAGATTCGCATAGACCACGCCTTTGGCCAAGTCATTCGCGCCTGTGCAAGCACGCCGCGCGCCGGCCAAAACGGCACCTGGATCGTCCCCGAAATGGTGCGCGCCTACGAGCGGCTGCACGCGGCCGGCGACGCGCACAGCGTCGAAACCTGGGTCGATGGCAAGCTCGTGGGCGGGCTGTATTGTGTGGCGCTGGGGCGCGCGGTGTTCGGCGAATCGATGTTCGCGCACGCCAGCGACGCCTCCAAAATCGCGCTCGCGGCCTTGGTGTGCCTGTGTCGACGCGAAGGCGTGGCGCTGATCGACTGCCAGCAAAACACCGCACACCTGGCGTCGCTGGGCGCACGCGAGATTCCACGCACCGACTTCCTGCAGCACATCGCCACTGCACAGACGCTGCCGCCCCTGCGCTGGCACTTCGACCCGTCGTATTGGGACGGCTTGCTCGCGCACCCGCTGGTGCATTCGACGACCGCGGCCACCCCGCCAGCCGCGGCCACAGCTTCCCCCCTGCCGGCCCACGCATGACGCAACTCAACGAACTCCCGCTGCGCGCCCTGCAGTTTTACGCCACGGCCCCCTACCCTTGCAGCTACCTGCCTGGGCGGCAGGCGCGCTCGCAGGTTGCCACGCCCAGCCACTTGATTCAGACGGGGCCGTATTCGGCGCTGGTGGCGCAGGGCTTTCGGCGCAGCGGCATGTTCACCTACCGGCCTTATTGCGACGGCTGCCAGGCCTGCATCCCCTTGCGCGTGCCCGTGGCAGCGTTCCGGCCCGACCGCAGCCAGCGCCGCGCCGCCGCGCGCCACGCCGACTTGCAGGTGCGCGTGCTGCGCCTGGGTTTCGTGGCCGAGCACTACCAGCTCTACCGCCGCTACCAAAGCCTGCGCCACCCCGGCGGCGGCATGGACCAGGACAACATCGACCAATACACCCAGTTCCTGCTGCAAAGCCGCGTGAACTCGCGCCTGGTCGAGTTCCGCGCGCCAGGAACGGGCGGCCAGCCCGGCGCCCTCAAGATGGTGTCCATCCTCGACGTGCTCGACGATGGACTGTCGGCTGTTTATACCTTTTACGAGTCCGACGCACACAGCAGCTACGGCACTTACAGCGTGTTGTGGCAAGTGCAGGAAGCGCGCCAGCTCGGCCTGCCCTACGTCTATCTGGGCTACTGGATCGCGCAAAGCCCCAAGATGGCCTACAAGGCGCGCTTTGTGCCGCACGAGGTGCTCGTGGACGGCAAATGGCAATGGCGGGATGCGCCCGAATCCATTCCCGTTTGATGGCAAGACATTTCACAAGATAAGATGCGCGAACATCGTCTAGCGCATGTCCCATGAAGAAAAATCCCCAGGCCACTGCCAGCAAGCCCAGCATCCAGGTGCTGGAACGCATGTTCACCCTGATCGACGTCCTGGCTTCGCGCGAAGAGCCGATTTCGCTCAAGGAGCTCAGCGAAAAAACCGGCCTGCACCCCTCGACCACGCACCGCATCCTGAACGACCTGACGCTGGGCCGCTTCGTCGACAGGCCAGAAACCGGCAGCTATCGCCTGGGCATGCGTCTGCTGGAGTTGGGCAACCTCGTCAAAGGCCGCCTCAACGTGCGCGAAGCCGCACTCGCCCCCATGCGCAAGCTGCACAAGCTGATCCAACAGCCCGTGAACCTCAGCGTGCGCCAAGGCGATGAAATCGTCTATATCGAACGCAGCTACAGCGAACGCTCGGGCATGCAGGTGGTGCGCGCCATAGGCGGCCGGGCGCCGCTGCACCTGACGTCCACGGGAAAGCTCTTCCTGGCGTACGACGATGCCCAGCGCGTACGCGCCTACGCCACGCGCACGGGCCTCGCGGGCCACACGCGCAACAGCATCACGCAGCTTGCCACGCTCGAGCGTGAGCTCGCCAAAACACGCCAGTACGGTATCGCGCGCGACAACGAAGAGCTGGAACTGGGTGTGCGCTGCATGGCCGCGGGCGTTTTCGACGACCAGGGGCAGCTCGTCGCAGGCTTGTCGATCTCCGCACCGGCCGACCGGCTCGACGAAGGCTGGGGCCCCAAACTGCAGGCCACGGCGCAGGAAATCTCGCTCGCGCTCGGCTACCAGCCTGGCAAGGAAGCCGTCAGCGGTTTGCGCGCGCCCCACGCCACGCAAGGAAAGCGCTGAGAGCTTGCACCCGGGCCGCTCGCGACGGTTTCCACCCAGGCTCCTAGGCACGCGCTCCCGAACAAAATGGCGCTGAAGTCCTTGCCAAGCTTACGGCTTCAGCTATCGCGGGTGGAGCGCGCTGCGGGCTGTATTTTGGCGCCCACTGCCGGTGCCCCGCCTGCGGCCGAGGCTGATTCGACCCAGTTGCGCACGCGCTGCGCATCGGCGATGCGGCTGAGCTTGCCCGCCGAGTCTAGGAACACCATGATGAGCCGGCGCCCGGCAATTTTGGTCTGCATCACGAGGCAGCGCCCGGCTTCGGAGATGTAGCCCGTTTTTTGCAGCCCTATGTCCCAATCGGGGTTTTTGACCAGGCGGTTGGTGTTGTTGTATTGCAGGGTTCTGCGGCCCACCGCGACTTCATAACCTGGCGATGTCGAGAGTTCGCGCATCAGGGGCTCGGCGTAGGCAGCGTTCACGAGCACCGCGAGGTCGCGCGCACTTGCCTGGTTGCTGCTCGATAAACCGGTGGGCTCGACGTAGCGCGTGTTCGTCATGCCCAACTGGCGCGCCTTGGCGTTCATCAGCGCCACAAAGGCATCGAGCCCGCCAGGATAGGTGCGCCCCAGCGCGTGCGCGGCGCGGTTTTCGCTCGACATCAGCGCAAGATGCAGCATTTCACCGCGCGAAAGCGTGGTGCCCACGGCCAGGCGCGAGTGGCTGCCCTTTTCGGTGTCCACGTCTTCCTGCGTGATCGTGATGGGCTCGTCGAGCGGCAGGCGTGCCTGCACCACCAGCAGCCCCGTCATGAGCTTGGTCAGCGAGGCAATGGGCAGCACGGCGCGGTCGTTCTTGCTCAGCAAGACCTCGTGCGTGTCCTGATCGAGCACCAGCGCCACGCTGGACTTCAAGTCCAGCGGATCGTTCACCGCGTGCAGCCCCGCCGCCGCACCAAACGATTGCCGCTCAGGTGCCGCAGCGACGGCACGCGCCGGCGCCTTGGCGGAGCGCGCCGCGAGCGTGCGCCGCACCCGCGGCGCGGCAGTGGACTTGCTTACCACCGTGGTTTTGGCAACGGCAGACTTGCGTGCCGCCACCTGCCGGTGGGACTTGCCACCACTCTTGCTGCTCGCCTTTACGGATTTCGACGCAGCAACTGCGACGTGCTTTTTTGTGGCTGCGGTTTTTTGGCGTGCCGTCGTCGTAGCCGCCTGCACCGCGGGTGCCGACAGCGCCAGTCCGACCAAGGCGATACCGAAAAAGCGCGCGCAATGGCGGATGAAACGATGCGCTGCAGTTGGGCGACGATGGTGCATCCAAATGCTCCCGGTGGTAAAAAATGTCGGTACTTGCAAACCACCCAAAAAAGCCACGCAAAATCAATGCGTTGCATGGCCTTCTCAGAATCGGGATGAATTATAGATGCGCCCTGCCCGCTTGGTTCAGCCTTGCGCCGCCACGCGCTCGGCTTTACTTTGTAACTTGTTCAGCGCGCTCAGATAGGCCTTGGCCGAAGCCACGATGATGTCGGGGTCGGCACCCACGCCATTGACCACGCGTCCGCTGCTTTGCAGCCGCACCGTCACTTCGCCCTGGCTTTCGGTCGAGCCGCTGATCGCGTTCACCGAATACAGCACCATCTCGGCGCCGCTGTGCACGATGGATTCGATCGCCTTGAGCGAGGCATCGACGGGGCCGTTGCCGTTCGCCTCGCCCGCCACCTCGACGCCATCGACCGTGAAGACGATGCGCGCATGCGGCTGCTCGCCGGTTTCGCTCTGCTGGTACAGCGACACGAAGCCGTACTTTTCCTTCTCGCCGCTGAGGTTTTCTTCGCTCACGAGCGCGAGGATGTCCTCGTCGAAAATCTCGCTCTTGCGGTCGGCCAGCTCCTTGAAGCGCAAGAACGCAGCGTTGATCTCGGCCTCGCTGTCCAGGCTCACGCCGAGCTCCTGCAGGCGCTGCTTGAAGGCATTGCGGCCCGAGAGTTTGCCCAGCACGATCTTGTTGGCGCTCCAGCCCACGTCCTCGGCGCGCATGATTTCGTAGGTGTCGCGCGCCTTGAGCACGCCGTCCTGGTGGATGCCGCTCGCGTGCGCAAACGCATTCGCCCCGACCACGGCCTTGTTGGGCTGCACCACGAAACCCGTGGTTTGGCTCACCATGCGGCTCGCGGCAAGGATGTGGCGCGTGTCTATGCCCACGTCGAGCTGAAAATAATCACGCCGCGTCTTCACGGCCATCACCACCTCTTCGAGCGAGCAGTTGCCCGCGCGCTCGCCCAGGCCGTTGATGGTGCACTCGACCTGGCGCGCGCCGCCGATATGCACACCCGCGAGCGAGTTCGCCACCGCCATGCCCAGGTCGTTGTGGCAGTGCACCGACCAGATCGCCTTGTCGCTGTTGGGCACGCGCTCGCGCAAGGTCTTGATGAAGTGGCCGTACTGTTCGGGCACGGCATAGCCCACGGTGTCAGGGACGTTGATCGTGGTCGCCCCTTCGGCGATCACGGTTTCGATCACGCGGCACAAAAAGTCGACGTCGCTGCGCGAGCCGTCTTCGGTGCTGAACTCGATGTCGTCGAGCAGATTGCGTGCAAAGCGCACCGATTGCCGCGCCTGCTCGAGCACCTGTTCGGGCGTCATGCGCAGCTTTTTCTCCATGTGCAGCGGCGAGGTTGCAATGAAAGTGTGGATGCGCGCACGTGCGGCGCCCTTGAGCGCCTCGGCCGCGCGCGCGATGTCGCGGTCATTGGCGCGCGAGAGCGAGCAGACCGTGGAGTCCTTGATGACCTGGGCGATCGCCTTGACGGCCTCGAAGTCACCGTCCGAACTCGCCGCGAAGCCAGCCTCGATCACATCGACCTTCAGGCGCTCGAGCTGGCGCGCGATGCGCAGCTTTTCCTCGCGCGTCATGGAAGCGCCAGGCGACTGCTCGCCGTCGCGCAAGGTGGTGTCGAAAATGATGAGTTGGTCGGCCATGAAATGCTCCTGGTGTCAAAAAACGATGGGATGGATTGGGTTGCGAAATTTTTGCGCGCAAAACAAAAGGCCCGCTGCAGGTGTGCAAACGGGCCTCGTTAGAAAAAGTATGCGCGCGCGCCTACTGCCTCCGCCCGTGGTGAGGTAGCAGTAGAAGGGCTAGCGCAAACTTGCTCATGGGCGTGGAATGTAGCATAGCTTGGGTGACTTCAATTCCTTGCTTTGTTCTGGCGCCAAACCGGTGTTTCTTTTCTTCGCGATCAGGGCGCGGTGCGCATTTGGTGCAAAGCCTGCGCGAGCACGTCGAACACCCGGGAATCGGTCAACTGCGATACGTTGAAACGCATCAGGTTTCTCGCCGAGAGTGACGGGCTGAATACATTGCCCGGCGCCAACACGACTCCCTCTTGCAAACTGGCGCGCGCCAGACGCGCCGCATCGATGCCGTCCGGCAGCCGGCACCAGAGGAACATTCCTGCACGAGGCACGAGCCAGGGCGTGATGCCCAGTGCGCCCAGGCGCTCCACAGCCCTGTCGCGCTCTCTCGCCAGACGCGCCCGCAGCGCCTCCAGGTGCTTGCGGTAGCCGCTTTGGGTCAACACCGTCCGCACCACCTGCGCAGCCAGAAAGCCACCGCTGAAACTGGTGGCGATTTTCAGGTCCACCAGACTATCGATCCAATCCGCACGCGCCGCGATATAGCCGCAACGCAGCGAAGCCGATACGGTTTTGGAAAAGCTGCCGATGTGAATCACCCGCGCAAGGCCATCGAACGCGGCGAGCCGTGGTGCCGGCTGAACTTCAAAATCGGCAAAGATGTCGTCTTCGACCACCACCATGCCGGCCTGCTCTGCAAGTTGCAGCAGGCGATGCGCCGTGCTGGCCGAGAGCGTGCCCCCCGTCGGGTTGTGGATGCCCGAGTTGGTGATGTAGAGCCGGGGCGCATGCTGCTGCAGACAGGCCGCGAACGCTGCGATGTCAGGCCCCTGCGGCGTGTACGCCACACCCACGACCTGAACGCGGTGCGCACGTAGCAGGGCTTGAAAATTGAAGTAGCACGGGTCGTCCACCAGCACGGTATCGCCCGGCTCCAGCAGGAAACGGCAGACCATGTCCAACGCCTGGGTGCCAGAATCGGTCAGCATGATCTGCTCGGCAGGCACTTCTATTCCCACTGCGGCCATGCGGCGCGCGAGCAACTCGCGCAGCGCCGGCAGCCCGAGCGGGCAGGCGTAATCCGCGAGCACGGCGCCATCGGCCCGGGCCACTGCGCGCAATGCGCTGCGCAAGCCATCCACATCCATCCACGATGCGGGCAACCAGCCACACCCTGGTTTGGGCATGGCGTCCGCAGCCTCGAGCGACTGGCGCGAAACCCACAGGGGATCGACGTCACGCTCGCGCGGCGGGCCGATGTGCGCCAGGGCCAAAGGCGCGGCATGCCCCAGCACGTAAAAACCCGAGCCCGCGCGGGCGCCGATGACACCTTCCGCAGCCAGACGGTCATACGCTTCGACGACGGTCGAAACCGATACCTGCATGTTCTTGGCCAGCGCGCGCACGGAAGGCAGGCGTGCATCCGGCGGGTAGGTGCGGGCGGCGATTCTGGTACGAATCGCCTCCATCACGGTGCGAATCTTCGTTCCCTGGCGTGGCATTTTGAGTTTTCGACTGTATGCGTTTTGAAAGCATAACAGTTTCGGAAAACTGTACCTTATTGTTGCTGGTTCTCGCAACACATCCATGCTCCACTGAAGGACTTGCGATAGGCAAGTTTTCACAGAGAGGGGATGGCGATGGATGAATCTGCACGCGGTTGGGTCAATGGTTTTGTCGGCGTGGTGATTTTTGCGGGCTCGCTGCCAGCGACACGCGCAGCCGTCGCAGACTTCGATCCCCTCTTTTTGACCGCCACCCGCGCGAGCCTCGCCGCACTATTGGGCGCGCTGTTGTTGGCTGGCCTGCGTGCGCGACGCCCCGACCGAGCCGACCTGCCCGCGCTCGCACTCGTCGCGTTCGGCGTGGTGCTGGGCTTTCCCTTGCTGACGGCGTTGGCGCTGCAGCAGGTGCCCTCCGCGCATGCCATCGTGTTTCTGGGGCTGCTGCCGCTGTGCACCGCCGTGTTTGGCGTGCTGCGCGGGGGCGAGCGTCCACGTCCGGCTTTCTGGCTGCTGGCGCTGCTGGGCAGCGTCTTCGTCGTCACCTATGCCGTGCGGGGCGGAATCGACGTATCGCCGCGCAGTGATTCGTTGATGCTGGCCGCCATCGTCGTGTGCGGCCTGGGTTATGCCGAAGGCGCACGCCTGACGCGCAAACTGGGCGGCTGGCAGGTCATCAGCTGGGCGCTGCTGTTGTCCGCGCCCGTCATGCTGCCGCTGGCCCTGTGGACGATGCCGGCATCATTCACCCACGTGCATGCGCCAGCCTGGCTGGGGCTGGCGTATGTCTCGATTTTCAGCATGCTGCTGGGCTTTGTGTTCTGGTATCGGGGTCTGGCACAAGGTGGCATTGCCGCCGTCGGGCAATTGCAATTGCTGCAGCCATTCCTTGGCCTGGCGCTGGCGGCCTGGCTGCTGCACGAGCCGGTGACCTGGACGATGCTTCTTTCGACCCTGGGCGCCGTTGTCTGCGTGTCGGGTGCCAAACGGTTCGCGGGCTGACGTGCAGCATCGCCGCTTCAGCATCACGGCGCGGCCTGCACTTTTGCCGAATCAGTCGTGCAGCCCGCGCTCATCGGGCTCGTCGGTCGAGGTGCTCACTATGCTCACCGGATGCCCCTGGGCGCGGCGCCAGACGTAGATCACATAGCCCGACAGCGCGTAGCCTACGAACAGCACGAACAGCATGGTCGCAGGCTCTATGCTGACGATGGCGATGAGCAGCGCCAGCACCACCAGCACCACGAAAGGTACGCTGCGCCGCCCGCCGAAGTCCTTGAAGCTGTAGTAAGGAACGTTGGTGACCATGGTGAGCCCCGCGAACAAGGTCACGATGAAGAGGATCCACGACAGGTCGCCGCGCTCTATGGGTGCGCCGCCAAACACGGAGATCAATGCCCGAAATAGCGGCACCTCGCGGTGCGCCACGAGCATTGCGCTGGTCAGCCAGATGAAGCCCGCCACGAGCGCGGCGGCGGCCGGCGAAGGCAGGCCCTGGAAATAGCGCTTGTCCACCACGCCGACGTTGACGTTGAAGCGCGCCAGGCGCAGCGCCGCACAGGCGCAATAGACGAAGGCCGCGATCCAGCCCCAGCGCCCGAGCGGGCGCAGCGCCCACTCGTAGGCGATGAGCGCGGGCGCCGCGCCGAAGCTGACCATGTCGGAAAGCGAATCCATCTGCTCGCCGAAAGCACTTTGCGTGTGCGTCATGCGCGCCACGCGGCCGTCGAGGCTGTCGAGCACCATGGCGGCAAAAATGCCGGTGGTGGCCAGGTCGAACTGGCCGTTCATGGCCATCACGATGGCATAGAAGCCACCGAACAAGGCCGCGAGCGTGAACAGGTTGGGCAGCACGTAAATGCCCTTGCGCAGCTTGCGCTGCACCAAGGCCGCGCTGGTGGGGACGAAGTCTTCATCTTCATGCATCAAATCGGCCTTTCGTGCTTATCTGACAAGCGCAAGCAGCTACTGTTTCAATAGTTTTTGGCAGCGGCTCACCACAGTGTAGCCCCGCAAAAGCACCAAAGGCCACCGAAGTGGCCCTTGTGTGCGCTGAGCTTTGCAAATCAGTTGCGGCTCTGATCGACCAGCTTGTTCTTCGCGATCCAGGGCATCATGGCGCGCAGCTTGGCGCCCACCACCTCGATGCTGTGATCGGCGGTGTTGCGGCGGCGCGCGGTCATGCTCGGGTAGCCGGTGCGGCCTTCGAGGATGAACTGCTTGGCGTAGTCGCCGTTCTGGATGTTTTTCAGCGCCTCGCGCATGGCCTGGCGTGAGCTTTCGTTGACCACCTTGGGGCCGGTCACGTACTCGCCGTATTCGGCGTTGTTCGAGATCGAGTAGTTCATGTTCGCGATGCCGCCTTCGTAGATCAGGTCCACGATCAGCTTGAGCTCGTGCAGGCATTCGAAGTAGGCCATCTCGGGCGCGTAGCCGGCTTCGACCAGGGTTTCGTAACCCATTTTGATGAGCTCGACGGCGCCGCCGCACAGCACGGCCTGCTCGCCGAACAGGTCGGTTTCGGTTTCTTCCTTGAAGTTGGTCTCTATGATGCCGGCCTTGCCGCCGCCGTTGGCCATGGCGTAGCTCAGCGCCAGATCGCGCGCCTTGCCCGAGCGGTCCTGGTGCACGGCCACGAGGTGCGGCACGCCGCCGCCCTGGGTGTAGGTGTTGCGCACGGTATGGCCGGGGGCTTTGGGCGCGACCATCCACACGTCGAGATCGGTGCGCGGCACGACCTGGTTGTAGTGCACGTTGAAGCCGTGCGCGAAGGCGAGCGACGCGCCGGGTTTGATGTTCGGCTCGATGTTGTTCTTGTAGACCTCGGCGATCTGCTCGTCAGGCAGCAGGATCATGACCACGTCGGCAGCCTTGACCGCGTCATTGACTTCCATCACCGTGAGGCCGGCCTTGCCGACCTTGTCCCAGCTCGCGCCCCCCTTGCGCAGGCCGACCACGACCTTCACGCCGCTGTCGTTGAGGTTTTGTGCATGGGCGTGGCCCTGGCTGCCGTAGCCGATGATGGCCACAGTTTTGCCTTTGATCAGGCTCAGGTCACAGTCTTTGTCGTAGAAAACTTTCATGTTGGCTCCGGGGTTGGATTTTTGGGGAGATGGAAAGGAAAAGAGAATTTCCGAGCGTCCTCAGACGCGCAGGATGCGCTCGCCGCGGCCTATGCCGCTCGCGCCGGTGCGCACGGTTTCGAGAATGGCGGTGCGGTCTATGGCCTGCAAGAAGGCATCGATCTTGGCCTGGTCACCCGTGAGCTCTATGGTGTAGCTCTTTTCGGTCACGTCGATGATGCGGCCGCGGAAGATGTCGGCCATGCGCTTCATTTCTTCGCGCTCCTTGCCCACGGCGCGCACCTTGACCATCATGAGCTCGCGCTCCGTGTAGGCGCCTTCGGTCAAATCGACCACCTTGACGACTTCGATCAGGCGATTGAGGTGCTTGGTGATTTGCTCGATCACGTCGTCCGAGCCCGAGGTCTGGATGGTCATGCGCGAGAGCGTCGGGTCTTCGGTGGGCGCGACGGTGAGCGACTCGATGTTGTAGCCACGCGCCGAAAACAGTCCGACCACGCGCGAGAGCGCTCCGGCTTCGTTTTCGAGCAATACGGCGATGATGTGTTTCATGGTGGGTACTTCCTCTTTTTGCGACGGCAGCACGACCCACAAGGGGTCGCCGGGCACTGCCGTTTCGCTGCCCTCCCCCGGCACCGGTAAGTGCCAGGCTTGGCAGGCAATAGATTCGTCCAAGGTTGAAGGGGACACGCGGCGATGCGCAGTCAAAACTGCCCGCACCGCATGATTGCTTTATTTTTGATAGCTTTCTGTGCTTGCTGTATCTACCTCACGGCGGAATTTTGCTCAGATTTCAGAGGTCTTCCGAGCCGAGCAGCATCTCGGTGATGCCCTTGCCCGCCTGCACCATGGGGAAGACGTTTTCCGTCGGGTCGGTGCGGAAGTCAAGGAACACCGTGCGGTCCTTGAGCCTGCGCGCTTCACGCAGCGCAGGCTCGACGTCCTTGGGGTGTTCGATCAACAGGCCCACATGGCCATAGGCCTCGGCCAGTTTGGCGAAGTTGGGCAGCGCGTCCATGTAGCTGTGGCTGTAGCGGCCCGAGTATTCGATCTCCTGCCACTGACGCACCATGCCGAGGTAGCGGTTGTTGAGCGCGACGATCTTGATCGGCGTGTTGTATTGCAGGCAGGTGGAAAGCTCCTGGATGTTCATCTGCACCGAGCCCTCGCCCGTGATGCAGAACACCTCGCTGTGCGGCTTGGCCAGCTTGATGCCCATGGCGTAGGGAATGCCCACACCCATGGTGCCCAGGCCGCCCGAATTGATCCAGCGGCGCGGCTCGTTGAACTTGTAGAACTGCGCCGCCCACATCTGGTGCTGGCCCACGTCCGAGGTGATATAGGCGTCGGCATCTTTGGTCATGTTCCACAGCGTCTCGACCACGTACTGCGGCTTCAGCACGTCGGTGCTGCTGCGGTCGTACTTGAGGCAGTCGCGCTGGCGCCAGCCCTCGATCGTGTCCCACCAAGCGGCGAGCGCTGCAGGGTCGGGGCGCGTGGAGCTTTCGCGGATCATCGCGATCAGCTCGGTCAGCACGTCCTTCACGTCGCCCACAATGGGCACGTCGACCTTGACGCGCTTGGAAATGCTCGAAGGGTCGATGTCGATGTGGATGATCTTGCGCTCGTTCTGCGCGAAGTGCTTGGGGTTGCCGATCACGCGGTCGTCGAAGCGCGCCCCGACCGCGAGCAGCACGTCGCAGTTTTGCATCGCATTGTTGGCTTCGAGCGTGCCGTGCATGCCCAGCATGCCGAGAAACCTGCGGTCCGTCGCCGGGTAGGCCCCCAGGCCCATCAGCGTGTGCGTGACAGGGTAGCCGAGCAGATCGACCAGCGTGCGCAGCTCTGGCGCGGCATTGCTCATGAGCACGCCGCCACCGGTGTAGATGTAGGGGCGCTTGGCCGAGAGCAGCAACTGCAGTGCCTTGCGGATCTGCCCGCCATGCCCCTTGCGCACGGGGTTGTACGAGCGCATCTCGACCTTGTCGGGGTAGCCGCTGTAGGGCACCTTCTTGAACGAAACGTCCTTGGGGATATCGACCACCACGGGGCCCGGGCGGCCGGTGCGCGCGATGTGGAAGGCCTTTTTCAGCGTCGTCGCGAGGTCGCGCGCATCCTTGACGAGGAAGTTGTGCTTGACGATGGGGCGCGTGATGCCCACGGTGTCGCACTCCTGGAAGGCGTCCAGCCCGATCGCGGCCGTGGGCACCTGGCCAGAAATGATCACCATCGGGATCGAATCCATGTAGGCCGTGGCGATGCCGGTGACCGCATTGGTCAAACCGGGTCCGGAAGTGACCAGCGCCACGCCGACGTCGCCGGTGGCGCGTGCATAACCGTCGGCAGCGTGCACGGCCGCCTGTTCGTGACGCACCAGCACGTGCTGGATGCTGTCTTGCTTGTAGAGCGCGTCGTAGATGTAGAGGACCGCACCGCCGGGGTAGCCCCAGACGTACTGCACGTTTTCGGCCTGCAATGCCTTGACGAGGATTTCGGCGCCCATCAATTCGGGCGTGCCGGCAGTTGTGGTGGCGGGGTGTGCGGTGGCTGCGGCCGCAGAGGTGACTTCAGCCTTGGATATTTCCATGATGAACCTTTCGAGAATTTCTCTGACGAAAAACCTTGGGTGCCCCTTGCACGCGCTCTCGTGAAGCCCGCTTGGGACTTGAGGCCAAGGACATGGGCGGAAAAAGGATGTCCGCCGGACCGTGACCCGTTTGCCTGTTGCTTGATGGCGCAAATTATCGCACCGCAACATGTGCAAAAGTCGGCCCAGAGCGAAAAAAGACAGAGAAATGTGATAATTACCAGCTTGGTTGCGTGCGTTCTGCGCATCTTCCCGTCCGCCTGACTTGGCCCATCACGAACCGCGTTCGTTCTCTTGGCTACCGAACAAGAACTCTCCGACTTCCTGCAAAGCGTGGAAAAGCGCGCCTTCAAGCGCTCGCTCTACCACGTGCGTGACGAAGAGGCGGCGCTGGACATCGTGCAGGACAGCATGCTCAAGCTGGCCGAACACTATGGCGACAAGCCCGTGAACGAGCTGCCCATGCTCTTTCAGCGCATCCTCTCGAACTGCACCCTGGACTGGTTCCGGCGCCAGAAAACGCGCAAGGCGCTGTTTTCCAACCTGTCCGACTTCGAGGGGGCGCACGACGATGACGCCGACTTCGACTTGCTTGAAGCCTACGCAGGTCCGCAAAATGAAGAAAGTGTGGAAAGCGCCGAGGACGAAGTGCGGCGCGCACAGATCTTGCATGAGATCGAGGGCGAAATCGCCGCCCTGCCTGCACGTCAACGCGAAGCCTTTCTCATGCGTTACTGGGAAGAAATGGATGTAACAGAAACGGCAGCCGCCATGGGCTGCTCGGAAAGCAGCGTCAAGCAGCACTGCTTTCGCGCCGTGCAAAAGCTCAGCAAGGCGCTCAAAGCCAAAGGAATCACGCCATGAACCCCACCCTGCCCTCCCCCTCGTCCGCATCTTCCATGGATGCGGGTGCCGAACGCTTTGCGCGCCGTGTCACAGCACGCCTCGAAAGCGGCACTGCAGACCTGCCGTATGACATTTCCGAGCGCCTGCGCGCCGCACGCATGCAGGCGCTGGCCAAGCGCAAACTCGTGGTAGCGCCCAAGCGGGAGCAGGTACGCGGGCTCGCTCACGCCTCTGCACCTGTGCGGGTAGCCGTGGGTGGCGGCGCTGCCGCATGGGGGCACGGTGGCGGCCACGAACGCAGCGGCTGGTGGAACGCCCTCGTGTCGGCCATTCCCATCCTGGCCTTGCTGATCGGCCTGGTCGTGATCAACGACACGCAGGAAGAGCTCAACACGCATGAAATCGCCGCCGTCGATTCGGCGCTGCTCGCTGACGAGTTGCCCCCATCGGCCTACGCCGATCCCGGGTTCATCCAGTTCCTCAAAACCTCGACAGAAAATCGGTGACACTCGCAACCGTCCATCGCTGAAGCGTCACCCATCGCCCCCTT
This sequence comes from Extensimonas soli, assembly GCF_029211265.1. Taxonomy (GTDB): domain Bacteria; phylum Pseudomonadota; class Gammaproteobacteria; order Burkholderiales; family Burkholderiaceae_C; genus Extensimonas; species Extensimonas soli. The sequence continues at coordinate 17,171 of NZ_JARGEL010000032.1, read as the reverse complement.
GAATGCCGGAAAACTCCCATAGCCGCTGCGCCACCAGACCAGGCTTCGTGCTGGCCCTGCTGCTGTGGGCGGCATTGGCTGCGGGCGGGTTGCAGGCGCTGCAGTTTTTGCATTGGGCGCCCAGCACCCTGGTGCCTGCCGCGGCGCTGACATCCAAGCCCAGCCCTCGCGGCCAAGGCGAAGCAAGCCCCACGGAAGCTGCCGCACCGGCCTCCGGCCCCGGCTGGGAAACCCTGAGCACGGAACAAAAGCGGGCCCTGTACCCTCTGGCCGAACGCTGGGCCTCTCTCAATCACGCCCAAAAGAAATACTGGCTCACACTGGCCACCACATTCCACGCTTTGCCGCAGAGCGAACAAGACCGCCTGCACGCACGCATGACCGACTGGGCCAGCCTGAGTGCCCAGCAGCGCAACCAGGCGCGTCTGAATTACGCCGGCACCAGTCGCCTCGCGCCCAAAGACAAGCTGGAGCGCTGGAAGGCCTACCAAGCCCTCAGCGAGGAAGAAAAGCGCCGGCTCGCGGCACGCGCCGCCGCCAAGCCGCAGGGCGCCGCCCCGGCCCTGCGCCCTGCGCCATCGCGCAAGCTGGTGCAGGTTCCGGCCGCCTTGCAAGCCAGCCCGAATCGACCCAACCCGCCCAAGATTTCTCCACCCAAGGGCTTCCTGCCCCGTCTGGATACCGTTGTGCCCGCCCCCGCCGCAGCCCCTTTTGGCGGAGCCACGCCAGCGCCCGTCGAAACCGCACCCGTCGATGTGCCCGTGGCCGTGCCGATGCCGCTGCCGCCGCTGTCGCCCATGCAAACCGCACCGGAAGGCGGCGCAGCGGCCAGCCCTGGCGCGGCGCCAGCCAGCCGCTGAGCCTTCCGCCCCCATTCACGTCACACCCACCTTGACCGACGAGCCTCACTCATCCACTGCCGCACGCAATGGCATGGCCGACCCGGCCAGTGCGGCGCTCCTGGCCCCGGCACTGGGCCGGCGCATGGCCTGCTGGCTGTACGAAGGCATCCTGCTGTTTGCCGTGGCGTTTTTCGCCGGTTATCTGTTCAGCACCCTGAGCCAAACGCGCAATGCGCTCGACAACCGCCATGCGCTGCAGGCCTTTTTGTTCGTGGTGTTCGGCCTTTACTTCACCTGGTTCTGGACCAAGGGGCAGACGCTGGCGATGAAAACCTGGCACATCCGCGTGGTGGACCGTGCAGGCCGTCCCTTGACCCAAGGGCGCGCACTGCTGCGCTACGTGCTGAGCTGGCTGTGGTTCCTGCCCCCGCTCGCGGCCATCGCGCCTTTTCACTTGTCTGGTGGCGAAACTGCCGTGCTCATGCTCGGCTGGGTGGCCGTGTGGGCGCTGCTGAGCCGCTTGCACCCGCAGCAGCAGTTCTGGCACGACGCCCTTGCGGGCACGCGCCTCGTACACTGGCAGCCTGCGCCGCGATAGCCCGGGTTTCGCCAGGGGGCGCAGGGTGCCAATTGGGCTGTCACACGGTGGCGCCACAATACGCGCATGTCCACACCCTCCGACGCCCATCCCGCCGAGCCCGATCACACCGTGAACCCGCAAAAAGCGCGCACCGGTCTGAGCCGCATCTGGCATGCCGCGGGTTATTCCATTGCCGGTTTGCGCGCCGGCTGGACCGAGCCCGCCTTCCGCCAGGAGGCCAGCGCCGCGATCGTGCTGCTGCCGTTGTCATTCTGGCTGGGCTCGAACTGGGTCGAGGTAGCCTTGCTGGCCGGCTCGGTCATAGCGGTGCTGGTCATCGAGCTGCTCAACACCGGCATCGAAACCGCCATCGACCGCATCGGCCCCGAGTGGAACCACCTGTCCAAGCGCGCCAAAGACATGGGCAGCGCCGCGGTGCTGCTCGCGCTGCTGCTGTGCGCGGGCATCTGGGCGGCAGCGCTGTGGCAGAGGTTTGGCCATGGCTGAGCCGGCTTTTTCCCTCTGCGTCTATTGCGGCTCGCGCACCGGGGATCGCCCCGGGTTTGCCCAGGCTGCCGTTGCAGTCGGCCAGTGGATAGGCGCGCACGGCGGGCAGCTGGTGTATGGCGGCGGGCGCAACGGCTTGATGGGCCTGGTGGCCGAAGCCACGCGGCAGGCGGGTGGGCGCGTGCTCGGCGTGATCCCGCAGGCGCTGGTGGACAAGGAACAGGCCAACCACGCCTGCGACGAATTGCACATCGTGCAGACCATGCACCAGCGCAAGGCGCTGATGGCCGAACGCTGCGACGCCTTTCTCGCGCTGCCCGGCGGCATAGGCACCTTCGAGGAATTGTTCGAAGTCTGGACCTGGCGCCAGCTGGGCTACCACGACAAACCCGTGGGGCTGCTCAACGTAGACAGTTACTACGACGGATTGCTCACGTTTTTGAAGCACAGCATGGCCGAAGGCTTCATGGGCGCGTGGCAACTCGGGCTGCTGCAGGTGGACACCGACGTGGATGCCCTGTTGCCTGCGCTGGTGCAGGCGGCGGGATTCGGCCAGGAGCTCGTGGCGCTGCGCGCCGTGATTTGAACCCAGATTGTCCATTCGGCGGCGCTTCGCGCCTACGCGGGCGCTGGCGGGCGCCTGCCGGTCATTTTGGCCGCGGCTTCGTCGTCCATGGCACCGGCCATGCACTCCTCAGCCGCGACCAAACTGCCACGCCAGTCGCCTCGCCATCATCCCGCGTCCTAATGAACAATCTGGGTTGAACGCGCTCACGCCGCGCGATCACACCGCCGATTCGTCGAGCTCTCCCGTGCGGATGCGCACCACGCGCTCGACTTCGGTGATGAAAATCTTGCCGTCGCCGATCTTGCCGGTGCGCGCCGCGCCGACGATGGCCTCGAGGCAGCGCTCGACATCGGCCGTCTTCACGGCCACTTCTATCTTCACCTTGGGCAAGAAGTCCACCACGTATTCGGCGCCGCGGTAGAGCTCGGTGTGGCCCTTTTGCCGGCCAAAGCCCTTGACCTCGGTCACGGTGAGGCCGGTGACGCCGCATTCGGCCAGCGCCTCGCGGACTTCTTCGAGCTTGAAGGGCTTGATGATGGCAGTGATCATTTTCATGGTGGGCTCCCTGGGTTTTGCTAATCAATGGGCGGACTGCGACGCTTTGTTTGCGCCTCAGGCACGAAAGCGGTTGGTGATCGGGTAGCGCCAGTCCTTGCCGAAACTGCGGCGCGTGACGCGGATGCCCACGGGGGCCTGGCGGCGCTTGTATTCGTTGACCTTGAGCAGGCGCGTGACCAGATCGACGTCGGCCCGCGCAAAGCCCGCGGCGACGATGCTCTCTATGGACTCGTCGTTTTCCATGTAGCGCTCGACGATGGCATCGAGCACCTCGTAGGGCGGCAGGCTGTCCTGGTCTTTCTGGTCGGGGCGCAGCTCGGCGCTCGGCGGGCGCGTGATGATGCGCTCGGGAATGGGGCTCGCGCCGCTGCCGTAGGGATCGTTGGCATTGCGCCACTGTGCCAGCGCGAAGACGCGCGTCTTGGCCACGTCCTTGATCACGGCAAAGCCGCCCGCCATGTCGCCGTACAGGGTGCAGTAGCCCGTGGCCAGTTCGCTCTTGTTGCCCGTGGTGAGCACGATGGCGCCGAATTTGTTCGACAGCGCCATGAGCAGCGTGCCACGGATGCGCGCCTGCAGGTTTTCTTCGGTCGTGTCCTCGCGCAGGCCCACGAACTGGGGCGCGAGCGCGGCCTTGAAGGCTTCAAACTGCGCCGCGATGGGGATTTCGTCGTAGCGCACACCCAGGCGCGCGGCCATGTCGCGTGCGTCCAGCCAGCTGATGTCGGCCGTGTAGGGCGAGGGCATCATCACCGCGCGCACCTTGTCCGCGCCCAGCGCATCGACGGCGATCGCGAGCACCAGCGCCGAATCGATGCCGCCCGAAAGGCCCAGCACCGCGCCGGGGAAGCCGTTTTTGCCCACGTAGTCGCGCACACCCAGCACCAGCGCATCCCACAAGTCGGCCTCAGGGCTTGCGATCGGCGCTATGGGCGCATCTATTTTGATAGCTGCTTGCGCTTTCTGCACCTGCATGAACAGCAGATTTTCCTTGAAACCGGGAGCGCGCGCGGCCACGCTGCCGTCAGCCTGTAAAGCAAACGAGTGCCCTTCGAACACCACCTCGTCCTGCCCGCCGACGAGGTGCGCATAGACGAGCGGCAGGCCCGTTTCGGCCACGCGCTGGCGCATGATCTGCTCGCGCTCGGCGCTCTTGCCCAGGTGGAAGGGCGAGGCATTGAGCACCGCGAGCAGCTGCGCGCCAGCCGCGGCGGCCTCGCGCGCGGGGGTGGCGTACCAGGCGTCCTCACAAATCAACAGGCCCACGCGCAGGCCCGCGACTTCGACCACGCAGGGCGCGCTGCCCGGCACGAAATAGCGCCGCTCGTCGAACACCTGGTAGTTCGGCAGCTCGCGCTTGATGTAGGTCTGCTCGATGCGGCCGTGGCGCAGCACGCTCGCGACGTTGTGGCAGGTGCTGAAGGCCGGCGCGTCGGGGCGGCACTTTTGCGGGTGGCCGAGCACGATGGCCAGGCCCTGCAACCCTGCGGTCTCGCGGGCCACCGTTTTCACGGCATCATCGCAGGCGTCGAGGAAAGCCGGGCGCAGGAACAAGTCTTCGGCCGCATAGCCGCAAATCGCGAGCTCGGGCGTGAGCAACAGCTGCGCGCCGGCGGCGTGGGCCGTGCGCGCTGCGGCAATGATTTTTTGCGCATTGCCGGGCATGTCGCCCACCACGAAATTGAGTTGCGCTATGCAAATTGAGGGCATCATGGAACCGAAAATGACCAGGGCAACGGGTGGAAGTGGAGCCAAAGCCCGCCGGGGAATGCTCCCGAAAACGCAGCATCGGTACGGGCATGGCTGAAGCGCGCATTATCGCCCGCGTGCTGGATTCGCCGCTCGCATTCGATGCCGCCGCGTGGAACGCGCTGCTCGCGCGCCAGAGCCGCCCCACGCCGTTCATGCGCCACGAATACCTGGCCGCGCTGCACGCGAGCGGCAGCGCCACGCCCGAGACCGGCTGGACGCCGCGCTTCATGGGCCTGTGGGCCGGCGCGGAACTGCTCGCCGCCTGCCCGCTGTACGTCAAAAGTCATTCGTATGGCGAATACGTGTTCGACTGGGCCTGGGCCAATGCCTACGCGCAGCATGGTCTGGCCTACTACCCCAAAGCCGTCGTCGCCGTGCCCTTCACGCCCGTGCCCGGCACGCGCCTGCTCGCGCGCGACCAGGCGCTGCGCGTGCAGCTGCTGCAAGCCGTGCGCGACTGGTGCGAGCGCCAGGGGCTGTCGTCACTGCACCTGCTGTTTGCCGCCGACGAAGACCTGCAAGCCGCGCGTGAGCTGGGCCTGCTGCAGCGCCACACGGTGCAGTTCCACTGGCACAACCAGAGCTCCGCGGGCACGCCCTACCGTGACTTCGACGATTTTTTGCAGCACCTGAGCCAGGACAAGCGCAAGAAAATCCGCCAGGAGCGCCGCCGCGTGGCCGAGGCAGGCGTGCACTTTCGCTGGCTGCGCGGGCGCGACATCGGCCCGGCGGACTGGGATTTTTTCTACCGTTGCTACGAGCGCACCTACCTCGAACACGGCAATCCGCCCTACCTCACACGCGCATTTTTTCGCCTCCAAGCGGAACAAATGCCCGAAGCCTGGCTGCTCTTCGTTGCCGAGCGCGCAGGCCGGCCGATTGCATCGAGTTTGATAGCTATCAGCGCTGATCCTTCCTTGACAAACGGCCAAAAAGACCATGAATTTGTGGCTTACGGCCGCTACTGGGGCGCGCTCGAGCGCGTCGATTGCCTGCACTTCGAGGCCTGCTACTACCAGCCGCTCGCGTGGTGCATAGCGCATGGCGTGCAGCGTTTCGAAGGCGGTGCGCAGGGCGAGCACAAAATGGCGCGCGCGCTGCTGCCTGTGCCCACCCACAGCGCCCACTGGCTCGCGCACCCGGCCTTTGCCGACGCGGTAGAGCGCTTTTTGCTGCGCGAAGGGGCCGCCGTGCAGGACTATCTTGGCGACCTGCAAGCGCGCACGCCGTTCAAGCACAGCGGCTGAGCGGCCACCCGTCTTTCGCTCGGACCCAGCCGCTTACGACACCGCGACACCGCAGGCTCAGAACGACTCCCACTCGCCCTCTGCGGCCGTCTCGGCAGCCCGGGGTGCAGGCGCAGCGGGCGTGCTCGCCATCTTGGCTGCCGCCTTGCCAGCTCCTGGGGTTACCTGGGCTGGTGCACCCAGGCGTGCCGTGTCCTTGCCTGCGCCCGCACGCCCGCCACCCGCCAGCGGCCGCTTGGCCTGCGGCGCGGGCATCGGTGGGCGCGGCACCGACGGTGCAGGCATGGCGGCACGCGGCACAGGTGCTGCGGACGCCACCGCCTGCTGCGCGCCCGCCTCGAGCTTGAACACCGCCACGGCGTTCACGAGCTCGCCCGCCTGGGCGTTGAGGCTGCTTGCCGCAGCAGCCATTTCTTCCACCAGCGCCGCGTTTTGCTGCGTAGCCTGGTCCATTTGCGTGATGGCTTCGCCCACCTGCGCCACGCCGGCGCTTTGCTCGCTGCTGGCCGCGCTGATCTCGCCCACGATGTCGCTCACGCGCCGGATCGCCGTGACCACTTCGGTCATGGTCGCGCCCGCCTTGTCGGCGAGTTCGCTGCCTTGCTCGACGCGCTCCACGCTCGTGCCGATCAGGACCTTGATTTCCTTGGCCGCGTCGGCCGAGCGCCCGGCCAGGTTGCGCACTTCGCTCGCCACCACGGCAAAGCCGCGCCCATGCTCGCCTGCACGTGCAGCTTCGACGGCAGCGTTGAGCGCAAGAATGTTGGTCTGGAACGCAATGCCGTCGATCACGCCAATGATGTCGGCAATCTTGCTCGAAGCTTCGTGGATGCCCTTCATGGTCTGCACGACCTCGCCCACCACGTCTCCGCCCTGCGTGGCCACACTCGAGGCACTTTGCGCGAGCTGGTTGGCCTGGCGTGCGTTGTCGGCGTTCTGGCGCACCGTGGCGCCCACCTCTTCCATAGACGCCGCGGTCTCTTCGAGCGCGCTCGCCTGGCTTTCGGTACGCGCCGACAGATCGCTGTTGCCCGAGGCAATCTGCGCGCTTGCCGCGGCGACGTTCTCGGCATTCTGGCGCACGTGGGCCACGACCGTGCACAAGGCCTCCTGCATGCCCGCCAGCGTGCGCAAAAGTTCGCTCACCTCGTCCTGGCCCTCGATGCGGATGACATAGGCAAGATCACCTTGCGCTACGGCATTGGCCGCGTTCATGGCCTGCGCCAGCGCGCGCGTGACGCCGCGCACCAGGGTCAAGCCGACCACGATCGCCAGGCCCAGGCCTACGGCGATCAAGACCACCGATACCACGCGCATCACCTCGTAGCGCGCCACCGCCGCTTCGTATTCTTGCTTGGCCACTTTGAGCTGCAGGTCCGCCAAAGCCTTGACGTCAGCGGCCATGGGCGCATACAAGGGCGCGACCTTGTCCAGCAGCAACTGGCTGGATGCGGTCAAGTCGTTGGCCCGCAGGGCGGAAACCGTGGCCTTGAGCCCCTGCTCCACGAACGCCGTCCTGCTTTCGCCCAGCTTCTTGGCCAGCTGGGCCTCTTCGGGGGTGAGGTCTGTCGCCAGATAGGCCTTCCAAGTCTTTTCAGCCGCAGCAAGATGGGCGTCGACCTGCTCCGTGTTTTTGCGGATGACTGCAGGCGACAGATCCGATTGCGCATCCACCAGGGCCAGGCGGCTGCTGAGCAGCAGCCGCTCCATGTCCGTGAGTTGCCCCAAAGCCACCGTCCGGTCTTCATAGACCGTCTTGAGCGCCGCATTGGACTGGCTGGTGCCGTACAGCCCCATGCCGCCCACGGCGAGCACCACGATGGAAAGCACTGCCACCAGCAAGCTCAGGCGGGTCGAAATCTTGAAATGGGTCATGGTAGTGAGTGAAGAGCACAAAACAAACGCCTGCCGGGGATCCTCGGCAGGCGCAGCTATTGGAGGGCAGATTGTGTCCAAATGTCAATGCCAGAACACGCATTCGAGACCGAAACAAGGGTTTATCCTGTAGTACATACCCCTTCTTGGCCCTCTTCTTGCCCCCTTCATGGCGTCACAGGATTTTTTGCGCCTTGGCAAAGTTCGCGAGGCCGTCGAGGATTTCCTGCTTGGCCTCGGCCAAGCCCTTCCAGCCGATGATCTTGACCCATTTGCCTTCTTCGAGGTCTTTGTAATGCTCGAAAAAGTGGCCTATGGACTTGAGGATCATGGGGTGCACGTTGTCCACCGACTGCCAGTGCGTGTAAATGGGCAGCACCTTGTTGGTGGGCACGGCCAGCACTTTGCCGTCTATGCCCGCCTCATCTTCCATCAGCAAAATGCCGAGCGGGCGGCAGGGTACGACCACGCCGGGGATCAGGGGGTGCGGCGTGATCACCAGCACGTCGACCGGGTCGCCGTCGCCCGACAGGGTCTGCGGCACATAGCCGTAGTTGGTCGGGTAGTGCATGGACGTGGTCATGAAGCGGTCCACGAAGATGGCGCCGGACTCTTTGTCCACCTCGTACTTGATCGGGTCGGCGTTCATCGGGATTTCGATGACCACGTTGAAGGCTTCGGGGGCGTTTTTGCCGGGAGAGACGTTGTTGAGGGACATTGACAAATAACAAAAAGTTAGAGGATTTTCATCCATAAGACGGGATTCGCCCTGGGGCTAACCCTGATTTTAGGCTCGCAGTTGCGCTTTTCCGTGTCAGAGACAAGGCCTTTTGCGGTAAATTGCCGGCGTTGGCCAATCGCGTCTCCGCAGTTTGGGGGGCACGAGGAAGCAACGCAGAGGAAACACATCCGATGCGTTGTGTTTCCATCCGTGCGACTGACTCATCTAGGAGAATTGAATGGCTGAAAGTTCAGCACTGACGTCCCCTCTCATCCTGGCCTTGGTTTGCGGACTGGTTGCGGTGGCCTATGGCATCTGGGCCCGCGGCTGGATTCTTTCCAAGGACGCGGGCAACGCGCGCATGCAGGAGATCGCCGCCGCCATCCAGGCCGGTGCTGCGGCGTATCTGGCGCGCCAATACAAAACCATCGCGCTCGTCGGCGTGGTGCTGGCCATCCTGATCGGCGTTTTTCTCGACGTGACCACGGCGATCGGCTTCGTGCTCGGGGCCGTGCTTTCGGGCGCTTGCGGCTTCATCGGCATGAACGTCTCGGTGCGCGCGAACGTGCGCACCGCGCAGGCGGCCACGCAAGGCATAGGTCCGGCGCTCGACGTGGCGTTTCGCGGCGGGGCCATCACAGGCATGCTGGTGGTGGGCCTGGGCCTGCTCGGCGTGAGCGGCTTTGCCTGGTTTCTGACCTCGAACGGGCATGCGGGCGCCTCGGCGTCGCTGAGCAATCTGCTCAACCCGCTGATCGGCCTGGCGTTCGGCTCTTCGCTGATCTCGATCTTCGCGCGGCTGGGCGGCGGCATTTTCACCAAGGGCGCGGACGTGGGCGCCGACCTCGTGGGCAAGGTGGAAGCCGGCATCCCCGAGGATGACCCGCGCAACCCCGCCGTGATCGCCGACAACGTGGGCGACAACGTGGGCGACTGCGCCGGCATGGCCGCCGACCTGTTCGAAACCTACGCCGTGACGCTGATCGCCACCATGGTGCTCGGCGTGCTGCTCGTGGCGGCGGCGCCCGGCCAGGCCATGGTGTATCCGCTCGCGCTCGGTGCAGTGTCCATCATCGCGTCCATCATCGGCTGCTTCTTCGTCAAGGCTTCGCCCGGCATGAAGAACGTCATGCCTGCGCTTTACAAAGGGCTGGCGATCGCGGGCGTGCTCTCGCTGATCGCGTTTTATTTCGTGACCACCTGGATCGTCCCTGACAACGCGCTCGGCGGCACGGGGGCGCAGATGCGGCTCTTTGGTGCCTGCGTGGTGGGCCTGGTGCTGACGGCGCTGCTCGTGTGGATCACCGAGTTCTACACCGGCACGCAGTATTCGCCCGTGCAGCACATCGCCCAGGCCTCGACCACCGGCCACGGCACCAACATCATCGCGGGGCTCGGTGTGTCCATGCGCTCCACGGCCTGGCCGGTGCTGTTCGTGTGCATGGCGATCATCGTCGCGTACCAGCTCAGCGGCCTGTACGGCATTGCGGTGGCGGCCACGTCCATGCTGAGCATGGCGGGCATCGTGGTGGCGCTCGACGCCTACGGCCCGATCACCGACAACGCTGGCGGCATCGCCGAAATGGCCGAGTTGCCCAGCAGCGTGCGCGACATCACCGACCCGCTGGACGCCGTGGGCAACACCACCAAGGCCGTGACCAAGGGCTACGCGATCGGCTCGGCCGGCCTGGCCGCGCTGGTGCTGTTTGCCGACTACACGCACAAGCTCGAAGCCCTGGGCCAAAGCGTGCGCTTCGACCTCTCCGAACCCATGGTGATCGTGGGCCTGTTCATCGGCGGGCTGATCCCTTACCTCTTCGGCGCCATGGCCATGGAGGCCGTGGGCCGTGCCGCAGGGGCCGTGGTGGTCGAGGTGCGTCGCCAGTTCAGCACCATCGCCGGCATCATGGAAGGCAAGGCCAAGCCCGAATACGGCAAGGCTGTGGACATGCTCACGGCCGCCGCCATCAAGGAAATGGTGATCCCCAGCCTGCTGCCCGTGATCACGCCGATCGCCGTGGGCCTGCTCCTCGGGCCCAAGGCGCTGGGCGGGCTGTTGATGGGCACCATCGTCACCGGCCTGTTCGTCGCCATCAGCATGTGCACGGGCGGCGGCGCCTGGGACAATGCCAAGAAATACATCGAAGACGGCCACTTTGGTGGCAAGGGCAGCGAAGCCCACAAGGCCGCCGTCACGGGCGACACCGTGGGCGACCCGTATAAAGACACGGCCGGCCCCGCGATCAACCCCTTGATCAAGATCATCAACATCGTCGCGCTGCTCGTGGTGCCGCTGGTGGTCAAGTTCCACGCGGGTTGAGATAAAAAATCCGCTGCTGCCGTCTCTTTTGGGTGGCGCATGCGCAGCACAAAAAGCCTGCCCCGGTCGAGGCATTCGACTGCGGCAGGCTTTTTTATGCTGATGGACTTTGGGGCGTGAGGGTCTGCAGCAACTGCGCGGCCGCGGCCACGGCGATCACTGCCGGCTCCTTGCCGCGGATGCCAGGGACGCCAATCGGGCAGGTGATGTGCGCCAGCTCGTGCTCGGCAAAGCCGCGTGCGCGCAGGCGGCTTGCAAACGTGGCCCACTTGGTGCGGCTGCCGATCAAGCCGATGAAGGGCAAGTCGCCCTGCGCGCGCTGGCGGCGCAGGCAGGCGTGCACGAGGGCAAAGTCTTCGGCGTGGCTGAAGCTCATGATGAGCACGCGCGTGCCCGGTGCGAGGCTGGCAACGGCGCCGTGCACCGGCTCGGAATGCTCGCAGCGCAAAGCCTCCTCCGGCACCATCGGCGCATCGCACGGCTGAGCGGGAAAGGCATCTTCGCGGCTGTCGAACCAGCGCACGGCAAATGGCAGCGGCGCGAGCACCTGCACGAGCGCGCGCCCCACGTGCCCCGCGCCGAACAGCGCCAGCGGGTGGCGACGCGGCGCAAGGCGCAGTTTCAGCGCAGGGACGTCGGCGCTGCCGACGGGCGCAAACTCCAGTTCGACCATGCCGCCGCAGCATTGGCCCAGCGCGGGGCCGAGCGCGTAATGCAGCCGCAGCGGGGCATCGCTGGCGCGGCCGTCGCTGCCGCAGGCACCGCGCGCAGCCAAGAGCCGCCGTGCCTGCGCGATGGCCTGGTGCTCCAGATGCCCGCCGCCTATGCTGCCGAAGACCTGCCCGGCAAACACCATCATCCACGCGCCTGCTTCCCTTGGCGCCGAACCTTGTATAGACTCCACGCGCACCAGGCAGGCAGCCTGGCCCGCAGCCAATGTGCTCCACAGAACCTGCAGGTTACGCAATTCCGCCATTTCCATCCTCAACGCGCCCCATGTCCTCGATTTTTCCCCAGCCTCGAACGGTCGCCGAACCCCGCCGCTGGCGGCTCGCCGGCTTGCTGACCGCAATCACTGCCCTGGTGACGGCGTGCAAGTCGCCCCCCCAGGCCCCCACAGCTTCGCCTTCTGCGCAAGACAGCGTCCTGCCAGGCACCGAAACCGTGCACGCTTCGTCCGCCAATACGGCGCGCGCCTACCGCCAGAATGCCGCGCGGCACCTTTATGAACGCAACGCGCAGCGCATCTACCAAGGCAAGCTGCCGCCCATGCTGTATGCGATCGGCGTGCTCGACGTGGAAATCGATCGCGCGGGCCGCGTCACCGCCCTGCACTGGAAACGTGCGCCCAACCACGCACCCGAGGTCGTGGCCGAGATCGAACGCATCGCGCGCGCCGCCGCGCCCTACCCTGCGCCACAGCGCATGGGCCGCGTCACCTACACCGACGTCTGGTTGTGGGACAAGAGCGGGCACTTTCAGCTCGACACGCTGACCGAAGGGCAGATGTAAGTCAGCAAAGTGCCGGCCATGCGCCTCGGCCTCTCAGGAGCCGCGGTAGGTGGCATAGCTCCAGGGGCTCACGAGCAGCGGCACGTGGTAATGCTGGTCGGCGTGCGCCACGCCAAAGTCCAGATTCACCTGATCGAGAAAATTCGGCTGCGGCAGCACCACGCCGCGCGCCGCAAAGTATCCCGCAACATTGAAGCGCAACCGGTAGGTGCCGCAGCGCAAGCTCACATCGTCGAGCAGGGGCGCGGCGCTGCGCCCGTCCTGATTCAGCACCACGCGCTTGAGCAAGCTCGCGGCTTTGCCGTGCATTTCATACAGCGCGACCTCCATGCCGGCGGCGGGGCAGCCGTGCATGGTATCCAACACATGGGTACTCAGGCCCATCTCGAAACCTCCTGAAAATACGTCCAAGCCTTGGCAGGCACGAAAACTGCACATGCAATCTTCATGCACATGCCGAAATTTTGGGGATGCCATCCATGCTCTACGACACCACGCTAGCCTACCCGCGCGACCTGGTCGGCTACGGCCCCAGGCCGCCGCATGCGCAATGGCCCGGCGGCGCGCGCATCGCCGTGCAGTTCGTGCTCAACTACGAAGAAGGCGGCGAAAACTGCGTGCTGCACGGCAACGCGGGCTCGGAGCAGTTCCTCTCGGAAATGTTCAACCCCGAAAGCTACCCCGCGCGCCACATGAGCATGGAGAGCATCTACGAGTACGGCGCGCGCGTGGGTGTGTGGCGCATTGTGCGCGCGTTCGCCGAGCGCGGGCTGCCGCTCACGGTGTTCGCCGTCGCGAGTGCGCTCGCGCGCCACCCCGAACTCGCACAGGCGCTGGTGCAGCAGGGGCACGAAATCGCCTGCCACGGCCTGCAGTGGATCCACTACCAGAACGTGCCCGAGGACGTGGAGCGCGCCCACATGCAGCAGGCCATGGAAATACTCACGCAGCTCACGGGCACGCGGCCGCTGGGCTGGTACACGGGGCGCGACAGCCCGAACACGCGCCGGCTCGTGGCCGACGATGGCGGCTTTGCCTACGACAGCGACTACTACGGCGACGACCTGCCCTTTTGGATGAAGGTACGGCGCAGCGACGGCCAGGTGGTGCCGCAACTGATCGTGCCCTACACGCTGGACTGCAACGACATGCGCTTTGCGCTGCCGCAGGGCTTTTCGCACGCCGAGCCCTTTTTCCAATACATGAAAGACAGCTTCGACGCGCTCTATGCCGAGGGCGACCCCGCCGGCGCGAATGCGCCCAAGATGATGAGCGTGGGCATGCACTGCCGCCTGCTCGGGCGCCCGGGGCGCATCACGGCACTGCAGCGCTTTCTGGACTACGTGCTGCAGCACGACAAGGTCTGGGTGTGCCGGCGCATAGACATCGCGCGCCACTGGGCGGCCACACATCCGTGCCCCAGCGCCGAAGCATGACCCCAGCATGAGCAGCGCCATGTCCTACACACTAGACCAGCTCAACACCGCCCCCGAGCCCGAAGCGCTGCAGATGCTGGCCGGCATCTACGAGCATTCGCCCTGGATCGCGGCTGCGGCGCTGCGCCAGCGCCCGTTCGCGTCGCTCGCGCAGCTCAAGCACGCCATGGCCGAAGTGGTCACGCGCGCCGACACGGACGCACAGCTCGCGCTGATCCGCGCGCACCCCGAGCTCGCGGGCAAGGCCGCCATCGCACAAAGCCTCACGGCCGAATCTGCGCAGGAGCAAAACCAGGCCGGCCTCACGGCCTGCACGCCGCAGGAGTTTGCGCGCCTGCACGAGCTCAACGCCGCCTACAACGCACGCTTTGGCTTCCCGTTCATCCTCGCGGTGCGCGGGCCGCGCGGCACGGGGCTGCAGCGCACGCAAATCATCGCCGCCCTGGCGCGTCGCCTGCACCAGCACCCCGACGCCGAACGCGCCGAAGCGCTGCGCAACATCCACCGCATTGCCGAGCTGCGCCTGAACGATAAATTCGGCTTCACGCCGGCGCTGGGCAACATGGTCTGGGATTGGCACGAGCAGCTCGCGCGCCACAGCGAGCCGGAGTTTGCCGCGCAAGGCCAGCTCAGCGTCACGTATCTGAGCGACGCGCACCGCACCTGCGCGGCCGAACTGCACGCGCTGATGCAGGCGAGCGGCTTCGACGCCGTGCAGCTCGACGCCGTGGGCAACGTCGTGGGGCGCTACCACGGCGCCACCCCAGGGGCGCGCGCGCTGCTCACGGGATCGCACTACGACACCGTGCGCAACGCCGGCAAATACGACGGGCGGCTGGGCATCTTCGTGCCCATCGCCTGCGTGCGCGAACTCGCGCGTGCCGGGCGGCGCCTGCCCTTTGCGCTCGAAGTGGTGGCCTTTGCCGAGGAAGAAGGCCAGCGCTTTGCCGCCACATTCCTGGGCTCGAGCGCGCTCGTGGGCGACTTCGACCGGGCCTGGCTCGACCAGCGCGACGCCGCCGGCATCACGCTGCGTGATGCCATGCAGCGCGCCGGCTTGCGCATCGAAGACATCCCCAGCCTGCGGCGCGACCCGGCGCAGTACCTGGGCTTCGTCGAGGTGCACATCGAACAAGGCCCGGTGCTGTGCGAATTGAACCTGCCGCTGGGCGTGGTCAGCGCGATCAACGGCAGCGTGCGCTATCTTGGTGAATTCATCGGCGAGGCCAGCCACGCCGGCACCACGCCCATGAACCGCCGGCGCGACGCCGCCTGCACCGCCGCCGAGCTGGCGCTGTACCTGGAGCAGCGCGCTGCGCAGGACGGCGACTCGGTCGCCACCATGGGCCAGCTCGGCGTGCCGCAGGGCTCGGTCAACGTGGTGCCGGGGCGCTGCAGCTTCAGCCTGGACTTGCGCGCGCCCAACGACGCGCAGCGCGACCGCCTGGCCGCCGACGTGCTGGCGCAGGTCGAGCGCATCGCCACCCGGCGCGGCCTGCAGTACGCGCTGCAGGAAACCCTGCGCGCCGCCGCCGCACCCAGTGCGCCCGCGTGGCAGCGCCGCTGGGAGGCGGCCGTGCAGGCGCTGGGCCTGCCCGTGCAGCGCCTGCCCAGCGGCGCGGGCCACGACGCCATGAAGCTGCACCAGATCCTGCCGCAGGCCATGCTGTTCGTGCGCGGCGAAAACGGCGGCATCAGCCACAACCCGCTCGAATCGACCACCAGCGACGACATGGAACTGGCCGTGCGCGCACTGCAGCAGCTGCTAGCAAACCTGGCCGCCGAAATCTCCACATAGCTCCTAACAAAATAGCTGCTAGCGCTTAATGTACGGGCGTTAGAGGCCAATTTCATGCAAAAAAACATGCCCGCAGAAAATCATTACATCCAGCTCGACGCCTGGATAGACGCGCACTTCGACGAAGAAGTCGCCTTCCTGCAGCAACTCGTGCGCGTGCCCACCGACACGCCGCCCGGCGACAACGCGCCGCACGCCGACAAGACGGCCGAGCTGCTCGCCGCCTGGGGCTTTGCCGCCGAAAAATACCCCGTGCCCGCTGCCGAGGTGCGCGCGCACGGCATGCAAAGCATCACCAACCTGATCGTGCGCCGGCGCTACGGCGCGGGCGGCAAAACCATCGCGCTCAACGCCCACGGCGACGTGGTGCCGCCCGGCGAGGGCTGGACGCACGACCCTTACGGCGGCGAGATCGTCGAGGGCAAGCTCTACGGCCGCGCCGCCGCGGTAAGCAAGAGCGACTTCGCCACCTACAGCTTTGCCGTGCGCGCGCTCGAAGCCGTGGCGCGGCCGCAGCGCGGCGCGGTGGAGCTGCACTTCACCTACGACGAGGAATTCGGCGGCGAACTCGGCCCCGGCTGGCTGCTGCGCCAGGGCCTGACGCAACCTGACTTGATGATGGCCGCGGGCTTCAGCTACGAAGTGGTGGTGGCGCACAACGGCTGCCTGCAGCTCGAAGTCACGCTGCACGGCAAGATGGCGCACGCCGCCGTGCCCGACACCGGCGTCGATGCGCTGCAAGGCGCCGTCGCCATCATGAACGCGCTGTACGCCGAGAACGCCAGGTACCGCCAGATCACGTCCCAGGTGCCCGGCATCACGCACCCTTACCTCAACATCGGCCGCATCGAAGGCGGCACGCACACCAACGTGGTGCCCGGCAAAGTCGTGCTCAAGCTCGACCGGCGCATGATCCCTGAAGAAGACCCCGCCAAAGTCGAGGCACAGTTGCGCGCCCTCATCGAGAGCACGGTACAGCGCTACAACGCCGAACGCGGCTACGACAGTGCCGGCGGCGACGCCCTGCGCGTAGGCATCGAGCGCCTGCTGCTCGCGCGCGCCATGACGCCGCTGCCGGGCAACGCGCCGCTGGTGCAGGCGCTGCAAAAGCACGGCGCTGCCGTGTTCGGCGAGCCCATCCCCGCCAAGGGCACACCGCTCTACACCGACGTGCGTCTGTACGTGGCGCGCGGCATCCCCGGCGTGATCTACGGCGCCGGCCCGCGCAGCGTGCTCGAATCGCACGCCAAGCGCGCCGACGAGCGGCTAGCCCTGCAAGACCTGCGCCGCGCCACCAAGGTGGTGGCACGCGCGCTGTGCGACTTGTTGGCGTAAGCCTCCACCGCGGCCCCCTAGTGTAGTGTTTGATGCTTGATGCGACAAATAAAACCGATGGATTTTTGGTCTGGGCAAGGCGCAAACCGCAGCGATACCGGGTGGTATCGCGAGGATTTG
>NZ_JARGEL010000031.1 GCF_029211265.1 Extensimonas soli | reverse complement strand
CGTCATGGAGCATGGACGCATCGTCGAGCAATTCAATGCCGACGAGCTCGATGCCAAGATGCCGGTGCTCAACGAGTTGCTCGGGGTGTGAACTTTCGCCACGCCTGTTTTCGCATCCTTTTCACTTAAGGTAGCAAGCATGAAACACTCTCTACGCAAGCTGGTTTCTCTCCTGGGCATCGCGGGCTTCGTCGCCGCCGGCCCACTCGCGCATGCGCAAGACAAGGTGAAGATCGGCTTCATCACCGACATGTCGAGCAACTACGCCGATGTGGAAGGCAAAAATGGCGCCCTCGCCATCCAGATGGCGATCGACGACTTCGGCGGCAAGGTGCTGGGCAAGCCGATCGAGCTCTTGACCATGGACCACCAGCACAAGCCCGACCTCGCCGCGACCAAGGCGCGCGAGTGGATAGACACGCAGGACTTGACCATGCTGTTCGGCGGCAGCAACTCTGCCGTCGGCCTGGCGCTAGCCCGCGTAGCGCAGGAAAAGAAGCGCGTCTACATGGTCAACGGTGCGGGTGCTTCGCAACTCACCAATGAACAATGCAGCCCCTACACCGTGCACTACGCCTACGACACCGTGGCCTTGGCCAAAGGCACGGCGGGCGCTGTGGTCGAGCAGGGCGGCAAGGATTGGTTCTTTTTGACCGCCGACTATGCTTTTGGCAGCGCCATGGAGCAGGACGCGGCCAAGGTGATCAAGGAAAAGGGCGGGCGCGTGCTCGGCAGCGTGCGCCATCCACTGAATGCCTCGGATTTTTCGTCGTTCCTGCTGCAGGCGCAAAGCTCCAAGGCGCAGATTCTGGGCCTCGCGAATGCGGGCGGCGACACCATCAATGCGATCAAGGCGGCCAAGGAATTCGGTATTACCAAGACCATGAAAATCGCCGGTATGCTGGTGTTCCTCACCGACGTACATTCACTGGGCCTCAAGAATACCGAGGGTTTGCTGCTGACCACCAGTTGGGACTGGAACCTCAACGAGCAGACGCGCGCCTTCGGGCGCAAATTCTTTGCCAAAACCAAGCGCATGCCCACCGACATCCAGGCGGCCGATTATTCGGCAACCATGACCTACCTCAAAGCCTTGGAGGCAGCCAAAACCACGGACGCGGATGCCGTGGTGGCGAAAATAAAGTCCACGCCGATCAATGATTTTTACGCCAAGGGCTACGTGCGCGCGGACGGTCGTTTCATGCATGACATGTACCTGATGCAAGTGAAGTCGCCAGCCGAATCCAAGGAGCCTTGGGATTATTACAAAGTGGTCGCAAAATTGCCCGCAGAACAGGTTTTCACGACCAAAGCCGAAAGCAAATGCGCTCTTTGGAAGTGAAGCGATATTGAAAATAAAAAACCGTAGGAGACAAGAATGAAGCATATTCAGCGCGCCAGCGTGGCGTTTTCTCTGTTTGCCGCATTTTGCGGACTGGCTGTGGCGCAAGAGAAAATCAAAATCGGTTTCATCACCGACATGGCAAGCAACTACGCCGATGCAGACGGTAAAAACGGCGCGCTGGCGATCCAGATGGCCATCGACGATTTTGGTGGCAAGGTACTGGGCAAACCGATCGAATTGCTCACGGCCGACCATCAGCAAAAAGCCGACGTCGCCGTGTCCAAGGCGCGTGACTGGGTCGACAATCAGGGCCTGACCATGCTCGTGGGCGGCACCAATTCGAGCGTCGCGCTCGCGCTGGCCAAGCTTGCTGCGGACAAAAAGCGCGTGTATTTCGTCAACGGTGCGGGTACTTCACTGCTGACCAACGAGCAATGCAGCCCCTACACCGTGCACTACGCCTACGACACCGTGGCGCTGGCCAAAGGCACGGCCGGGGCCATCGTCGATCAAGGTGGCAAGGACTGGTTTTTTCTGACCGTGGATTACGCATTCGGCACAGCGATGGAAAAGGACGCCGCCAAGGTCATCGAGGCCAAGGGCGGCCACGTGCTCGGTAGTGTGCGCCATCCGATCAATGCGTCGGATTTTTCCTCCTTTTTGCTGCAGGCGCAAAACTCCAAGGCCAAAATCCTGGCCTTGGCCAATGGCGGCGGCGACACCATCAATGCCGTCAAAGCCGCCAAAGAGTTTGGCATCGACAAAACCATGAAAATGGCCGCGATGATGATTTTCATCACCGACATCCAGGGCCTGGGTTTGAAAACCGCCGAAGGGCTGATGTTCACCACGAGCTGGTATTGGGATTTGAACGAGCAGACGCGCGTTTTCGGACGCAAGTTTTTCGCCAAAACCAGGCGCATGCCTTCCGACTTGCAGGCGGCCGATTATTCTTCGGTCATGACGTACCTGAAGGCCGTGCAGGCCGCGAAAACCACGGACGCCGATGCCGTGATGGCCAAAATCAAGTCCATGCCCGTCAACGATTTCTACGGCCAGGGCCACGTGCGCCCCGATGGCCGTTTCACCCACGACATGTATTTGATGCAGGTGAAGGCCCCTGCGGAATCCAAGGAGCCGTGGGACTATTTCAAATTGCTCGGTAAGCTGCCGCCCGAACAGGTCTGGACGACCAAGGCAGAGAGCAAGTGCGCGCTGTGGCAATGATTCCCACGAGGAGCCGTTGTCGAAATTTCAACCCCGTCTTTTCAACCAGGAGATTGACATGAAGAAGCATTACCACCGCATAGCCCTTGCATGCCTGCTGGCCGCTATCGGCAGCAGCGCCGCCGTCGCGCAAGACAAGGTCAAAATCGGCTACATCTCCGACATGTCCAGCCTTTACGCCGACGTCGAGGGCAAAAACGGCGCCGTCGCGATCCAGATGGCGATCGACGACTTTGGTGGCAAGGTGCTGGGCATGCCGATCGAATTGCTCTCCGTCGATCACCAGAACAAGGCCGACATCGCCGCCGCGAAGGCGCGCGAGTGGATAGACACGCAGGGGCTGACCATGGTGTTCGGCGGCACGAATTCGGGCGCGGCGCTCGCCATGGCCAAGGTGGCGCAGGAGAAAAAGCGCGTGTTCATCGACAACGGCGCAGCCACTTCGGCCCTCACCAACGAGCAGTGCAGCCCCTACACCGTGCACTACGCCTACGATACGGTGGCGCTGGCCAAAGGCACGGGCGGTGCCATCGTCGACGGCGGCGGCAAAAGCTGGTTCTTTCTGACAGCTGATTACGCGTTCGGCCACGCGCTCGAGGCCGACACCAGCGCCGTGGTCAAGGCCAAGGGCGGTACGGTAGTGGGTGCTGTGCGCCACCCGTTGAACGCGTCGGATTTTTCCTCGTTCCTGCTGCAGGCGCAAAATTCCAAGGCGCAGGTGCTGGGCCTGGCCAACGCCGGGGGCGACACGGTCAACTCGATCAAGGCGGCCAAGGAATTCGGCATCACCAAAACCATGAAGCTCGCCGGCCTGTTGATTTTCTTCAGCGACATCCACAGCCTGGGCCTGCGCAACACCGAAGGCCTGCAGTTCACCACGAGCTGGTACTGGGACATGAACAACGAGACGCGCAAGTTCGCCGACCGCTTCATGCAGAAAACCAACCGCCGCCCGACCGAAATCCAGGCCGCCGACTACTCGGCGACGATGAACTACCTCAAGGCCGTCGAAGCCGCCAAGAGCATAGACGCCGACAAGGTCATGGCGGCTTGGCGCAACATGAAGATGAACGACTTTTTCGGCTCGGGCTACCTGCGTGCCGACGGCCGCTACGTGCACGACATGTACCTGATGCAGGTCAAGTCGCCCGCCGAATCCAAAGGCACCTGGGACTACTACAAGCTCATCAAAAAACTGCCCGGCGAACAGGTGTTCACCACCAAGGCCGAGAGCAAGTGCGCGCTTTGGAAGTGAGCCTGCATCGCGTCGGCGCGCCGGTATGAATCCACTGGCCGGCGCGCGCCATCCCCACCTTTTTGCAGCGAATCCATGCAAATCTTCGGCGTCTCCTTGCCCGGCCTGTTGAGCCAGCTCTTGCTGGGGCTGGTCAACGGCTCTTTTTACGCCATCCTCAGCCTGGGGCTGGCGGTGATCTTTGGCCTGCTCAACGTCATCAACTTCGCGCACGGCGCCCTGTTCATGATGGGCGCGCTGTTCACCTGGATGGCCGCGACCTACTTCGGCGTCAACTACTGGGTGATGCTGCTGGTTGCGCCCCTGCTGGTGGGAATTTTCGGCGTGCTCATCGAGCGCCTGCTGCTGCGCTGGATCTACAAGCTCGACCATCTCTACGGCATGCTGCTCACGCTCGGGCTGACGCTGCTGGTCGAAGGTTTTTTCCGCTCCATCTACGGCGTGTCGGGCCTGGGCTACGACACGCCCGAATTGCTGCAGGGGGCCACCGACGTTGGCTTCATGATGCTGCCCAACTACCGCGTGTGGGTGGTGCTGGCCTCGCTCACCGTGTGCATCGCCACCTGGTTCGTGATCGAAAAAACACGCCTGGGTGCCTATCTGCGCGCCGGCACCGAGAATCCGCGGCTCGTGGAGGCCTTCGGGGTCAATGTGCCGGTCATGATCACGCTGACCTATGCCTTCGGCTCCGCGCTGGCCGCATTTGCGGGTGTGCTCGCGTCTCCCGTTTACCAAGTCACCCCGCTCATGGGGCAAAACCTCATCATCGTGGTGTTCGCGGTGGTCGTGATCGGCGGCATGGGTTCCATCCTGGGCTCCATCATCACGGGGCTGGGCCTCGGGGTGATCGAAGGTTTCACCAAAGTGTTCTACCCCGAAGCATCTTCCACCGTGGTTTTCGTCATCATGGTCATCGTCCTCCTGATCCGCCCCGCGGGCCTGTTCGGCAAAGAAAAATGAGGGGCTGACGGCATGACGTTCCACCGCATTTCCATTTTGGGTTATGGCCTGCTGCTCGTGGGCCTGCTGCTCGCACCGCTGCTCGGTGCTTATCCCGTGTTCATGATGACGCTGCTGTGCTTTGCGCTGTTTGCGTCGGCGTTCAACCTGCTGCTGGGCTATACGGGCATGCTGTCTTTCGGGCACGCGGCGTTTTTTGGCGGCGCGGCCTACGTGGCCGGTCATGCGATCAAGGTCTGGGGCTTCACGCCCGAGATTGGCCTGCTGCTGGGCACGGCCAGCGGCGCCTTGCTGGGGCTGATCGTGGGCTACCTGGCCATACGCCGCCAGGGCATTTACTCGACCATGATCACGCTGGCGCTGGCGCAAATGCTGTTTTTCGTGTGCTTGCAAGCGCCATTCACGGGCGGCGAGGATGGCCTGCAGGGCGTGCCGCGCGGCAAGCTCTTGGGGCTGCTCGACCTCCAAAGCGACCTGTCGATGTATTACGTCGCGCTCGCCGTGGTCGTGGCGGCGTTCCTTTTGATCGTGCGCACCATCCATTCGCCGTTCGGGCAGGTGCTCAAGGCCATCAAGGAAAACGAGCCGCGCGCGATCTCACTGGGTTACGACACCAACCGCTTCAAGCTGCTGGCGTTCGTGCTCTCTGCCGCGCTGGCGGGGCTCGCGGGTTCGCTCAAAACTCTGGTGCTCGGCTTTGCCACGCTCAGCGACGTGCACTGGTCGGCATCGGGCCATGTGGTGCTGATGACCCTGGTCGGTGGGCTCGGCACGCTGGCGGGGCCTCTCGCGGGCGCTACCGTGGTGGTGCTGGTCGAAAACAAGATCGGCGAGCTGGGTTATTTCCTCGCGAGGCTGACGGGCGTGGAGTGGTTTCAGACCCTGGGAGAGTCCGTCTCCATCGTCACGGGTCTGATCTTCGTTGTGTGCGTGCTCGCGTTCCGCCGCGGCATCATGGGGGAATTCGTTGCCTGGGTTGCCCGCCGGCGGGCGGCGCCGAAGTGAGGTAGTGCACGAGCCTGGTTTGGCGTCTGGTTTTGCACACCATCAAGCGGCGCCGCCAGGGCTGTCGTGGCGGGCTTGAAATCCGCTGCTCAACTTCCAATTGAAGCGCAGCGCCTGGTATGGTGCCGGGCGATTTCAGCGAAAGGAAGTGTCATGAGTTCTCTCGTTCCACGCAGCATTTTCGATGACTTTTTCAAGGATTTTGCGCCGGCTTTTTACGTGCGTCCGCTGCACGGCGACGCCTTGCCGAACCCGTCAAAAATCAAAATCGACGTCAAGGAAGACGACGCCGCCTACACCGTGCATGCAGAAATCCCCGGCGTTCCAAAAGACGATATCCAGGTTTCCATTGACGGCAACGTCGTGAGCCTGCGTGCTGAAGTGCAGCAGAAAGACGAAAAGAAAGAAGGCGAGAAGGTTTTGCGTTCCGAGCGCTATTACGGCGCCGTGGAGCGCAGCTTTCAATTGCCTGCCGACGTCGATGCGGCCCAGGCCAAGGCCAAATACGACAACGGCGTTTTGACGCTCACTTTGCCCAAAAAGCAATCTGGTGCAACGCAGCGTCTGAAAATCGACTGATCGGTGAGAAGGCGGCGGCTCTGTTTTGATTTTTTAGAAAGGCAGCCGTTCCAGTACGGCCTGCACCAGTCGTTCGATAGCGTTGGCGTGGTCGCACGCAATGGGGTGGCGCTCGGGCATGGCGCGCAGCCAGGTGATCTGGCGCTTGGCCAGTTGGCGCGTGGCGGCGATGCCGCGTTCGCGCAAGTGCGCCACGTCGAGCGGGGCGCCGCTCGCTGCCTCGGCGTCGAGCGCCTCCCAAGCCTGACGGTAGCCTACGCTGCGCATCGAAGGCAGGTCTGCGTGCAGGTCGCCGCGCGCGCGCAAGGCGCGCACTTCGTCGAGAAAACCCGCTGCGAGCATCGCATCGAAACGCTGCGCGATGCGCTCATGCAGCCAGGTGCGGTCTTGCGGCTCCAAAGAAAAAAGGGCGGTAGAGCTTGCTGCGTCTGCGCTGTCAGCTCTTTTTTTGTGAGTATGCAGGCTCGAAAGCGGCTGGCCCGTCAATTGCCACACCTCGAGCGCGCGTTGGATGCGCTGGCTGTCGTTGGGGCTCAGGCGCGCGGCCGTGGCCGGGTCTATGCGCGCGAGTTCGGCGTGCAACGCGGGCCAGCCCAGCGCCGCGGCGCGCGCGTCGATGGCAGCGCGCACGCTGGCGTCGGCTGGGGGCAGGGCATCCAGGCCCTCGAACAAGGCCTTGAAATACAGCATGGTGCCGCCCACGAGCAGGGGCAGGGCGGCGCGCGCGCGAATTTCGGCGATCAGCCTGCGGGCATCGTGCACGAACTCGGCGGCGCTGTAGGTTTGGCTTGGCTCGCGGATGTCTATCAGGTGGTGCGGCACCTCAGCGCGCTCGGCTGGCGTCGGCTTGGCGGTGCCTATGTCCATGCCGCGATAGACCAGCGCCGAGTCCACGCTGATGATCTCCACCGGCATGTGCGGCGCAAGCGCTTGCGCCAAGGCCAGCGCCGCCGCCGTCTTGCCCGAGGCCGTGGGCCCGGCGATCGCGAGCACGGGCAGGGAGTTGGAGGATGCAGTCGTCATGCCGCTTGGGGCTCGCCAAACCGCGGCACCAGCGTCCAGGCGATGACTGCCAGCGCCACGGCACTTACCCCAATCCCTTGCACGAGCGGCCACACGCTGCCGTCGAGGTGCGCGCCCACCCAACGGCCGATGCCAAACGCGACCAGCATGGTGATGCAGCCGTTGCAGGCCGATGCCACGCCCGCAGCCTGCGGAAACGGCCCGACCGCGCCCGTCTGCCCGCAAGGCTGGTGGATGCCGTGTCCCAGCATGAACAGGTAAAACGGCGCGAGCAAAGCCCAAGCCTTGTGCCAGCCCAGCAAGGCCACGATGGCGACCAGGCCACCACCGCAAAGGCTCAGCAGGCCGCCGATGGCCACCGTGCGCCGCAAGCCTACGCGCAGCAGCAGGCGCCGGCACAGCAAGGTGCCCAGCAGATAAGCGAAGGCGTTGGACAGCAGCGCCGCGCCATATTGCGTGCGCGTGAGCCCCAGCACGTCGATGAACACGAACGAAGAAGCCGCCAAAAAGGTGAAAAGCCCGCCGTAGCTCGCCGTGGTCAGCAGCGAGAACGCCCAGAACGTGGGGTGGCGCAACACCTGGGCCCAGGTGCGCACGAGCACGACTGGCTGCAGCGCGCGCGGGTTGCGCTGCAGCAGCGTTTCGGGCAAATAGCGGGCAATCAGGCCGAGCGTCACCAGCGCATAGACGCCAAGCGCCGCAAGCGCCGCGCGCCAACCCAGCCATTCCGTGAGCAAGGCGCCGAGCAGCGGGCTCAGGCACGCGACCACGCCCAGCCCGGTGAGCGCCTTGGACATGGCGCGCGCGCCAGCCAGCGGCAGGTACAGGTCGCGCACGATGGCGCGCCCCGTCATCACGACGGCGCCCATGGCCGCGCCCTGCACGACGCGCCACGCAATCAGCCATGCCATCGAGGGCGCCGCCACACATGCCACGGAAGCCGCGCAGTACGCCGCCAAACCCGCGAGCAAGACGGGGCGGCGCCCGTAGCGGTCCGACAGCGGCCCCCACAGCAGTTGCGTGCCGCCGAAGGCCAGCAGCAAGCCGCTCAGGCTCAGCTGCGCCGCCGCCACGGGCGCCGCAAGGTCGCGCGTGAGCGCGGGCAGTGCAGGCAGGTACAAGTCAGTGGTGACGGGCTGGATGCTCAGCAGCAGCGCAAGCAGGACGATCGCAAGGCCTGGGTGCAAGGCGGTTGAAGGGGATGCGGGCATGCACCTAGCGTAGCAGACAGGCGCCGCGCGCAGCGTGCGCTGACGCGCGCCGCACGCCTTACAGCACGCCTTGCGCGAGCATGGCGTCGGCCACCTTGACGAAGCCTGCGATGTTCGCGCCGTCGAGGTAGCTCACGCTGCCGTCAGCACGCTGGCCGTATTGCAGGCAAGCCTCGTGGATGCCTTGCATGATCTGCAACAGGCGTGCATCGACTTCCTCGCGCGGCCAGGACAGGCGTGTGGCGTTTTGGCTCATCTCGAGCCCCGAAGTGGCCACGCCGCCCGCATTGCTGGCCTTGCCGGGCGCATAGAGCACGCCGGCGGCCTCGAAAGCCTTGGCCGCTTCGATCGTGGAAGGCATGTTGGCGCCTTCGGCGACACAGAGCACGCCGTTGCGGATCAGCGTTGCTGCGTCCTTTTCGTCGAGCTCGTTTTGCGTCGCGCAGGGCAGGGCGACATGCACGGGCACATGCCAGGGGCGCACGCCGGGCTCGAAATGTGTGCCCGTGCGCTGCGCGTAGTCGCTCACCCGGCCGTAGTGGTGGTTTTTCACGTCCATCAGAATCGCGAGCTTTTCGGGCGTGAAGCCGTCTTCGTCGATCACCGTGCCGCTCGAATCGGACACCGTGACCACCTTGGCACCGAGCTGCATGGCCTTTTCCACCGCGTATTGGGCCACGTTACCCGAGCCGGAGACCGACACGCGCAGCCCCTCGAAAATGCGGCCCTTGCGCTTGAGCATTTCGCTGGCGAAATACACCGTGCCGTAGCCCGTGGCCTCAGGGCGGATCAGCGAACCGCCAAACGACAATCCCTTGCCGGTGAACACGCAGTCGGCGCGGTTGCTGAGCTTTTTGTACATGCCGGCCATGAAGCCGACTTCGCGCCCGCCCACGCCGATGTCGCCCGCAGGCACGTCGGTGTCCGAGCCTACGTGGCGGAACAGCTCAGTCACGAAGGCCTGGCAAAAGCGCATTACCTCGCCGGGGCTCTTGCCCTTGGGGTCGAAGTCGGAGCCGCCTTTGCCGCCGCCCATGGGCAAGGTGGTGAGCGCGTTTTTGAAGGTCTGCTCGAAGGCCAGAAATTTGAGCACCGACAGATTGACCGAGGGGTGAAAGCGCAAGCCGCCCTTGTAGGGGCCGATCGCCATGCTGTGCTGGATGCGGTAGCCGCGCTGCACCTGCACGCGCCCGTGGTCATCGACCCAGGAGACGCGGAACATCACGACGCGCTCGGGCTCGACCAGGCGTTCGAGCAAACCGTGTTCGGCGTAGCGCGGATGCGCGCTGATGAACGGCCACAGGCTCTCCATGACTTCGGTGACGGCTTGCAGGAATTCGGGCTGTCCGGGGTTGCGCTGTGCCACTTGGGCCAGGAAGCTGCCGACGGATGCGTAGGGCATGGGCATAGGAGGACTTTCTCCAGAAAAGTTTGTGACGAAATAATGATGAAAAGCCGCCCATTATGTCGAAAAAACATGAGGGAATGCCTTATTTTGGTGCGTCTGCACCAATTCATTGCGTCAATGTGCGCCCTCTTCAGGCGCTGCCCAGATGTGGTGCGCATCGAGCAGCAGGCGTGCCTGCGCCTGCATGGCGTCGAGCGCGGCGCCGTCGGCCGCGAGCTGCGCTTCGAGCGCGTTGCGCCGCGCCAGCAGCAGGTCGGCGAGCGGGCTTTCGCCGAGTTCGTAGGCGCGCGCCTGCAGTTGCGCGCTTTGTGCGATCTGCTGCCAGGCACGCCGCAATTGCTGCCAGGTGGTGTGCATTTGCTGCGCTTCGCTCGCGGCGCGCCAGGCGTCGGTGGTGACGCGCTGGAGCGTGCGTTCGTACTCCTGCTGCGCCATTTCGGCCTGCGCGGCGGCGGCCTGCGCGTCGGCACGGCGGCCTGCGCTGCCCAGCGGGATCGAAAGGTAGGCGCCCCAGATGCGCTCTTCGCCGCTGCGCTCGCGCCGCGCGCGCACGCCCACCGTGGGGTCGCCCGTGCGCTCCTGCTCGGTGCGGCGCGCCTGCAGGCGCGCCTGCGCGGCGCGCGCCTGGGCGAGCTCGAGCTCGTGGTTGTCGGCAAGGATTTTTTGCGCCCAGTCGGGCACGGAAATTTCGGTGCTCTCCAGAGCCGCCTCTTCCAGGCCCGCGTCGCTGGGCAGCGGCAGGCCCGGGTATTGGCGCTGCAAGGCCTGCTGCAGCAGCTGTGCCTGGGCGCGCGTGCGCACGGCCTGGGCCTGGATGCGCGCGGCTTCGGCCTGCGCGGCCAGGGTGTCGAGCTTGGCGGCTTCGCCGGCCTGCACGCGGCGTTCGATGGCGGAAAGCTGCGCCTGCGCGAGCTCGGCCTGCGCTTGCAGCACCTTGGCGCTGTGCAGTTCGCGCAGCGTACCGAACCAGTCGCGCAGCAGCGTGCGCGCGGCCTCATGCCAGGCGTCGGCGTAGGCAAACTGGCCGATCTGCACCTCGCCTTCGCCCAGCTGCGCGTCGGTGCGCTGCTTGCCGGGCCAGCGCAGCCCGGTTTCGACGCCGATTTCCCCTTCGGCAAAGCGCTGGCCCTGCGCGGCCACGCGGCGGTCGTAAGCCATCTTGGCCACCCAGTCGTAGGGACCTGCATCCAAGCGCCGTTTGCGCGCCTGCGCCAGGTCGATGCCGGCGGTGGCTGCGCGCACCTGCGGCAGGCTCGCGAGCACTGCGCGCACGCTGGCTTCGGGCGGCAGCACGGGCGGCGGGGTTTGCGCCGCGGCGGCCGTCCACCCACCCGCGGCCGCGAGGGCCAGGGACAGCGCGCGCAAGCCATGGGGAAAGCAAGGGCGACGGCCCGCTGGAATGCAAAACTTCAGGCGGAATCTCACGCAATATCTCCCAATCGTCCAAAAGCCAGCAGGGGCACGATCCAGTAAGCGATCTGCGGGCTGGGCAGGTGTGTTTTCAGGGCTTGCAGCAAGCCGGGCACGTGGTCTTGCCGCAGTGCCACCTGCACCAGCACACGCCGCGCGCGGCCCGTGACCTGCTCCATGGAGGAGGGCAGGGCGACGTGCGCGCCCATGCCTTGCGCCTGCAGCACGGTGAACCCCGGCACCTGTTCGGGCAGGGCCAGCAGCGCGTCGAGCAGTTCTTCTTCGAGTGCCTGTGGCAGCGCCAGCGTCAGGAGGCAGTCGGGCGCCATGGTGGATTGGTTGCGGCTCATGCGGCCCCCTGGGTTGCTGCCGGCTTGGCGCGGTGCGCGGCCGGGTCGAAAAAGCGCCGGTACAGAATCGGCAACACCACCAGCGTGAGCAGCGTGGAACTGACCAGCCCGCCGATCACCACCACCGCGAGCGGGCGCTGGATTTCGGAGCCCGGCCCGGTCGCCAGCAGCAGCGGGATCAGGCCCAGCGCGGTGATGCTGGCCGTCATGAGCACGGGGCGCAGGCGGCGCAGCGAGCCCTGGCGCACCACTTCTTCCACAGGCATGCCGCGCGCGGCCAGCTGGTTGAAGTAGGTGACCAGCACCAGGCCATTGAGCACCGCGATGCCCATGAGCGCAATGAAGCCCACTGAGGCCGGCACCGACAGGTATTCGCCCGAAATCGCGAGCGACACCACGCCGCCGATGAGCGCCAGCGGAATGTTCACGAACACCAGAATCGCCTGCGGCAGGCTGCCCAGCGTGGCAAACAGCACGCCCACAATCAGCGCCAGCGCCACCGGCACCACCATCGTGAGGCGCGCGGCGGCGCGCTGCTGGTTTTCGAACTGGCCACCCCAGGCCAGGCTGTAGCCTGCGGGCAGCGGCACCTTTTGCGCCACGGCGGCCTTGGCCTCTTCGACGAAGCCCACCAGGTCGCGCCCGCGCACGTTGGCGCGCACCACGGCCATGCGCATGGATTTTTCGCGCTCGATCTTCACGGGCCCGTCGATCACCTCGAGCTGGGCGATCTGGCTCAGTGCCACCGTGCGCCCGTCGGCCAGGGGCAGGCGCAGCTGCGCGAATTCGGTGGGCGACAGGCGCAGTTCCTCGCTGCCGCGCACCACCAGCGGCACGCGCCGGATGTCCTGCATCACCACGCCCACGCGCCGGCCTTCCACCAAGGCGCGCAGGTCGTTTTGCACCTCATCCACAGTGAGCCCCAGACGGCCCACGGCCACGCGGTCGATGGCGATGCGGTAATACTGCACGCCGCCGTTTTGCGCCGTGAGCACGTCCTCGCTGCCGGGCAGCGCTTGCACCGTCTGCACCACCTGCGCCGCAAGGCGCGAGAGCTCGTCGGCGTTGGGGCCGAAAATTTTGATGGCCAGGTCGCCGCGCACGCCCGAGAGCATTTCCGAAGTGCGCATTTCAATCGGCTGCGTGAAGCTCAGGTTCACGCCGGGAATGGCGCCAGCGGCCTTGCGGATCGCGTCCACGAGCTCTTCCTTGGTCTGAAAGCGCCAGGTTTCGCGCGGCTTGAGCACCAAAAAGGTGTCGGTTTCGTTGAGCCCCATCGGATCCAGCCCGAGCTCGTCCGAGCCCACGCGCGCGACGATGCGCTGCACCTCGGGCACGGCCGCCAGGATGCGCCGCTGCAGCGCCATGTCGGTGGCGGCCGATTGCGCAAGGTTGATCGAGGGCAGCTTTTCCACCTGCATGATGATGTCGCCCTCGTCCAGCGTGGGCATGAACGACTTGCCGATGAGCGGAAAGAGCAGCGCCGCGCCCACGAGCGCAAGCAGCGCTGCGACGATGACCACGCGCGCATGGCCCAGCGCCCAGTGCAGCAGCGGCTGGTACGCGGCTTCGAGCTTGCGCACCAGCCAGGGGCTGCCGTGGTGGCCGCTCTGCTTGAGCGCCACCGAGGCCAGCACCGGGATGACGGTGAGCGACAGCAGCAGCGAAGCGCCGAGCGCAAACACGATGGTCAGCGCCACCGGGCCGAACAGCTTGCCCTCCAGCCCCTGCAGGGTCAAGAGCGGCAGGAACACGATCATGATGATCAGCACGCCCGCGGCCACCGGCGTGGCCACCTCCTGCGTGGCGCGGTAGAGCATGTGCAGGCGCGAGACGCTGCGCTCGCCCTGGTGCGCCTCGATGTTCTCCACCACCACCACGGCCGCATCCACCAGCATGCCGATCGCAATCGCCAGGCCGCCCAGCGACATCAGGTTGGCCGACAAGCCCCACTGCTGCATGAGCACGAACGTGGCCAGCGCCGACAGCGGCAGGATCAGGGCCACCACGAGGGCCGCGCGCAGGTTGCCCAGAAACAGCAGCAGCAGCACCAGCACAAGCACGATGGCCTCCTGCAGCGCCTTGGTCACCGTGCCCACGGCGCGGCCCACGAGGTTGCCGCGGTCGTAAAACGGCGTGATGCTCATGTCCTTGGGCAGGCTGGATTGGATCTCCTGCAGGCGGTCTTTCACGTCCTGCACGAGCTGCTTGGCGTTGGCGCCGCGCAGGCTTAGCACCAGCCCTTCGACGGCCTCGCCCTGGCCGTTTTCGGTCACCGTGCCGTAGCGCGTGAGCGCGCCCAGCTGCACCGTGGCCACGTCGCCCACGCGCACGGCGTTGCCGCCGCGCTGCGTGATGGCGATGGCGCGCACGTCGTCGAGCGAGCGGATGCTGCCGTCGCTGCGCACCAGCAGCGACTCTTCACCGCTCGAGAGGCGCCCGGCGCCGTCATTGCGGTTGTTGGCCGCGAGCGCGTCCTGCAGCTGCTGCAGCGACACGCCGCGCGCAGCCAGCGCCGCCACGTCGGGCACCACCTCGAAGGTTTGCACCAGCCCGCCCAGCGTGTTCACGTCGGCCACGCCGGGCAGGTCGCGCAGGCGCGGGCGCACCACGTAGTCGAGCACGCGGCGCTTTTCGGCCAGGCTCGCCGGCCCTTCGATGGTGAACATGAAGGCTTCGCCCAGCGGCGTGGTGATGGGCGCAAGCCCGCCCGCGGTGCCTGCGGGCAAGTCGCCCATCACGCCCGCGAGCCGCTCGCTGACCTGCTGGCGCGCCCAGTAGATGTCGGTGCCGTCGGCAAAGTCGAGCGTGATGTCGGCAATCGCGTACTTGCTTTGCGAGCGCAGCATCACCTGGTGCGGAATGCCCAGCAGCTCCTGCTCGATGGGCGCGACGATGCGCGTTTCGACCTCGGCGGGCGTCATGCCCGGCGCCTTGAGGATGATCTTGACCTGCGTGGTCGAGACATCGGGAAAGGCGTCGATCGGCAGGTCGCGCAGCGCCAGCACGCCTGCGGCCAGCAGCCCCAGCGTGAGCACGGCCACGAGCAGCCGCTGCGCGAGTGAAAAGGCAATCAGGCGGGACAGCATCGTCACTCCTCAGCGCCCATGCCCAGCCACGCGCCCTTGAGCGCGGCGAGGCCGCGCACGGCGACCTCGGCGCCGCTGCGCAGGCCCGCGCGCACCTGCACCTTGGCGCCGCTTTCGCTGGCCACCTCGATCGGCGTGGGCACGAAGCCCTTGGGGGTTTTGACGAACACGTAGGCGCGGCCCTGGTTGCGCACCACGGCTTCAGCAGGCAATGCGAGCAAAGCGCCCGTGGATACTGCCTGAGAAGCTCCTGAAGGCGTAGCGCCTGCGAGCACCGTGGCCTGCACGAACTGGTTTGCGCGCAGGCAGTCTTCCTTGGCGTTGAAGTCGGCGCGCAGCTGCACCATCTGGTTGCCGGCGTCCACCTGCGGCACGATGGCCGCGAGGCGTGCGGGCGCCTTGCAGCCCGGCACGCGCAGCAAGTCGCCCACTTGCAGGCTTTGCGCCTGCGCCGGCGTGGCCTGCAGGCGGATCGCCCATTGCCCGCTGCGCGCGAGCTTGGCCACCGGCATGCCGGCCTCGAGCCGCTGGCCGGGTGCGGCCAGCACTTCGAGCACCGTGCCCGCCGCCGTGGCACGCACCGCGAGTGCGGGCTGCAGCTGCCCACCCGCGGGCGCCGCCCCGGCCAGGCGCAGCGCCTGCTGGCGCTCCTGCAAATTCAGCTGCGCGAGCCGGTGCTGGGCGCGACTGTCTTCGAGCCGCAAGCCTGCGATGATGCCTTCGGAATGCAGCTTTTCGTCGCGCGCCAGCCGGCTCGCAGCAAGCCGCTCCTGCTCTTGTGCCTGTAGCAGCTCGCGCTGCCAGGCGACGAGCTCGGGGCTCAGCAGCTGCGCCACCGGCGCGCCCGCCGGCACCTGCTGCCCCGCGCCCACGAACACGCGCTGCACCACCCCGGCCAAGGGCGCGCTGAGCACTTCGACGGCCTGCGGCGGCAGCTCCACCGTGCCCTGCAGCACCATGCCCGCGGCCGCGCCGGTCGCATCGGCGGTGACCACCTGCGTGCGCACGCCTGCGGCCTGCGCCTGCGCATCGCTCCAGGCAATGGGGGCCAGGTTTGGGCTTGCGGCATTTGCCGTGGAGCTTGCGGCAGCAGCGGAGGAAGCAGGTTTGCTTGCGGCTGGGGCCGCTGCCTTTGTTGCTGTGGGACTTGCTGGCGTTGGTGGCGGTTGCTGCGTCTGTGCGGCCTGCACGCCGCAGGCCGCAGCCGCGCCGAGCGATGCACCAAGAAACACGCGCAGCGCCCAGCGTGCGGGCAAATGCGTTGGCATGTGGAAAACCCCTGTCGTTGTGGATCGCGCCATAGTGGCGCACGGGGCGTAACGATAAGGCTTTTTCCTGAAGGCAAGATGAATGGCGGCGGCGCTGCCGGGCCCGCGGAGTCAGAGGCTGAGAATTTTTCAGCCGTGGCCGAAAGGCGCATCCAAACGCCACCGATAGCGGCGCAAAGCGCAGCCATAGCGCGGGCTATGGCGAGCATTTGCAACGACGAGCGGGAGTGTTTGGGTGTGCAAGGCGGCCATGGACGAAAGACTCTCAGCCTCTCAGGCTGGTACGAGTTCCAGCACGGCCTCAAGCCCAGAATCCTGCCCCTCGGGGGGCGACAGCAGGCTGAGCCGCCCGCCCTGGCGCTCGGCAATGGTTTGCACGATGGAGAGGCCCAGGCCATAGCCCGGCACGCGCACGCCATGCGCAGACGTGCCGGGCGATACGGTGCCGGAAGTAGCCTGGCCGCGCTGGTGGCGCTGCAGCAGCTGGGCGATCTGCGTGGGCGCCATGCCCGGTCCCTGGTCGCGCACGCTGCAGCGGGCGGGTGCGCGGACTTCGAGCACGATGGGGTCGTTGGGGGCGTAGCGCTGGGCGTTTTCGACCAGATTGCGCAGCGCGATCGCGAGTGCGTCAAAGTCGCCGCGCACCCACACGTCGGTGTGTTCGGGCAGCACGAGTTGCAGGCGCTGCAGCAGGCTGGCGTCGGCAGCCCAGAATTCCTGTGCCACCGCGGCGGCGAGCTGGCCGAGGTTGACGCGCTCTTGCGCGAGCGCCGCGCCCGATTCGGCGCGCGAGAGCTGCAGCAGCTTTTCGCAGCGGCGGCTGAGGCGCTCGAGCGCCACCTGCGCTTGCTGCAGCGGTGCCCGCCCGCTGCCGTCGGGCACTTGTTCCAGCGCGGTCTGCAGGTGCAGGCGCACGGTGGCGAGTGGCGTGCGCAGCTCGTGCGCAGCGTTCGCGGCCAGCGCGCGCTCGGTGTCGAGCGCGTCCGCCAGGCGCTGCAGCAGGTGGTTGGCGCTGTGTGCAATGGTCTGCAATTCGGTCGGCAAGTCTTGTTCGGGCACGGGCGCGAGGTGGCTCCCGTCGCGCCGCTGCAGTTCGCGCGCGAGCCGCCCTGCCGGGGCCAGGGTGCGGCGCGTGATGGCGCGGATCAACAGCGCGTAGGCGGGCAGCAGTACGAGCAAGGGCAGCAGCAGCCCCGCCAAGGTCTCGTTGCGCGCGGCGCGGCGGTATTCGAGCGTGTCGGCCACATGGATGAACATGGGCATGTCCGGGTGCGCCAGGGTATAGATGCGCAAGCCCTGGGCGTTGGCAAAGCCCGTGCGCAGCGGCACCGGCAGGGCGCGGTGCGGCGCGTCGGACGAGCGCAGCAGCAGTTCGTTGCGGTCGTTCACCACCTGGTAAAACATCACGCTCGCGCCGGCGTTGCCAAGGTTGAGGTGCGGCACCTCCTGGCGAAACAGCGTGCCGTCGCGCTGGCTTGGCAGGCGGTGGTTGCGCGCGTCGTGCGAGGCCAGATCGAGCAGGCGTTCGCCGCTTTGCACGAGACCGGCGTCGAGCTGCGCCTCGAGCTCGTGCTGCATGTACCAGCCCACGGCGATGCTGGTGGCAAGCCACAGCAGCCCCGTCCAGGGCAGCAGCGCGCGTGTGAGCGCCCACGAGAGGCTGCGCGTACGGCGCACTTTCGCGGGGGCTTTCCTCATCGCGTCCTCCTGGCGTTCTCGGGTCGCGCCCTCATGTGGCACCCAGTTGCAGCCGGTAGCCCAGTCCGCGCAGCGTCTGGATGCGCTCGCGCCCGATCTTGCGCCGCAGGTTGCTGATGAACACTTCGAGCGTGTTGCTGCTCGCGTCGCCGTCGAGGCCGTAGAGCGCGCCTTGCAGGCTCTCGCGCGTGTGGATGCGCTCGGGGCGCAGGGCGAGCACGCGCAGCAGCGCCCATTCCTTGGCCGTGAGCTCGACCGGCTGCCCGTCGCGCAGCACCTGGTGGCGGCCCAGGTCGATCTCCAGCCCCGGCATGCGCAGCACGGCGCTGTGCATGCCGCTGATGCGCCGCTCCACGGCGCGCAGGCGCGCGAGCAGCTCTTGCGGGTCGAAAGGTTTGACGAGGTAGTCGTCGGCGCCGGCATCGAGGCCGCGGATGCGGTCGGTGATCTGGTCGCGCGCCGTGAGCATGAGCACGGGGCTGCCCGGCAGCTGGCGACGCAGCAGCGGCAGCAGCGTGAGCCCTTCGCCGTCGGGCAGTTGCCAGTCGAGCAGCACTGCATCCCAGTGCGCGAGCGGCAGCAGCACGCGCGCCTGCGCCAGGCTGGGCGCGCATTGGCCCACGAAACCCTGGCCCGCGAGAAAGTCGAGCAGGGCGCGCGCGAGCGGTGCGTCGTCTTCGATCAGGAGGAGGTGCACGGCACGATACAGTGGGTCAGCGCCCGCGCAAAAACAGCGCATCGAGCTCGCGCAGCGTGAGCTGGCGCCAGGTCGGGCGGCCGTGGTTGCACTGGTCGGAGCGCTCGGTCACTTCCATCTGGCGCAGCAGCGCGTTCATCTCGGGGATGGAGAGGCGCCGGTTCGCGCGCACGGCGCCGTGGCAGGCCATGGTGGCCAGCAGCTCGTCGTGCGCGCGCTGCACCACGCCGCTGAGGCCGTGCGCCGCGATCTCGGCGAGCACGCTGCGCGCGAGTGCCACGGGCTCGGCCTGCGCGAGCACCGCGGGCACGGCGCGCACCGCAAGCGTTTTGGGCGAAAACGGCGTCACTTCCAGTCCCAGCGTGGCGAGCAGTTCCACGGCTTCTTCGGCCATGGCGACTTCCTCGGGCGTGGCTGCGAACGTGGCCGGTATCAGCAGCGGCTGGCTCGCGATGCGCGCGCCCTGGGCGGCCTGCGCCTTGAGGCGTTCATAGACGATGCGCTCGTGCGCCGCGTGCATATCGACGAGCACCAGCCCCTGCGCGTTTTCGGCCAGGATGTAGATGCCGTGCAGTTGCGCGATGGCCTGGCCCAGCGGCATGGACGCGTCGGCATGCGGCGCCGGATTGTCGGGTGTGGCGGTGGTGGCTTGCGTCGATGGTGGCGTTGGTGCAATGCGAAACGTGCCGGCGCGCTCTTGTACGCCCAGGGGCAGCGGCGCCAAGGCGTGTGCGGCGTCGCCTGCATAGGCACCGGCGGTAGTAGCCAGCGCGGGCTCGGTGTCAGGCATTGCCGACGCTGGGGCAGGGCAGGGCGGCGCCCCCCACAGCGCGGCGAGGTCGTGCACGCGGTGGCCCGCGCCATCCTCAAATTGCATAGCTGCTTGCGCTTGCCACGCCTTGGTTTGAAGCCATTTTGGCCTTGAATCGTCGCTGCCCGCTGGGCGCAGCTGCGGCGCGCTCGGCGCAAGGTTTGCACCCTGCTTGGCGAGCAGGGCGGCGCGCGGCGCCGCGAGAGCGTCTTCGATCGCGTGGCGCACGGCCTGGTGCACTTCGCGGCTGTCGCGAAAGCGCACCTCGATCTTGGTCGGGTGCACGTTGACATCGACGCGCGCAGGGTCGAGCTCGACGTAGAGCGCGTAAATCGGCTGCTTTTGCCCGTGCAGCACGTCTTCATAGGCGCTGCGCGCCGCGTGCGTGAGCACCTTGTCGCGCACGAAGCGCCCGTTGACGTAGCAGTATTGCTGGTCGCCGCGCGCGCGCGCCGCGTCGGGCAATCCTGCGCGCCCCGTCACCGTGACGCGGCCCGCCTGGTGCTGTACGGCCACGGACTGCGTCACGAAGTCGCTGCCGAGCACGTCGGCCAGGCGCCGCTCGAGCGCGTCAGGGGAGGGCGGCGCACCCGGCGTCCAGGTGGCGCGCCACTGCTCGACGAGCTTGCCTTCGTGCCAGATGGCAAAGCCCACGTCGGGCCGCGCGAGCGCGTGGCGGCGCACGGCCTCTATGCAGTGCGCGAGCTCGGTGGCGTCGGACTTGAGGAACTTGCGCCGCGCGGGCGTGGAGAAAAACAGCTCCTTCACTTCCACCGTCGTGCCCACGCCGCGCGCCGCCGGGCGCAGTTCGCCGCTGCGCGCGTCGAGCAAAAAGGCGCTCGCCTGCTCGGGCGGGCGCGACAGCAGCGCGAGCTCCGACACAGAGGCGATGGCCGCGAGCGCCTCGCCACGGAAACCCATGGTCGCCACGGTTTCGAGGTCGTGCAGGCTCGTGATCTTGCTCGTTGCGTGGCGGCGCAGCGCAATCGCCAGTTCGTCGGGCGCGATGCCGCTGCCGTCGTCCTCCACGGCGATCAGGCGCACGCCACCCGCAAGCAGGCGCACGGTGATTTGCGTGGCGCTGGCATCGAGCGCGTTGTCCACAAGCTCGCGCACCACCGAAGCCGGGCGCTCGACCACCTCGCCTGCGGCAATCTGGCTGATGAGCTCGTCGGGCAGTTCACGGATGGAGCGGCGGATCGCGGAAGCAGGCATGGGGCAAGGCGGCAGCCCGCGGCGCAGGCGGGGCAGGGAGGGCAGGGGGAAAAGCTAAGCGAGGGCGATGGCGTGGCGAGGGCCAAGGGGATTTTCAGGCTGGGGATAATACCGCTCCCCCTTCCTCTCGCCGAAAGCACCATGGAGTTTGTGACCTTCCTGATCGACTTCGTCCTGCACGTGGACAAATACCTCGAAATGTTCGTGCAGAACTACGGCCTGTGGGTCTATGCGCTGCTCTTTTTGATAGTGTTCGTAGAGACGGGCCTGGTCGTCATGCCATTTTTGCCCGGCGACTCGCTGCTCTTCATGGTGGGTGCGCTGAGCGGCGCGGGCCTCATGGGCTTCGCGCCGGCCTGCGCGGTGTTGCTGCTTGCCGCGGTGCTCGGTGACCAGTGCAACTATTCGATCGGGCGCTACGTCGGCCCCAAGGTGTTCCAGTGGGAGGATTCGCGCTGGTTCAACCGCCGCGCCTTCCTGCAGGCGCATGAGTTTTACGAGCGCTACGGCGGCATCACCATCGTGCTGGCGCGCTTCATGCCCTTCATCCGCACCTTCGCGCCTTTCGTCGCGGGCGTGGCGCACATGGGGCGCGGCAAGTTCAGCGCCTACAACGTGGGCGGCGCGCTCTTGTGGGTGCTGGGCATTTGCTCGGCCGGCTATTTCTTCGGCAATCTGCCCTGGGTGCGCATGCACATCGAAAAGATCATCTGGGCTTTGATTTTGGTGCCGGGGCTGCTCGCCATCTTCGGCACCTGGCGCGCGGGGCGCGGGGCCAAGGCGTAATACGTTTTTGCTCGGAACTCACCATGCGAGCACTTTGTTTTTTGCGCAGTGGAACGCGCAGGGCCTGGGGCCTGTTCATCGTTTGCCTTGGACTGCTTGGTGCGCCCTTGGCGGCAGAGGCCGGCACCATGTTCAAGCTGCCCACACGCGAGGGCGTCGTCACCACCTTGTTCTGGGAACCCGCCACCAATGCCAAAGCTACGCTGCTGCTGTTTCCGGGCGGTGGCGGTGGCTTTGGCAAGGTCGAGGAGGGCAGGGCCACCAGCGGCAACTTCCTCGTGCGCTCGGCGCCATTGTTCGTCGCCAAGGGCTTCAACGTCGCGATCTTCGGGCGCCCCAGCGACTTGCGCGAGCTCGATTACACCGACCGCACCAGCGAAGCGCACATGGCCGATGTGCGCAAAGTGCTCGACTTCATCAAAACCCGCTCCGATGCCCCGGTATGGCTCGTGGGCACCAGCCGCGGCACCATTTCTGCGACGGCGGCAGCGATTCACCTGCAAGGAGAGGTTGCAGGTCTGGTGCTGACTTCGAGCGTCGTCAGCTACAACAAACCCGGCGCCGTCCCCAAACAAGACCTGGCCGCGATTAAAGTGCCCGTGCTGGTGCTGCATCACGAAAAAGATGCCTGCCCGCTGTGTCGCTCCTACGAAGTGCCAGCGATTCTCCGCGGGCTCAAAAACGCGAGCGTGAAAAAGCTCGTCATGGTGCAAGGCGGCGAAAACCCGACGGGCGACCCCTGCGAAGCTTTCCACTGGCACGGCTTCATCGGCATGGAGCAGGAGGCCGTGGACATCATCACCGACTGGATAGCGCGTCCGGTGGAATGAGGCGTGGCGTGGCGGCAGAGCTCGTCACCCTGGGTAGGGACGATCCTCTGCGACCAGCCAATTTCCGAGTCGCAGACGGATTGTGCGAATGCGATCAGGATGCAAAGCGCCGATAGAGCCCGCCAGCAAGCCGCCGTCGATGGTTGCCAGGCGCGACAAGCGCAACACGCTCGGGACTTTCAGCCCCGTCAGGGCAAAATCGGCTTGCTCTGGCAGTAGCAATTCATCCAGCCCTGGCTCAGCTTGATGAATCTGGGAGGAGACCATGCAGACCAGCCAATCGTCAAATTTCTGCGATGCACGCCGCAGCAGCAGAACTGGGCGTAATTTGCTTGCACTGAAATCCGTGTGAGGAAATGGCACAAGAGCGATCTGGCCGGCTTGCTTCATGACCAGCGTTCCTTGAGGTCTTCCTCGGAATAAAGACCAACCTCATCCTCCATGTCGCGCATCGCTTGATCAAGTGCAAGGCGTGCAAAATCACGCTCGCCCCAAGTGTCCAAGTGCAGGGATACGGGGGCGGCAAAACGTGCCGAAAGATAGTCGAGATAGTCTAAAAGTTCGACTTGCTTGTCTTCCGGCAAGCGCTGCAATTTTTCGACGAAAGCGGTGACATTCACGATGATGGCCCTTTCTGTCAGCGCAAACCCTGACCGCTCTTGCTGTCGTCAGCGCGCTCGATGAGCTCGATTTTGTAGCCGTCGGGGTCGGTGACGAAAGCGATCACCGTAGTGCCGCCCTTGACCGGCCCTGGCTCGCGTGTGATTTGGCCGCCGGTCGCGCGGATGCGCTCGCACGCGGCATAGGCGTCAGGCACGCCGATGGCGATGTGGCCATAGGCGTTGCCATGGTCGTAGCTTTTGACGTCCCAGTTGTAGGTGAGCTCGATTTCTGCCTGCGCCGGGTTGCCGCCCTCGTAGCCTAGAAAAGCGAGGGAATATTTGTATTCGGGGTTCTCCGAGGTGCGCAGCAGTTGCATGCCCAGCACCTTGGTGTAGAACCCGATGGAGCGCTCAAGATTGCCGACGCGCAGCATGGTGTGAAGGATTCGCATGGTGTTTCTGTGTCCCTGGATAAAAAGATTGCTCGCATGGCGCAGCAGTACGCAGCAGGCCGAATGGTAGGCCCAAACCCAGTGTGGGTCTGCGGCTTTCCGAGGAAGGCCGCACTGTTGGGGGCTTACCCATTAGGTAAATACGATTTGTATTATGTTAAATATTTGGCGAAATTGGCGAATCTATCACGAATCCATCGAGACCAGGCTTCGCGGTCTGTCGGGCCAGCTGAAGCCCAAAGTGCTCATCAGACCCAGCTCTCACCAATCGTCTCCGCCTGCTGCAGCACCAGTTCAATGGCCGCTTCCGTCTGGTCTGGCGGGTACTTGTACTTGCGCAGAATGCGCTTGACCATCAGCCGCAGTGTGGCGCGCACGCTCTCGCGCTGTGCCCAGTCCACGGTGATGTTCTTTTTCAGGTTTTCAGTCAGCTCGTGGGCAATTTTCTTGAGCGTCTCATCTGCCAATTCTTTCACCGCTGATTCGTTGTTGGCCAGAGCGTCGTAAAAACGCACCTCATCGTCGGACAGGCCCAGCTGCTCGCCTCTGCTCGCGGCCTCTCTGAACTTCTTGGCCATTTCTACCAGCTCTTCCATCACCTGCGCGGTCTCGATGCTGCGGTTCTGGTAGCGTGTGATAACGCTGCTGAGCAGGTCGCTGAATTTCTTTTGCTGCACCACGTTGGTGGCGAACTTGCTCTTGATTTCGCCTTCCAGCAGGCGTTCCAGCAGCTCCACCGCCAGGTTGCGTTCTGGCAGGTTTTTCACCTGGGCCAGAAATTCGTCGTCCAGCAGGCCGATGTTGGGCTTATCCAAGCCCACGGCGTCGAAGATGTCCACCACCGATTCGCTCACCACCGCCTGGCCGATGATTTGGCGGATGGCCGCGTCTCGCTGTTCGTCGGTTTTCTTTTGGGCGGAGATGTCGCGCTTGGTCAGGATGACCTTGACCGCCTGCATGAAGGCGACTTCCTCGCGCAGGGCCTTGGCCTCGTCGAGCGTGCAGCAAAGGCTGAAGGCCTTGCTCATGGCGAGCGCGGCATCAGCAAAGCGTTTCTTGCCGTCGCGCACCGGCTTGCCGGCCTTGTCCTTGGTTTCGGATGGCAGACCGAGGATGTGGTTGGCGGCACCCGCCAGGGCCTTGTGGCCCCCGGTCTTGAAGGCGCTGTAGTCGTAGCCGTGCAGCATGGTGCGCAGCACGTCGAGCTTTTCCAGCAGTAGCGACAAGGCCTCGTGCGCATCTACCGTCGGTTTGCCACGGCCTTTGCTGGCGGTGTATTCCTTCATCGCAGCTTTCAGCTCGTTGCCGATGCCGATGTAGTCCACCACCAGTCCGCCCTGCTTGTCCTTGAACACCCGGTTGACGCGGGCAATGGCCTGCATCAGGTTGTGGCCCTTCATGGGCTTGTCCACGTACATGGTGTGCACGCAAGGCGCATCGAAGCCCGTGAGCCACATGTCGCGCACGATGACCATGCGCAGCGGGTCATTGGGGTCTTTGAAGCGTTTTTCCAGCCGCTTCTTGACCTGGCTGCTGTAGATGTGCGGGCGCAGCAGCGCCTTGTCGCTCGCGCTGCCGGTCATGATGATTTTGAGGGCGCCCTGCTCCGGGTCGTCGCTGTGCCAGTCGGGGCGCAGCTTGATGATCTCGTTGTACAGGTGGACGCAGATGTCTCGGCTCATGGTCACGATCATGGCCTTGCCTTCCTGGGCCTTGTTGCGTTCCTCGAAGTGGGCCACCAGGTCGGCGGCCACGCTGGCCACGCGGGGTTCGGCGCCCACCACCTTCTCCAAGGCAGCCCAGCGGCTCTTGAGCTGGGTCTGGATGCTTTCTTCTTCGTCTTCGGCCAGTTCGTCCACCTCGTCGTCTATCAACGGCAGGTCTTCTTCCTTGAGCTTCAGCTTGGCCAGGCGGCTCTCGTAGTAGATGGCGACCGTGGCGCCGTCCTCCTTGGCCTGCTGCATGTCATAGACATGGATGTAGTCGCCAAAGACGGCGCGGGTGTCGCGGTCGGTGCTGCTGACCGGGGTGCCGGTGAAGGCCACGAAGGTGGCATGGGGCAAGGCGTCGCGCAGGTGCTGGGCATAACCTGCCACATACGCCACCTGGGGGCTGGTCTTGTATTCGGGTGGGGCGAATTCGGCGGTGGCAGCCTGGACCACATGCTCGCCGTCG
Organism: Extensimonas soli; assembly: GCF_029211265.1. Taxonomy (GTDB): domain Bacteria; phylum Pseudomonadota; class Gammaproteobacteria; order Burkholderiales; family Burkholderiaceae_C; genus Extensimonas; species Extensimonas soli. Next base: position 156,492 of record NZ_JARGEL010000031.1, on the reverse strand, counting down.
CTGGTGGACACCGCACCGAAGCTGGCTCCGCTTTGGGCGCCGCGCACCTTCCTGGTCTTCAGCTTGGCCTCAAACCCATACTGGGTGCGGTGGGCCTCGTCGGCAATGACGACGATGTTGCGCCGGTCGGACAGCACCGGGTACATGTCTTCGTCCTCACCCGGCATGAATTTCTGGATGGTGGCAAAGACTATGCCGCCCGAGGGCCGGTTGCTGAGCAGTTGCCGCAGCTCCTGCCGGGTGCTCGCTTGCACCGGGGTTTCGCGCAACAGGTCTTGGGCCAGGCTGAACACGCCAAACAGCTGCCCGTCCAGGTCGTTGCGGTCGGTGATGACGACGATGGTGGGGTTCTGCATCGCCGGTTCCTGCATCACGCGGGCGGCAAAGCAGGTCATGGTGATGCTCTTGCCGCTGCCTTGCGTGTGCCACACCACACCCCCTTTGCCCTGTACCTGCGGCGGGCTGTCGGGACGGGATGCGGCCACCACATGGCCAATGGCGGCCCGTACCGCGTGGTACTGGTGGTAACCGGCGATCTTTTTGACCAGCCCGCCGTCGTCCTCGAACAGCACGAAGTAACGCAGGTAGTCCAGCAAGTAAGACGGGGCCAGCAACCCGCGTACCAGGGTCTGCAACTCGTTGAACTCTCCCAACGGGTCCAGGTTCACCCCGTCGATGGTGCGCCATTGCAGGAAGCGCTCGGCGTTGGCCGACAGGCTGCCCATGCGCGCTTCGGTTCCATCCGAGATGACCAGCACCTCGTTGTACTGGAACACGTCGGGGATTTGCACCTTGTAGGTCTGAAGCTGGTCGTAGGCCTTCCAGATGTCGGCGGCTTCGTCGGCGGGGTTCTTCAGCTCGATGAGCACCAGCGGCAGACCGTTGACGAACAGGACGATATCGGGGCGGCGGGTGTGGTGGGCCCCCTTGATGGAAAACTGGTTGACGGCCCAGAACTCGTTGCGCGACGGGTCAGACCAGTCAACCAGGCGCACGAAGTCGCCCACGGTTTCGCCGTCCTTCTGGTACTGCACGGGTACGCCGCCCACCAGCAGCTTGTGGAAGGCGCGGTTGGCTGACAGCAAGGCCGGAATGCCCAGGTCCAGCACTCGCTGCAGCGCGTCTTCGCGGGCAGCGCTGGGAATGCGGGGGTTCAGGCGCTGGATGGCCGCGCGCAGGCGCAACGGCAGCACCACCTGGCGGTAGCTGGCCCGCTGGGGGTTGGGGCCGTCGGGGGCTATGTCATACCCGCTGTGGGCCGCATAGCCCAACTCGGCCAGCCAGGCCAGGGCTTCTTGTTCGAGTTGGTCTTCGGTCATGCGCCTGCCCTAGTTTTCATCAAAGCGCCAGCAGCGCGATGTATTGTTGGTAACTGTAGCTGCGGTTTTTTTTCTGGCCAGTCATCTCGGCCACGATGCCCAGGTCTTGCAGATGGCGTAGGTGCCCGTGCTGCGCATGGTGTGAAAGCCTGCTTGAATGGTGTGTTTTGAAATTAAAGCATTCTTTAACATCTATCCACAAGGATGAAAGCGGGCTTTCAATCGGGCGTAAGCTTGCGCGTCAATACCGGAGTTCTACCGAAGCTTCAGTCATGGAAGCTTGCTCTTTTGCAGACTTGCCTGACGTACGGTGGCCAAACAGGGGGCAACGACTTCGCCCTCGGCCTTCCCATTGCGCGTGGCGCAGACTTTCATGCCAAGGCCTCCTCAGCGGCGGCTTGCGCCTCAGGCAGCCGCAACTGGCCGGAGATCAGGCGCGGGAGCAGTGTGTCGCGGAGGGTAGAGAGGGTTTGGGCTTGCGCACTATTAGCGCTGATTGAAGCAAGCAACGGCTTTGCCATGCCATCAAATTCCTTCATCACATCATCAGTGGGCAAAACGCACTTTGTTGCCGCCACAAGTTCAGGCTTAACCGCTGGATATGCCCCGCCGTCTGCGAGCGATGCAAGTCGATCTATGTTTTCCTCTCGTGTTGCGCAGAGATAGACAAACGCTACAAGTTCGGTCTGCTTCGGACTCAACACGGCAAATCCGGTGCTTCCAGTCAAATTGTTGTCCGCTTGAGCAATGAAACCAAACGAACGATTTCCGGGACGCACGGTACCAACAATGCAGTCTCCTGATCGCAATACTCGTCGCGCTCGGCTCGGCGCATCAGAAAACGCATAAGTCTGTGGTGCATCAAAAACATTGTTCTTGACCCCGGACAGATCAATATAGTTCAGTTCTGCCGGTGCGTTGCGCGCAGTCCAGGACTGTGCATTCAAGGATGCAACATCCGAAAGTACGCCAACCCGCCACCCCCTCGGCACCACCCCCAACTCCGTCTCTTCAAACGAATCCGGAAACAGCGCCGCCGTGGCCTCGTCCATGCCTTCGGGGGCGCGGCCTTCCATCTTGGCGCGCACGGGGTCGAAATCGACAAACCACGACTTGAACAGCGCTTGGGCGATGGCATCGAGGGTGGCGTTGGTTTCGCGCAGGAGGGTGATGCGGTCGTCAAGAGTACCGAGAAAATGTGCAATTTGAGCTTGTACAGCCAGTGACGGTATTCGCACGGCGACAGCATGTGCGTTTTCGCGGTTCAGACCTGGCACTGCGCTGTCCGAGTTCATTTCGGATAGCCCCAGAGTTTTGAGCAAATAGTACGTAAAACGAATGTCCCGATTTTCGGGGTCGTCTTCGACGTAGAACGCTGTGTCGATTGGCCAGAATGGACCTGGAGCGAACGTAACGCTGCCTGCTGTACCCTTTCGCCCGATGACGATACCGGCAGAATTTACCAACGGCTCTTTGTGACTAGCCACAACACCCGCCGAACTCATCACAGGAAATGAGCCTGCCACCCGAGCCCGTTCAGGGAGACCCTTTCCATATTTGAATGGGCAGAATTCACCTACGGTGCTGGCTACCCACTCAGAACTCATACCCCAGCCCCCCCAACTTCGCCCGAATCAACGCATCCAACTCCGCCCCCTTGGCCATCTGCTCGCCCAGCTTTTCGGTTAGCTTGCGCATCTTCTCGTCAAAGGCTTCGTCGTCGTCTTCCACCTCTTCGGCACCCACGTAGCGGCCCGGGGTCAGCACATGGCCGTGCTGGGCAATCTCGGCCAACGGCACGCTGCGGCAAAAGCCAGGTTGGTCCTGGTATTCGGTGACGGTGGCGCCCTGCTCCACCTCACCCCGCCAAGCGGCCACGGTGTCGGCAATGCGCTGGATGGCGGCATCGTCTAGCTCGGCCTGCACGCGGCTGATCATCCGGCCGAGTTTGCGGGCGTCGATGAACAGCACCTCGCCCTTGCGCTTTTTGCGCTTGGCCAGGAACCACAGGCACGCCGGAATCTGGGTGTTGAAGAACAGTTGCCCCGGCAGGGCCACCATCACTTCCACCACATCGGCCTCCACCATGGCGGCGCGGATGACGCCTTCGTTGTTCTGGCTGCTGCTCATGCTGCCGTTGGCCAGCACGATGCCGGCGCGGCCCGTGTCTTTCAGGTGGTACAGCATGTGCTGCAGCCAGGCGTAGTTGGCGTTGCCTTGCGGTGGGTCGCCGTATTGCCAGCGCGGGTCGCCCTCCAGGCTGCCGTGCCACCAGTCACTGATATTGAAGGGCGGGTTGGCCAGGATGTAGTCGGCCCGCAGGTCCGGGTGCTGGTTGCGGGTGAAGGTGTCAGCCGGTTCGCGGCCCAGGTTGAAGTCGATGCCGCGAATGGCCAGGTTCATGGCCGCCAGGCGCCAGGTGGTGGGATTGGCTTCTTGCCCGTAGATGGACACGTCGCCCAGCTTGCCACCGTGGGCTTCGATGAACTTTTCCGACTGAACGAACATGCCGCCCGAGCCGCAGCAAGGGTCGTACACCTTGCCGTGGTGCGGGGCCAGCACGGCCACCAGGGTTTTGACGATGGACGCCGGGGTGTAGAACTGCCCGCCGCGCTTGCCTTCGGCGCTGGCAAACATGCCCAGGAAGTATTCGTACACCTGGCCCAGCACGTCGCGGGCCTGGGCGGCGTTCTCGCCAAAGCCGATGGTGGAAATCAGGTCCACCAACTCGCCCAGCTTGCCATCGGGCAACTGCGCCCGGGCATAGCGCTTGTCCAGAATGCCTTTGAGCTTGGGGTTTTCGCCCTCGATGAGGGTCAGGGCGTTGTCGATGAACTTGCCAATCTCCACGTTCTTGGCCATGGAGCGGATGGTTTCCCAGCGGGCGCCCTCGGGCACCCAGAATACATTGGCACTCTTGTAATAGTCGCGGTCTTCCAGCTCGGCGGCCAGGTCTTCGGGGGTGGCATCGGCAAAGTAGAACTCGTCTGCAGGGTCTTGCAGGCGGGCTTCAATTTCAGCCCTGCGGGCGGTGAAGGTGTCGGAGACGTACTTCAGAAAAATGAGGCCCAGCACCAAGTGCTTGTATTCGGCGGCGTCCATGTTGGCGCGCAGCTTGTCGGCGGTGGCCCAGAGTGTTTTTTTGATGTCGTCGAGCATGGAGAAGCAGTGGCCAAGGATGTGACAAAACTGCGCCTCATTATGCCGACGTACCAAGGGAAAGCCCCATCTTCCGACGCCTTGCAGGCGATTGCAAAATCCGCCAGCCAACCTGAAATCGTGCGCCGAGCGCCATGCCGCTGGGCATGCCCTGTCGCAGGCGGAATCACCCCGCCCCCGTAAACATCGCATGCCGCTGTGCCGAGCGTTCGAGCTGCTGGGCGATGCTGCCGCAGACGAGGTCGCACAGCGCATAGACCGATTCGTCGGCGATGCGGTAGTAAACGCTGGTGCCGCGGCCTTCGCGGGTGACGAGGCCGTGCTTGGCCAGCGTTGCGAGGTGGCGCGAGATGTTGGCGGCGGTGCAGTTGCACAGCTGCGCAAGCTCGCCCACGCTGCGCTCGCCGTCATGCAGGATGTTCAAGATGCGCAGCCGCGTCGGCTCGGACAGCGCCTGGAAGTACGCTGCCACTTGGCCCAGGGCTTCGGGGGGGAGGTCTTTCATGGGCATGACAGGCTCTCGCAAATTTCGTGCAGACGCTATGATAAACTCATTGCGTATTTAGCTGATTAGTTAAACAATGCAAACCTTGTCGGGAATGTGCTGGGACATTGCTTGCTGGGCATGGAGGGTCGAATGCTGAAAACTCGTGATCTTGTCGCCGCGTGCGTGGTGTTCGGTGGGGCTGTCAACATGGCCCTGGCCGCGCAGCCGGCTGCCTTGGCGACGTACCAAGTCCAGGCGCCGGCCCGGCACGGCCAGCGCGTCAGCGCCGAGGCGGTGGTCGAGGCGGTGCGCGACACCCAGATAGCCGCGCAGGTGCAAGGCGCGGTGGTGGCGCTGCGCGTGAAGGTCGGCGACAAGGTGCAGGCCGGGCAGGAGTTGCTGCGCATCGACGCGCGTGCGGCCAACCAGAACGCAGCGGCAAGCGCGGCCCAGGTGCAGGCCGCGCGCGCGCAGCTCGAGGTGGCCGCCAAGGAACACGAGCGGCAAAAGCAGCTCGCGCAAAAGCACTACATCAGCCAGGCCGCGCTCGACCGCGCCAAGGCCCAGTGGGAGGCGGCGCAGGCGCAGGTGCAGGCTTTGCAGGCGCAGGCTGGCGCCGCGCAGACACAGTCGGGGTTTTATGTGCTCAAGGCGCCCTACACCGGCATCGTGAGCGAGGTGCCCGTGGTGTTGGGCGACATGGCCATGCCGGGGCGGCCGCTGGTGCGTGTGTATGACCCGTCCGCGCTGCGCGTGACGGCCACGGTGGCGCAGTCTGCTGCGGCGTCGCTCGCGCTGGCGTCGACCGTCGAAGTGGACGTTCCCGGTGCCAAGGTGGCGCGCCTGGCAGTGCCTGCGGCGCAGGTGCAGCGCTTTCCGGCGTTCGATGCGGCCACGCACACGGTGCAGCTGCGCGTGCCGCTGCCCGCGCAAGTGCAGGGCGCGCTGCCGGGCATGTTCGCGCGTGTGGCCTGGCAAGGTGCTGCCGATTCTGCAGCGCAGGCAGGTAAAGAAGCAGAGCAAGCCGTGGGGCAGCAATTTCTGGTGCCTGCAAGCGCCATCGTGCGCCGCGCAGAGATGACGGGCGTCTATGTGCTCGACGCCCAAGGGCGGCCACTGCTGCGCCAGGTGCGGCTGGGCAACAGCGATGGCACGCAGGTCGAGGTGCTGAGCGGCCTGCGCGCCGGCGACAAGGTGGCCACAGATCCGCAAGCAGCGGCCAAGATGCGCTGAAAGGGTGCGCCGACATGAGCACTGAAACCCCCTCCTCGCTCGGTATTTCCGGTCGCATTGCTGCGCTTTTCCAGAGCGCGCAGATCACGCCCCTGCTCGCGCTCGTGGCGTTTTTGCTCGGCGTTTTTGCGGTGCTCATCACTCCGCGCGAGGAAGAGCCGCAGATCAACGTCACCATGGCCAATGTGCTCATCCCCTTTCCGGGGACGGGCGTGGCCGACGTGGAACAGATGGTCGCGACGCCGGCCGAGCAGGTGCTCGCGCAAATGGTGGGCGTGGAGCATGTGAGTTCGGTCTCGCGTCCGGGCTTGGCGGTGATCACGGTGCAGTTCAAGGTGGGCGTGGCGCGCATCGACGCGCTCGTGCGACTGCACGACACCTTGCGCACGCACAGCGACTGGCTGCCGCGCGACCTGGGCGTGCTCGACCCCATCATCAAACCCAAGGGCATAGACGACGTGCCCATCGTCACGCTCACGCTCTACAGCAAAGACCCGGAGCAAGGCGCTTTTGCGCTCGAGCGCGTGGCGCACAGCATGGAGGTCGAGCTCAAGCGCGTGCCCGGCACGCGCGAGGTGCAGACCGTGGGCGGCCCGGGGCGCGCGGTGCTCGTGCGCCTCGATCCGGCGCGCATGGCGGGCGCGGGCGTCACGGTGCAGGATATGCGCGCGGCCCTGCTGTCGGCCAATATGGGCCTGCCGGTGGGTGATCTGCTCAGCGCAAACCAGGCCGTGGCCGTGGAAGCCGGGCCGTTTTTGAGCACGGCGCGCGACGTGGCCGAGCTCGTCGTGGGCGTGCATGGCGGCAAACCCGTGTCCCTGCAAGACGTGGCCGAGGTGCGCGACGGCCCCCTGCCCCCGAGCCGCTACGTGTGGTATGGCTTTGCGCAAAAAGCCGGCGGCGGCGAATACCCGGCCGTGACCATCGCCGTGACCAAGAAGCCCGGCGAGAACGCCATCAACGTGGCCGACGCCGTGATGCAGCGCGTGGGCCAGCTGCACAACACCATCATCCCCGACGGCGTGCAGGTCGCCGAAACGCGCAACTACGGCGCCACGGCCAACGACAAGGCGCAGAAGCTGATCCAGAAGCTGCTTTTTGCCACGGTGTCGGTGGTGGTGCTGGTGTTTCTTGCGCTCGGGCGGCGCGAGGCCGCGATCGTCGGCACCGCCGTGGTGCTGACCTTGACCGCGACGCTGTTCGCCTCGTGGGCCTGGGGCTTCACGCTCAACCGCGTGTCGCTGTTCGCGCTGATTTTCTCGATCGGCATCCTGGTCGATGACGCCATCGTGGTGGTGGAAAACATCCACCGCCACCAGCAGCTGCACCCCGAAAAGACGCTCGTGCAACTCATCCCCGGCGCCGTCGATGAAGTCGGCGGGCCGACCATCCTCGCCACGCTCACGGTGATCGCCGCGCTGCTGCCCATGGCCTTCGTCTCGGGCCTGATGGGGCCGTACATGAGCCCGATCCCGATCAATGCGAGCATGGGCATGATGCTGTCGCTTTCGATTGCCTTTGCCGTCACGCCCTGGCTCTCGCGTCTGTGGATGAAGGCGCACCATGGCACGGGGCATGGAACAGCGAATGGAGCAAAAGATATAGCACACTCCCGCCTCACGGCGCGGCTCGCGCCGGTGTTCGAGCGCGTTTTCACGCCGCTGCTCGACGAGCGCAGCGGCAAGCGCAACCGGCGCCTGCTCGGGCTCGGCGTTGCGCTGCTGATCGCCGTTTCGGTGGCGCTGCCCATCACCGGGTTCGTGCTGCTCAAGATGCTTCCGCTCGACAACAAGTCCGAGTTCCAGGTGGTGGTCGATATGCCTGCGGGCACGCCGGTGGAGCAGACCGCGGCTGTGCTGCACGAGCTGGGCGCCTATCTGGCCACCGTGCCCGAGGTCACCGACTACCAGGCGTATGCCGGCACGGCGGCGCCGATCAACTTCAACGGGCTGGTGCGCCAGTATTACCAGCGCGCCGGCGGCGAGGTGGGCGACATCCAGGTGAACCTGGTGGAAAAGCACGAACGCAGCGACCAGAGCCACGTGATCGCGACGCGCGTGCGCCCCGCGCTGCAGCAGATCGGCAAGCGCCTGGGCGCAAACGTCAAGGTGGTCGAAGTGCCACCCGGCCCGCCCGTGCTCTCGCCCATCGTGGCCGAAATCTACGGCCCCGAGGCGCAGGGCCGGCGCGACATGGCGCGCGCCGTGCGCGCGGTGTTCGAGAAAACGCCCGGCATCGTCGATGTGGACGACAGCAACATCGCGAGCGCGCCGCGCAAGCTCCTGCTCGTGGACCGGCGCAAGGCCGCGTTGCTGGGCATACCGCAGCAAGCCATCGTGGACACCCTGCGCGCGGGCTTCGCGGGCGCAGACACCACGTATTTGCACGACGCCAGCAAATACCCGGCGCCGATCACGCTGCAACTGCCCGACGAGCGCCAGGGTGACTTGAACGCGTTGCTGCAGCTCACGGTGCGCAACGCCAGCGGGCAGCTCGTGCCACTGCGTGAACTGGTCACCGTGAGCGACACGCTGCGCGAGCAGCCCGCCTATCACAAAGACCTGCTGCCCATGAGCTACGTCGTGGGCGACATGGCCGGCACGGTGGACAGCCCGCTCTACGGCATGTTCAAGATGCGCGGCGACATCGCGCGCCTGCCCACGCCCAGCGGCGCCCCGATGGGTGAATACTTCATCCGCCAGCCCGACGATGCGCTGCGCGACTACGCGCTCAAGTGGGACGGCGAGTGGCAGATCACCTACGAGACCTTCCGCGACATGGGGCTGGCCTACGCCGTAGGCCTGGTGCTGATCTATTTGCTCGTGGTGGCGCAGTTCGGCTCGTACCTGATGCCGCTGATCATCATGGCGCCGATTCCGCTGACCATCATCGGCGTGATGCCGGGGCACGCGCTGCTGGGGGCGCAATTCACGGCCACGAGCATGATCGGCATGATCGCGCTCGCGGGCATCATCGTGCGCAATTCGATTTTGCTCGTGGACTTCATCCACCTGCAGGAGCGCGCGGGCGTGCCGCTCAAGGAAGCCATCGTGCAGGCGGCCATCATCCGCGCGCAGCCCATTTTGCTGACCGCGCTCGCCGCGATGATCGGCGCGTTTTTCATCCTCGACGACCCGATCTTCAACGGGCTGGCGATCTCGCTGATCTTCGGCATCTTCGTTTCCACCCTGCTGACGCTGGTGGTGATACCGACCCTGTATTACATGGCGTATCACCGCAAAGCCAAGGCGAATCCAGCCTCAACCACTCACTTTGAAGGAGCATCCTCATGACCAGCTGGCAACTCGTGCGCGTGATCGCGGGCACATTCACTCTGCTTTCCCTGGCGCTCGGCATTCCGGGCAGCCCGATTTTCGTGAGCCAGTGGTGGCTTGCATTCACGGCCTTCGTCGGGCTCAACCTGCTGCAAAGCGGGTTCACCAAGTGGTGCCTGATGGAATCCATCCTGCGCAAGCTCGGCATCCAGGGCGGCTGCTGAGCGGGAGATGCGCATGCGCATGAAGGCACTGCCAGCCGCCGCCCTGCTGGCGTTCTGCGTCGCGGGCGCGCAGGCGGCCGATTTGCTGCAAGTCTGGCAGGCCGCGCGCGCGCACGATCCGCAAATGGCCGTGGCCGAAGCGGCGCGCGCTGCAGGCGCCACGCAGCGCGAGCAGGCGCGCGCGCTCTGGCGCCCGAACCTGGGCTTCAGCGGTGGCGTCGGGCAACGCACGGCCGACACCGACATCCGCGGCGCGCAGTTTTCGGCGCCGGGTATGGGCACCTCGAACGGCGTGGCGTTCGGCACCTCGGTGCACAGCGGCACGGCCACGCAATGGGCCGTGAACGCGCGCCAGCCCTTGATCCACGGCGAGCGCAGCGCCCAGAGCGCGCAGCTCGACATCGCCGCGTCCGCCGCCGAGATCGGCTGGCAAGCCGCGCAGCAGGACCTGATGCTGCGCACCGTGCAGCGGTATTTCGACCTCGTGCTGGCCGAGCGCAAGCTCGCCCTGCTGCGCCAGCAGCAAGCCGCCGTCGAGCATGCGCTGGCCGAGGCCAAGGAGCGCTACGCGCTCGGCGACACCCCCATCACCGACACGCACGAAGCCACGGCGCGCGCACGCAGCCTGCAGGCACAGGTGCTCGCCGCCGAAAGCGAATGGCAGCTCGCGCGCAATGCGCTTGCCGACGCTACGGGCCTCGCGCCCGACGCGCTGCAGGTGCTGCCGCCCGCCGCCGAGGTCGCCCCCCCTGCCCTGCAGCCGCTGGACACGTGGATTGCCCTCGCGCTGGCCAACAACCCGCAGTTGCGCCAGCAGCAGGCACAGGCGCAGGCGGCGCAGCAAGAGGTCAAAAAGTTCAGCGCCGCTTCCTCGCCCACGCTGGACCTGGTCGCGCAGGCCGGGCGCGACCGTTTGCAAGGCGATGGCAACTTTGGCTCGGGCAGCACCACACAAAAGCAGCACATGATCGGGCTGCAGCTCAACGTACCGCTCTACACGGGCGGCATGCGCAGCGCCAAGCTCGAAGAAGCCTTGCGCCGCGAAGACCAGGCGCGTGCCGAGGTCGAGCTCACGCGCCAGCAAATCAGCCAACAGACGCGCGCGGCCTGGCTGGCCCTGCAGACCGCGCAGGCGCGCGTGGCCGCGCTGGCCGACGCCGTCACCGCGAGCGAGGCGCGCCTGGCCGCCACGCGGCTCGGGCGCGAAGTCGGCGACCGCACCACGCTGGACTTGCTGAACGCCGAAAACGACGCCGACGCCGCCCGCCTGGCATTGCTGCAAGCGCGCACAGAAACATTGCAAAATCGGCTGCGCCTGCAAGCCTTGGCGGGCCAGCTCGACGAAGCCCAGCTGCAGAGCGTGAATGCACTGCTGCAGCACTGATCCACCCGATTTTTCGCCCCAAGGAGACTCAAAATGGCCCATATCGTCGTTCTCGGCGCCGGCACCGGCGGCATGCCCGCTGCCTACGAGCTGCGCGAACGCCTGGACAAGGCGCACCAGATCACCGTGGTCAACGCGGTCGATTACTTCCAGTTCGTGCCCTCGAACCCCTGGGTGGCCGTGGGCTGGCGCAAGCGCGACGGCATCACGTTCCCGATCCGCCCGCACCTCGAGAAAAAAGGCATAGGCTTCGTGGGCCAACCTGTCACGCGCATCGATGCCGAAGGCAATGCGCTCGAATTTGCGAGCGGCGAGCGTCTGGCGTACGACTACCTGGTCATCACCACCGGCCCCAAGCTCGCGTTCGACGAAGTGCCCGGCTCGGGCCCCGGCGGTCATACCCATTCGATCTGCACGGTCGATCACGCCGAACAGACCTGGGCCGACTACCAGGAATTCCTCAAAGCCCCGGGGCCGGCCATCATCGGCGCCATGCCGGGCGCTTCATGCTTCGGCCCGGCATATGAGTTTTCGTTCATCTTCAACAAGGACCTGCAGCGCCGCAAGCTGCGCAACAAGGTGCCCATCACTTACGTCACGAGCGAACCCTACATCGGCCACCTGGGGCTGGGCGGCGTGGGCGACTCCAAGCTGCTCATGGAAAGCGCTTTGCGCAGCAACGACATCAAGTGGATCACCAACGCCAAGGTCACGCGCGTGGAGCCGGGCAAGATGTTCGTCACCGAGCTCGACGAGAACGGCCAGGTGAAGAAGGAGCACGAGCTGCCCTTCAAGTTCAGCATGATGCTGCCGGCCTTTCGCGGCGTGGACCCGGTCGCGGCCGTGGAGGGGCTTTGCAACCCGCGCGGCTTCGTGCTCATCGACGAATACCAGCGCAGCAAGAAGTACCGCAACATCTTCTCTGCCGGCGTCTGCGTGGCGATTCCGCCCGTCGAGGTCACGCCCGTGGCCACGGGTGCGCCCAAGACGGGCTACATGATCGAAACCATGATCACCGCCATCGTGCACAACATCGAAGCCGATCTTGCAGGCCAGAGCGGCACCGCCAAGGGCAGCTGGAACGCGATCTGCCTTGCCGACATGGGCGACACGGGCGCCGCCTTCGTCGCGCTGCCCCAGATCCCGCCGCGCAACACCAACTGGTTCAAAATGGGCAAATGGGTGCACTGGTCCAAGATCGCGTTCGAGAAATACTTCCTCTACAAGATGAAAACCGGCAGCTCCGAGCCGATCTACGAAAAATACGTGCTCAAATTGCTGGGCATTCACAGACTCGAAAACTGACTGCACCTTTCTCAGGAAAATTCAGGAACCAGCCCCATGAGCCCTACCCCTTCCGCGCCTGCTGACGAAGACCGCCCCGACGCCCCGGGGCTCGAGCGCCTGGTGCTGCTCGACGTGCGCTCGCCCGGCGAATACGCGGCTGGCCATGTGCGCGGCGCCATCAACCTGCCGCTCGAGCGCTTCATGCAGGACATCGCCCAGGTCGCACCCGACAAGGATGCGCCCATCGTGCTGTATTGCGTCTCGGGCGCGCGCTCGGGCATGGCTTGCGACGCCATGCGCCAGCTCGGCTACCGGCAGGCCATCAACGGTGGCTCGGCGGCGAACGTGGCGCTGCAATTGCAAAGGCCCATCGAGCGGGGTTGAGCGCGGCGGAACGAGGTAGAGCTGTAACCGGGCAGAAGAAGCGCCCTCTGCCAACAAACGAACAACAAACCAGGAGATCTCCATGAGCGAAAAAATCGTCACCGTCGAACTAAAGCAACAGCATGACTACCGCCTCGATGTCGATTTCGGCCCCGGCATTGCAGGCCTCACCACCGACGAGCCACCGCCGCTGGGCACGGGTCTGGGGCCCACGCCGGTGCAACTGCTGTGCGCGGCCGTGGGCAATTGTTTGACGGATTCGCTGCTGTTTGCACTGCGCAAGTTCAAACAAAACCCCGAACCGCTTCGGTCCAGCGTGACGGCAGAGGTCGGGCGCAACGCCGAAGGCCGTGTGCGCGTGCTGAACATGACGGCCGTCATGCACCTGGGCGTGCCCGCGGGCCAGCTCGAGCACCTCGACCGTGTGCTAGGCCAGTTTGAGGCTTTTTGCACCGTGACTCAGAGCGTGGGCCAGGGCATCCCCATCGAGCTGCAAGTGTTTGACTCGACGGGGCAACGCCTCAAATAGCGCACCCGGCGGCAGGGCGTTCCCCGAGATGCTGCGCCCTGCCGCCCTCCCCGTCTTGCCCGTGTTTGGCAAGGTGGCCCTCAAAGCATCCAAGCATCCAAATACCCAGGAGGAAAGCATGAAAGTCAATGTCGGGGGAATCGATCGCATCCTGCGCATCGTCGTTGGTCTGGTATTGATCCTATTGGCCGCCACGGGCACGGTGGGCTGGTGGGGCTGGCTTGGCGTGGTGCCGCTGCTCACCGGCTCGTTCAGATTCTGTCCGCTCTACACCTTGCTGGGCATGAACACCTGCCCGATGGACAAGAAGTCCTGAAACCTGCTTTTTGCAGATAAAAATAGCTGCCAGCGCTTGATCATCAAGCGCTGGCAGCTATTTTTTTAGGACTATCGAGATTCAGCCCAGCGCCGCAATGACCTCTGGCGGTGCCTGCACGAGTTCGATCAGCACGCCTTCGCCCGCAATGGGGAATTCCTCGTTGCTCTTGGGGTGCAAAAAGCAGATGTCGTAACCAGCGGCGCCCTTGCGGATGCCGCCCGGCGCAAAGCGCACGCCCTGCGCCGTGAGCCACTCGACGGCCTTGGGCAGGTCGTCTATCCACACACCGATGTGGTTGAGCGGCGTGGTGTGCACGGCGGGCTTTTTGTCGATGTCGAGCGGCTGCATGATGTCCACCTCGACCTTGTAGGCGCCACGGCCCATGGCGAGGATGTCCTCATCGACGTTTTCGCGCTCGCTCTGGAAGGTGCCGGTCTGCGTGAGGCCCAACATGTCCACCCACAGCCGCTTCATGCGCTGCTTGTCGGTGCCGCCAATCGCGATCTGCTGTATGCCCAGCACCTTGAAGGGGCGCTGCTGCGCTGCTGCGCTCGTCTTGGCCTCGCTCATGCGCAAGCTCCTTCGCTGTGATGGTGGTGGTGCAGGTCATGCGCTTCGGTGCTCGTGGTGCGGTGGCCGCGCAGCCCCAGCTTGGCGAGCAGCTGCTCGTCGGCCTCGGTGTCGGGGTTGCCCGTGACAAGCAGCTTTTCGCCATAAAAGATCGAATTCGCGCCGGCCATGAAGCACAGCGCCTGCACGGCCTCGCCGAGCTGCTGGCGCCCGGCCGAGAGGCGCACGCGCGCTTTGGGCATGGTGATGCGCGCCACGGCGATCACGCGCACGAAGTCGAACGGGTCGATCGGATCGCTGTCGGCCAGCGGTGTGCCGGGCACGCGCACCAGGCTGTTGATGGGCACCGATTCGGGGTAAGGGTCGAGGTTCGCAAGCTGCGCGATCAGGCCCGCGCGGTGCACGGGCGCCTCGCCCATGCCCACGATGCCGCCGCAGCACACGCTGATGCCCGCCGCGCGCACGTTGCGCAGCGTGTCGAGCCGGTCCTGGTAAGCGCGCGTGCTCACCACGTCGGTGTAATACTCGGGCGCGGTGTCGAGATTGTGGTTGTAGTAGTCCAGCCCCGCGTCGCGCAGCGCCTGCGCCTGGTGCGCCTCGAGCATGCCCAGCGTGGCGCAGGTCTGCAGGCCCAGGTCCTTGACGGCGCTGATGAGTTCGCTCATTTTTTCGATGTCGCGGTCTTTGGGCGCGCGCCAGGCCGCGCCCATGCAAAAGCGCGTGGCCCCGGCATCCTTGGCGGCTTGCGCGGCGTGCACGACTTCATCGACTTCCATGAGCTTTTGCGCCTTGACGCCGGTGTCGAATTCGGCCGACTGCGGGCAGTAGCCGCAGTTTTCCGGGCAGCCGCCGGTTTTTACCGAGAGCAGCGTGGCGAGTTCGATGTCGCCCGCGGGCCAGTGCTGGCGGTGCACGGTCTGGGCCTCATAGACCAGATCGAGCAAGGGCTTGTCGAGCAGTTCCTGGATGGCTTCGACCGTCCAGCGGCCGCTGGACGGCGCAGGCTGTGCCGCGTTGACAGAAGCGCGATGCACGGTGATGGTTTGTTCGGCGGCGGTGTTCATCAGGCAAACTCCAGAATGATTTGGTCCACGGCGAGGGATTCGCCTTTTTGTGCGTGGATTTTGCCCACGACGCCGTCGCGCGCCGCGAACAGGATGTTTTCCATTTTCATGGCCTCGATCGCGGCGAGCTTTTCACCGGCCTCGACCTTCTGCCCCGGCTCCACGGCCATATCCACCAGCAGCCCTGGCATGGGCGAAAGCAGGTATTTGGACATGTCCGGCGGCGCCTTGTAGGGCATGAGCTGGTACAGGCGCGCACCCAGCGGCGACAGCACCAGCGCGTCGATCTGCGTGCCATTGTGCGCGACGCGCAATGCCAGCGGGTTCTTGGGCGTGCCGCGCTCGACCTGCGCGGTGAATGGTTTGCCATTGCACTGGCCTTGCACGCGAATCTGGCCCAGCGTCGCTTTGCTACATATGTGGTAGCTGTTTACGCCCACTGTAACTACGCTGGAGCCTGATTTGTCCTCGAAATCGGTGACGGCGACATCGTGGCGCTGGTGCTCGCCCTGCGCGCCGAGCACGACCACTGCGAACTGCTCGCCGACCTTGACCTCGTGCCCTTCGAGCTGCCCGCTGATGCCCGAAGCGCGCGCGCGGTAGCGCCGGTTCATGTAGGCCGCGAGCGCGATGAGGAACAGCGAGTCTTCGTGCGGCACGTCCTCGGCGCGGAAACCCTGCGCATAGTGCTCCGCGATGAAGCCGGTGTTGAAATCGCCGCTGATGAATTTGGGGTGCGCAAGCAGCGCCGCCTGGAACGGGATGTTGCTGTGGATGCCGCGGATCACGAAGCCATTGAGCGCCTCGCGCATCTTGGCGATGGCGTCCTGCCGGTCGCTGCCGTGCACGATGAGCTTGGCGATCATCGAGTCGTAATACATCGGGATTTCGCCGCCCTCATAGACGCCCGTATCGACGCGCACGCCGTAGCGCTGGCTCGTGTCGGCCTGGAACATGGTCTGCTCGGGCGGCTGAAAACGCACCAGCCGCCCCGTGCTCGGCAGGAAGTTGCGAAACGGGTCTTCAGCGTTGATGCGGCACTCGATCGCCCAGCCCTCGCGCTGGACCTCGGCCTGCGTGAAGCCGAGCCTTTCGCCCGCGGCGATGCGGATCATCTGCTCGACCAGGTCCAGCCCCGTGATGCACTCGGTCACCGGGTGCTCGACCTGCAAGCGCGTGTTCATCTCGAGGAAGTAAAAGTCCTGGTTCTTGCCGACCACGAACTCCACCGTGCCCGCGCTCTGGTAGCCCACGGCCTTGGCCAGCGCCACGGCCTGCTCGCCCATGGCTTTGCGCGTGACCTCGCTGATGAAGGGCGATGGCGCTTCTTCGATGACCTTCTGGTGGCGGCGCTGGATCGAGCATTCGCGCTCGTTCAGATAAACCACGTTGCCGAAGGCGTCGCCGAGCACCTGGATTTCGATGTGGCGCGGCTGCTCGACAAACTTTTCGATGAAGATGCGGTCGTCGCCAAAGCTGTTACGCGCCTCGTTCTGGCAGCTTGCAAAGCCGTCGAAGGCCTCTTTGTCGTTGAACGCGACGCGCAATCCCTTGCCGCCGCCGCCCGCGCTCGCCTTGATCATCACGGGGTAGCCGATCTGCCGCGCGATCTCCACCGCCTGCTCGGGGCCGGCGATGGGCTCGTTGAAGCCGGGGATGGTGTTGACCTTGGCCTCATGGGCCAGCTTCTTGGACGCAATCTTGTCGCCCATGGCCGCGATGGCCGCGTGCTTGGGGCCGATGAAGGTGAGGCCCTCGTCCTCGACCTGCTTCGCGAAAGCCTCGTTTTCGCTCAAAAAGCCGTAGCCCGGATGGATGGCCTGTGCGCCGGTCTGCTTGGCCGCGGCGATGATCTTGTCGCCGCGCAGATAGCTCTCGCGGCTGGGCGGCGGGCCGATGTGCACGGCCTCGTCGGCGAGCTTGACATGGCGCGCGTCCTTGTCGGCGTCGGAATACACCGCGACGGTGGCGATGCCCATTTTTTGGGCCGTGGCAATCACACGGCAAGCGATTTCGCCGCGGTTGGCGATGAGGATTTTTTTGAACATTGGAATCTCAGGAAATCATTTGAATGAGGTTTAGGGGTGTAGGCAATATCTCCATACCCTGCGGCGTCTTGCCCGTTTTGAATACAGAGTCCCAAAAGCCGTTGGTTTGCTTGCCCCCAAAAACTGTGGATGAGAGTTCAGTATTAGCCCAAATCGGCAACTCTGATAAACGTCTTATGAATTTACGCACATTTTCCCAAACCTGCTCAGGGAAGGGCTCCTGAAACAAGCGATCCTGTGGGTCGGGCTTGCCTTGCATGATGAAGTACTGACGCGCAATCTGTCCGCAGTACTGAAGCCAATTGTAAACAATTTCCTCCTTGCTCATACGGAAAGCACGCAAATGATTAAGAGGCAATGCCTCGCCTTTCTGAATCTTGTTTTCCACCCGATCCGTACCCAATTCAGGGTCAAATTTTCCTATGAAAATTTCTTCGGCGATGATGTTCATCAGGCGAACAAGCTGTTTTCTTTCCAACTCTCTAGGGTTTTCGCCCTGCTCAAGTTTGTAGTTAATTGGAAACTGGAGTACCTCTTGGTATAGAAAGAAGGAATAAAAGGTCTTCTCGACGGTGCTGTATGAAAGAGGCCTCTCTTTTCCACGCCCTCCGAAATCTATGAAATCCCGTAGCTTGTTCTCTGGATCGGAGGTAATACTATCGCGGAGCGCGTCAAGCACGTAGCGCTTAACTTCCCTACTTTGTCCACGAAAGTGATCGACGAGCGCTTTCTCGGAGAAGCTCAAATTCTCTTCTGTTAGATTATTATCCTTCTGATAGCGAGAAATTCGCTCGAAATATAGAGAGCTTCCTAGATGACGCTGAACTGATTTATCAAATGCAACCTGTTTGAGAGTCGTTCCAGCATTAGTATTGGCCGTGATTAGTATGTCTGGATCTGGATCAACAAACACCCGGAGCGGTAACTCTTTAACGCTGAGCATGATTTGAGCGGCGGCCTTGTGTTGGCCATCAAAGACGTAAACACTCGACTTCCCATCTTTTGTCGATATCCAAGCAAGCGGCACATGCAGCTGCGGCCGTTTTTGAAAGAACTCCTCTACCAGCTTCGAAATATTGCTTCCAATTGCCCGAGGATTAATCCTGTCATCGTGAGCCAGGTATCTAATCGGAAGTTTAGCAAAAAAGTACTTGAATCCACTGAGCTGATCCTCGTACAGCGGAACTGTGTGCAGCTCATTGTCACCAACTTCTGGGAGGCTATACGTGACGAATCCGTTTTCGATCTTGAACGAAAGCTGAAGAGGTGTGCCAACACCCAAAAGCAAATCACCAAGATTGGGGCTTCGGTTTTGCTCCTCCAACCGCTCTTTTAGAGTGCGAAACCTCTGGAGAACCCTCGCCACCTCCAGATGTGAAGCTTGCTTGCTTCGATTGCAACTAGAATGAGTCACTGCGAAATTGCTCGGATCATCCTTGCCACCAATTTTCGTGGGAACGACGTGGTCGATATCGATCTGTCCTTCGTGAAGTTTGAGATCGATGGTGCGCTCGCAGATGAAACACCTTCCTCCTTGATTACTCAGAAGTCTTGCTTCAAGTTTTGAGCGCTCAACTGGATCCAATCTATTTAGAAAAAGTGATGACATTAAACATTCCTCCTATTGTGCTTTAAGGTCACAGCGGAATGTTCCCGTGCTTCTTCCACGGGTTCTCGAGCTTTTTGTTGCGCAGCATCACCAGGCTGCGGCAGATGCGCTTGCGCGTTTCGTGCGGCAGGATCACGTCGTCGATGAAGCCGCGCGCGCCGGCCACAAAGGGGTTGGCAAAGCGCGCCTTGTATTCGGCCTCGCGCGCGGCGAGTTTTTCGGGGTCGTTCTTGTCCTCGCGGAAGATGATCTCCACCGCGCCCTTGGCGCCCATCACGGCGATTTCGGCGTTGGGCCAGGCGAGGTTGACGTCGCCGCGCAGGTGCTTGGAGCTCATCACGTCGTAGGCGCCGCCGTAGGCCTTGCGCGTGATCACGGTGATCTTGGGCACGGTGCACTCGGCAAAGGCGTAGAGCAGCTTGGCGCCGTGCTTGATGATGCCGCCGTATTCCTGCGCCGTGCCGGGCATGAAGCCGGGCACATCGACGAAGGTGATCACGGGGATGTTGAAGGCATCGCAAAAGCGCACGAAGCGCGCAGCCTTGGTGCTGCTTTTGATGTCCAGGCAGCCTGCAAGCACGAGCGGCTGGTTGGCGACGATGCCCACGGTCTGGCCTTCCATGCGGCCAAAGCCGATCACGATGTTCTTCGCATACTCAGGCTGGAGCTCGAAAAAGTCGCCGTCGTCCACCGTCTTGAGGATCAGCTCCTTCATGTCGTAGGGCTTGTTCGGGTTGTCGGGCACGAGAGTGTCCAGGCTCAGGTCCATGCGCTCGGCCGGGTCCTTGCTCTTGCGCACGGGCGGTTTTTCGCGGTTGTTGAGCGGCAGATAGTTGTAGAGGCGCCGCAGCATGAGCAGGGCTTCGACGTCGTTTTCGAACGCCATGTCGGCCACGCCGCTCTTGGTGGTGTGCGTGCTCGCGCCGCCGAGCTCTTCGGCCGTGACTTCCTCGTGCGTCACGGTCTTGACCACGTCGGGGCCGGTCACGAACATGTAGCTGCTGTCCTTGACCATGAAGATGAAGTCGGTCATGGCCGGCGAATAGACTGCGCCACCCGCGCATGGGCCCATGATCAGGCTGATTTGCGGGATCACGCCGCTGGCCATGACGTTGCGCTGGAACACGTCGGCATAGCCGCCGAGCGAAGCCACGCCTTCCTGGATGCGCGCGCCGCCCGAGTCGTTGATGCCGATCACGGGCGCGCCGACCTTCATGGCCTGGTCCATGATCTTGCAGATTTTTTCCGCATGCGCCTCGGACAACGCGCCGCCGAATACGGTGAAGTCCTGGCTGAAGACGAACACCAGGCGGCCGTTGATCATGCCGTAGCCCGTGACCACGCCGTCGCCCGGCGTCTTGTTGTTTTCCATGCCGAAGTCGGTGCAGCGGTGCTCGACGAACATGTCCCATTCTTCAA
This sequence comes from Extensimonas soli, assembly GCF_029211265.1. Lineage (GTDB taxonomy): Bacteria > Pseudomonadota > Gammaproteobacteria > Burkholderiales > Burkholderiaceae_C > Extensimonas > Extensimonas soli. Next base: position 136,182 of record NZ_JARGEL010000031.1, on the reverse strand, counting down.
AAGTGCCGTCGTCGAGCAGCAACTCGATGCGCTCGCGCGCGGTGAGCTTGCCCTTGGCGTGCTGCATGTCTATGCGCTTTTGCCCGCCGCCCAGGCGCGCTAGTTCGCGCTTCTTTTCCAGTTGATCCAGGATTTCTTGCATGGTTCGTCCTTTGGGTGAATTGGCTGTTCTGTGGTCGCTGGTGCTACTTATTCGATGGTTTCCGGCGCTTTGCCGAACTGGGCTGCGAGCAAAAGTCTTGCGGCCGCCGAAGCGGGTACACGGCCTTGCGCCACGTCGGCTTCCATGGCGGGCAGCAGGCGGCGCACCTGCGGGTGCTGGCGAAACGCCTGTTTGAGCCCCGCGTCGATGCGCTCCCACATCCACGCGAGTGCCTGTTGCTGGCGGCGCGCGGCCAGGCGGCCGTTGGCGGTCTGCAGGCGGCGGAATGCGCTGACCTCGGCCCAGAAGGTATCGACGCCCTGCCCGAGCAAGGCGCTGATCTGGATGACCTTGGGGTGCCACAGCGTGTCGTCGTGGTGCGCGTGTTCGGGGTTGCCGTGCAGGCCCAGCAGGCGCAGGCTGGAGGTGATCTGCGCCTGCGCGCGCGTGGCCGCCTTGGGGTCGAGGTCGGCCTTGTTGATGACCACGAGGTCGGCCAGCTCCATCACGCCCTTTTTGATCGCCTGCAGATCGTCGCCCGCGTTGGGCAGTTGCAGCAGCACGAACATGTCGGTCATGCCGGCCACGGCGGTTTCGCTCTGGCCCACGCCCACGGTTTCGACGATGACCACGTCGTAGCCCGCGGCCTCGCACACCAGCATGGCCTCGCGCGTTTTCTCGGCCACGCCGCCCAGCGTGCCGCTGCTGGGGCTGGGGCGGATGTAGGCCATTTCGTGCACCGAGAGCTTTTCCATGCGCGTCTTGTCGCCCAGAATCGAGCCGCCCGAGACGCTCGACGAAGGGTCGATCGCGAGCACGGCCACGCGGTGGCCCTGGCCGATCAGGTACAGGCCCAGCGCTTCGATGAAAGTCGATTTGCCCACGCCCGGCACGCCGCTGATGCCCAGCCGAAACGCCTTGCCAGTATGTGGTAGCAAGGCCGTGAGCAGCGCATCTGCCTGCGCGCGATGGTCGGCACGCGTGGATTCGAGCAGCGTGATAGCCTTGGCCATGGCGCGACGCTTGTGCAAGGACGTGCCGTGCAGGATCGCGGCTTGCAGCTCATGCACGTCCATGCACAGGCTCCAGCGCGGTCAATGGTTGGGGTGTCGTGGTCTGCATTCCTTGCACGCTCACAAAATCTCGAACGCCTGCCCATCTGGCAGGCGATAGCGCGAAAAATCGCGCACGTCGGTGGTCAGGATTTGCGCCACGCCGGACTCGCAGGCCAGCCAATAGAGAGAGGCATCGGCCAGGTCCATTTCGGTGCGGGGCTGTTGTGTGTATTGCTCCATCCACACACACATTTCCAGCAGGTCTGGCGCGTCGAAGGGGAACACCTGCACCGCTCCATGGCCTATCCATTGCAACAAGGCCAACCGATGGCGCGGCGCCAGCAGGTGGCTGGCCTCTGTCACGCAGGGCCAGGTCGTGTGCAGCTGGACGGACACCGGCGTGTCCACGATGAGTTGCCGAAAGCGCGCATGAAAGCGGTCGCTCTGGTCGAACAGTGCCACCAGCGGCCCAGTGTCGAGCAGGCAGAGCTTCAAGCAGCATCTCCTCGAACCTTCTTGATTTCACGCTCGGCCAGGTAAGCGGCATAGTCGTCCTGTTCTTGGGCGTGCTGCGCACGCAGCCGTTGGCGCAGGGCGGCCTTTGTTGGCGACAGCGCATCGTCCGGCACTTCCTCGCCCACGCGGTAGCGCGCCGATTCCTCCATGACCTTGTGGTATAGCGCGGCCGGGTCTTTGTGGCCCAAGGCCCGCTCCACCGCCTCGATGATGAACTGCGACTTGGTGATGCCCTGCCGCTTGGCCGCCAGCTCCAACTCTTTTTCCAGCAAAGGGTCCATGCGCACGGAGACAGCCATACGATGCTCCAACTTTCATGACAAAATACGGTATTACTGTATCACGCCATCCGCTTTTAGCGCGTTTTTTGCGCCTTCTTGATCTGCTCCAGCACGTCCTTCGCGCTGGCCGGAATCGGCGTGCCGGGGCCGTAGATGCCCTTGACGCCGGCCTGGTACAGAAAGTCGTAGTCCTGCTGCGGGATCACGCCGCCCACGAACACGACGATGTCGTCCGCGCCCTGCTTTTTGAGCGCTTCGATGATCGCCGGCACCAGGGTTTTGTGCCCTGCGGCGAGGGTGCTCACGCCGACGGCGTGCACGTCGTTTTCGATGGCCTGGCGCGCGCATTCTTCGGGCGTCTGGAACAGCGGGCCTATATCGACGTCGTAGCCCAGGTCGGCGAAGGCCGTGGCCACCACCTTGGCGCCGCGGTCGTGGCCGTCCTGGCCGAGCTTGGCGATCATCACGCGCGGGCGGCGGCCGTGTTCGGTGGCGAATTCGTTGATCTCGGCCTTGAGCTTTTCCCAACCTTCGGCCGAATCGTAAGCAGCTGCGTACACCCCAGTCACCTTTTGCGTGTCGGCGCGGTGGCGCCCAAAGACTTTTTCGAGCGCATCGCTGACCTCGCCCACCGTGGCGCGCAGGCGGATGGCATCCACAGTGAGCGCGAGCAGGTTGCCCGTGCCGCTTTCTGCTGCATTTGTAAGAGCATCCAGTGCTTGCTGCACCTTGGCTTGGTTGCGATTTTGCTTGATTTTTTGCAGGCGGGCGACCTGGCCTTCGCGCACTTTGAGGTTGTCGATCTCGAGGATGTCCACCGGCTCTTCCTTGGCCAGCTTGTACTTGTTCACGCCCACGATGACGTCTTTGCCGGAGTCGATGCGCGCCTGCTTCTCGGCGGCGGCGGCTTCGATCTTGAGCTTGGCCCAGCCGCTGTCCACGGCCTGCGTCATGCCGCCCATGGCTTCGACTTCTTCGATGATCTTCCAGGCGGCGTCGGCCATGTCCTGCGTGAGCTTTTCCATCAGGTAGCTGCCGGCCCAGGGGTCGATCACGTTGGTGATGTGCGTCTCTTCCTGCAGGATGAGCTGGGTGTTGCGCGCGATGCGAGCGGAAAACTCGGTGGGCAGCGCGATGGCCTCGTCGAAGCTGTTGGTGTGCAGGCTTTGCGTGCCGCCGAACACCGCGGCCATGGCTTCGATGGTGGTGCGTACGATGTTGTTGTACGGGTCTTGCGCGGTGAGGCTCCAGCCGCTGGTCTGGCAATGCGTGCGCAGCATCAGGCTCTTGGGGTTCTTGGCGCCAAAGCCCTTCATGATGCGGCACCATAGCAGGCGCGCGGCGCGCATTTTGGCGATCTCGAGGTAAAAGTTCATGCCGATCGCCCAGAAGAACGACAGGCGCCCGGCAAAGTCGTCCACATCCATGCCCTTGGCCGTGGCGGTCTTGACGTACTCCTTGCCGTCGGCCAGCGTGAAGGCAAGCTCGAGCGCCTGCGTGGCGCCGGCCTCCTGCATGTGGTAGCCGCTGATGCTGATCGAGTTGAACTTCGGCATGTGCCGGGCCGTGTACTCGATGATGTCGCCGATGATGCGCATGCTCGGCTTGGGCGGATAGATGTAGGTGTTGCGCACCATGAACTCTTTGAGGATGTCGTTCTGTATGGTGCCGCTGAGCTGCCCCTGCTTCACGCCCTGCTCTTCGGCCGCGACGATGTAGCCTGCGAGCACGGGCAGCACGGCGCCGTTCATGGTCATGGAGACGCTGACCTTGTCGAGCGGAATCTGGTCGAACAGGATCTTCATGTCCTCGACCGAGTCGATCGCCACACCCGCCTTGCCCACGTCACCCGTGACGCGCGGGTGGTCGCTGTCGTAGCCGCGGTGCGTGGCCAAATCGAAGGCCACCGACACGCCCTGCCCGCCCGCGGCGAGCGCCTTGCGGTAAAAGGCGTTGGATTCCTCGGCTGTGGAAAAGCCCGCGTACTGGCGGATCGTCCAGGGGCGCACCGCGTACATGGTGGCCTGTGGGCCGCGCAGGAAGGGCTCGAAGCCCGGCAGCGTGTCGGCGTAGGGCAAGCCTTGCAGATCTTGCGCGGTGTAGAGCGGCTTCACGGTGAGCCCGTCGGGCGTGATCCAGTCGAGCGCGTGCACGTCCCCGCCAGGGGCGGATTTGGCCGCGGCTTTGGCCCAGTCTGCAAGGCTGGCTTGGGCAAATTCGGGGGATGCGTTGTGGGGCTCACTCATGGCGCGGCTTTCTGTATTCAGACAATGCGGGGGAATGGAGACGAATCTGGCGGTGCAAGAAGGCGAAAAGCGTGAGGCGGCTCACGCGCAGCTGGCGGCGAACGACACGGCAAACGTTGCGGCAAACGTCCGTTTGGCAGGGCTTGAGTTTATATCATTCATAATTATGAATTCAGAACCCAAACCCCACCCCATCAGCAACCGTTATTTTGCCTTGTGCCCGCCTAGCCCATGTCCTCCCCTACTCTCACACCGCGTGCGCTGTATGAAGAAGTGGCAGAGCAATTGCGCCAGCGCATTTTTCGGCGCGAGCTCGAGCCCGGCAGCTGGATAGACGAGCTCAGGATCGCCGAAGAATTCGGCATCAGCCGCACCCCGCTGCGCGAAGCGCTCAAGGTGCTGGCCACCGAGGGCCTGATCACGATGAAGCTGCGCCGCGGCGCCTACGTGACCGAGATGTCGGAAAAAGACCTGCGCGACGTTTATCACCTGCTCGCGCTGCTCGAAAGCGACGCCGCAGGCATCGTGGCCGCGCACGCCACGCCGCAGCAACTGCAGGAGCTCGAAGCGCTGCACGCCGAACTAGCAGCCGCCGTGGGCGAGCGCGAGCGCTTTTTTGCCATCAACGAGCGCTTTCACATGCGGCTGCTGGAGCTTGCCGACAACCGCTGGCGCAGCCAGGTCGTGGCCGATTTGCGCAAGGTCATGAAGCTCAACCGCCAGAATTCCCTGCTCAAGCAAGGGCGCATCGAAGACTCGCTGCGCGAGCACCGCGCCATCCTCACTGCACTACAGGCGCACGACGTGGCCGCGAGCGTGCAGGCCATGCAGGCGCATTTTGCGCAGGGGCTGGAGGCGGCGGCGTGAAGACCCGTTATTGTGATCTCTATAGGAGCACCGCTATGGCGCTGCCACAATCCAACCTCAGGGATGATCCCCTCAGCGCTTGCGTCTGGGGCGCGCCGCTGCTGGAGGCCATGCCATGATCGCGGAAGACTGGATCAAGCAGTGCGCGAGAACCGACCACTATCGCTATTCCCGCCACGCCGACCGCGAGCGCCAAAACGACGGCTTGTCGCTCGCAGAAGTGGAACAAGCGCTGGCGTCGGGCCGGATCATCGAACACTATCTCGATACAGGCCGCGGCGAGAGCTGCCTCTTGGCGGGTTTTACGGATGCAGGTAAACCGATACACGCGGTATGTGCCGCGATGGAGGACTGGCTGATCATCGTGACGGTCTATATCCCGACGCCGCCCAAATTCAAAAATCCTTACGAGCGAGGCTGAAGCCATGAGCCAACATTGCACTTTCTGCGGCCACAAACACCTTTCCACCAAGACAACGCGCTACATCCACCAGCAAGCCGACGAATTGCTCATCGTCGATGAAGTACCCTGCCTGGAATGCGACTACTGCGGCGAGCAGTATTTTGACGCCGCCGTTTTGAAAGCGATCGCAGCCGAACACACTGCGATCCTGCAGCATCGCAAGCAGCCGCAAGCCGTCAAGCCCGTAGCAGTGGAGTCTTTTACAGCGCTTGCTGGATGACCGTTGCACGCGAGCGCCGAGGGGGCCGATGGTTCGTGAACCCTCGCAACCGAAAACCGAGTACCGCTTCGGCCGCGTATTTACGCCCAACCACCCGCTCACATCCCCAGCGACTTGAGCAGTTCCTCGGTATCGCTCGCCCCAGCGGCTGCGCCAGCGCTCGGTGCCGCGGGTTCAGACGCAGCGCTGGCGAGGTGCGCCTGCGCGATCAGGGCGTCGGGGTCGGGCACTTCCTGGGGTTCGAAATCGTAGAGCTTGATGAATTCGGTGCGGTCAACCGCGAGTTCGAGGTAGAAGATGTGGTTCGCGCCGGTGTAGAAAGTGACGCGCCGCGCCTCGGGCTGGTCGAGGTTGGCGTCCACACTCAACACCACTTGTTTATTCAGCGCCAGCATCTTGGGCTGGTTTTGCGTGATGTGGGTCTGCAGCTCGCGCCGCACCTTGCCGATGAAGTCGCCCACGACCTGGTTCATGAGCTCGCCCATGACGTTGGCGACGTCGTCCGAGGTGTAGGAGCTTGCAAGATCGTCGCGCGACATGCCCATGTTGAGCATGTAGCTCTGGTAGAGCTCCATCGCCGCCTGGGCCGAGAAGTTGATGATCACCAGGCCCGAAAAGCCGCCGTCGAACAGCACGAAGCAGCCGATGTCGGGCTTGAGGCAGGTTTTGCTGATGCGCTGCACCATGGCCGAGTAATGGATGGTGGTCTGCGTGGCCAGGTTGAGCACCTTGGTGACCGAATTGCACAAGCTCAGCAGCAGGTCTTCGGTGCCGAAGACGACGGGGTTTTCAGTGGTGCTCATGAAAAGGTGTAGAAAAAAGTAACGAACCCCGCAAGTGTGCCTTTTTTTCTGCCACACCGAAACGAAGCCCCTGGCCACGGCTCGTGTCCAATACGGCCATGCGCAAGGACACCAGAGAACACAACGACGGCAATATCGACGGTAACAGCGACGACCGCACGGCACCGCCAGGCGCCGAAACGCCGGGCTTCAACCTGCGCCTGTGGCGGCGTTTTGCGGCGATTGCAAAGCCCTACTGGCGCTCGCAGGAGCGCTGGCGCGCCGGCGGGCTGCTCGCCTTGCTCGTGGGGCTGCTGCTCGTGCAGACCGCCTGCAACGTGCTGTTCAACCAGGAAACCGGCGAATTCACCTCGGCGCTGGCGGCGGGCGACAGTGCGCGCTTTTGGGCTTCGATCCAGCGCTACACCGCATTGCTCGTGGCGGCGGTGCCGCTGTATGCGCTGTACTACTTCGTGCGCGACACGCTGGGCCTGCGCTGGCGCCGCTGGCTGACCGAACAGTTTCTTGCGCGCTACTTTCACCGGCGCGCGTACTACCGGCTCAGCATGGCCGAGGACATAGACAACCCCGACCAGCGCATTGCCGACGACATCAACAGCTTCACCCAGCAGTCGCTTTATTTTTCGATGATCGTGCTGGGCTCGGTCATCGAGCTCATCGCGTTTGCGGGCGTGCTGTGGTCGATTTCGCACGCGCTGGTGTATTTTTTGCTCGCTTATGCCGTCGTGAGCACCTGGTTCACGGGCACGGTGTTCGGGCGGCAGCTCATCGCGCTGAATTTTCGCCAGTTGCAGCGCGAGGCCGATTTCCGCTTCAGCCTCGTGCGCGTACGCGAGCATGCCGAGCCCATCGCCTTCCAGCACGGCGAGGCGCGTGAAATGTCGCTGCTGCAGCGCGTGTTCCAGACGGTGTATGCCAACTTCCAGCGGGTGCTGCGCGCGCAGTTCAAGCTCAACCTGTTTCAGTACGCGCACAGTTTTTTGATGGCCTTGCTGCCCACGGTGATCATCGCGGGCGACGTGCTTTCAGGCGAACTGGAGGTCGGCCGCGCGATCCAGGCGACGGGTGCGTTCACTGCCATCCTGAGCGCGCTCACGGTGATCGTCGAACACTTCGAGGGACTGAGCCGCTTTTCCGCGGGTGTGGAGCGGCTGTACGCTTTTTCCGACGCGCTCGACGGCCAAACGCCGCAGGGCGAGCCTGCCGCCGAGCCCGTGCCGCAGATCCGCACCGTGCCCGGCTTCGAGCTGGCGCTGGAACGTCTGACGCTGCTCACGCCCCACCGCGAGCGCCTGCTGATCCGCGAGCTGAGCCTGAGCGTGCAACCCGGCGAAGGATTGCTCATCGTGGGCGCGAGCGGCGCCGGCAAAAGCTCGCTGCTGCGCGCGATGGCCGGGCTGTGGAATGCGGGCTCGGGCGAGGTCATCCGCCCCGCGGGGCTGGACATGATGTTTCTGCCGCAGCAGCCCTATCTGCCGCTCGGTGATCTGCGCTGCCAGCTCACTTACCCGCAGACCGGGCACGAAGTTTCGGACGAGGAACTGCTGCAGTGGCTCGAGCGCGTCAACCTGCCCACGCTGGCCGTGCGCTTCGGCAGCCTGCAGGCGCGCCAGGACTGGGCCAAGGTGCTGTCCGTGGGCGAGCAGCAGCGGCTTGCCTTTGCGCGCGCGCTGCTCGCCAAGCCGCGCTATCTGCTGCTCGACGAGGCCACCAGCGCACTGGACACGGGCAACGAAGCGCAGCTCTACGGCCAGCTGCGCGGTCTGTCGATCACGCCGATCAGCGTGAGCCACCACCCTGCCCTGCTCAGGCACCACGCCTGGGTGCTGGAGCTCTCGGGCGACGGCGGCTGGACGCTGCACGAAGCCGCGCGTTACCGCTGGAGCTTGTGACTTGTCAGCGCCGCGCCGGCGGCAGGTCGGTGCAATGGCCCACAGCGGCTTCGGCGGCCAGGCCTATGCTTTCGCCCAGCGTGGGGTGCGGGTGCACGGTCTGGCCTATGTCGAGTGCGTCGGCGCCCATTTCGATCGCGAGCGCCACTTCCCCGATCAGGTCGCCCGCATGCGGGCCGACGATGCCGCCGCCGAGGATGCGGCCGTGGCCGGGGGTGCCCGCATCGGCGCTGGCGTCGAACAGCAGCTTGGTGAAGCCTTCGTCGCGGCCGTTGGCGATGGCGCGGCCCGAGGCGCTCCAGGGGAACAGCCCCTTGCGCACGGCGATGCCCTGCGCCTTGGCCTGCGCTTCGGTCAGGCCGACCCAGGCGATTTCGGGGTCGGTGTAGGCCACGCTGGGGATCACGCGCGCCTCGAACGCGGCGCGCGCGAGCTCGGCCTTGCCCTGCAGTTCGCCCGCGATCACTTCGGCCGCCACATGGCCTTCATGCACGGCCTTGTGCGCGAGCATGGGCTGGCCGACGATGTCGCCGATCGCAAAGATGTGCGGCACGTTGCTGCGCATTTGTACGTCCACGGGGATGAAGCCGCGCGCATCGACGTGCACGCCGGCCGCTTCGGCGCCGATCTTGCGCCCGTTGGGGCTGCGACCCACGGCTTGCAGCACGAGGTCGTAGGTTTGCGGCTCGGGGGCTGCCGCATCGGCCGCAGCACCTTCCTGCACCGGGGCGAACTGCACCTGCACGCCCTCGGGCGTGGCGCGTGCGCCGGTGACGCGGGTGTTGAGCAGGATGCGGTCGAAGCGCCCGGCGTTGATTTTTTGCCAGACCTTGACGAGGTCGCGGTCGGCGCCGGGCATGAGCTCGCCGGTCATCTCGACCACGTCTATGCGCGCACCCAGCGTCGAATACACGGTGGCCATCTCCAGCCCGATGATGCCGCCGCCGACGATGAGCATGCGCTGCGGGATGGACGGCAGCGCGAGCGCGCCCGTGCTGTCGATGATGCGCGCATCGTCGGGCAGAAACGGCAGGCGCACGGCCTGGCTGCCCGCGGCGATGATCGCGCGCTGGAAGGCGATGGTGCTGCGCTTGCCGGTTTTTTCTTGCGCGGGGCCGCCGGTTTCTTCGACCACGACGCGGTGCGCGCTCGCAAAGCTGCCATAGCCGCGCACGACTTGCACCTTGCGCATCTTGGCCATCGCGGCCAGGCCGCCTGTGAGCCGGCCCACGACCTTGGCTTTGTGCGCACGCAGTTGCTCGAGGTCGATCTGCGGTGCGCCGAAAGACACGCCGGCGCCTGCCAGGTGGCGCGCCTCGTCGATCACCGCGGCCACGTGCAGCAAGGCTTTCGAGGGAATGCAGCCCACGTTGAGGCACACGCCGCCGAGCTCGGCGTAGCGCTCGACGAGCAGCACGCGCAGCCCCAGGTCGGCCGCGCGAAAGGCCGCGCTGTAGCCGCCCGGCCCGCCGCCGAGCACGAGCAGATCGCATTCGAGATCGGCTGGAGGTTCGGCCGTGGCACTTGCAGTCGCTACGTTTGCAGGAGCTGCTTGCGCTTGAAGTGCCTCGGTTTCAGAAACATTTTTTCTTGAAGTGCTTGAATCGACAGCGCCAGCAGCTTTCGATTCAGGAGCGGCAGGGTTTGCCGCAGCAGGCGCAGCAGGCGCAGAAGGAGCAGCAGGTGCAGCAGGTGCAGCAGGTGCAGCAGGTGCAGCAGGTGCAGCAGCGGCGTCCGCCGTTTCGAGCGTGAGCAGCACGCTGCCTTGGTGCACCTTGTCGCCGAGCTTGACGTGCAGTTCCTTGACCACGCCGGCATGGCTCGAGGGGATTTCCATCGACGCCTTGTCGGATTCCACCGTGACCAGGCTTTGCTCTGCGCGGAGGGTGTCGCCGGGCTTGACCAGCACTTCGATCACGGTGACTTCAGGGAAGTCGCCAATGTCGGGCACTTTGATGTCCATGAGGGCCATGTTCGCTTCTCCAGGATGACGGGCTGCGGTTTACAAGTTCACGCGGCGGAAGTCCGCGAGCAGGCCGGTGAAATAGACGAGAAAGCGCGCCGCCGCGGCGCCGTCGATCACGCGGTGGTCCCACGACAGCGACAGCGGCAGCATCAGGCGCGGCACGAATTGCTGGCCGTCCCACTGCGGCTCGGTGTGGCTCTTGCACACGCCCAGGATGGCCACCTCGGGCGCGTTGATGATGGGCGTGAAGTAGCGCCCGCCGATGCCGCCGAGCGACGAGATCGAAAAGCAGCCGCCCGTCATGTCGGCCGGCGTGAGCTTGCCCTCGCGCGCCTTCAGGCTCAGCGCCGCGGTTTCCTGCGCGATCTCGAGGATGCCTTTTTGGTCGGCGTCGCGCACCACGGGCACCACGAGGCCATTGGGCGTGTCGGCGGCAAAGCCGATGTGGAAGTATTTTTTGAGCACGAGCTGCTCGCCGTCGAGCGAGGCGTTGAACTGCGGGAACTTGCGCAGCGCCGCGACGGCAGCCTTGACCATGAACGCGAGCAGCGTGACCTTCACGCCGGCCTTGGCGTGCTCCTCGTTGAGCTGCTGGCGGAAGGCTTCGAGCGCGGTGACGTCGGCGTCGTCGTGGTTGGTGACATGCGGGATCATCACCCAGTTGCGGTGCAGGTTGGCGCCGCTGATTTTCTGGATGCGCGACAGGTCCTTGCGCTCGACGGGCCCGAACCGGGCGAAATCGACCTGCGGCCAGGGCAGCAGGTTCAGGCCCGCGCCGCTCGGTGCGCCCGCACCAGCACCGGCACCGGCAGCGGCCGTACCGAGCTGGGCCGCGGCGGCACGTGTTTGCAGCGTGCCGCGCATCACGGCCTGCGTGAAGGCTTGCACGTCGGCGCTCGTGATGCGCCCTTTGGGCCCCGTGCCCTGCACTTCTTCGAGCGGCACGCCCAGCTCGCGCGCGAACCTGCGCACCGCGGGCGAGGCGTGCGGCAGCTGCGCGAGCTGCGCGCTGCGGTCGGGCTGGTGCGGCGTTGCCTGGCCGGGGGCGGCGGGTGCTGCGGCACCGGCTGCCGCAGACGTGGGCGCAGTGCCTGCTGCGGGCGACGCCACGGACGCAGCCACAGCGGGAGCAGCCTGCGCGCTCGTGGGGTTCGCAAATGCTTCTGATTTGATAGCTTCTTGTGGTTGTTGCACCTTGGCTTGCGGCTGATTTTGCTCAGAGTTTGGCGCTGCATTGGATGCGTCTGCTGGCGCATCTGCCACATCGAGCGTGAGCAGCACCGAGCCTTCGTGTACCTTGTCGCCGAGCGCCACGCGCAGCGCTTGCACCACACCGGCGTGGCTCGAGGGGATTTCCATCGAGGCTTTGTCGGATTCCACGGTGACCAGCGATTGCTCCTTTTGCACCGTGTCGCCCGGTTTCACGAGGATTTCGATCACCGTGACGGCGTCGAAGTTGCCGATGTCGGGCACCTTGATTTCTTGGATGGACATGTTGTTCTCCAGCGATTCCTGCACTGCAAGGCGCCGCTTCAGGCGTTGAGCGGGTTGGTTTTTTCGGTACGAATGCCGTATTGGGCGATGGCCTGCGCGAGGCGCTCGCGCGGCAGCTGGCCTTGCTCGGCCAGGCCCGTGAGGGCAGCGAGTGCGATGTAGTGGCGGTCGATCTCGAAGTGCTCGCGCAGGCGAAAACGGAAGTCGCTGCGGCCAAAGCCGTCCGTGCCCAGTACGTGGTAGCTGCGCCCTGCGGGGATGAAGGGGCGGATCTGCTCGGCGTAGGCCTTGACGTGGTCGGTCGAGGCCACGACGGGGCCGGCGTGGCCCGCGAGCTGGCGCGTCACGAAAGGCACGCGCGGCGCTTCGGTGGGGTGCAGCAGGTTCCAGCGCTCGGCGTCGCGGCCTTCGCGTGTGAGTTCGTTGAAGCTCGGGCAGCTCCAGACGTCGGCGGCCACGCCCCAGTCCTGCGCCAGCAGCTGCTGCGCCGCGAGGCTCTCGCGCAGGATGGAGCCCGAGCCCAGCAACTGCACGCGCGGCGCCTGCGCATCGGCTGTTGCGGCGGGTTTGCACAGGTACATGCCCTGGATGATCTGCTCCTCGGTGCCGGGCGTGAGGCCGGGCATGGCGTAGTTTTCGTTGAGCAGGGTGAGGTAATAAAACACGTTTTCCTGGCGCTCGACCATGCGCTTCAGGCCGTGCTGCATGATCACCGCAACCTCGTGCGCAAAGCTCGGGTCGTAGCTCACGCAGTTGGGGATGGTGCCCGCGAGGATGTGGCTGTGGCCGTCTTCGTGCTGCAGGCCCTCGCCGTTGAGCGTGGTGCGCCCCGAGGTGCCGCCAAGCAGAAAGCCGCGCGCCTGCATGTCGCCCGCGGCCCAGGCCAGGTCGCCGATGCGCTGGAAGCCGAACATCGAATAGAACACGTAAAACGGGATCATGATCCGGTTGTTCGTGCTGTAGCTGGTGGCCGCGGCGATCCAGCTGCTCATGCCGCCGGCCTCGTTGATGCCTTCTTGCAGGATCTGGCCCTTGGTGTCCTCGCGGTAGTACATCACCTGGTCTTTGTCCACCGGCGTGTATTGCTGGCCCGCAGGGTTGTAGATGCCGATCTGGCGGAACAGCCCTTCCATGCCGAAGGTGCGCGCCTCATCGACGAGGATGGGCACCACGCGCGGGCCCAGCGCCTGGTCGCGCAGGAGCTGCGTGAGAAAGCGCACGTAAGCCTGCGTGGTGGAAATCTCGCGCCCCTCGGCCGTGGGCTCGAGGATGGCTTTGAAGGTTTCGAGCGCAGGCACGGTGAATTGCTCGTCGGCGCGTGTGCGGCGCTGGGGCAGGTAGCCGCCCAGCGCCTCGCGGCGCGCGTGCAGGTACTTCATCTCGGGCGTGCCCTCGGCCGGCTTGTAGAACGGCAGTTCCGGGAGCTGGCTGTCGGGGATGGGGATGTCGAAGCGGTCGCGGAAGGCACGCACGTCCTCGTCGCTGAGCTTCTTGGTCTGGTGTACGGTGTTCTTGCCCTCGCCGATCTTGCCCATGCCGTAGCCCTTGATGGTCTTGGCGAGCACCACTGTGGGCTGACCCTCGTGGTGGTAGGCGGCGTGGAATGCGGCATAGACCTTTTGCGGGTCGTGCCCGCCGCGGCGCAGCTTCCAGATTTCGTCGTCGCTCATGTGCTCGACCAGCGCCAGCGTGCGCGGATCGCGCCCGAAAAAGTGCTTGCGCACGTAGGCGCCGTCATTGGCCTTGAAAGCCTGGTAGTCGCCGTCGTTGCACTCCAGCATGATCTTGCGCAGCGCGCCGTCCTTGTCGCGCGCAAGCAGGTCGTCCCATTCGCGGCCCCACAGCAGCTTGATCACGTTCCAGCCCGAGCCGCGGAATTCGCCCTCGAGCTCCTGGATGATCTTGCCATTGCCGCGCACCGGCCCGTCGAGGCGCTGCAGGTTGCAGTTGATCACGAAGATGAGGTTGTCGAGCTTCTCGCGCGCCGCGAGGCTGATCGCGCCCAGCGACTCGACCTCGTCCATCTCGCCGTCGCCGCAGAACACCCAGACCTTGCGCCTGGAGGTGTCGGCAATGCCGCGCGCGTGCAGATACTTGAGAAAACGCGCCTGGTAAATCCCCATGAGGGGTCCAAGCCCCATGGACACGGTGGGAAACTGCCAGAACTCCGGCATGAGCTTGGGGTGCGGGTAGCTCGAAAGGCCCTTGCCTCCGACTTCCTGGCGGAAATTCAGCAACTGCTCCTCGCTGATACGGCCCTCGAGGTAAGCGCGGGCGTAGATACCGGGCGAGCTGTGCCCCTGGATATAGATGCAGTCGCCGCCGTGCTGCTCGTTCGCCGCGTGCCAAAAGTGGTTGAAGCCGGCGCCGAACAAGGTGGCGAGCGAAGCAAAGGAGCCTATGTGTCCGCCCAGGTCGCCGCCGTCGTCGGGGTGCAGGCGGTTGGCCTTGACCACCATGGCCATGGCGTTCCAGCGCATGTAGGCGCGCAGCCGCTCTTCGACTTCCACGTTGCCGGGGCAGCGTGCCTCTTGCGCGGGCTCGATGGTATTGACGTAGCCCGTGTTGGCCGAAAACGGCAGGTCTATGCTGTTTTCGCGCGCGTGTTCGAGCAGTTGCTCGAGCAGTGCATGCGCACGCACGGGGCCTTCTTTCTCTATGACGGCGCTGAGCGCATCCATCCACTCGCGCGTTTCCTGCGGGTCAGGGTCGGCGGCAGCGGATGCGGGCTGAAAATCGGTGGGTTCAGTCATGCGATGTCTCCTTCGAGGGCACAAAAAGATGCGGGAACGACACTGCGGCCCATTCTAATGAGCATGTGTGCATGTTGTTTCGAATAATGGGTGTATATGCCGTAATGTGAAAATTTGCTGCTGATGTCCGCAAAAATATGCCGGGCAACAGCGCCGCTTCTACACTTGCGGCTGTGATGACCTCTTCAAACCCTTTGCCCACCGCGCCACCCCGCCGCCCCGCCCTGGTGCGCTGGTGGCGCGCCTGGTGGCGCAACCTCACGCCGCTGCGCCAGGAGCGCCTTGCGCTGCTGGCTCCGCTGGTGGCGGTGTTTGTGTTTCTGGCGGCCATCGTCGCAGCCTTTGCCTACTTGCAGATCGAGGAGTCTGAGCGTGAGCAGGAAACCTTGCAGCGCGATGTCGAATACGCCCAACAGCGCGTGCGCCTGCGCCTGCTCGAGCGCCAGGAGCAATTGATGCGCCTGGCGCGCGAGCTTGTCCAGCAGGAGCTTGCGCCGGCCGACTTCGAAAACCGGGCCGAGGCGCTCGTCAATCAATACCCGGAACTGCAGGCCGTCACTTGGATAGATGCGCAGGGCCGTATCCGGGCGAGCCACGCTGCGCCCACTTTACCCAGCAGCCAACAGCGTTCGCCGGGCGAGCGGATCGCGCTTGATGCTCCCTCTTGGACCCAGGCACGGCGACAGGTGGTGTACGCCCAACCCCTGGCCATGCCGGGCGAAGCGCCGCCGCTGTTGCAACTGTTGGTGCCCATCGTGCGCGGGCGGCAGTTCGGCGGCGTGGTGCTCGGTGAGTTTTCCAACGACAGCCTGCTGCGCTATGGCATGCCGCCGCGCGTGCTGGCGCGTTACGCCGTCACCCTGCTCGACGGCGACCGGCAGTTGCTGGCGGGCTCACCGATGGCAAACAACACCAGCCATGCCAACTTCCTGCCCTGGAAACAGCAACGCGCGAGCGAGTACGCCATTCAGGTTTCGCCCGTGGGACGTGGATTGGTACTGCGTGCACAAACCTATCGCACCTCGCTGGGCATGGTGGGCAGCGGCCTGTTCTGGCTCGTGGGGGTGCTCAGCGGCATGACCACCTGGCTGCTCGTCGCCACTTGGCGGCACACGCGCCGGCGCCTGCAGATGCAAGAAGCGCTGGTGGCCGAGGCGAACTTCCGCCGCGCGATGGAAAATTCCATCGCCACGGGCATGCGTGCGCTCGACCTCGAAGGACGCATCACTTACGTGAACGCCGCGTTCTGCCAGATGACGGGCTGGAGCGCCGAGGAGCTCGTGGGCCTGAAGGCGCCGTTTCCGTACTGGCCCGAAGAAGAAAAAGACCTGCTGCGCGAAAAACTGCGCGAGGAGTTCAGCGGCCAGAACAGCTCGGGCGGCTACAAAATGCGCGTAAAACGCAAGAACGGCACCCTGTTCGACGCGCGGCTCTACGTTTCGCCGCTCATCGATGCGCACGGCCAGCAAACCGGCTGGATGACCTCGATGACCGACATCACCGAACCTACCCGCATCCGCGAGCAGCTCGCTGCCGCGCACGAGCGCTTCACCATCGTGCTCGAGGCGCTCGACGCCGCCGTCTCGGTGGCGCCGCTGGGCAGCGAGGAACTGCTGTTTGCCAATAAACTGTACCGCCAGTGGTTCGGTGCGCAGGCCGACGGCCATTTGCAGCTCGTGGCGCAGGCCGGCAAACTGCCCGTGTCTTACCAGCCAACGGGCGGCATGGACGAGGAAGACGGCCTCATGGGCTTGCCCACCGATACCCTCACCAATGCCCTGCCAGACCATGCCGAGATATTTCTGCCCGAACTCGGCAAGTGGCTCGAGGTGCGCTCGCGCTACCTGAGCTGGGTCGATGGGCGCCTCGCGCAAATGGTGATCGCCACCGACATCACGCAGCGCCGCCAGGCCGAAGAGCAGGCCTCGCGCCAGGCTGCGCGCGCACAGTCCGTGAGCCGCCTCGTGACCATGGGCGAGATGGCCTCCAGCCTGGCGCACGAACTCAACCAGCCGCTCACCGCCATCAGCAACTACTGCAACGGCACGCTCACGCGCATCGACAACGGCCAGCTCAGCGAAGACATGCTGCGCACCGCCTTGCAAAAAACCGCACACCAGGCGCAGCGCGCGGGGCAGATCATCCACCACATCCGCGCCTTCGTGAAAAAGAGCGAACCGCAATTCGTGCAGGCAGACGTCTCGACGATGGTGCAGGAGGCGATCGAGCTCGCCGGCATCGAGCTGCGCCGCCACAACGTGCGCCTCACGCACCATGTGGCCGCGCGCCTGCCGCCCGTGCTGGCCGACGCCATCCTGATCGAGCAGGTGCTCATCAACCTGATGAAAAATGGCGCCGAGGCGATCCAGCAGGCGCAACGCCCGCCCGCCGCGCGCACCGTGGAGCTGCGCGTGCTGCCGCGCAGCATCGAGGCCGGCGAAGTGATCGAGTTCACCGTGCAAGACAGCGGCAAGGGCCTGCCGCCCGAGATGCGCGAGCGCCTGTTCGAAGCCTTTTATTCGACCAAGCAGGAAGGCATGGGCATAGGCCTGAACCTGTGCCGCAGCATCGTCGAGGCGCACCAGGGCCGGCTGCAGGCGGACAACATTTACAATGGCACCGAGATCGTCGGCTGCAGGTTTTCTTTCTGGCTACCCGTTGCCAAGCCTGCAGGGATTGCATCCAATTCTGTAGCAAATGTACCCAGCACGAGGACTCTGGCATGAGTTTGATCCCGAAAAAGGGCACCATCTACGTGGTCGATGACGACGAGGCCGTGCGCGACTCGCTGCAATGGCTGCTCGAGGGCAACGATTACCTGGTGCGCGGCTTCGATTCGGCCGAGGTCTTTCTCTCGCGCTACGACCCGCGCGAAGTTGCCTGCCTGCTCGTGGACATCCGCATGGACGGCATGAGCGGGCTCGAGCTGCAAGACCGGCTGCTGGAGCGCAAGTCGCCGCTGCCCATCGCCTTCATCACCGGCCACGGCGACGTGCCCATGGCCGTGAGCACCATGAAAAAGGGCGCGCTCGACTTCATCCAGAAGCCCTTCGACGAAAAGTCGCTGATCGGTCTGGTCGAGCGCATGCTCGAAAACGCCGCGCACGCCTTCGCCGAGCACCAGCTGGCCGCGAACCGCGAAGCCATGCTCGCCAGGCTCACGGGCCGCGAGGCGCAGCTGCTCGAACGCATCGTCGCGGGGCGCCTGAACAAGCAGATCGCCGACGACCTGGGCATCAGCATCAAAACCGTGGAAGCGCACCGCGCCAGCATCATGGAAAAGCTCAACGCGAACACGGTGGCCGACCTGCTCAAGATCGCGCTCGGCCAGAATGCGCCCAAGCTCTGATGCCAGCATTACTCATTCATCGATAGCTGCCAGCGCTTGATACACGGGCGCTAGCAGCATATTTCATCCTTATTTTTCTCTATGACGGCCCAACTCATCGACGGCAATGCCCTCTCGCGCCAGCTGCGCGCCCAGGTCGCGCAGCGCGCCGCGGCGCTCAAGGCGCGCGACGTCACCCCCGGCCTCGCCGTGATCCTCGTGGGCGACAACCCGGCCTCGCAGGTCTATGTGCGCAACAAGGTCAAGGCCTGCGAAGACAGCGGCCTGCATTCGGTGCTCGAAAAGTACGACGCGAGCCTGAGCGAAGCCGAGCTGCTTGCGCGCGTGCAGGCGCTCAACGCCGACCCGCGCATCCACGGCATCCTCGTGCAGCTGCCGCTGCCCGCGCACATCGACGCGCAAAAAGTCATCGAGGCGATCTCGCCCGCGAAGGACGTCGATGGCTTTCACATCGCGAGCGCCGGCGCGCTCATGACCGGCATGCCCGGCTTCAAGCCCTGCACGCCCTACGGCTGCATGAAAATGCTCGAAAGCATTGGCTATCCCTTGCGCGGCAAGCACGCCGTGGTCATCGGCCGCAGCAACATCGTCGGCAAGCCCATGGCGCTGATGCTGCTGGCGCAAAATGCCACCGTCACGATCTGCCACAGCGCCACGCAAAACCTCAAGGCGCACACCTTGCAGGCCGACGTGATCGTCGCCGCCGTGGGCAAGCGCAAGGTGCTCACGGCCGACATGGTCAAGCCCGGCGCGGTGGTGATCGACGTGGGCATGAACCGCGACGAAGCGGGCAAGCTCTGCGGTGACGTCGATTTCGCCGGCGTGTGCGAAGTCGCCGGCTGGATCACCCCCGTGCCCGGTGGCGTCGGCCCCATGACCATCACCATGCTGCTGGTCAACACCCTCGAAGCGGCCGAACGCGCTAGCGTGACGGAACCAGCCACCGCGCACTGAATCCCCCTTGAAGCGACCGCCCACGGCAACCACCTGCGCATCCATGAGCAATCCCCTCCTCGACTTCACCGACCTGCCGCCCTTCGACCGCATCCAGCCCGAAGACGTGGCCCCCGCCATGGATGCACTGCTCGAACGCGCGAACCAGGCGCTCGAAACCGTCACTGCGCCCGACTTTCCCGCGCGCTGGGACGCCATCGCGCGCGTGCTCGACGTGGCCACGGAGCGGCTCGGCGTGGTCTGGGGCGCGATCAACCACCTGAACAGCGTGGCCGACACGCCCGCGCTGCGCGCCGCCTACAACGCCGCGCTGCCGCGCGTGACCGAGTTCTGGACGCGCCTGGGCGCCGACGAGCGCCTGTACGCTAAATACAAGGCCATAGACCCCGACACCCTCGACGCCGAGCAACGGCGCGCGCTGCACAACGCGCTACGCGGCTTCGTGCTCAGCGGCGCCGAACTGCAGGGCGCGGCCAAGGAGCGTTTTGCACAAATCCAGGAGCGCCAGGCCGAGCGGAGCCAGAAATTCAGCGAAAACGCGCTCGACGCGACCGACGCCTTTGCCTACTACGCAAGCGCTGACGAGCTCACCGGTGTGCCCGACGATGTATTGCAGGCCGCGCGCAGCGCCGCCGAAACCGAGGGCCGCACGGGCTACAAGCTCACGCTCAAGATGCCCAGCTACCTGCCCGTGATGCAGTTCGCGCACGACCGCGCGCTGCGCGAGCGCCTGTACCGCGCCTACGTCACGCGCGCGTCCGACCAGGCAGAGGGCGAGGCCAAGCGCTTCGACAACACCGCGCTGATGCACGAAATCCTCGCGCTGCGCCGCGAAGAGGCGCAGCTGCTCGGCTACCCGCACTTCGGCGCCGTGTCGCTCGTGCCCAAGATGGCGCAGTCGCCCGATCAGGTCATCGCCTTTTTGCGCGACCTGGCCGCACGTGCGCGTCCCTACGCCGAAAAAGACCTCGCCGACCTGCGCGACTTCGCCGCGCGCACGCTGGGCCTGCCCGATCCGCAGGCCTGGGACTGGCCCTACATCGCCGAAAAGCTCAAGGAAGCGCGCTACGCCTTCAGCGAGCAGGAGGTCAAGCACTACTTTCCCGCGCCCAAGGTGCTCGCGGGGCTGTTCAAGATCGTCGAGAACCTGTTCGAAGTGCGCATCGTGCGCGACCGCGCGCCCGTGTGGCACCCGGCCGTGGAGTTTTACCGCATCGAGCGCGACGGCGCGCTCGTCGGCCAGTTCTACCTCGACCTGCCCGCGCGCCCCGGCAAGCGCGGCGGTGCCTGGATGGACGACGTGCGCACGCGCTGGCGCCGCCCCGACACCGGCGTGCTGCAAACGCCCGTGGCGCACCTGGTGTGCAACTTCGCCGCGGGCGTGGCGGGCAAACCCGCGCTGCTCACGCACGACGACGTCATCACCCTGTTCCACGAATTCGGTCACGGCCTGCACCACCTGCTCACGCAGGTCAGCGAGCGCGACGTCTCGGGCATCGCGGGCGTCGAGTGGGACGCCGTCGAGCTGCCGAGCCAGTTCATGGAAAACTTCTGCTGGGAGTGGCGCGTGCTGCAGGACATGACGGCGCACGTCGATACCGGCGCGTCGCTGCCGCGCGACTTGTACGACAAGATGCTCGCCGCGAAAAACTTCCAGAGCGGCCTGCAGACGCTGCGCCAGATCGAATTCTCGCTGTTCGACATGCTGCTGCACACCGTGCACGACCCCGCGCAGGACTTCATGCCGCTGCTCGAGCAGGTGCGCAGCGAGGTCTCGGTGATGCCGCCGCCGCCGTTCAGCCGCACGCCGCACACCTTCAGCCACATCTTCGCGGGCGGCTACGCTGCGGGCTACTACAGCTACAAATGGGCCGAGGTGCTGAGCGCCGACGCCTACGCCGCGTTCGAAGAAACCGTGGGCAGCGACGGCCTGCCGAGCCGCGAGGTCGGGCGCCGCTACCGCCAGGCCATCCTCGAAGCCGGCGGCAGCCGCCCGGCGATGGAATCGTTCAAGGCCTTCCGCGGCCGCGAACCGCAGCTCGACGCGCTGCTGCGCCATCAGGGCATGGCACAGCCGCCTGCCGCAATCCCAGAAACCCCTTGACCTGACGGAGCTTCACCATGCCTGTCCCGCCGAGAATATTCGCCATCAGGCGCGTCGCCCTGCTGCTCGCTCCCGCGCTGTGCATGCTCGCCTGCGCGAGCGCTCCGGCCCAGACCGTGTACCGCATCGTCGGCCCCGACGGCAGGGTGACTTTTTCCGATCGGCCCCCCACCGAGGCCCAGGCCAAGCCCGCCAAGACGACAGGTGCCGGCTCGGACGAGGGCAACGCCGCCCTGCCCTACGCGCTGCGCGAGGTAGCGGCGCGCTACCCGGTCGCGCTCTATAGCAGCAGCAACTGCGCCCCGTGCGACAGCGCACGCCAGCTGCTGCAGGCGCGCGGCATCCCGTTCACCGAATACACCGTGAGCAGCGCCGAGGACATCGAAGCGCTGCAAAAACTCAGCGGCCAAAACAGCCTGCCCTTTGCCACCATAGGCCGCCAACACCTGCTCGGCTACGCCGAAGCCGAGTGGACGCAATACCTCGACGCCGCGGGCTACCCCAAGACTTCGCAGCTGCCGCCCAACTACCGCCGCCCACCCCCGACGCCGCTCGTGGCCCGCACGGCGGCCGAACCTGCCGCGTCCGCCGCTTCTGCGGCCTCTGCCGCATCCACCCCCAGTGCACGCCCAGCGGCGGCGCCGTCGCGCCCGGCGAAAAACCCCGACAACCCCGCTGGCATCCGGTTTTGATTGCTACTTTATAAGTAGCAAAATTCACCCATAAAAAACCCTTCTCAGCGCTGATAGATCGAGCACAAGGCGCTCCTTTTTTGGGTGTAATTTGTGCGAGCCGCTGGGGCAATGCCAGCCGCCCTATGCTGCCGTCAAAAAATACCGGCAGGCACCATACACCAGCGCTGCCAGCAAGGTCGGCAACGCGATGCCACCGGCAAACTTGGACAATCTGGGTTCATGCTCATGTCCGTCACAAGAGGCGCGTTGATTGCCCTTGAGCCGCGAGAAGCGCCACCGCCTTCTTGTCGAAGGAAACGAAGGTTTCCCCGCCAAGCCAATTGCCTTCGTAGGCAATGACGCCATCGGCGAAATCGCCGCCCGCGTCGAGCACCAGCAGGCCAGCCTCAACGGCGGGCCGGTTCACTTCCACAGTCGCGGCGGCAAGCAGTGCCCGGATCGCGCCGGCCGCGTCGGATTGCTGGAAACCATAGACCCTGAGCAGTACCCAAACAAATTCGCACAGGCAAGGCAGCGCAACCGCAATCAACTCGGCATCGGTCAATATCCTGGCGGCAACATCGGCTTGCACGGGATCGTCACGCACAACAGCACGCACAAGGACATTGGTATCGACCGCGACCCTCATTTCTTGCCAGACCAGCCTTGTGCAGCCGCCTCGTTGATTTCTTCGATGCTGGCAACCTTCTGCGTTCTGCCCGCAAGCAGACCGACAAAGTTGGCTATCGTCCCAGCGGGCCGCGCCGCCTTGAGGACCCCACGACCATCTGGCAGCAAGTCCAGTTCGATCTTGTCGCCTGGCCTGATGCCGAGGTGTTGCAGTACGTCCTTCCGAAACGTCACTTGTCCCCGTGCGGTAACGGTCAATGTGGTCATGGTGATGTGTCCTCGCAAGCTCGTAGGTGAGGTGATACTCGAATGGTAGTCAATATAGTAATGCAGAAACACCTTACTTTCAATGTCCGTCAAACGATCACTAGTGTAGTGTTTGATGCTTGATGCGACAAATAAAGCCGATGGATTTTTGGTCTGGGCAAGGCGCAAACCGCAGCGATACCGGGTGGTATCGCGAGGATTTGCAACGCGGCCCGGGCCGAAAAGACGCGGTTTTATGTCGCAGATAGCGTCGAACACTACACTAGGAGCCTGTCGGACTTTGGAATCGTCGGCTGCGAATGTGCCGCAGCGGCCCATTTTTCACCGTCTTCTTGCCCCATAGTCCCGCTATGGGGCGGCGAATCCGGCAAAAACTGGCCTCCGCTGGGGCGCATTCTCGCTTTCGACGCCCAAAGTCCGACAGGCTCCTAGCGACAAGCCTTGCGTAAACGGGCGCACGCGAGAAACTGGCGCGTCCGCGTTCTCCACCGAACCCGCAAACGAGCTTTCACCCTCCACCATCAGTCATATCTCAAAGTCTGCACGCCTTGCGCCGTACCGAGCAGGCACAGCGTCGCCTTCTGGCGTGCAAACACGCCTACGGTGACCACACCAGGCCATTGGTTCACTTCGGACTCGAACGCCAGCGGCGCTTCGATGTGCAAACCATGCACGTCGAGCAGGTGCTGGCCGTTGTCGGTCACGAGCGGCTCGTCGCCCTGCAGACGCAGACGTGCCTCCCCGCCCAATGCGGCGAAGCGGCGCGCGATCTGGCGCGCAGCCATAGGGATCACCTCCACCGGCAATGGATAGCGCCCTAACACCTCGACCTGCTTGGACGCATCGGCAATGCAGATAAAACGGCTGGCCATAGCGGCCACGATTTTTTCGCGCGTGAGCGCCGCGCCGCCGCCTTTGATCATGTAGCCGCGCGCGTCGATCTCGTCGGCGCCGTCGATATACACCGCGAGCGCATCGACCTCGTTCGCGTCGAACACCGCGATGCCCAGGGCGCGCAGCCGCGCCGTGCTGGCCTCGGAGCTGGACACCGCGCCGCGGATACGCTCTTTGACGCCGGCGAGCGCGTCAATGAACTTGTTCACCGTGGAGCCCGTGCCCACGCCGACGATGCTGCCCGGATCTACATACTGCAAGGCCGCCCGCCCCACGAGGGCCTTGAGCTCGTCCTGGGTCGGGGCGAAAGGGGAT
Source organism: Extensimonas soli (assembly GCF_029211265.1). GTDB lineage: Bacteria > Pseudomonadota > Gammaproteobacteria > Burkholderiales > Burkholderiaceae_C > Extensimonas > Extensimonas soli. The sequence goes on along the minus strand of NZ_JARGEL010000031.1, from coordinate 112,297 downwards.
GTGGAAGTCGAGGAAGTCATGGCTTGCTTATTGGAGAGGATTCGTAGGAGAAAATCGCGCAAACCTTGCATTATCCTTTTCTACGCTTCATGTCCTTGCTCCCCTACGCCCTCGCCCGCGCCGTGCTGTTTCGCATGGACGCCGAAACCGCCCACGAACACACGCTCGCGCTGCTCGAAAGCGGCCAGCACACGCCACTGCAGTGGGCCTGGTGCAGCGAAACCGTGCAGGACCCGATAGAGCTCGCGGGCCTGCGCTTTCCGAACCGCGTGGGCCTGGCCGCAGGGCTGGACAAAAACGCGCGCTGCATAGACGCGCTGGGCCGCATGGGCTTTGGCTTCGTCGAAGTCGGCACCGTCACGCCCAAGCCGCAGCCCGGCAACCCCAAGCCGCGCATGTTCCGCCTGCCCGAGGCGCAGGCGCTGATCAACCGGCTCGGCTTCAACAACGAGGGGCTCGCTGCCTTCGTGCGCAACGTGCAGCGCTCGCGCCTGCGCCGCGCGCCCGGCACGCTGCTGCTCGGGCTCAACATCGGCAAGAACGCCAGCACCCCCATCGAGGACGCCACGCGCGACTATCTCATCGGCCTCGAAGGCGTGTACCCATACGCCGACTACGTCACCGTGAACATCAGCTCGCCGAACACACAAAACCTGCGCTCGCTGCAAAGCGACGCCGCGCTCGACGCGCTGCTGTCCGCGCTCGCCGAGCGGCGCGAGGTGCTCGCGCAGCAGCAACGCGACGCTAGCGGCAAAGCCCGGCGCGTGCCCATCTTCCTCAAGATCGCGCCCGACCTCGACGAGGCGCAAGTCGCCGTGATCGCCGCCGCGCTGCAGCGCCACGGCATGGACGGCGTCATCGCCACCAACACCACGATCCGCCGCGACGCGGTGCAAGGGCTGCCCCACGCCGACGAAGCCGGGGGCCTCAGCGGCGCGCCGCTGCTCGAGCAAAGCAACCAGGTGATCCGCCAGCTGCGTGCGGCGCTGGGCAGCCGCTTTCCCATCATCGGCGTGGGCGGCATCCTGAGCGCGCAAGACGCGCAAAACAAAATCCGCGCGGGCGCCGACGCGGTGCAGATCTACACCGGCCTGATCTACCGCGGCCCTGCGCTGGTGACGCAGGCCGCGCGGGCGATCCAAGGGATGCGGTAAGAAATCAGGGCTTGGGGGCAATGCCCTGCCCTCACCTACTACGCAGCCGCAAAACCCACGGCAACGCGACCGTCGCCCAGCGCAGCACGCGGCGCGGGCCCGCGGCGGCGATGAGGGCCGCCGCCACTGCGCCCGCGACGGCCGGGTGTGCGCGCGCGAACAAGGCCAGGCGCTCGGCAAACGGAGCGTCGGGCGGATACAAGCCCCCCGGTGCAGCGCCATCGGCCGCAGCCGCGGCGCTTGCAGCCTCGTGTGTGCGTACTTGCGCCTGCCGCCGTGCGGTGTGGCGTGCGCGCAGGCGTTCGCGTTGCACGGCGATGCGCTCGAGCACGCGCTGCTGCGCTGGCGTGGCATCCAGAGTTGCTGGGGCGGACTTGTCGGCGCACATCACAAACGCTCCTTGAGTTCACGCCAGTCTTGCGCCAATTCGCGCTGTGTGAGGGCGAAGGCGTTGCTGCAGCGCTGCACCAGCGACCATCCCCAGGCCGCAGCGCCCACCCACAGCAGCAGCCATGCGAGCGCCACGAGCCACGCGACGAGCGCGCGCTGTGGGCTGTCCCAGAACTGCAGCAGCACGGCCGCCGACAGGCTCAGGAACGCCACCACCGTGAGCACGAGCAGCACCGCGCCCAACAGCAGCAGCGTGAATCCGTGGCGCTTGAGCTGCTGCCATTCAAGGTGTGCGAGCTCGAAGCGGTCTTCGGCGGCGACGGCCCCTTCGCGCAGCGAGGTATGCCAGCGTGCCAACCATTCATCGAGCCCGAGCAGCGAAAGCCAGTTCATGCGGCGGCCCAGGAAAGCGGGAGCATCGAAATGCCGCGCCGATCAGCGGCGACCCAGCACGAAACCCACGAGCGCGCCAACGGCCAGTGCGGCACCGGCCAGACGCCAGGGCTCATCGTGCGCATAACGGTCGGCGGCCTGCGCGGCGTCCTTGGCCTGGCGTGCAGCCTCGTGGGCGGCGCGCACGGTGGCCTCGCGCACCGAGTGCATACCGTCGTCGATACGCTGGCGCAGCACTTTGATCTCGGGCACGGCGTCGAGGTCTTTGCTTGCGATCAAGCCGCGCAGGTCGGCGACCAGTTTTTCGAGTTCTGCCTGGGTGGAGTTGATGGAGATCGTCATACAAGCCTTTCAGTGGAGTGAAAACAAAATAGCAACCGGGCCGCACAGACCAAGCCTCGCACGGTCACAAGCATCTTAGCCGTTGGGCGCAAAGCCCTTCCATGATACAAGTCAAGACCGGCGCGGTGAGTTAGCTCACGAGACTTTGCAACACTCGCTCGGCGATGGCCACTGCGCTGGTCAAACCCGGCGATTCGATGCCGAACAGGTTGACCAATCCCGGCACGCCATGCTGCGCGGGACTGGAAATGCAGAAGTCGTCCGCGATGGCACCACTTATTTGTATCTTGGGGCGAATGCCCGCATATCCAGGGGCCAGCGCGCCGTCGGGCAGATCGGGCCAGTATTGACGCACCGCGCCATAGAACGCCGCGGCGCGCGTGGCATCCACCGAGAAGTCGTCGGGCGCATCGAAGCCATCGTCCGCATCGAGCCACTGCACGTCCGGCCCGAACTTGGCCTGCCCGGCCAGGTCTAGCGTCAGGTGCACGCCCAGGCCGCCCACTTGCGGCACGGGGTAAATCAGGTGGCGAAACGGCGCCCTGCCCATGAGCGTGAAGTAGTTGCCCTTGGCAAAGCACGGCGTGGGCACGTGGCGCGCGTCCAGCCCGGCAAAGCGCCGCGCCAGCGCGCAAGCCTGCAGCCCGGCGGCGTTGACTACCGTGCGCGCCTGCAACCATTCGCCCTCGTTGACTTCCAAAAGAATAGCTGCTTGCGCACGTCCATCAAGCACTTTGGCCGATTGGACCTTGGAATGCAAAACGACCATGCCGCCCGCGAGTTCGAGGTCGGCCTGCAAGGCCAGCATGAGCGCGTGGCTGTCGATGATGCCGGTGCTGGGCGAATGCAGCGCCGCGACGCAGGCGAGCGCCGGCTCGAGCGCACGCGCCGCGGCGGCGTCCAACCACTGCACATCGTGCACGCCGTTCGTGGCCGCGCGCTGCGCCAGGGCCTCTAGCCGCTCCAGTTCGTGCGGCGCCGTCGCCACGATGAGCTTGCCGCAGCGCCGATGCGGCACGCCACGCGCCGCGCAATAGGCGTAGAGCAATTCTCGCCCGCGCACACACAACCGCGCTTTGAGTGAATCTGGCGCGTAATACAAGCCCGCGTGGATCACCTCGCTGTTGCGCGCGCTCGTGCCCGTGCCGATCGCGCCCTGCGCCTCGAGTACCAGCACCTCGCGCCCCTGCAGGGCCAGGGCCCGCGCCACCGCGAGCCCGACCACGCCCGCGCCGATGACGACGCAGTCGGCGCTATCGACGGAATGGGCCACGGTTCCGTGCTCCTGCCGTCACGTGGTTCAGGCAAACACCTCCGCCTCGGCGAGCAGCTTGCCCGCCGCGTCCTTGGCGGCAAGAAGGGGCGGCGCGGCAATGGGCCAGCGTATGCCTATGGCCGGGTCGTCCCAGCGGATGCAACGCTCGTGCGCGGGGGCGTAGTAGTCGGTGGTTTTGTAGAGAAACTCGGCCGTGTCGCTGAGCACGACGAAGCCATGCGCAAACCCGGCGGGAATCCACAGCTGGCGCTTGTTCTCGGCGCTCAGGTGCACGCCGACCCAGCGGCCGAAGTGCGCCGAGCTTTTGCGCACATCGACGGCCACGTCGTACACCTCGCCCTGCACCACGCGCACGAGCTTGCCTTGTGGCTGCTGGACTTGGTAGTGCAGGCCGCGCAGCACGTTCCTGGCGCTGCGGCTGTGGTTGTCCTGCACAAATGCGGTCTGCAGCCCCGTGGCCTGGGCGAAGTCGCGCTGGTTGTAGCTTTCAAAAAAGAAGCCGCGCTCGTCGCCGAACACTTTGGGCTCGAGGATCAGCACTTCGGGCAAGGCGGTGGGGGTGACTTGGTAGGGCATGGGGCGTTTTTATCTGGCGTTTCGTCCGGCGTTCCTTGGGGCGCTTCAGTGGCTTGGGCTCAACAAGCCCAGCAAATACTGTCCATACCCGTTCTTGCGCAGCGGCGCCGCGAGCGCCTGCAATTGCGCGGCGTCTATCCAGCCTTGCATGAAGGCGATTTCTTCGGGGCAGGCGACCATCTGACCCTGGCGTTTTTGCAAGGTGGCGATGAAGCTCGCGGCGTCGAGCAGACTGTCGTGCGTGCCGGTATCCAGCCACGCATAGCCGCGGCCCATGATTTCGACGCTCAGCTGCCCTTGTTGCAGGTACAGCCGGTTGAGGTCGGTGATTTCTAGCTCTCCGCGCGCCGAGGGCTTGAGGGTTTTGGCCAGCCCGACCACTTGCGCGTCGTAGAAGTAGAGCCCGGTGACGGCGTAGTGGGACTTGGGCTGCGGGGGCTTTTCTTCCAAAGACAACACCCGGCCTTGGGCGTCGAACTCGGCCACGCCGTAGCGCTCGGGGTCTTGCACGTGATAGGCAAAGACCGTGGCACCCGCGGTGCGTGCATTCGCACTTTGCAGCAGCTTGACGAGGTCATGGCCATAGAAGATGTTGTCGCCGAGCACGAGCGCGCAGGGGTCCTTGCCGATGAAGGCTTCCCCAATCAAAAAAGCCTGCGCGAGCCCGTCGGGGCTGGGTTGCACGGCGTATTGCAGCTGCATACCCCACTGGCTGCCGTCGCCCAGCAGCTCGGCAAAACGCGGCGTGTCGTGCGGGGTGCTGATGACGAGCACCTCGCGGATGCCCGCGAGCATGAGCGTGCTCAGCGGGTAGTAGATCATGGGCTTGTCGTACACGGGCATGAGCTGCTTGGAGACCGCCTGTGTGACGGGGTACAGGCGCGTGCCCGAGCCGCCGGCGAGGATGATGCCTTTGCGCGGGCTCATGCGGGCTCCTTGGTGGTGCTGCTGGTGCTGGCTTCGGTGTGGGTGTCGGCGTTGGCGTCGGCGTACTGCAGGTCGATCCACTGGCGGTAGGCGCCGCTGGTCACGCCGCGCACCCAGTCCTGGTGGGCCAGGTACCACTGCACGGTTTTGCGTATGCCGCTTTCGAAGGTTTCGGCGGGCTTCCAGCCGAGTTCGCGCTCGAGCTTGCTGGCGTCTATGGCGTAGCGGCGGTCGTGGCCGGGGCGGTCTTGCACGAAGGTGATTTGCTGCGCATAAGACTGGCCGTCGGCGCGCGGCGCAAGCTCGTCGAGGATGGCGCACAGGGTTTGCACGACTTCGAGGTTGGTTTTTTCGTTCCAGCCGCCGACGTTGTAGGTCTCGCCCACACGGCCTGCGGCGAGCACGCGGCGGATGGCGCTGCAGTGGTCTTGCACGTAGAGCCAGTCGCGGATTTGCCGGCCGTCGCCGTAAATGGGCAGGGGTTTGCCCGCAAGCGCGTTGTGGATGCACAGCGGGATGAGCTTTTCAGGGAAGTGGTAGGGCCCGTAGTTGTTGCTGCAATTGGTGGTAAGCACGGGCAGGCCGTAGGTGTGGTGCCAGGCGCGCACGAGGTGGTCGCTGGCGGCTTTGCTCGCGCTGTAGGGGCTGTTGGGCTCGTAGCGGTGCTGCTCGGTGAACGCTGGGGCGTCTGCGTCTAGCGAGCCATAGACTTCGTCGGTGCTCACGTGCAGGAAGCGAAACGCTTCTTTTTCAGGAGCTTCTAGCGCTTGCCAGTATTGCCTTGCAGCCTCCAAAAGCCTGAAGGTGCCGAGCACGTTCGTGTCGATGAAGTCCTCGGGCCCGTGGATGCTGCGGTCGACGTGGCTTTCGGCGGCAAAGTGCAGCACGGCGCGCGGGCGGTGCTGCGCAAGCAGGCGGCCTAGCAGCTCGCGGTCGCCGATGTCGCCGTGCACGAAGGTGTGGCGCGCGTCGCCTTGCAGGCTGGCCAGGTTTTGCAGGTTGCCTGCGTAGGTGAGTTTGTCGAGGTTGACGATGGGTTCGGCGCTGTGCGCAAGCCAGTCGAGCACGAAGTTGCTGCCGATGAAGCCGGCGCCGCCGGTGACGAGGAGGGTCATGGGGGATGGGGCTTAGGAAAGCGCCGTGCCGATGCACCCACGGCGCTTGCCACCAAGCCGATAGCAAGGAATCGCGAAGATTCTACCGGTGCCCCAGGCGCTCGCGCCCCGTCATCGGGCACGAAGACATAGCCCGAATGGACAGGGCAAGCTGTCTTTGAAAGGGCTAAGCAAGAGTGTGGGACTTATGGCGGTGCGACTTGGTGGGTGATACATGGATCGAACATGTGACCCCTGCCGTGTGAAGGCAGTGCTCTACCGCTGAGCTAATCACCCAAACGCATCTACCGAAGCACCCATCTGCCTGCGCCACGCTCGGCCTTGGCGAAAACATCGAAAGCCGAAGTGCACGCAGCGCAAAATTGGTGGGTGATACATGGATCGAACATGTGACCCCTGCCGTGTGAAGGCAGTGCTCTACCGCTGAGCTAATCACCCGGGTGCTGCGCTGAGCCCGCAATTATGGCACAAGGCGCGCAGCAAATTTCACTGCAACGTGCGCCACACGGTCTTTCCGCCGCTGGCCTTGTCGATCTGCGCGAGGATTTCTGCGTGCGCCGCGAGTTCCTGCTCGCTTGCGCGCAGCACGGGTAGCTCAAAGCCGCGCAGATCGATGCGTGCACCGCCCGTGCTGGCGCCCTCCTGCACATCATCGAGCACCAGCAGCGCGTCCTGCCCGCGCGTGAGATAAATATAGACATCGGCCAGCAGCTCAGCATCGAGCAGCGCGCCGTGCAGCGTGCGGCTGGAGTTGTCCACGCCCAGACGGTCGCACAGCGCATCGAGCGAGTTGCGCTTGCCCGGAAACAGCTCCTTGGCCATGGCCAGCGTGTCGGTGACGCACGCAACGAAGTGCTGCAGCGGCGGGTGGCCCGCAAGCTCCAGCTCCTTGTTCAGAAAGCCCACGTCGAAGGCGGCGTTGTGGATGATGATTTCGGCATCGCGCAGGTATTCGATCAACTCCGGCGCCACGGCCGCGAACTTGGGCTTGTCGAGCAAAAATTCATTGCTGATGCCGTGCACCTTGAGCGCGTCCTCGTGGCTTTCGCGCTCGGGGTTCAGGTAAAAGTGCTTGTTGTTGCCCGTGAGCTTGCGCGCGAACAGCTCCACGCAGCCGATTTCAATGATGCGGTCGCCGCCTTCGGCGGAAAGACCCGTGGTTTCGGTGTCGAGAACGATCTGGCGCGTCATGGCAGTGGCCCGGGGACTCCGTCTGGACTTACGCAAACAAGGATGCAGGAAAGTGTTTTGCCTTGGGGCGAGCGCCTTGCCTGATCCCGATTTGCGTAAGTCGTGTCAGTGTTTTTCCTTGGCGTGGTTGATCGAATACTTGGGGATTTCCACCGTCAAATCACGCGCCCCGACGATGGCCTGGCACGACAGGCGCGATTGCGGCGTGAGGCCCCAGGCGCGGTCGAGCAGGTCTTCTTCGTCTTCGTCGGCCAGGTTCAACGAATCGTAGCCTTCACGCACGATCACGTGGCAGGTGGTGCAGGCGCAGCTCATCTCGCAGGCGTGCTCTATGGGGATGTCGTGTTCGAGCAGCGCCTCGCAGATCGAGGTGCCCGCGCTCGCGCTGATCTCGGCGCCGGCCGGGCAGTATTCAGGGTGGGGCAGGATTTTGATGACGGGCATGCGGGGCTCGAAAAATGGTCGAGGGAAGAGATGTTCAAAGGCTTTGCACGCTCTTGCCGGCGAGCGCCTGCTGGATGCTGCGGTTCATGCGGCGTGCGGCGAAGGCTTCGGTGCCCTTGGCGAGCGCGGCCGTGGCGGCTTCGATCGCGGCCGGGTCGTCGCCCTGCAGCTGCGCGCGCAGCGCGGCCATGAGCGCGTCGATCTCGGCGCGTTCGGGCGGCGTCAGCAGGTCGCCGTCGGCGTCGATCGCGCTTTGCGTGGCCAGCAGCATGCGGTCGGCGTCGACGCGCGCCTCGACCAGGGCGCGTGCGCGCATGTCCTGCTCGGCCGTGGCAAAGCCCTCTTGCAGCATGCGCGCGATCTGCTCGTCCGACAGGCCATAAGACGGCTTGACGTCGATGTGCGCCTCGACGCCGCTCGTGAGCTCGCGCGCGCTGACCGAAAGCAGGCCGTCGGCATCGACGGTAAAGGTCACGCGGATGCGCGCCGCGCCCGCAGCCATGGGCGGGATGCCGCGCAGCGCGAAGCGCGCGAGGCTGCGGCAGTCCTGGGCGAGGTCGCGCTCGCCCTGCACGACGTGGAGCGCGAGCGCAGTCTGCCCATCCTGGAAGGTGGTGAAGTCCTGCGCCTTGGCCGTGGGGATGGTTTCGTTGCGCGGGATGATGCGCTCGACCAGCCCGCCCATGGTTTCCAGGCCCAGCGACAGCGGGATCACGTCGAGCAGCAGCAGATCGTCGCCGCCCATCGAATGGCCCGCGAGCTGGTGCGCCTGTATGGCCGCGCCCAGCGCCACGACCTCGTCGGGGTTGAGGTTGTTGAGCGGCGCGCGCCCGAACAGCTGCGCCACGGCGCGCTGCACCTGCGGCATGCGCGTGGCGCCGCCGACCATGACCACGCCCTGCACTTCTTCGGGCCGCAGCCTGGCGTCGCGCAAGGCGCGGCGCACCGCGGCGAGGGTGCGCTCGGTGAGGTGCGCAGTGGCCGCCTCGAAGTCGCTGCGTTGAACGTCGATTTGCACGTTTTCGCCCGCCAGACATGCGCTGAACGCTGCGCTTTCTGAAGCAGTCAGGGCTTCTTTGCAGGCGCGTGCGGCCAGGCGCAGTGCGGTTTTGTCGGCGGGGTCGGTCAGGCTTTCGCTGCTGCGCCCGAGCCGCTGCAGCACCCACTCGGCCAGGGCACCGTCGTAGTCGTCACCGCCCAGCGACGAGTCGCCGCCCGTGGCGATGACCTCGAACACGCCCTTGCTCAGGCGCAGGATGGAGATGTCGAACGTGCCGCCGCCGAGGTCATAGACGGCGTAGATGCCTTCGCTCGCGTTGTCCAGCCCGTAGGCGATCGCCGCGGCCGTGGGCTCGTTGAGCAGGCGCAGCAGGTGGATGCCCGCGAGCTTGGCCGCGTCCTTGGTGGCCTGGCGCTGGGCGTCGTCGAAATACGCAGGCACGGTGATCACGGCGCCGTAGAGCTCCTGGTCGAAGGTGTCTTCGGCGCGCTGGCGCAGTGTGGCGAGGATTTCGGCGCTGACTTCGACCGGTGACTTGACGCCGCCCGCCGTGGCCAGCGAGAGCATGCCGCCGCCCTGCCCTTCGCTTGCAGTGCCCGCAGCGCCGGATACGAAGCTGTAGGGCAGCTGCTGCGCCTGCGCCACGTCCGCGAGCCCGCGCCCCATGAAGCGCTTGACCGAGGCGATGGTGTTGCGCGCGTCCTGCGCCTGCGCGGCCAGCGCCTCGTAGCCGATCTGCCGCCCACCCTGCGCGAGGTAACGCACCACCGAGGGCAGCAGCACGCGCCCTTGCGCGTCAGGCAGGCACTCGGGCACGCCGTTGCGCACCGCGGCGACGAGCGAATGCGTGGTGCCCAGGTCTATGCCCACGGCGATGCGCCGCTGGTGCGGGTCAGGGGATTGGCCGGGTTCGGAGATTTGCAATAACGCCATGGAGTATCAAAAAAAGAGCTGCTTGCGCAGGTCCTGCCTTGGCTGAAGGCGGATTTCATTCAAAAAGCGCACGCGACGCGCACAGGTGGACTTATTCTCCCAAGGCCTCGCGCCGGCGTTCCACGTCCTCGGCAAAGCGCCCAAGAAACATGAGGGCTCTGACCTCCTGCGCGGCTGCGGCCCAGTCCTGTTGCAGATCGAGCAATTCGGCACAGCGCGCAAGCGTGTCTTGCCAGGCTTGCTGCACGCTGCGCTCCAGCGCTTCGACCTCGGCGGCGCTGCGCGCTTCTTCGAGCGCCTCGCGCCACTGCATCTGCTGCAGCAGAAACTGCGCCGGCATGGCCGTGTTGTCCTCGGCGCGCAGCGGCACGCCGTGCAATTCGCACAGGTAGGCAGCGCGGCGCAACGGGTCTTTGAGGCGCTGGTAGGCCTCGTTGATGCGCACCGACCACTGCATGGCCGCGCGTTGGGCGGCGGGGCCTTGCGCGGCAAAGCGGTCGGGGTGCGCCTCGCGCTGAAGCTCTTTCCAGCGCGCGTCGAGCTGCGCGCGCTCTTGCGCGAAACAGCGTGGCACGCCGAACAGTTCAAAGTCGTCGGATTGAAGGTTCATGGCAACAAAAAACCGCCAGCGGCTGGCGGTCGGGCTATGCGCGTAGCGATGCTGGGAAGCTTATCAGACGCGAAAGCTCTCGCCGCAGCCGCAGCGGTCGCGCTCGTTCGGGTTGTGGAACTTGAAGCCTTCGTTGAGCCCTTCGCGCACGTAGTCGAGCTCGGTGCCGTCGATGTAGGCCAGGCTCTTGGGGTCGGTCAGCACCTTCACGCCGTGGCTCTCGAAGACCACGTCTTCGGGCTGCAAGTCGTCCACGTACTCGAGTTTGTAGGCCAGGCCCGAGCAGCCCGTGGTCTTGACGCCCAGGCGCACGCCCAGGCCCTTGCCCCGGCGCTCGAGGTAGCGGCGCACGTGCCGCGCCGCAGCTTCGGTCAGCGTGATGGCCATCTCAGGCGCCTGTGGGGACAGCATGTTTTTGCTTGTAGTCGTCCACCGCGGCCTTGATCGCGTCTTCGGCCAGGATGGAGCAATGAATTTTCACGGGCGGCAGGGCCAGCTCTTCGGCGATCTGGCTGTTTTTGATGGACGTGGCCTCGTCCAGCGTCTTGCCCTTGACCCATTCGGTCACGAGCGAAGACGAGGCGATGGCCGAGCCGCAGCCGTAGGTCTTGAAGCGCGCGTCTTCGATCACGCCGGTCTGCGGATTGACCTTGATCTGCAGCTTCATGACGTCGCCGCACGCGGGTGCGCCGACCATGCCCGTGCCCACAGTGTCGTCGCCCTTGTCGAACGAGCCCACGTTGCGCGGGTTTTCGTAGTGTTCAACCACTTTTTGCGAATAAGCCATGGTGAAACCTCCTTTTTCTGAATAAGCAATGGCGTCAGTGCGCGGCCCACTGGATGGTGTTGAGGTCCACGCCCTCTTGGTACATCTCCCACAAGGGGCTGAGTTCGCGCAGGCGGGCCACGTTGTCGCGAATGGCCTGCACGGCGGTGTCGATGTCGGCTTCGGTGGTAAAGCGCCCAATGCTCAGGCGCAGGCTGCTGTGCGCGAGCTCGTCGCTGCGGCCCAGCGCGCGCAGCACGTAGCTGGGCTCGAGGCTCGCCGAGGTGCAGGCCGAGCCCGAGGACACGGCCAGGTTTTTGATGCCCATGATCAGCGACTCACCCTCGACGAAATTGAAGCTGATGTTCAGGTTGTGCGGCACGCGCTGCTGCAGGTCGCCGTTGACGAACGCCTGTTCGATCTGCAGCAGGCCGTCGAGCAGGCGCTTTTGCAGCGCGCGCGCCTTGGCCAGGTCTTGCGCCATTTCGGCACGCGCAATGCGGTAGGCCTCGCCCATGCCGACGATCTGGTGCGTGGGCAGCGTGCCCGAACGCAGGCCGCGCTCGTGGCCGCCGCCGTGCATCTGCGCCTCGATGCGCACGCGCGGCTTGCGCCGCAGGTACAGCGCGCCTATGCCCTTGGGGCCGTAGGTCTTGTGCGAGGCCAGGCTCAGCAAATCGACGGGCAGCGTGCGCAGGTCGATCTCAACCTTGCCCGTCGCCTGCGCGGCATCGACGTGAAACACGATGCCCTTTTCGCGGCACAGCGCGCCAATGGTGGCGATGTCCTGGATCACGCCGATTTCATTGTTCACGAGCATCACGCTCGCGAGGATGGTGTCGGGGCGCAGCGCATCCCTGAAGCGGTCGAGGTCGAGCAGGCCGTTTTCCTGCACGTCGAGATAGGTCACCTCGAAGCCCTGGCGCTCGAGCTCGCGCATGGTGTCGAGCACGGCCTTGTGCTCGGTCTTGACGGTGACGAGGTGCTTGCCCTTGCCTTGGTAAAAATGCGCCGCGCCCTTGAGCGCGAGGTTGTTGGATTCGGTCGCGCCGCTGGTCCAGACGATTTCGCGCGGGTCGGCGCCGATCAGGTCGGCCACCTGTACCCGCGCCTTTTCCACGGCCTCTTCAGCCTCCCAGCCCCAGGCGTGGCTGCGCGAGGCGGGGTTGCCGAAGTGCTCGTGCAACCAGGGAATCATGGCCTCGACCACGCGCGGATCGACGGGCGTCGTGGCCGCATAGTCGAGGTAAATGGGGAGTTGCTTTTTCGTGTCCATGGTCGGCTCGGTAAAGACTCAGGGAAGATTCATGCTGCCACGCGCACGGCGCTGCCGGGCGGACTGCCCTGCGCACCGTCGCGTCGCGCCCCATGCAAAGCAAAAAGGCGCGCGCAGCAGCTGCGGCTACCTCAGGATTTGGCGAAAGCGTTGCCCAGCGCGAACACCGAATTGGGCGCGTTCACACGGATCGGCTTGACCACGGGCGTGGTCGAGATCGCGCGGCGCGCGGCGGGCTTGGCTTCCACCTCGACGCCCTTGGCGAGCTGATCATCGACGAGCTTTTGCAGCGTGACCGAGTCGAGGAACTCGACCATGCGCTGGTTCAGCGCCGACCACAGTTCGTGCGTCATGCAGCGGCCCGAATCACCCAGGCAATTTTCCTTGCCGCCGCACTGCGTGGCGTCGATCGGCTCATCGACCGAGAGGATGATGTCGGCCACGGTGATTTCTTCAGGCTTGCGCGCAAGCGTGTAGCCGCCGCCAGGGCCGCGCGTGGACTCGACGAGCTCGTTGCGGCGCAGCTTGCCGAAAAGCTGCTCCAGATAAGAGAGCGAAATATGCTGGCGCTGGCTGATGGCCGCGAGGGTGACGGGGCCATTGTTCTGGCGCAGGGCCAGATCGATCATGGCGGTGACTGCAAAACGACCTTTGGTTGTGAGACGCATGGCAAGCTCCTGGTAAGGCTCTTTGGTTGTCAAAAACTGCCTGCTGCAATGTGCAGGCTCCGTCCCCACCCTTTTCTTCGCCTTGGCTGCGGATAAAACCTGCCGCGACGAAGCCCTGTGTATCTCGGGCTGTTTTCTTCGTAATGGCCCAGATTCTAGCACAATTCCCAATTAAATTTGTCGGGATTGCGGGCAAGCCCCCGTTGCCTGTCAGACCGGCACGCTGTCTTCGCCATGCGCGCCGAAAGCCGCGTCCTTGAGGCGCGCGAGCTGGTCGCGCACGCGCGCGGCCTGCTCGAACTCGAGGTTGCGCGCATGCTCGAGCATCTGCTTTTCGAGCCGCTTGATCTCGCGCGCGAGGTCTTTTTCGGACAGCGCCTCGGCCTGCGCGCGTGCGAGCGCCTCCTGCGCGAGCTGCTCGGCCGCGCGCGCCGATTTTTCGCTATAGACGCCGTCGATCAGGTCGCGCACCTGTTTGACGATGCTGCGCGGCGTGATGCCGTGCGCCTGGTTGTGGGCAATCTGCCTGGCGCGCCGGCGCTCGGTTTCGCTGATGGCTTTGCGCATGGACGCGGTGATGGTGTCGGCGTACAGGATCGCTTTGCCGTGGGCGTTGCGCGCGGCGCGGCCTATGGTCTGGATCAGGCTGCGTTCGGCGCGCAAAAAGCCCTCTTTGTCGGCGTCCAGAATGGCCACGAGCGACACCTCGGGAATGTCCAGCCCCTCGCGCAGCAGGTTGATGCCCACGAGCACGTCGAAGGCGCCCAGGCGCAGATCACGGATGATTTCCACGCGCTCCACGGTGTCCACGTCGGAGTGCAGATAGCGCACCTTCACGCCGTTGTCGCTGAGGTAGTCGGTCAGCTGCTCGGCCATGCGCTTGGTCAGCGTGGTGATGAGCACACGCTCGTCTTTTTGCACGCGCAGGCGGATTTCCTGCAGCACGTCGTCGACCTGGTGCGTCGCGGGGCGCACCTCGACCTCGGGATCGACCAGGCCCGTGGGCCGCACGAGCTGCTCGACCACCTGGCCCGAATGGCTGAGCTCATAGTCGGCGGGCGTAGCCGAGACGAAGACCACCTGGCGCATGCGCTGCTCGAACTCCGCGAACTTCAGCGGCCGGTTGTCGAGCGCCGAGGGCAGGCGAAAGCCGTATTCGACCAGCGTGGTCTTGCGCGCACGGTCGCCGTTGAACATGGCGTTGAGCTGGCCGATCATCTGGTGGCTCTCGTCGAGGAACATGAGCGCATCCTTGGACAGGTAGTCCACCAGCGTGCTCGGCGGCTCGCCCGGCGCCGCACCCGAAAGATGGCGCGTGTAGTTTTCGATGCCCTTGCAGTGCCCGACTTCGCTGAGCATCTCGAGGTCGAAGCGCGTGCGCTGCTCGAGCCGCTGCGCCTCCACGAGCTTGCCCTGCGCGAGCAGCTCCTGCAGCCGCTCGGCCAGCTCGATCTTGATGCTTTCGACGGCCTGCAGCACCTGCGCGCGCGGCGTGACGTAATGGCTGCTCGGATAGACCGTGAAGCGCGGAATTTTTTGCTGGATGCGGCCCGTGAGCGGATCGAACAGCAGCAGACTCTCGACCTCGTCGTCAAACAGCTCGATGCGCAGCGCGAGTTCGGAGTGCTCGGCCGGAAACACGTCTATGGTGTCGCCGCGCACACGGAACTTGCCGCGCTGGAAGTCCTGCTCGTTGCGCTGGTACTGCATACGGATGAGCTGCGCGATCACGTCGCGCTGGCCCACCTGGTCGCCCACGCGCAGCGTCATGACCATCTGGTGGTAGCTTTGCGGGTCGCCGATGCCGTAGATGGCCGACACGGTGGCCACGATGACCACGTCGCGCCGCTCCATCAGGCTCTTGGTGCACGACAGGCGCATCTGCTCGATGTGCTCGTTGATCGCGCTGTCTTTTTCGATGAACAGGTCGCGCTGCGGCACGTAGGCTTCGGGCTGGTAATAGTCGTAATAGCTCACGAAGTATTCAACCGCGTTCTTGGGGAAGAACTCGCGAAACTCGCTATAGAGCTGCGCCGCGAGCGTCTTGTTGGGCGCAAACACGATGGCCGGGCGGCCCAGGCGGGCGATCACGTTCGCCATGGTGAAGGTCTTGCCCGAGCCGGTCACGCCCAGCAGGGTCTGGAACACCTCGCCGTCGCGCACGCCCTGCACGAGCTGCTCGATCGCCGCGGGTTGATCGCCCGCGGGCGGATAAGGCTGAAAAAGCGCAAAGGGCGAGTCCGGAAAATGGACGAACTCCCCTTGCGCAAGCCGGTCGGGATGGGGGGCAGCGGGTACAGCGTGCATGGTGGCGTAGCTAAAATTCGCGGTTTGCTTGGATGGAAGCTCTTGCAGAGCCCCCTCAACTGAGGGCAAGGCACGGGATTTCCACCCAAGCGACGCTTTTTACCACCCGCACTGCGCCTGAGGACTCACCATGTCTTTGTTTTCCGCCGTCACCATGGCCCCCCGCGACCCGATTCTGGGTCTGAACGAACAGTTCGCCGCCGACCCCAACCCGCACAAGGTCAACCTCGGCGTGGGCGTTTATTTCGACGACAACGGCAAGCTGCCGCTGCTGCAATGCGTGCAAAGCGCCGAAAAAGCGCTGATGGAGCAGCCCACGCCGCGCGGCTACCTGCCCATAGACGGCATCCCGGCCTACAACGCCGGCGTGAAGAATCTTGTTTTCGGCGCGGGCTCTGAGCCCCTGCAGTCGGGCCGCGTGGCCACGGTGCAGGCGCTGGGTGGCACGGGCGGGCTCAAGATCGGCGCGGATTTTCTGAAAAAACTCAACCCCGGCGCCAAGGTGCTGATTTCCGACCCGAGCTGGGAAAACCACCGCGCGCTGTTCACCCAGGCCGGCTTTGAGGTCGGCACCTACCGCTACTACGACGCCACCACGCGCAGCTTGAACTTCGAAGGCATGCTGGCCGACCTGAAGGCCGCTGCGCCGGGCACCATCGTCGTGCTGCACGCCTGCTGCCACAACCCCACGGGCTACGACCTCGACGCCGCGCAGTGGAGCCAGGTGGTCGCGACCGTGCAGGCGCGCGGCCTCGTGCCCTTTCTCGACATGGCCTATCAGGGCTTTGCGCAGGGCATCGCCGAAGACGGCGCCGTGGTGGGCAAGTTCGTGGCCGCCGGGCTGCAGTGCTTCGTGGCCACCTCGTTCAGCAAAAGCTTCAGCCTGTACGGCGAGCGCGTCGGCGCGCTCTCGGTCGTCTGCGCAGACCCGGACGAAGCCGCGCGCGTGCTGAGCCAGCTCAAGATCGTGATCCGCACCAACTACTCCAACCCGCCCACGCACGGCGGCGCGGTGGTGGCCAAGGTGCTCGGCGACGCCAGCCTGCGCGCGCAGTGGGAGCAGGAACTCGGCGCCATGCGCAGCCGCATCAAGCTCATGCGGCAAAAACTCGTCGAAGGCCTGCGGGCCGCGGGCGTGCCGCAAGACATGGACTTCATCACGCGCCAGGTCGGCATGTTCAGCTACTCGGGCCTGAGCACAGAGCAAATGCAGCGCCTGCGCAGCGAGTTCGGCGTCTATGGCACCGACACAGGCCGCATGTGCGTGGCCGCGCTCAACAGCAAGAACGTGGACTACGTCTGCCAGGCGATCGCCAAGGTGGTTTGATTCGAAGCGTCAGAGCGGGGGCAGCATCCAAGGCCCCCAAGCCTGCACCAGACTCCCAAGCAAGCCGCTGCCTAGCAGCCTGTCGGACTTTGGGCGTCGATAGCGAGAATGGGCCCCAGCGAGGCCAGTTTTTGCCGTATTCGCAGCCCCATAGCGGGACTATGGGGCAAGAAGACGGTAAAAAATGGGCCGCTGCGGCGCATTCGCAGCCGACGATTCCAAAGTCCGACAGGCTGCTAGCACCACCAAGCAGGGCGGCACCTAACAGCAAGGCCACCAGCGCGAGCAAGGCCAGGCCAAAATCCCGTGGTGCGTGGATGGCGCTCGTCCAGACGGGCGTGTAGAGCGCGGCGAGCAGCAGCCCCACCACCGCGGCATTGATACCAAAAAGTGCCTTTCGCGCCCGTGTATCTTGCCTTAGTAGCTCCCAAAACGGAAGCGCTCCGAGCACCAGCAAAAATCTGGGCGCAAAAATCGCCTGCGGATGTGGCCTGCCCGGGTCGCACCGCGGTGCCTTGCCATCCTCCGCTCTTTGGGCGCAACCCGCCCTCATCGCTGCGACCGGCGAAGCACTGCAGAACCAGCAGGCTACGAATTTACAGAAGGGATGTTGTACCAACCGGCTTGCTTATAGTCGAGTTGGCTGCGGCATGATGTACGCCGATGGGTAAGGGCAGTCCGTACAGGATGATGATGCCGGTTCGAGTCCAGCCCCAGTCGCAGCTCACCCGCCAGTTGCGTGCACCTCTTTGCTGCCAGTCCATGCGCGCGCAACTCCCCAACGTGCATTTTGGTTTGATATATTGCAAAGTGGCCTGTGCATGGGGGCGTTCGGCTCATACCCAAAAGTCGTCACGGACGTTAGCTCTCAGGGCTGGCCACTTTTTCTTGCCCTCCCGCGGGCTTTCGTAGCGGCATCAACTTTTTTGCTCCGCTCCAGCATGACCGCCGCCTCATCGCAGGCATCCTGCCATTGCGCGTTTGGCGGGCGCTATTCAGTGCTGTACGGCAGCAAATAAATTCTCGCGGAGACGGATGATGTTGTGAGACAAGGCATTCGCTCACCCGCCGCGCAGCGCCGCGCGCAGTTGCGCTCTGATCTCGGGGCGCTCGGCAAACGGGTCGGTGGGGTTGCGCGCCAGCAGGATGTCTTCCATGCGGTTGCGCACGCCGCCGAGTGCGTGCGGGTGGCTGTAGATGTAGAACTGGTCTTGGGTCACAGCGTCGAACACCTTTTGTGCAACTTCGGCGGCCGAGACTTTGCCGCCGCGCACGGCCTTGTCGGTCATGGCCTGGCCTATGCGCTGGCTCGCCGTGGGCGCGGCGCCGGGCAGGTCTTGGGGGCGGTTGCGCTCGCTCTGGCCTATGCCGGTGGCGACGTAATATGGGCACAGCACGCTCGCGCTGACCTGGTCGGTGACCAGGCGCAAGTCCTGGTATAGCGTTTCGGTGAGCGCCACCACGGCGTGCTTGCTGACGTTGTAAATGCCCATGTTCGGCGGCGTGAGCAGCCCGGCCATGCTCGCGGTGTTGACGATGTGGCCGCGCCAGGCGGCATCCTGGCGCGCCGCGGCCAGCATCATGGGCGTGAACAGACGCACGCCGTGGATCACGCCCCAGAGGTTCACGCCAAGCACCCACTCCCAGTCCTGCACGGTGCTTTCCCACACCAGCCCCGCCGTAGCCACGCCCGCGTTGTTGAAGACGAAATGCGGCGCGCCAAAGCGCTCGGCCACGGCGTCGGCAAGCGCCTGCATCTGCGCCGCGTCGGACACATCGACGCACCGCGCGAGCACCGGCACGCCCGCGGCCTGCGCCTCGGCGGCGGCGGCGTCGAGCGCGTCCTGCTGCACGTCAACGAGCACGAGCTGCATGCCCAATCGCGCGCCCAGGCGTGCGCACTCACGCCCGAAGCCCGAACCCGCGCCTGTGAGCACGGCGGTCTTGCCTTGAAAGTTCTCGATCATGGCATCTGCCCCTGCATCAGAACAGTTTGACGAGCTGCTTGCCCAGGTTCTTGCCCTTGAGCATGCCCAAAAATGCCTCGGGCGCGGCCGCGATACCTTGCGCGATGGTTTCGCGCGGGCGTAGCTTGCCGCTCGCGACCAGGCCGGCGAGCTCTTGCAGCGCCTGCGGCCACACGTCCGTGTGCTCGCTCACGATGAAGCCCTCGAGGCGCATGCGCTGCGTGAGGATCAGCGCGGGGTAGCGCATGGGCAGCGGCTGGCCGTCGTAGCCCGCGATCATGCCGCACAGGGCCATGCGGCTGAAGGCGTTCATGCGCAGCATCACCGCGTCCATGATCCAGCCGCCCACGTTCTCGAAGTAGCCGTCTATGCCCTGCGGGCAGTCCTGCTGCAGGGCGCGCGCGAGCGATTGCGTGTCGCCTTGGTGGAGTTTGTAGTCTATGCAGGCGTCGAAGCCCAGCTCGTCCAGCGCGTAGCGACATTTCTCGCTGCCGCCCGCAATGCCCACGACGCGGCAGCCGCGCGCCTTGGCAAGCGCGGCAAAGGCGCTGCCCACGGCGCCCGTGGCGGCGCTGACCACCAGCGTGTCGCCGGCCTTGGGCGCGATGATCTTCACGAGACCGTACCAGGCCGTGACGCCCGGCATGCCCACGGCGCCGAGGTAGTACGACAGCGGAACTTGGAGCCTGTCGGACTTTGGAGTCGTCGGCTGCGAATGCGCCGCAGCGGCCCATTTTTTGCCGGCTTCTTGCCCCATAGCACCACTATGGGACTGCGAATCCGACAAAAACTGGCCTCGCTGGGGCACATTCTCGCTTTCGACGCCCAAAGTCTGACAGGCTCCTCGCGTATCGACCTTGCGCAGCACGCCGGGCTGGCGCGCATCGACCACGCTGTATTCCTGCCAGCCGCCCATGCCCACCACCTGGTCGCCCACGGCATAGTCAGGGTGGCGGCTTTCGACCACTTCGCCCACGGTGGCGCCGATCATGACCTCACCCAGCGGCTGCGGCGGCGCGTAGCTCTTGCCCGCGTTCATGCGCCCGCGCATGTACGGGTCCAGGCTCAGGTAGTGGTGGCGCACGAGCACCTGCCCTTCTTGCAGCGGCGGAGTTTCGCTGACGACGAGCTGGAAGTTGTCCACCGTGGCTTCGCCTTGCGGGCGGCTCGCGAGCAGGATTTGCGTGTTGCGTGGCATGACGTACTCCTGATGACTATTATTTGAATAGCTGCTCGCGCTTGCTTGTCCTGCGCAAAGCGGCTTTTTTATCTAAATTTCTCGGGCCTCAATCGGTGTAGATCACGGGTTGCGCGCTCTGCTCGCCCGCGGGCGGCTGGCGCGGCACGAATTTGAAGGTGCCCGTGGCATGGCTGCACGCGCGCCCCGTGGCGTCATAGACCGTGCCTTCGACGAAGGCCATGCGCGCGGTGCGGTGCAGCACGCGGCCCTTGGCCAGCAGCGCGCCGCGCCCGGCCTGCATGAAGCTCGTTTTCATCTCGATGGTGACCACGCCGAGCTCGGGCGTCTGGCTGCGCGCAGCCGTGGCCATGGCCACGTCGAGCAAGGTCATGGTGGCGCCACCATGGGCCACCGCAAAGGAGTTCATGTGCTCGGGGCGCACGTCGAAATACACCTCGGACTCACCGTTTTCCATACGGCGCACGACGAAGCCAAGGTGCTGCACGAAAGGCACATCCACTGGAATACCAGACACAAAAAACTCCTTCAAAGCGAGCCCTGCCGCGCCACGACAGAGGGCGCGGCAGGCAGAACAATGCTGAAAAAATGCGGAAAAAACGGCGCGATCGCAGCAGCGCTCAGCCGTTGATCACCGCGCTCACACCGCCATCGACGGCAAGCCACTGGCCCGTGATGTGCTTGCCCGCGTCACTCGCGTAGAGCACCGTGAGGCCCTTGAGGTCTTCGTCGTCGCCCAGGCGGCGCAGCGGGCAGTTTTCGCGCAGTTTTTCCTCGCCCATGATCTCGATCAGGCCGCGTGCCATCTTTGTTTTGAAAAAGCCCGGGCAGATCGCGTTCACCGTGATGTTGAAGCGTCCCCACTCGGCCGCCAGCGCGCGCGTGAAGTTGATCACCGCGCCCTTGGACGTGTTGTAGGCGATCGTCTTCATGTCGGGCGGATTGCCGCCCAGGCCTGCGATCGAGGCGATGTTGATGATGCGGCCACCGCGCTGCGGGATCATGCTGCGGTTGGCGATGAGCTGGCTCAGGATGAAGTAGCCGCGCACGTTGAGGTTCATGACCTTGTCCCAGGCTTCGAGCGTGTGCTCCTCGGCCGGTGTGCCCCAGGTGGCGCCCGCGTTGTTCACGAGGA
Organism: Extensimonas soli; assembly: GCF_029211265.1. GTDB lineage: Bacteria > Pseudomonadota > Gammaproteobacteria > Burkholderiales > Burkholderiaceae_C > Extensimonas > Extensimonas soli. Next base: position 91,302 of record NZ_JARGEL010000031.1, on the reverse strand, counting down.
TGTGCACGTCGCCCACGCGCTGCAGGGTTTCATCGACGAGGCGCTGGATGTCGGACTCCTGCGCGCAGTCGGCGGCGATCCAGCGTGCGTCGATGCCGGCGTCTTGCAGTTCGGCCGCGGCTTGTTCGAGTTCGGACGCCTTGCGCGAGGTGAGCATGATGCGCGCCCCGGCCTCGCCCAGCGCGTGGGCCATTTGCAGGCCCAGGCCACGCGAGCCGCCGGTGACCAGCGCGGTCTTGCCGGTGAGGTCGAACAGTTGTTGCACGGTACGGGTCATGGGGTGTCTCCTGAAGATCGAAAACCAGAGGAAGAAAAAGCGGCTGGCGCAGCGCTCGCCTCGAGCCCTTGCCATTGTGCAGCCAACACCGCGCGGCCGTTGTCGCCTGAGCGATTGGGCCGCGCCTGGCTGCGCACGCCGCAGTTGGTCACTGCGCAATGGCTTCGAGCGCAATGCCCTTGGTGCGCGGGCCGAAAAACCCCACCGCCGCCATCGCCACGGCCATGGCGGCCGCGACGAACACGAACACGCCCGTGGTGCCGAAGCGCTGCAGCACCGCCGCGATCATGAACGCGGTGAAGATCGCGGAAAACCGGCTCCAGGCATAGACGAAGCCGACCGCGCGGGCGCGGATCGTGGTTGGGAACAGCTCGGCTTGGTAGCCGTGGAAGCTGTACGACATGATGTTGTTGCTGAGTGTGAAGCCGACGCTGAGCACGATCAACAGCAGCGGCACGGCGGTCTGGCTGAACAGCAGGCCCAGGACCACCGTCAAACCCGCCATCGCGACGATCACCGTCTTGCGCTCGAAACGGTCGGCGATTGCCAGGCCCAGCAAAGGCCCGAGCGGCGCCGCCAGCGCGATGATGCTCGAATACAGCAGGCTCGTCGTGACCGTGATGCCCTGCTTGACCAACAGCGTGGGAACCCAGTTGGCAAAGCCGTAGTAGCCCACGGTCTGGAACATGTTGAACACCGCCATCATCAAGGTGCGACTGCGGTATGGCGCCACCCACATGTCCCGAAAGCGGCCGCGCGCGGGCACTGCCTCGGCTTGCACCAGCGGCGCAGCGGGCACGGGCGGCGGCAAGGGGCGGCCGTATTCGGCCTCGACCTTGGCTTCGAGCGCGCGCACCACGCGGTCGGCCTCTTGCAGGCGCCCGTGCTGCGCGAGCCAGCGCGGGCTCTCTGGCAGCTCACGGCGTATCCACCACACGAACAGCGCGCCGTGCGCGCCGATGAGCACGACCCAGCGCCAGCCATCGAGCCCCAGCGGCGCATGGGGCACGAACAGGTAGGAAAGGAACGCGACCACCGGCACCGCGGCAAAGCCGATCGCCTGGTTGCACGCGAAAGCACGGCCTCGAATCTGCTTGGGCACGAGCTCCGAAACGTAGGTGCCTATGGTGACCATCTCGACGCCGAGCCCAAGACCCACGAGAAAGCGCCAGAAATTCAGCCCCCAGGCCGTTTCCTGGAACGCCATCACCACGTTCGCAACCGTGTACCACAGCAAGGAGTACGTGAAGATCGCACGCCGCCCGAAGCGGTCGGCAAGAAACCCGCAGGCAATGGTGCCGAGAAACAAACCCGCAAACAAGGCCGCAATGAAGCTGGCCACGCCCGTCGTGCCGAACAAGCCCGGCGTGGACAGGGTCAGGATGCCGCTCTTCACGAGACCGGGCGCCACATAGGCGCTATAGAGCAGATCGTAAATTTCGAAAAACATGCCCAGACTCAGCAGCACGACGAGGCGCCATACCGTGCGCGTGGCCGGAAGCCGGTCGAGGCGCGCCGAGATCGTGCCGGCATCGGGGATGGGATCAGAGGCAGCAGCGGCCGCTGCCGGCACCCGTGGGGATGGAACTGTCGTGGGCATGATCTGCATGTCTCCTCATGATTTTTGTGGGCCCACCGGCCACCACTGCCGTGGCAGCCGGGGTGCATCACTGTGGTGGCTATGGCGCGGCGCCGTAAAGATTTTGCACCCGCCCAACGCTGGCGGGTTCAAAAATTCAGCGCCTGCCCGTGCTCGAGCACGCGGAAATTTTCGGGCGCTTCGCCCGCGGCCTGCAGCGCCTGGAACAGGCGCCAGGGCGGGTGCTGCGGCGGCTCGGCCGAGAGGCGAAAGCTGCCCCAGTGCATGCCCACGCTCAGGCGGCTGCCGAGATCGCGGTGGATTTGCACCGCGTCGGCCGGATCGACGTGCATGGACTGCATGAAGCTGCGCGGCTCGTAGCTGCCGATGGGCAGCAGCGCCAGATCGGGCGGGCCCAGGCGCGCGCCGATGTCGCGAAAGATGCGGTCGTGGTAGCCCGTGTCGCCGGCGAAATACACGCGCCGCTGCGCGCCCTGCACGGCCCAGCCGCCCCAGAGGCTGCGGTTGCGGTCGAACAGCCCGCGCGCCGAAAAGTGCTGCGCCGGCGTGAAGGTGAGCTGCACGCGACCCGCCAATTCCGCGCTCTGCCACCAGTCGAGCTCGGTCACGCGCTGCACGCCGCGGCGCGCAAACCAGGCCTTGAGCCCGAGCGGCACGAACCAGTGCGCACGCGCACCCAGCGCGCGCACGGTGGCCGCTTCGAGGTGGTCGTAGTGGTTGTGTGACAGCAGCACCGCGTCCACGGGCCCGATCTGTTCGAGCGCCAGGCTCGGCGGGCGCAGCCGGCGCATTGCAGGCCAGGGCACGGGTGCGGCGTAGTCGCCAAAAACCGGGTCGGTGAGGATGCGCAGGCCCGCGAGCTGCAGCAAAAAACTGTCGTGCCCGATCCAGGTCGCGTGCGGGCGCGCGGCATCGAGCGGCGTGCGCGGATTCGGATAGACGAAATCCGCCGGCACGTGCGCGTCGAAACCTGGATCGGGCGCAATGCCGGCGACGAGCCAGCGCAGCGCCTTGAGCAGGGACAGCCGGTGCGCGGGCAGCGGCGCAGCCATGGGCAGGTTGCGAAAGCGACCGTCGGGCGCATGGTGGGGTGGCGCGGGTGGGTTCGGGGGCAACATACGAGTTTTAAGTCAAATCTGCCTAAAGTCCTTGCATATCAATGGCAAGAAGCTATCTTTACGATAGCAATTGTGCTCAGAATGCTTCTTCAGGCAGGTTCGCGCAGGTCATGTCGCGCTGGCGCACGACCTGCAGCCAGGCGCCGATCTTGGGCAGCTCATAGTGATAAAAATACTGCATCGCGCCCATTCTGCCTGCGCTTTGCGCTTTTGAAAGCGTAGCGTCGGCGCGCAGCGTCGCGAGCGCCACGTCGAGCCAGACCCACGCGAGCACGGTGTGGCCGAAAGCCTGCATGTAGGGCACGGCGTTGGCGAGCGCCTCGCTCGGCTGGCCCGTGGCCCAGGCCTCCTGCGTGGCCTGGCCGATTTGCGCGAGCGCGAGTGCCAGCGCCTGCGCCTGCTCGCGCAGCGCAGGCTCGGCCTGTGCGCGTGTGGCGCTTGCGCGCATGCGCTCGGCCAGCAGCGTGAGGCCGCGGCTGCCTTCCATGAGTACCTTGCGGCCCAGCAAGTCCGTGGCCTGGATGCCGTGCGTGCCCTCGTGGATCATGTTCAGGCGGTTGTCGCGCCAGTATTGCTCGACGGGAAAGTCGCGCGTGTAGCCGTAGCCGCCGTGGACCTGGATCGCGAGGCTGTTGGCTTCGAGGCAGTTTTCGCTGGGCCAGCTCTTGGCGATCGGCGTGAGCACTTCGAGCAGCAGGCGCGCTTCTTCGGCGGACTCGGGCGTGCCGGTGTAGCGCTCATCGACGAGGCGCGCGCACAGCAGGTTCAGCGCGAGTGCGCCTTCGCCATAGGCTTTTTGCGCCAGCAGCATGCGCCGCACGTCCGCGTGCTCGATGATGCGCACCGGCGGCTTGGCAGCGTCCTTGCCGCCCTCCCCTACGGGGCGGCCTTGCGGGCGGTTCTTCGCGTAGTCCAGGCTTGCGTAGTAGCCGGCCAGGCCCAGCATGGTCGCGGCCATGCCGATCGCGATGCGCGCCTCGTTCATCATGTGGAACATATACGAAAGCCCGCGCCCGGGCTCGCCCACACGGTAGCCGATGGCACCGGCGCGGCCCGCGACCGGGTATTTGCCCTCACCGAAGTTCAGCAAGGTGTTGCTCGTGCCGCGCCAGCCGAGCTTGTGGTTCAGGCCCGCGAGCGCTACGTCGTTGCGCTCGCCCGTGAGGCGCCCTTCGGTATCGACGAGCTTCTTCGGCACGATGAACAGCGAGATTCCCTTGGTGCCCGGCACCAGCTTGCCGTCGGGGCCGGGGATTTTGGCGAGCACGAGGTGGATGATGTTCTCGCTGAGCTCGTGCTCGCCCGCCGAGATCCACATCTTGTGCCCCGTGAGGCGGTAGCGCGGCCCGAGCGGGTCCTGCTCCCACGAAGGATCGTCCTGCGCGTCGGGCACGGCGCGCGTGGCGATGTCGCTCAGCGACGAGCCCGCCTGCGGCTCGCTCAGGCACATGGTGCCCGAAAAGCGCCCGCTGAATTCGTTGAGCGCAAACACCTTTTGCTGCAACGCGCTGCCGTGCGCCATGAGCAGGTTCGCGTTGCCCACAGTAAGCAGTGCGGGGTTGATGCTGATCGAGGCGAGCGCAAAAAAGCTGTTCGCCGCGGCCTCCACGGTGTAGGGCAGCTGCATGCCGCCGATGTCGTAGTCCTGCGCGGCGCTCAGCATGCCCGACTCCGCATAGGCGCGGTAAGCCTCGTGCGTGGCTTGCGGCAGGATGACCTTTTCGCCGTCGAAGCGCGGCTCCTCGGCATCGACGAGGCGGTTGAACGGCGCGTACTTCTCACGCGCGATGCGCTCGCAGGTGTCGAGCACGGCGTCGAAAGTCGCGCGCGCGTGCTCGGCAAAACGCGGGCGGGCGTTCAGCGACTCGGCCTGCAGCCAGTCGTAGAGAAGGAATTCGAGGGTCTGGCGGTGGTTCATGGTTCAACCCAGATTGTTCGTTAGGACGCGGGATCATGGCGAGGCGGCTGGCGAGGCGGCTGGCGAGGCAGTTTGGTCGCGGCTCAGGAGCTCGTGGTGGTGCCACGAACGACGAAGCAGCGGCCAAAATGACCGGCAGACATCCGCCAGCACCCGCGTAGGTGCGAAGCACCGCCTAATGGACAATCTGGGTTCAACCCAGATTGTTCGTTATAGACCCGGCAGCTAAGAGCTGATTTTCAAGTATCCGCCCTCAGCTAAAGGGCATGGGCAAAGAAGACGGATGCAAGCTGCCGCGGCAAGCGCAGCATGAAAGACGCAAACAGGCGGTACCATTCGCGGCATTCTTGCGCAGTTTTTGTCTTTTCCCCCATGAACACCACCGTGAACGCCGACCCGGCCGAGTTGGCCAAGTTTTCCGAACTGGCCCACCGCTGGTGGGACACTGAGAGCGAGTTTCGCCCGCTGCACCAGATCAACCCCCTGCGCCTCGGGTGGATAGACAGCCTGGCCCGGTTGCAAGACCAGCGCGTGCTCGATGTCGGCTGTGGCGGCGGCATCCTCGCGGACGCCATGGCGCGCAAGGGCGCGCAGGTCACCGGCATAGACCTTTCCACCAAGGCCCTGCGCGTGGCGCAACTGCACGCGCTCGAAGCTAACACACCCAACATCCGCTACCGCGAAGTCAGCGCCGAGGCGCTCGCACAAGAGCAGCCCGAGAGCTTCGACATCGTGACCTGCATGGAAATGCTCGAGCACGTGCCCAACCCAGCCTCGGTTGTACGCGCCTGCGCCACGCTCGTACGCCCGGGCGGCTGGGTGTTCTTTTCCACCATCCACCGCAATCCCAAGGCTTTTTTATTTGCCATTTTGGGCGCCGAATACCTGCTCAAGCTGCTGCCGCGCGGCACCCACGAATACGCCCGCTTCATCCGCCCGAGCGAGCTCGCCGCCTTCGCCCGTACCGCTGGCCTTGAAGTTGTGCAAGAGCGCGGGCTCGAATACAACCCGCTCGCGCACCGCTACCGCCTGAGCCATGACACCAGCGTCAACTACCTCATGGCTACACGGCGCGGCCTGGGTGCTTGACGCGCTTTTGCCCGTGCCCCCACTCACGCCCATGTTCCGCAACGTCCGCGCCGTCCTGTTCGACCTCGACGGCACCCTGATCGACAGCGCCCCCGACCTCGGCGCCGCCGCCAACCAAATGCGCACCCGGCGCGGCCTGCCCGCGCTGCCGCTCGCACGCTACCGCCCCCTGGCGGGCGCAGGCGCGCGCGGCATGCTCGGCGAGGCCTTCGGCATAGGCCCGGAGCACCCGGACTTCGACAAACTGCGCGAAGAATTCTTCTGTGCCTACGAGGCCTGCCTGAACCACCACACCGAAGTCTTTGCCGGCGTGCCCGAACTGATCGACGAGCTACGCCAGCGCGGACTCGCCTGGGGCGTGGTCACGAACAAGATTGCCCGCTTCACCGAACCGCTGACCCGCGCCCTGCCCCTGTTCGCAAGCGCCGGCGCCATCGTCAGCGGCGACACCACCCCCCATGCCAAGCCACACCCTGCACCGCTGCTAGCAGCTGCCACCAGGCTGCGCATTGCGCCAGCGCAGTGCCTCTACGTGGGCGACGACGCGCGCGACATCGCCGCCGGCCACGCCGCCGGCATGGGCACCGTCGCAGCCCGCTACGGCTACCTAGGTGCCCAGGCAGACCTGCAGCAATGGGGCGCACACGCGCAGATAAATTTTCCCACCGAGCTCTTGCAATGGCTGGTACCAGCCTAAAATAGCGTGTTTAGGGGCTGTCCTGGTTTCGACGCGGGTTCGGAATCGGTGCGGTGCATGTCGAGCTTGGGTCACGCTCGTAAATCTCGATTCAACAAAGTAACTGCAAACGACGAACGTTTCGCACTCGCTGCTTAATTGCCAGCGAGCCTTGCAACAGTTGGCCTATGGGCTGGGCAAGGGGGCACTGAACACTCGGTGCCTCCAGGCTGCAAGGGCATTCACATAGGCTGGTTGCGCCCCGGGTACCTTGGGCCGCAACGAGAAACAAGGGTACTGGCAACCGGTGTAGCGTGCGCCTGCGCGATACCGGTGGCGAGACCTAAAACAGCGCGCTAAACATGTAGATCTGCTCGAAGAAGGCTTGCGGACGCGGGTTCAACTCCCGCCAGCTCCACCAATCACAGGGGACAGACTCGCTCTGTCCCCCTTTCTTTTTTGGGCGCACGCCCAGTATTGGCGCGGGTTCCGGCCTTGCTGCGACGGACGCCGCTGCCCAGCGCGGTCGGGTTTCTGGCTGTATTCCGTTCTCTGTTCCCGCCTGTTCTCTGTTTCTGCGAAGGACGCCGCCGCGCTCTCGCCAGCAACGGCGGGGGTTTTCGGCTGCTTGTTCGTCATGGAAACCGCGTTCACGCGGGCGACCCGGCCCCGGAACTGGCCTATGTGTTTACGATGGGCCGGACCTCCCAGGTAATCGGCATCCCGGGCCGGTAGACGACCTCGTTGCCGTGCTTGATGCTGGCCTTCAGGTGTTCCGCCAAGGGTTTGTCGTACTTCTCGATCTGTTTGATGGCTCGGTCTACGGCATTGCGAAAGGCGTCCCGGACGTTCTTACGCTTGTCTCCGGCCTTGCGTTGTCTCCCGCCGAGCCCCTTTCCTCCCTCCAGCGCTTTGGTCAGGAACGCCATCTCCTCTTCGATCTCCTCGACTCGAGTGTGATCCCCTGCGTCACGCGCCTCGCCAATTTCGCCGAGAAGTTCACGGGCACGTTGCTGCCACTCTCGGAGGGCTCGCCGATCTGCAACATCGCCCGCGTCGGTCAGCGGCGCACCGGTGACGATCTGAAAGCCATCCTCGATCTCTTCAGGCGCAACCACGGCATTGGCAGGCAGATCGACGGCGTTGGCGGCGCTTCCACAGGCGATTTCGTAAACCGACATTTCCCGTTCTGGAAACGCCAGCAGGAGGTTGATGTACTCCGCGCCCTTGTCGACATTGAGCAGGCAGATGGTGTTGCGTCCCTGGAATCGCACTTCCCAAACTGCCCCGCGCTTGCGGAAGAAGTTCTCCGGCTGTTTCTCCACCGACACCACGGCGGGAACCGAATTTACCGAAGCGGACTCGTAGACCGTCCGCAGCAAGCAGTCGCCGGGCAAAGAGCGTTCCCGGATCTGGGTGAAGTAACGCCGCCCGAGTTCGTCGACAGCACCGGTTACTTCCTCGGCGTGCCGCTTGTAGAGGTCGAATACCCGCTGCGCTGCCTGCCCGGCACTGGTGTTCAAATACTGGAATACGCGGCAGGCATCGGGATAGCTGCTGATAAAGTCGGCCACGCCTGTCAGGTTTTTCACCTGGTTGGCCCGCTCCAGATAAGCGGCCGCCATGATCTTGTCCTCGTCCCTCTTCCTGCTCTGGGTGAACACGTCGACCTTGTAGTGCTCCACCGGATCGTGCTGATCAGCTTTGGCGGCGAGGACGGCGAAACGCCGGTCGATGCACTGCGAGCAGCCGCCGCAATGGGTGTGCAGGTTGCTCATCTCCCAGGTGTGCGTGCAGGTCATCGAATGCTTGATTAGATCGTGGCAACCCGCGTCGGTGATGATCTTGACGACATCGGCCTTGGTTTTCCAGATGTACGGGTTCTCGACGGTAAAGGGCTCGCCGGCCACCAAGGTGATGATGTCCTGAAAGCCTTTCATCACCCTGGGGTGCGTCGTGCGCGTGGCGCGGCCGCCGACCACCTGGGCGCATATCGGCAGGTTCAGGCTGATCACGCCGTTCTCGTAGAAGCGCACGCTCTTGAGGCCCAGCATCCTAGCAATCGTCGCGCCGATGGAGACGTACAGGAACGACCGGCTACGCTGGGTGTACTCGTGGTTCAGCCCTTTGGTCTTGTGGACGCGAACGGTAATGCGGTGCGGCACGTTGTCGCCTGATTTCGCGGCCAGCATCTCTTCGAGAACACGGTGACGTTTGTTGAGCTTGGAGGTCGACTTGTGAGTGACCAGGACCACGCGCCGCCTCTGGTTTACAACCTCATCAATGGCACCGGCTAGGGAGTCCAGTCCTCCGGAGAACATGACCACCTGCTCCGGCATCCCGTACATCTGCTGGGTGTCGTTGAACTCGAGGTACTCCTGGAACTGATGATCTTGGTCTAGCCTGACGAAGTCGAACTGGTATTGGTCGTCGGACAGGAACCCCAGCGTCGAGCACAGCGCCTCCTGTACGTCCCTGCTGTTCCAGAAGTCAGGGTTACGCACCGGCACTACAAAGTGCAGGTCGCGCCGCCAGCCATCACCAAAGGTATCGACATCGTCCGCGCCGCGTTTGACCACCTGATCGGCGCTGTAGACGTAGGCGGCGATTTCCAACAGGTCGTGAAACAGTGGCGGCACACCACGAAACATTTTGGTGTGAACGTCTTCGATCCGCAGGGTGATGTTCCCGTGCCCGGCCCTGCCCGAGAGCCGCAAGCGCAGGTCGCATGCGGGGTCTTCACTGATGCCCTTGGCGGATACGTTGCCGCAAAGGATGTAGCGCTTATCTTGCATCGCCGCTACTCGCTCCCACCTTCAACTCATCCCTTATCTTTTTCAGCGCGTAGCCCGCGAACCCGTCCGATGACTTTCTGGAGATGTCGCCGCCTTCGTGATAGCGGTGCTTTGAAAACCATTCACTCGAAAACTGCTCGACGATGAGCGACGCCTCACGGGTGTGGGTTTGCAGCGCGAGGCTGAACTCGGCCGCCTGATTCATCGTTGCAAAACGCATCCCTTCGCCGAGCTGCGTGTTGATGACTTTGCTCAAGAAATACTGCAGGCCCTCGTTGGCGAGCCGGGCGAAGAAGTGCCTGGAGAATTCACCGAACCCACGGGGCTTGCCCAAATCCGCGAGGGCCGCCCGCATCGTGTCCGGATCGGAAGAAAACAGCGAATGGAGCTTGGGGGCCAGTACATCGTTGACGGCGCCAACGATGGCCCGGTTGGCGAGCATGCCGAGATCGGAGCGCTTGCCGGTGCCTTCCACGCGCCGGTCCAGCGCTTCGGTGATTGCCGTGGTCACATCGACGAGCGAGGGATCGGCGGGGAGATGGATGCCCGCAGCAGCGAGGTGCTGGTGGATGTCGGGCTTCTTGGCGGCAATCGCCATCTGGGTCATCAGCCAAACAGCCTCGGTGTAACCCACATCGTTCATCACGAAGGAGAAGGCCTTTTCGGCCGCCGTGATGGTGGCATTCGCAATTTGGGAGACGTTTGCGCCGGCGGCGATCAGGCCGACGACCTCCTTCCACGCCTTCGTTCTTGGCAGTACTCCGAGCCGAACGTGCCCCATCCAGGACTCCCTTTGTTCAGATCAAAGCATCGCGATCACTCGTGCCGTTTCGCGATCACGATACTCCGGGCCTTTTTTTCCTCTTTTCTCAAGTACCCCTTGCGTACCAGCTGCGCGATTTGTTCGTGAGCGCTGGCGTGGCTGATGCCCAGCACATCGGCCAATTCCTTGACGGTAGGCGGCAGGCCTGTGCTGTCGAAGATTTGGCAAATCGCCCTCAGCGTTCTGGTCTGCGGCTTAGTAATGCCTTCGGTCTTTCGCTTGCTCATGGCATTGCTCCTTGCCGATTTGCATAATATATGACCAGACGAAAATCAGGTCAATGGAGGCGACCCAGCGCGGAAAATCTCTGGCCTGACTGCGGGTGCGTGGCGCGACGCCACTCCCAAGGGGGGATCGGGGCGACATCACGCCACAGCCCGACGTGGCGGTCGCGCGCCTCCTGCTCGGCGAGCTCGTAGGTACCAGCATCCTCGGCGGACTGCTTCCGTGCATACTGGCGGTACCACCAAGCCATCCCGGTTGTGATCTGTGCCAGCCTTGCGTCCAGTGTCTTCGGACAGGTGCGTGCGGTGCAGGAGGGGTCGGCGACCAGCACCTTGCCAACGAGTCGCCCGTAGCGGTCGCGCTTGCTGCCCATCACGACGACGTCTTTGCCGAACACGAGGTTGGACATCGACGCCTTGGATCGCTGTCCGAACGGCTGCTTCTTCTCAGGCGCATCGATCCCCGCCACCCGGATCTTGTGCTGTGTCCTATCCGCATCGAGGACGGTGACCGTGTCACCGTCGGCCACGCCAATCACTCGACCCGTGATGGTCTCCGCGCTGGCACTGCAAGCAGTCAAGGCGATCAACGCCGCCCAGAAAAACATCCTCGAAATCTCGCTCTCCCCATCTGATGCACGCTGAAACGGGATACCCCGACCGCCCTGTGTGCATATTCTTCGTAACGGTCTGACAACTTTACTGGCTACCGAAATGACCGTCGAACCAACACTCCCTGAATTGATGTCCCCTCGTCAACGGGCACGCGAGGCCGCAGAAATCATCGCGATTGCGATCGCGCGCTTGCATTCCACGCGTCCGCAGGAAAGCGATATTCCACTTGGCTTCTCGGCACCCGAGCGCGTTCATACAAACCCCTCTACAGAAGGAGTTTTCAAGTGAACGCACCAAAGACACCACCGTCTCTGGCGGTGCAAATCGCCAATTTGCCAAAGCTGTCCATGAAAGACTTGTGGGCGCTTTGGGACAAGTATTTCCCGCAGCGACCACCACACCACAACCGGGCCTATGTCGAAGGCCGTGTCGCCTACAAGATGCAGGAGGAGGCGCTGGGCACCACCCTGCTCGTGAAGACGCAACTGGCACGGATCGGCGAAGCTCAATCCAACATCAAGACGCAGCGTGGCGTCGAAGTCCAGGTCGTTCCCGGCACCGTTCTGGTACGGGAATTCGACAACCGCGAACACCGCGTCACCGCGCAGGCGGACGGCACTTTTGAATACGAAGGCCGTCGCTTCAAGAGCTTGTCGGGAGTCGCCCGCCACATCACCGGCACGCAGTGGTCAGGGCCGCTGTTTTTCGGAATCACCAAGAACAAGCAGAAGCGAGGCACCAAGTGAACACTGTCGTAACCAAGAAGCGCTGCGCCGTCTACACCCGCGTATCCACGGACGAACGCCTCGACCAATCCTTCAATTCCCTCGACGCCCAGCGCGAAGCGGGCCAAGCCTACATCGTGAGCCAGCGTGCCGAGGGCTGGTTGCCGGTGGCCGACGACTACGACGACGGCGGCTACTCGGGCGGCAACATGGAGCGCCCGGCCTTGAAGCGACTGATGGCCGACATCATTGCCGACCAGATCGACATCGTGGTGGTCTACAAGATTGACCGCCTGACGCGCAGCCTGACCGACTTCGCCAAACTTGTGGAGGTGTTCGAGCGCCACAAGGTGTCGTTCGTTTCGGTTACCCAGCAATTCAACACCACCACGTCGATGGGACGGCTGATGTTGAACATCCTGCTGTCCTTCGCGCAGTTTGAGCGTGAAGTCACCGGCGAGCGCATCCGCGACAAAATCGCCGCCAGCAAGCGCAAGGGCCTGTGGATGGGCGGTTACACCCCGCTGGGCTACGAGGTCAAAGACCGCAAGCTGGTCATCGAGGAGAGGGATGCCGAAACCATCCGGCGCATTTTCACGCGCTTCACCGAAACGCGCTGCATCACGGATATCGTCCGCGAGATGGCCCTGGAGGGAATCACTACCAAGCCCAACCGCCTGAAGGATGGCCGCGTGCGCAATGGCACGCCAATGGACAAGAAGTACATCTCCAAGGTACTGCGCAATCCAATCTACGTTGGCGAGATCCGCCATAAAGGGGAGGTGTTTGCTGGACAGCACGAGCCGATCATCACCCGCCAGCTTTGGGATCGCGTGCAAGCCATCCTCGCCGAGGATGCTCACCAGCGCATGGGCAAGACCCAAACCCAGCACAAGACCGATGCGTTGTTGCGCGGACTGATGTACGGCCCTGATGGAGGCAAGTACCACATCACCTACAGCAAGAAGCCCTCGGGCAAGAAGTACCGCTACTACATCCCCAAGGCGGACAGCCGCTACGGCTACCGCAGCAGCGCCACCGGGATGATCCCGGCCGACCAGATCGAGGAAGTGGTGGTGAACCTGCTGGTGGGCGCGCTCCAGTCGCCCGAAAGCATCCAAGGGGTCTGGAACACGGTTCGCATCAACTACCCAGAGATCGACGAGCCAACCACCGTGTTGGCCATGCGCCGCCTCGGCGAGGTCTGGAAGCAGTTGTTCCCCGCTGAGCAGGTGCGGCTGGTCAACCTGCTGATCGAGCGCGTCCAGCTCCTCTCCGATGGCGTCGACATCGTTTGGCGCGAGTCGGGATGGCGGGAGCTGGCCGGTGAGTTGCAGGCGGACAGCATTGGGGGCGAGCTGCTGGAAATGGAGGTGGCCCCATGAACCGCTCTTCAAAGAAGCTGGTCGGCGATGGCAAACCCCACGAGCGCCGCCACCCGCTGGAAGGCGGCGGTGTCCGGATCACGACTTTCGTGCCCTTCCATTTCAAGAAGCGCGGCATCAAGAAGGTGATTGTCGCCCCGGAAGGCGTCAGCCAGCCGATTGCCGTCACCGATACCCCGGTGCTCACCCCCGAACAGGATCGCCCGCTGCTCAAGGCACTGGGGCGAGGCATCTACTGGCAGCAGTTGATCGACAACGGGACGGTGGCCAGCGGCACCGAGATCGCTGAACGGGAGTGCATCCACCGTTCCACGGTCAACGATCTGCTGCGGCTGGCACTTCTCGCCCCCGACATCATCCAGGCCGCCTACGAAGGACGGCTGCCTCGGGCAGTGTCTCTGGAGGCCATCCTGCGGGCCAAGGTGCCGTTGGACTGGAATGAGCAACGCCAGTTGATCGCGTCCTTCGGGTAGCGAGGGTCTCGCAGAAATATTTTCCGGCTACGCCAAAAATAGCTGTTGCTACGCCGGATGTAGCGCCTTCCCCGATGAAGGCGTGAACCGGCATCAACGGTCAGTACAGGACTGGCCACCGGTCGCGCCCCAATCCCTGAACGGGAAGGAGCACGGCAATGGCCTATTCAATGGCACTGTCAGGAGGCTTCGGTGGCACACCGGGCCTCAATTCCGGCGTCGGATTCAGTTCGACGCCCACCACTGAATCCGCAGCGCTATCCCAGCGGCGATTCCTCAGCGAGGTCGAGCTCGCCAACCGCTGGGGAATGTCCCCGAAGACGCTCACGCGCTGGCGCGGCATGGGTCGGGGCCCTGTCTTCAACAAGTTTTCGAAGAAGGTGGCTTATCCCCTCGATGGCGAGAACGGTGTGCTCGATTACGAGAAGCGTCACGTCTATGCCTCGACGTCCGAACGTGTACCGGTGTGAGGAGAGCAGCCATGAAAGAACTGACTCTCTACCCGGCCGACCTCGCGAGCATGACCGTCGCTCAACTGGCGGCCGCGCCGATCCAGGATTTGTTGGACGCCGAGCGCAATGTCGACGAGGCCATCGCGTTTCTCAAGCCACTGCGCGCCAAGCTGGACGCCGCCAAGTTGCAGCGTTTCGGTGAGCAGGCGCGCGCCGCGCTGCGTGACTCCGGCCGCGACTTCGGCACCGCCCACGTCAACGACGGCGCGCTGCACGTCAAGTACGAGCTCCCCAAAAAGGTGACCTGGAGCCAGACCATCCTCAAGGAGATGGCCGAGCGCATCGTCGCCTCGGGCGACAAGGTGGAGGACTACATCGACGTCAAGTTGTCGGTGTCCGAGTCCCGCTACACCAACTGGCCCACGGCCCTGCAGGAGCAGTTTGCGGCTGCGCGCACGGTCGAAGAAGGCAAGCCGACCATCACCCTGACGCTCGATGGGGGTGCCGCATGAAAAAGCTCCCCATCGTGTCCGCCATCGAGCGGATGGCCGAGCGCAAGGGCGTGAAGTTGCTGATGCTGGGCAAGTCCGGCATCGGCAAAACCACGCGGCTCAAAGACCTCGACCCGGCCACCACGCTGTTCCTCGACATCGAGGCCGGTGACTTGGCAGTGGCCGACTGGCCGGGCGACACCATCCGTCCGGCTTCGTGGCCGGAGAGCCGCGACTTCTTCGTTTTCCTCGCGGGCCCGGACAAGTCGCTGCCGCCTGAGAGCGCCTTCTCGCAGGCTCACTACGACCACGTCATCGAGAAGTTTGGCGACCCGGCGCAACTCGACCGCTACCAGACCTTCTTCCTCGATTCGATCACCCAGCTGTCCCGCCAGTGCTTCGCGTGGTGCAAGACACAGCCCGGTGCAACCAGCGACCGCTCCGGCAAGCCTGATCTGCGCGGTGCCTACGGCCTGCTGGGCCAGGAAATGGTCAGTGCCTTAACCCACCTGCAGCACGCGCGCGGCAAGAACGTGGTGTTCGTGGCGATCCTCGACGAGCGGCTCGATGACTACAACCGCAAGGTATTCGTCCCGCAGATCGAAGGCAGCAAAACCAGCCTGGAGCTGCCCGGCATCGTCGACGAGGTCGTGACGCTGGCCGAGATCAAGGCCGAGGACGGCAGTACCTACCGCGCCTTCGTCACCCACACCGTCAATCCCTACGGTTTCCCGGCCAAAGACCGCAGCGGTCGCCTCGACCTGCTGGAGCCGCCGCATCTCGGCGCGCTGATCGCCAAGTGTGCAGGCGCATCCGCCGGGCCCGCCAGCGCCGTCACCCCGAACACCACCGAATCCAAGGAGTAATCGCCATGACCAGCCAATTCACCAGCAACAACTGGAACGACTTCAACGACGCCGAATCGCAGCAGTCCGGCTTCGATCTCATCCCCAAGGGAACCGTTGTACCGGTGCGCATGACCCTCAAGCCCGGTGGCTATGACGACCCGTCACAGGGCTGGGGCGGCGGCTACGCCACCGAGTCTTTCGAGACCGGCTCGATCTATCTCGCAGCCGAATTCGTGGTCACCGCTGGCGACCATGCCAAACGCAAGATGTGGTCGAACATCGGGCTGCACTCCAAGAAGGGGCCGACCTGGGGCCAGATGGGGCGCAGCTTCATCCGTGCCGCGCTGAACAGCGCACGCAACGTCCATCCGCAGGACAACAGCCCACAGGCTTCGTCTGCGCGCCGCATCCAAGGCTTCCACGAACTGGATGGCCTGGAGTTCCTTGCCCGCGTCGACATCGAGAAGGACGGCAAGGGCCAGGATCGCAACGTGGTGAAGGTGGCGGTCGAACCGGATCACCCCGACTACGCCAAGTTGATGGGCGTGCCGCCCAAGGCGTCGGGCGGCGGCACGTCCGGCGCTCCGGCGCAGGCCGCGCCCGCGTATCAGACACCGGCTCCACAACGCGCACCCGTGACGGGCAAACCGTCGTGGGCGCAGTGAGGGAGGCTGCCATGAACGCATCCATGCTCACTGCCAGCCACTACGGCGTCGTGCATTTCGGCGATCTCGACTGCGAGGCGGTCGTGCTCACCACCGGCGAGCGCGGCTACGTCCGCAAGGAGCTGGCCAAGCTCCTTGGTTTCCACGAATCGCACAAGGGTGGCCGTTTCGTCCGTTTTCTGGCCGAAATTGCGCCTAACTCATTGTCTTTATTGGAAAAATCATCTGGGCCGATTTTGCTGCCATCTGGACGTCAGACCCAGTTCTTCCCCGCAGGCATCATCGCGGACGTGGCCACATCCGTGGTGGACGCGGCCATCGCGGGCACGCTGCACCGCGCTCGGCAGGGCATCGTCGGTAACTGCCTGACGATCATGCGGGCGCTGGCCACCACCGGCGAGGTCGCACTGATCGACGAGGCCACCGGCTACCAGCACCACCGCGCACCGGACGCACTGCAGGAACTGATCTCCAAGTTGCTGCGCCAGTCCTGCGCATCGTGGGAGCGCCGCTTCCACCCGGACTACTACCGCGCCATCTATCGGTTGTTCGGCTGGAAGTACCAGGGCCACGACCAGAACCCTCCGCACGTCGTCGGTCAGATCACGCTGCGCTGGGTCTATGGGCCGGTGCTCCCGCAGGACTTGCTGGGCGAGATTCGCAATCGCAAGGGCATCTCGCAGAAGCACCACCAGTGGCTGTCCGATCAGGGGCTCGCGCATCTGGAATCGCAGATTCACGCGGTCACCGCGATTGCGCGCAGCTCGATGAGCTACCCCGACTTCAAGCGCCGCTGCGAAGCCGCCTTCGCTGGCGCTGCCCTGCAGTTGGGCCTGCTGCTCGATGAACTCGAGGAGGGGGCGTGAAATGCTGGGTTTGCAAACGACAGGCCCGGGGCTACGGCCACACCGACAACCGCCACGGCGTGGGCGATCCCCGGCGCTACCCCATCGACTGGGTGTTCTGTTCCCGTCGCTGCCAGGACGCATTTCACGCGCTGTACGGCAACTGGCAGCGGGCCAAGGAAGGTCGCATCGACAAGACGGAGGTCGCCATGATTGATCCGTCTGATGTCGAACTGGCCGCAATGCGTCATTGCCTCAAGGCTTTCGGCGAGGCAGCGGGCGAGATCGGCTTCACCAAGCCCCTAGGCGATTACTCCGAAGCCGAGGCCCTGCGCGTAATCGACGCCATCGTCACTTGCTGGTCGGACGCAATGGTCGCGCACCACGAGTCCAGCAAGTTTCCGCCCGTGCGGGGCTTGCCGCCCACGCCCGATCCGCTCGCACCCGATGCTGCCAATCCGTTCGCAGATCTGGAGGACGACCTGCCCTGGGAAGAACCGAAGGGGAAGAGGCCATGATGGACTTCAATTCCTCATCGAGCATCGCGGGCCAGGTCACCGCCCTGGTCGACGCCGGGTTGCAGCAGGCCCGCGCCCGCCAGTCTGAGCGCCAGTACCTCGGGGCCTCGCGCCTCGGGGTGGCCTGCGAGCGCGCGCTGCAGTTCGAGTACGCAAAGGCTCCCATCGACCACGGGCGGGACACCCCGGGCCGGATGCTGCGCATCTTCGAGCGTGGCCATGTCATGGAGGACTGCATGGTCGCGTGGCTGCGGGACGCAGGCTTTGACTTGCGCACCCGAAAGGCCGATGGCGAGCAGTTCGGATTCTCGGTGGCCGATGGTCGCCTGCAGGGACACGTCGACGGCGTCATCGTCGGCGGCCCCGAGGGTTTCGCCTATCCCGCGCTCTGGGAGTGCAAGTGCCTGGGCAACAAGTCCTGGAGCGACCTGGAGAAAAAGGGCTTGGCCATCTCCAAGCCCATCTACGCCGCGCAAGTGGCGATTTACCAAGCCTATCTCGAACTGCACGAGCACCCGGCGATCTTCACGGCGCTCAACGCCGACACGATGGATATCTACACCGAGCTTGTGCCATTTGACGCGGCGCTTGCCCAGCGCATGTCGGATCGAGCGGTGAAGGTCATCACGGCGACCGAGGCTGGCGAGCTTCTGCCACGCGCCTTCCACGACTCGACCCATTTCGAATGCCGGATGTGCGCATGGCAAGACCGCTGCTGGAGGATGCAATGAGCCATATCCAATCACAAGCACCAGCGGCGGAACCGATGGTGGGGGCACGCCACGCTGCCCAACAGCTGAATCTTCCGTCGTACTACTTCACCAAGCCTCGTTGCCGCGTCTCGAAGCGCATTCCGCACTACCGGGTTGGCCAGATGGTTCGCTTCCGGATCTCGGAGCTCAGGGCATGGGCAGTCACGCAAGGAGGCACACATGAGTGACTACCGTGTTCGTATTTCCGTGCGCAATGCCCGGCTGCTGCGTGCCATCGAGCGGGCGGGGCACAGGCCGGGCGCACCGTTCGCTGCCGCCGCCGGCATCAGCTACTACGGGGCGCTGTTACCCTACATCAACCTCACTCGGTCGCCGCTGACGCCGGATGGTTTGCTGCGGGAATGCGCGTGGAACCTGTGCGACTTCCTGAACGCATCACCCTCAGACCTGTGGTCGGATGCCCAGCTCCAGCCGCTGGAAACGAACCATTCCAGCATCGATCTGGATGCAGACAGCGTGCAAGCCCTAGCCTGTAGAACGGCGTCTGCAGACCCACTGCGGTTGGCCTGCCACGCGCAGGCAGGCCGCATCATCCAGGATGCGCTCGATTCGCTGACGCCGCGTGAGGCGGACGTGATCCGCGAGCGCTTCTTTGTCGGCTCGTCACTCGACGAGATCGCCGAGAAGATGGAGGTCACGCGCGAGCGCGTCCGCCAAATCGAGGGGAAGGCCCTGCGCAAGTTGCGCCACGAATCTCGTATCCCGCAGGAGCTGGCCGGTATCGCCGATGTGATCGGAGGTGGCGCAGATGATTGACTTCAACGACACCCAAAAACCCGTCGAGCCCAAGCGCATCCTTGACGACCACCAACGTGAGGAGCTGCGTGCCGGACTGATCGCGGGTCTTTCCTCGGTGCTGGCCACGCTGTTTCCGGCAGGCAAGAAGCGCCGTGGCAAGTTCCTGATCGGCGACGTGCTGGGCAGTCCCGGCGACAGCCTCGAAGTGGTGCTCGATGGCGAGAAGGCCGGACTGTGGACGGATCGTGCCACCGGTGACGGCGGCGACATCTACGCGCTGATCGGTGCGCACCTCGGCATCGACGTGCTGAACGACTTTCCGCGTGTGCTCGACGCCGCTGCCGATCTGCTCGGACGCTCGCGTTCTCTACCTTCGCGCAAGGCCAGCAAGAAGGACGTGCCGGTCGACGAACTCGGTCCCGCCACCGCCAAGTGGGACTACCTCGATGCGGCTGGCCATCTGATCGCGGTCGTCTACCGCTACGACCCGCCCGGGCAGAAAAAGCAGTTCCGGCCCTGGGATGCGAAGCGGCGCAAGATGGCACCGCCAGACCCGCGTCCGCTCTACAACCAGCCGGGGATGACCAGCGCCGCGCAGGTGGTGTTGGTCGAGGGCGAAAAATGCGCGCAGGCCTTGATCGACGCGGGCATCGTGGCCACCACGGCGATGCACGGTGCCAACGCTCCGGTCGATAAGACCGACTGGTCGCCGCTGTCCGGCAAGGCCGTGCTGATCTGGCCTGACCGCGACAAACCGGGCTGGGAGTACGCGACGCAGGCAGCACAGGCCATCCTGTCGGCGGGTGCGAAATCCTGCCACATCCTCTATCCGCCTGAGGAGGCTGCCGAGGGCTGGGACGTGGCGGACGCCATCGCCGAGGGCTTCGACGTCGCCACCTTCCTTACCCACGGCCCGCGCCTGCAGATGCACGACGTGGCCGATGACGTCGATCCGGTGGTCAGCAGCGACGAATCCGTCTGGGGTACCGAGGACGCGCTGGCGCTGTCTTTCACCCGCCGCTACCACCGCGACTGGCGCTACGTGGCGGCCTGGGGTCGGTGGCTGGTGTGGGATGGGCAACGCTGGCGCACCGAGGACACGCTGGCCGCGACCGACCTGATCCGCAGCGTCTGCCGCCAGACCGCCGTGCGCGCCGACAACCCCAAGGTCGCGGCGAAGCTCGCCAGCGCCAGCACGGTCGGGGGTGTGGAACGGCTGGCGCGGGCAGACCGCAGGCACGCGGCCACCACCGACGAGTGGGACGCCGATCCGTGGCTGCTCAACACACCCGGTGGCGTGGTCGATCTCAAGACCGGTCGCAAGCGCGCGAACGACCGCGCCGATCGGATGACCAAGATCACTACCGCCACGCCGGGTGGCGACTGCCCGCAATGGATGGCATTCCTGTCCGACATCGCGGGCGGCGATGTTGACCTGCAGGCCTACCTGCAGCGGATGGTCGGCTATTGCCTCACCGGCGTGACCAGCGCCCACGCGCTGTTCTTCCTGTACGGCACGGGTGCCAACGGCAAGAGCGTGTTCGCCAACGTCATCAGCACCATCCTCGGTGACTACGCCGCCACCGCGTCGATGGACACCTTCGTCGAGACGCGTGGCGACCGCCATCCGACCGATCTGGCGGGCCTGCGTGGCGCGCGCTTCGTGACGGCCATCGAAACCGAGCAAGGACGGCGCCTGAACGAGTCCAAGGTCAAGGCCATCACCGGAGGCGACAAGATCTCCGCGCGCTTCATGCGCCAGGACTTCTTCGAGTACACGCCGCAGTTCAAGCCGGTCATCGTCGGCAACCACAAGCCCGCTATCCGCAACATCGACGAAGCGATGAAGCGGCGGATGCACATGATCCCCTTCACGGTGACGATTCCGCCCGAGCGGCGCGATGGCCGTCTGACCGAGAAGCTGCTGGCCGAACGCGACGGGATTCTGGCGTGGGCCGTGGCCGGATGCCTTGCGTGGCAGCGCGAAGGCTTGAAGCCGCCCGCCAGCGTGGTGTCGGCGACCGAGGAGTATTTCGAGTCCGAGGATGCGCTGGGCCGCTGGCTCGATGAACGCTGCGTGCGCGCGCCCAACGCCAAATCGCTGACCGCCGAACTGTTCACCGACTGGAAGCAGTGGGCTGAGGCCGCCGGGGAGTTCATCGGCGCGCAACGACGCTTCTCCGATCTGCTGATCACGCGCGGGATCGAGAAGTGGCGCAACGGCATGGGCGTGCGCGGGTTCCAGGGCATTGGCCTCAAGCACCCGCCGATGCCCGCCTACACCCCCTACGCGGACAACTGACTCCCATGAAAACCACGTCGTCTGACGCAGCTGACGCATTTGCACGTAACTCTCTATACGCGTGCGCGCGTGCGCCTCACGGAGAGTTTCGGTATTCCGTGTCAGCTGCGTCAGACCTGCACCGGACAAGGACTGACACCATGACTACCACCATCCTCGCCCTCGATCTGGGCACGACCACCGGCTGGGCGCTGCGGGGCAGCGACCGCCACATCACCAGCGGTTCCGAGAGCTTTCGTCCGCAGCGCTTCGAAGGCGGCGGAATGCGCTTCTTGCGCTTCAAGCGCTGGCTCACCGAGATCAAGCAATCCTGTGACGGCATCGACTGCCTGCACTTCGAGGAAGTCCGCCGCCACGTCTCGACCGACGCGGCGCACGCCTACGGCGGATTCCTCGCCACGCTCACCGCGTGGTGCGAGCACCACCAGATCCCGTATCAGGGCGTGCCGGTCGGCACGATCAAAAAGCACGCCACCGGCAAAGGCAACGCGGGCAAGGAGGATGTGATCGCCGCCATCCGGGCACGCGGTCATGCCCCGGTCGATGACAACGAAGCCGACGCTCTGGCACTGCTGCACTGGGCTATCGAACAGCACGCACTGGAACGGGAGGTGTGAGATGAAGATTCCGACACCCCAATACCGCTGCCCGCTCGGGCGATTCCGGCCCGACGTCCAGGACGTGGACGCCATCAAGCAACGTGGCTGGCGCGACCAGCGCATTCTGGTCGTCTCACCCGACGATGAACGGCTCGACTGGATGGAGCGCGAACTGGTACGCCAGATCGGCGAGCGCCTCTACGGCGCGGGAGGACGACGCCATGACTGACCGTTACACGGCTTGGACGATTGAGGACGTGGCCGCCCGCTTCGAGGAAGCCGCCGCTACCTCCCGACGCCTGCCACCCGTGCGGGTGCAGGGCCACTTCAACTGCTGGCCCGCCATCGTGCGCCGGGAGTGGGAGACGTTCGCTGCCGACGAGAAGGTCTACCGCCCATTCCCGCCCGCACCGGACGCCATCGACCGGATGCTGGAGACGATGCAGTGGGTGCAGTGGCTGGAGGTCGAACAGCGCCACCTTGTGTGGATGCGCGCCAAGCGCTACGGCTGGCGAGACGTCACGATTCGCTTTGCTTGCGACCGGACGACGGCGTGGCGGCGGTGGCAGAAGGCATTGCAGACGGTGGCTGACCAGCTCAACGACTGCCTCGTCGCGAGATAGTCTTTGAACGCGAATGAGCGCGGATAGGCTGTCATGCGCTGCCATCAGCTACCAACTGCGGCTTTTGCCCCTGCAACAAAGCAGGCCGATCAGGGGTAGTATTTCAGCTATCTTCTGGACAGCGGTGACGGTTCGGCGAGTGGCCTGAGGCAAAAGGGGTCCTTCCTTCCGAAAATCCAATGCGGGGGGCGCGAGCGCGGCAGTCGTCTAGCGTCCGACTGCAAACCAAGGTTTGCAGGGTTTGCAGTTTGCACCCGCACCAGTCCGCACCCATCACGAGCCCGCCCACGGTTTTCCGTCGGCGGGCTTTCCTTTTGAGGAACCGATTCTGAACACGCTCAACGTCGAGTACCGCAAGGTCGAGGCGCTGATCCCCTACGCCCGTAATCCACGCACGCACACGGATGAGCAGGTGGCCAAGATCGCCGCCAGCATCGTCGAGTACGGCTGGACGAATCCGGTTCTGGTGGACGGCGACAACGGGATCATCGCGGGCCACGGTCGTCTGGCCGCCGCGCGCAAGCTCGGGCTGGATCAGGTGCCGGTCATAGAACTGGCGCACCTCTCGCCCACGCAGAAGCGTGCCTACGTCATCTCTGACAACCGGCTGGCGCTCGACGCCGGTTGGAACGAGGAGATGCTGGCGCTGGAGATGGCCGAGCTGTCCGAGGCCGGGTACGACCTTGCGTTGACCGGTTTCGAGGATGCTGAGATCGAGGCCTTGCTCGCTGACGAGGTGGAAACCGATGACGCCGACCAGGAGGCAGATGCCGACGAACCGGACGCTGCTGATGATGTGCCGGATGCCCCTGTGGTGCCGGTGTCCCGCACCGGCGATGTCTGGGCCATCGGCTCCCACCGTCTGATCTGTGGCGATGCCACCGACCCGACAGCAGTCGCCACGCTGATGCAGGGCGATGCGGCCCGGCTGTGCTTCACCTCACCGCCTTACGGCAACCAGCGTGACTACACCAGCGGCGGTGTCAAGGATTGGGATGGCCTGATGCGCGGCGTGTTTGCCAACGTGCCAACGGCCGACGACGGCCAGGTGCTGGTCAACCTCGGGTTGATCCACCGCGACAACGAAGTCATCCCGTATTGGGATGCGTGGCTTGGCTGGATGCGCACGCAGGGTTGGCGGCGCTTCGCGTGGTACGTCTGGGATCAAGGACCGGGGATGCCCGGAGACTGGGCTGGTCGCTTTGCGCCGAGTTTCGAGTTCGTATTTCACTTCAACCGCGCCAGCCGCAAGCCCAACAAGATCGTGCCCTGCAAGCACGCGGGCCAGGAGTCGCACCTGCGTGCCGATGGCTCGTCCACGGCGATGCGCGGCAAGGACGGCGAGGTCGGCGGCTGGACGCACAAGGGGCAGCCGACGCAGGACACCCGGATTCCCGACTCGGTGATCCGCGTGATGCGTCACAAGGGCAAGATCGGTCAGGACATCGACCACCCGGCTGTGTTCCCGGTGGCGTTGCCGGAGTTCGTGATCGAGGCCTACACGGACGCAGGCGACATCGTGTTCGAACCTTTTGGCGGCAGCGGCACGACGATGCTGGCCGCGCAGCGCACCGGTCGTGTGTGTCGCAGCGTTGAGATCGCGCCGGAGTACGTGGACGTCGCCATCAAGCGCTTCCAGCAGAACCACTCCGGCGTGCCCGTCACGTTGCTGGCCACCGGCCAATCCTTCGATGACGTCGCCAGTGAACGTCTGGCCACCACGGAGGTAGCGCAATGACCGCCTCGTGGTTTGCCGACAAGATCGAGCAGTGGCCGACCGCCAAACTGCTGCCCTACGCCCGCAATGCGCGCACCCACTCGGACGATCAGGTGGCGCAGATCGCTGCCTCGATTGCCGAGTTCGGATTCACCAATCCGATCCTCGCCGGTAGCGATGGTGTCATCGTGGCCGGGCACGGACGGCTTGCTGCTGCGCAGAAGCTCGGGCTGGCGGTGGTGCCGGTGGTGGTGCTCGATCATCTGAGCGCGACGCAGCGCCGGGCCCTGGTGATCGCGGACAACCGCATCGCCGAGAACGCGGGCTGGGACGACGCGATGCTGCGCATCGAGATCGCGTCCCTTCAGGATGACGACTTCGACGTGTCGCTGACCGGCTTCGATGCCGATGCACTTGCGGAATTGATGGCGGGCGACGAGCCGGATGGCGAAGGCGAAACCGATGACGATGCGGTGCCCGAGGTGTCAGAGACACCCGTCTCGCGCCCGGGCGATGTCTGGCTGCTCGGTGGCCACCGTCTGCTGTGTGGCGACTCCACTGTGGCTGAGAGCTACGACCGGGTTCTCGATGGCGAGCCGGTGGATATGGTCTTCACCGACCCGCCGTACAACGTGAACTACGCCAACAGCGCCAAGGACAAGATGCGCGGCAAGGATCGCGCGATCCTGAACGACAACCTCGGCGACGGCTTCTACGACTTCCTGCTGGCGGCGTTGACGCCGACCATCGGGAACTGCCGGGGCGGCATCTACGTGGCGATGTCGTCCAGCGAACTGGATGTGCTGCAGGCAGCGTTCCGTGCCGCCGGTGGAAAGTGGTCGACGTTCATCATCTGGGCCAAGAACACCTTCACGCTGGGCCGGGCCGACTACCAGCGCCAGTACGAGCCAATCTTGTACGGATGGCCCGAGGGCGCG
This sequence comes from Extensimonas soli, assembly GCF_029211265.1. Classification (GTDB taxonomy): domain Bacteria; phylum Pseudomonadota; class Gammaproteobacteria; order Burkholderiales; family Burkholderiaceae_C; genus Extensimonas; species Extensimonas soli. The sequence continues at coordinate 66,075 of NZ_JARGEL010000031.1, read as the reverse complement.
CAGCGTCACTGGTGCGGCGACCGCGACCAGGGTGACGTCTGGAACATCAAGAAGCCGCAGAAGAACGACCTGCATCCGACGATGAAGCCGGTGGAGTTGGTCGAGCGCGCGATACGCAATTCGAGCCGACCGGGCAACGTGGTGCTCGACCCGTTCGGGGGCTCCGGCACGACGCTGATCGCCGCCGAAAAGTCAGGGCGGCTGGCACGGCTGATCGAACTCGACCCTAAGTACGTGGACGTGATCGTGCGGCGCTGGCAGGAATGGGCTGGCAAGCAAGCCACCCGCGAGTCGGATGGCGCGCTGTTCGATGATCAGGCGGCGAGCGACTCCTCGTTGATCTCGCAGTGAATCACAAAGCCCGTCAGGTAAGGCAGGCCGCGCGGGATGCCGTACTGCTTGCTGGTCTGGCGGCCAATCGTCCAGCCCATCCACTGTTGGGTGGCGGCGTTGATCGCGTCCGCTAGGGTCTGGCCCTGGTACAGCCCGTTTTGCACATCGTCCGCAAAGTGGCGTCCGTGGCGGCTGTCGAGGAAGACCTGGACTGATTCGAGGGGCTGGCTGGTGGCGTCCGAGATGGCCCTCATCGCCAGGGGCCACGCGGTGCTGGCGTGTTCGTTCATCGTGCCCCAGAAGCCCCAGGCTTCGTTCTGGGTGGCGGGGATCTGTTGGTTGGTGTTCATCTCTGGCTCCTTGGGGTTGATCGTTGCGACACCCGTAGTAACGCGCTGTTCGATTGAGAAGCCAAGCTGTTCTTGGCTTCTTTCTCAATCTATTTCGATCACCCGAGACGGGCCACGTAGCGTGCGTAGTCGCCGCCCTCTGGATTCACGTAAAGGTAGGGGCGACCCGGTGCGGTGACCTCGACGCAAAGATAGCCGTCACAAGTGCCGCCACCTTTGCCACGCAGCCAGTCGCGCGATACCAACAGGCTGCGGGCAAAGGCATCGAACTCGTCGACGGTGAGTTCCTTCGTCTCGGTGACGTAGACCTTGGTCTGACCCTGGCCGCCAACTTCGTCCAAGTCGGCAGGCTTGCGGGCAAACGGCAATCGGACGCTCAACTCCTCGACCTGCAAGGTGGTGTCGCCAAACTGAAGGGTGCGAGGCGTGCGTTCGATGGTGATGGTCATGGTGCTCATGGATGTTCTCCTGGGTGTTGGCGTGGCGATCAGGCTTCTGCGGCGATCCGGTAGACCCGCTCGCCACCTTGGGCCTTGTCCGAGACGATGGTCAGGCCAAGCTTCTTCTTGAAGGCTCCGGCAAAGGTGCCGCGCACCGTGTGCGCCTGCCAGCCGGTGGTCTCGCAGATCTGCTGCACCGTTGCCCCTTCGGGGCGCCGCAGCATCTGGATCACGGTGGCCTGCTTGCTGTTCTCGCGGGTGCGAGGTTTGGCGGCCGCCTTTTCTTGCGCCCACGTGGCCTCGGCTGCCGTCACGGCTGCGTCGAGTTCGGAGTCGGCGGTCACTGGCGCAGGCGCAGGCCGGGCGCGCCCCATCGCGTCGTAGCCCTCGGCTGCAACGAACCAGTGGGTGCCGTCGGAGGTGATCAGCGCGCGGTTGAAAAGGCCATCGAGCACCTTCTTGCGTGCCCCGCCTTTGATGTTTTCGGGGAACCAGTCGATCTTGCCGTCGGTGTGTTCGAGGGCGTAGGCCAGGATCGCGTGCTGCGCCGGGGTCAGTTGGGTGGTGGTCATTTGCTTCTCCTTCGGAGGGGTTGATGGGGTGACGTGATGAACGCGCTGTTCGGGAGTGAAGCCAAGCGCTTTCTGCTTGGCTTCGACGGTTCTTGATCAGTTGTTGGCCTTGTCCGACTTCGCCGCCTTGCGGCCCTGTTCGACGCCTGCGTTGAACGCGGCTTCAAGGGCGTCGCGCAGGCACCAAACCGCCACGTCGTGGAAGTCGAGGCTGTCCGACTTGCGGGTTTCCAGGGTTTCGATGCCCAGCTTGCTTTGCGCGATCTGGGTCAGGAGTTGTTCGAGCTTGCTCATTGCTGCGTCCTTTGATGGTGTTGATGACGTCCGTATGAACGCGCTGTTCCAGAGAGAAGCCAAGCTGATTTCGAGTGAATGACGAACTAATGATTGAAGGGGCAACCGGTTCTCAAAATGGGCATTTCGATTCGCGCTTACGCCCGTCACCGTGGTGTGACCGACACCGCTGTTCACAAGGCAATTCGCGCAGGTCGGATCACGCCGGAGACTGACGGCACCATTGATGCCGACCGTGCTGATCGCGAGTGGGCTCGCAACTCCGATGTGCCGAAGACCGGTACGCGGGCCAAGGCCGCAAAGGTCGCCGTGCCGGAAGGCGGTACCGGTGTTGGCGGTGATGGGCCTGCGGCCCTACCCACTGGCGGCGCGTCCCTGCTTCAGGCGCGCACGGTCAATGAGGTCGTCAAGGCGCAGACCAACAAGGTGCGTCTGGCCCGGCTGAAGGGCGAGTTGGTGGATCGGCCGCAGGCCATCGCCCACGTTTTCAAGCTGGCGCGCTCCGAGCGCGATGCGTGGCTGAACTGGCCAGCGCGCATCTCGGCGCAGATGGCGGCCAAGCTCAATATCGATCCGCACACGATGCACGTCGCCCTGGAGGCGGCGGTACGTGAGCACCTGCAGGAACTGGGCGAACTGCGGCCCCGGGTGGACTGATGCTGGATGTTGAATACGAAGGCGCTGCCGAAATCGAGCGCGCGTGGCGTGAAGGGCTTACGCCCGATCCTCTGCTCTCGGTGTCCGAATGGTCGGACCGCCACCGGATGCTCTCCAGCAAGGCATCCGCCGAGCCAGGACGCTGGCGCACCAGCCGCACGCCGTACCTGAAGGCGATCATGGACTGCCTGTCACCGACTTCGCCGGTCGAGCGCGTGGTGTTCATGAAAGCCGCACAGCTCGGTGCGACCGAGATGGGCTCGAACTGGATCGGCTACGTGATCCACCACGCGCCGGGGCCGATGATGGCGGTATGGCCGACGGTGGATATGGCCAAGCGCAATTCCAAGCAGCGGATCGATCCGTTGATCGAGGAGTCGGCGGCGCTGAGCGAACTGATCTCCCCGGCACGGTCACGCGACTCGGGCAACACCATCCTGGCCAAGGAGTTCCGGGGCGGTGTTCTGGTGATGACCGGGGCCAACAGCGCGGTCGGACTGCGCTCGATGCCGGTGCGGTATCTGTTCCTCGACGAGGTAGACGGCTATCCACTGGACGTCGAGGGCGAAGGCGATGCGATCTCGCTGGCGGAGGCGCGCACGCGAACCTTCGCTCGGCGCAAGATCTTCATCGTTTCAACCCCGACGATCTCGGGGGCGAGCGCCATCGAGCGCGAGTACGAAGCCAGTGATCAGCGCCGCTACTTCGTGCCGTGCCCGCATTGCTCGCATCGCCAGTGGCTGCGCTTCGAGCAGTTGCGATGGGAGAAGGGTCAACCGGACACTGCGGCGTACATCTGCGAATCGTGCGACGAGTCGATTGCCGAGCACCACAAGACCTGGATGCTGGAGCACGGCGAATGGCGCGCGATGATCAGCGACGGCACCGGCAAGACGGCGGGGTTTCACCTGTCGTCGCTTTACAGCCCGGTCGGTTGGCGCGGTTGGCGCGACATTGCCGCCGCGTGGGAAAGCTCGGTGAACAAGGAATCGGGGTCGGCGGCCGCCATCAAGACCTTCAAGAACACCGAGCTGGGCGAAACCTGGGTCGAGGAAGGCGAAGCGCCCGACTGGCAACGGCTGGTAGAGCGCCGCGAGGAATACCGGATCGGCACGGTGCCAACGGGCGGATTGCTCCTGGTGGGCGCTGCCGACGTGCAGAAGGATCGCATCGAGGCATCCATCTGGGCCTTCGGACGTGGCAAGGAATCCTGGCTGGTCGAACACCGCGTGCTGATGGGCGACACCGCCCGCGACGCGGTGTGGAAGCGACTCGCCGAGTTGCTTGCGGAAAACTGGACACACACCTCGGGCGCGGCGATGCCGCTGGCCCGTTTCGCCCTGGATACCGGCTTTGCGACGCAAGAGGCCTACGCCTTCGTGCGGGCCTGCCGTGACCCGCGCGTGATGCCTGTCAAGGGCGTACCGCGAGGGGCGGCACTGATCGGCACGCCGACGGCCATCGATGTTTCGCAAGGCGGCAAGAAGCTGCGCCGGGGCATCAAGGTGTTCACGGTGGCGGTCGGCATCGCCAAGCTGGAGTTCTACAACAACCTGCGCAAGGGCACGGACGTCAGCGACGACGGCGTGACCACCGTCTACCCGACTGGGTTCGTCCACCTGCCCAAGATCGACGCGGAGTTCATCCAGCAGCTCTGCGCCGAACAGTTGATTACCCGCCGCGACCGCAACGGCTTCCCGGTGCGCGAGTGGCAAAAGATGCGCGAGCGCAATGAAGCGCTCGATTGCTACGTGTACGCCCGCGCGGCCGCATCGGCGGCGGGCCTGGATCGCTTCGAGGAACGCCACTGGCGAGAACTGGAGCGGCAACTCGGGATGGAACGGCCACCGGATGAGCCGCCCCCGATTCAAACATTCGACCCAGACGAGGCCACCCAACGAGGTGGCCTTTCTGTTTCTGCAACCCCATCACGGCGGCGCGTCATCAAGAGCCGCTGGTTGTCCTGATTTTCAGAGGAGTTTTCATGAGTCTTGCCACCCGTATCGAGAGCCTGGTCATCCGAGTTGCTCAGGAGTTCAACGACGTCCGTGCGACGGCAGGCAGTCTGGCCAGCCTGTCCACCAACGACAAGTCGAGTCTGGTCGCCGCCATCAACGAGCTCAAGGCGGCGGTTCTGTCCGCGATGGCCATCGATGACAACCAGATCGCCACCACCAGCACCTATTCGTCGAACAAGATCGTGTCGCTGCTGGACGCGCTCAAGGCCGACATTCTGGGTGGTGCCGACGCCGCCTACGACACCCTGGTGGAAATTCAGCAGGCGCTGCAGAACGGCACCAGCGGTCTGGATGCGATTCTGGCTGCGGTCAATCTCCGTGTTCGCTTCGACGCGGCGCAGACCTTGACCGTAGCCGAGCAGCTGCAGGCCCGTACCAACATCGGGGCGGTCGCGGCCAGCGACGTTGGCAACACCGATACCGACTTCGTCGTGATCTTCGATGGGGCGCTGGCCTGATGAGTCTTGCGTCCAGCATCGCCGCCTTGGCTGCGCGCATTGGCTTCGAGGTCAAGACCAAGATCGACGCCACCCATCCCGGCGTTGCCCGGGTATGGGTCAGCTTCGGCTACGTGGGCGGTCAGGTCGTGATTGCCAGCGCGCTCAACGTCGCCAGCGTGGTGCGCACGGCGGCTGGCCGTTACCGCGTGCATTTCGCGGTAGCGATGCCGGATGCGAATTACTGCTGGACGGCACTCGCCCGTAGCAGCACCAACACCGGCCAGCAGCGCGTTGCCATCGTGCGCGCCAGCTCCGACCTCAAGACCGCGCAGTACGTCGACATCTCCTGTGCGACGGCTGCGGCGTCATTTGACGACTCCTCTGAAATCAACCTCGTGGTGTACCGCTGATGGCCTACACAGAAGTCCAACTCCAGGCATTGGAGACCGCGCTCGCCAAGGGCGAACGCCGCGTCAGCTTCGGCGACAAGACCGTCGAGTACCGCTCGGTCGATGAACTGAAGGCCGCGATCCGCGAGGTCAAGCGCGGCATCCTGGAACAGGCAGCCGCCACCGGTCTATGGCCGGGTGCGCCGCGCCAGATCCGGGTCACGACCTCGAAGGGGTTCTGATGGCCTGGTATTCGAAGATCCGAAGCCTGTTCGGCCAGCCACCCGTCCACGAAGCGGCTGGCCGTGGCCGCCGTTCGCTGGCGTGGATGCCCGGCAACCCCGGCGCGGTCGCCGCGATGTTGGCGACCAACACCGAGCTGCGCATCAAGAGCCGAGACCTTGTGCGCCGCAATGCCTGGGCGCAGGCCGGGATTGAGGCTTTCGTGTCCAACGCGGTCGGCACTGGCATCAAGCCGCAGAGTTTGGCAGCAGACGAACGTTTTAAGACCGACGTCCAGGCGCTGTGGCGTGACTGGACGGAGGAAGCCGACGCTGCAGGTCAGACCGACTTCTATGGCCTGCAGGCGCTGGCCTGCCGCGCGATGCTCGAAGGCGGTGAATGCCTGATCCGGCTGCGCCCGCGTCGTCCGGAGGACGGACTGGTTGTTCCTCTGCAGCTTCAGTTGCTGGAGCCCGAGCATCTGCCGATTAGCCTCAACCTCGATCTGCCTTCGGGCAACGTGGTGCGCTCTGGCATCGAATTCGACAGCCTCGGGCGGCGCGTCGCTTACCACCTGTACCGCTCGCACCCCGAAGACGGTCGGCTGGCTCCGATGTCGGGCCAGGGCGGGATGGACACGGTGCGCATCGATGCGAAAGAAATCATCCACCTGTTCCGCGTCCTGCGTCCCGGCCAGATCCGGGGCGAGCCGTGGTTGTCGCGGGCCCTGGTCAAGCTCAACGAACTCGACCAGTACGACGACGCCGAACTGGTGCGCAAGAAGACCGCCGCGATGTTCGCGGGGTTCGTGACCCGGCAGAACCCGGAGGACAACCTGATGGGCGAAGGTGCTGCCGATGGCGATGGCATCGCGCTGGCCGGTCTGGAGCCGGGCACCTTGCAGATTCTGGAGCCTGGAGAGGACATCAAGTTCTCTGACCCAGCCGACGTCGGTGGCTCGTATGGCGAGTTCCTGCGCACGCAGTTCCGCGCGGTCGCCGCTGCCATCGGCGTCACCTACGAGCAGTTGACCGGCGACCTGACAGGCGTGAACTACTCGTCCATTCGCGCCGGGATGCTCGAGTTCCGGCGTCGCTGCGAGATGGTGCAGCACGGTGTGCTCGTGCATCAGATGTGCCGTCCGGTGTGGGCCGCGTGGATGAAGCAGGCCGTGCTCGCCGGTGCCATCGAAGCCCCCGGCTTCGCGCGTGGCGGCCCAGCCCGTCGCCGCCAGTACCTGCAGGTGAAGTGGATTCCCCAGGGCTGGCAGTGGGTCGACCCCGAGAAGGAGTTCAAGGCAATGCTGCTGGCCATCCGCGCCGGGCTGATGAGCCGCTCGGAAGCCATTTCCGCTTTTGGCTACGACGCCGAGGACGTTGACCGCGAGATCGCCGCCGACAACCAGCGCGCCGACGACCTCGGGTTGATCTTCGACTCCGACCCGCGCCGCACGTCCAAGGACGGCGGGAGCGCGGAGCCGAACAAGAACGCTGCAGACACCACGCAAACCGGCGACTCACCGTCTGCCTGAAGGATTCCCATGACCCTGTTGCCCCATTTGGCGGCACGCCTCTACGGTGTGCCGCTGGCGATCCATCGCCCCAAACTTGACGTGATCCTGGCCGTGCTCGGCCCCCGGATCGGCTTGGCTGATCTGGCTGCGCCTTCGGGCTTCACGCCGCCCGCACGTCCCGCATCCACTCAGACGACGAAGGTCGCAGTCATCCCCATCCACGGCACGCTGGTGCGACGCACCGTGGGCCTGGAAGCCGAATCCGGATTGACCAGCTACGCAGGGCTGACCGCGCAGTTGGACGCCGCGCTGGCCAGCCCCGATGTCGCCGCCATCCTGCTCGACGTTGACTCGCCGGGTGGCGAGTCGGGCGGCGTGTTCGATCTGGCCGACCGCATCCGTGCGGCGTCCAGCATCAAGCCAGTCTGGGCGGTGGCCAATGACATGGCGTTCTCGGCGGCCTACGCCCTGGCATCTGCGGCGAGCAAGGTGTTCGTCTCGCGCACCGGCGGCGTCGGCTCGATTGGCGTCATTGCGATGCACGTCGACCAGTCGGAGAAGGATGCTCAAGACGGCGTTCGCTACACGGCGGTCTTCGCGGGCGACCGCAAGAACGATCTCAACCCCCACGAGCCGATTTCCAGCGAAGCCCACGCCTTTCTCAAGGGCGAGGTGAATCGCGTCTACGGCCTGTTCGTCGAGACGGTGGCCCGCAACCGTGGCATCGAGGCATCTGCGGTGCGTGACACCGAGGCTGGGCTGTTCTTCGGGCAAGCCGCCGTTGCCATCGGGCTGGCCGACGCCATCGGCACCTTTGACGACGCCCTTGCGCAGCTCTGCGAATCCGTTTCCCCACTCCCGAAGTTGGCGGCAAGCCACGCGGGACTTTTTAGCAACCTCCAGATGGAGTCTTCCATGAATGATCGAACCGACCCCGCTGCTCCTGATCGGCTTGCTGCTGATCCTGCTGGCAGTCTTTCTCAACCGGCCGCCGCCGCCACCGCCATGACCGTGGCCGACGCGATTGAGGTCGCCCAGACCTGCACCCTGGCCGGGCGCACCGACCTGATCGCGGGCTTCCTCGAATCGAAGGCATCGCCCGCCAAGGTGCGCAGCCAGTTGCTGGCCACCCAGGCCGAAGCCAGTCCCGAAATCGTCAGCCGTATCGACCCGCAGTCGGCCATGTCGGCAAGTAGCACTGGCCATCCCGCCTCTCCCCACAACCCTCTGATCCAGGCCGTCAAAAGTCGCCTGGGCACCAAGTAACCCAAAAAGGAGCATCCCGTGCCCGCAATGCAAGAACCAATCAACCTCGGCGACCTCCTGAAGTACGAGGCGCCCAATCTCTATTCGCGCGACCGCGTGACCGTGGCAGCTGGCCAGACCTTGCCGCTGGGTACGGTGCTCGGGCAGATCACGGCGACGGGCAAGGTCAAGCAGATCGACCCGTCGGCCACCGATGGCAGCCAGTACTCCGCTGGTGTGCTTATGCAGGACGCCGATGCTGCTCTCGCCGACCGCAACGACGGGCTGATGGTGGCGCGTCACGCCATCGTGTCAGACCACGCACTGCATTGGCCCACCGGCATCACGACTGCGGAGCAGCAAGCAGCGATCCAACAACTCAAAGCACTGGGCGTCCTGGTGCGTATCGGCGCCTAACGCCAAGGAGACTCAATATGCAAAACCCATTCATCAGTCCGGCATTTTCGATGGCATCAATGACTGCAGCCATCAACTTGATCCCCAACCGTTACGGACGCCTGGAGGAGTTGAATCTGTTCCCGCCCAAGCCGGTTCGAACGCGCCAGGTGATTGTCGAAGAACGCGCCGGTGTCCTGAACCTCCTTCCGACCCAGCCGCCAGGCTCTCCGGGAACAGTGAATGTGCGTGGCAAGCGAACCGTCAGGTCCTTCGTCGTTCCGCACATCCCGCACGACGACGTTGTGTTGCCCGAGGAGGTTCAAGGACTACGCGCATTTGGCAGCGAAACCGAAATGGAGTCGATTGCCGGAGTGCTGGCCCAACACCTCGAGACGATGCGCAACAAGCACGCCATCACCCTAGAGCACTTGCGTATGGGGGCATTGAAAGGTGAGATCCTCGACGCCGACGGCAGCCGGATCTACAACCTGTTTGACGAGTTTGGCATCGATCAACAGAGCGTGGACTTCGAAATCAGCAGCCCAACTACTGGCACTGACGTCAAGGGCAAATGCACTGATGTCCTGGGCATCATCGAAGAAGCCCTACTCGGCGAGTTCATGACGGGAGTCCACTGCTTGTGCTCTCCAGAGTTCTTCAAGGCATTGACCGGCCACAAGGATGTCAAGACTGCCTTCACGAACTGGCAGCAAGGCGCCGTCCTTATCAATGATGTTCGCCGTGGCTTCACCTTTGGCGGCATCACTTTTGAGGAGTACCGAGGCAAGGCGACAGATGTCAACAAGACGGTCCGGCGCTTCATCGCAGCTGGCGAAGCACATGCGTTCCCTCTGGGCACCATCGATACCTTCGGAACTTACTTCGCTCCGGCCGACTTCAACGAGACTGTCAACACGATGGGCCAGCCGCTTTATGCGAAGCAGGAACCGCGCAAATTCGATCGGGGCACTGATCTGCATACGCAGGCCAACCCGCTACCGATGTGCCATCGTCCCGGGGTTCTGGTCAGGCTCGTTATGGGCGGCGGCGTATGAGTTTGGTCGCCCAGATCTATGAGTCGGCCGCGAACGCTGGGCTGCTGAAGGAGTGCCTTTGGTATCCGTCGAACGGTGCGCCATCGCAACGGCATCAGGTCGGCTTTACCGCGCCGGATGAATCCCTCCTCGATGGTCTGACTTTGAGCACCGATTACGAGATGACCTACCCGGTCACGGCATTCGGGGGTCTTGCAGTCCGCGAAGTTGTCGAAATCGGTGGCACGTCCTTCCAGGTGCGAGACATCCGTGCCGTGGGCGACGGCTCTGAGATCCGCGCCAAGCTCACCCGGCTGTAAACCCATGGCAGATAACTCGATCCGCGAGCAGATTCTGCTGGCGGTGATGGCGGCTGTCCGTCCGGCAGTCGAAGGTCTCGGGGCCACTTTGCACCGTTCGCCCACGGTGGCGATCAGCCGCGATCTTTGTCCGGCGCTGGCGGTGTTTCCCGAGTCGGAGTCCGTCACCGAACGCGCGAATGACCGCGTCACGCGCGAACTCACTGTCCGCGTCGTCGCGCTCGCGCGGGCGGTACCACCTGCTTCTCCCGAAACCGAGGCCGATCGCCTGCTTACCGCCGCGCACGCCGCCTTGTTCGCGGACGGCACGTTTGGTGGGTTGGCGCTGGGCATCCGTGAGCAAGAAAGCGAGTGGGAGGTTGAGGACGCCGATGCGGTGGCCGTGGCCCTCCCTGCGCGTTACCGCATCACGTACCGGACGCTGGCCAATGACCTTTCAACCCTTGGATGACACCTATGACCCAACTTGTCCTGACGCGCCCGCACACCCACGCTGGCAAGAAGTATGGCGTCGGTGACCGGATCGAGATCGACGCGAAATCAGCCGACTGGTTGATCGCGCACGACATCGCCACCCCGGAGCCGACCGCCCCAACTGCTGAACCCTTCCCCGAACCCAAACCCATCCAACGCAAGGAACCCAAGCAATGAGCACCTATGCCAGTTTTCAAGGCCGCGTCTTCCTCGGCAAGCGCGACACCGACGGCCTTCCCATCGAAGTGCGCTCGCCCGGCAACGTCGCCGAGCTGAAGCTCTCCCTCAAGACCGACGTCCTGGAGCACTACGAGAGCCAGACCGGCCAGCGCTCGCTCGATCACCGAATGGTCAAGCAGAAGTCCGCCACCGTGAACCTCACCATCGAGGAATTCACCAAGGAGAACCTTGCGCTGGCCCTGTACGGCAACCACGTCGTCGGCACGCCGGGCACGGTTACCGGCGAGCCGGTGGGCGGTGCCGCGCCGATTGCGGGCGACCGCTACTTCCTGGCCCACCCGAAGGTGTCGTCCTTGGTGGTGACGGATTCGGCGGGCACACCCGCGACCCTGGCCTTGGGCACGAACTACACGGCTGACCCTGACTTCGGTGCCCTCCAGTTTCTGGATACCACCGGCTTCACTGCGCCGTTCAAGGCCAGTTACGCCTACGGCGTGGCCACCGAGATCGGCATCTTCACGCAGGCGCTGCCCGAGCGCTTCCTGCGGCTCGAAGGCATCAACACGGCCCAGGGCAATGCCAAGGTGCTGGTCGAGCTCTACCGCGTGGCCTTCGATCCGCTGAAGGAAATCTCTTTCATCTCGGACGAGTACAACAAGTTCGAGCTGGAAGGCTCGTTGCTGGCCGACACCACCAAGCCATTCGACGCGGTGCTCGGCCAGTTCGGCCGCATCGTGCAACTCTGATCGGAGTGAGCCATGAGTGACTTGGACACCCTGATTCCGCAGGCGGTCGAATTGGTGATCGACGGTGAGCCGCTGGCCATCAAACCGCTGAAGGTCGGGCAGATGCCCGGTTTCTTGCGGGCGATCTCGCCGGTGATGCAGCAGCTCACTGCCTCCGACATCGACTGGCTGGCGCTGTTCGGCGAGCGCGGCGACGATCTGCTGTCGGCCATTGCCATTGCCGTCGGCAAACCTCGGGCTTGGGTCGATGAGCTGGCTGCCGACGAGGCCATCCTGCTGGCGGCCAAAGTGATCGAGGTGAACGCCGATTTTTTTACCCGGACGGTGATCCCGAAACTCGACGGTCTGTTCGGCCAAGTGAAGCCGCCGCCCATCGTGAAAGCGGCGGCTGGTTCGACGCCGTCCAGCACCTGATCGAGCACGGCCACCGCCTGCCAGACATCCTCGACTACACCCTGGCGCAGGTGCGCGGCTTCGTCGCAGCGACGGCGCGCACCGATGCGGCCCGCGATGCGCGGTTGCTGTCTGTGATTGCCATCGGTACGCGCGGCGATGCCCGCCACCTCGACCAGACCCTCGACCGACTCACCGACAAAGCCGCCGACCGTGCCTGACGACCATGCGCATTTCCATCCAGATCAATAGCGCCGCAGCCCAGGCGCAGTTGCGCCGCTGGGGCGGTGAGTTCCGCGACAAGGTCAAGAAGGCGGTCGCACGCGCCATCGCCAGCGAGGCGGTCGAAATTAAGCAAGACGTGCGCGGTCACGTCGCGAGCCAGATGGCCGTGGTCAAGAAGTCTTTCCTCAAGGGCTTCACCGCCAAGGTGCTGGACAAAGACCCGAACCGTCTGCCCGCGCTCTACGTGGGCTCGCGTATTCCGTGGTCGGGGATGCACGAGACCGGCGGCCAGATTGCCGGGCGGATGTTGATTCCGCTCAACGGTCGGGTGGGCCGCAAGCGCTTCAAGGCGCAGGTGGCCGAGCTGATGCGCGGAGGCAATGCCTATTTCATCAAGAACGCGAAGGGAAACATCGTCTTGATGGCCGAGAACATCAAAGAGCACGACCGGCCACTGGCGGGTTTCAAGCGCCGCTACCGCAAGGCGGAGGGTATCAAGCGCCTCAAACGTGGCGTGGACATCCCGATTGCCGTTCTGGTGCCGAAGGTTGCGCTCAAGAAGCGCCTCGATGTCGAGCGCTTGGTCGCGGGTCGCATCCCGCGTCTGGCGGCGGCGGTCGAGAAGCAGATCAGCACGGTGGATTGAAGGGCTGAGAAAAACTTATGGCCAAGCGAATTTCCATCCTCGTCGCGCTCGAAGGGGCCGACGAGGGGCTCAAACGCGCCATCACGTCTGCCGAGCGCAGTCTCGGTGAGCTGTCGACCACCGCCAAGACCGCCGGGGCCAAGGCCGCCGCCGGAATGGCCGAGGTTAAGGCCGGTATGTCAGCCTTCGGCGATCAGGTGGCAACGGCCAAGACGCAGTTGTTGGCCTTCCTGTCGATCAACTGGGCGGCAGGAAAGGTGCAGGAAATCGTCCAGATCGCCGACGCCTGGAACATGATGTCGGCACGCCTGAAGCTGGCGACAGCGGGCCAGCGTGAGTTCACCACGGCGCAAGCGGCCCTGTTCGACATCGCCCAGCGCATTGGCGTGCCGATTCAGGAAACGGCCACGCTGTACGGCAAGCTCCAGCAGGCCGTGCGGATGCTGGGTGGCGAGCAGAAGGATGCGCTCACGATCACCGAGAGCATTTCGCAGGCACTGCGCCTGTCAGGCGCATCGGCCACCGAGGCGCAGTCGTCTCTGCTGCAGTTCGGGCAGGCGCTCGCCTCAGGGGTGCTGCGGGGCGAGGAATTCAACTCCGTCGTCGAGAACAGTCCCCGTCTGGCGCAGGCTCTGGCCGATGGCTTGAACGTGCCCATCGGGCGACTGCGCAAGCTGGCCGAAGAAGGCCGGCTGACTGCTGACGTGGTGGTCAACGCGCTGATGAGCCAGAAGGACAAGCTGGCCAGCGAATACGCCCAACTGCCGCAGACGGTGAGCCAGGCCTTCGAGCGCCTGCGCAATGCCTTCGGGCAGTGGATCAACCGGGTCGACGAATCGACGGGCCTGACCAAGAAGCTGGCCGAGGCGCTGACCTTCCTCGCCAACAACCTCGACACGGTGATGCAGTGGCTCAAGCGCATCGCCGAAGTCGGGCTGGCCGTGCTGATCTACCGCCTGATCCCGGCGCTGATTACGGCGTGGCAGACCGCCGGTGCGGCGGCCGTCACCGCCGCCAGCGCCACCGCTGCCGCCTGGACGACGGCGAATCTGTCGGTGTCGGCCGCCGTGGCCAGCGTCGGCGTGCTCAAGACGGCGTTCGCTGTGCTGGGCGCGTTCCTGGTCGGCTGGGAGATCGGGACTTGGCTGTCCGAGAAATTCGAGATCGTCCGCAAGGCGGGCATCTTCATGGTCGAGATGCTGGTCAAGGCGGTTGAGCAGCTGCGCTACCGCTGGGAAGCCTTCGCCGCCATCTTCACCTCGGACACGATTGCCGAGGCGACCAAGCGCCACGAGGCACGGCTTGCGGAGATGAACCAGATCTTCGCGCAGATGTATGCCGACGCGACCAAGGGGGCGGATGCTGCCAAGGGCGCGATGAACACCGCCGCGACGGCTGCCGAGGAGATCGCCAAGCGTCTGGAGGCTGTGCGCCAGGGCACGCAGGAAGCCGTCGGTCGCGGCATCGAGGCCGTCCACAGCGCCCTGGAGAAGCTGAAATCCCGCCTCGGTGAGGTCGAGCAGGCTGTCGGCAAGGCCAATCAGACGGTCAACGATGCAACCGCCAAAATGGCCGAGGCCTACAAGGGCCTGACGTCCATCGTTGAGGCCAACCTCCAGCGCCAGATCGAGGCCGTGAAGGCACGCTACCAGCAGGAGCAGTCTGCGCTGGAACTCTCGAAGCAGTCCGAAGCCGCGCTGATCACCAAGTCGACGCAGCTGCTGACCGATGCGCTGACCCAGCAGACCACGCTGCGGCGGCAGGCCACGACGGATGCATTGAAGCTGATCGACGACGAGTCCCGGGGCAAGATTGAAGCGGCGCGCCGTGACGGTCAGACCGAGGCTGAACGTGCGGCCAACGTCACCCGTGTCGAGAACGAAATCCTGGCCACCAAGCGCCAGACGATGACGCAGGCGCTGGCCGAGTACCGGCAGCACATCGACGCGCTCAACGCCGAGGCCAACCGGCATCTGGCCGAGATCAAACGCATCGAGGAGGAGAAGCGCCAGCTCTCGATGACGACGGAGGAACGTGTCCGCGACATCCGTCGTCAGGGCATGACCGACTTCGAGGCGACCGAAGACCGCAAGCGTCAGATCGCTGAGTACCAAGGTAAGGCCCGCGAGGCGCTGGCCAATGGCGAGTTCGAGCAGGCCCGGCAACTCGCCCAGAAAGCGATGGATCTGGCCTCGCAGGTGGCCAGCTCGCAAACCAGCGAGGCCAAGCGCGGCGAGGATGCCCGCAAGCAGTCCGAGCAGGCGGTTTCGCAGGTCACCCAACTGGAATCGCAGTCCCGCGATGCCTACCGCAAGCAGGAATATGCGCAAGCCGAAGCCCTGATGCGCCAAGCAGACGCGTTGCGCGCCGAGCTGGCCCAGAAGACCAAAGACGCAGACACCCAGATCGCCCAGGGCAAGGATGGCGTCAATCAAGCCATTCAGCGCATCCGGGAATCAGAAGAGATTCTCAACAAGACCCTGGATGCAGAAGCCAAGGCGCACCAGACCGCCGCGCAGTCGGCATTGACCGCTCGCGACCAGATCCAACAGACCCTCACGCAGACCGAAACCCAGATCGACCAGATCACCGCCAAGCTGAAAGACGGTCTGAAGGTCACACTGGATGCCGACACGACCCGCTTCGACAAAGCCATCGCCGATCTCGACAAGGCCCTGGCAGAAAAAGAGTACCTGCTCAAGATTCAGGCCGACTTGCAGGAGGCCGAGAAGAAGCTGCAGCAGTACGAGCAGCTGCTCAAAGAGGGCAAGACGCTGCCGGTCGATGCCGACGTGTCCAAGGCCAAGGAGGCGCTGGACAAGCTCAAGACCTACGCCGACCAGAACTCACAGTTCGAACTGAAGGTGGCGACCGAGAAGGCGCAGGCCGCGATCACCAACGTCGAAGGGATGATCAAGGCGCTGGATCGCATCCAGACAGAGTCCCGCCATCAGGTCAGCACCAATGCCGAAGCGGCACGTGCCGAGATCTTGAGCCTGAACGGGGCCAATACCTCGAGCACGCACACGATCTACGTGACCAAGGTGGAAACGAATGCCACTGGTGGTCTGGTCGGGGGTGGCGTGCGCCATTTCGCCGACGGTGGCGCGGTGGCTCTGGCCTTTCCCCGAATGAGCGGCGGCTCGGTTCCCGGCTCCGGCCACCACGACACCGTGCCGCGCACCTTGGATGCCGGTGCCTTCGTGATTCGCAAGGCTGCTGTGCAGAAGTACGGCAGCGGTGCGCTCTCGCGGCTGGCCAACGGTGTCGCCCGATTCGCCGTCGGCGGGCGCGTGCTGACTTCTGGCAGCGGCAGTTCCGGGTCTGGCAACGCCGATGGCCAGCCCAGCACCCCGAAAAAGAACCGCGAAGCAGTCGAGGCGATGAAGATGATCGATCTCGGCCTGCAGGGGATGAACGAGTACACCAACTGGCTCCAGTGGAACTACGGTGCATCGGTCAGTCTGGATATGCGCAGCAAGACGATGGAGAACTACGGCAAGCAGGCCCAGCAGGATCGGCGGGCGCTGGAGAGCTTCATCAGCCGCAAGACGCTCACCGGCAACGAGCGCCAGAACCTGGAGCGCATCAAGCAGACGTGGCGGCAGGCGATGGCCCAGCCGCTGCTCTGGGGCAAAGACCTGGAGCGCGAGCTGATCGACTACATGGAGCAGAACCAGGGCGAGTTCTACCGGCGCGGCGGAATGGCCAAGTCCGACACCGTCCCGGCGATGCTCACGCCGGGCGAGTTTGTCGTGAACAAGGATGCCGTTTCCCGCTACGGCGCTGGCTTCTTCGAGGCGATCAACAACTTGTCCGCCCCGGCGCAAGCCCTGGCTGGTCGGGCGCTCGCGGGCGTCCAGGGCTTCGCCACGGGTGGGCTGGTGCAGCCAAGTGGCTCGCGGTTGGCCCGACCGGTGTTGGCGGCCGATGCCGGGCCCAGCCGCACGGTGCGCGTGGAACTGTCCTCGGGGCAGCAGAAGGTGAACGCCACCGTCGACGCACGAGACGAGTCTCGTCTGCTGCAACTGCTGGACGCTGCCCGCGCCCGCACTGCCTGAAGGATTCCCGATGCAACTGACGAACCTCGATGCCGGGGTGGCTTTGCCATTGCCTGACGATTTGCTGTGGAGTGATGAGCACGCGTGGTCGCCCGCCGTGGCGTCCACGTCCTACCTCATCACCGGAGCCTTGCTGATCCAGTCTGCCACCCGGCAAGCCGGTCGTCCCATCACGCTGGTGGGCGCACCCGATATGGCCTGGGTCACGCGCGCCACGGTCGAGCAGTTGCGTGCGTGGGCGGCAATTCCCGTCGGCAATGCCACANCCATCGAAGCCGAACCCGTGCTGGGTATCCCGGCGCGGGCCGACTCCGATTTCTATCGCCTGACCCTTCGATTCCTGGAGATCTGAAATGCCGATCCAATCCGGCGACGTGAAACTACTGAAGTCCGCCGTGATGGCGGACGTGCCCGAGGGTGGTGGCGCGCCCACGGGCAACACCATCGCCGACGGCGTCTCGAACGCCATCTTTCCTGACATCTCGGAACTGGACCGCGCCGGTGGCCGGGTCAACCTGCGCAAGTCCTTCGTCTCGGTGCAGACCGACGACACCGACACCTACTTTGGTGCCAACGTGATCGTGGCCGAGCCGCCGCAGGACCCCCGCGTCAGCGTCACGCTGTTCAGCACCGAGAAGACCTTCGACACCCGCGAACAGGCGCAAGTCCGCATCGAGGCCTACCTCAACAAGGGCCCGGAGTGGGCGGGCTACCTGTTCGAGAACCACATCGCCGGTCAGCGGGTGATCCAGCTTTTCCAGCGCACGACTGACACCGTTCCCAACGTTGGCCAGACCTTGGTCTTGATCGAGAACGAGGGCTTGGGCACGCAGAAAGAGCAGTACATCCGAGCCACCTCAGTCTCGGTGGTCGAGCGCACTTTCACCTACAACAACGACCAGGACTACAAAGCCAGCGTCGTCACCGTCGATATCAGCGACGCACTGCGCTACGACTTCACAGGCTCGCCCGCGACGCGGACGTTCACCCGCGCCACGAACAGCACCAAGGTGCGGGACACGGTTGTGGCCGACGCTGGAACCTACGTCGGAGTGGTACCGCTGACGCAGGCCGCCGCTGTTGGCGACTTCACGATCAAGGGCACTTCGATCTACACCCAACTGGTGCCGAGCGCCCAGACTGAGACGCCGATTTCCTTCGTGCCGCCGTATGCAGCCGCAGGGTTGCCTGTGCCCGGCGCGGTGCCGGTCAGCTACACGGCCAGTCACGCTTGGACGACGAGCATCAAATTCAACCTGCCGGGCGGTTGCTTGCCGGGGTCACTGACCATTGGAACGGACGGCATCACGATCTTCGACGACGCCGGTCTGCTCAAGACCGCCAGCGGCACGATGGGCACCATCGACTACGCCAACGGCATCCTGACCCTGAATTCAGGGTCGATGTCGAACGCGAAGTCCGTCACCTACACGCCCGCCGCGCAGATTCTGCGTGCGCCGCAAAGCTCGGAAATCCCGGTCACGCCCGAATCCCGCAGCCAGTCCTACGTGGGCACGGTCAATCCGGTGCCGCAGCCCGGCACGCTGTCGATCAGCTACATGGCCCAGGGCCGCTGGTACGTGTTGTCCGATGCCGGAAACGGCTCCCTCAAGGGCCTGGACGCCAGCTACGGCGCTGGCACATTCAACCGGAACACCGGCGCGTTCGTCGTCACCTTGGGCGCATTGCCCGACGTGAGCAGTTCGCTCGTGCTGACCTGGAACGTGCCGACGCAGGAGACGCAGCAGCCGTCCACCAACCTGAAGGCCGCCCAGAGCCTCGCATTGAACCCGCCTGCAGGGACTTCGGTGCAACCCGGGTCGCTCACGGTGTCTTGGGAGTACGGCGGCACCAAGACGGCAACGGCGGCCACCTCGGGCGCGCTGTCCGGGGCGGCCACCGGCAACTTGAGCGTCGCGCAGAACCGCGTGGACTTCGCGCCCAATGTGCTGCCAGCGGTGGGCACGCAACTCACTGTGAGCTACGTCGCAGGCCCGAAGCAGGAGGACTCGTTCGCTCACCCCTCCCGCAATGGTGTGGGGACGCTGCCAGTCACCGCGACCTTGGGGGCCATTGAACCGGGCTCGCTCGAAGTCGAGTGGAACACGTTCACCGACGAGGCGGTTCTCGGGGCGTACACCTTCGCTCAATTGCAGGAGATGGGCATCGCCGTCTCGATCTGGCGCGACCCCACCCAGATCGCCCGAGATGACGGGAACGGCGGTGTAGTGCTGAACGGAATCTCGATTGGCACCGTCAACTACGCAACCGGTCAGGTGACCTTCAATCCAGATGTCTCGATCCGTATCCCACGCCCGGTCTACACCGCAGTCGCCATCAACGGCACCGGTCGGTGGCGATTGAACTACGGCGGCATTGCCTACGTGGATGCGCCATCGCTGTACCCCAACGACGAGTCCGGCTACGTCAAGCTGCGCTACAACAGCGCGGGCTCGACCAGCAACCAGACAGAGACTCATCCGTTCCTACCGGCCTTCAAGCTGGTGCCGGGGGTGAATGCCCAGGTGGTGACGGGCACGGTGCTTCTCTCCATCAGTGGCGCGCAGCCTTGGGGCGACAACGGCCAGGGCACCCTGCGGGAGTTCACCACCAGTGGCTGGGTCACGCGCGGCACGATCAACTACCTGTCCGGGGACGTGGCGCTGACGTCCTGGACGGCGGGCACGAACAACGCGATCACGCGAGCCAGTTGCGTGACCACGGTCGGCGAGAACATCTCCAGCGAGTTCGTGTTCCGAACTGGCGCGGCACCGCTTCGTCCTGGGTCGCTGTCGATCCAGTATGCCCGCGCGGTTGGTGGCACGCAAAACGTGACGGCCGGAATTGACGGCAAGATCGAGGCAACCGGCATCAGCGGCAGCGTCGACTACGAGACCGGTCTGGTGCGCGTTCGCTTCGGAACGATGGTCACGGCGGCAGGGAACGAGAGCCAGCCTTGGTACGCCGCCGACCGGGTGGGCACGGACGGCAAGATCTTCCGACCCGAGCCAGTGGCTGCATCCAGCGTGCGCTACAGCGCGGTGGCCTACAGCTATCTGCCGCTGGACGCTGATTTGCTTGGCATCGATCCGGTGCGCCTGCCCAGCGATGGGCGCGTGCCTATCTTTCGCCCGGGTGGCTTCGCCGTGGTGGGCCACACCGGCAAGACCACCACGTCGGTCAGCAATGGCCAGACCATCAATTGCGCGCGGGTGCGCCTCTCTCGAGTGCGTGTGGTCGGTCAAGACGGGGTGGTGATCAATACCGGCTACACCGCTGATCTGGAAGCGGGCACCGTCACCTTCATCAACGTGTCGGGCTACAGCCAGCCCGTGACCATCGAGCACCGCATCGAGGACATGGCCGTGGTGCGGGATGTGCAGATCAGCGGCGAGATCAGTTTCACGCGGGCACTGACGCACGAATATCCCTTGGGGAGTCACGTCTCCAGCGCCCTGGTGGCCGGTGACCTGTTCGCCCGCGTAAATCTGGTGTTCGACCAGTCCACTTGGAACGGCGCGTGGTCGGATGCGCTGTCGGGAAGCTCGGCGACGGCAACCTTCAACAACACACAGTACCCGATCCGCGTGACCAATCGCGGCGCACTGACCGAGCGCTGGATCGTGCGCCTGACCAACAGCACCTCGTTCGAGGTCATCGGCGAGAACGTCGGTGTGATTGCCACCGGCAACACCAGCGCCGACTGCGCGCCCAACAACCCGGCGACCGGCGTGCCGTACTTCCATCTGCCCGCGCTCGGCTGGGGCAATGGCTGGGCCACCGGCAACGTGCTGCGCTTCAACACCATCGGCGCGCAGTTCCCGGTTTGGGTGGTGCGCACCGTCCAGCAGGGGCCGGAGTCCGTGCCCGACGACAACTTCACGTTGCTGATTCGCGGCGACGTGGACACACCCTGAATTCGTAGACAGGAACCCATGAAATGACAGACCTGACCGTCAAATACTTCAACAGCGGCATGACCGGCGCGCCACAGATCTCCAACAACTGGGGCGATCTGGTGACGATGCTCGATGCCTGCCTCGTCAACGGCTTCGCGCTGAAGGCCATCGACACCTTGACCTTCGCCAATGGCGTAGCCACCGCCACCATCACGGCGGGACACGCCTACCAGCCACATCAGGTGGTGTTTGTCGCTGGAGCCGAGCAGCCCGAGTACAACGGCTCGTTCCGCGTGCTGACGACGACCATGACCACGTTCACCTACGCGGTGACGGGCACGCCGGTGTCTCCCGCGACGACCACCACGAACCTGAGCGCCAAGGTGGCTCCGCTTGGGTGGGAGAAACCATTCGCGGGGACGGGCAAGGCTGCCTACCGCAGCAAGAACCCGCAGTCACCGCAGAACCTGCTGCTGATCGACAACAGCCTCAAAACGCCCAACTACACGACGGGCTGGGCCAAGTGGGCCAACGTCGGCATCGTCGAAGACCTGTCAGACATCGACACCATCGTCGGCGCGCAGGCTCCCTATGACCCGAACAACCCGACGCAGAACTGGAAACAGGTCACTGCCAGCCAGTGGGGTTGGTACAAGTGGTTCCATGCGCGTGGCCCCCAGTACGAAAGCAATGGCGACAGCGGCGGCGGTGGGCGCAACTGGGTGCTGATCGGTGACGACCGACTGTTCTTCCTCTTCTGCACCAACGCAGCGGGCTACGGCTGGTATGGCCGCAACAGCTACTGCTTCGGCGACCTCATCAGCTTCAAGCCGGGTGACAACTACGCCACGGTGCTGGCTGCCGATGACAACTACTCGGGGATGAGCAACTACTGGAGCTATCCCGGCCAGTTCAGCGGCTACGGGTTGGTCTCGTCCCTGGACTTCACGGGCAAGGTGCTGCTGCGCAACCACACCCAACTCGGCAACCCGGTTCGCTTCGGCCTGACGTCCCTGAACACGAACAACGGCCAGCAGATCTGCGGTCGGGGCCCGATGCCGTTTCCGAACGGAGCCGACTACAGCCTGTGGCTGCTGCCTACTTACGTGCGGCAGGAGGACGGCCATATGCGCGGAATCCTGCCCGGGATGCTGTGGATGCCGCAAGACCGCCCCTACAGCGATCAGACCATCGTGGACAACGTCGTCGGTCAGGCGGGCAAGCGCTTCCTGTTGGTCAGGACGCAGTACAGCTCGGAAACCGAAGGCGCGCAGATCGCGTTCGACATCACCGGGCCGTGGAGGTAAGCCATGAGCTACCCGCTGAGCGAAACCTTCGCCACGGCTCCTGCCACCGGCTACACCGCAGTCCTCGGTGGAATGTCCGCAACGCACAACAGCGTGCAGCAGTCCATCGACATCTCGGCCCCCAACAGTCAGTCCATCCTGCGCTTCAACGAAACCGCCCACGGCGATTTCTGGTTCGAGGCCGATGTCGAATTGCTGACCGACCCGAGCGCCCGTAAGCATCTCGGTTTGTGGATGACCACCGGCAATGGCTCCGAAGGCTACAGGTTTGCCCATCTGGACGGTTCGTGGAGCGTGTCGCGCTGGAACAGCGGCTTCGGTGACGGCGCGGCGGTATCGGGCAGCATCAACGAGGGAGCCAAGCCCGTCGCTGGTGTTGCCGACGTGGCTCCGACCTTCAACGTCAGCCAGCGATTGATCTTGCGCTGCGAGGTGATCGTCGGAGCCTTCGACGCAAATGGTGTGCCGTGGGCGCGACTGATTCAGTTCAAGGCTGGTGGCGTGCTGATGTTCCAGATCGGCGATGCTACCTACCGGGGCAAGCTGATTCCGGGCGTGTTCCTCTACGGAGCGACAGCTCGTGTCCACGCCATTGCCGGTGACGTTCCGTCTGGCTTGCCCGCGTTTCCCGCAACGGTTGCCGTGAACGCCGCCGATGACCTGCTACCGCTGGCGGGTGGGTCGACGTCGGTGCTTCCTGATCCTGCCGCCGACATCGGCGTCAACGCCGATTGCGACCTGATGCGCTTGAACAGCCCCAACTCTGAGCTGTGGAACCGGGGTGGTGGCTACGACTGGCACTTCCACGCGATTCCGAATGGCCGCAAGAACATCCACTTCAGTGGCCACGGTTTCATCGCCGGAACCGTCAAGGAGAAGGGTCAGTCCGACCAGCCCCTGGTGCGGCGAGTGCAACTGGTCAGCGAGAACGCCCGCGTCCTGGTGGCCGAAACCTGGAGCGACGCCACTGGCGCGTACCGGTTCGACCAGATCGACCCGTCCCAGCGATACACCGTGGTCAGCTACGACTACAAGCAGATGTACCGCGCGGTGATCGCGGACAACCTACGCCCGGAGATGATGCCGTGACCGTCGCCATCACTGTCGAACACAACGAGGCGCGGCTGGCAGGCACCCTGGCATTCCTGGATGCAGGCAGTAACCCGGCGCGTCTGCGCATCTATGGCGGGACGCGACCCGCCACCCCGGCCACGACGCCGACCAGCGCGATGCTGGTCGAGATCAGGCTGACCAAACCCGCAGGCACGATTGCAGGTGGACTCCTGACGCTGACCCAGCAAGAAGACGGACTGATCGCGGCGACCGGCATCGCCACCTGGGCGCGGCTGGTCAACGGCAACGAAGTCACAGCCCTGGATCTGGACTGCAGCGGTACCGACGGCAGCGGTGACGTAAAGCTGGCCAGCACCAACCTCTATCTGGGAGGCGATGCCCGGATGGTGTCTGCGATCCTGGGGTAGGCCGTGCCAAGCGCACCCAGCGAACTGACGCTGGCCGCCACTTTGCCAGTGCCCGGAGTCAGCATTCAGATCGAGCCACCACTGGTCGACCTGCTGTTCGACCAACCCGCAGCAACCGACGCCGAATTGGTGTTCGGGGCGAGCTTCATCGCGCCGCGCGACGACGTCGTGGTGCTGGCCAACTTGCCGTTGCCGGTCGTGGCGATCAAGTTCATCCCGCCAGCGCGGGCCGAACTGCTGGCCGAGCTACCTGCCTTGACGGTCAGAACGTTGCTGCTGCGCCCGAGCGTGCCCTTGGACGTGGCGGGCGCAAGTCTTCCCGGTGTCGTGTTCTCCGGCGAGGTCCGGTACTACTCGCGCACGCAGCGACCGACGGTTGGCCAGACCGCTCACCCTTGGCAATTGGCGAGACAGACCGAGGACGGTGCCACGCAGGGCCAGCAGGACGCTGCCGCTACACCCGCAGGCTGGGACACGTTCTGGCGACGCACCTTGGGTGTTCCTCAAGGCATCGAGCACAGGTTGCCACCGGTGCTGGCAGCAGCGCCAGAGCAACGAGGCGCTCGCTACCAGGATGCGACCCGGCTGCAGGATTCGACGTGGTTCGCGCACCAGGACGCCACGCGGTTTGAAGCGGCCCGACGCGGTCTGTTCCAGAACGCAGGCCCTCTGCGGGATGCCACGCGGTTCCGGCATCAGGACGGTGACCGCACCAAGCGCGCGGGGAGGTTGTCCCGGTGGCAAAGCGCTGTGTTGGTGGTGCGTGGCCAGGGGAGCGATTTTCAGACCGCACGGCCGCAACTAAAGGGCTGGCAGGGCAGGTATCAGGAGGCGGTGCCGCCGCCACCGGGCATCAGCCGGTGGGTGGTGCCCGAGCCGCCCGTTCCGCAGCCTTGCTACACGCCCAGTCCGCACCTGCTGTTTGCCGCGCTGGCCGCGACCGATGGGCATCTGCTGTTCCTTTGTGAAAGCCACGTCACCCCACCTCCTCCGGATGGTGAGCCGGTGGTCATTCCTGTTCGGAGGGTCTATTTCGTGATCAACAACGTGACCCTGTTCCGCGTGTCCGATGGCGCGCCGATACCGGTGTTCAATCTCTCGCTGTCACTCGATGCCTCGTCTTGGGCGTGGGGCTTCGATGCGGTTCTGCCTGCCAGGGCCGAGGCCCTGGTCGCGCCCGGCAGCGCATCCGGGCCCGTCGAACTCGTGGCCAGCATCAACGGCACCCCGTTTCGCGTGCTGGCCGAGAGCATCAGCCGCGAGCGCATCTTTGGTGACGCCAGCATCCGCATCTCCGGACGGGGGCGCAACGCCGTTCTGGCCGCGCCCTACGCGCCGGTGATGACGTTCTCGAATACCGAGGGCCGCACTGCTCGGCAGTTGATGGACGACGTGCTCACGGTCAATGGCATCCCGCTCGGCTGGGCCGTCGATTGGGGCCTGACGGACTGGAACGTCCCCGCCGGTGCGTTCGCGCAGCAGGGAACGTGGATCGAGGCGTTGACCGCCATCGCTGGCGCTGTCGGTGGATACCTGATTCCGCACCCATCGGCCCAGAGCATCCGTGTGCGCCATCGCTACCCGGTAGCCCCTTGGGAATGGAGCACGGTCACGCCCGACTTCGTGTTGCCGGTCGATGCCGTCGCCCGCGAGTCGCTGCGTTGGCTGGAAAAGCCTGCGTACAACCGCGTGTTCGTTTCCGGGCAGGACGTCGGCGTGCTCGGGCAAGTGACCCGGGCCGGGACTGCCGGAGATGTGCTGGCACCGATGGTCGTTGATTCGCTCATCACCGAAGCCGCCGCCGCGCGTCAGCGTGGCATCGCCGTGCTGGCCGACACCGGCCACCAGCTCGAGGTCAGCCTGCGCCTGCCGGTGCTCGCTGAGACCGGAATCATCGAGCCCGGCGCGTTCGTGGAGTACCAGGATGGCAGCGTCACTCGGCTTGGCATCGTCCGCGCGACCCAAGTGGAAGCCGGGATGCCCGAGGTCTGGCAGACGCTGGGAGTGCAGGCCTATGCATAACCTCTACGAGCAGTTTCGCCAGCTGATCCCCGCCCCGCCGCTGCAGGCGGGCACCGTGATCGACGTCGGCTCCGCCCTGGTCACGGTCGCATTACCCGGTGGTGGCCGAATAAAGGCGAGGGGCTCTGCGGCCCTTGGCCAGAAGGTGTTCGTCCGCGACGACGCCATCGAAGGCATCGCCCCCAGCCTGACGCTGGAAATCATCGAGATCTGAAACCCAACTGATTCAACCCTGAGACCCGCCCTGATGCTCGCGCATCGGGCGGGTTTCGCATTTCTGGAGCACGCAAATGAACGCACCGACTGTGACCGAGGGCATGGTGACCATGCCCAAGGACGAATTCGAAGAACTGCTGGAGCGCGTCGCCGAACGCGGCGCTCGCCACGCGCTGGCTGACGTGGGCCTCGATGGCGAAGACGCTGCCAGCGACATCCGCGAGCTGCGGGGCCTGCTGGAGGCCTTCAACACGGCCAAGCACACCGCGTGGCAGACGGTGGTCAAGGTGATCACCACCGGCTTCCTGTTGGCGCTGGTCGCAGGGGCAGTCATCAAGCTCAAGGTGTTCGGAGGTGGCCAATGATCGAAACCCTGCTCGGTGGTCTCCTTGGAGGGGCCTTCCGTCTCGCGCCCGAACTGCTCAAGTGGCTGGACCGCCAAGGCGAGCGTGGTCACGAACTGGCGATGCAGGACAAGGCGCTGGAGTTTGAAAGGTTGCGTGGCGCGCAGCGGATGGCCGAAATCGGCGCGAGCGCCGATGCGGCGTGGAACGTCGGGGCCATCGATGCGCTGCGCGACGCCGTCCGCACCCAGGGTGAGAAGACCGGCGTGCGCTGGGCCGACGCGCTCTCAACCAGCGTGCGTCCAGTGATCACCTACTGGTTCATGGCCCTGTACTGCGCTGCCAAGACGGCGGCATTTGTGGCTGCCGTGACCGCTGGCGCTGGCTGGGGCACAGCCATCCTGCATGCCTGGACGGAAGCCGATCAGGCGCTGTGGGCCGGGGTGTTGAACTTCTGGTTCCTCGGGCGCGTGTTTGACCGGGTGCGTTCGTGACCGGGGTGCCGAAAACGGCTATCGAGCTGGCCAAACATTTCGAAGGGTTCGAGCGCAAAGTGAAGCGCGGCGCTGAAATCACCGCCATCGCCTACGTGTGCCCCGCCGGTTTCTGGACAATTGGATACGGCCATCTTTGCGATCCGAAGCACTCGCCAATCACCGAAGCCGAAGCCGAGGTCTATCTGGCGCGCGACCTGCAATCGGCGCTCGCCGCCACGCTGCGCTTCTGCCCGGTGCTGGCCACCGAGCCCGAAAGCAGGCTCGCTGCCATCGTGGATTTCACATTCAACCTCGGCGTCGGGCGATTACAGACGTCGACGCTGCGACGGCGCGTCAACCAGCGGGACTGGGCTGCCGCCGCAAGGGAGCTGCGGCGCTGGGTCTATGGCGGTGGGAAAGTACTGCCGGGGCTTGTCACTCGCAGAGAGACCGAGGCTGCTTGGCTGCTTCTCAACGTTTAATCCAAAAAGTGTGTGAAAAACATCATTCGCCCGAGTGTGGAAAAACCAGGGAAAAGCACGTGACGCCTTGCGCAGACTTCACACTGGCTCGACCACCATGAGCCTCGACAATCGCCTTGGTGATGGCCAAGCCCAGCCCAGCGCCATCGGAGATGGGATGCGCGCGCGCGGGGTCGGCGCGGTAGAAGCGGTCAAACAGTCGCGGTAGCACCTCGGGATCAATGTCTTCACCAGTGTTCTCCACAGAAACCTCGGTGCCGACTGGCCGCTCAGCCACCATGATCCGGACGTGGCTACCTGCCGGGGCATGGCGTAGCGCATTCGAAAGCAGGTTGCTCAACGCGCGGCGGAACATCAGGCGGTCCCCCTCGATGCTGCCGTTGCCCTGCACCGTGAGGCGGATGCCTTTGTCGTCCGCCACCGCCTCGTAGAAGTCGAGCAAAGCCTGGGCTTCATCGGCCGCCATGAAGCGTTCCTTGTGCGGCAGATCCACACCCCGTTCGGTTTTAGCCAGAAACAGCATGTCAGCCACCATGCGGGCCAGGCGCTGCAACTCCTCAGCATTGGAGGCCAGGATGTCACGGTAGGCGGCGTTCGCGCGCGGGGTCGCCAGGGTCACCTGGGTCTGCGTCAGCATGTTGCTGATCGGGGTGCGCAACTCATGGGCCAAATCCGAAGCAAACTCCGACAAGCGACGAAAGTCGTCCTGCAGACGCTCCAGCATCTGATTGAGTGTCTGAGCCAGATCGGCCATTTCCGCAGGGACGGCCTGCACCGGCATGCACGCCTGCAAGCGTTGCGCGGTCACTGCAGCCGCATGCGCCTTGATCGCGCGCAGGGGGGCCAGACCGTAGTAGACGGCGGCCCATCCGAGCAGCCCGCTGACCAGAATGGCGGCCAGGGCATACACCGCAAAGGTGCGCAGCAGATCATCCAGAAAATGCCGATGGTGAATCGTATCCATGGCCAGGGTGATCACCAGTGGGGCCTCGGGCGCGTACTGCGCCTGGGCACGGAACTGCTGGGTGCGGTATTGCCGCTGTCCGTGCTGCTCCCTCGTCAAGGCATGAAGGAGCGTTTCGTGCTCGGGCAACAGCCAGCGATCCGGTTCCGGAAAGCCCTCGGTCTGAAACAGGGTCTGGCCTGTCGGAGTGGTCACTCGTGCGAACAGCCCGTGATGATGGTTGAGCGCTTCGGAGAGCCGCCAACGCAGGTCCTCGGCAGAATTGGCGCTGGCCAGAATGTCGTCGATGAGGTGTCGCTTGTCTTGCAGTACGCTGCGATCTAGCTCGATGAAATGACGGTCCGCCGCCGTCATGAACAGCCCGCCCAATCCCAGCACCACACTGGTGGCCACCAGGGTGAAGAACAGGCTCAGACGGCGGGTCAGTGATAAACGGGAAAGCAATAAGCGGCTCAACATTCAAGGTTCCTGCGCTGCTTCCAGCACATAGCCCATGCCCCGCACGGTCTGGATCAGTTTGACTGACTGTCCATCGTCAACCTTCAACCGCAGTCGGCGCATGGCCACTTCGATGACATTGGTGTCGGAGTCGAAATTCATGTCCCACACCTGCGAGGCGATCAATGAGCGCGGCAGCACTTCGCCTTGACGGCGCATCAGCAATTCCAGCAAACCGAACTCCTTGGCCGTCAGGTCAATGCGCTTTCCGCCTCGCGTGACGCGGCGGCGCAGCAGGTCTAGCTCCAGATCGGCCACACGCATTACGTTGCTGTCCAATCCACCGCCTCGTCCACGCCGCAGGATGGTGCGCACGCGGGCCAATAGCTCGGCAAAAGAAAACGGCTTGACCAGGTAATCGTCGGCTCCCAACTCCAGCCCCTTCACACGGTCTTCCACCTGATCTCGGGCGGTCAGAAACAGCACCGGCATTTCCAGCCCACGCCGCCGCAGTGATGCCAGCACCTGCCAGCCATCCAGCTCCGGCAACATCACGTCCAGGATCACCAAGTCGTATTCGCCATGCAAAGCCAAGTGCAGCCCATCGCTGCCATTGGCCGCCAAGTCCGCCACAAAACCGGCTTCATTCAAGCCTTGACGCAGGTATTCGCCGGTTTTCGGTTCGTCTTCAACGATCAGTATTTTCACGGGCCTGCTCCATCTATTGCTCCCCGCTAGTCTGACAGCAATTCGACTTTATGGCAGCAAGATGACAGAAATGTCATCTTCGACTCACCTTCCCGACAGGGGCGAAGGTCCAAACTCCCTTCAATTACCCATACATTGAAAGGAGCCTGCGGTGATGCTCAACCCTTCGTCCCTGTTCAGAAGCCTGGTGCCGTGGCTCAGCTTGCTGGCTACCGGTGTGGTATTGGCTGCTCCTGCGGAGAAAAATCAGGTCAATCCATCGCCGACCAAGCTGCAGTACACCTCTGCATTGGCGAGTTATCAGGGCTACACCGATCAGGCGGTGCAGTCCTGGCGTGAGGCCAATGACCGGGTTGGTCGGATTGGCGGCTGGCGCGCCTACGCCAAGGAAGCCGCAACTGGACAGTCAGCGCCCGATACGCCACCGGCGGCCAATCCGCACGCCGGTCACCATGAGGGAGGCAAGCAATGAAGCGCTTGCTCTCATCTCATCGCGCCAAGCTGGCGGTGTCCGTGGTTGCTATCGGGGTTTTGTCTGGCTGTGCCAGCGTCAGCCTTGAGCAGAACGTGAACCGCGTCAATACCGAGACCACCGGCTTCACTGACGGGCAATTGAGCTTGGCCCAAAGCAATCAGGAACGTGAGCAACGCGCACAGCTCGCTGCCCAATTGCTGGCAAAACCCCTTGGGCAGAAAGAAGCTGTGCAGCTCGCATTGACCAACAGCCACGCCTTGCAAGCCCTGCTGGCGCAAGGTTGGGCGGAGTCCGCCGACGCCGCACAGGTCGGCCGCATTGCCAACCCCATCTTCAGTTTTGAGCGCATGGTGGTTGGTGATGAGCTGGAGTTGGCACGCTCGCTCTCGTTTGGTCTGCTGGATCTCTTGACCTTGCCTGCCCGCACGGGCATCGCCGAGCGCCGCATCGAGCAGGCGCAATTGCGTCTTTCTGCTGAGGTGGTGGATCGCGTGACACAGGTACGCCAAGCCTGGGTGCGTGCCGTGGCGGCTCAGCAGGCCCTGAGCTACGCGCGACAGGTGTTTGAAAGCGCCGAGGCCGGTGCCGAACTCGCGCGGCGCATGCAGTCGGTAGGCAACTTCAATCGCATCAGTCGTGCCCGTGAGCAATCTTTCTATGCCGATGCCGCTACCCGCCTGGCGACTGCCCAACACCAAGCGACCGCGAGCCGGGAGGAACTGATTCGTTTGCTGGGGCTTGATGAGGCGCAGGCGCAACAACTCCAACTGTCCGAACGTCTGCCCGATTTGCCCAAAGCGCCGCTCGAACCAAATACGGTAGGCGCATTGGCGACGAATGGTCGTCTGGACATTCGTTTGGCGCAAAGCGCACTGGCTGGCGCGGGCAAGGCACAAGGCTTGAACATCATCACCAGTTTCACCGACATCGAGTTGACCGCGCGGCGCAATACGGTATTTGACAACGCCGCAGGAACCCGAACCGAACCGCGCGGATTCGAGGTGGCGGTTCGCTTACCAATTTTCGACTGGGGCGGCATGCAGCGCGATGCGTGGAATGCCCGCACGCTCGCGGCGGCCAATCAACTGGAGGCCACGGTGCGCGCGTCGGGCTCGCACTTGCGCGAGAGTTATTCGGCCTATCGCACATCATTTGATGTGGCCAAGCATTACCGGGATGAAGTGCTGCCCGTGCGCCGTGTGATCTCCGATGAAAACCAACTTCGTTACAACGGCATGCTGATTGGTGTCTTCGAGTTGCTGGCCGACGCTCGTGATCAGGTTGGAACCGTGACAGCCGCCATCAATGCGCAGCAACAGTTCTGGCTGGCGGACGCAGCCTTGCAGGCGTCGTTGATCGGCCGCCCCACTATGACCTCCCTGTCCGTGATGTCCAGTGCGCCTAGCGCTGGCGCGGCTGGACATTGAACACAAGAGTAATGTCATGACATCCAGAAGAGATTTTTTCCGATTGGCCAGTATCGCTGGTGGTGCAGTTGCAGCCAGTGCTGTGAGCCGCGTGGCACTTGCAGCCTTGCCAGAGCCCGTCATTCAAACCAGCCCTGACACCATGCCGCCACTGGTGCCCAATACTGGGCGCTCATACAACCCGGTGGTGACACTCAACGGTTGGACTTTGCCCTGGCGTATGAACAACGGCGTAAAAGAGTTTCACTTGGTGGCCGAACCGGTGGTGCGCGAGATGGCCCCCGGCTTCAAGGCCCACCTGTGGGGCTACAACGGGCAAAGCCCCGGCCCCACCATCGAAGTGGTCGAGGGCGACCGCGTGCGGATTTTCGTCACCAACAAGCTCCCCGAGCACACCAGTATCCACTGGCATGGTCAACGCTTGCCCAGTGGCATGGATGGTGTGGCCGGTTTGACCCAACCTGCCATCCAGCCGGGCAAGACGTTCGTCTATGAATTCGTGGCGCGCCGCCCCGGTACCTTCATGTACCACCCGCATGCGGATGAAATGACGCAGATGGCCATGGGCATGATGGGCTTCTGGGTCACTCACCCCAAAGCCAAGCACCCGTTGATCGATGATGTGAACCGGGATTTTTGTTTTCTGCTCAACGCCTACGACATCGACCCTGGGAGCTACACGCCCAAGATCATGACGATGCTGGACTTCAACCTGTGGAGCTGGAACAGCCGAATCTTCCCCGGCATCGATTCATTAAATGTGCGGTTGAACGACAAGGTTCGCATTCGTATCGGCAACCTGACGATGACCAACCACCCGATCCACCTGCACGGGCACGAGTTTCTCGTCACTGGCACAGATGGCGGGCCAACTCCCAAGAGCACTCGCTGGTACGAGGTCACCACCGATGTCGCGGTCGGCCAAATGCGGCAGATCGAATTTCTCGCCGACGAGGAAGGCGACTGGGCCTTCCATTGCCACAAGAGCCACCACACTATGAATGCCATGGGCCACAACGTGCCCACGCTCATCGGAGTCGATCATCGTGGGATCGCCAAGAAGATTAATTCCTTGATTCCCGACTACATGGTGATGGGCGAGCGTGGCATGGCCGACATGACCGAGATGGAAATGCCCATTCCTGACAACACCGCGCCCATGATGACCGGCGAGGGCCCGTTCGGCTCGGTCGAGATGGGCGGCATGTTCAGCGTGCTCAAGGTACGTCGTGACCAAAAGTCTGGTGACTACAGCAATCCGGGGTGGTTCAAGCACCCGGAGGGCACGGTGGCGCACGAATACACCGGGCCGCTCGCCGAACCGGCCCGTTTCAAGTCGGAAGGCGGGCAATCCATGCCACGCTCTCAGAAGCCGCTCACCCCAACGGAAGTGAAGGTGCGCAAACCCAGCGGTGGCCATGACAACCACTGACCCGCTTTCATTTAACCCAGGAGACCTTGTAATGATTCAGATGACCCGCACCCTTCGCCCTTTGACATTGATCGCCGCGTTGGCCTTGTCCAGTGCTGCCTTTGCCGGTGGCACCCATGCGGGTGGCCACGGCCACGACAGCGACGAGACCGCGATTGGGAAACCCGGCGTGGCCAGCAAGGCCAGCCGAACCGTCACCGTTGAGATGACGGACAACATGCGCTATACGCCCGCCGATATTCAGGTCAAGCAAGGTGAGACGGTTCGTTTCATCGTCAAAAACAAGGGCCAGGTCAAACACGAGCTGAGTTTGGGCACTCAGCAGGAGCTGTTGGAACACTTGGAACAGATGCGCAAGTTCCCGGACATGGAACACGATGAGCCAAGCAAGGTCACGTTGGCTCCCGGAAAGCAGGGAGAAATCGTCTGGCAGTTCACCAAAGCGGGCACCGTGAACTTTGCTTGCCTGATGCCGGGGCACTACGAGGCCGGTATGAAGGGTCAAGTCAAGGTCAGCAAAAAATAGTTTGAGCAATCAACAAGGAGCGCCCTATGTCCCGACTGCACTCAATCGCGCGGACCACCCGACGCGCTTGGCTTGCCGGTATCGCCGTGATGGTACTGGCACCTTCGACCATGGTCGCCTACGCCGCACCGGCAACTTTGCAGGTCTGGAAAGATCCCAACTGCGGCTGCTGCAAAGACTGGATTGCGCACCTCGAAAAAAGCGAATTTGCAGCCACAGTCATTGAACAAGGTAACAGCGCTGCACGCGCACGTCTCGGTATGCCGCAGAAATTCGGCTCTTGTCACACGGCCTTGATCCAGGGCTACGTGATTGAGGGTCACGTGCCCGCTGCAGACATCCAACGCTTGCTCAAAGCAAAGCCCAAAGCCTTGGGACTGTCAGTGCCAGGCATGCCGATTGGGTCGCCAGGCATGGATGGGCCCGCTTACGACAACTGGCGCGATGCGTATCAGGTGCTGCTGATCCAGCGCGATGGCAGCACCACTGTTTTCAACACCTACCCACGAGGATAACCATGCACATCATCCAAAAAATCACCACTGCTACTGCCCTGGCCATGGGCATTGCTCTGCCTGTGAGCAGCATGGCGCAGACCACCATGGATCATAGCAAGATGGACATGTCGCAGACTGCTGTGTCGATGACCGAAGGTGAGGTCAAGAAAGTAGACCTTGATGTCGGCAAAGTCACCATCAAACACGGCCCCATCAAACACATGGACATGCCTGGTATGACCATGGTTTTCACTGCCAAGGACAAAGGGCTGCTCGCCAATGTGAAGCCAGGCGACAAGATTCAATTCATGGTGGTAAATGAAGGCGGAAAGATGGTTGTTACCGAGATTCAAGCTGCGCGATAAAAACCCCTGTATTGGCGTACCGTGGCTGAATGTCGCGTAAAACATCGGCGACATTAGTCGTTTACAACTCACAGAAGGAGAAATTCATGAACAGCAATCGCAAATATTTGATCGGACTGTGCGTCGCCACCCTGTCGCTCGGCGCGCTGGCTCAAAACGCTGACGAGCACAAAGATCACCACCCCGCTGGCACCAAACCCGTTGCAACTGCAGTCCAGAAACCTTCCTCTGGTCCCGTGGGGGCGGACAAGATGGTGGCAGTGGATCAGCATATGAAAATCATGCAGACCATGCACGAAAAATTTTTGGCAGCAAAGACTCCGGAAGAACGTCAAGCGTTGATGGCGGAGCACATGAAATTGATGCAGGACGGAATGGCCATGATGAAGCAGATGGGCGGTATGTCTGCAGGAATGGCCAAAAACTCCAAGATGACTGATCGCCAACAGATGATGGAAGAACGAATGGACATGATGGAGTCCATGATGCAAATGATGATGGACCGGATGCCTGTACAAAACAAATAACCTGTCGAATTCTTGGAGAACTGCTATGAACCACCAACGTGAGGGACACGAAACGCCCAGAAGCTTTTGGTCTTCACGCTACGCCATTGGACTATTGGTCATTGGTGGCATAGCGGCCTACTTTCTATTAACTGAGCACTTGGCGCATGTCGTCGGCGCTTTACCATTTCTGCTTCTTCTGGCTTGTCCGCTGATGCATGTATTCATGCACGGTGGTCATGGACATCACCGGGGACGCAGCCATTCGGAGTCGAAGAGTAATTCCGAGTCAGGAAAGCCGGGAGAGTCGTCATGAACCACAGTGAATCAGCTTACGGCTTGTGGTCGCTGGTTATCTTGAACTCAGCGATATTCATCATGTTCGCATTCAGCTTTTTCAAACCAAATACGGCGCGAGATTGGAGAACCTTCAGTGCCTTCGCGGCGTTTGTCGTGGCTTTATTTGTGGAAATGTATGGTTTTCCGCTGACCATTTACCTGTTGTCGGGTTGGCTCCAAACTCGTTTCCCAGGACTTGATTTGCTCTCCCACAACTCGGGGCATCTGTGG
This sequence comes from Extensimonas soli, assembly GCF_029211265.1. Classification (GTDB taxonomy): domain Bacteria; phylum Pseudomonadota; class Gammaproteobacteria; order Burkholderiales; family Burkholderiaceae_C; genus Extensimonas; species Extensimonas soli. The sequence continues at coordinate 30,989 of NZ_JARGEL010000031.1, read as the reverse complement.
TCGACGCTGCTTGGAGAGAAAGGAGATCCACATTTTGGGGTTCTGCATATCGCCAGTTACATCTTCCTAGGCTATGGCTTTTATTTGCTTTCAACAGCTTGGAATGTGCTGTACCACGCTCAGCGGCACAACTCTTTGGCAACCAGCGGTCCTTACGCACGAGTTCGGCACCCGCAATACGTGGCCTTTGTGATGATTCTTTTCGGCTTCCTCTTGCAGTGGCCCACTTTGCTGACTTTAGTCATGTTTCCGATTCTTCTGATCATGTACGGACGGCTGTCAGTTGCTGAGGAAGTAGAGATGCAATCGCATTTTGGTGATACGTACAAGCGCTACGCTGAAAAGACTCCGCGCTTTTTCCCGAGGATCAGTTCACCCACAGATCTATCCAAAAATAGTTAAGTCTGAATCGACGTAATAAAAGGGCATGGCATCGATTGGGTAAAGGATGTGGCTACGACTATGGGCATACTATGAACGTACATCAAAGCAATCATCACACGCATGACCATGGGCACATTCGTCATAGGCCGAATAGTCATGGCGAATCTGCTTTGCCTTTGGGCACGGGTAATTCCAATCCTTCAAACCTGAAGGATCCAGTTTGTGGAATGACGGTAACCGACCAGTCTGAATGCCGGTCTGTCCACATGGGAAGGATGTTTTTCTTTTGCGGGACTAAGTGCAAAGCGAAGTTTGATGCCGACCCCATGCAGTACATGGAAGAACGCACCGACAAGTCGCCCACTTCACCTGCGGCATCAGGAACAGCCTATACCTGTCCTATGCATCCTGAAATCCGTCAGGACCATCCAGGCAATTGTCCCAAGTGCGGCATGACACTCGAGCCGCTTTTGCCAGAGTTGGAGGAAGACGAAAACCCCGAGTTGCATGACTTCCAGCGACGCTTTTGGTGGACGCTCCCACTCACCATCGTGGTGACTTTTTTGGCAATGGCCGGCCACCGGTTGAACTGGTTCGACATGGCTGTGCAAAGCTGGATCGAATTTGCGCTATCCCTGCCAATTGTCATGTGGGCAGGCTGGCCATTTTTCTCACGAGGCTGGCAATCTGTTGTGAACCGTAGTCCAAACATGTGGACACTGATTGGCCTGGGCACTGGTGCCGCCTTTGTATACAGCGTGGTTGCCACTGTGGCACCGCATGTATTTCCAGACTCCTTTATCTCGATGGGCCGAGTCGCCGTGTATTTCGAAGCAACGGCTGTCATCATTTCACTGACCCTGTTGGGGCAAGTTCTTGAACTTAAGGCTCGTTCTCAGACTTCTGCGGCCATCAAATCACTTCTCGGGCTGGCCCCCAAGACGGCACGTCGCCTGTACCCTGATGGCTCTGAGGAAGATGTCCCTTTGACGCATGTGCATGTGGGCGACTTGCTGCGCATTCGCCCCGGTGAAAAGGTTCCAGTTGATGGGGAAGTGACAGAGGGCAGTAGTGCAGTCGATGAATCCATGCTGACCGGTGAACCTGTACCAGTGTCTAAGCGAGTTGGCGACAAGGTGATCGGAGCAACGCTCAACACCAACGGTGCTCTCGTGATGCGGTCTGAAAAAGTCGGCTCAGCCACCATGCTGTCGCAAATCGTTCAAATGGTGGCCCAAGCGCAACGCTCCAAAGCGCCGATGCAACGAATGGCTGACACCGTGGCGGGCTGGTTCGTGATGGCCGTTGTCAGCGTTGCCTTGCTCACTTTTTTTGCTTGGGGTCTGTTTGGGCCCGAGCCCAGCTGGGTTTACGCCCTGATTAACGCAGTGGCGGTTTTGATCATTGCTTGCCCATGCGCACTTGGCCTGGCAACACCGATGTCGATCATGGTCGCTACGGGGCGCGGTGCCACTCATGGCGTTCTTTTCCGTGATGCGGCGGCAATCGAGAATCTGAGAAAAATTGATACCTTGATCATTGATAAAACTGGCACGCTGACAGAGGGAAAACCGGCTTTTGATCGCGCAGTGGCCGCGCCGGGTTTTGAAGAAACAGAGGTGCTACGCCTCGCTGCCAGCCTGGACCAGGGCAGCGAACACCCACTGGCTGATGCCATCGTTCGCGCGGCCCGTGATCGTCATCTGTCTTTGGACAAGCCGGAGAACTTTGAGTCGAGCTCAGGAATTGGCGTGCGAGGTCAGGTCGGAGGACGACAACTGGCCCTCGGCAACACGGCATTGATGGAGCAACTTGGCGTGGCTGTCAAGGCACTCGTATCACAGGCGGAGTCTTTGCGATCAGAGGGAGCAAGCGTGATGCACCTGGCCGTTGACGGGCAGCTGGCAGGTCTGTTGGCCGTATCTGATCCGATCAAGGCAAGCACGCCCGAGGCTCTGGCCACACTCAAAGCTGCCGGTCTGCGTATCGTCATGGCGACCGGTGACGGTTTGACCACTGCCCGCGCCGTTGGTGAACGACTTGGAATCGACGAGGTCCACGGTGAAGTCAAGCCTGCAGACAAATTAGCATTCGTGGATCAGCTGCAAAAGCAAGGACGTATCGTGGCAATGGCGGGTGATGGCATTAATGACGCACCAGCACTAGCCAAGGCCGATGTCGGTATTGCCATGGGAACTGGCACCGACGTAGCCATGAACAGCGCCCAAGTGACTCTCGTGAAAGGTGATTTGCGCGGGATAGCGGTAGCTCGCACGCTCTCGCAGGATACTGTAAGCAACATGAAGCAGAACCTGCTGTTTGCTTTTCTGTACAACGCACTGGGGATTCCTGTGGCGGCCGGAGTGCTGTATCCCTTGACTGGCTGGCTGCTGTCCCCGCTGATCGCTGCGCTTGCCATGAGCTTCAGTTCAGCTTCGGTGATCGGCAATGCTCTTCGCCTGCGCCGTGGAGATTGAATTTGGCACACTATCCTGCTTTAGCCAGAAGATTGCTGGTGGCTTGTGATTGCACTACCATGTGAAACATGCGTCGACTTCTGTTGATTCTCTTGGTTTGCTTGTTGCCACTGCAAAGTTTTGCGGCGAGCTACGCACGCCTCCGGATGGACAACATGGCCATGGCAACAGAGCAAGGTGCAATGCCTTGCCATGAAGATGCGAACAGTACCGCCTCAGACCAAGGTGGATGTTGTAAGAGCACGGCATCATGTGAGTTGGTGTGCGCTCTATCCGTTGCGATCTTTTCTGGCGAGATCACGCCGCACGTTCCCGCTACATCCGCAGCGCACTACGTTGGATTGCAGGCATTTTTAGCCAGCACACATCCCGGACAGCCTGTAAAACCGCCCATCCTCTGATCTCCCTAGCCTAAGTCCGTCCGCATTTTGCGGACGCTTTGTGTTTTGCTGGAGATTTAGAGTGAAAAAAATCCTACTCGGCATTTTTATCAATGCCATTCTTTGGATCGGCCATGCTGCGCATGCAGGGCCGGTTCTGTCCCTCGACCGGGCTTTGCAGCTTGCCGAAAGTCGGTCGCGCCAGCTCACCGCCCAAGATGCCGCCGCCACCGCATCACGCGAAATGGGCCTTGCTGCCGGGCAACTGCCTGACCCCACGCTCAAATTTGGCGTCAACAACTTGCCGATCAACGGCGAAGACCGTTTCAGCCTGACGCAGGACTTCATGACCATGCGCTCGGTCGGCGTGATGCAGGAGATCACGCGGAGCGACAAGCTCAAGGTCCGCTCTGCACGTTTCAACCGTGAAGCAGAGGCTGCGGAGGCCAGCCGTGCCGTAGCCCTTGCCAACTTGCGGCGCGACACCGCGATGGCATGGCTGGACCGCTACTACCAGGAGCGCATGCTCGACGTGTTGCGCACCCAGCGGACCGAGGCGGGCTTGCAGATCGAAGCCGCCGATGCAGCTTACCGTGGCGGGCGTGGAACCCAAGCGGATGTGTTCGCCGCACGCTCGATGGTGGCGCAGATAGATGACCGCATCCGCCAGACAGAGAAGCAGATCGGCACGGCCAAGATCAGGCTGGCACGATGGGTTGGGGACGATGCCGCCCAGGCACTGGACACTCCCCCCAGCTTGCAGTCCGTCCACCTTGACCTGTCCAGCCTGGACAGCCAGTTGGCACACCATCCTGAAATTGCCTTGATGACCAAGCAGGAACAGGTGGCACGCGCCGATGCGGATATCGCACAGAGCAACAAGCGCGCTGATTGGAGCGTGGAGTTGATGTACAGCCAACGCGGCCCGGCTTACTCAAACATGGTGTCGGTCAATGTCTCCGTCCCGTTGCAGTGGGATCAAAAGAACCGACAAGACCGGGAGCTCTCCGCCAAGCTGGCCATCGCTGAGCAGATGCGTGCCCAGCGTGAGGAGGCCACACGGGAACATGTTGCAGATACCCGCATGTGGTTGCAGGAGTGGCAAAGCAACCGTGAGCGTTTGGCGCAATACGACAGCGCTCTGATTCCGCTGGCGGCTGAACGCACCCGTGCCGCGATAGCCGCCTACCGGGGAGGCAGTGGCCCGCTCACGGTGGTGCTGGAAGCACGGCGCATGGCCATCGACACCCAGATGGATCGCCTGCGTCTGGAGATGGAAGCCGCCGCTCTGTGGGCGCAACTGGAGTACCTGATTCCTGCGGAGCACCAAACGACTACGGAGCCACGCCTGCCCTCACTCCCCACAACAACAGCAACGGAGAAATAACATGACAAAACTTAAACCACTGCTGGTGGGCCTGGTCGGTGCGAGCGTACTCGCCGCAAGCGGTTACGGTTTCTACACCATTGGCATGCAGCGCGGCATGGGCATGGCTACTTCCTCCGCCCCGTCAGCAGGAGCAGCCGCAACGGGAAGCGTTGCGCCCGGCGCAGTCCCCCAAAGCGTTGCCGAAGGCGAAGACGCCACTCGCCGCCATATCGAAAAAGGCATCAAGGCCGGTGATGTGGACCCAGCCACCGGCCGCAAAGTGCTGTACTACCACGACCCCATGGTGCCGGGCAACAAGTTCGATAAGCCCGGCAAGTCCCCCTTTATGGACATGATGATGGTGCCGGTCTACGCAGACGGGGACGCTGGCAGCGACGGCAGCAAAGTCACGGTCAGTCCGCGCATCCAGCAGAACCTCGGGGTGCGGACTGCCGAAGTCACTGATGGCCTGCTGTCGCCGCAGGTCTCTGCGGTAGGAAACATCGCCTTCAATGAACGCGACCAGGCCTTTGTGCAAGCCCGTGCCACCGGCTACATCGAGCGCCTGCATGTGCGCGCAACGCTGGACCGCGTGAGCAAAGGGCAGCCTTTGGCCGAACTCTACGTGCCCGACTGGATTGCGGCACAAGAGGAATTTCTGTCGGTGCGGCGCATGCATGGCACAGACCTGGCACCGTTGGTCGATGGCGCCCGCCAGCGCATGCGCCAGGTGGGCATGAGCAATGAACAGATTCGCCTGGTGGAAAGCAGCGGCAAAACCCAGGCCCGCATCACTCTGACCGCACCAATAGGTGGTGTGGTGGTGGAACTGATGGCCCGCGAAGGCATGACGGTGATGCCGGGCGCGACGCTGTTCCGTATCAACGGTCTGGGCAGCGTGTGGGCCAATGCCGAAGTACCAGAAAGCCAGGCGGCCCTGATTCGCCCCGGTACCAAGGTGCAGGCCAGCAGCGCCGCTGCCCCCGGCACGGCCCTGCGCGGCACGGTGCAAGCGATATTGCCCGAGGTGAACGCGGTCACCCGCACGCTCAAGGCCCGCGTGGAACTGGCCAACCCCGGCAACCTGCTGGTGCCCGGCATGTTCGTCAACATGCAGTTCATGGACATGCGGGCAGAGAAGTCCTTGCTGATTCCCACGGAAGCCGTGATCCAGACCGGCAAGCGTGTGGTGGTCATGCTAGCCGAGGACAAAGGCAAGTTCCGTCCGGTTGAGGTGGAAACCGGCATCGAAAGCAATGGCCAGACCGAGATCAAACGCGGCCTGCAAATGGGGCAGCGCGTGGTGGTATCGTCCCAGTTCCTGGTCGACTCGGAAGCCAGCCTCAAAGGTGTGGAAGCACGTTTGAACGATGCCCCCAAGCCAAGCACGGCCAACACGGCACCGCGCCATGATGGCGAAGCCAAGATTGAGGCCATTGGCCAAGACAGCATCACGCTCGCGCATGGCCCCATCCCGTCCCTCAAATGGGGTGCGATGACCATGGATTTCAAGCTGCCTGCCAGTGGTAAGCCGCGCAATCTGGAGCCTGGCGACAAGGTGAGCTTCGAGTTCTACATGGATGCGGAAGGCTTGCCACAGCTCACCCGCGTGAGCGCCATGGCACCGGAGCCCAAAGCGGCCACCGCCAAACCAGCTGGGAGCAAACCATGATTGCCAAGCTCATCCGCTGGTCTATAGGCAACCGCTTTCTGGTACTGCTGGCGACCTTGATCGTTGCGGCCTGGGGCGTCTATTCCGTGATCCGCACACCCCTCGATGCCTTGCCGGACCTGTCGGACGTACAGGTCATTATCCGCACGACCTATCCGGGGCAGGCGCCGCGCATTGTCGAGAACCAGATCACCTACCCGCTGACGACCACCATGCTGTCGGTGCCGGGGGCCAAGACGGTGCGCGGCTACTCGTTTTTTGGTGATTCGTTTGTCTACGTGCTGTTTGAGGATGGCACAGACTTGTACTGGGCACGCTCTCGTGTGCTGGAGTACCTGAACCAGGTGCAATCCCGCCTGCCACCCGGAGCCAAGGCCACACTCGGCCCGGATGCTACCGGGGTGGGCTGGATCTACCAGTATTCCCTGGTGGACCGCAGCGGCACGCAGGACGCCTCGCAACTTCGTGCCCTGCAAGACTGGTTCCTCAAGTACGAACTCAAGACCGTGCCTAATGTGGCTGAGGTGGCCTCCATCGGTGGCATGGTGCGCCAGTACCAGATCGTGCTGCAGCCCGACAAACTGGCTGCCTACGGCATCCCGCACAGCAAGGTGGTGGAGGCCATTCAGAAGGGCAACCAGGAGGCCGGAGGCTCGGTGCTGGAACTGGGCGAAGCCGAATACATGGTGCGCGCCAGCGGCTACCTGCAATCACTGGACGACTTCCGCAAGGTGCCGCTGATGACTACGGCGACTGGCGTGTCAGTCCGTTTGGGCGACGTGGCGCGTATCCAGCTCGGGCCAGAGATGCGCCGGGGCATTGGTGAACTTGATGGCGAAGGTGAGGCCGCAGGCGGCGTGATCGTGATGCGTTCCGGTAAGAACGCGCTGGAGACCATTGCCGCCGTCAAGGCCAAGCTCAAGAGCCTGCAATCCAGCCTGCCCAAGGGGGTGGAGATCGTGCCCGTTTACGACCGCTCCGGACTGATCGAGCGGGCAGTGGAGAACCTGGGCTACAAGCTGCTGGAAGAGTTTGCGGTGGTGGCAGTGGTCTGCTTCATATTCCTGTTCCACCTGCGTTCGGCCTTGGTCGCCATCGTGTCACTGCCGCTAGGCATCCTGGCTGCGTTCATTGTCATGCACTACCAGGGCGTGAACGCCAACATCATGTCGCTGGGGGGTATTGCCATTGCCATCGGGGCCATGGTCGATGCGGCGGTGGTGATGATCGAGAACGCCCACAAGCATCTGGAGCACTGGAGCCACAATCACCCGGACCAAAAGCTCGTAGGGGATGCCCGCTGGCGGGTGATTGGCGAGTCGGCAGCTGAAGTAGGCCCTGCGCTGTTCTTCTCGCTGCTCATCATCACGCTGTCCTTCATTCCGGTGTTCACGCTGGAAGCGCAGGAAGGCCGCTTGTTCTCACCGCTGGCATTCACCAAGACCTACGCCATGGCAGCGGCAGCGGCACTGTCGGTTACGCTGATTCCGGTGCTGATGGGCTACCTGATTCGGGGCCGTATCCCGGATGAGAAGTCCAACCCACTGAATCGCTTCCTGATTGCGATCTACCGCCCACTGCTGAACGCGGTGCTGGACTGGCCCAAGGCCACGCTGGCAGTGGCTGCGCTGTTGCTGGGCCTGAGCTTCTGGCCTTTGCAGCACATTGGCGGTGAATTCATGCCGCGCCTGGACGAAGGCGATTTGCTCTACATGCCGTCCGCGCTGCCGGGCTTGTCCGCAGGCAAGGCCAGCGAGCTGCTGCAGCAGACAGACCGGCTTATCAAGACGGTGCCCGAGGTGCTGAGCGTATACGGAAAGGCCGGCCGTGCCGAAACCGCCACCGACCCCGCCCCCATGGAAATGTTCGAGACCACCATCCAGTTCAAGCCTAAAGACCAATGGCGGCCCGGCATGACGCAGGACAAGTTGGTGGACGAGCTGGACCGCATTGTGAAAGTGCCAGGCCTGGCCAACATCTGGGTGCCGCCGATCCGCAACCGCATCGACATGCTGGCCACCGGCATCAAAAGCCCGGTGGGGGTCAAAGTGGCCGGAACCGACCTGGCCACCATCGACCGCCTGACCGGCGAGATCGAAAAAGCGCTGAAGGACGTGCCCGGCGTCAGCAGCGCCTTGGCTGAACGCCTGACGGGGGGGGCGTTATGTGGACGTGAACATCAACCGCGATGCGGCCTCCCGCTTTGGGATGAACATCGCGGATGTGCAGTCCGTCATCACCTCCGCCGTGGGGGGCGACAACATCGGCGAGACGGTGGAGGGGCTGCAACGCTTCCCCATCAACATGCGCTATCCCCGTGAAATCCGTGACTCGCTGGAGAAGCTGCGCGTCCTGCCCATCGTCTCGGAGAGCGGCCAACGGCTGGTGCTGTCCGATGTGGCCGACATCCGCATCACCGACGGCCCACCCATGCTGCGAAGCGAGAACGCCCGACTCTCAGGCTGGGTGTATGTGGACATTCGCGGGCGTGACTTGCGTTCGGCGGTGCAGGACATGCAAAAGGCGGTGGCCGAGAAGGTGGCTCTGCCTGCCGGGTATTCGGTGTCTTGGTCGGGGCAGTTCGAGTTTCTGGAACGTGCCACGGCCAAGCTCAAGGTGGTGGTGCCGTTCACGCTGCTCATCATCTTTGTGCTGCTGTACCTGACCTTCAAGCGGTTTGATGAAGCCCTGCTCATCATGGCAACGCTGCCCTTCGCCCTGGTGGGGGGCATCTGGCTACTGTATCTGCTGGGCTACAACCTGTCGGTGGCTGGGGCCGTGGGCTTCATTGCGCTGGCCGGGGTGTCGGCAGAGTTCGGGGTCATCATGCTGCTGTACCTCAAACATGCGTGGGATGAGCGCCTCGCGCAGGGTAAAGCCAGCACAGAAGACCTGCTGGACGCGATCCGCGAAGGGGCGGTGCTGCGCGTGCGTCCCAAGGCCATGACGGTGGCAGTCATCTTGGCGGGCTTGTTTCCGATCATGTGGGGCAGTGGAACTGGCTCTGAGGTGATGCAGCGCATTGCTGCGCCCATGGTCGGTGGAATGATTACCGCGCCATTGCTGTCGATGTTTGTGGTGCCTGCGGTTTACTTCTTGATGCGTCGTCGCCAAAGGACACGGGGGTACCCTTAGATCGCAACTTCCTTTTTATCCCCCTCATGCGGCTGGAATTCTTCCGTGTGAGGGGCACGCATGTCTCCATACCACCGAGCGTTATTTCTCTCACACCATTTCAACCCAACGCGATGCTGAGGCACGGCTACTTGGCTGACACCGTTCGTTCAATGCTTTCCTTTGAGGCTGTGTGCCCCATGGACATGGCCCATGCTGGTCGTTGAGCCGTGATCTTGGAGCGATGCCGTGGACAATCCGGTCAGAATGCCGCATTGGCTGGCCTGCTGAGATTCACGACAGTTTTCCCGCAAAGTCTTGAGCTGTCGTTCCTGCGCCTTCAACTCTTTGATGCGGGCAGCTACATGGCCTATGTGCTCGTCGAGCAGGTCGTTCACTTGTGCGCAGTTCTCGTGAGGCGAATCCTTGAAGCGCAGCAGCACTCGGATTTCGTCCAACGTCATGTCCAACCCTCGGCAGTGCCGAATGAAGGACAGTCGGTCAACGTGTTCGCTGCCGTACACCCGGTAGTTACCTTCTGTGCGAGGCGTTTCTGGCAACAATCCTTCGCGTTCGTAATACCGGATCGTCTCAACCTGGGTGTGAGCGGCCTTGGCCAGTTCACCGATTTTCATATCTTCACCTTGAGCGGTGGCAGGAAGGTTGCACACAGTTTTATTGTAAGCACTTGACATTGTAGTGGCTACAGGGTTTTTAATCCATCCAACAAGGAGAAGATCATGAACCCTACTCACCAACGCCAACAAGTTGACACTGCCTGCGGTTGTGGGAGTGGCTGCGCGACATCGCCTGCTGTGGGCGGGCCGATGGCGTCTAATGCAACGGCTGTTGAGCCGCAGCGATTCCGGATCGCGAACATGGACTGCGCATCGGAAGAGTCAGAAATTCGCCGAGCGCTGGACGGCGTGGCAGGCATTCGTGGTTTGCAGTTCAACTTGGGCGACCGCGAATTGGCCATTGCTGCCGAGGAACATGCTCTGCGGGTGGCACTGGATGCAATTCGCAAAGCGGGCTTCAAACCGGAACCTATCAGGACAAAGGATAAATCTGAGGGTGCTGCTGCGACCCAGCCAATCGGTTTCTGGGCCTCATGGGGCAAATTGATTGCTGCATTGGGGCTGGCCGTGGCGGCTGAAGGCTTGGCATTCGCTTTTCCAGACGGTTGGCCAACAAGAGCTCTTGGAATGGCGCTGGCCGGAGTGGCCATCGCCCTGGCGGGTTTCTCCGTCTACGGAAAAGGGCTTTCCGCACTGCGGCAAGGCCGCTTGAACATCAACGCATTGATGACGGTGGCCGTTACGGGCGCCTTCTTGATAGGCCAGTGGCCCGAAGCTGCCATGGTGATGGCCTTGTATGCGATAGCAGAGGCCATCGAGGCTCGAGCGGTGGATCGGGCGCGCAGCGCCATCAAGAGCTTGCTGGCTCTTGCACCGGAGCAAGCCGAGGTGCGTCAAAGTGACGGCAGTTGGACACGCGTTGGCGTCAAAGCGGTCGTTGTCGATGCGATAGTGCGCATCCGTCCAGGAGAGCGCGTTCCGCTCGATGGCGTCGTGACGCTGGGCCAGAGCGCCATCGACCAGTCCCCTGTGACTGGGGAAAGCCTGCCTATAGACAAGGCTCCTGGCGACGAAGTCTACGCAGGCACCATTAACCAATCTGCAGCCTTGGAATTCCGTGTCACCGCGCCCGCTTCGGACAGTACCTTGGCGCGCATCATCCACGCAGTCGAGCAAGCACAGTCGTCGCGTGCGCCAACACAGCGCTTTGTAGATCGGTTTGCCGCGATCTACACCCCTGCAGTTTTCATCCTGGCTGTCGCCGTCGCGTTGTTAGCGCCGTGGCTTGCGGACTTAACCTGGATACAGGCTGTCTATAAAGCCTTGGTGTTGTTGGTCATCGCTTGCCCTTGTGCCTTGGTTATTTCCACGCCGGTCACAGTCGTCAGCGGCTTGGCGGCCGGGGCAAGACGGGGAATTTTGATCAAAGGCGGCGTTTACTTGGAGGATGCGCGAAAGATCAAAGCTGTGGCCCTGGACAAGACAGGCACGATCACGGAAGGTAAGCCCAAACTGGTGGCCTTCGAGCCCGTGGACACAGGTCTTGATCAACGTGTGCTGGAGGGACTTGCAAAGAGTCTCGCGGGTCGGTCGGATCACCCGGTTTCCAAAGCCATCGCAGAGGGGCTGTCAACCGCCGATCTACAGGTGGGAGAGTTTCAAGCCGTTGCAGGGCGTGGAGTGCAAGGCGTCATCGGCAATCATTCCTACGCGCTGGCCAACCACCGCTGGATCGAGGAGCGTGGGCAATGTTCGGCTGAACTCGAAGCCCGCCTCGCAGTTCATGAAGAGGCAGGTCGCACGGTCACACTCCTCGCTAACAGCGAACGTGTGATGGCGATCTGTGCGGTGGCGGACACCATCAAGCCATCCTCTGCCCAAGCGGTGGCCGACCTGAAGTCGCTCGGCGTGACACCGGTCATGCTGACAGGAGATAACATCGCGACCGCGCGCACCGTCGGATCTCAGGCGGGCATTGCCGAGGTGCGGGGCAACCTGCTACCCGAAGACAAGTTGCAGGCCATCTGGGAACTTCAACAGCGCCTGGGCATGACGGCGATGACAGGCGATGGCATCAATGACGCGCCAGCACTTGCCAAGGCCGACATCGGCTTCGCCATGGGTGCTGCTGGAACCCATACGGCGATGGAGGCCGCCGATGTTGTGGTCATGAACGACGACCTGCGGCGTCTGCCAGAAACGATACGACTCTCGAAGCGCACCCACGCCGTGCTTTGGCAGAACATCAGTCTTGCGCTAGGCATCAAGCTGGTCTTCTTACTTCTGGCCATCTTCGACAATGCCTCCATGTGGATGGCAGTGTTTGCGGATATGGGGGCAAGCTTGCTGGTGGTTTTCAATGGGCTACGGTTGCTTGGAAGGCAACAGAGCAAGTAGAAAAGATGTACAGGGAAGTCTATAGCTGCTACACTGTTGCCCATATGCGTAAATGGTTGGCAATCCTTTTGTTGGTGTTTATGCCGCTACAGCTTGGCTGGGCGGCTGCAGCCAGCTATTGCCAACACGAAACCGGTGCCGCAGCCAAGCACTTTGGTCACCATGACCATCAGCACAAGACTGCGGATGGCAAAGACGCATCTTCCGATCCAGCCAAGACCATCGGTGGTGATCCCGATTGCGCATCCTGTCACGCGGGATGTTTGTCGGCCTTGCCTGGGGCAGTCACGATTGCATCGCTGGCCGACTCATCTCTGGATACAGCAGATTACTGGGCTCGTCTCACGTCGCCCCCTTTTGAACGCCTTGAACGCCCTCAGTGGCGTGTCCTCGCCTGATCGGCGGGGAGCGCGTTCCTTCCCCTTCGTCATCACCAATGCACGGATACGCCTAGCGCGTGACCGTATCAAGCCGACCTCGCTCGGCTGACGTGACGACGAGCAGGCGATCATTTGGATCGCTCTCCGCCGATTCCCTCGTGTATTTGAATATCACTGGAGAATCGGATGTTGAAAAGTCATCACAATCACAAAAGACGGAAGTCAGTCTCCGTCCTCCGCACATCAAGAGTTGCGGCTGCTATGAGCTTGCTCGTAGCGCTCACTGCAGGGGCAGCTTTCGCCCAGGCGTTGCCAGCAGCACAAGACAATCATTCAGCCGTCAGAAGCGGCTTGCAGAGCGAAGCGGCAACGATCCTGACGCTGCAAAAGGCCATCGATTTAGCCCTGGACAGCAATCTAGACCTGGCTGTCGCAAGGCGGGAAATCGAGGCAACGCAAGGTCAGGTGATCCAGGGGCAAGCTCGCCCCAATCCCGAACTGGCGTACTCGCTGGAAGACCAGCGGGCAGCGACCCGCACACAAAGTGTGCAGATCAACCTGCCCGTCGAAATGGGTGGCAAGCGCGCGGCCCGTATCACGGCGGCAGAGCGAGGACGCGACATTGCGGTCGAAGAACTGAACTTGCGCCGCGTCGAAATTCGTGCCGCCGTGGTCGCTGCCTTCTTCGAGACTTTGGCGGCACAGGAACGCGCAGCATTGGCTCAAGCCAGTGTCGATCTGGCAAAACGCGCTACCGATGCTGTTGCCAAACGCGTGGCAGCGGGCAAGGTTTCTCCGGTCGAAGAAACCAAGGCACGGGTGGCCGAAGCAGGTGTGCGAGTCGAATTGGCACAGGCCCAGAGCGAGCAACGTAATGCTCGGGCACGCTTGGCCAGTTTGCTAGGGGCCAACCCACCGCGATTTACTCTCGTGTCGGGCAACGTGGAAGAGCTTCCGGCTGTCCCTTCGTTCGACAACGTCCAGCAGCGCCTGTCCGCTTCGCCAACGCTGCGCCGTATGCAGCTGGAGGTTGAGCGCCGCAGGTCGTTGGTCGATGTAGAGCGCAGCAAACGGATACCCGACGTCACTTTCAGCCTAGGGGTGAAACGCCCCAACGAACTGCAGCGCGATCAACTGCTGTTCGGTGTTTCCGTCCCCTTGCCGCTGTTTGATCGCAATCAGGGGAACTTGTTGGAAGCGCTGAAGCGCGAAGACAAGGCGCGGGACGAACTCCAAGCTTTGAACATGCGAGTCAGCACGGACGTATTGCAAGCCCGCGAGCGGCTGGAATCCATTCGTGGGGAAGTCGACGTCTTGCAACGGGATGTTTTACCTGGGGCCAAAAGTGCCTACGACGCGGCCACCGTCGGATTTGAAAACGGCAAGTTCAACTTCTTGGAAGTGCTGGACGCACAGCGCACCTACTTTGCCGCCAAGTCCCAATACCTCAAAGCATTGGCTGAGGCGCATCGCACGGCTGCGGACATTGACCGCGTGCTCGGCGAACCTGGCGCAAATGCTACCCAGCCAGCGAATAAGGAATAAACATGAAAATTGATACCAACAAACTGAATGTCAGCAAGAAGCATCTGATCGCCATCGCCGTGATCGTTGCGACGGGCGTTGTACTGGGCAGCGCCATTCTCGGCGTCACAGCAACCAAGACAGCCGAAGATGACGGTCACGGCAGCCACGTCGAAGGCAAGGCACACAGTGATGGTGAGCATCACGGTAAGGCCAGTGGAGACAAACACGATCACGACAAGGGTCATGCGGACGGCGAGCACCACGAGGCCCCGAGCAAGGGCCCACATGGCGGCAAGCTGTTCAAGGAGGGGGATTTCGGGCTGGAGGCTTTGCTGTCTGAGGACAGTGGTGAACCCCGTTTGCGCATCTGGCTATTCGATAAGGACAAGCCTCTACCCAGCGGTGCAGCCAAGGTCAGCGCCACCATCACGCGCTTGACCGGAGAGAAGCAGACTCTAAATTTCGCACGTGACAAGGACAGCCTGTTGAGCCGCGAGGTCGTGCCGGAGCCGCACGCGTTTGAGATAAGCATCGTTGCCCAGACCGACAACGAACCCTTCATGTTCGTGCTCAACCAAGAAGAGGGGAAGGTCGAACTCAGTGATGCGCAAATCAAAGCGGCATCCATCGGTATCGATACGGCTGGTGCGGCACGAATCAAGTCCGCCCTGCAATTGCCAGGGGAAATTCGCCTGAACGAAGACCGGACGTCGCACGTTGTGCCACGCATTGCGGGGGTGGTCGAGAGCGTGCAGGCCAGCTTGGGGCAAGCGGTCAGACGAGGCCAGGTTCTGGCTGTCATTGCGAGCCCGGCCGCGTCCGAGCAACGCAGTGAACTGCAAACCGCACAAAAGCGTCTGACCTTGGCCAAGACCACGTTCGAGCGTGAAAAACGACTCTGGGAGCAGAAAATTTCCGCAGAGCAAGACTATCTGCAAGCAGGGCAAGCGCTGCACGAGGCGGAAGTCGCTGTGGCCAACGCTCAACAGAAGCTATCCGCTTTGGGGCTGGCCCCGGGTTCGCAGGGGGGCCTTAACCGCTTTGAATTGCGTGCGCCCTTCGATGGCTTGGTGATTGAAAAACATCTCAGCCTCGGTGAAGCCGTCAAGGAAGACGCTGCCGTGTTCACCGTATCGGACCTGGGGCAAGTTTGGGCTGAAATCAACGTACCAGCCAAGGACTTGCCGTTGGTCAGAATCGGAGAAAAAGTGACCATCAAGGCAACTGCATTTGATGCCAGCGCTACAGGTGTCATCACCTTTGTTGGGTCGCTGATTGGCGAACAAACCCGTATGGCCAAAGCCCGAGTGGTCTTGGCCAACCCGAAAGGTGCTTGGCGTCCTGGGCTGTTCGTCAACGTGGAAGTGACCTCCTCTGAGGCTGACGTGCCCGTGACAGTGGCCAGTGATGCCATTCAGACCGTCGGCGGTAAGCCAGTGGTGTTCCTAAAGGTGAATGGGGGATTCATTGCTCAGCCCGTGCAGTTGGGCCGCAGCGATGGCAAGCGCGTCGAGGTTTTGCAAGGGCTCAAAGCCGGGGCACCGTATGCGTCGACGGGCAGCTTTGTTGTGAAGTCAGAGCTTGGCAAAGCCTCTGCCGAACACACCCATTGATACCGGAGCGATGCACATGTTTGAAAAACTCATTCGCGCAGCCATCGAGCACCGATGGTTGGTGTTGCTGGCGGTCTTTGGTATGGCTGCCATCGGCGTGTTCAACTACCAAAAGCTACCTATCGATGCCGTCCCGGACATCACCAATGTCCAAGTGCAGATTAACACCCAAGCGCCGGGATATTCCCCTCTGGAAACCGAGCAGCGGGTGACTTACCCGATTGAAACCGTGATGGCGGGTCTTCCCAATCTGGAGCAGACCCGTTCCTTGTCACGCTACGGGCTGTCGCAAGTGACTGTGATATTCAAGGATGGCACCGACATTTACTTCGCGCGCCAGTTGGTCAATGAACGCATCCAGGAGGCACGCGACAAACTGCCTCCCGGAATCACTCCTGCGATGGGCCCCATATCTACAGGCCTAGGCGAGATTTACCTCTGGACAGTCGAGGCCAAGGATGGTGCGAAAAAACCTGATGGCCAGCCCTACACGGCCACCGATCTGCGCGAGATTCAGGACTGGATCATCAAGCCGCAGTTGCGCAATGTGCCCGGCGTGACGGAAATCAACTCGATTGGTGGTTTTGCCAAGGAATACCAAATCTCACCGATACCCGAGCGACTGGCCTCGCTGGGCGTCACCCTGCAGGACATTGTGACGGCCCTGGATCGCAACAACGGCAACGTGGGCGCGGGTTATATCGAAAAGCGCGGTGAGCAGTACCTGATTCGAGCCCCCGGGCAGGTCAAGACACTTGAGGACATCGGCAATGTCATCCTCAGCAGCGCGGGTGGTGTGCCGATTCGGGTTCGTGATGTGGCCGAGGTCGGCATCGGACGTGAGCTTCGCACCGGTGCTGCTACGGACAATGGCCGTGAAGTGGTGCTGGGCACCGTCTTCATGCTCATCGGCCAAAACAGTCGAACGGTTTCGCAAGCTGTCGACAAGAAGATGATCGAGATTAACCGCAGCCTGCCCGAGGGCGTACACGCGGTGACCGTCTACGACCGCACCGTCCTGGTGGATAAGGCCATCAACACGGTCAAGAAGAACTTGTTGGAAGGCGCGATCCTGGTGATCGTGATCCTGTTCCTGTTCCTCGGTAACATCCGCGCCGCCATCATCACGGCCACAGTGATTCCCTTATCGATGCTGTTCACCTTCACAGGAATGGTGAGCTACAAGGTCAGCGCCAATTTGATGAGCCTCGGGGCACTGGACTTCGGCATCATCATTGATGGCGCGGTGGTGATCGTAGAAAACTGTGTTCGCCGTCTTGCCCATGCGCAAGCTCACTACGGCAGGCCATTGACTCGGGCGGAACGTTTTCACGAGGTGTTCCTTGCATCCAAGGAATCACGTCGCCCGCTGCTGTTTGGTCAGTTGATCATCATGGTGGTGTACTTGCCAATCTTTGCCCTGACCGGCGTCGAAGGGAAGATGTTTCATCCGATGGCGTTCACGGTGGTGGCAGCGCTCGTGGGGGCCATGATCCTCTCAGTGACCTTCATTCCGGCCGCAGTTGCGCTATTCATTGGCAACCGTGTCAGCGAGAAGGAAAACTTCTTGATGGTGCAAGCCAAGCGCTGGTACGGCCCTTTGCTGGATCGCGTGATGGCGGCCAAGGCTGTGGTGTTGGCTACCGCCGCAGTGGCGGTGGTGTTGTGCGGGTTGATCGCAACCCGCATGGGCAGTGAGTTCGTGCCCAGCTTGAACGAAGGCGACTTCGCCATTCAAGCCTTGCGCATTCCTGGCACCAGTTTGTCGCAATCGGTGGCGATGCAGCAGCAACTTGAAGCAACGCTGAAGGCCAAGTTCCCCGAGATAGACCGCGTCTTCGCGCGCACAGGAACTGCGGAAATTGCCTCCGACCCCATGCCACCGAACATTTCTGACGGCTACATCATGCTCAAGCCAATGTCGGAATGGCCAGAGCCGCGCAAGTCCCGCGACGAGTTGCTGGCCGCCGTGCAGGAAGTCGTGGGCAAGATACCGGGTAACAACTACGAGTTCTCCCAGCCGATCCAACTTCGATTCAACGAACTCATCTCGGGGGTGCGAAGCGACGTGGCGGTGAAGATCTTCGGGGACGACATGGACGTCTTGAACAAGACAGCCGAAGAAGTCTCGTCCAAGTTGCAGAAAATCCCTGGTGCGTCAGAAGTGAAGGTGGAGCAAACCACAGGATTGCCAATGCTCACGGTCAACATTGATCGTCAGAAGGCCGCACGCTACGGATTAAACGTGGCTGATATTCAGGATACTGTGGCCACGGCCATCGGCGGGCGTGAGGCCGGTACGCTGTTTGAAGGTGACCGTCGATTCGACATCTTGGTGCGCTTGCCAGAATCCTTGCGCAACGACCTTGAGAGCATGAAGCGTTTGCCGATTCCTTTGCCACGCGGTTCGGGCGGCGTCGAAGGACGAACCAATTTCATCCAACTGGCCGAAGTGGCTAGCTTCGAGCTGGCACCGGGGCCCAATCAGGTTAGCCGCGAGAACGGCAAGCGTCGCATTGTGGTGAGTGCAAACGTGCGTGGCCGTGATGTCGGTTCCTTTGTGGCCGACGCGGAAGCTGCTTTGGCGCAGGTCAAAATTCCCGCAGGCTACTGGACGAGCTGGGGCGGTACTTTTGAGAACCTGCAGTCTGCCACTCAGCGTTTGCAAATCGTCGTCCCGGTGTCGCTGCTCTTGGTCTTCGTATTGCTGTTTGCGATGTTCGGCAATGTCAAGGACGGCTTGCTGGTCTTTACCGGTATTCCGTTTGCCTTGACTGGCGGCATTCTGGCTTTGTGGCTGCGCGACATCCCGATGTCGATTTCCGCAGCAGTAGGTTTCATCGCCTTATCAGGTGTGGCCGTGCTCAACGGACTCGTGATGATTTCCTACATCCGCAGTTTGCGAGAAGAGGGAACCCAATTGGACGCAGCCATCCGCGAGGGTGCGTTGACTCGTTTGCGTCCTGTATTGATGACAGCCTTGGTGGCGTCATTGGGCTTCATTCCAATGGCCATCGCCACGGGAACCGGCGCGGAGGTGCAGCGTCCTTTGGCCACCGTGGTGATTGGCGGCATCTTGTCTTCCACATTGCTCACGCTGCTCGTGCTCCCGATTTTGTATCGACTAGCCCATCGCCCAGATGAGGAATTGGAGGATGTCACCGCCGAACCGTTGCATCCACAGGCTACGTCCGCTTCGCAGAATTCATAAACCATTTATTTGATTTGATTCTTAACCTGTACTTTTGAAAGGAAAACTCATGAAATTGATTTCGACCACCTTCGCTTTGATGTTTATGGCATCGGGCAGCGTATTTGCCGCAGACAAACATGACCATGGTCATGAAGACAAGCCTCTCCATGGTGGCTTGGTCACGGAGATCAAGGATGTCGATTACGAACTCGTAGCTAAACCCGATGTGCTTCAGTTGTACGTGCGCGATCACGGGAAACCAGTTGATGTCAGCAAGGCAACAGCAAAAATTACATTGCTCTCAGGCAGCGACAAACAAGAGGTGGAACTGAAGCCATCGGCTGACAGGCTTGAAGCCAAGGGCAGTTTTAAGGTCACGCCTGGAACGAAGGTTGTCGCGCAGGTGAACCTTGCAAGCAAGGCAACGACGGCACGATTTGTTCTGAAATGAATTTAGGGCCGAGAACCGTCTTCTCGGCCTTTCTTCGCTGCGCTCTTGAAAGGCGACCATGAAAACGTTTATCAAAGGCATTTTTCTATCAGCAGCAATACTTGCTTTGGCTGGCTGTGCGACGCCGGTTGATCGCTATGCTGAGAAGCCCTACTGTCACACAGACCGTGGCAGAAACGCTTACTGCACCAAGGACAATGCACCGAGTCTTAGCAAAGACGAGGAGGCAAAGCAGTTTCCCTCTTATCCTAGCGCACTCACCGTATATGTTGTTCGCTACTGGGGTGACGGACACCATCCCTTGGACGTATTAATCGATGGTGCGACGTTGATGGAAACCGTCCCAAATTCCATGATTCGGTTGCGACTAAAGCCGGGAAGCCATCGAATTTCCTTTGCGGTGGCCGGGAAATCCTATGACCGAATAATCAATGGGGCTGCGGGGGACGTAAAACTTCTCGGTGTCACTGGTACTGATTGGTCTTGGGGAAGTTCTTCCCATGCGTGGGCTGACGATTCTGATGACCAAGTCAAGCGGCAAGCACGCCGATCTCGCTTGATCAAAGACGTTTCGCTTCTGTGACCAGTTCGGCCAAATCGTCAAATCCACGCCCTCAAGGCCAAAATGTTATCATTTGGTTCTGAAAGCGGACGCGGGTTCGGTTCCGTGTTCCACCACCATAATGTGAAATCCCAACCCTTATTCGGTTGGGATTTTTTTTGCCCGTTCCCCCTGTGTTGGCGCGGTTTCCGGTCCTTGCCTCTTGAGCACGCCCCTCCGGAAGTCGCCGTTCCCGGCGCGCTTTCCGCCGTTTTTCTCTCTCTGTTCTCTGCTGCCCTCTTGAGCATTCAAGGCCTGAAGTCGTGTGTTGACGCGGGTTTGCGGGCCATCGGTTTGCTTCTTCGCTTGCTCTAGCGGGCGCGACCGAGACAACGAAAGACACAAAAAAGCCGCCTTGCGGCGGCGTGTCGGTGCGGCACGGACGTCAGCGCGAGCCTGCCACCAGCGTCTCACGTTGCGCCAGCCAGGACGCCGACAACTTGCCGCGCAGCAACTGGCTGACGCCCACATCGAGGCGTCCCAGGGCGATGGCTTCGATCAGGTCGGGGGCGAGCTGGGCCAGTCGGCTCATCTTGCTGGCTTGGCCGAGGTCGATGCCTTCGGCCGCCGCGATCTCGGTCATCGAACTGAACCGTCCTTCGTCCAGCAGTCGCTGCCAGTGGTGCGCGAGGCCGAGCGCCCGCATCAAAGGGGTGTCCTGCGCCATCTCGCGCACCTGCCGTTCGCGGCGGGCCTCGTCCAGGAACTCCTGCGGCGCGTCGAGCGGCGTGATGACCTGCTTCTTGAACCCACGGCGCACCAGCGTCCAGGGCAGGAAGGTTTCCATCTGCACGCCGCCAGCGGGCAGCGGCGTCTGGTAGGTCACCGGGTCGCCCTTGGCGTGGCCGCGATGCTTCTTGCTCATGCCTCCTCCTCAAAACTGGCCATGAGCTGGCGCTGGGCGTGCCAGTCGACCATCAGGCGGTTTCGCTGAAACCACATCAGCGTCAGTCGCCGTGGCTGCTTGCCCGCCATGAACTGCTCAATGATGTCGGGGGCCAGCAGGGTCAGGCGCAGCAGTTCGTTGACCACCGAGTGATGCAGTTTCTCGGCGCGGGCGATGGCGGAACCACTCTGCATTGCGCCGGTGTCCAGCAGGTGCTGCCAGTAGAAGGCGCGTGCCACACCGTCAAGCAGGGTCACATCGTGGACGCTGCGCTCATCGGTGGCCACGCGCTGGACGCCCCGGCGTCGGAATGTCAGGGGCACAAAGGTTTCCATCGATTCGTCCATCAGGCTTCGGTCTCCAACAGTTCGGCACCGATGCTGTCCGGGGCGAACTCCGCGATCAGCGCATTCCAGCCCACCTCACGCCACTTCACCTTGATGCCCTGCACCTCGCCCGCGTGGACGAGGTCGATGCGCTCGATCATCAGATTGGCGATGCGGTGGCGCTCGACCGGGAACAGTTGATCCCACACGTTGTTGAGGCGTCCCATCGCCATCACTGTGGTGGCCTCGTCGATCTGTGCCCCGTTGCGTTGGATGTGCCGCACCACCGACGCCACGGTCTCGGGGCTGGTCAGCACCGTTCGGATCTGGGCGACCACCGCTCCTTCGATCTCCGGTGCGGGCAGGCGCTCGTAGCCCTTGCCCGGCGCGCCGAACCGCGCTTCGGACTTGGACACGTAGTAGTGGTACTTGCGCCCGTTCTTGCGCGAGTACGTCGGGTACATCCGCTCGCCCGAGGGCGCGTACAGCAGGCCGCGCAGCAAGGCGTCGGTCCGCGACCTGATCTTGGTTTCCACCGACCGGGTGTGACCGTCCCTGGCCAGCACCTCGTGAACCCGCCCCCACAGCCCGGGATCGATGATGGCTTGATGCACGCCCGGGTACCAACTGCCCTTGTGCGACAACTCCCCGAGGTAGATGCGGTTGCGCAGCAGCTTGTGCAGGTACTTCTTGTCGATGCGCGTGCCCGCCCGCGTCTGGCCGTCCTGTGTCGTCCACGCCTTGGTCGTGATGCCATCCAGTGTCAGGTTGGCGGCAATCTTGGTGGGCGAGCCGATGGTCAGCATCTCCTCGAAGATGCGTCGCACCGCCGCCGCCTCGGTTTCGTTGATGACCAGCAGGCGGTTCTCGACGTCGTAGCCCAGCGGCGGGACGCCGCCCATCCACATGCCTTTGCGCTTGCTGGCGGCGATCTTGTCGCGGATGCGTTCGCCGGTGACCTCGCGCTCGAACTGGGCGAAGGACAGCAGCACGTTGAGCATCAGCCGCCCCATCGAGGTGGTGGTGTTGAACTGCTGCGTGACCGACACGAACGAGACGCCGTGGCGTTCGAACACCTCGACCATCTTGGAGAAGTCGGCAAGGCTGCGTGTCAGGCGGTCGATCTTGTAGACCACCACGATGTCGATCTGGCCGCGCTCGATGTCCGCCATCAGGCGTTTCAGCCCGGGCCGATCCGTGTTGCCGCCGGAAAACCCGGGGTCGTCGTAGTCGTCGGCCACCGGAATCCAGCCCTCGGCCCGCTGGCTGGCGACGTAGGCGTGGCCAGCCTCCTTCTGCGCGTCGATGGAGTTGAACTCCTGGTCAAGGCGTTCGTCCGACGACACCCGGCAGTAGACGGCGCAGCGCTTGCGCGCCTTGGGAGATGCGATTTGGGCGGCATCGCTCATTGCGCACCTGCCTTGCCGTTCAGGCCGAAGAACAGCGGCCCCGACCAGTGCGTGCCAGTGATCTGCCGGGCCACGGCCGTCAGGCTCTTGAAGGTGCTGCCTTCGTACTCGAACAGGCCATCGGCGGTGACCGCCACCTTGTGCTCGCGGTCGCCCCATTCGCGCAGCAGCACGGTGCCGGGCGCGAAGTTGATGTCGCGCGGACGGGCCCGCAGCTTGATCTTGGAGTGCTTGGCACCGATGGCCTCCAGGCGCTGGCGGGTGTTGTGCGCCAGACCGCCGAAGACCTCCTCCTGCATCTTGTAGGCGATCCGCGACTCGATGAAGGCGCGGTTGGGGTTGATGGGGCGGCTGTTGAAATACCGATCCCACACCGGCCACAACTCGGCGATGGGCAGACTGGACAGCGCCGCGATCTGCGCGGCGACGGAGGCTTGTTTCTCGTTCATCACAACTTCTCCTGTGGATAGGGGGTTGGATGAACGCGCTGGTCGGGCAGGAAGCCAAGGCCAACTTCTCTCTGTTTTGGCTCGTCCGCGACGAGCGTGCGGACGATGGCTGCCGCAAGGATGGCGGCGATTTCGCCAGCACGGGCGCTGGCAGACATCTCTGCTGGAGATGCAAGTTTGAGGTTCTTCATGACGGCTCCGAGGAATAGCAACCGTCATGGATGATGTGCGCAATCCTCCGAAGTGGATGGCAACGCAGGGTAATGGCCGCCCGAATTTCAGTTCGTCAGGATGGCCTCTTCCGCCACGACCTTTTCCTCATCGTCATCGTCGACCGGGGTGTCCAGGATCGGCAGATTCAGCTGCCAAGCGTGAGCGCCCTTGACTTTGGCCAAGTAGTTTTTCCAGGGCGATGTCTTGGAAAACAGATTGGCAGGCGAAAGGCATCCCGTGTCCTCCATCAGCTTCTTGGTGTTCACGTGTGTGCCTGCCGAGTAGGCATCGACCAAACGCTGCAGCACGGTGATCTTGCCTTTGCCGGTGACCCGCCAAGGAGCTTTGCCTGGAATGTTCAACACGGCGGCATACCCGTCGGAGGACACCTGCAAGTTCACCGAAGTACCGCCCATGGCAGCCAACTGTCCATGCCGATACGCGACCTTGAGGCGGGCCGCGTCGATGGCCGTTTTCGCGCCGGTGGCCGACACCACGTCCTCGATGGGGATCACCACATTCGTCCCGGCGAAGGGGAACGGAATGGATGCAGTTGTCAGGACGATGCCGGGAGTGGATCGAGGATGTAGTCGCAAGGCTGTGTCGACGCGAGCGTATTGGCGCTCGCTGGACAGCTTCGCGGCGAAGTACAGCGCGACGGCATGCCCATCGATGTCGATTTCGCCCAGGAAAACGGGCTCGTCATCAAGGTGCTTGCCACGCACACCCTGCAGTGCGGTGCCCAGTGCTGTGATGATCTCCTCGCGCAGCCAGTTCAGATGCACCTTCCATCGCCGCGCATGCTTGGCGGGCAGGATCACGTCTGTGCCCGTCAGCGGGTCGCGGTAGCGCACGTGGTTGGCATCGGCGCAGCGCTCCAATTGGACGCTGAACCGCTCGCCGTCGGCCAGATCGACCACTTTCTCGGTGATGCGGTCGCCCTCAGTGATGATGCCCTCATCCTCGAAGCGGTCGATGTCGATCCCCAGTTGCGCCAGCGCGAAACCGTCCATCGGACTGGTTGCGCATTCGAGCAGCCGCGCCACCTGAATGACAAGATTGGGATCGTCGACCCCGGAGCCCGGGTGCAGCGGCTTGAGCACACCCAACGCTTCGAGCAACTGCGTTCCGGCCTGCCGCAGACGGAGGTCTTTCTCGCCTTGCAGGCTGCATCGACCGGGTTCCGCCAGCACGATGGACAGCGACGTTTCTGTGGTTTCATCCTCGAACACCAGATCGGCCACCAAGGTCACGCCGAGGATGGCTCCCGGTTGGGAGAACGGATGATCACCCCATCGTCCGCTGATCACGTCATGCAGTTCGACGCCGCTGTCGATGTGCAGCGAAACGGCATCCGTCGAATGTCCGAGCAGGGCCTTGGCTTCGGTGAGGTAAAGGCGCTCGACCTTTGCGCCATCCAAACGCGGTTTTTCGTCCTTCAACGGCAGTGCGAACCGCGACAGGTCGTATCGTGACCGGTTCAGTGGGCGATTCGACAACGGGGCCTTGAAGCCGTGCTTGGACAGCACATTCGCCAGCGGAGCGCGCGTCGACAGGGTATGTGCATAGACCTCGACCACCTTGCGGTCCGGCGCGTAGACCAGCGTGGCGTCGCGCGCCGGGAAGTAGCAGAAGCTCTTGCGATTGCGGTTGACGACCTGCACCGCCGTCACCTGATCCCCGGCAAACCGGACAACGAGGTAATGGGTGGTTTTCGTGTCACCGTTTTTCTTCTCGTCGGCCAGCGGTACGTAGACCACCTCGCACGGCTCGCCCAGACGCATCGCGCTGGTGAGTTGCGCTTCCAGCTCCTTCTTGACGGAGTCGTTCCAGATGAAGGGTGGCGCGTCATCGCATGGCACGTCGAAGGCATCGTAGAGGCGCTTGTTGCCACGGATGTCGCCGGTGTTCAGGATCGACTCGGCGACATCGAACAGACGTGCAGCCTCGTCGGAATGGGTGCGCATCCAAACAGAGCGGCCGATCTCGCCGCCGTCCTGGGCCAAGAAGGTGGCGATCAGGGCACTGTCGTTGAGCTGGTCGGCGACGGTCGTGAGGATTTGCGCGCCGCGCGGCGATGCCAGACGCAGGACGCGTAGCGCCTCCCGTTCGGCAGGGTCACGCTGATCCTTGCGGAGATGCCTGACGTGCTCAATCAGAGCGGAGGGGAGCGAAGCGGCATCCTGTGACCAGTCGAAACCACGGGCAAGAGCCTGGCACTCTGGCAGCCCGCTGAAGGCCTTGATGACTGAAGCCGGGGCCTTCTCGATCAGATCAAGCAGGCAGTGCGCGTTGGTCAGGGTCTTTTTGCCCATGCAGTCTCCCTTCGGCCGTTCACATGGCCACAGTCCATTGGCGCATGACCGCCACCGATTGAGTGAGGCCCTGCGCCAGCAGGGTGTCGAGGTATTCGTCCGCCGTCTTGGGGGGATTCTTCAGTGAGCGCCGATGACTGGCTGCGGCCTCCAGCACGCCTGCGGGATGCAGATCCAGCAGATCGACAATGAAGTCGTCCGGGTGCTGGGCCGCGAGGTTGTAGGGCTTGAGCGCGTCTGCCGGAAAGTCCTTGAGGTTGAAGGTCACGATCAAACTGGCCCCGGAGTGGATGGCGGCCGCCGCCACGTGGCGGTCGTCCGGGTCGGGGAGATTGATCGACGGAATCAGGTACTCGAAGCCTGTGACCAGACTGTCCCGGACGTGGGCGTTCATCAGCTGGCGGGTCCGGTTCAGCTGGTCTGGAGTCAAGTCGGGGCGGCTGGCCAACACATTGCGCGTCCACTCGTCGTGGATCATGTCGCTCCATCGCGCCCTGTACAGATCCGACAGCGCGAGATGCATCAGCAGGTCGCGCAGCGGTGCCGGATAGAGCACGCAGGCGTCATAGACGACGGTGAAGTGCGAACTCATCCGGTCAGTACCCCATACCGAGTTCCTGGGCCTGCGCGGCCAGCTCATCCAGTGCTTTGCGACGCTCGGCATCGATGCGCTTCTTGTAGGCGATCACGTCCTGGTAGCGCACGCGACGATGCGTGCCGATCTTGTGGAACGGCATGTCGCCTTTCTCCAGCAACTGGACAAGGAAGGGGCGGGAGACGTTGAGCACGTCGGCCGCCTCCTGGGTCGTCAGTTCGGCGTGAATCGGGATGATCGAGACCGCGTTGCCTTGGCCGATCTCGGTCAGCACTTCTAGCAGCAGACGCAGCGCCGAGGTCGGGATGCGCACGGCACGCACCGCTCCCTTGTCGTCATGGAAGTCGATCTGCTGGGTTTCGGCACGGGTCTGGAGCACGGTCGACAGCGCACGGCCCGATTCACGGGCAAGCGCGATGTCCTCTTCGGAGGGCAGTGTCTTGGGGATAGCGGGAGCGTTCATGGAGGTCTCCTCGTCGGGGCAAAGTTCAATCTGAAGCCATTATAAACGAAATAAGCGAAATCGCAATAACCGAAACGGCGGCCTCGCATCCATACAGATCAACAACTTAGATCGGTCTTGCGGGGTGGCGTGTGATCAAGGTCTGCTCGTGAGCGCCCAAAACGTGCTCGCGCACGCCCAAGGCATGGAGCAATTGAATAGGGACTCCCAAACGAAAGGAGTCCTGCGATGCAAAACCATGCCTCATCTGTTCAACCCGGCCGGAACGTCACCCGGCACCTCCCGGACGGTGCCACGCGCATCGCCCTCGACGAAAACGAACTGGCCATCCGCTGGGGGCTTTCCGTCAAGACCCTGCGCCGCTGGCGGCAGGAACAGCTCGGCCCGGTCTTCTGCAAGCTCGGTGCCCGCGTCACCTACCTGATCTCCGAGATTGAAGCCTTCGAGCGTCGCGTTTCGCGGCACTCGACCTTCACTCGCGTGTACCAGTGAGGAGGACGGCCATGAGCGATCTGACCATCTTCCCCGCCGATCTCGCGGCCATGAGCATCGCCCAGCTGGCGGCGCTGCCGGTCACCGACTTCGTCGATGCCGAGCGCAACGTCGACGAGGCGTCCGCCTACCTCAAGCAGCTTCGCATCAAGCTGGAAGCCGCCAAGGTGCAGCGTTTCGGTGTGCAGGTGCGCGCCGCGCTGCGTGACTCCGGCCGCGACTTCGGCACCGCCCACGTCAACGACGGCGCGCTGCACGTCAAGTACGAACTCCCCAAGAAGGTGATCTGGAGCCAGACCATCCTCAAGGAGATGGCCGAGCGCATCGTCGCCTCGGGCGACAAGGTGGAGGACTACATCGACATCAAGTTGTCGGTGGCCGAGTCCCGCTACACCAACTGGCCCACGGCGCTGCAGGAGCAGTTCGCCGCCGCCCGCACGGTCGAGGAAGGCAAGCCGACCATCACCCTGACGCTCGATGGGGGTGTGGCATGAGCCTTCCCATCATCTCCGCGAAGCAGCGCATGGCCGAGCGCAAGGGCGTCAAGCTGCTGATGCTGGGCAAGTCCGGCATCGGCAAGACCACCCGGCTCAAAGACCTCGATCCGAAGACCACGCTGTTCATCGACATCGAGGCCGGTGACTTGGCGGTGGCCGACTGGCCGGGCGACACCATCCGCCCGGCGTCCTGGCCCGAGAGCCGCGACTTCTTCGTGTTCCTCGCGGGCGCGGATAAGTCGCTGCCGCCGGAGTCTGCCTTCTCGCAGGCGCACTACGACCACGTCATCGAGAAGTTCGGCGATGCGACGCAGCTCGACCGCTACCAGACCTTCTTCCTCGACTCGATCACGCAGTTGTCGCGCCAATGCTTCGCGTGGTGCAAGACGCAGCCCGGTGCAACCAGTGACCGCTCCGGCAAGCCTGATCTGCGCGGTGCCTACGGCCTGCTGGGCCAGGAAATGGTGAGTGCCTTGACCCACCTGCAGCACGCACGCGGCAAGAACGTGGTGTTCGTGGCCATCCTCGACGAACGCCTCGATGACTACAACCGCAAGGTGTTCGTGCCGCAGATCGAAGGCAGCAAGACCAGCCTGGAGCTGCCCGGCATCGTCGACGAGGTCGTGACGCTGGCCGAGATCAAGGCCGAGGACGGCAGCGCCTACCGCGCCTTCGTCACCCACACCGTCAATCCCTACGGCTTCCCGGCCAAAGACCGCAGCGGTCGTCTCGACCTGCTGGAGCCGCCGCATCTCGGCGCGCTGATCGCCAAGTGCGCGGGCGCATCCGCCACGCCCGCCAGCGCCGCCACCCCCACACACATCGAATCTCAGGAGTAATCGCAATGACCGCATGGAATGACTTCAACGACGCTGACGCCCAGCAATCCGGCTTCGATCTGATCCCCAAGGGCACCACTGTCCCGGTGCGCATGACCATCAAGCCCGGTGGCTACGACGATCCCGAGCAAGGCTGGGGCGGCGGCTACGCCACCGAGTCCTTCGAAACCGGCTCGATCTACCTCGCCGCCGAATTCGTGGTCACCGCTGGCGACCATGCCAAACGCAAGATGTGGTCGAACATCGGCCTGCACTCCAAGAAGGGCCCGACCTGGGGCCAGATGGGGCGCAGCTTCATTCGCGCCGCGCTCAACAGCGCCCGCAACGTCCACCCGCAGGACAACGGCCCGCAGGCCGCCGCCGCGCGCCGCATCCAGGGCTTCCACGAACTGGATGGCCTGGAGTTCCTGGCCCGCGTCGACATCGAGAAGGACGGCAAGGGCCAAGACCGCAACGTGGTGAAGGTGGCGGTCGAACCGGATCACCCCGACTACGCCAAGTTGATGGGCGTGCCGTCCAAGGCTTCGGGCGGCGGCACGTCCGGCGCTCCGGCGCAGGCAGCCCCCGCGTATCAGACATCGGCTCCACAACGCGCACCCGTGACGGGCAAACCGTCGTGGGCGCAGTGAGGGAGGCTGCCATGAACGCATCCACCCTCAGTGCCAGCCACTGCGGCGTCGTGCATTTCGGCGACCTCGACTGCGAGGCGGTCGTGCTCACCACCGGCGAGCGCGGCTACGTCCGCAAGCAGGTGGCCAAGCTGCTCGGCGTCCACGAGAACAACACGGGTCACCGTTTCCGCCAAATTCTGGCCGACTTCTCGCCTAAGTCATTGTCGGAGTTGGACAAATTTGAATCACCGATTTCGCTGCCCAGCGGTCGGCGGGCGCAGTTCTTCCCGGCGGGCGTGATCACCCAGATCGCCTCCGGCGTGATTGATGCCGCGCTCGACCACACGCTGCACCGTGCGCGCCGGAAGCTGGTGCCCAACTGCATGAAGATCATGCGCGCGCTCGCCACCACCGGCGAGGTCGCGCTGATCGACGAGGCCACCGGCTACCAGCACCACCGCGCGCCTGATGCGCTGCAGGAGCTGATCTCCAAGCTGCTGCGCCAGTCCTGCGCGTCGTGGGAGCGGCGTTTCCACCCGGACTACTACCGGGCGCTGTACCGCCTCTTCAACTGGCGGTACCAGGGGCACGAACAGAACCCGCCCCACGTCATCGGCCAGATCACCTTGCGCTGGGTCTACGGGCCGGTGCTGCCGGAGGACTTGCTGGGCGAGATCCGCAACCGCAAGGGCATCTCGCAGAAGCATCACCAGTGGTTGTCCGAGCAGGGGCTGGCGCATTTGGAATCGCAGATTCACGCGGTCACGGCGATTGCGCGCAGCTCGATGAGCTACGCCGACTTCAAGCGCCGCTGCGAATCGGCTTTCGCGGGCACGCCGTTGCAACTTGGCCTGCTGGCCGAAGAACTCGCGGAGGTGGCGTGAAATGCTGGGTCTGCAAACGACAAGCACGCGGCTACGGCCACACGGACGGTCGCTTCAAGACCGCCGATCCGCGCCGCTACGTGCTCGACTGGGTGTTCTGCTCGCGCCGCTGCCAGGACGCGTTTCACGGGCTGTACGGCAACTGGCAGCGCGCCAAGGAAGGCCGCATCGACAAGACGGAGGTCGCCATGATCGATCCGTCTGATGTCGAACTGGCCGCGATGCGCCAGTGCCTCAAGGCCTTCGGCGAGGCTTCGGGCGAGATCGGGTTTGCCAAGCCGCTGGGCGACTACTCCGAGGCGGAAGCCCTGCAGGTGATCGACGCCATCGTCACCTGCTGGTCGGACGCGATGGTCGCGCACCACGAGGCCACCAAGTTCCCGCCCGTGCGGGGCTTGCCGCCGACGCCCGATCCGCTGGCACCCGACGCCGCCAATCCGTTCGCCGATCTGGAGGACGACCTGCCTTGGGACGAGCCGAAGGGGAGGAAGCCATGATGGACTTCAACTCCTCGGCCAGCGTCTCCGGCCAGATCACCGCGTTGATCGACATCGGCATGCAGCGTGTGCGTGCGCAGCAGACCGCACGCGACTACCTCGGCGCGTCGCGTCTGGGCGCGGCCTGCGAGCGTGCCTTGCAGTTCGAGTACGCCAAGGCTCCGGTCGATCACGGGCGCGACACCCAGGGCAGGATGTTGCGCATCTTCGAGCGCGGCCACGTCATGGAGGACTGCATGGTGGCGTGGCTGCGCGACGCGGGCTTCGACCTGCGTGTTGATTCCAATCCAAAACTGAGCCACCTATGAGGTGATTCCGTTTCAAAACTGAGCCACGTTATCCACATATCCTGCTGATTTTTTGAGCAGGGGACATAG
>NZ_JARGEL010000030.1 GCF_029211265.1 Extensimonas soli | reverse complement strand
TTCATCGAGCGACATGCCGGGCGTGCCGGTTTTGAGCACCGGTGGCAGCAGCAGGTTTTCTTCGCAGCTCAGGCTCGAGAAGATGCCGCGCTCCTCGGGGCAGTAACCCACACCCAGGTGCGCAATGCGGTAGGTGGGCAAGTGAACGGTTTCGGTGCCGTTGATCTTGATCGAGCCCTTGCGTGCACCGACCAGGCCCATGATGGCGCGCAGCGTGGTCGTGCGCCCGGCGCCGTTGCGCCCGAGCAGCGTGACGACCTCGCCGTGCTCCACGCGCATGTCGACGCCGTGCAGCACGTGCGATTCGCCGTACCATGCGTGCAGGCCGCCGATTTCGAGCGCAGGCGCCCCGGACTTACCAGCCGCAGTACGTGCAACGCTTGGCGCGGGAGGGGATAGGGTCGCGACCATCTCAGTGCGCTCCTTGCAGTTGGCCATCGGTCGTGCCCATGTAGGCCTCCATCACCTGAGGATCGTTCGAAACCTCGGCATACGCACCCTCGGCCAGCACGGCGCCGCGCTGCAGCACGGTGATGCGATCGGCGATCGTCGAGACCACCTTCATGTTGTGCTCGACCATGAGGATGGTGCGCCCTACCGAGACCTTTTTGATCAGGCGCGTGACGCGATCGACGTCCTCGTGGCCCATGCCCTGCGTGGGCTCGTCGAGCAGCATGAGCTCGGGCTCCATGGCCAGCGTGGTGGCAATCTCGAGCGCGCGCTTGCGGCCGTAGGGCAGGTTCACGGTGATCTCGTCGGCCAGATCTTCAAGACCAACCTCGGCAAGCAATTGCATGGCGCGGTCGTTGAGCTGGTCCAGCGTGCGTTCGCTGCGCCAGAAGTGAAATTCGGTGCCGAGCTTGCGCTGCAGACCCACGCGCACGTTTTCGAGCACCGTGAGGTGCGGGAACACCGCCGAGATCTGAAACGAGCGGATCACGCCGCGCCGCGCGATCTGTGCGGGCTTCTCGGCCGTGATGTCGTGGCCGTTGAAAAAAATGCTGCCCGAGCTCGGTTCGAGGAACTTGGTCAGCAGGTTGAAGCAGGTGGTCTTGCCCGCGCCGTTGGGGCCGATCAGCGCGTGGATGGAGCCCCTGCGCACGGCCAGATCGACCTGGCTGACGGCGGTGAAGCCCTTGAACTCCTTGGTCAGCTTGCGGGTTTCGAGGATGACGTCGCTCATGGCGCCTTGGCTACTCCGTGGGGGGTGGAAAGATTGGCTTGCGCCCCGCAGGCAGGGCAAGATGCACGGCCTGGACTCGGCCCTTGCCAACGGTAGCGCGCATCCTAACGGCTTTTGCTGCAAAGCCGCATTGGGGCAAATGCGGATGGCGCGGCACAAACTTGTGCCTGAGAAATAATGGTCTTTTTGCCACTTAAGGCCATACTGGTAAGCGCAAGAAGCTATAAATCTAAAAGCAATCAGCCGTCGATCGATGCACTCCAGCGGTCGCCCCAACTGCGTAGCTGCTCCAAATCGCGGCGCTGGCGCTTGGTCGGGCGGCCTTCGCTGAGGCTGGCGGCAGGCTCGGGGGCGAGGCGGCGCTGCTCGGCGGCTTGCGCGCGGGTGGCGAGGCTTTGTGCGGTTTCTTCGTAGAGTTGCTGCGCCACTGCGGCCGGCCCGCGCTGGTTGCTGAGCGCGCGCACGAGGACTTCGCGCACCACCGGCCCCTGGCGCAGCAGCACGGTGTCGCCGGGCCGCACTTCGCGCGCGGGCTTGGCCGGCTGGCCGTTGACGCTGACGCGGCCCTTGTGGATTTCTTCGACGGCAAGGCCGCGCGTCTTGTAAAAGCGTGCGCACCAGAGCCATTTGTCCAGGCGCATGCCTGGTAGCGCTTGCGTGGACATACTCAACGCCGATGCGTGTGGTCAGCGCCAGGCGTACTGCTGCCGCCCTTGGACGACTGGCCCAAACGCGATTCCGTCCCCTGCAACAGGCGCTCGATGTTCTCCTGATGCCGCCAGATCAGCAGCAAAGCCATGGCGCCTATGGCGACTGCGATACGGCTGTCGGCATTCCAGAGCACGCCGTCGAGCAGCAGGTAATAAGCCGGCGCGCAAACTGCCGCTATCAGCGCCGCGAGCGAGGAATAGCTCGACACGAGCGCCACGAGCACCCAGGTCAGCGCCACCGCCAGGCCCAGCCAGCCACTCACGCCCAGCAGCACCCCGAGCGCCGTGGCCACGCCCTTGCCGCCCTGGAAGCGGAAAAACACCGGCCACAAATGCCCGAGAAAAGCCGCCAGCCCCACCAGCGCCAGCGTGCCCTCTTCGAGTCCGTAGGGCTTGCCCCACCAACGCACCAGCGCCACGGGCAGCCAACCCTTGGCGGCGTCGAGCACCAGCGTGGCGACGGCAGCGGCCTTGCTGCCCGAGCGCAGCACGTTGGTCGCGCCGGGGTTCCCGCTGCCATAGGTGCGCGGATCGTCCAGCCCCAGGGTGCGCGAGACGAGCACGGCGAAAGACAAAGAGCCGATCAAATAGGCCAAAACGACGGCCAAAAGGGGCAGTAAAAAAGAAAGCGGAGCGTTCACACGAATCTCTTCCAAGGACAAAACCGCACGCACAGCATCGCGAGTGCGGCACCGACGATGGCCAGCAGGCTGTCTTTCTGGGCGTCCCACATATCCCCTTGCGTGCCCAGATAGGCGACGCCGAGTTGTGGCTCCACCAACATCGCGGCGACGGCTTCGATCACCTCGTAGCCAGCGCTGAGGCCCGCCACCGTCACCACCGCCATGCCATAAGACCAGCTGCGCCGCAAGCCGCCGCCGCGCAAAAGCAGCTCGCGTAGCGGATAGGCGAGCAGCAGGCCGAAAGCGAAATGCACGATGCGATCGTAATGGTTGCGCGAGAGTCCGAGCGCGCGCTGGAGCCAGAAACCCAGCGGTACTTCGGCGTAGGTGTAGTGCGCACCGACCAGATGCAGCGACAGAAACACGGTAAACAGACCGTAGGAGAGGTTGGAAAAGGCAAAGCGCCGGTACGTCAGCGCGAGCAGGCCGCAGGATGCAAACACCAGCAGGTTTTCCAGCAGCCAGTCGCGCGGATAGCGTGGCCCAATCGCCGTAAGCACCCACAAAACTGCCAGCCACAGCACCATCCCGTGCAGCGGCCTGTTCTCACGAAAAGGCCGCCGCGCCGTTTGGCAACGCTTGCCCTTCGAAACCTGATGGACGGCGGGATGCGCTTTGACCATTCACGCGGACACTGCGATCATGAAACCGGAATTGGAATCTGACCCCAATTACCTGGTGTAATTGAGAACGTGCTTCGCTGACGCAGCTCACTTCTTCGGTGGGGGGCGGGGCTTCATCTTGCGGCTTCGTCCGTTGGCGAGCTTGCTCGGCGATCTCTACGCCAAGGGCTTTGATTTCACTTGTCAGATTCATCGCCTTTCCCCTTCAATAGAATTTTCCGGCTGTCACCTTCCCATGCATCTGCACATGCGCCAGAGACGAGAATGCGCAGGACATGCCTGCGTCTCCGGCATTAGGGAAATTACTTTTTGGCCTCGTCGATGGACTGGCGGATAGACGCATAGGTTTCGGAGAAAAGCCGCTGGGCTTCCCCATAGCTCTTTTTCGTGGTCTCCCATACCTCGGACGAGGCTTTCGAGACCCGGGCCTTGGTCTCCTCCACATCTGCATTCAGTGCAGCAATACGCCCTTCAATGGCTGCGCGCTGATCCGCCGCGAGCTTGGCCGCGTCGGCACGCAATCCAGCAAGCGCTTTCTGCTGCGCATTCAGTTCCGCCTCCAGTACGGCACGCTGCGTAGCGATGCTGGCCTTGCTTTCCTCAAGATATTTGTCTCGGGTGGCCTGGAAGGTGGCCCAATCGTTGTCAAGTGCCTGACGTGCTTCGGCGATCTGGGCATCGCTCCAGTTCTTTGCGTTGGCTGCGGCATCTTGAGCCCGGTGGCGATAGGTATCCCGCTGCTTGCGCAGGTCCGCCAACGCCGCATCGGCCTTGGTGCGCGCCTCGCCCCGGAGCCTGCTGGCGTCTTTTTCCAGGGCAGTAATGTTGGCATCAAGCTGGGCCAGCCGATCCTGCGACCACGCCAGTGCTTGGTGAACCCTTGAGGGCTCCTTCTGTGCGGCGGCTGAATCGGCCTGTGCTTCTGCATTCTGTGCCAAGGCGGGAGGAGCTGACAGCAACGCTGTCTGAGCAAGCAGCGCCAAGGCGATTGTGGAAAAGCGAAGTTTCATGGTGATTTCTCCTGATAAGCCAAAGTAAAAGCAACGTGGCGCCTACGTTCAAAGAACCTTGGAAAAGGCATCCTTGATCTTCTGGACCGTGACGTCGTGAGCTGCCTTGGCATTGGTGAACCCCTGCTTGACGGCACGCCAGGATTCATCGCCGGCGTCCTTGACCTCGCCGATGCGCGCCTGGAACTTGTCGGCCGCGGCGGAAAGGTGATCGAACGCGGCATCGAGTTCGCCGCGGGCCTTCTCGACGGCATCAGCCGCCTGGCCACGCAAATCCTTCAGGGAGTTTTGCCACGCTTCCCGCTGTGCGTGCGCACGGACGACGACGATGCTGCGCGTGGTTTTCACCTGATCGCCGGTCGTGGCGACAAACTGCTGAAGGGCGGACTCGACCTCGATCCATTCGGCTTCGAGCTTGTCCTGAATTTCGCCCGCTTCCTGCTTCGCGGTGTCCGCTTGGGCGCGCAGATCATCGTAGTACTGCTGCAGCTTCGCGCGGGATGCCGCGAGGCGTGCGCGGGCTGCGTCGGCTTGCTTGCGGGCATCCTCCTTGATATCGGCGGCCGATTTTTCGACCTCGGAAAGAATGGCATCGGCCTCATCGAGGCGTTGTTTCACCCATGCGATGGTTTGGTGTGCGTAGGATTGGAGAGTCATGATGTATTTCCTTTCAGTTGAGAGCGATTGATGGAATCAAAAAGGGAGGGGCCTGTTTTCTTGTCCGCGCCGTCATCAGCAGGACGAACAGTCAGCAGGTTTCAACTTTTGCTGCAATCCAAGGAAGTCTGGGTCATCCAGGAACATGACCTCGGCGTAGCTGTCCAGTCCCGGACGATCATAAGGCCGCCGATGGAACAAATGAGGGTGTGAATCGTACCACCCACGTATAGCCTGCATAGGCGTCTTGCTCTGCAGGGCTGATTGGGGCAAGTGGTGGTTGTAGAGCTGCACATACCGCAACAAAGTCTGCTCCAAGTCCTCCCCGCTATGAAAGTGGTGCGTCTTGAGCACATCAGCGATGCGGCCGTTGAAGCGTTCCACCATCCCATTCGTCTTGGGCGTTCTGGGCTTGGTCAGGCGATGCTCTATGCCCAGCTCCTGGCACAGCTGGTCAAACTCATGCTCGCCCGTAGGCTGGCGCTCTCTGGAGGCAAACAGGCGATCCGTGAACTCCTTGCCGTTGTCGGTGAGCACCTTGCTGATCCTGATCGGACACGCCTTGGAGAGCGCTTTGAGAAAGCTGCGCGCACTGGCTGCCGTCTTGTCTTTCTTGATCGCCACAAACACCCAGCGGGTGGCACGGTCTATGGCCACGAACAGATAACGCCTGCGGGTCTCGTCCTGCATCTGCGGCAGGTATTTCACATCGATGTGCACATACCCTGGCTCATACGCCTTGAAGGCTTTGTGCTGGGGCTTGGGGCTCGCCGGCATGAGCTGACGCAGATTGCCTGCGCCATGGCGGCGCAGGCAGCGATCAAGCCCTGAGCGCGAGGCCTTGGGGCACAGGAACTCCCGGGTGACCGCAAGCAGATCATCGAGAGGCAGCAAGAGGCTGCGGCGCAGGTGCACGACGACCGCTTCCTGCGCTGGCGTCAAGGTGGTCTGCAGGCGGTGTGCGGTGTGGGAGCGATCGACGAAGGTATCGCGTTTTTTCCACTTGTAGATGGTGGCCTCGGTGACGCCGTAGCGCTGGGCGAGCACACGTGCGCTTTCCTGGCTGGCGGCGATCTCGGCGCGTATTGCTGGGGTGGTGCGGGCGTTTTTGTGCAAGGCGATCATCATGGTGTACGGGCTCCTTTGCTGGCTTGCTCATGTTCCTCAATCAGGGCTTGCAAAACGGCACGAGCCATGAACAGGGGGTAGCGGCGGGAGTCTATACAATCGTCGGGGATGCGACAGTTGCCCTTGCCCGCTTTTTGCATGTGCGGAATCACCGCGCGCGTGCCGACGAAGACGCCGCGCACGTTGACGGCGAAGATGCGGTCCCACTCGTCGTTCGTGGTGTCCTGCACGGGCTTCATGATCAGGATGCCGGCGTTGTTCACGAGCACGTCGATGCGCCCGGCGCGCTCGATGATCTGCGCGATGGCGGCGTTCCAGTCGGCCTCTTGCGTCACGTCGAGCTTGAGGAAGTCGGCCTTGCCGCCCTTCTTGCGTATGCCCTCGACCACGGCCTGGCCTTTTTCCTGGTTCAGGTCGGCGGCAAACACCCATGCGCCTTGCTCGGCGAGCAGTTCGCTGTGGGTCTGCCCCATGCCCATGGCCCCGCCGGTGACGAGAATGACTTTGTCTTGCACGCGCTTCATGGCACCTCCTGGATCGGTAGTTTGAGGTAGTTTGAACAAACGCTCAAAAGAGCGAAACCATTGTAGGCGCAGCCATGACCTAAGCCGGTGCTATTCCGCCCGAGCGGCCAGCAGCGCGCGCAGCCCTGCTTCGTCGAGCACGGGTACGCCCAGTTCCTGCGCTTTGCTGAGTTTGCTGCCGGGGTCGGCGCCGGCGATGACGTAGTCGGTCTTTTTGCTCACCGAGCCGCTGACCTTGGCGCCTGCGGCTTCGAGCAGCTCTTTGGCGGCTTCGCGGCTCAGCGTGGGCAGGGTGCCTGTCAGAACCACGGTCTTGCCGGCGAGCGGCGGCACGGCGGCGGTATGGGCAGACGCCGGGGGCCCCTCGGGCCAGCGGATGCCGCAGGCGCGCAGTTGCGCGATCACTTCGCGGTTGTGCGGCTGCGCGAAAAACATGTGGATGCTGTGCGCGACCACCGGGCCGACGTCGGGTACTGTGCGTAATTGTTCGACCGAGGCGTCCATGATCGCATCGAGGCTGCCGAAATGGCGCGCCAAATCTTTCGCCGTGGCCTCGCCGACATGGCGTATGCCGAGCGCGAACACAAAGCGCGGCAGGCTCGATTGCTTCGATTTTTCTAGCGCTTCGAGAAGATTGCGCGCCGACTTTTCGCCCATTCGATCTAAATTGGCGAGCGTCGGCAGGTCGAGCCGGTAGAGATCGGCCACGGTTTGCACGCTGCCGCCTTCGACGAGCTGATCGACCAGCTTTTCGCCCAGGCCCTCGATGTCCATGGCGCGGCGCTGGGCAAAGTGCAGCAGCGCCTGCTTGCGCTGCGCGGGGCAGAACAGGCCGCCGGTGCAGCGGTGGTCGGTCTCGCCTTTTTCGCGCACCACGGCGCTGCCGCACACGGGGCACTGGCGCGGCATGCGGAAGTTGGGCACGTAACGGGGGCGTGCAGGTGCCGCCGAGGACGGCTGCGCCACCACGCCCACGACTTCGGGGATCACGTCGCCCGCACGGCGCACGATGACCGGGTCGCCCACGCGCACCTTCTTGCGGCGCAGCTCGAACAGGTTGTGCAGCGTGGCGTTGGTCACCATGACGCCGCCCACAAGCACGGGCGCAAGCCGCGCCACCGGCGTGAGCCTGCCCGTGCGCCCGACCTGCACGTCTATGCCCTCGACGCGCGTGACCACCTCTTGCGGCGGGTATTTGTGCGCCACGGCCCAGCGCGGCTCGCGCGTGACGAAGCCCAGGCGCCGCTGCCAGTCGAGCCGGTTGACCTTGTACACCACGCCGTCGATGTCGTAGGGCAGCTGCGCGCGCAGGGCGCCCATGGCAGCGTGGTACGCTACCAATTCAGAAGCGCCTTGCGCAGTCTTGACGTGCTCCGAGACCGGGAATCCCCATTTTTTGAGGGTTTGCAGCAGCGCGTAGTGGGTGCTGAAGTCGGGCCCGCCGTCCTCGGGCGGGGTGAGCGCGCCCGTGCCGTAGGCAAAAAAGCGCAGCGGGCGCTGCGCGGTGATGCGCGCATCGAGCTGGCGCACGGCGCCGGCGGCGGCGTTGCGCGGGTTCATGAAGGTCTTGCCGCCAAGCGCGCGCTGGCGCTCGTTGAGCGCGTCGAAGTCGCTCCGCGCCATGAAGACCTCACCGCGCACCTCGAGCAGCGGCGGCACGCCCGCAGGCAACAGCAGCGGTATCTGGCGGATCGTGCGCACGGTGTGCGTGACGTTTTCGCCGACCTCGCCGTCGCCGCGCGTGGCCGCGAGCACGAGGCGGCCATGCTCGTAGCGCAGATTCATGGCGAGGCCGTCGAACTTGGGTTCGGCCACGTACTCCACGGGCGGATCGGCCTCGCCAAGGCCCAGCTCGCGGCGCACGCGCGCATCGAAGGCCAGCGCGGCGCCAGGGCCGGTGTCGGTTTCGGTGCGTATGCTGAGCATGGGCACGCTGTGGCGCACCGGCTCCAGCCCCTGCTTGACCTCGCCGAGCACGCGCTGCGTGGGCGAGTCGGGCGTGACGAGCTCGGGGAATGCGGCCTCGAGCGCCTGCAGCTGCTGGAACGCGCGGTCGTATTCGGCGTCGGGCACTTCGGGCGCATCGTGCACGTAATACAGCCGCGCCCAGCGCTCCAGGCGTTCGCGCAATTCTTTGATTTTGATAGCTGCCTGCGCTTTATCTTCCTGCGTTGAGGCCAAAAAAGGCTCTTTATTTCCTGGCATCGCGCGCCGCCCCTGCTCAGCTGAACAGGCGCCGCGCGAGCGCCGAGCCCGCCGCCAGGTCGCGTGCGGCAAGCTGCGCGTAGAGCGCCTCGAGGTCGGCGGCGATGGCGTCCAGCGCCATGGTCGGCAGCGGGTGCCCTTCCTGGTCGCACAGCACGCCGTCCATGGCTTCGCACAGCGCCGTGGCCACTTCGCGCAGGCGCGCAAAGGGCTGCTGGGCGGGCGCCACCTGGGGCACGTCCAGACTCAGCGTGAGCTCCCAGAGGGCAGATTGATCCAAGTCCTCAGCCTGCGCGGCCTGCATGTCGAAGCCCAAAGTCAAGAGCGGCGGCAGGCCCGGCGCTGCGGGCAGCAGCATGCGCCCCGGCATCGCGCTGGGCACGAAGCCCAGGTGCACGGCGTTTTGCTCCACGTAGCCGGGGCTCCAGGCCGTGCTGCGCGCGCGCAGCGCAAACGCAAGCTGCGCGTCGTGCTCGACCGCAAACTGGTCGAGCTCACGCGCACGTGCGACCTCGTGGCGCATGTCGGGAAAGTCGGGCATGGCGCTCACGGCATCGGAAAAAACCTGCGTCTTGGCAACGAACTCCGAAAACTCGATGTCGTTGAGCGCGCCGAGCCGGTTGGCAAGCTGCACACCGGCCTGAAAACGCTGGTAGCGCTGCCCCGGCGCGGGCCGCTCCCACAGGCCGGTGGCGGCGTTCAGGCCCTCGATGGCAAAGGGCTTGCTGCCGGCGCGGCGCGTGGGCGGCATGGCGGCCAATGCGGCTTCGCCCGTGACTTCGTGCTCGGGCTGCAAGGGCGCAATCGCGTCTATCAGTGCATCGAGCGCAAAGCGGCTTTCCGCCACCAGCCCCGGGGGAATGGGCGCAGGCACCGGGCGCACGGGTTCGGCCAGCGCATCGCGCACATCGACGCTGTGGCTGGCCGGGTCGGGGCCGTGCTCGAGCCCGTGGTGGAAGTCGGCGGGCGCGAGCGCCGCGTCGAAGACGGGCTCCAGGCGCAGGTCGGGCTCGCCCGCCAGTGCGGCGCCCTGCTCCGTTCCCTCGTTGCCCATGGCACCGGAATCTGCCGCAAAGTCCGCCGCAAAGTCCACCGGAGTGGCGCGGGGGGGCGGGTCCTTGTCCGCATCAGGCGGTGTCTGCGCGCGCCGCGGGGCGTTGCGCCGCAGCGTCCAGGCGTTGTAGGCGACGAGCACGGCCAGCACCAGGCCGCCGATGATCGCGAGGCTCCATTGCAATGTGCTCATGGGTGCAAAAAATGGGTTTGGTTCAGGACGCGTCGGCCAGCGACAGGGCCGACTCCATATCGACCGCCACGATACGCGAGACGCCCTGCTCCTGCATCGTCACGCCCACCAATTGCTCGGCCATTTCCATGGCGATCTTGTTGTGGCTGATGAACAGGAACTGCGTGTCGCGGCTCATGCGGGTCACGAGTTTGGCATAGCGCTCGGTGTTCGCGTCGTCGAGCGGCGCATCGACCTCGTCGAGCAGGCAAAACGGCGCGGGGTTGAGCTGGAAGATCGCGAACACGAGCGCAATCGCCGTGAGCGCCTTTTCGCCGCCCGAGAGCAGGTGGATGGTCTGGTTTTTCTTGCCCGGCGGCTGCGCCATCACCTGCACGCCGGCGTTCAGGATTTCGTCGCCCGTCATGATGAGCCGCGCCTGCCCGCCGCCGAAAAGCTCGGGGAACATGCGGCCGAAGTGCGTGTTCACGGCGTCGAAGGTTCCCAAGAGCAGCTCGCGTGTTTCGGCGTCGATGGTGCGAATTGCGTCTTCGAGCGTTTGCATGGCCGCGCTCAGGTCGGCCGTCTGCGCATCCAAAAACTGCTTGCGTTCGCGCGCGGCGGCGAGCTCTTCGAGCGCGGCCAGATTCACGGGCCCAAGCGCCGCGATCTCGCGCTGCAAGCGCTCGATTTCGGGCTGCAGGCCCGCAAGGCGCACCGGGCCTTCGGCGACGGAGTGTGCGAGCGCATCCATGTCGGCCTGCGCATCGGCCAGCAAGCCGGCGTACTGCTCCAGCCCCAGGCGCGCGGCCTGCTCTTTGAGCTGCAGCTCGGTGATGCGCGCGCGCAGCGGATCGAGCGCGCGTTCGAGCTGCATGCGGCGTTCGTCGTGTGCGCGCAGGCGCTGCGTGAGTTCGTCGTAGGCGCTGCGCGCCGCCGCCAGCGCCTGCTCGCGCGCGCTTTTTTGTTCGAGCGCCTGCTGCAGTCCACCCTGCGCCGCCGCGTCCGAGAGGCGCGCGAGCTCGTCGTTGGCGCGCTGCAGCTCCGCGTGCAGCGCGCGCAGCTGCTGCTGCGCGGTGTCGTAGGCGCGCGCGAGCTCGGCGCGGCGCGCCTCCAGGCTGCGCTGGGCAAAGTCCGCCTCCTGCGCCTGGCGCTCGAGGCCGCGCTGCTGCTCGCGCGCGGCGCTCCAGCGCAGCTCGGCTGCGCGCACGCGCTCGGCCTGCTGCGCCTCGCGTTCCTGGCTTTCGGCCAGCTGCAGGTCGAGCTCCTCGAAGCGCGCCTCCGCCGTGGCCTGGCGCTCCTGCAGTTCGGCGCGCTGCGCTTCGAGCTCGGCGCGGTCGGCGGCGATCTGCGCGCTGCGCGTGCGGCTTTGCTCGGCCTGCTGCGTGCGCTGCACGAGCTGCACCTGCAGCGCGTGCGCCTGCTTTTGCGCCTCGGCCGCGGTGCGGCGCGCAGCCGCGAGCTGCTGCTGCGCCTCGGCATACAAAGCCTCGGCACGCACGAGCGCGCTGCGCGCCTGCTCGCCCATGATGGCCTGGGCGCGCAGTTCTTTTTCGAGGTGCTCGATCTCCTGCGCGCGCGCGAGCAGCCCGGCCTGCTCGGAGTCGGGCGCGTAAAAGTCCACGCTGTGCGCGCTCACGGCGTGGCCGCTGGGCAGGTAGATGCGCTCGCCAGATGCGAGCTGCTCTCGTTGTGCGAGCGCCTCGGCCAACGTGTGCGCGGTGTAGCAGCCGTGCAGCCAGTCGGCCAGCACGGCCTGCAGCCCAGGGTCGTGCAGCCGCAGCAGGTCCGACAGGCGCGCGCGCGTGGCTGCTGCGGCCGGCCGGGGCGCGGGCGGCGGGCTGAAAAACACCAGGCGCGCGGGCGGGCCTTCGCCCTTATCCGCCTTGCCGGCCGCGCCCGCTGTGCCCAAAAAACCATGCACGCGGTCGAGCTGGCCGACTTCGAGCGCGCCCAGGCGCTCGCGCAGCGCGGCTTCGAGCGCGCTTTCCCAGCCGCTCGTGATGTGCAGGCGCTGCCACAGCGCGGGCAGGCCGTCGAGCCCGTGGCGCGCGAGCCAGGGGCGCAGCTTGCCGCCGCTTTGCACCTTTTCCTGCACTGCCTGCAGCGCTGCCAGGCGCGCGGCGAGCGTGGCCTGGTGCGCGGCCTCGGCCTGCACCGCCTGCTGCTGCGCCTGCCGCTCGGCGTCGCGCTGGGGCACGGTGTCTTGCAACTCGGCCAGGCGCGCCTCGGCCTGTGCTGCGGCCTCTTGCACCGTCTCGTGCTCGGTGCGCAGGGCTTGCAGCTGCGCCTCGTCGGGCGGCGCGAGTTGGCGCTGTTCGCCGTGCAAGCGCTCCAGGCGCAAGTCGAGCTGGCGGTTTTGCTCGCCCAGGCTGCGCTGCTCGGCCGCAAGCAGCTGCAATTGCTGCTGCAACTGCAGCACGGCACGGTGCTGCTCGCCCGCGCGCGCCTGCGCCGCGCGCCAGGCTTCTTCGAGCGCGGGCAATTGCTCGGCCTGCTCTGCCAGCTGCGCTTCGAGCACCGCGGCCTGCTCCTGCGCTGCGTCTATCTGTGCGGCGAGGTCTTCACCTTCTTGCGCGGCCTCTTGCGCGCGCTGCTCCCAGTGCACGATTTGCTCCTGCAGCGTGGCCAGGCGCTGCGCCACGCGTGCGCGCCCTTCGACCACGTAGCGGATTTCGGCCTCCAGCCGCCCCACTTCGGCCGAAGCCTCGTAGAGCTGCCCCTGCGCCTGGTTCAAGGCCTCGCCCGCGGCGTAGTGCGACTGGCGCAGCGCTTCGAGCGCCGCTTCGACCTGGCGCAATTCGGCCGTGCGCGCCTCGAGCCCGCTCATGGCCTGCAGCCCCTCGGCGCGCACGCGCTCCTGCTCGGCCGCGGCCTCGGCGCGCTTCAAAAACCACTGCTGCTGCTGGCGCAGCGTGGCGGCGGCCTGCAGCGCTTGGTAGCGCTGCGCGACTTCGGCCTGCGCTTCGAGCCGCGCGAGCTGGCCGCCGAGCTCGCGCACGATGTCTTCGACGCGCACCAGGTTGTCGCGCGTGTCGGCCAGGCGGTTTTCGGTTTCGCGCCGGCGCTCCTTGTATTTGGACACGCCCGCGGCCTCCTCGAGAAAGAGGCGTAGCTCCTCGGGGCGCGACTCGATGATGCGGCTGATGGTGCCCTGGCCGATGATGGCGTAGGCGCGCGGCCCCAGGCCCGTGCCCAGGAACACGTCCTGCACGTCGCGCCGGCGCACGGGCTGGTTGTTCAGAAAGTAGCTGCTGCCGCCCTCGC
The DNA here is from genome assembly GCF_029211265.1 of Extensimonas soli. Lineage (GTDB taxonomy): Bacteria > Pseudomonadota > Gammaproteobacteria > Burkholderiales > Burkholderiaceae_C > Extensimonas > Extensimonas soli. The sequence goes on along the minus strand of NZ_JARGEL010000030.1, from coordinate 38,968 downwards.
GCGTGAGCACGCGGCGCACGGCGATCTCGGCGTACTGGCTCCAGGGGCCGCCCGCGCGCTGGTCGGCGTTGTCGAACACCAGCTCCACGCTCGCGCGGCTCGCGGGCTTGCGCGTGGTGGTGCCGTTGAAGATCACGTCCTGCATGGACTCGCCGCGCAGCTCGCTGGCCTTGCTCTCGCCGAGCACCCAGCGCACCGCGTCCATGATGTTGGACTTGCCGCAGCCGTTCGGCCCCACCACGCCCACGCGCTGGCCCGGCAGCGCGAAGTGCGTGGGCTCGGCAAAAGACTTGAAGCCGGAGAGCTTGATCGAGGTGAGGCGCATGGGTCAGTGCACTGCGACCGACACGTACACGGCGCGGGCATTGCGAGATGGGCGCGCATGATACCCGCTTGCCATTTTCAACATGAAAAATGCCTCTAACGCTTGTCGGACAAGCGCTGGCAGCTATCAAATCGAGAAATCCGCACCACGCTCCGGCCCCTGCTGCGCCTGCACCTGCGCACGCACGGTGTGCTCGAAGTCCTGCACAGGCATGGGGCGACCCAGCAGGTAACCCTGCCAGCTGTGGCACTGATGGCGCTCCAGAAAGGCGCGCTGCGCTTCGCTTTCCACCCCCTCGGCCATCACGCTCAGGCCCAGGCTCGCGCCCAGGGCCACGATGGTGCGCGCAATCGCCGCGTCGTTCGGGTCGGTGAGCACGTCGCGCACGAAGCTCTGGTCGATCTTGAGCTGGTCGAACGGCAGGCGCTTGAGGTAGGCGAGCGACGAATACCCCGTGCCGAAGTCGTCGAGCGCAAAGCCCACGCCGTAGCGCTTGAGCTCGCCCATCTTGGCAATGGTGGCTTCGGTGTCTTCGAGCAGCAGCCCCTCCGTCAACTCGAGCTTGAGACGGCGCGGGTCGGTGCCGTGGCTTGCCAATGCCGCCAGCACCTGCGCCACGAAGTCGGTTTGCCGGAACTGGCGCGGGCTCACGTTCACGGCCAGGGTGAGCTGCGCCAGCGCCGGCTCCTGCGCCCAGCGCACCAGCTGCGCGCAGGCCTGCTGCAGCACCCAGGTGCCCAGCGGCACGATCAAGCCCGACTGCTCGGCCAGCGGGATGAACTGCGCGGGCGAGACGAAACCATCGCGCGGATGCAGCCAGCGCAGCAGCGCCTCGGCCCCGACAATGCGCTCACGCTCCCACTGCGGCTGGTAGTAGAGCACGAACTGGCCATCGGCCAAAGCCGAGCGCATGTCGGCCTCGAGCGCGGCACGGGCCGTGACCGAGGCTTGCATGGCAGGCTCATAAAAACAGAGCGTGTCCCGCCCGGCCGCCTTGGCCTGGTACATGGCAAGGTCGGCACGCTTGAGCAGCTCATTGACGGTTTCTGCGGCATCCTGGCCGCTGAACACCGTGATGCCCATGCTGATCGAACTGTGGTGCATCTCGCCATCGAGATCGAAAGGCTTGCGCAGCGCAGCGAGGATTTTTTCGCCCACCTCGCCGCTGCATGCCGCAGCCTCACTGGCCGTGTCACCGAGGTCCTCCAGCAGCACGGCGAACTCGTCGCCCCCGAGGCGCGCCAAGGTGTCGTCGGCACGCACGACCTCGCGCAGACGCTGCGCGACCTGGCGCAGCAGCGCGTCACCTTTTTCGTGTCCCTTGGTTTCGTTGATCGTCTTGAAGTCGTCGATGTCGAGCAGCAGCAGCGCGCCCAGCGCACCATGGCGGGAAGCAGTCACAAGCGCCTGCTGCAGCCGGTCGCGCAGCAGGCGGCGATTGGGCAGCTGCGTGAGCAGGTCGTAAAAGGCCAGGTTGTGGATTTCTTCTGCTGCGGCCCTGCGCTCGCTCAGGTCGAGCATGGACACCAACATGCGCTCTTCCAGCGGCACCCCCGTGACTTCGACCGGGCGCTGACGGCCGTCCTTGCAATGGATCAGGTACTCTGCCCCGGCGATGATGCCATCGCTCGTTGCGGCCACATGCGCGAGCTGCTGCCACAGTTCCTGGTAATGGGCACGCTGGGCCAGGTCAGGGTAGGCATGCTCCCACCAGGCGGCTAGCGTGGGCACCTCTTGCTCGGTGTAACCGCTGATGCGCACGAACTCCTCGTTGCGGTAGCTCAGGCGCCCATCGGCTTCCAGCAAACACACGCCCACAGGCAGGCGCTGCAGCACCATGCGCAGGCGGCTTTCGCTCTCGCGCAGAGCTTGCTCCATCTGCTTGCGCTGCGTGATGTCCTGCACCACGGCCACGTGGTAGTCGGGCGTGGCGCCCTGCTCCCACAGTGCTGAAACGCTCAGGTCCACCCAAATTTCGCGTCCGCTTTTATGGAAATAGCGCTTTTCCATGCGGAATTCGCTGATTTCACCGGCGTGCAGACGCCGCATCTGCGCCAAGTCCTGCGCCAGCTCGTCGGGGTGGCTGATGCGCGCAAAGTCGAGTTGCAACAGCTCTTGCATCGGGTAACCGACGATGTCGCAAAAGCGCTGGTTCACGCGCTCGAAACGGCCCGTGCGCGTATCGGTGAGGTTGATCCCCACGGCGGCCTGGTCGAACAAGCGCAAAAAGCGCTGCTCGCTCGCTTGCAAGGCAGCTTCGGAATCACGCACCTGCAGATGCTGGCGCCACAGCAGAACCACCAGCACCGCAAGCATCAGAGACAGCGCGACAACGGCGCCGCTGTTCAGCCAGTAGCCCAGGGCCCCACCGGCCAAGGCCACGAGCAGGCCTGGCAGCAAACCCGGCCACAAGCGCTCCAGACTGGCACCCCAGTCTTTGAAATACCTGTGACCGAACCTGGCCCGAGGTGAATTAGCCATACGCCCCAACGGCTACCTTGTTTGCAACAAAAAAAGTTTCGACATTTTTGGCGTGACGCACCAAAAACGAAGCCCCGGCAGAGATACATGCCGGGGCTTTGCGCAAGCCGCACCGGGTGCGGCTGCTTGGCCCTTACATATTGTCGATCATCACTTGCCCAAAGCCCGAGCAGCTGACCTGCGTTGCGCCTTCCATGAGGCGCGCGAAGTCGTAGGTCACTTTCTTGCTCAGGATGGCCTTCTTCATCGAAGCGATGATGACGTCCGCCGCCTCGACCCAGCCCATGTGGCGCAGCATCATCTCGGCCGAGAGGATTTCCGAGCCGGGGTTCACGTAGTCCTTGCCCGCATACTTGGGCGCAGTGCCGTGCGTGGCCTCGAACATGGCGACCGAATCCGACAGGTTCGCGCCAGGGGCGATGCCTATGCCGCCCACCTGCGCGGCAAGCGCGTCGGAGACGTAGTCGCCGTTGAGGTTCAGCGTGGCGATCACCGAGTATTCGGCCGGGCGCAGCAGGATTTGCTGCAGAAAGGCGTCGGCGATGCTGTCCTTGATGGTGATTTCCTTGCCCGTCCGCGGGTTCTTGAACTTCATCCACGGGCCGCCGTCGATCAGTTCAGCGCCGAACTCGCGCGCCGCGAGCGCATAGGCCCAGTCGCGGAAGCCCCCTTCGGTGAACTTCATGATGTTGCCCTTGTGCACGATGGTCACGCTGGGCTTGTCGTTGTCGATCGCGTACTGCACAGCCTTGCGCATCAGGCGCTCCGTGCCCTCGCGCGAGACAGGCTTGATGCCAATGCCCGAGGTCGCGGGAAAGCGGATTTTCTTCACGCCGAATTCTTCTTGCAGGATTTTGATGAGCTTCTTGGCCTTGTCAGACTCGGCCTCGAACTCGATGCCGGCGTAGATGTCTTCGGAGTTCTCGCGGAAGATCACCATGTCGGTCTTGTGCGGCTCTTTCACAGGCGAGGGCACGCCGTCGAAATACTGAATCGGGCGCAGACACACGTACAAGTCGAGCTCCTGGCGCAACGCCACGTTGAGCGAGCGGATGCCGCCGCCCACGGGCGTGGTCAGCGGGCCTTTGATAGAGACGACGTAGTCGCGCACGGCGTGCAGGGTTTCTTCGGGCAGCCACACGTCGGGGCCATAGACTTTGGTGGATTTTTCGCCGGCATAGACTTCCATCCACTGGATCTTGCGCTTGCCGCCATAGGCCTTGGCCACTGCGGCATCGACCACCTTGATCATCACCGGCGTGATGTCCACGCCCGTGCCGTCGCCTTCGATGAATGGAATGATGGGCTGGTCCGGCACATTGAGCGACATGTCGGCGTTGACGGTGATTTTTTGGCCCTGCGCGGGCACTTTGATGTGCTGGTAGCTGGTCATGAACGGGGTCTCCGTGAGAGTGCTGGAAAAGACGAGGGGATACCCTCTGGCCCGGGCATTCTACCGACAAAAAATTTTCAGCCAGCGCCGGTCAACGCCCTGGAAACTGCTATCGTTATAGCTGAGACCGCGCGGTGTTTCGCACGGTTTCACCCCTCGTAATTTTCCGTTCAATCTAGGATTTGGCATATATGAAAAAACTCCTCGCCCCCTTGATGGCCGCCGTGTTTGCTGCCGGTGCGTTCGCTCAAGCCCCCGCTGCTGCTCCTGCACCCGCTCCGGTTGCTCCTGCTGCCGCTCCCGCTGCAGACGCTGCTGCAGCACCCGCAAAGGCCCCCGCCAAGAAGGCCACCCACAAAAAGGCCAAGAAGCACGCCAAGAAGGCTGCTGCCAAGGCCTCCTGATCGGGCATTTTCCAGCGCTGGCAGCATGCCGGTGCTTGGCAAATCCCGCAAAATCGCCCTTTACGGGCGATTTTTTTTGGCTGGACCTTTCCGACCCCCTCCTCAGCTTCACCAACACGGATTCCCATGCCCACCCATCCCGCTTTTGCCATCCTCCTGCGTCGCCTGGTGTTCGTCGTTCTTTTCCTCGGCTCGGCCGCCGCGCGCGCGCAGACGCCGCAGCTCGATCTGCAGCATGTGGAACTGACGGCCGGCATGTACCGCATCGACGCACAGGTGGCGCTCACGCCCGAGCAGCGCGAGATCGGCCTGATGTGGCGCAAGCAGATGCCCACGCACGAAGGCATGCTGTTCGTCTTCGAACAGCCCGCGCAGCAGTGCTTCTGGATGAAGAACACGCTGCTGCCGCTCACGGCGGCTTTCGTGCGCGACGACGGCAGCATCGTCAACCTGGCCGACATGCAGCCGCAAACCACGAATTCGCATTGTTCAGCCGAGCCCGTGCGCTACGTGCTCGAGATGAACCAGGGCTGGTTCGCACGCCACGGCATCAAGCCGGGCTTCAAACTGGGCGGGGCGCCGTTCGCGCGACCCTGATTCCCCATGGCATTCGAACCAGAAAAAAACGGCCCGCAGGCCGTTTTTTGTTGGGGAGTGTGCAAAGCTCAGGCGAAATTTTCTTCCGCGAACTTCCAGTTGACGAGCTTGTCGAGGAAGGTCTCGACGAATTTTGGGCGCAGGTTGCGGTAGTCGATGTAGTAGGCGTGCTCCCACACGTCGACCGTGAGCAAGGCCTTGTCGGCCGTGGTCAGCGGCGTGCCGGCCGCGCCGGTGTTGACGATATCCACCGTGCCGTCGGGCTTTTTCACGAGCCAGGTCCAGCCCGAGCCAAAGTTGCCCACGGCCGACTTCACGAAAGCCTCTTTGAATGCCGCATACGAGCCGAACTTGGCGTTGATGGCCGCCGCGAGCGCGCCCGAGGGCTCACCGCCGCCCTGCGGCTTCATGCAGTTCCAGAAAAAAGTGTGGTTCCAGATTTGCGCTGCGTTGTTGTAGATGCCGCCGCTGGACTTCTTGATGATGTCCTCGAGCGCCATGTTCTCGAACTCGGTGCCTTTTTGCAGGTTGTTCAGGTTGACCACGTAGGCGTTGTGGTGCTTGCCATGGTGGTATTCGAGCGTTTCCTGGCTGTAGTGGGGAGCGAGCGAGTCGATGGGAAAAGGCAGCGGGGGCAGTTTGTGTTCCATGGTCGATTTCCTTTCGATGGAGTGGGTGGGCCCGGAACGGGCCGGGAGGCGCGGGCGAGCAGTGATTGTAGAAAGGAATCGGCAATCAGTGCGGCGGTGCGACCAAAAGGTCCAGCGTGCCGTCGGCCAGGCGCGCGCGCACGGCGTCGCCGGGGTGCGCGGCGTGCGCGCTCGTGAGCACGTGGCCGCGCGCGTCGCTCAGCAGCGCATAGCCGCGCTGCAGCACCTGCTGCGGGTCCAGCAGTTCCAGGCGCAGCGCGAGGCGCTCGAGGCGCTCGTGCTCGCGTGCGAGGCGCAGCCGTGTTTTTTGCCCAAGATCGGTCTCCAGCGCTTGTTGCATGTGCATGAGATGCTGCAAATGAAGGAGCATCGCATGGCGCAGGCGCTGCGCCTGCTGCGCAAGCCGCAGCTGCGCGCGTGCCGCGAAGGCCGAGGGCCGCCCCAGACGCGCCGCCGCCTGGTCGAGCCGCTGCCAGCGCGCGTCGAGCTGGCGTTGCACGGCGTCGGCCAGGCGCTGTTGCAGCAGGTCGAGCGCGCCCAGCCAGACCGAGCGCGGCTGCGCCACGAGCTCGGCCGCAGCCGTGGGCGTGGGCGCGCGCAGGTCGGCGCAAAAATCGGCGATCGTGAAGTCGGTCTCGTGCCCCACGCCACTGACCACGGGCACCGGGCTTTGCACGATGGTGCGCGCGAGCTGCTCGTCGTTGAAGGCCCAGAGGTCTTCGATCGCACCGCCGCCGCGCACGAGCAGGATCACGTCGATGGGCGGTGCGCCCGGCGGTATATTTACAGCCAAATCGGCCTCTTGTCGGCTTGCAGCCTGCGCAAGCAGATACAACTTTGAGAGCGCAGCAATGAGGGATGCCGGTGCCCCCGCGCCCTGCACGAGCGCAGGCACGAGCACCACGGGAATGTGCGGCACTCGGCGGCGCAGCGCGCTCACCACGTCGTGCAGCGCCGCCGCGCCCAGCGAAGTCACGACGCCTATGCCACGCGGCAGCAGCGGCAGCGGACGCTTGCGCGCGGCGTCGAACAGGCCCTCGGCTTCGAGCTTGGCCTTGAGGCGCAAAAACTGCTCGAACAGCGCGCCCTGTCCGGCGCGCTGCATGCTCTCGACGATGAGCTGCAGGTCGCCACGCGCCTCGTACACGCCCAGGCGCCCGCGCAGCTCGACCAGTTCGCCGTCGCGCGGCGCGAAGTCGAGCAGGCTCGCGGCGCGGCGAAACATGGCGCAACGCAGCTGGCCCTGCGTGTCCTTGATGGCAAAGTAGCAATGCCCGCTCGCGGCGCGCGCAAAGCCGCTGATCTCGCCGCGCACCGCGACCGGGTTGAAGCGCGCCTCGAGCGCGTCGGCCACGGCGCGGCACAAGGCCCCGACCTCCCAGACCCGCGCCGCGCCGTCCGCCGCGAAAAGCTCAGGCATGGCACACCCCAGCATCGACGCAAACCGACGCGCGGAAGCCAAAATACGCACTATTCCACAGCACAGCGTGCCCGGCAGCTGCGAATTGCAGAGCAGCACCCAACCCTGGAAAGCCGCGAGAACACGTGCAACCCATTGATTTATAAGCGATATTTACTGCGTAATTTTTCATCATTCTGATCGACGCATGGCACGGCGCGGGCTTTTGGGTGCTCTCCAGGGCTTTACCCACAAAGTTATCCACAGAAACTGTGGGTGACCGGAAAGCCGTCAAACGCGAGGCATCGTCAACTTGTTCGAATGGGGAGCGGCCAGCGCACGGGCCATGGCCCCCTGCGGGCTGGCCATCCTGCTGCGCCATAATCGCCGCCTGCCCTGATGCACGTGGAGAGAGAATTGCTGTCGATCATACAAGCCGCTGGCTGGCCCATCTGGCCGCTCATCATCTGCTCCATCCTCGCGCTGGCGCTGATCGTGGAGCGCTTCGTGGCCCTCAAAACCGCGCGCGTCGCCCCGCCCAAACTGCTCGACGAAGCCATTGCCGTCTCGGCCAAAAGTGTGCCCGCCCCCGACGTGGTGAACCAGCTCGCACACAACTCGGCGCTCGGTGAAGTGCTCGCGAGCGGCTTGCGCGTGCTGTTGAGCAACCCGCGCGCAGGCGAGACGGAACTGCGCGCCGCGATGGAAGGCGCGGGCCGCGCGGTGGCGCACCGGCTCGAAAAATACCTGAACGCACTCGCCACCATCGCCTCGGCCGCGCCGCTGCTGGGGCTGCTCGGCACGGTGATCGGCATGATCGAGATTTTTGGCTCTCAGGCTGGCGCAGGCGCTGCGGGTGGCGGCATGGGTTCGAGCAACCCGGTGCTGCTCGCGCATGGCATTTCCACGGCGCTCTACAACACGGCCTTTGGGCTCATCGTGGCCATTCCGTCGCTGATTTTCTGGCGCTATTTCCGCGGCCGCGTCGATGCCTACATCCTGCAGATGGAGCTTGCGTCCGAGCAGTTTCTGCGCCATCTGCTGCGCCGCAACGCGCACTGACAAGCCCCGCGCACTGAAAAGCCCTGCGAGCTGCCGGCCATGAACTTCCGCCCCCGCCCCAAGGACGAGCCCGAGATCAACCTGATCCCGTTCATCGACGTGCTGCTGGTGATCCTCATCTTTTTGATGCTCACCACCACCTACAGCAAGTTCACCGAACTGCAACTGACCCTGCCCGTGGCCGACGCCGAACAACAACGCGACCGTCCGCGCGAGATCATCGTCGCCGTGGCCGCCGATGGGCGCTATGCCGTGAACAAGACGGCCGTGGACGGCAAGAGCGTGGACGCGGTCGCCGCAGCACTCGCGCAGGCGGCAAATGCGCAAGCTGCAGCCGTCGGGCGCGACAGCGTGCTCGTAATCAGCGCCGACGCCACCGCGCCGCACCAGGCCGTAATCAGCGTGATGGAAGCCGCGCGGCGCGTGGGCCTGTCGCAGATCACCTTCGCCACGCAACCCTCGGCCGCGGCGCGCTGAGCGCTGCGCCCGTTGCTGGCGCGCGCCTTCGCTCGCCCCAGGCATGCCAAGTCCCTCCTTCCAACGCCCCCCGCTTGCCACGCACCTGCGCCGCATCTGGTTGCGGCGCGGCTGGGCGGCCTGGGCCTTGTGGCCGCTGTCGCTGCTCTACGGCGCGCTCGTGCGGCTGCGCCGGGCGCTGTACCGCAGTGGAGCGCTCGCCCCGGCGCATCCCGGCTGCCCCGTGATCGTCGTGGGCAACGTGATCGCCGGCGGCGCGGGCAAGACCCCCGCGGTCATGGCCCTGCTCCAGCATTTGCAGGCCCAGGGCTGGCGCCCCGGCGTGGTCGCGCGCGGCTACGGGCGCAGCGCTGGCCGTGGCGAAGGCGACTGCCGCGCCGTCACGCCCGCAAGCAGCGCCGCCGAGGTCGGCGACGAGCCGCTGTTGCTCGCACGCCGCTGCGGCGTGCCGGTGTTCGTGGCGCGCCGGCGTGTCGAGGCGGCGCGTGCGCTGCGCGCCCAGCATCCCGAGGTCAACCTGATCGTCTGCGACGACGGCCTGCAGCACCTGGCGCTGGCGCGCGACCTGGAAATCTGCGTGTTCAACGAAGAAGGCGTGGGCAACGGCTTTTTGCTGCCCGCCGGCCCCTTGCGCGAGCCCTGGCCGCGCCCGGTCGATGCGGTGCTGTACGCAGGCACACCGCCACACAGCACTGCACCCGGCACCGCCCCCGCCTTTGCGCTGCAACGCCGGCTCGCACGCTGCGCGCTGCGCGCCGACGGCAGCACGGTGCCGCTGGCGAGCCTGCGCGGCCAGGTCCTGCATGCCGTCGCCGCGATTGCCCGCCCGGAACGCTTTTTCGCCATGCTGCGTGCCCAGGGGCTGACGCTCGCACGCACCGAGTCCCTGCCAGATCACTACGATTACGAGAGCTGGCAGTGCACGCCAGACAATGGCTACACCTTGATTTGTACCGAAAAAGACGCGGTCAAACTCTGGCCCCGCTACCCCGAGGTTTTGGCCGTGCCGCTCGAGCTCGACCTGCCGTCCGCGTTTTTTGCGCTGCTCGACGCGCGCCTTGCGCCATCGCTACGGGTGCGGGAAGGGGCACAATCCGCGCCACAGAGCCCACCTCCATCGCATCCATGACCTCCACCATAGCCCCCCCGCCCCCGCCCGCCAGCCCCATGGACTCCAGACTGCTCGAACTGCTGGTCTGCCCCGTCACCAAAGGCCCGCTGAGCTACGACCGCGAACGCCAGGAGCTGGTTTCGCACAGCGCGCGCCTGGCCTACCCCGTGCGCGACGGCATTCCCGTGCTGCTCGAAGCCGAAGCGCGCACGCTCAGCGACGAGGAGCTGCAGCGGTGAACGCAGCTACGGCCCCTGCCCGGCCAGCCACTTCTGCCACTTCTGCAACCTCGCCCTTCACCGTACTGATCCCGGCGCGCCTTGCGTCCAGCCGTCTGCCCAACAAACCGCTGGCCGACATCGCGGGTCTGCCCATGGTGGTGCGTGTGGCGCGGCGCGCGGCGCAAAGCGTCGCCACGCGCGTGGTCGTGGCGGCCGACGACGAGGCCATCGTGCAGGCCTGCGCGGCGCACGGCGTCGAGGCCGTGCTGACGCACCCCGCGCACCCGAGCGGCAGCGACCGCCTGGCCGAAGCCTGCGCCCTGCTCGGTCTGGACGGCGAGCACATCGTCGTCAACGTGCAGGGCGACGAGCCGCTGATCCCGCCCGCGCTCATAGCCGCCGTGGCCGCGCTGCTGCCCGCGCACCCCGAGGCGAGCATGGGCACGGCCGCGCATGCGATCACCAGCCTGGATGACTACCTGAGCCCGCACGTGGTCAAGGTGGTGCTCGATGCGCGCGGCCTCGCGCATTACTTCAGCCGCGCCCCGATCCCGTACGCGCGCGACCACGCGGGCACGGCCTGGTGGCAGACCACTTCCAGCACTACTGCAAATGCCGCAGCGCATGCGCTGCCTGCGGGCTTTGCACCCTTGCGCCACATCGGCATCTACAGCTACCGCGCGGGCTTTTTGCGCCAGTTCCCCACGCTGGCGCCCGCGCCGACCGAGCAGGTCGAGGCGCTCGAGCAGCTGCGCGCGCTCTGGCACGGCCACCGCATCGCCGTGCACCTCAGCACCGACGCACCCGCCGCGGGGGTCGATACCCCCGCCGATCTGCAGCGGGTGCGCGCCTTGCTCGGCTGATGCCGCCCACAGCGTGGCGGCGCCATGCCATGCTATCCTCGAAGGCAAACGACATCCGATTGACATTTTCGAGGAACTCCAACCCATGCGACTGATCCTGCTCGGCCCGCCCGGCGCCGGAAAAGGCACCCAGGCCACCTTCATTTGCCAAAAATACGGCATTCCGCAAATTTCCACGGGTGACATGCTGCGCGCCGCCGTCAAAGCCGGCACGCCGCTGGGTCTGCAGGCCAAAGCCGTGATGGATTCGGGCGGCCTGGTCAACGACGACATCATCATCGGCCTGGTCAAGGAACGCATCGCCCAGCCCGATTGCGCCAAGGGGTTTTTGTTCGACGGCTTTCCACGCACGATTGCACAGGCCGACGCCCTCAAGGCCGCAGGCGTCAAGATCGACTACGTGCTCGAAATCGACGTGCCCTTCGACGCCATCATCGAGCGCATGAGCGGCCGCCGTTCACACCCCGCGAGCGGTCGCACTTACCACATCAAGTTCAACCCGCCCAAGGTTCCCGGCAAGGACGACGTCACCGGCGAAGACCTGGTGCAGCGCGACGACGACAAGGAAGAAACCGTGCGCAAGCGCTTGCAAGTCTATAGCGAACAGACGCGCCCCCTGGTCGACTACTACCGCCGCTGGGCCGAGCAGGATGCGGCCAACGCCCCCCAATACCGCGTCATCAACGGCCTGGGCAGCGTGGAGGAAATCACCGCGCGCGTGCTGCAGGCGTTGGCAGGCTGAGAAGCTGAGCACTACGCGTTCTTTCCCTCTCCACGAAAGGCCCCCTGCGGGCCTTTCGTTTTTTTGGTCGCGCGCTGCAGTGCGCTGAGGGCTTCACTGCAGCAAATCGAGCAGCAGCGTAATACGCGCCTTGACCGGCGAGAGGCCAGTCGCGGCGGGCAGCGCGTCGCTCGGCCGCGGCAACAGTTGCCCCTCGTTGCAACGCGTCGCACGCAGCACGCGCACGCCCGCGGCCTGTGCGCGCAACAGCGCCGCTTCGAGCGCCGCATGCACCGTGCCATTGCCCGTTGCCGCCACCACCAGTCCGTGCACACCGTCTTGCACCAGCGCCTCGACGATGGCGCCACTCGCTCCCGCATGGCTGAACACCAATTCGACACGCGGCCACGTGCCGCCACGAACTACTTTTTCGATAGCTTCTTGTGCTTGATGCACCTGCGTTTGCGGCCAATTGTGCGCCAAACGCACGACACCCTCCTCGACCCAGCCGAGCGGGCCGACGTCTGCTGAACTGAACGCATCGAGACGGTAAGGGTGCACCTTTTGCACCCATTGCGCCGCGTGGATCACGCCCGCCGCCACGACCACCACCCCTTGCGCGCCCGGCGTGCGCGCCACGGCCACGGCGTCCAGCAGGTTCTGCGGACCATCGGGGAAAGGCGCCGTCGCGGGCCGCATTGCGCAGGTCAGCACCACGGGCTTGTGCGCTGCCAGAACCTGGTGCAAAAACCACGCCGTTTCTTCGATGGTGTCCGTGCCGTGCGTGATCACCACGCCGCGCACCAGCGGGTCGGCCAGCAGCTCGGCGCAGCGCAGCGCCAGGCGGCGCCAGGTGTCCACGTCCATGTCCTTGCTGTCGAGCTGCGCGATCTGTTCCGCCTCCAGCGCGCAGCCTGCCGCCTCACGCACGCCCGGCACCGCGGCCAGCAGCTGCGCGATGCCCCATTGCGCCGCGCGGTAATCCAGACCACCCGCACCTACACCTGCGCCTGCCGTCCCCGCAATGGTGCCTCCCGTGCCCAACACGACAATTTTTTCCGCTCCCACTTGCGCACTCCAAAAAACTGTTGAAAAATACAGCTACTGTATAAACATACAAATTGATCTTGCCGCCGGGGCCCTGCTTACAGTCTCGGTCTTCTTCCAGCCTTCTTCCAGCCCTCTTCGTGTGGAGCCCTCCATGTCCGATCAGCCCAAACTCACCGCGCGCCAGCAGCAAATTCTCGACCTGATCCAAAACACCATGGCGCGCACCGGTGCGCCACCCACGCGCGCCGAAATCGCCACAGAACTGGGCTTCAAGTCCGCCAACGCCGCCGAAGAGCACCTGCAGGCGCTGGCACGCAAGGGCGCGATCGAACTCGTCAGCGGCACCTCGCGCGGCATCCGCCTGCGCAGCGAGGCCCTGCGCCACCTCAACGCCGCACGTGACAAGCAGTTCAGCCTGCCGATCGCAGAACTCGCGCAGCTCGTACTGCCGCTGGTCGGCCGCGTCGCCGCTGGCTCGCCGATTCTGGCGCAAGAGCACATCGACCGCACGTACGCGGTGGAGCCCACACTGTTCGCACGCAAGCCCGACTACCTGCTCAAAGTGCGCGGCATGTCCATGCGTGACGCAGGCATCCTCGACGGCGACCTGCTCGCCGTCCAGGCCACGCGCGACGTGCGCAACGGCCAGATCATCGTCGCGCGCCTGGGCGACGAGGTCACCGTCAAACGTCTGCGCCGCAGTGCCGACATGGTCGAACTGCTCCCTGAAAACCCCGACTACCCCATCATCACCGTCCAGCCCGGAGAACCTTTCGACGTCGAAGGCCTGGCCGTGGGGCTGATACGCAACAGCTTGCTCATGTAGCGCCGATTTTGCCGGCACCCCTCAGGTGGCGGGCGTCTGGCAAACGGTGGGGTTGCACACCAGTCATTTGCACACACCCCATCGACTTTGCCGACCCTGGAGGGCCGCATCGCGCCTCTTGCAATCCTGCCTGTGTCCAACCTCTTTCATGGAGTTTCACATGGGAATCGCCCTGCTCACCCTCGCCGCCCTGACCGAACACCTGTATGGGCTGCAAAAACGACTGCGCACCCGCAGTTTGGCGCGCACCTTGCCGCGCCCGCCTGGCTTGCCCGTCCCAGCACACCCGCACCAGCAGGCCTACCGCGTCCGGTTTTCCGTTCCGCTCGGCCGCCGCAGCATGCCGCCCCAGCCAGGCTGCACGCCACGAACATCTACGCCCCGTGCACGAAGCAGCGCTGGCGCTACCACGCCACAAAGCGTGCGCATTTTTCGCCCCGCAGCGTGCACTGAAAACGAAACCCGCATAGCCATTTCCGGACGCATGGCGGACGTCTGCGCGACGCTCGAACGCCTGGCTGCCAGCGAGCGGTGTTGACGCCGACCGAAAACTGAGCCATTTTTTGGCGTGATGCCGACGCAAATTTGAGCCAGATGTTTTACACCTGAGCAACATCGACCGCCAGAGTGGGTTTGCTGCCGGGGCTGAGACTGGATTACCGAAATCGTCTTACATCCGCCCTTACATCGGACGGAAAAGAAAAAACCACGCTATCCATTAGATAGCGTGGTTCCCTTTGTTTGTTTGGGGTGGCTGATGGGACTCGAACCCACGACGACAGGAATCACAATCCTGGACTCTACCAACTGAGCTACAGCCACCGTAGCCGCGCATTATAGCCCGCCGCGAGCGCCATGGCCGGATTGCGGCGGCGTTTCCTGCGAATTTTCAGCCCTGCGGGAGCGGCTCGGGGCGCGGCGCCTTGATCTGTACCTTGAATTTGGCCTTGAGCCATTCGTAGTAGGCCATGCCTTCGGCGCTGCCCCACCACTGGGTGAATTGCGCGAGGCGTTGGCGTACGGCTTGCTCATTGGCGGGCTCGGGAGGCTTGACCGCGTTGATTTTGACGATCGCGTAGCCTTGCGCACCCAGAGCCACACCGACCCACGCCGGCAAGGATTCGGCAGGCGCGCGGAATACGGCGTCAACGATGGCCCGCGGCTGGTTTTGCGGCTGCTCGCGCGACAGCAGCAGGGCGGCGCTCAGACCCGTGGCGCTGTCGGGCTTGGCCTTCCAGGCGGCAAGCCGTGCCTCGCCTTCCTTGCGCGCGAGTTCGGCCGCTTTGTCGGCGACGTAGAGTTTTTGCACCTGGGCGCGCACCTGCTCGAAAGGCAAGGTCTGCGCAGGTGTGTACGCCTGAATGCGGCCCGCAGCGAGTTGGTTCGGGCCGACTTCTATGGCTTCGGTGTTGTGCTTTTTCTCGATAGCGTCCGCAGAGAACAAGGCCGCGAGGAACTTGGCGTTCGCGAGCGGTCCGTTCGCGCCCGCAGCGGGGATGCGGCCCAGGCCCGTGGCCGTCTGGATCTTGAGTTTGAGCTTGTCGGCCACGGCTTGCAGGCTGTCGGGCTGTTCATAGACGGTGTTGCTGAAGGTCTCGGCCACTTCGGCGAATTTGCGCTGGGCTTGCTGCTGGCGCAGTTCGGCTTCCAGCTTGGGGCGCAATTCCTCGAAGCTCGGCACCTTGGCGGGTTTGATGTCGGTAAGCTCGATGATGTGGTAGCCGAAGTCGGACTCAACGACACCGCTGAGCTCGCCTTTTTTGAGCGCAAACACCGCGTCTTCAAAGGGCTTGACCATGGCGCCACGCGCAAAAAAGCCCAGATCGCCATCATGGGTCGCGGAGCTCTTGTCGTCGGAGAATTTTTTTGCCAGTTCGCCAAAACTTGCGGGACTCTTGCGCACCTGGGCGAGCAATTCCTCGGCGCGGGCCTTGGCTTTGGCGCGCTCGGCCGCAGGCGTGTCCTTGGGTGCCTGGATCAGGATATGGCGCGCGCGGCGCTCTTCCTTGCTGCCCAGGCGCGCCAGGTTTTCCTGGTAATAGCTACGCAGATCGTCTTCGCTCACGCTGATGCCGGCGGCCACGCTGTCGAGGTCGAGCACCACGTATTCCACGCTGGCCTGCTCTGGCTGCTGGAATTGGCCGCTATTGGTTTTGTAGTAAGTCTGCAAGTCGGCGTCGCTGGGCATAACGCGGCTGGCGAAATCGGTGGCGTCGAGGTGCGCGATTTGCACTTCGCGGCGCTGCAGGAGTGCGTCGAGCGCGGGTTTGGCCTGCGCGGGCGTGGCAAAGGCCGAGCCCATGACGCCGGCCATCACCTGGTTGACCGAGAGGTCGCGCCGCACCATGGCTTCGAAACCCTCGGGCGTCATGCCTTGCGCGCCGACCAGGGCGCGGTAGGCGGCGGCATCCAGGCTGCCGTCGGGGCGCTTGAGCGCGGCGATCGCGGGGATTTCCTGCAGGCTGCGCGCAAGGCGGCTGTCGCTCGCGACGAGGTGCATTTTTTGCGCGGCGGCCTGCAGCACGCGCTCGCGCACGAGGCGCTCTAGCGTGGCGTAGCGCGCCTGCGGTGAGTCGAGCAGTTTGGGGTCAATCGATGGGGCCTGCGCGCGGATGCGGTCCGTTTCGATCTTGTGCGCGTTATCCCAGTCGGCCTGCGTGATGTCGTGGCCATCGACGCGCGCGACCACGGGGCTTTTTTCGGAAAAATAGTTGCGGTTGATGCCCACCAGCACGAACGAGGGAATGATCAGCAGGAACAGCAAGAGCATCACGATTTTGGAGTGCTTGCGGATGGCTTCTAGCATGATCGATCTTTCCTGGGGGCGCAGCTTTGGGCCAGTGGGGCCGGGGGCCTGCGCACTGTGCTGTATAGGCGTAGGGGAGCGGGAGAAAACGAAAGGCGAACCCGTGTTCGCCTTTTGCCTGAGGTGGGAAATGCTGGGGGGTTGAAGTGGTGGGTGCTGACGGGCTCGAACCGCCGACCTACGCCTTGTAAGGGCGCCGCTCTACCAACTGAGCTAAGCACCCCACTTGAACCTTGAATCCTTGTGCGCCATGAATGCGCCGGGTGACGAACCGTGGCAGTCAGTTGATGGCGTCCTTCAACGCCTTGCCTGCGCGGAACTTGGGAACCTTGGCAGCCTTGATTTTAATCTCAGCGCCGGTGCGCGGATTGCGCCCCACGCGCGCGGCGCGTTTGCCCACGGAGAACGTGCCAAACCCGACCAGAGACACCGCGCCGCCTTTTTTCAGCGTTTGTTTGACGGCTTCGACCGCCGACTCGAGCGCACGGGTGGCTGCGGCCTTGGAAATATCGGCATCGTTGGCGATGTGATCAATCAGTTCGGTTTTGTTCACGAAAAACCTCTTGCAGAAGATGGGGGAAATGTCCTGTAGCAGGGGAAGCACCCGGGGTTCGCACAAAGTGCTTGCACCACAGGGAAGCCGCCCAGACCATCCGACAGCGCATACCGTATCGGATTAAAGCCAGCGATCCGCCCAGTGTCAATCACCGGCCACGGGCCCGGCTTCACGCGCATTGCTTGCGGGCATGGGGCGCGATTTTAGTCGCATTTACGGCGGCAAAACGCTGCAGCGGCGTGGCCCGCCGCGGGGCCGCGCAGGGGTAAACCCGGATGGACACTCAAGAAGCAAGCTGCTCGGCGATCGCACGGCCCAGGTCTTGCGTGCGGTCTTTGCCGCCGAGGTCGGGCGTGCGCGGGCCGCCGCTGTGCGGGGCTAGCACGGCCTCGATGGCGGCGAGGATGGCATCGTGCGCGGCGCGGTAGCCGAGAAAGTCGAGCATGAGCGCGCCGCTCCAGATCTGCCCGATCGGGTTTGCGATGCCCTTGCCCGCGATGTCGGGCGCCGAGCCGTGCACGGGCTCGAACAGCGAGGGCGCGGCGCGCGTGGGGTTGAGGTTGGCGCTGGGCGCGATGCCTATGGTGCCGGTGCAGGCCGGCCCGAGGTCGGAAAGGATGTCGCCAAACAGGTTGCTCGCCACGACCACGTCGAAAAAGTCGGGCCGCTGCACGAAGTGCGCGGTCAGGATGTCGATGTGGAATTTGTCCACGCGCACGTCGGGGTAGGCCTTGGCCATTTCGGCCACGCGCTCGTCCCAGTAGGGCATGGTGATGGCGATGCCGTTGGACTTGGTGGCGCTGGTCAGGTGCTTTTTCGGGCGCGATTGCGCGAGCTCGAACGCAAAGCGCAGCACACGATCGACGCCGAAGCGGCTCATCACGCTCTCCTGCATGACGATTTCGCGCTCGGTGCCCTCGAACATGCGCCCGCCTATGCTCGAATATTCGCCCTCGGTGTTTTCGCGCACGATGAGCATGTCGATCTCGCCCGGCAGGCGCGCACTGCCGTCGCGGCGCACCACAGGGGCGGTGATGCCGGGCATGAGGCGCGCGGGGCGCAGGTTGATGTATTGATCGAACTCGCGCCGAAACAGCAGCAGCGAGCCCCACAGCGAGATGTGGTCAGGGATTTTGTCGGGCCGGCCCACGGCGCCGAAGTAGATCGCCTCGTGGCCGCCGATTTGCGCCTTCCAGTCGCCGGGCAGCATCTGGCCGTGCTTTTCGTAATAGTCCCAGCTCGAAAAGTCAAAATGGTCGAAGCGCAGATCGATGCCGAACTTGCGCGCCGCCACGTCGAGCACGCGCAGGCCTTCGGGCATGACCTCTTTGCCTATGCCGTCGCCGGCGATCACGGCGATGCGATGGGTGGGCATTGATTACTCCTTGAAAGATAGCTGCTTGTGCAGGTCGGATAAGCACAAATCGGCAAAATAGCTTGAATTTTCAGTGCACCCGCGCGCGGATTTCTGGCAGGGCTTTTTGCAGGTAATAGACCATGGACCAGACCGTGAGCACGGCCGCAAGCCACAGCAGCCAGTGGCCCCACACGCGCGTGTCCAGGCCGCCGGGCAGCGTGCCGTCGTAGAGCAGAAACGGCAGCGCAACCATCTGCACGGCCGTCTTGGCCTTGCCCAGCATGTGCACGGCCACGCTCTTGCTCGCGCCGATCTGCGCCATCCATTCGCGCAGCGCCGAAATGGCGATCTCACGTCCGATGATGATGAGCGCGGCAAATACATCGGCGCGCTGCAGATGCACGAGCACGAGCAGCGCAGCGCAAACCAGGAATTTGTCCGCCACCGGGTCGAGAAACGCGCCAAACGCCGACACCTGTCCCAGTTTGCGCGCAAGGTAGCCGTCCAGCCAATCGGTGATGGCGAACACGATGAACAGCACGGTGGCGATGAGGTTGCGCGTGGCCGGCTCGAGGGGCACGTAAAAAACCCCCACGATCAAGGGAATCGCGACGATGCGCGTCCAGGTCATGAGGGTGGGCGTGGTCCAGAACATGGCGCCGATTGTGGCATGGCACCATGCCTGCCGCTGCCCGCGCATGGCGGGTTCGTTCACACAGTCTCAGCGCAGCGCGTGGTAAATCGTTTCGGCCAGCGCGCGCGAGATGCCCTCGACCGTGCACAGGTCTTCGACGCTGGCCTCGGCCACGCCGCGCACGCCGCCGAAGCGCTGCAGCAGGCGTGCGCGCTTTTTCGGGCCCACGCCGGGGATTTCTTCGAGCCGGCCGCCGCCCACACGCACCTTGGCGCGCGCGGCGCGCATGCCGGTGATGGCAAAGCGGTGCGCCTCGTCGCGGATTTGCGCCACCAGCAGCAGCGCCGCCGAATCGTGCCCGAGCGCGATCTTTTCGCGCCCGTCGGCAAACACGAGTTCCTCAAGGCCGACCTTGCGGCCCTCCCCCTTTTCGACGCCGACGATGCGCGCAATGTCTAGCCCCAGCGCAGTGAACACCTCGCGCGCGACGCCTACCTGGCCCTTGCCGCCGTCGATCAGCACCAGGTCGGGCAGCCGTGCGCGGGTTTTGCCGGGCGCCCCGCCCTGCTCCTTGCCCTGCTCCTTGCCCTGCTCCTTGCCCTGCTCCGGGTCCGGAGCGGCAGCATCCGCGCCCGCCGCACCTTCCGTCGCAGCCTGCGCCCCCACACGCACGGCTTCGGCGAGCCTGCCGTAGCGGCGCTGCAGCACCTGGCGCATGGCCGCGTAGTCGTCGCCGCCGGTGATGCCTTCGATGCGGTAGCGCCGGTATTCGCCAGGCTGCATCTTGTGGTGCTGGAACACCACGCACGACGCCTGCGTGGCCTCGCCCGCAGTGTGCGAGATGTCGAAACATTCGATCGTGAGCGCGTCGAGGTCCTGCACCGTGAGGTCCAGCGCCTCGGCGAGCGCGCGCGTGCGCGCCTGCTGCGAGCCTTCTTCGGCGAGCAGGCGCGCGAGCTGCAGGTCGGCATTTTTTTGCGCCATTTCGAGCCAGACGCGGCGCTGCTCGCGCGGCTGGTGCACGGCGTGCACGCGCGTGCCGCTTTGCTCGGCCAGCGCCTGCAAGAGCTGCGCCGAGACGGGCGCGCTGGTCACGAGCACGGGCGGTACGGGCACGCCCAGGTAGTGCTGGGCGATGAAGGCTTCGAGCACCTGCGCCTCGATGGTGCGCGCGGCGGCCAGCACCGCGCCGCCCTGCTCCACCTCGGCGGCTTGTGCTGAGGCTTCGACCGCATGCGCACCCTCCGCGGCATCCGCACCCTCCCCCGCTTCCTCGGCTTCGCCCGATGCCCACAACGCCGCGGCGTCTTCGACGTGCTGGGGAAAGTAGGCGCGGTCGCCCAGGTGGCGGCCGCCGCGCACCATGGCCAGGTTCACGCAGGCGCGCCCGCCCTGCACGCGCACGGCGAGGATGTCCACGTCCTGGTCGGGTGCCGTCTCCACGGCCTGCTGGTGCAGCACGCGCGCCAGGGCCGTGATCTGGTTGCGCAGTTCGGCAGCCTGCTCGAATTCGAGCTTGTCGGCGTGCGCGAGCATGCGCGCTTCGAGCTCCTGCAGCAATTCCTGCGTCTGGCCACGCAGCAGCGCCTCGGCGTGCTGCACGTCCTGCGCGTAGGCCGCGGGCGTGATCGCGCCCACGCAGGGGCCCGAGCAGCGCTTGATCTGGTAGAGCAGACAGGGTCGCGTGCGGTTGGCAAACACCGTGTCTTCGCAGGTGCGCAGGCGAAACACTTTTTGCAGCAGCTGGATCGTCTCTTTCACGGCCCAGCCGTTCGGGTAGGGGCCGAAGTAGCGGTGCTTTTTGTCGATCGCGCCGCGGTAGTACGCGAGGCGCGGAAACTGCTGCTCGGGCGCCTGCACCGGCCCGCCCGCCTCTGCCACGCCCGTGAGCTTCAAGAAAGGGTAGCTCTTGTCGTCGCGAAACAGGATGTTGTAGCGCGGGTGCTGCGTCTTGATGAGGTTGTTTTCGAGCAGCAGCGCCTCGGCCTCGGAGCGCACCACGGTCGTCTCCATGCGCACGATCTTGCCCACCATGTGGCCAATGCGCGTGCCGTCGTGGCTGCGACTGAAGTAGCTTGAAACGCGCTTTTTCAGGTTGCGCGCCTTGCCCACGTAGAGCAGCGCGCCGCTGGCGTCGAAGTAGCGGTACACGCCGGGCAGCTCGGGCAGGGCAGCGGCCTGGCTTTGCAGTTGCGTGAACAGTTCTTCGGCAGAGGTGGCAGAGGTGGCAGGCGCGGCAGACATGGGGGCGAAGGACGGAACGGTGGCGCGCGCCGCACCGGGCACGTCAGGACTTGCCACGGCGCGGCGCACGCGCGCTCTGGGGGGCCGCTTTGGACGGAGCGTTGGATGCGGCTTGGCGCGCACCTTCGGGAATCGTCTGCGGGCTCTTTGGCGGACTCTTTGGCGGACTCACCTGCGCACGCGGCGGCAGCCCGGTATGCTGGGTCAAAATGCGCCCTTGTGCAGGTGCAGTCTGCGCAGGCAGCTTCTTTTTCGGGAGCGCATTCGGTGGCGCCGCCGGGGCCTTGGTCGCAGCGCCCGACGGGGTCGAATTTTTGCGCCGCGCGCTCTGGTAGGCGCCGTCGGTGGCGGGCTGCCAGGTCGGGATCAGGTGCTGCTTGCCGTTGCCTATCAGGTCGGCGCGGCCCATTTCCTTGAGCGCCTCGCGCAGCAGCGGCCAGTTGTTCGGGTCGTGCCAGCGCAAAAAGGCCTTGTGCAGACGGCGGCGGCGCTCGCCCTTGACGGTATCGACGCGCTCGGCGCGGCTGTCGCGGTGCACGCCTTTGAGCGTGTTCAGCCCCGTGTGGTACATGGCCGTGGCGCTGGCCATGGGGCTGGGGTAAAACGCCTGCACCTGGTCCGCGCGAAAGCCGTTTTTCTTCAGCCACAGCGCCAGGTTGAGCATGTCTTCGTCGGTGGTGCCGGGGTGCGCGGCGATGAAGTACGGGATCAGGTACTGCTCTTTGCCCGCCTCGCGGCTGTATTGGTCGAACAGCTGCTTGAAGCGGTCGTAGCTGCCCATGCCGGGCTTCATCATCTTCGACAGCGGCCCCTGCTCGGTGTGCTCGGGCGCGATCTTGAGGTAGCCGCCGACATGGTGCTGCACGAGCTCCTTCACGTATTCGGGCGAGCGCACCGCCAGGTCGTAGCGCAGGCCCGAGCCGATCAGCACCTTCTTGATGCCCGGCAATGCGCGCGCACGGCGGTAGATGCGGACCAGCGGGCCGTGGTCAGTGCCGAGGTTCTGGCAGATGTCGGGATAGACGCAGCTGGGTTTGCGGCACGCGGCCTCGATCTCGGGGCTTTTGCAGCCCAGGCGGTACATGTTGGCCGTGGGCCCGCCCAGGTCGGAGATGGTGCCGGTAAAGCCCTGCACCTTGTCGCGCACCTCTTCGATCTCGTGGAGGATCGAATCTTCCGAGCGGCTTTGGATGATGCGCCCCTCGTGCTCGGTGATGCTGCAAAACGTGCAGCCACCAAAGCAGCCGCGCATGATGTTGACCGAAAAGCGGATCATCTCCCACGCGGGGATCTTGGTTGCGCCGTCGTGGCGCCCGCGCTCGTCGGCGTAGGCCGGATGCGGGCTGCGCGCGTAGGGCAGGCCGAACACCCAGTCCATCTCGGCCGTGGTGAGCGGAATCGGCGGCGGGTTGATCCACACGTCGCGCGCCGTGGCGCCTTCACCATGCGCCTGCACCAGCGCGCGCGCGTTGCCGGGGTTGGTCTCGAGGTGCAGCACGCGGCTCGCGTGTGCGTAGAGCACCGGGTCGGCCTTGACCTGCTCGTAGCTCGGCAGGCGGATCACACAGCGCTCGCGCGGCACGGCGGAATTGGCGCGCGGCACGAAGCGCAGGGGCTGGGCCGGGGTTTCAGTGCCAAATTGGCCTCTAGCGCTTGCTGCATCTGCGCTAGAAGCTATGTTATCAAAAGCGTCTTTGTCTGACCCCGGCTCCTGCACAGCCGCGCAAGAAGCGCCTTGCATCGCCGCCTGCTCGGCGGTGGTCAGGTAGGGGTTCAGGTGCGCGTCGATGCGGCCGGGCCGATCGACCTCGGTCGAGTCGATCTCGAACCAGGCGGGTTCACCGGCAAGGGTGGACGCGCGGCGCACGAAGGCCGTGCCGCGCACGTCGGTGATGCGCTCCACGGGTTCGCGCCGCGCCAGGCGGTGCGCCACCTCGACCAGCGCGCGCTCGGCGTTGCCGTACAGCAGCAGGTCGCACTTGCTGTCCACGACGATGGAGCGGCGCACCTTGTCGCTCCAATAATCGTAGTGCGCGATGCGCCGCAGACTGCCCTCTATGCCGCCCAGGACGATGGGCACGTCTTTGTACGCCTCGCGGCAGCGCTGGCTATAGACGATGGCCGCGCGGTCGGGCCGCCGGCCCGCGACGTTGCCGGGCGTGTAGGCGTCGTCGCTGCGGATTTTGCGATCGGCCGTGTAGCGGTTGATCATCGAATCCATATTGCCCGCGGTCACGCCCCAGAACAGATTGGGGCGCCCGAGCACCTTGAACGGCTCGCAGCTGTGCCAATCGGGCTGGGCGATGATGCCCACGCGAAACCCATGCGCCTCGAGCACGCGCCCGATCACCGCCATGCCGAAGCTCGGGTGATCGACGTAGGCGTCGCCCGTCACCAGGATCACGTCGCACGAATCCCAGCCGAGCGCATCCATCTCGGCCCGGCTCATGGGCAGAAAAGGCGCAGTACCAAAGCGCTTGGCCCAGTATGGCTTGTAGCTGGTCAGCGGCTTGGCCGGGCGCGGGAAAAAGGAGACGTCCAGGGGCGCGTTCATGGGGACAAGATGGGGACGGCGGGGCTGCGGGCAATGGCGGTGCAGCGCACGCCGCGTGGCAAAAGCACCGCTGCGCACGCACGATGCACGGCGCAGAGGGCGCGAGTGTAAGGTTTTGCCCCTGCCCACGGCGCGGCTATGGGCTTGCCCGCCTGCCGGGTGCACGCCAGGCGCACATCCGTGGTGTTGCCCGCCCGCAAGCGCGTCGCCCACAAAATGCTGCGGCCGCCACTGCGACTACCATCGTTCGCCATGCCAAGCCCAAGCTCCGCCCCTTCCACCCCGCTCACCCCGCCCACCCTGCAATGGGACATCTTTTGCCGCGTGATCGACAACTACGGCGACATCGGCGTGTGCTGGCGGCTCGCGGCGCAGCTGGCCGGGCGCGGGCAGCGCGTGCGCCTGTGGGTGGACGACGCCTCGGCCCTCGCGTGGCTGGCGCCCGAGGGCTGCCCCGGCGTGCAGCTGCGCCGCTGGGGTGCGCCCCCGCCCACGCCGCAAGAGCCGCCACCCGACGTGCTCGTCGAAGCCTTCGGCTGCGAAATTGATCCTGAATTCATAGCTTATTGCGCACGTACAACAAAGGCTAGCGGCCAAAACGACCATGAATCTCGCGCGCCGGTGTGGATCAACCTCGAATACCTGTCGGCGCAAAGCTACGTGGAGCGCAACCACGGCCTGCCCTCGCCCATCCTGCACGGGCCTGCGGCGGGCTGGACGCGCTGGTTTTTCTACCCCGGCTTCACGCCGGCGACCGGCGGCCTGCTGCGCGAGCCCGATCTGCTGCCGCGCCAGGCGCGCTTCGACCGCGCAGCCTGGCGCGCCGCGCAGGCGCCGGATGCGACGCTGGCGCAGCGGGATGCTCGGTGGTGGATTTCGCTGTTTTGCTACGAGCCGCCCGCGCTCGCGCAGCTGCTCGCGCAATGCGCACAACACGAAGAACACCCCACGCAGCTGCTCGTGACGCCCGGGCGCGCCACCTCGGCAGTGCGGGCGGCGCTGCAAAATATGGGTCAAAATGCCGATGAAGGCTCATGCAGCAAGCGCGGGCAGCTATCGATTCAATACCTCCCGCCGCGCCCGCAAGCCGCGTTCGACGAGATGCTCTGGGCCTGCGACCTGAACCTCGTGCGCGGCGAGGATTCGCTCGTGCGCGCGCTCTGGGCCGGCGAGGCTTTCGTGTGGCAAATCTACCCGCAGCACGACGACGCGCACCACAGCAAGCTCTACGCCTTTTTGGATTGGCTCGAGGCCCCGCCCACGCTGCGGCGCTTTCATGCGTGCTGGAACGGCATCGCCGGCACAGAAAGCGCGCCGCTGCAACTGCCCGACGCGAAGACGCTTGCCGAATGGCGCGCCTGCACCCAGGCCGCACGCGCACGCCTGCTGGCTCAGGACGACTTGGTCACGCAGCTCTTGCGCTTCGTGCAGGAGAAACACTTTGCCAAAAAACAGAGTACCGTATCCTCACGGCACGAGTGAATGGCAAACCCTGGCGGTTGAAAATCCCGAAATCCCCGAAGTCCTCGATATGGACAGCGGAGAGACGATCAGGGCCGCCGAAGCGATTGGTGACGATTACGCCAAGGCCATTGCGATCCGAAGTTCTCCCTGCCGAAGACTGAGGAGACCTGGAAGGGTTCCATCGGAGAGTGGCGCAGACCAGATGTTCAGGCCAAATTCGGCGACCTGCGGATGGCCTTCGAGATTCAGCTCTCCACGACCTACATCCGCGTCATCGCCGAGCGACAGGAGTTCTACCTCCGGGAGGGAGAGGGTTGCTGGTCTGGTTGTTCAACCCTTAGCCGCCTGGTGTAGTGTTTGATGCTTTATGCGACAAATAAAACCGATGGTTTTTTGGTCTGGGCAAGGCGCAAACCGCAGCGATACCGGGTGGTATCGCGAGGATTTGCAACGCGGCCCAGGCCGAAAAGACGCGGTTTTATGTCGCAGATAGCGTCGAACACTGCACTAGCCCATATGTAGCAAGCGCCGGCAGCTTCTGGAAAAGGAGCAATCCGTTTGCCCTCAGCGTGCCGTTTGCGCAGCCTGCCGCCTGCGCCACCCGGCATGAACCAGGCGCCAGCCCAGCAGCAGGCCCAGAATCACTGCATAGACGGCCACTTCAGCGAAATTGTGCTTGCCGGCGCGCATCCAGAAAAAATGCAGCAGCGCCAGCGCCGCCACCGCATAGACCGCACGGTGCAGGGCCTGCCAGCGGCGCCCGCCCAGCGCCCGCATGGCGCGCTGGGTCGAGGTGGCGGCGAGCAGGGCCAGCAACACCAGCGCCAGGCTGCCCACGAGGATGAACGGCCGCTTGGCCACGTCGCGCAAGATGGCTGGCACGTCGAGCCCCTGGTCGAGCACCGCATAGCACACGAAGTGCAGCACGGCGTAGAAAAACACCCACAGCCCGAGCATGCGCCGAAAGCGCGCGAGCGCGGGCGTGCCCGTGAGCACGCGCAGCGGCGTCACGGCGAGCACCAGGCACAGCGCGCGCAAGGTCCAGTCGCCCGTGGCGCGGATCAAGGCCTCTGCCGGGTTGGCGCCGAGCCTGTCGGCCAGCGCCGCACAGACCAGCCACGCGCAAGGCAGCGCGCACAGCACAAACACCAGCGGCTTGGCAGCCGGGTGGAGCCATGGAGGCCGCGCTCCCGTTCGCATAGCCGCCCTCGTTGCCGTGCTCTGCTGCGTCACGGCGATCAGAAAAACCGGCGCAAGTCCATGCCGGCATACAGTTGCGCCACCTGCTCGGCATAGCCGTTGAAGGGCAGGGTCTTGCGTTTGCGCGCGAACAGGCCGCCTTCGCCGATGCGCCGCTCTGTGGCCTGGCTCCAGCGCGGATGATCGACGTCGGGGTTGACGTTGGCATAAAAGCCGTACTCCTGCGGCGCCGCCTTGACCCAGGCCGTGGCGGGCTGGCGCTCGGTGAAGCGGATTTTGACGATGCTCTTGGCGCTCTTGAAGCCGTACTTCCACGGCACCACGAGGCGCACCGGCGCGCCGTTTTGCTTGGGCAGCACCTCACCGTACATGCCGAAGGCCAGCAGCGCGAGCGGATGCAGCGCCTCGTCGAGCCGCAAGCCCTCCACATAAGGCCAGTCGAGGATGCGCGAACCCACGAAGGGCATGGTCGCCTTGTCGGCCAGCGTGACGAATTCCACGTATTTCGCGCTGCCCAGCGGCTGCACGCGCGCTATCAGGGCCGCCAGCGAATAGCCGACCCAGGGGATGACCATGGACCAGCCTTCGACGCAGCGCAGCCGGTACACGCGCTCCTCGAGGGTGCTGAGTTTGAGCAAGTCTTCGACGCCAAAGCGCCCCGGTTTGTGCACCAGTCCTTCGACCTCCACACTCCAGGGGCTGGTGCGCAAGGTGTGGGCGTTGCGCGCGGGGTCGTCCTTTTCGGTGCCAAACTCGTAAAAATTGTTGTAGCCGGTGGCGTCCTGGTAGCTCGTGGGCTTGTCGAGCACCATGGCGCCGGGCACCCTGGAGGGCACGGCGGCGAGCGGCGCGAGCTTGCCGGGGCGCTGCGCCTGCGCCAATGCCGTGCGGCCCGCCCAGGCGGCCAGTGCAGCGCCTGCAGCACCCCCGGCCAGACCGCGCAGCAAGGCGCGGCGGTTTTCATACACCGCACGCGGGGTGATCTCGGACGGCAGCGGCTGCGGAAAGTCGCGTGTACGGTGAAACATCGCCATGGCAAGCCCCCCTTCCCCCTTGACCCCTGAGAAAGCAGCGACCGATCTTCTACAAGGTGCCGTAGCTGTGCAAACCGCTCAGGAACATGTTGACGCCGATGAAGGCAAAGGTCGTCACTGCCAGACCCACAAGCGCCCACCAGGCCGACACGGTGCCGCGCAGGCCCTTCATGAGGCGCATGTGCAGCCAGGCGGCGTAATTGAGCCAGACGATCAGCGCCCAGGTTTCCTTCGGGTCCCAGCTCCAGTAGCCACCCCAGGCCTCGGCCGCCCAGAGCGCGCCGAGCACCGTGGCGATCGTGAAAAACGCGAAACCCACGGCGATGGCTTTGTACATGAGGTCATCGAGCACTTCGAGCGCGGGCAGACGCGCCGCGATGCGCCGGCGCCCAAGCAATATGCCCGCGACGATCAGCGCCGAAATGCCGAAATAAACCATCCAGTACGCGCTGCCCTGCGCGCCCGCGCCACGGCGAAACACCAACGGCTCGAAGCACAGCACCACACCCAGCAGCCACAGGGGCGCAAGCTTGTACCAGCGCAGCTCCTGCACGCTGTGTTTGACCAGATAGGCAAACGCCACCATGGCCGAGAGCGCAAAAGTGCCGTAGCCGATGAAGTTGGCGGGCACGTGCAGCTTCATCCACCAGCTCTTGAGCGCGGGCACGAGCGGCTGGATCTCCTGCGCCTCGCGCGCCACGGTGTACCAGAGCAAAAAGCCCACGGCCGCGCTGACCACCAGCATCACGAAGCCGCCGAGCGCGCGCGTGCCGTAGTGCGCCTCGAAATACAGGTAGAACAGCGCCGTGAGCCAGCAAAAGAGCACGAACACTTCATAAAGATTGCTCACCGGAATGTGCCCGATGTCGCTGCCCAGCAGATAGCTTTCGTACCAGCGCACCATGGTACCGATCAAGGCCATGCTGACGCCCACCCAGGCCAGGCGCGAGCCCAGCAGCGGCATGGCCTCGCCCGCCGTGCCGCGCGCGAACATGCCTATCCAGTAAAACGCCGTGCTCGCGAAAAACAGCATGCTCATCCAGAGGATGGCCGACTGGCTCGACAAGAAGTATTTGAGGCCGAACACCTGATCGGCGCGCGCCAAGTCGCCCGCACCGCCCTGCTGGTACAGCCCGATGGCAAGCAGTGACGCCGCCGCCACGATCAGCATCAGCACGCGCAGCGGACGCCAGAACCAGCCGAGCCACACGGCGCACGGCACGGCGGCCAGCGTGATGCCTTTCTCATAGACGTCCATATAGCTGCCGTAGCGCTGCAGGGCGAACGCGCCGCCGAGCACCGCGAGCACGGCGAACACCCAGTCGAAGGCGCTGCGCCGCGCCCAAAAGCCCTCGTGCAAGTCCCGTTGCATCGCCGTGCCGCCCACCCCCTGGGGTGCGCCGCCAGCCGGAGAAATCTTTACCGTGGTCGTGCTGTTCATGCCTTGCCTTCCTGGGGCCGCGCCCCTATCAGTTGCTCTGCGAGCTGGGCAAACTCCCGGTCGCCGTCCATGGTTCTGCGGTTGCTCGACAGCGCCATGGTGGCGTGCGTGCGCGCACCTTGCCCCGGCGCCTGCCCGTTTGCATCGCCCTGCGGCGCAAGCCAGACCCACACGCGCCGCTCGCGCACGTAGAGCATGGCAAAAACGCCCAAAATCAGCAAGGCGCAGCCTAAATAGACAACGTTCTTGCCAGGGGCACGCGCAACCTGGAACACGCTGGCCTGCACCTGCGTGAAGTCCGTGAGCTCAAGCGCGAACGGCGCCGGGTAGTTTTGCGCGTCGCTGAGCGCGAGCACGGCCTGCGTCATGAAGGCGCGGGCGTGCTCGTCGGCGGCAAGCGGCGCGAGCCCGGCGCGCTCGCGCGTGAGCTGCAGCAGCTCGAACAGGCTGCCGTTGAGGATGCGCACCAGCACCTCGGCGGCCTTGCCGCGCTCGGCCTCGGGCACGTTGGCCTCGATGAAGTCAGACACCGCCTGCAGCCCGCCACGCGGCGCACCACGCGGTGCGCCGTGCGCAGACGCCTGACCGTCATCGCCCGCAAACAGCGCAAGCGCGCGCGTGGCGGACTGCGCAAGCTGCTGCGCAAGTTCGGGGGGCGCGGCCTCGAGCGCCTTGGCCACGTAGCGCTGCACCGCCTGCGCGCGCGCCTCGGGGTCGGCCAGCGCGGCGCGCAGACGCATGAAGCCGTCCATGCGCCCTTGTTCGTCGGCCGGAATGCGCAGGTAGCGCATGGGCTCGTCGGTGCGCGTGCGCACGCCGAGCAGAAACACCGGCACGCCGTCGCCCAGATCGACGGGCAGCATGTAGTTGTGGAATTCGCTCGCCTGCCCGGCCGCGTCGCGCAGCTTGTAGCCCACGCTGGGGCCCACGTTGCGCAGCTCCTTGGGTTTGCCCGTCTTGTTCGCGGCGCCCAGGCGCTCTTCGATCGAAGCCCGCAGATCGACCTTGCGCGCGTCGGCGCCCGAGCCGCCCTGGTTGCCGAAATTCTCCACGTTGATCGTGCGCAGCGCGGTGAATTCCACCGTCAGGGTTTGCAGCGCGGCATTGGCGGCCGCCGAGCCACCCGCAGCCACGCGATTGAGCTGCGCCGAGCCACCGACCACGCCTTCGAGGTCGAAGGGCGCGACGTTCGTGCCCATGGGGTAGGCGTGGAGTTTGAGGCGCGAGCCGCCGTCGTCGAAGCTCGACTGGTAAATCTCTATGCCGCGGTAGCTCGCGGGGTGGTTGACCTCGACGCGCGCGGGCACCTGCGCGCCCGTGGCCTTGTCGTGGATCACGATGTCGCTCGCGAACAGCTTGGGCATGCCCGTGGAGTAGTGCTCGACGATGAATTTCTTGAGCTCGATCGCAAACGGCAGCTCCTGCAGCAGCACGCCGTCCGACTGGCTCAAAATGGCCGTGTCGGACTGCGTGCCCTCGGCTACGAGCAGGTTGCCGCGGAAGGTCGGATTGCGCTCGGACAGGCGATGCTCGGCCGGCACCTCGGAGATCAAACCGCCGCCGCGGTACGGCGTCTTGCCGCCGAGCAGCATTTGTGCGCGCACGATCAGATCGCCGTCGAACAGGCCGCCAAGGCAGATCAGCACGATGGCACTGTGCGCGGCGATGTAGCCGATCTTGTTCGCGGTGCCCGCCTTGGCCGCGAGCATCCAGCCCGCGCCCGCCGCGCCCTCGCCTGTTGACCCCGCCGGCGTGCGCTGCTGCAGACGCACCTTCCAGCCCTTGCGCGCGAGCAGCTGGCCTATGCGCTGCGCAGCGGCCTCGGGCGCTTCGGGCAGCTCGGCTTCGGCCCGGTGGTGGAAGGCGCGCAGGCTTTGCACGCGGATGTTTTCTTTGTAGGTCTTGAGGTCGGCCAGAATTTTGGGCGTGTTGCGCGCGATGCACAGCGAGGTGCTGAGCACCAGAAACGCCAGAATCAGCACAAACCACCACGCGCTGTAGACGGTGTTGAGCCGCAGCGTCAGGAACAGCTCGGCCCAGAACGGGCCGAACTGGTTGACGTAGTTCGCTGCGGGCTCGTGCTGCTTGAGCACGGTGCCTATGACCGAGGCAATGCAGATCACCGTGAGCAGCGCGATCGCAAAGCGCATCGACGACAGCAGCTCCAAGCTGGCGCGCAAAGCCTCGGAGCCGCGGCGCAGGCGCACGCCTTGGGTGGATTCAGACATGGAGCAGAGGAGGAAGCTGAGCGAGAGTCAAAAGCAAAAAGGGCCGGCCCTCATCCGAACAGGCCCGCCCTTCTTGGAGCTTATCGTGTGTGCTTGGTTCCGGTGCCAGCACCGCAGCCAGCGGTGTCAGCGCAGCCCGGCGATGTAATCGGCCACGGCGCGGATTTCACGGTCGTTGAGCTTGGCTGCGACCTGCGTCATCTGCGGGCTGTTGGTGCGCACGCCGTCACGGAAGGCGACCAGCTGCGCCGCCACGTAGTCCGCATGCTGGCCCGACAGGCGCGGATATTGCACGGGAATGCCGGCACCGTTGGGGCTGTGGCAGCCGGCGCAGGCCGCGATCTGGCGGTCGGCGATGCCGCCGCGGTAGATGCGCTCGCCGAGCATCACCAGGTCTTTGTCTTTCGCAAAGCCCGGCTTGGCGGGCTTGGAAGCCACCCACCAGGCGATGTTTTTCATGTCGTCATCCGAAAGCGCGGAGGCAAAGCCCTTCATGATGGCGTTGTTGCGCTTGCCGGACTTGAAGTCTTGCAACTGCTTGAGCAGGTATTCGGGGTGCTGCTGCGCGAGCTTGGGGTTGGCCGCGATGGTCGAGTTGCCGTCCGCCGCATGGCAGGCCACGCACACCGCGCCGAAGCTGGCTTCGCCCTTGGCCAGGTCGGGCTTGGCGGCCTGGGGCTTCGTTGCAGGGGATTCGCCCGCCGCGAAGGCCGGCAAAACGGGTGCTGCCAGTGCGGCAGCCGTCAGCAAGGAGGCGAGCAACTTCATATTCGAGGGTCTGTATCGTTGGAGGAATGCGCAAAACGGGGCGATTCTACAATGCGGCCCCGGCCCTGCTGCATCCCCTTGGCGCACCGCGCGGCCGGGCACCTTTGTGCGCCGCGCTCGCGCGCCCGTGCCCTAGCAGCCTGTCGGACTTTGGAACCGTCGGCTGCGCATGCGCCGCAGCGGCCCATTTTTTACCGTCTTCTTGCCCCATAGTCCCGCTATGGGGCTGCGAATCCGGCAAAAACTGGCCTCGCTGGGGCCCATTCTCGCTTTCGACGCCTAAAGTCCGACAGGCTGCTAGCCGCCGCTCTTTCCCCGCGCTCTTTTCCCGCGCTCCTACTTCTTCAGCAATGACCACCGATTCTCCCACCCCGCAGGCTGCCGCAACCCCTGCAACCGCCGCCGCAGCGCCCGACGCCAAGACCGCCATGGGCTGGCTGCACACCGCGCGCTTTTTCACGACCGCCGCGCAGTTGCACCAGCTGCCGCCCGTCGAGGTGCCCGAAATCGCCTTCGTGGGCCGCTCGAATGCGGGCAAATCGACCTGCATCAACACGCTCACGCAGCAAAAGCAGCTGGCCTTTGCCTCCAAACGGCCCGGGCGCACGCAGCACATCAATCTGTTCGCGCTGGGCAGGCAGGGCGTGACCGACGCCGTGTTTGCCGACCTGCCGGGCTACGGCTACGCCGCGGTGTCGCGCAGCGACAAGCAGCGCTGGCAGCAGGTGATGGTGAACTACCTCGTGAGCCGCACGAGCCTGAGCGGCATCGTGCTGCTGTGCGATCCGCGCCTGGGGCTCACCGAGCTCGACGAGGCGCTGCTCGAAATCATGCGCCCGCGCGTCGAGCAGGGGCTCAAGTTCCTCGTGCTGCTCACCAAGGCCGACAAGCTCACGCGCGCCGAACAGGCCAAGGTGCTGTCGATCACGCGCCTGCAGGCCGGCGGCGGCGAGGTGCGGCTGTTTTCTGCGCTCAAAAAGCAGGGCGTGGAAGACGTCGCGCAGCTGCTGTGGCAATGGGCACATCCCACCACGGCCACGGCCACGGCCACGGCCACGGACACGGCCACAGTACCTGCCACGTCGCCCACGCCTGCCGCACCCGCCCCGGAACCCACCGAGGGCGGCACCTGAAAATACCAAAACGATAGCTGTCAGCGCTTGTTCTGCCTTGGCTAGGAGCCTGTCGGACTTTGGGCGTCGAAAGCGAGAAGGTGCCCCAGCGAGACCAGTTTTTGCCGGATTCGCCGCCCCATAGCGGGACTATGGGGCAAGAAGACGGTAAAAAATGGGCCGCTGCGGCGCATTCGCAGCCGACGACTCCAAAGCCCGACAGGCTCCTAGAGGCCAATTTCACTCGTAAACCGAAGGCTCGCCGGGCGGGCGCGTCTTGAAGCGCCGGTGCACCCAGTAATACTGGCCTGGCATGGTGTCGATGTAGCTTTGCAGGCGCCGGTTCATCTCGGCGGTGTCGGCTTCCGCGTCGTCGCTCGGAAAATCGGGCCAGGCGGGCGTGAGCTCGGCCACGTAGCCCTCGGGCGTGATGCGTGTGAACATGCCCACCACCTTGGCCCGCCCCAGGCGCGCGAAGCGCGACAGCGAAGGCACGGTGGCCGCGGGCACGCCGTAAAAGGGCACAAACACTGAATCCTTGGCGCCAAAGTCCATGTCCGGCAACAAATACAGCAAGCCGCCCTGGCGCAGATTGGCGATGATGGGTTTGACGCCGTCGGCGCGGTTGAGCATGCGCACGTCGCCAAAGCGCTGGCGCCCCGCGCGCAGCCAGGCGTCTATGGCGGGGTTGGGGTGCGTGGAAAAAATCGAGGTGAAGGCGCGGCTCGTGCGCAGCGGCAGCGCAAGCCCGCCCGCGTCCATGCCGTAAAAATGCGGCGCGAAGATGATGGTCGGCGTGTCGCCTTCGAGTTCCTCGATGGCGCCTTGCAGCTGGACGCGGCGCTCGACCAGCGCGCGCGGGCCGAACCAGAGCCAGCTGCGGTCCAGCCAGGTCTGGCAAAACGCCACGAAGCTCTCGCGCGCCCAGCGCCGGCGCTGGCGCGGCGGCACCTGCGGAAAGCACAGCTCCAGATTGCGCAGTGCGATCTTGCGCCGATGCGCCGCAAGCACGTACAGCACCTGGCCAACACCCCAGCCGAGCGCGCGCAGCACGGGCAGCGGCAGCGGCGCGAGCACATGCATGAAGGCCACGCCCAGGCGCCCGCCGAGCGAGCCTTTGTCCGTCTTCTTTTCTTGTTGCTGCATCATGCCGCAGCCTCCGTGCGTTCCACACGCGGTTTTTTGTAGCGCCCGTAGCCCCACAGGTATTGCTCGGGGCAGGCGCGGATCAGCTTTTCCATGGCCTCGTTGATCTGCCGCAGCGCGACTTCCATGTCGGGGGCGAGCTCTGGGCCGGGTTCGAAATGCAATACGTAGCCGCGCCCCCAAGGCCGCCGCTCGCAGCGCGCGAGCACTATGGCCGCCCCCGTTTGCTGCGCGAGGCGCGCGGCGAGCGTCATGGTGTAGGCTGGGCGGCCAAAAAACGGCGCCCACAGCCCCTGCCCCTCGGGCGGCACCTGGTCGGGCAGCAGGCCTACGGCGCCGCCGCGGCGCAAGACCCGGATCATGCTGCGCACGCCCGCGAGCGAGGTGGGCACGGCCTGCACGCCGGGGCGGTTGCGCGCCGTTTCCTGCAAGCGCGCGAGCCAGGCCTGGCGCGCGGGCCGGTAGAGCACGGTGATCGGCCCGTGATCGGCGCTCCAGCGCTGCGCCGCCCTCTGCACCGACATCTCGAAGCAGCCCTGGTGCGGCGTGAGGAACACGATGCCCCGCCCCGCGGCCCAGGCGCGCTCGACGCAATCGCCGCCGTGCAGCGCGCAAGGCGGCGGCCGGCCCAGCCACAGGCGCGGCAGTTCGGCCACCATGCGCCCCGCGTGGCCCACGGCCGCGCGCACCTGCGCAAACGCGTAGCCGGCCTGCGCCGCGTTCTCCAGAAAACGCCGGCGGTACGTGGGCGAGAGCGCAAACACCACCCAGCCGAGTGCAGCCCCGAGGCCGTGCAGCAGCCCCAAAGGCAGCGTGGCCAAAAAACGCCAGAAAAGAAGCATTAGAATGAAAATGTCGCTGAGTTAAATGAGCAACTTGCAGGGCGACGTAAAACAAATCTGCTAAAGCGTTCGCCACAGCTCCTGTGAGCCGAGGGCAACGCCCCAAAAGCCGCAAACACAGGAGTTTATTCAATGGAACTGGCGAACAGCTTTCTCTTCACGTCCGAATCGGTCTCCGAAGGCCACCCCGACAAGGTGGCCGACCAGATCTCCGACGCCATCCTCGACGCCCTGCTCGCGCAAGACCCGCGCTCGCGCGTGGCCGCCGAGACGCTGACCAACACCGGCCTGGTGGTGCTCGCCGGCGAAATCAGCACCAACGCGCACGTCGATTACATCCAGGTGGCGCGCGACACCATCCGCCGCATAGGCTACGACAACACCGAGTACGGCATCGATTACAAAGGCTGCGCCGTGCTCGTGGCCTACGACAAGCAAAGCAACGACATCGCGCAGGGCGTCGACCATGCGAGCGACGACTACCTCAACACCGGCGCGGGCGACCAGGGCCTGATGTTCGGCTACGCCTGCGACGAAACGCCCGAGCTCATGCCCGCGCCCATCTATTACGCGCACCGCCTGGTCGAGCGCCAGGCGCAGCTGCGCAAGGACGGGCGCCTGCCCTTTCTGCGCCCCGACGCCAAGAGCCAGATCACGCTGCGTTACGTCGATGGCAAGCCGCACAGCATAGACACCGTGGTGCTTTCGACGCAGCACCACCCCGACCAGTCCGAGACGCCCACCAAAATGAAGCCGAGCTTCATCGAGGCCGTGATCGAGGAAATCATCAAGCCCGTGCTGCCCAAGGAGTGGCTGGCGGGCACGCGCTACCTCATCAACCCCACGGGGCGCTTCGTGATCGGCGGGCCGCAGGGCGACTGCGGCCTGACCGGGCGCAAGATCATCGTCGACACCTACGGCGGCGCCTGCCCGCACGGCGGCGGCGCCTTCAGCGGCAAGGACCCGACCAAGGTCGACCGCTCGGCCGCCTACGCCGCGCGCTACGTGGCCAAGAACATCGTCGCCGCGGGCCTGGCGCGCCAGTGCCAGATCCAGGTCTCTTATGCGATCGGCGTGGCCGAGCCCATCAACATCACCATCTACACCGAAGGGACGGGCGCCCTTCCCGACCACGAGATCGCCAAACTCGTGCGCGAACACTTCGACCTGCGCCCCAAGGGCATCATCCAGATGCTCGACCTGCAGCGCCCCATCTACGGCAAAACTGCCGCCTACGGCCACTTCGGCCGCGAAGAGCCCGAGTTCAGCTGGGAGCGCACCGACAAAGCCGCGCTGCTGCGCGCCGCCGCGGGGCTTTGAGGCGCAACGGCCGCCGCTTGCGCGCCATGGTGCTGCAAAGACAACCGCCAGCGCCAAAGTCTTGGCAACGCTGGCAGCTATCGACAAAATAGCTGCCAGTGGTTGATGGATAAGCACTGGAGGCCCAAATGACCATCAATTTGGCAACACCACCGCAGCACCCGCACACATACATTGCCCGCCGCCCGCTGGCCCTGGGCGCCCTGGGATTTCTCGGCGCGCTCGTGCTGGCCGGATGCGGCAGCCCCCCGCGCCGCTCGGGCGACGCCGCCGCCAGCAGCGCCCCGCCCTGGCAGACGCGCGCCAGCCGCATGCCCCCACCCGCGACGCAGCCGCCGCTGGAGCTCGACCCGCACGGCCGCGAGGAAGCCGTGGCGCTGGCCACGCTGGTCATCAACACACCCTACACCTACGGCGGCAACTCGCCGCACGGCGGCTTCGACTGCAGCGGCCTCGTGTATTACGTCTTCAGCCACGTAGCCCAGGGCAGCGCGATGCCGCGCCGCCTGCCGCGCAGCACCGCCGAATGGGCCGCAGCCACGCAGCCGGTGGACGACGACGCACTGCAGCGCGGCGACCTGGTGTTTTTCAACACCACCGGCGCGCTGTTTTCACACATGGGCATTTACGTGGGGCAGGCGCAATTCGTGCATGCACCATCGAGCGGCGGCACCGTGCGCCGCGACTCGCTCGAGGCCGGCTACTTTCGCACCCGCTACGTCGGCGCGCGCCGGGCGTTCGCGGCCGCCTGAGCACACACCACACCCGCCCCCAAGCCCGCCCCATCCACCACCACTTCTCCATGACCGCAGCCTACGACACCGCCATCTACATCGGGCGCTTCGAGCCCGTCCACAACGCGCACCTCGCGCTGCTGCGCCAGGCGCTGGCCAGCGCGCGGCAGGTGATCGTGGTCATAGGCTCGGCCTGGCAGGCGCGCTCGCCGCGCAACCCCATCACGTGGCAGGAGCGCGCCGACATGCTGCGCCAGGCCCTGCCCGCAGCCGAGCGCGCGCGCCTGCAGCTGCTGCCCGTGCGCGACTACTACGACGAACCCGTGTGGGCGCAGGCCGTGCGCCGCGGCGTGGCCGCGCTGACAGCACCGGGCGCACGCATCGCGCTCGTGGGCCACTTCAAGGACGCGACGAGCAACTACCTGCGCAGCTTTCCCGGCTGGGAGCTGATTTCGTTGCCGCGCCAGGGCGACATCGATGCGAGCACGCTGCGCGACGCCTACTTCGGCGCCGCCACGGCTGCGCCCACAAGCGCGGCAGCGGACGCATCCAGCAGCGCCGACTTGTTCGCCGATCCCGCCACCGACCCGGCCGCCACCCTCGCCGCCGTCGATGCCGCTTTGCTCCCATGGAAAGAGCACATACCGCCCGCCACACTTGCCTTTCTGCGTGATTTTGCGCAAAAACCCGAGTACGCCGCACTGCAGCACGAATGGCGCGTGCTGCGCGACTACCGCGCCTCATGGGCCGGCGCGCCCTACCCGCCCGTGTTCGTCACCGTCGATGCCGTGCTGCGCTGCCAGGAGCACGTGCTCGTGATCCGCCGCGCGCACGCGCCCGGCAAAGGCCAGCTCGCCGTGCCCGGCGGCTTCATCGAGCAAAAAGAAACCCTGTGGCAATCGTGCCTGCGCGAGCTCGCCGAAGAAACGCACTGCGCCCTGCCCGAAGCCGCCCTGCGCGCCGCGCTGCGCCAGGTACACGTCTTCGACCACCCCGACCGCAGCCAGCGCGGCCGCACCATCACGCACGCGCACTACTTCGACCTCGGCAACGCCCCCTTCCCCGCCGTGCAGGCCGACGACGATGCGCTGCAGGCGCAGTGGCTGCCCATCGCCGCGCTCACGGGCATGGAAGACCAGTTCTTTGAAGACCACTTCCACATCCTCGACAAGTTTTTGGGGCTCACGGATGCGGCGGAGTTGGCGCGGGCGGTCTGACTTTGGGCGTAGTTGGCCGAAAGTCAGAGGGAGAATGATCAGCTCACGTCCCTGCTGCCTGAAATACGCCCGGTAACCGGGACCGTAGTTGATTCGCAACTCGGAGACGCCTTCACCCCATTACATTACACACAGGCTCGACGTCACCGGCATTCTCAGCGGCCAGGCGCTCGATTCTGGCCTGAACTCGCGCCCGCGCCTGGAAACCTACGAGTGGCGGCACCGTGCGCCGCGAACCTCCCGAGGCCAGCTATGTCCGCAGAAATTCGAATCTGACCCCAATTATCTTCTGACCCCAATTATCTTCCACAGCCCTCCTGTCGCACGGGTGCAGCATGCCTCCCCGCAAGGCTATGCCAACGGATGAAAAACCGGACCCCGTACAGGTACGCCTTCTCGGTCTGTCGGCTATAGTGCAAATACCGGATGCGCCCCCGAAGTTGGTCGAGCAAGCGGGTGAAGCGAAGAGCGGGTGTGGGTGTGCCGGATTTCATGCTTGATTTATACCTGCAAATACGTACAGTATCAAGTGCGTAACTCGTTGATGTAGAACAACTTTCAGGACGATTCTGTGCCAAGAATATCCCGCACCGTCCAGCTTATCCGGCAGTATCTGCGGGATACATTACGTTAGGCGTCGCAATACAGGTAGTGCGCGCTCATGGCCTTCTACTTCGATCTGTACCGCGCGAGTCCTGACGCCCCACCGCTGCATCGGTGGGTATCGAACT
>NZ_JARGEL010000003.1 GCF_029211265.1 Extensimonas soli | reverse complement strand
GCGCAACACCAAACAGACCCTCGCCACCCTCCCAGCTTCGCCGGATCAGCCTGCCTATCCCTTCACCCCTTAAGACTCTGGCGTTCAGCAGCTGAGCCCGCTATTCTATAACGAAAAACGAGGGATACATGAACTGTGACGAAAGATTTTTCTGCAGCTTGCGGCGAAGGGCGATGATTAGCACCGCAGACCGTCTGCCGCAGTGGCTTACGCGACATCGGCAGCAGCCCTCCGAACGGCCTCTTCGAAGGATCTTTAGCCCTGATCAGGACGATTCATGCACCAGCGCGCGCGCATGGGCCAGGCTGACCCTGGCTTCTTGCCACTGCACGCTCTTGCCTTTGCGTCGATCACCCGGCCCGCTGCCGCTGCGCACGGTGGGCACCATGGTGCCGTCGGTCTGGACGATGAAGGTCTGTGCGGGCGCCACAGCTTCGGGCAGGCCTTGCGCAGCACCGCCGCTGACGCGGTGGATCGCCTGGGCGTGGTGCAGCGTGATGTGGCGGATGGTGCTCTCGCCCAGGACGATGCCATAGTGTTCGACGAGCTTGTCCATCGCCTTGGCAAAGGGCAGGTCGGCCGCAAAATCCGTCACCACTCGCTGCAGCAGGCGCGAGCAGCCCCTGGCCCGAACCCCGGCGCTGCGCGCAAAGGGGCGCAGCCGCTTGGTGGCGTGGCGGTACTGCGGCTCCATCACGCTGATGTCGCCGAAGGTGGTGTGCCACAGGAGTTTTTTTACCCTCGCGGTGCACCCGCCCTCCCCGGCGCAGTTCTTGCTCGGTGAGGCGAACCTGGCGCTCAGCCCAGCCTTGCATCGCCTCCTGGCCCAGGCGGCGAAGCTCTTCGCTCAGGCGCTGCTCTGCCGCGTCGGCGCGCTTCAAGTCCCCGTGTGCGTCTTGCACTGCACTTAGCAGCGATGCCACTCGCTGGCGGATCTGCGGATGCTCACGAAGCCCTCGCACCATCTCCTCATCGCTGATCTCGTCTGGTCTCATCACGCTGCCCTCCTGGCGTTGCTGGCTTACCCTCTATCGGGACACATCAGTTTGAATCGCACCCTGAACATGGAAGTAGCTCATCACGCGCTCGGGGTTTTGCTGGAGCATCGCCATGTGCGCATTGGCCGCTTCGCGTAACTTGGCTGTACAGTGAATGGCTTGCGGGCATAGCGCCTCTTGCTCTTGTTTTCACTCCCCCTGCTGCCGCAGCCGAAACTCGCGCGCCTTGCCGAAGTGTCCGCAGCCGATGAAGGGCTGCGGCGGGCGTTCGGCGGACAGTGGCGAGGGGTGGTTTGCCGTGAGCACGAGGTGGCGCGGGTCGTTGCCGATCAGTGCGCGCTTGTTTTGCGCGTGCGCGCCCCAGAGCATGAACACCATGGGCCGCGACCCCTGCGCGACATGGTGGATGACGGCGTCGGTGAGCTGCTCCCAGCCCTTGCCGGCGTGGCTCGCGGGCTGGCCTTCTTCGACCGTGAGGCAGGCGTTGAGCAGCAGCACGCCGTGGCGCGCCCACTGGGCCAGGCTGCCGCCGGGCTGCGGAAAGGGCGGCGGCGGCACACCGAGGTCGCGCTGCAGCTCGCGAAAGATGTTGCGCAGCGAGGGCGGCAGCGGCACGCCCGGCGCCACCGAAAACGCCAGCCCCTCGGCCTGGCCGCGCCCGTGGTATGGGTCTTGTCCGAGGATCACCACGCGCACCGCCTCGGGCGGCGTGAGCTCGAGCGCGCGCAGCGGCTGCGGCGGGAAGATGGTTGCGCCGGTGTCCAGCCGCGCCTGCAAAAAGCGCAGCAGGTTCTGCCCCGTGGGGCTCGCAAAAAACGCATCCACGAGGGGCCGCCAGCCCGGCGCCACGGGCCAGTCGGCGGGGCTGGCGCTTTGCAACTGGGGGGGCGCTGGCGGTGCCAAGTTCATGGTTTTATGGCCAAAATGGGCTTTTGCGCTTGCTGCGCCTTCGTAAGCAGCTCTCTATTTGATACTTACGAAGATGGTCAGGCAAACAGCTCCGCGAGCGCCTCGCCGGGTTCGGCGGCGCGCATGAAGGCCTCGCCCACGAGGAAGGCGTGCACGCCCGCGGCGCGCAGGCGCTCTACGTCAGCGCGCGTGGCGATGCCGCTTTCGGTCACGAGCAGGCGCTCGGGGGGCAGCGCTGGCAAAAGCCCCAACGTGGTTTCGAGCGACACCTCGAAAGTACGCAGGTTGCGGTTGTTGACGCCGATCAGCGGCGTTTGCAGGCGCA
This sequence comes from Extensimonas soli, assembly GCF_029211265.1. Lineage (GTDB taxonomy): Bacteria > Pseudomonadota > Gammaproteobacteria > Burkholderiales > Burkholderiaceae_C > Extensimonas > Extensimonas soli. The sequence goes on along the minus strand of NZ_JARGEL010000003.1, from coordinate 75,692 downwards.
GCGCGCGCTCTAGCTCTGGCTGGTCGTGCACCTCCACCAGCACGGCCATGCCCAGGCTTTGCGCGATGGCCTCGAACTCGGCCATCTGCGCGTCATCGAGGCAGGCGGCGATGAGCAGGATCGCGTCGGCGCCGATCGCGCGCGCCTCATAAACCTGCCAGGCGTCGATGAGGAAGTCCTTGCGCAGCACGGGCAACTCGCAACTGGCGCGCGCCTGCTTGAGGTAATCGATGCTGCCCTGGAAAAACTGCTTGTCGGTCAACACCGAGAGGCAGGCCGCGCTGACCTTGCCGCCGCGGTCGGTGTTGCCCACGGCATAGCTTTGCGCGATGTCGGCAGGGATGAAGTCGGCGCGCAGCACGCCCTTGCTCGGGCTGGCTTTTTTGACTTCGGCAATCACCGCGGCCTGGCCCGCGGCGATCTTGGCACGCAGCGCGCCCACGAAGTCGCGCGTGAGCATGCGGCTCTCGGCGTCGGCACGCATGGCCGCAAGCGGCATCTTCCTGCGCCCGGCGGCGACTTCTTCGCGCTTGACGGCGACGATTTTGTCGAGGATGTTACTCATTATCTGATAGCTCCTTGCGCTGATCTGGTGCGGGCTTTGTGAGGATTTTGATGAAAACATGGCGCATCACGAGCGCCGCCACGATGCTGACCAGCGTCACGCCCAGGGCGATCCACAGGCCTTCGTCGTGCCAGAGGGGGATCAGCGCCACGAAGCCACCACCAGCCCTTGCGCGGCGGGCACACGGGCAAAAGCGCCGTCGCGCGTCACCAAAGTCACGGGCGCGGTCTGCCCCAAGGCCAGCGCATGGGCCGCGATCATCATGTCCAGCGGGGCCAGCGGCGTACCTTGCGCTTCGCAAGCAGCGCGCAAACCGCCGTAGCAGGCAGCCACCTGTGGCGTCCAGGGCAGCGGCTCTACGCGCTGGATGAAGGCATGCACGAGCGCGGCGAGCTTTGCCGGATGGCCGCGCTTGGCCACGCCATACAGCAACTCGGCCTGCGTGACGGCAGACATCTTGACGCTGTGCAGTGGCAAGGCGGTGAGCCGCTGCAGCACATCCGCATCGCCGCGGATGGCGTGGCTGGCGATGTTGGTATCGAGCAGCCAGAGCATCAATGCGCCATTTCGTCGGCAAACGGGTCGCGCGCGTGCTCGCCCTGCTGGCGATCGGCCTCGCTCAGAAAGTCTGCGGGCACCTCGGTCGTGGCGAGCAAGTCCAGAAAGCCCTGCCACGAATCCGGTCGCCGCGACAGGATCACGTCGCCCGTGTTCGGATCGCGCCGGATGAACACTTCTTTTTCATTGAAGCGGTACTCCTGCGGCAAGCGCACGGCCTGGCTGCGGCCCGTGGTGAAAATCTTGGCAGTGTGTGGCATGGCAACCTCCTGAAATGCGATAGCTATTTCAGTATATATCAGCCCGCCGCCCGGCTAAACGCCACCACCTGTTCGAGCTTGGCCTGTGCGGCGCCGGAATCGATGGCGCTGCGCGCGCGGGCGATGCCGGTGGCGATGTCGGGCACCACGCCGGCGGCGTAGAGCGTGGCGCCGGCGTTGAGCAGCACGATGTCCTTGGCGGCGCCGGGCCGGCCCTCGAGCACGCCGCGCAGCATGGCGAGCGATTCTTCGGGCGTGTTTACCTTGAGGCTGCGGTTGCTCTGCATCGCAAGGCCGAAGTCCTCGGGGTGCACCTCGTATTCGCGGATTTCACCATCCTTGAGTTCGCCCACCATGGTGGCCGCGCCCAGGCTGATTTCGTCCATGCCGTCGCGGCCATGCACCACGATGGCGTGCGCGGCGCCCAGGCGCTGCAGCACGCGCACCAAGATGCCCACGAGGTCGGGGTGGAACACACCCATGAGGATGTTGGGCGCGCCTGCGGGGTTGGTGAGCGGCCCGAGGATGTTGAAGATGGTTTTGACGCCCATTTCCTTGCGCACGGGCGCGACGTTTTTCATCGCCGGGTGGTGGTTGGGCGCGAACATGAAGCCCACGCCCGTCTCGGCCACGCAGCGCGCGATCTGCGCGGGCGCGAGGTGGATGTTCACGCCCAGCGCCTCCATCACATCGGCGCTGCCCGATTTGCTCGACACGCTGCGCCCGCCGTGCTTGGCCACCTTGGCGCCCGCGGCGGCGGCCACTAACATGCTGCAGGTGCTGATGTTGAAGGTGTGCGCGCCGTCGCCGCCCGTGCCCACCACGTCGACGAGCTGCGTCGCGTCGGCCACCTGCACCTTGGTCGAGAGCTCGCGCATCACCTGCGCGGCGGCGGTGATCTCGCCTATCGTCTCCTTTTTCACGCGCAGGCCGGTGATGATGGCGGCGACCATCAGCGGCGAAATCTCGCCGTTCATGATCAGGCGCATCAGGTGCAGCATCTCGTCGTGAAAAATCTCGCGGTGCTCGATGGTGCGCGCCAGCGCTTCCTGCGGGGTGATGGGCATGGGCAATGTCTCCTCAGAAAACCAGAAAAATCAGCGCGCCCCCGGCGCCTGCGTGAGCGCGAGCTTGACGCCAAACACGATGAACAGGCCGCCGGCCACGCCGTCGAGCCAGCGCAGCGCGCGCTGCAAGGCGCCCGCACGCCGCGACGCCCAGGCCGCCACCCAGGCCCAGCCCAGGCACACGAGCAGGCCGTTGACGGTAAACAGCAGGCCGAGCAGCAAGAACACCGCGCCCGTGTGCGCCGTGCCCGGCGCGATGAACTGCGGCACGAAAGCCAGGAAGAACAGCGCCACCTTGGGGTTGAGCACGTTGGTCAGAAAGCCGCGGCGCAGCACGGTGGCGAGCGCGACAGGTGGAGCGGGCGTGGCCGACGCGGCACTTTCGACGGCCGGGTTTTTGGCATCAAAAACGCCGCTAGCCTTTGTTCCATCTTCGCTAGCAGCTATCGATTTGGAAGTATCCTGCGCCCCACCCGCACGCCAGGCCGCGCGCAGCATCTGCACGCCCACCCATACCAGATACACCGCGCCCGCCCATTTGAGCAGCGCAAACGCCGTCGAGCTGGCCGCGAGCAGGGCCGACACGCCCAGCGCCGCCGCCGCCACATGCACCAGGCACCCCGCCGCAATCCCCAGCGCCGCCGCCACGCCCGCGCGCACCCCGGCGCGCACCGCGTTGGCGACGATGAACATCACATCCGGCCCCGGCGTCAGGTTGAGCACCAGGCCGGCGGCGAGAAAGAGCAGGAGGTGGTGGGCGTCAGGCATCGGAAGCATCCTGTTTGCAAGGTGCTCGCGCTCAGCGCAAAAAGTTCGCCAGCATCGCGTGCCCATGCTCGGTCAGGATGCTTTCGGGGTGGAATTGCACGCCCTCGATGCGCACGGCGTCGGCAAAGCCAGTGTGGCGTACGCCCTGGATTTCGCCGTCGTCGTCGCTGGTGGCGGTGATGTGCAGCTCGGGTGGGCAACTCGCGCGCTCGATGGCGAGCGAGTGGTAGCGGTTCACGGTGAACTGGCGCGGCAGGCCCGCAAACACGCCTTGCTGCGTGGTGGTGATGGGGCTGGTCTTGCCGTGCATGAGCGTGCGCGCGCGCACGATGCGCCCGCCGAAGGCCGCGCCTATGGCCTGGTGGCCCAGGCACACGCCCAGAATCGGCAGCTTGCCGGCAAAGTGCCGGATCGCGGGCACCGAAACACCGGCTTCGGCGGGCGAGCATGGGCCGGGGCTGATGCACAGGCGCTCGAAGCGGCCGGACTGGAACAGCGCGTCGAGTTCCTGGAGCGTGACTTCGTCGTTGCGCAGCACCTGCACCTGCGCGCCGAGCTCGCCGAAATACTGCACGAGGTTGTAGGTGAAGCTGTCGTAGTTGTCGATCATGAGCAGCTTGACGGCATGCGCTGCGGTGGCGGGCGCGCTGGCCGATGCTGCGCTGGCGAACGGTACGCTCGCAGACGTACCACTCGCAGGCTGCGCTGGCTGGTTGCGCAGACGGTCGAATGCGCGCTGCTCGAAGGCGATGCAGGTTTCCATGAGGGCGCGGTAGATTTCTTCGAGCACCTCGGGCGGGCCGCCTTCGGCCTGGGCGCGTGCGCGCACGCGCTCCACGATGGCGGCGATGCGCGCCTCGTCGCGCACCTGCTCGGGCGCCTGCTTGATGCGCGCGGCCTGCAGCATGTAGCCCAGGCGCTGTACGAGCAGGGGCACCAATACGTCGTCGAGCGCATCGACGCCGCGGCGCACTTCGCTCATGGTGGTGCAGTGCAGCACCTGTTCGATGGCCTTGGTCATTCCAGCCCCTCCTCGACGAGTTCGGCGGCGCGCAGCAGCGCGCGCGCCTTGTGTTCGGTTTCGCGCCATTCGAGCTCGGGCACGCTGTCGGCCACCACGCCGGCGGCCGCCTGCACGTAGAGCGTGCCGTCCTTGACGATGCCGGTGCGGATGGCAATGGCCACGTCCATGTCGCCCGCGTAGCTCAGATACCCGCAGGCGCCGCCGTAGATGCCGCGCTTGACGGGTTCGAGCTGGTCGATCAGTTCCATCGCGTGCACCTTGGGCGCGCCCGTGAGCGTGCCCGCGGGGAAGGTGGCGCGCAGCACGTCCATGTTGGTCATGCCGTCTTGCAGCATGCCCTCGACGTTGCTCACGATGTGCATGACGTGGCTGTAGCGCTCCACGGCAAAGGCTTCGGTCACCTTCACGCTGCCGATCTTGGCGATGCGGCCGATGTCGTTGCGCGCGAGGTCGATCAGCATCACGTGCTCGGCGCGCTCCTTGGGGTCGTTGACGAGCTCGCGTTCGGCGGCCAGGTCGGCCTCGGGCGTGGCGCCGCGTGGGCGCGTGCCCGCAAGCGGGCGGATCGTGACCTTGGTGCCCGCGTCGGTGCGCTCCTGGCGCACCAGGATTTCGGGGCTGGAGCCCACCACCTGAAAGTCCCCCATGTCATAAAAATACATGTACGGCGAGGGGTTGAGCGAGCGCAGCGCGCGGTACAGCGCGAGCGGGCTCTGATCGTAGGGCTTGTGGATGCGCTGGCCCACCTGCACCTGCATGAAGTCGCCCGCGGCGATCAGCTCCTTGGCGCGCAGCACGGCGGCCAGGTAGTCGTCCTTGGCAAAGTCGCGCTGCGTGGGCGCGCTGGCGCTGGCGCGCAGCACGGGCGGGTGCACGGGGTTTTGCAGCTGCGCGCGCAAGGCGTCGAGCCGTGCGCAGGCATGCGCGTAGGCCTGCGGCGTGGCCGGGTCGGCATAGACGATGAGCGAGAGCTTGCCCGAGAGGTTGTCGATGACGGCGAGCTCCTCACACTGCAGCAGCAGGATGTCGGGCGTGCCCAGCGTGTCGGGCGGGCAGCTCGATTGCAGCTTTTTCTCGATGTGGCGCACCGTGTCGTAGCCAAAATAGCCCGCGAGCCCGCCGCAAAAGCGCGGCAGGCCGGGGCGCAGCGCGACCTTGAAACGCTGCTGGTAGGCCGCGATGAAGTCGAGCGGGTTGCCCCGCGCCGATTCGACCACCTGGCCGTCGGTCACCACTTCGGTGCACGCCCGCTCACCGAAGCCGCGCGCGCGCAGCAAGGTGCGCGCCGGCAGGCCGATGAAGCTGTAGCGCCCGAAGCGCTCGCCGCCGACCACCGATTCGAGCAAAAAACTATAGCTGCCCGCGCTTGATCCATCTGCCTTGCAGGCCAATTTAAGATACAAAGACAGCGGGGTTTCGAGGTCCGCAAAGGCCTCGGCCACGAGCGGGATGCGGTTGTAGCCGGCATCGGCCAGGGCTTGGAATTCTGATTCTGAGATCACCGGGGACTCCTGGGGAGAAAGCGGCACCGCGTCGCATCGAAAGGCTGGCTGAAAGCCGGGTGCCGCCTCGTTCATTCCATTGCATGCAAGTGGCCCAAGGCGCAGGCCACGCGGGGGTGCCCGGCTGCTGCGCCGGACGCGGTCAACAAAGGTGTGCTGCAGCAGGCTTACGCCAGGGCCAGGCTCCCCGGTCGCTGCGACCTGCGGTGGACATGCGGTGAATGAACATGGGCGCAAAGTGTAGCAAAGCGCCTTGGCGCATCGGCCCCTGTACGAGCGTGGGCTGTGTGTGGTTTCGCACCCACGGGGCGGTTTTGTCATCGGCGTTTGGCGCAGGACTTGCTAGGCTAGGCTCACCTCACATCACAGCATCTTCTGCGAAAGACGCCCCATGGCCATCCACGTCGCCCTGAACCACATCACGCACTACCGCTACGACCGCCCCGTGGAGCTTGGCCCGCAGGTCGTGCGCCTGCGCCCCGCGCCGCACAGCCGCACCAAGATCCTCGCGTATTCGCAGCGCGTGGAGCCGGCCAAACACTTCATCAACTGGCAGCAGGACCCGTTTGCCAACTACCAGGCGCGCCTGGTGTTTTCCGAGCCCACGACCGAGTTCAAGATCACCATAGACCTGGTCGCGGAAATGGCGGTCTATAACCCCTTCGACTTTTTCCTCGAGCCCTACGCCGAGGAGTTTCCGTTCGCCTACGAGCGCGCACAGCAGCAGGAGCTTGCGCCCTACCTGGCCAAGGAGCCGCTCACCCCGCTCACGCCGCTGTTGGCCGACTACCTCGCGCGCATAGACCGCACGCCCCGCCGCACCATAGACTTTCTGGTCGAACTGAACCAGCGCCTGCACGCCGACGTGGCCTACACCATCCGCATGGAGCCGGGCGTGCAAAGCCCCGAAACCACACTGCAGCTGGCGCGCGGCTCGTGCCGTGACAGCGGCTGGCTGCTGGTGCAACTGCTGCGCCACCTGGGGCTTGCGGCGCGCTTTGTCTCGGGCTATCTGATCCAGCTCGCGCCCGACGTCAAGGCCATCGACGGCCCGAGCGGCCCCGAAAAAGACTTTACCGACCTGCACGCCTGGTGCGAGGTATTTCTGCCCGGCGCGGGCTGGATCGGGCTGGACCCGACCTCGGGCCTGCTTGCGGGCGAGGGGCACATTCCGCTGGCCTGCACGCCGCAGCCCTCGAGCGCCGCGCCCGTGGAGGGTCTGGTCGATGAATGCGAGGTGACGTTCAGCCACCACATGCAGGTCACGCGCGTGCACGAGTCGCCGCGCGTCACCAAGCCCTACACCGAAGCGCAATGGGCGCACATCCTGGCGCTGGGCGAGCAGGTGGACGCCGACCTGCAGCGCCACGACGTGCGCCTCACGCAGGGCGGCGAGCCCACCTTCGTGGCCACGAGCGACCGCGACGCGCCCGAATGGAACACCGACGCGCTGGGCCCGACCAAGCGCGGTTACGCCACCGAGCTGCTGGGGCGGCTGCGCGCGCACTACGGCGCGGGCGGCTTCATCCACATGGGGCAGGGCAAGTGGTATCCGGGCGAACAGCTGCCGCGCTGGGCGCTGTCGGTGTTCTGGCGCGCCGACGGGCGCCCCTGCTGGCACGACCCGGCGCTGCTGGCCGACGAGCGCGAGAGCGCGCACTACACGCACGAAGACGCGCAGCGCTTCATCCGCACGCTGGCCGAGCAGCTGCGCATCAGCACGAACTGGATCGAGGCCGGCTATGAAGACACCTGGTACTACCTGTGGCGCGAGCGGCGCCTGCCCGTGAACGTGGACCCGTTCGACAGCAAGCTCGACGACCCGCTGGAGCGCGCACGCCTGCGCCGCGTGTTCGGCCAGGGGCTGGACGCCGTGGTGGGCTACGTGCTGCCGCTGCAGCCGTATGCGCCCGCGTTTTTGGCCGAAGACGGCACGGCCACGCGCACGCGCTGGGCCAGCGGACCGTGGTTTTTGCGCGACGAGCGCATGTACCTCATGCCCGGCGACTCGCCCATGGGCTGGCGCCTGCCGCTCGACTCGCTGCCCTGGGTGGCGCAGGCCGACTACCCCTACCACATCGAGCAAGACCCGTTCGCTCCGCGCACACCGCTGCCCGCCTACGCGCCGCTGCGCACGCAAAGCCCGGGCCGCGCTGGGCCGGGCCACGGTATTGCGCCGCACCAGATCGGCGGCGGCTTTGCCGAAGGCGGCACGGTGGCCGTGCAGAGCCTGGGCGTGGGCACGGGCGTGGGCACGCAGGCTGAAGGGGAAGAAGGCGCAGCCCCCGGCACCGGCCTGCCGCCCGCCGTCGCCCCCGGCGTGCTCGACACGCGCATGCCGCGCCTGGGCGAATCGGCTGCCTGGCTCACGCGCACCGCGCTGTGCGTGGAGGCGCGCGACCCGCAGCGCGCCAACGGCCCGCTGGCCGAGCGCACGCAAGGCGGCAAAAGCCAGCACCTGTACGTGTTCATGCCGCCGCTCGCGCGGCTCGAAGACTACCTGGACCTGCTCGCCGCCGTCGAAGCCACGGCGCAGGCGCTGGACGTGAAGGTCATCCTCGAAGGCTACCCGCCGCCGCGCGACGCACGCCTGAAGATGCTGCAGGTCACCCCCGACCCCGGCGTGATCGAGGTCAACATCCACCCCGCGCACGACTGGGCCGAGCTCGTCGAGCACACCGAATTCCTCTACGCCGCGGCGCACGAGACGCGCCTGTGCGCCGAAAAGTTCATGACCGACGGCCGCCACACCGGCACCGGCGGGGGCAACCACTTCGTGCTCGGCGGCGCCACGCCGGCCGACTCGCCCTTTTTGCGCCGCCCCGAGCTGCTGGGCAGCCTGGTGGCGTACTGGCACAACCACCCCTCGCTGTCATACCTGTTCAGCGGCCTGTTCATAGGCCCCACGAGCCAGGCCCCGCGCGTGGACGAGGCGCGCAACGACCAGCTCTACGAGCTCGAAATCGCGCTGCGCGAAATCGCGCGCAACCGCGCCCTGCACGGCCAGGAGATGCCGCCGTGGCTCGTCGATCGCACGCTGCGCAACATCCTCATCGACGTCACCGGCAACACGCACCGCAGCGAGTTCTGCATCGACAAGCTGTATTCGCCCGACTCCGCCACCGGGCGCCTGGGGCTTTTGGAGCTGCGCGCCTTCGAGATGCCGCCGCACGCGCGCATGAGCATTGCGCAGCAGCTGCTGCTGCGCGCCCTGGTGGCGCGCTTTTGGCAGCAGCCCTGGAGCGGCACGCTCACGCGCTGGGGCACCGAGCTGCACGACCGCTTCATGCTGCCGACCTTCGTGCGCATGGACTTCGAGGACGTGCTCAGCGAGCTCGCCGAATTCGGCTACGCCTTCGACATGGCGTGGTTCGCGCCGCACTTCGAGTTCCGTTTCCCGCTCATCGGCCAGGTCACCGCGCGCGGCATGGCGCTCACGCTGCGCAACGCGCTCGAGCCCTGGCACGTCATGGGCGAAGAAGGCACCCCCGGCGGCACTGCGCGCTACGTCGATTCGTCGCTGGAGCGGCTCGAAGTGCACGTGAGCGGCTACAACGACAGCCGCTACGTCCTCACCTGCAACGGCCAGGCGCTGCCGCTGCAGCCCACCGGTACCGTGGGCGAATACGTCGCCAGCGTGCGCTACAAGGCCTGGGCGCCGCCCTCGTCGCTGCACCCCTCGATTGGCGTGCACGCGCCGCTCACCTTCGACATCGTCGACCGCTGGATGCAGCGCTCGCTTGGCGGCTGCCAGTACCACGTCACGCACCCGGGCGGGCGCAGCTACGACAACTTCCCCGTGAACGCCTACGAGGCCGAGAGCCGGCGCCTCGCACGCTTTTTCCAGATGGGGCACACGCCGGGCAAGCTCGACGCAGCGCCGGCCACACCGAGCCGCGAGTTCCCGTTCACGCTGGACCTGCGGCGCACCTGAGCGGTCCCCCCGCCAACGCCGCCGCCAACGCCGCCGCCAACGCCGCCGCCCGCGTTTTTATGCCAAAAGACCCGTCAGACGGCTCTGCGCCTGCGCAAGCAGCTACGGATTCCAAAGCATCCACGACAACGGATGGGTACGCGGCCAAAGGTGCAGGCGGCCCGGCCCCGGCCAGCGAACCAGCCCGGGCGGAGCCGCCCCACCCAGCCCAGCCCGGCGCAACGGCAACCGCCGCCAGCACGAACGCCAGCACCCAGCGGGCATACTCGGGCCCCATGTCCGCCTCTCCCTCCACCCTCCCCGGCCTCGACCCCGCTGCGCTGCCATTGCACAGCGCCCCGGCCGCGCCGGGCCACTTCGACGAATTGTTCGGCGCCACCGCGCCCGATGCGGCCGCCGACGCCACCGCAGAGCAGCCCGCGCGCAGCCTGAACCCGGCCTGGGCGCGCTTTTTTGCCTATTTGGGCAAGGACGACCTCACACGCCGCAACGACAACCTGCAGCGCCAGCTGCGCGACAACGGCGTGACCTACAACGTCTATGCCGACGCCTCTGCGGGCCTGCAGCGGCCCTGGGCGCTGGACTTGCTGCCGCTGATCGTGAGCCCGCAGGACTGGGCGCAGATCGAGGCCGGGGTGCGCCAGCGCGCGCGCCTGCTCGACGCCATGATGGCCGACCTGTACGGCCCGCGCACGCTGCTGCAGCGCGCGCTGCTGCCCGCCGCGCTGGTGCAGGGCCACCCCGGCTACCTGCGCCCCATGCTGGACGTGCGCCCGCCCGGCGACACCTGGCTGCCCATCGTGGCGCTCGACCTCGCACACGGCCCCGACGGGCGCTGGTCGGTGGTGGGCCAGCGCACGCAGGCGCCCTCGGGGCTGGGCTATCTGCTCGAAAACCGCATCGCCGTCTCGCGCCAGTTTCCGCACGCCTTCGCGGGCATGAAGGTGCAGCGCCTCGCCGCGAGCTACCGCGCGCTCATGGAGGGCCTGCAGCGCAGGCTGCCCGAAGGCGAGAACGCGCGCATCGCGCTGCTCACGCCCGGCCCGTACAACGAGACCTACTTCGAGCACGCCTACCTCGCGCGCTACCTGGGCCTCACGCTCGTCGAGGGCAGCGACCTCACGGTGCGCGACCAGCGCCTGTACCTCAAGACGCTGCAGGGCCTGGAGCCCGTGCACGCGCTCATCAAGCGCCTCGACGACGAATGGCTGGACCCGCTGGAGCTGCGCGCCGACTCCACGCTCGGCGTGCCCGGCCTGCTGCAGGTGCTGCGCGCGGGGAATCTGCTCATGGCCAACATGCCGGGCTCGGCGCCGCTCGAGTCGAGCGCGCTGCTGGGCTTTTTGCCCGCCATCAGCGAACACCTGCTGGGCGAGCCGCTGCGCCTGCCGTCGCTCGCTACCTGGTGGTGCGGCGAAGAAGCCGCGCTGCGCGAGGTGCTGCCGCTTTTGCCCACGAGCGTGATCCGCCCCACCTACCCGAACACGCGCATGGACACGGTGATGGGCCGCAGCCTCGACGAGCGCGCGCTGAACGAGTGGGCGGGCCGCATCGCGCGCCACCCCGAAGACTACACGGTGCAGGCCTGGCTGCCGCTGTCGCAAACGCCCACCTGGACGCCGGACGGCCTGGTGCCGCGCTCGGCCATCCTGCGCGTGTTCGCGCTCGCCGACGGGCCGCAGTCGTGGCGCGTACTGCCCGGTGGGCTGGTGCGGCTCGCGCCGCGCGGCGAGCTCGTCGCGGCCATGCAGCGCGGCGGCAGCAGCGCCGACTGCTGGGTGCTCACCGACGGGCCAGTGGATCGCACCACCATGCTGCACCCCGCCACGGGCGTGCCCACGCAGGCGCAGCCCAAGCGCCCCGTGACCAGCCGCGCGGCAGAAAACCTGTTCTGGCTCGGGCGCTACACCGAGCGCGCCGAAAACAGCGTGCGCATGGCCCAGCTCGTGCTGCGCCAGCTCTCGGGCGACGAGCCCGGCGCGCGCCCGCTCGTCGCCTGGCTCTCGGCACTGGCGCGCGAAAACGCGCTGGTGCTGCCCGACGTGCCCGGCGCCGAGCAGTCGCCGCGCGTGTTCACGCGCAGCCTGATCGCCGCACTCGCGCCCGCGCCGGGCACGCCGCTGGCCGAGCAGTCGTACAGCGTGGGCTTCAACCTGCGCGCGCTCAAGTCCGCCGCCGCGCAGGTGCGCGAGCGCCTGTCGCAAGAGCACTGGAACCTCATCAAGCGCACCGAGGGCGACTTCGCGCGCGACTGCGCCGCGCTCTCGGGCAACGCCGAATACGCCACCGCCGAGGCGCTCGTGGCGCTGCAAAACGCGAGCGAGCTGCTCGCCGCCATCACCGGCGCGCAGACCGACCGCATGGTGCGCGACAGCGGCTGGCGCCTGCTGTCCATAGGCCGGAACATCGAGCGGCTCGTCACCCTGGCGCGCGCACTCATGCTCGGGCTGGAGCAGCGCAGCCTGCAGGACATCGACGGCTTCGAGGCCATGGTGGCGCTGTTCGACAGCACCATCACCTTCCACGCGCGCTACCAGCAGCGCCGCGACATGGCCGCGCTGCTCGACCTGCTCGTGCTCGACCGCGACAACCCGCGCTCGCTCGCCTGGGTGCTGCACTCGCTGCGCTCGCGCCTGCTGCGCCTCGCCGAAAACACCTCTCCCGCAGATACGGCCCTCGCGCTGGCCCTGCCGCAGTCCGAAACCTGGCAGCTCGCCGCCCTGGCGCATCCCGGCAGCGAGCGCAACTTTGGCGCGCTGCACACGCTGCTGGCCGACTGCATCGCCGCTGCGGGCACGCTGTCCGACGAGATCACGCGCTTGCACTTCAGCCACGCCGACCGGCCCAGCCAGAGCCTCGAAATCTAACCCCCCAAAACCCATGCTGCTGCGCATCCTGCACCGCACCTGCTACCGCTACCAAGGCCCGGTGGACCACGCGCAGCACATGCTGCACCTGAGCCCCGTAGATACCGCCGTGCAGCAGGTGCACGCCCACACCCTGCGCGTCACCCCCGAGCCCGCCGCGCAAAGCCAGGCGCGCGACACTTTTGGCAACCTGCGCAGCTTCTTCACGCTGCAGGCGCCGCACGAGAGCCTGTGCGTAGAGGCCGACAGCCTGGTGCAGACACAGCCCCCGGCGGCCCTGCCCATTGCTGCCGCTGCGGCAACTTCGGCCACCGCAGCAACTGCGGTTGCAACCGCTGGGGCAAGTACCGCCGCTGCCCCTAGCGTTTGCGCGGCGGCGGCCAAAGCCCTTTCCCTCGTCCCTGCCAGCGCCGCAACCGATGCGGCCACCACCGACGCACCTTCCACCGACGCACCGACCGCCCCCGCGTGGCACGCGCCCTGGCAAGCCACCTGGGAGGCCGTGCGCGAGCACTATCGCTACCGCGCCGGCGCGCCCTACGACGCCGCGAGCGAATTCCTCTTCGCCTCGCCGCACGTACCGCGCGACGACGCCTTTGCCGCGTTTGCGCGCCCCGCGTTCGCGCCCGGCACGCCGCTGCTGGCCGCCGCGCAGGCGCTCATGGAGCGCATCCACCGCGAACTGCGCTACACCCCCGCGAGCACGCAGGTCAACACGCCCGCGCTGCAGGCGCTCGCACAGCGCAAGGGCGTGTGCCAGGACTTCGCCCACATCATGCTCGGCTGCCTGCGCAGCCTGGGCCTGCCCGCGCGCTACGTGAGCGGCTACCTGCTCACGCGCCCGCCGTTCGGCAAGCCGCGGCTCATAGGCGCGGACGCCTCGCACGCCTGGGTCAGCGTGTATGTGCCGTGGCTGGCCGCCACCGAGGAAAGCGCCACGCCACCGCACGACACCGCCCCCACGAGCGCCTTGCTGCACACGCAGGCGCAGCAGGCCGGCGGTAGCTGGTTCGACTTCGACCCCACGAACCGGCGCAGCGGCTGGGGCAGCCCCGGCGAGGACTACGTCACGCTCGCCGTGGGGCGCGACTTTTCCGACGTCTCGCCCATGCGCGGCGTGATCCAGGGCGGCGGCGCGCACGAGCTCGAGGTCGGCGTCACCGTGGCCCCGCCCGACGAGTTGCAGGCGCTGCTGGCGCGCCGCGAGGGCACTGCGGGCGCAAAGGACGCCAAAGCACAGCCGCCGAGGTAATTCAATTTTGATAGCTGCTTGCGCTTGATGCGCCTTGGCTAATGGCCATTTTTCCTAAAAATTGGCGCGAGGCCATGAACAGGGCAAGGGCTCAAACGCTTTTGCCCCGCGGCGAGAACCAGGCCACATAGAGCGCTGGCAGCACCATCAGCGTGAGCAAGGTGGCCGTGACCAGGCCGCCGATCACGACGATGGCCAGCGGGCGCTGCGTCTCGGAGCCGATCTCGTGCGACAAGGCCATGGGCAGCAGCCCGAGCATGGCGAGCAGCGCCGTCATCAGCACCGTGCGCAGGCGCTGCAGCGAGCCCAGGCGCACGGCCTCCAGGACGCTCAGGCCGCCGGCCTGCAATTGCTGATAGACCGACAGCATCACCACGCCGTTGAGCACGGCCTGGCCCGATAGCGCAATGAAGCCAATCGCAGCGGACACCGACAAGGGAATGTCCAGCACCCACAGCGCCAGGAAACCGCCGATCAGCGCGAGCGGCACGTTGACGAGGATCAGCGCCGCCGTCTTGATCGACTTGAACGCATCGAACAGCAGCACGAAGATCAGCAGCAGCGAGATCGGCGTCACGATCGAGAGGCGGCGCATGGCGCGCTCCTGGTTTTCGAACTCGCCCGACCAGGTGACCTGGTAGCTCGTGGGAATTTTGACGTTGCGCGCGACGCGCTCCTTCATGTCCGCGACCACCGAGCCCATGTCGCGGCCCTGGATGAAGATGCCGATCGCGGTGGTGCGCCGGCCGGCCTCGCGCGCGATGTTCATCGCCCCCATGGATTCGCGGATGTGCGCCACGGCGCTCAGCGGCACGTAGCCGCCTTCGGGCGTGGCGATGGGCGTTTGCGGCAGCCGCGCGATGACGCGCTGGTCTTCGGGCAGGCGCACGGCCACGGCAAACTTGCGCTCGCCTTCCCAGATGCTGGTCGCGGCCCGGCCAGCGAGCGCGGCCTCGATCACGTCATCGATGTCGCCCACGTTGAGGCCGTAGCGCGCGGCCTGGTCGCGGTCTATGTCGATGAGCAGCTGCGGCACCTGGCCGTCGCGGTCGATCTCGGCGCGCGCCACCCCTGCGACCTGGCGCACCTGCTGCGCGATTTCGTCAGTGATGCGCTTCATCTCGGTCAAGTCGTCGCCCGCGAGCTTGATGACGATCTGGCCCTTGATCTGCGAGATCGATTCGAGCACGTTGTCGCGGATCGGCTGCGAAAAGGCCGGGTCTATGCCGGGGATGGCGCGCAATGCGTGATCCATTTGCTCGATGATCTTTTCCTTGGTCATGCCGTGGCGCCACTGCTCCTCGGGCTTGAGATCGACGAAGGTCTCGGTCATGGAGATGGTCTTGGGGTCGGTGCCATCCTCGGGCTGCCCGGCTTTGGAGACCGTGGTGCGCACTTCAGGCACCGACAAAAGCGCCTGCCGCGCCTGGTGCAGGATGTGCGTCGCCTCGGCACTGGACACGCTGGGCGCGAGTTCGAAGTTCACCCAGATGGTGCCTTCGTCGAGCTCGGGCAAAAACTCCGACCCGAGCCGCGCCGCCGCCACCATCGCCACGCCGAACACCGCCACCGCAATCAGGGTGACCCGGCGCCGGTGCGTGAGCGCCCAGTCGAGCAGCGGGACGTACCACTGCTTGGCCCGTGCCACCAGCCGGTTGTCGCCATGCGGCAGTTTTTTGCGCAGCGTCCAGTAGGCGAGCAGCGGCACCAGCGTGAGCGAAAACACCAGCGAGCCGACGAGCGCCGTGGTCACCGACAGGGCCATGGGGCGGAAGATGCGCCCTTCGTGGCGCTGCAGCGCAAAGATCGGGATGTGCGCCGCGATGATGATGAGCATGGAAAACAGCGTGGGCCGCCCGACTTCGCTCGCGGCATCGATGATGGTTGCGCGCCGCGTGTCCTCGTCCATGGCCTCGCCGTGCTCGGCCAGGCGGTGCATGATGTTCTCGATCATGATCACCGCGCCATCGACGATGATGCCGAAGTCCATCGCGCCCAGGCTCAGCAGGTTCGCCGGCACACCGAGGATTTTGAGCCCCATGAAGGTGGACAGCAGCGCCAGCGGGATGATCGCCACCACGGCGATGCTCGCGCGCAGATTGGACAGAAAAAGGTAGAGCACCAAAGACACCAGCAGCGCGCCTTCGACCAGGTTATGGAACACCGTGCTGAGGGTCTTGTCCATGAGCCAGGTGCGGTCGTAGAACGGCACGATCTGCACGCCCGGCGGTAGCCCGCGGGCGTTGAGCTCGGCGATCTTTTGCTTGACGCCCTGCAACACCTCGCGCGGGTTCTCGCCCTTGCGCATCACGACGATGCCGGTCACGACATCGTCGTCCTGGTCCTGGCCGACCACGCCCAGGCGCGGCACGGCGCCCACCTTGACCTGCGCCACGTCCCGGATCAGCACCGGCGTGCCGTTGTGCGCCGCAACGACGATGCGCCCTATGTCCTCGCTCGAACGCAGCAGCCCGATGCCGCGGATCGTGAACTGCTGGGCGCCCTGCGCCACGTAGCTGCCGCCTGCGTTGGCGTTGCCGCGCCCCAGCGCGTCGAGCAGGTTCTGGAAGGTGACCTTGTAGGCGCGCAGCGCGTCCAGATTGGGCTGCACCTCGTACTGCTTGATGGCGCCGCCCATGGCCACCACGTCGGCCACGCCCGGCACCTGGCGCAGCGCACGCTCCACCGTCCAGTCTTCGATGCTGCGCAGCTCGGTGGTCGAAAGGCCGTCGCCCTTGAGCCGGTAGCGCATGATCTCGCCCACGGGCGTGGCGTTGGGGGCGATCTGCGCCTGCACGTTGGGCGGCAAGTCCGTGCCCGCGAGGCGCTCGCCGACCTGCTGGCGCGCAACATTGATATCGACGTCTTCGTCGTAGGTCACCACCATGTAAGACAAACCGAACTGCGTGTGCGAAAACACCCGGATCGCGTGCGGCAGGCCCGATAGCGCCACCTCGATCGGCAAGGTGACCTGCTTTTCCACCTCTTCGGGGGCGCGGCCCGGATAGAGTGTGATCACGGTCACCTGCGCGTCCGTGACGTCCGGGAACGCCTCGACCGACAGATTCTTGAACGCAATCACGCCGGCCAGCGCAAACAGCAGCGTGCCCAGCACGATGAACAGCGGCTGGTGCAGCGCGTAGTGGATCAGCCGCTTCATTGCGCTTCCTTCTTGACCGCAGCGTCCGCCGTGGCCATTTCGAACTGGCGGGCCAGCAGCAGCGCGTTTTGCGCGACCACCTTCTCGCCGGCACGCAAGCCCGCGGTGACGACGACCTGCGTCTGTCCTTCATTGCCCACCGTCACCGTGCGCGGCTCGAACACGCCGGGCTCGCGCTGCACGAACACGACGTGCGCATTGCCGCGCAAAGTCACGGCCTGCGCGGGCACCACGACGCCGCCGGGGCTTTTTTGCGCCAGGTGCACGGTGGCGAGCATTTCGGCCTTGAGGCGCCGGTCGGGGTTGGGCACCACGCCACGCACTTTGATGGTGCGCGTGGTCGGATCGATGGCGTCCGCGAGCGCCATGACCTGGCCCGTGAAGCGCTCGTCCGGATAGGCGTTGACCGTGAGGCTGAAGCGGCTGCCCGGCTGCAGCGCCGCCAGGTCGGCCTCGTGCGCGTCGATCTGCAGCCACAACAGGCTCGGATCGGTCACGACGAACAGCGCCGGTGTGCCGGGGCCGGACTGGTCGGGGCGCAACTCCTGCCCCGGATTCAGGTTGCGCTCCACCACCACGCCGGCAATGTCGGATTTGATGGCCAGCTGCTGGTCCACGCGCGCGTCGCCGCCATACAGGCGCGTGCGCGCAACCGCACGCGCAGACTCGGCTTGCGCACTCACGGCGTCGGCCTGCGCCTGTTCGAGGTCTTTGCGCGCCACGATGCCCGCCGCGAACAGCTCGCGCTGGCGCTGCAAGGCCTTGAGCACAACACTTTCCTGGGCACGCGCCTTGGCAGCGTCCGCCTGGGCCTGACCAAAGTCGGGCGAGGCCAGCAGGGCCAGCACCGCGCCGGCTTTGACGGTTTGCCCCAAGTCCGCCCGCATCGCAGCCACATGGCCCGCAAACGCAGGATAGATGCGCTCCGTGCGCTCCTCATTCCATACCAGGCGCGCGGGCAGATCGAGCGCGATGCTCTGGCTCGGTTGCGCCGTGGACAGACCCAGCAACGCGAGCTGCGGATGCCCTGGCGGGAAATGCAGCTGGCCGTTTTGCACGATGGGCGGCGCCGCCTCGGGCGCGACGCTCGCAGCCTCGGACGAGGCCGCGCGGCCGCAACCGCCGAGCAGCGCTGCCGCCGCGAGCGCCAGCAGGCCCAGCGGTAACCCGCGCTGCAGACGCGCACCGAGGGCTTTGTAAAAAGAAAAGTTCATCGGCATGGCTTGCATCCAAAAAAACGACATTCATGCGCCCCACGGTCAGGGCCGCGGCCCGAGCAGCGCTTGCGGCTGCACGCGCAACTGCCAGGCGCCGAGCGCTTTGGCGTAGTCGGCGTGCGCGGTGACCGCGTCGAGCAGGGTGGCGCGCAGCGTGCGGCGCGCGTCGAGCAAATCGGTCAGCGACAGCGCACCTTTGGCGTAGGCAAATTCGGCGCTTTGGGCTACCTCGCGCGCCCGCGGCAAGATGCCGCGCTCGAAGCTCGCCACGCGCTGCGCGGCGCGCAAGGCGGTCTGCTGCAGGTTTTGCAAGTCCAGGCGTGCCTGGCGGCGCGTGTCGTCGAGCAGCTCCTGCGCTTGCTCCTCCATGGCTTGCGCGCGACCGATCTCGCCCTCGTAGTGGTAGCCCCATTGCAGCGGCATCTGGATGCGCAGTTCGACCAGGCGGTTCGAGGTGCCCGGCCAATGGTCGTAAGACGCTCCCAGCGTCCAGTCGGACTTGCGCTGCGCGTTCGCCAAGGCCAGCGCCGACTGCGCGGCGCGTGCGCGCGCCAGCGCCGCGCGCACGTCGCTGCGCTCCTCCACCAAGGCGTCCAGGTCGGCTCGCAGTGCGGGCGGCAGCGCGGTGTCGGCCGTTGCCGGGGCAGCGGGCCAGTCGCTCGCCGAAGCGCTGAGCGCCGCACCCGCGCCCAGGCCCGCGTTGCGGCCAATGATCTGCACCAGGGCCACGGCCGCCTGCTCGTGCGCGAGCGTGGCGGCCTGCGTGTCGGTGTGCGCGCGCTCGGCCTCGATGCGCGTGCGCTGCACGTCTTGCGCCGCAAGGTCGCCCGCCTGCAGCCGGCGCTCGGCCAGGCGTGCGAGCTCCTGTGCGCTGTGCTCTATGGCCTGCGTTTCGCGCAGGCGCTCCTGCGCCGCCAGCAACTCGAAGTACGCGCCGAGCGCAGCCTGCAGCTGCTGCGTTTGCACCTCGTGCACGTCCGACTGCGCGGCGTCTGCGCTGCGCTGCGCGGCCTCGGTGCGCAGCGCGCGTTTGTTGCCGCGCTCCCAAGTCCAGTCGAGCTCCAGCGACTTGTCGATGCGCTTTTGCCCGAGCAAACTGCCGCCACCCAGCCCGTGCTGCAAATCCATGGACGAAGACTTGCCGGTGAACACGGGCAAAGGCGCATGGTCGGCACTCTTGATGTCGGCCTGCGCTGCCGACAACGCTGCACGCGCCTGCAGCACGGCGCTGCTGTCGCGCGCTGCTGCAAGCACCTGCGCCAAGGTCAGGGCCCGCGCGCCGGCGGCTTGCGCCATGGCTGCCGGCTCGGCCAGCGCAGGCGCAGGCATTGCGGGCGCCGGCATCGCAGGCGCGGCGCGCTCTTGCGCGGGCGCCGCACCCGCCCATGCAAGCGCCACGAGCGCCCAAACCACACCGCAGCGGCGAAGAACGAGGGACTGTCGTATGCTCATGCCGCGTTTATCGCGCGTGCGACCTGACCGCGACCTGACCTTCCCCCGACCCTCTACGCCCCATGCGAATCCTGCTCGTAGAAGACGACGCCGTGCTGCACGACGTCATGCTGCGCAGCCTCACCGAAGCCGGGCACCGCGTCGATCTGGCGCGCAGCGTGGCCGAGGCGCAGCATTTTTGGCGCGTGCAGAGCTTCGATGCCGTGCTGCTCGACCTGAATCTGCCGCTCGACAACACCCCTGGCAGCGCACAAAGCAGTGCGCCAGGCAGCGGCCTCACGGCGCTGCGCGCCGCGCGTGCGCGGGGCGACCGCACGCCGGTGCTGGTGCTCACGGCGCGTGACCGCACCGAAGAACGCATCGCCGGCCTGGACGCGGGCGCCGACGACTACCTGGGCAAGCCGTTCGACCTCGCCGAGGTCGAAGCGCGCCTGCGCGCCCTGGCGCGACGCGCCCAAGGTGCCGACGACCACGTATGCGTTGGCGCGCTCGCGCTCGACCGGCGCGCACGCCGCTTCACCGCGCAAGGGCAGCCGCTGGAGCTGCCGGCGCGCGAATTCGAAGTGCTGTGGGAGCTCATGACGCCGCCGGGGCGTGTGGTCAGCAAACGCCAGCTCGCCGAAAAGCTCTCGGACTTCGACGAGCTGCTGGGCGACAACGCGCTCGAGGCGTTCATCTCGCGCCTGCGCAAAAAGCTCGCGGACAGCGGCGCAGGCATACGCACGCTGCGCGGCCTCGGCTACATGCTCGAAGCGCAGTAAGCGTCCATTTCCGCAGGGAACATGCCCCCAGACACCCCCACAGCGCGCGCCACACCCATGCCACAGCAAGCGCCCATGGGTGCGCAGCCAGAAACCGCACCGACGGCAGGCCTTCTGACGGCACACACGCCTCTGCCCTCGCTGCGCACGCGGCTGCTGCGCCACGTGCTCGCGCCGCTCGCGCTGACCTGGCTCGTGGGCACGGCCATCTCGGTGCTTGTGGCCAATGGCTTTGTGCAGCGCGCCTTCGACCGTTCCATCCTGGACGACGCCTACGCCGCCGCCGCGAACGTGCACGCAGCCAATGGCCGGCTCGAATTCGCACTGACTTCGCGCGAAGTCCAGGCGGTGCTGTTCGACCAGGTCGAGACGGTGTATTTCGCGGTGCTGCGCCCCGACGGCACGATGCTCGCAGGCAACGCCAATCTGCCCGTGCCAGCGCCGCAAGCCGGGGAGGAATACCGGTTTTCCGACGTGTCTTACCAAGGGCATGCGCTGCGCGCGGTGCGCTTGCACGCCAGCGGGCCGCCGTCTTTCGACGTGGTCATGGCGCAGACCGTGCACAGCCGCGCGGCGCTGCTGCGCAGCGTGCTGGGGTATTCGATAGCGCCGCAGATCGTGCTCTTGCTCGCGCTGAGCTGGTGGCTGCGGCGCGCCATCCAGCGCGACCTGCAGCCGCTCGTCGCACTACAGCAAGCGCTGGCGCAGCGCGCCGCGCGCGACCTCGCCCCGCTGCAGGTACGGCCCTCGACGCGCGACCTCTGGAACCTCGGCGCCGCGGTGAACGGCCTGCTCGCGCGCGTGGCCGACAGCGTGCGCGCGCAACGCGAATTCGCCGGCAATGTCGCACACGAGCTGCGCACGCCGCTCGCAGGCATCCGGGCGCTCGCAAGCTACGCGCTGCAGCACGACGAGCCCGCCGTGTGGCAAGCTCAGTTGCATGCCATTTTGCACAGCGAAGAGCGCGCGAGCCACCTGATCGAGCAATTGCTGGCGCTTGCGCTGGCCGACGAGGCCGGCTACGTGCTGCCCGCCCAGCCCGTGCGCCTCGACGAGCTCGTGCATGCCGTGGTGCTGCGCTTTTTGCAGCGCGCCGACGCCGCACAGGTCGATCTGGGCGCGCGCGGCCTCGAACAGGCGGTGACGCTGCAGGCCCAGCCCGTGCTGCTCGAAGGCGTGCTGCACAACCTCATCGACAACGCCTTGCGCCACGGCCGCCCAGCGCACAGCGGCGTCGCGGCGCAGATCACCGTGGCGCTCGAGCACACGGGCGGCGAAGTGGTGCTTGCGGTCAGCGACAACGGCCCCGGCATCTCGCCCGCGCTGCGCGACCGGCTGCGCCAGCGCTGGGTGCAAGGCGACGTAGGGCAGAGCCTGGGGCAAGGCGCGGGCCTGGGCCTGGCCATCGTCACGCGCTACGCCGAGCTGCTGGGCGCACGCCTGGAGATCACGACCCCGCCGCAAGGCGGCCTGTGCGTGCGCCTCGTGTGGGCCGATGTACGCATTGCGGCGGCTTGAGCGTGCGCGCTGCGCTCGGGCGCGTAGTCGGCCCAGGCGTAGGCGGCAGCGCGCAAAGATATGCTTTTAGGAGCTACTTGCGCTTGCTGCACCTTGGCTTGAGAGCTATTTTCCTCAAAATCTTGCGCCGCGATCAAGACCGCATCCGCGAGCCCCGCGGGAATCAGCGCGCCGCCTTCCACGGCCTCGGTGCGCCCGCGTTCCAGCGGTGGCCTCGCTGATGCACCTGCGGGCGGCGAGCGGTTGTTGGTTGGGCTGGGCTACGTCCCTCTTGATTTCTTTCCGGACGAGTTGGCAGGAGTTCATGAAGGCGCTGTTCGGCCGGTGGGCCAAGTCATTCCGAGCAGCACGCACACTGCCGGCGGCTCGTTCAACCCAGATTGTTCATTAGGACGCGGGATGATGGCGAGGCGGCTGGCGAGGCAGTTTGGTCGCGGGTGAGAAGTCCATGGCCGGTGCCATGGACGCCGAAGCCGCGGCCAAAATGACCGGCAGACGTCCGCCAGCGCCCGCGTAGGTGCGCAGCACCGCCTCATGGACAATCTGGGTTCAACCCAGATTGTTCATTAGGACGCAGGATGATGGCGAGGCGGCTGGCGAGGCAGTTTGGTCGCGGGTGAGAAGTCCATGGCCGGTGCCATGGACGCCGAAGCCGCGGCCAAAATGACCGGCAGACGTCCGCCAGCGCCCGCGTAGGTGCGCAGCACCGCCTCATGGACAATCTGGGTTCAACTCGTAGCTGGTGCTGCGCCCGCCCGCATTCGATTTCCGCAGCACGCCGCGCGCCAGCAGATCGTTGATGTCGCGCAGTGCAGTGTCCGGCGAGCACTTGGCTAGTGTAGTGTTCGACGCTATCTGCGACATAAAACCGCGTCTTTTCGGCCCGGGCCGCGTTGCAAATCCTCGCGATACCACCCGGTATCGCTGCGGTTTGCGCCTTGCCCAGACCAAAAATCCATCGGTTTTATTTGTCGCATCAAGCATCAAACACTACACTAGCCGCCCTCATAGCCCGCCGCCTTGATCTGCGCAAACAAGGACTTGGCCGTGCGCCGCTCCTTCTTGGGCCGCTTGGCATCGGCCTGCAAGGCCCGGATCAGCTCGCCCTCGTGCCCCAACAGCTTGCTCGCCTTGACCACCTCCCGACGGTACTTGCGCTCCACAGGCTGCGCCGCGTTCAGCCACTTGGCCACCGTGTTACGCGATAGTCCCGTCGCCCTCGCAATTTCCCGCTTCGTCGTCTTGTCCCGGCCGCGCATCCGTCGGATCTTGCCAATCATGTCCATGGTGATCACCCTCTTCATTCCCTTGCTGAAAAAACAGCAGGGCAGGTAAAACACCTGACTGAATTTTGCGTCGGCATCACGTTCAAAAATGGCTCAGTTTTCGGTCGGCGTCAACAGCCGAGCGGCAGGATGGCATCCGCAAGCTCATCGGCCGGCCCCCCGCGTGGCGCGGGGATTTCAGGCAAGAAAAAGGGCCCGGAGACTATCCGAGCCCTTGTGTATGGTGGTGGACGGACGCCGGTTCAATTCCGTCTCCGTCGCTTGAATAGCAATGCAGCGGGCGTAAGCGGCAATGGGCGGATCAAAGAACCGCTTCCAGACCCTTGCGCTCGAGGATGTCCAGCAGCTTCTGCGACGGCCCGCTGGGGCGCTTGTCGCCCACCTCCCACTTACGGACAGTGGACGTGCTGGTGTTCAGCACGCTGGCCAGCACGGCCTGACTCAGGTGCAATCGCTCGCGCAGCGCCTTGACCTTTTCGGCGTCGTAGTCCTGCACCGGCTCCAGGCACAGCGCGTCGTATTTCTGCATCTTGCGCTTGTCGATGAACCCCAGGCGATGCAGATCGCTGGCCGATTCGTGAACAGCCTCGAGGATGCGGCTCTTGGTCTTGGTGGTCATTGGCAAATCTCCTGCAAAGCGCCGTCGGCAACGGCTTCATCCAGTTGCGGGCCTGTTCGAGCCAGCAGGTCGGCGGCGAGGATCTGCAAGCCTTCAAGTTCCTCGTCGCTGACGTTCGCCCGTTCGCTCTTCTCGAAGCCGAACACGAAGAACCAACGGTTGCCCTTGTTGGTGGCGACCAGCGTACGCACGCCGCCACGCTTGCCGCGCCCCGCCAACCCGACGCGTTTCTTCACCACGCTGCCGCCGAGGTCAGCGTCGATCAGGCCGGCCGCCATCTCCTGAACGGCCTTGCACAGGACGGCATCGGTGAGCTCCGTCTTGCGCATCCATCGCTGGAAATGGCGAGTTTTGAATACCTGCGTCATCGGCTTTATTGTGCCACCAAGTGGCATAGATTGTCTACCCGCCTGTTCCGGCACCCCGCCCAGCCGACATCACCATTCAACCCAGATTGTTCATTAGGACGCGGGACGATGGCGAGGCGGCTGGCGTGGCAGTTTGGTNGATGG
The DNA here is from genome assembly GCF_029211265.1 of Extensimonas soli. Classification (GTDB taxonomy): domain Bacteria; phylum Pseudomonadota; class Gammaproteobacteria; order Burkholderiales; family Burkholderiaceae_C; genus Extensimonas; species Extensimonas soli. Next base: position 51,370 of record NZ_JARGEL010000003.1, on the reverse strand, counting down.
CGAGGCGGCTGGCGAGGCAGTTTGGTCGCGGGTGAGAAGTCCATGGCCGGTGCCATGGACGCCGAAGCCGCGGCCAAAATGACCGGCAGACGTCCGCCAGCGCCCGCGTAGGTGCGCAGCACCGCCTCATGGACAATCTGGGTTCAACTCGTAGCTGGTACTGCGCCCGCCCGCATTCGATTTTCGCAGCACGCCGCGCGCCAGCAGATCGTTGATGTCGCGCAGTGCCGTGTCCGGCGAGCACTTGGCTATGGATCCCCACTTGCTGCTGGTGAGCTTGCCTTCGAACCCGTCGAGCAACCGGTTGAGCAGCTTCACCTGACGCTCGTTCAAGGGGGTGGCCGCCCAATGCTGCCAGAAACGTGCCTTGGCCAGTACGGCATCGAGCGTGTGCTGCGCCTGATCGACGGCGCGATGGAGCGTGTCGAAAAACCAGGCGAGCCACTCGGTGACGTCCATCGACCGCTTCTGGGTCCGCTCCAGGATGTCGTAGTAGGCCTTGCGTTCGCGCTGGATTTGCGCCGACAAGCTGTAGAAGCGTTGCGGGCTACCGTCGGCGCGCGCCAGCAGCAAGTCGCCGATGGCCCGAGCGATACGCCCGTTGCCGTCGTCGAACGGGTGCAAGGTGACGAACCACAGGTGACCAAGGCCAGCCTTGAGCAGCGGCGGTTCGCGTGATGTGCTGTGGAGCCAGTCCAGGAAGCGGCTGGTTTCAGCCTCCAGCCGCTGCGCAGGCGGCGCCTCGAAGTGCACGCGCTGGCGGCCGATGGCACCGGACACCACCTGCATCGGGCCACTGGCATCGTCTCGCCAGCCAGCAACTTTGATCTTGGAGAGGCCCGAGTAACCCGTAGGAAACAGCGCGGCATGCCAGCCAAACAAGCGCTCTCGCGTCACCGGAGCCTCACAGTTGGCCGTGGCATCGAGCACCATCTCGACCACGCCTTCGACGTGGCGATCGACCGGGGCTAGTGTAGTGTTTGATGCTTGATGCGACAAATAAAACCGATGGATTTTTGGTCTGGGCAAGGCGCAAACCGCAGCGATACCGGGTGGTATCGCGAGGATTTGCAACGCGGCCCAGGCCGAAAAGACGCGGTTTTATGTCGCAGATAGCGTCGAACACTACACTAGGAGCCCGTCGGACTTTGGAATCGTCGGCTGCGAATGCGCCGCAGCGGCCCATTTTTTACCGTCTTCTTGCCCCATAGCACCACTATGGGGCTGCGAATCCGGCAAAAACTGGTCTCGCCGGGGCGCATTCTCGCTATCGACGCCCAAAGTCCGACAGGCTCCTAGGGCGCCGATGTCCACGCCCAACCGGCGCGCGATGCTCGAACGCACCGATTCGACGTTGAGCTGCTCGCCCTCGATCTCGCTGGTCTTGACCACGTCCTCGGTGAGCGCGGCCAGGCTGGCCTGATCGCGCAGCGCCATGCCGACGTCGGCCAGACGGCCAAGCAGCACGCCTTGGGCGCGACTGACCTCGGCCATGGGAGCAGCGAGCGCCGCCAGGTCGAAGCGCCAGTTCGGCCAGTCGCTGGCCTGCCAGATGTATCTGTAATCGCCGCTTTTCATGCGGAGATTATTGGGCGCTTTCTCCGCAGGAACAAATTATTTGCCGCATTTCGTGCGGCGATAGAGTGTGCCATTCGCCAACCGGAATGGGCATCAAGGGCGTCAAGGGCGTCAATAGGCGTGCTTTTGGCCGGAGCGGGACGGACGCGGGTTCGATTCCGATTTGAACCCGCGCCGCAAAGCAGCCGGGGTTGCCCGGCCTTGCCCACCGTGCCGCCCGAAGGCCCCGCGCGTGGCAGCGCACCACGCTTTGCGGTCTACCGCTCAGCCGTGCTGCCCTTCAAGCCGGGCTCCTCACTGGCCACTCGGTTCAGCGCCAGCAGGCGGCGCAGGATGTCCTCGTCGCTCCAGTCGGGCGCGTAGTCGGTCCAGCCGTAGGCGGCGGCGACGGCGGCGTCGAGCTCGGCGTGCGCCTGCGCGAGCCAGGCCGGGCGCTGGTTGTAGAGCTTGGTGAGCGTGCGCTGCTGCAAGTCTTTTTCAAAACCGGGGCGCGGCACGATGCGCTCGGGGTAAGGCGACTGCTCCATGCCCAGCGGCACGACCTCGGGCACGCGCTGCGTCCATTCGGGCGGGTTCAGCCAGGCCTGGCGCAGCGTGTCGAGCCGCTGCGCGGCCTGCGCGATGGCCGTGGCGGCGGCGCGCAGCGATATTGTTTTAGTAGCTGCTTGTGCTTGCTGCGCCTTGGCTTGGGGCTTATTTGGCTCAGAATCGTCGGCAATGGCCGTGCCCGCCTCCGCGAGCCCCGCGGGAATCAGCGCGCCGCCTTCCACGGCCTCGGTGCGCTGGTGCGCGGTGTCGGCGGGGGTGAGTCCGGCGGGGAAGGGGAAGGTTTCGAAGCAGGTGGTGGGTGTGTAGCGCGGGTCGTTGCCCACGCCCAGCCAAGTGCCCGTGCGCAAGGACCAGAGTTCGTGGAAGCGGCTGTGCAGGATGCCGAAGGTGGTGTCGTCGGCGCGGGCGATGGCCAGCGTGGCTTGGTCTGCCAGCACGGCGTGGTGCATCCAGATGAAGCTGCGGTGCTTGGCCACTGCCGCGGTGACGATGTAGCGCGGCAGCGGCGCCAAGGCGGCACGCATCTCGACACGAGGGCGGGCATGGCGCCACCAATGACGCGCCACTTGTTTGTCCCGATTTTTAACGGCAATTGGTTTGACAACCTGCTCGACATACGCAAACGGCGCCTCGAAAAGTGCCGCATCCGCCAGCGTCATTTCGGTGCCGAAGTCCACGATCCAGCGGTCGCCCCAGCGGCGCGTGATGTCGATGCCGTTGCACAACGGCCGCAAGACTTCGGCGTTCGAGCGGCCGTTGGGGTTGGGCAGACGCAACCATTGGCGTGCCAGCGCGCCATCGATGTCGAAAGGCGCTTTTTTCGATGCGCCCATGAAGCACGTCGCGCCCGCTTCGGCCAACGGTTTGACCGTGGTGAGGTCCACGCCGGTGCCGTCGGTGCGGCTGCGCGTCAAGTCGGCATGGATGCCAAGCACCTCCTGCCCGTCGAGCCGCGCGGCCTGCTCCGATGCGCCAAAGCACACGATGGAGACGCGCACGGCGGCGCCCTCGTTCACCCAGGGTTCGTCGGCCCAGGCGTCATAGATGCGGCTGTCGCGCACGATGGCATCGAGCACGGCGCGGTTTTTTCCGCCACGGATGGAGTTGGTCGCCACCAGTCCGGCGCGTTGCAACTGCCCGCTGGCGATGGCGGCGCGCGCCTTGTCGAACCAGTAGCACACGAGGTCTGCGGCGCCAGGCACGCGATTCGCATGGACGGCATTCAGCGCATCGAAGTATTCCGCCCCCAGTTCCCGGCGCTTTTTGCTGCCACCCAAAAACGGCGGATTCCCCACCACCACATCGGCCTTGGGCCAGGCGGCTTCGACGGGCCGGGGCGGCCCTTGCCCTTCCTCTGCGCCTTGCGCGCCACCCACCCACGCGAGCAGCGCGTCGCGGCATTCGATCTGCTCGAGCGGCTCGAGCACGGGGTTGGTGCGCGGGGTGTAGCCGTGCGCGATGCGCCACTGGATTTCGCCGATCCAGATGCTCACGCGCGCGAGTTCGGCGGCGTATTCGTTGAGCTCTATGCCCAGCACGTTGTGCGGGCCGGTGACCAGGTCTTGCTCGCGCGCGAGGCCCAGGTTGGCCGCCTGCGTGACGCAATACAGCTCTACGTCCTTGAGCGCCTTGAGCCCGAGGAACAGAAAGTTGCCGCTGCCGCAGGCCGGGTCGAGGATGCGAAAGCCGGCCAGCGTCTGCAGCCACGCTACGAAGCGCGCGTGCGCCTTTTGGTAGGCGGCGTCGCCATGCTTCTTGATTTTGGCCGTGAGCCCTTTCAATTCCTGCGTGAAATGCTCCCACTGCTGTAGCAACGGGCGGGTGATGACGGGGTCGATGATGCGCGCGATGGTGGCCGGGTCGGTGTAGTGCGCACCGAGCTGGCTGCGTTTGGCGGGGTCGAGCCCGCGCTCGAACAGGGTGCCGAAGATGGAGACGTCGATGGCGCTCCAGTTGAGCGCGGCGGCCTTGCGCAGTTCGGTCACGTCGGGCACTTCGAGCCGCGGCACTTCGATGCGCGCAAACAGCCCGCCGTTGAACCAGGGCAGGTCGTCGGGGCCGTAGAGACCGCCGTCACGCATGATGGCAAAGAGCTGCTGCAGGCCCTGGGTGAGCCGGTCGCTGTTGAGGTGGCGGTTGCCCACGAGGCGCTCGAACATGCGCCCCGGCAGCAGGCCCACGTCTTCGGCAAAGAAGCAGAACAGGCACTGCGTGAGGAAGTGCGCCACGGCGTCGGGGTGGTGGCCGCGCCGGCGCAGTTGCTCGGCCAGGGTGGCAAAGCTCTGGGCGGCGGCTTCGGTGATGGCGCGGTTGGTGAGCTGCGGGCGAAAGCTCTCGGGTGCCGTCCACAGGCGGCGCAGCAGCTCGCGCGCCGCGGGCTGGTCGAGCTGGTCGAGACGCACGGTGTGCGTCTGGCTCGGGTGGCCGTTGAACTGGGTGTGGATGCGGATGGTGAGCCGGTCGCACACCACGAGCAGCGGCGGGTTGGCCAGCGCCAGGCTGTATTGCTGCAGCTGGCGCAGCGCGGCGTCGAGGTTTTTGCCGGGGGCTTTGTTTTCCCACGCGAAGTGGTCGCGGTAAAACACGTCGGCATAGCCGCGCGCCTCGCCGAGCACGCGCGAACTGCGCTCGAACAGGTATTCGTCGGCCACGTCGCCGCTGCCAGGCTTGGGCACGCCGAGCAGCTCGCACAGGTCGAGAAAGTAGCTTTGCGCGCCCTGCTCTTCGTTGAGCGCGTAAGCCGGGCCGTCGGGGCCCCATTTGGCGATGAAGTCTGCGGGGGTCATGGGCGCGGGGGCGTGGGTGGCGTAGGTGGCGGGCTGGGGTTACGGTTGCGGCACTGCGGCACCGGGCAACGACGCGGGCGCACCGGGCGCACCGGGCGCACCGGGCGCACCGGGCATGGCGGGTGTCGGCGTGGGCTGCGGCAGCAGCTCGGCGAGCGCATCGATGTAGCCGTCGGCCGGCACGCTGCGCGCGGGCTGGCCATGGTTGTAGCCGTAGGTCACGAGCACCACGGGGCAGCCCGCGGCGCGCGCGGCCTGGGCGTCGTTGCTCGAGTCGCCCACCACGAGCGTGCGCGCGGGCGCGCTGCCCAGCGCTTCGCAGGTTTTGCGCAGCGGCAGCGGGTCGGGCTTTTTGGCGGCAAAGCTGTCGCCGCCGAACACCTGCGCAAAGTACGGCGCCAGCCCTTTGGCCGCGAGCAGCGCGCGTGCAAAGGCCAGCGGCTTGTTCGTCAGGCACGCCAGGCGCAGGCCCGCGGCGTGCAGCGCCTGCACGCCTTGCAGCGCGCCAGGGTAGAGCTGCGCGTGCTGGCCGTTGATGGCCGCGTAGTGGCGCTGGTAGCTGGGCCAGGCGCGCACGTACAGCGCCTCCACGGTTGCATCGATTTCAGGAGCTGCTTGCGCTTTTCCTGTCTGCGTCAGCACGTGTTTCAGTACTGAACGCAGCAGGTGTTCGGAGCCTTTGCCTATCATGGTCGCGACGAAGGCGGGCGCGATGGGCGGCAGGCCCAGGTCGTGCAGCATGCGGTCGAGCGCGACGCTGAAGTCGCCCAGCGTATCGACGAGCGTGCCGTCGAGGTCGATGATGGCCGCGTCCCAGGCGGCGCGCTCGAGCGGGATCGCGATCATGCGGCGCGTGGGGTGGCGGAGTTGGCAGCAGACGGCGTTTGTGCGAGCTGCGCGCGCATGGCCTCGATCACGGCGCGGTAGTCGGGCTGGCCGAAGATGGCGCTGCCCGCGACGAAGGTGTCCGCGCCCGCGTCGGCCACGCGGCGGATGTTGTCGGCCTTGATGCCGCCATCCACTTCGAGGCGAATGTCCTTGCCGCAGGCGTCTATGCGCCGGCGCGCGTCCTCGATCTTGCGCAGCGCCGAATCGATGAAGCTCTGCCCGCCAAAGCCCGGGTTCACGCTCATGATGAGGATCAGGTCTATGTCTTCGATCACCCAGTCGAGCACGTCGAGCGGCGTGGCGGGGTTGAACACCAGCCCGGGCTTGACGCCGCGCGCGCGGATCGCCTGGATGCTGCGGTGCACGTGGCGCGAGGCGTCGGGGTGGAAGCTGACATAGTCGGCGCCGGCCTCGGCAAAGGCCGCGGCCAGCGCATCGACGGGCTCGATCATCAGGTGCACGTCCACCGGCACGGGCACGCCCGCCGCGGTGCGCGCGTGCGGCTTGAGCGCCTGGCAGACCATGGGGCCGAAGGTGAGGTTGGGCACGTAATGGTTGTCCATCACGTCGAAGTGGATCCAGTCCGCGCCGGCGGCGATGACCTGGCGCAATTCCTCGCCCAGACGGGCGAAGTCGGCAGAGAGGATGGAGGGGGCGATGCGGTAAGTCGTGCTCATGGCGCGATTGTCGCAGCCAGCGACGCCTTAGAACTAGAGCCCCCTGCATCGGCTGAAACACATCTATTTTATGAACAAATGTTCGAATACAGATTAATTGTTTCAAAAAATGAAATATTGAATTGACGTCCGTCTGGTTTTTCAGGCCTAGGGTTTTCCCTAGTATTCGAACCATCGAGGTATCGCCATCCCTCAGTCGATGCCCCGATGCCGGCAAGCAAGGGCCATCGCCCACCGGCGTTATGGCCGCCAGCCGCTTTTGAAAGGATTCCACCATGAACAAGAAACTTCGCACCAGCACCCTGGTGCTCGCAGCCGGTCTGCTCGTCGGCTCTTCAGCCTTCGCCCAGCTCACCCGCGAACAGGTGATCGCCGACCTGATCCAAGCCCAGCGCACGGGCAACATCGCCACGGGCATCGATGGCAACAAGAAGCTCAATGAACTGGTGCCGCCCCGCTACGCAAGCCAGCAGGCCGCGCAAGGCAAGACACGCGCGCAAGTTCGCGCTGAACTTATCGAAGCCCAGCGCACGGGCGACATCCCCACGGGTCTTGATGGCAACAAGACGATGCGCGAGCTCGATCCCGGCCGTTATCCGCGCCAGAACTAACCCGCAGCAAAGACCACGGCATAGGGCCGCGTTCAGGCGATGCGCCCAGGTAGAAAGTTGCTCATGAAGTCCAGGAACGCCCGCACGCGCGCCGGCATGAGCTTGCGCGTGGGCACGGCGGCGTAAATGGTCGAGCGGCCGAAGATCCACTCGGGCAGCAGGCGCACGAGCGCGCCGCTTTGCAGGTCGGGCGCGACGAGCAGGTGTGAGAGCACCGCCACGCCCGCGCCGTGCAGCGCCGCACGGTACAGCGCCTCGAAACTCACCGATTGCAGCAGCACGGGCATCTCGACGTGCACGGGCTCGCCCGTGCCGTCGGCGCGGCGCAGCGGCAGGTAGCGCCGGCTCGTGCCACCGCCCTGCTGGCGCAGGAATTTGAGGTAGTCGTACCGCGCGAGGTCTGGCGGCTGCTGCGGCGTGCCCGCGCGCGCCAGGTACGCGGGTGCGGCGCAGACGATGAACTCGGTCGCCGCGAGCGGCCGCGCGACCACGTTCGCGTCGAAGCCCTCCTCGACGGTCATGAAGGTCACGTCGTACTCTTCCACGTGCAGGTGCGGGAACGGCTCGACGACGATCTCCAGCGCCACCTTGGGGTACTGCTGGTGCCATTGTGCGATGTGCACGGCCAGAAAGTACGAGGCCAGCAGGGGCGTCGCCTGCACCCGCACCGTGCCTTGCAGGGACTGCGCGCTCGCACTCACGGCCGCCTCGGTGTCGTCGATCTCCTGCAGGATGCTGCGCACGCGCCGCAAATACGCCTCGCCCGCGTCGGTGAGCGAGAGCTTGCGCGTGGTGCGCTGCAACAGCCGCGCGCCCAGATGCTGCTCGAGCTCGGCTACGGCGCGCGTCACCGCTGCCGGCGACATGTCGAGCGCCCGCGCCGCCGCGGCAAAGCTGCCCTCGTCGGCCACGCGCTGGAACACCTGCATCGATGAAAGTCTGTCCATTTTTTGAACAAATGCTCAACTTCGCCCAGATTATTGCAATTTTTGCAACACTCAATTGACGTTTGTCTAGTTTTGAAAGCTCAGGGTTTTCCCTAATATCCAGGCCATTGATGCATCGCAACCCCTAAGCCGATGCACCGATGCCGGCAAGCAGGGGCCATCGCCCACCGGCGCCACCCGCGTTATCACAGCCAACCGCTTTGAAAGGATTTCACCATGAACAAGAAACTTCGCCTCAGCACCCTGGTGCTCGCCGCCGGCCTGCTCGCCGGCTCTTCGGCTTTCGCCCAGCTCACGCGTGAACAGGTGATCGCCGACCTGGTCGAAGCCCAGCGCACGGGCAACATCGCCACGGGCCTCGACGGCAACAAGAAGCTCAATGAGCTCGACCCCGTGCGTTATGCCCAGGCTGCACTACCCGCCGCAGCCAGCACCACGCGCGACCAGGTGCGTGCCGAACTCATCGAAGCCCAACGCACCGGCGACGTCGCCACGGGGCTCGACGGCAACAAGAAGCTCAACGAGCTGGAGCCGGCCCGCTACGCGAGCCAGCAAACCACCCAAGGCAAGACCCGCGCCCAGGTACGCGCCGAACTCATCGAAGCCCAGCGTACTGGCGACATCACCATAGGCATCAATGGCGCCATGAAGCTCAACGAGCTCGATCCAGGCCGTTATCCGCGCGCGAACTAAACCGCACCAACGCCAAGGCTATACGGCCTACGGCCCACCGCTACGGGCTCCCGCAACCGGGAGCCCGTAGCTTTTGGGGCTTGGGCAGCGCCACTGCAAACCCCAACCCCATTTACCCACGCTTTACGCCCGCTTCAAAGGCGCGTACTCGGGCGGTGGGAACATCGCGGCAGACCGCTCTACACTGCCATGCCATGAGCTCCCAACTGTTGATGATCGAAGACGACGCGCGCCTCGCGCAAATGGTCGGTGAATACCTGGGCCAGTCGGGCATGCAGGTCCTGCACTGCGCCGATGGCGCGAGCGGCCTGGTTCAGCTGCAGGAGCCCGGTTTCAACGCTGACCTGGTGATCCTGGATCTGATGCTGCCCGACATCGACGGCCTCGAGGTCTGCCGCCGCATCCGCGCGCTGCCCGGTGCCGCGGCGCAGGTGCCCATCCTCATGCTCACGGCCAAGGGCGACCCGATGGACCGCGTGATCGGTCTCGAAATCGGCGCCGACGATTACCTGCCCAAGCCCTTCGAGCCGCGCGAGCTGCTCGCGCGCATCCGCGCCGTGCTGCGCCGGCGCACGCCGGGCAGCGCGTCCGCAGCGCAGGCACAGGTGCTGCGCTTTGGCGCGCTCGAGATCGACCGCGATGCGCGCAGCGTCACCGTGGGCGGCAGGCCGGCCGAGCTGACTTCGTACCAGTTCGACCTGCTCGTGGCGCTGGCCGAGCGCGCCGGGCGCGTGCTCACGCGCGACCAGATCATGGAGGCCGTGCGCGGGCGCGAGCTCGAGGCCTTCGACCGCTCGATCGACGTGCACATGGGGCGCATCCGCGCCGCCATCGAAGCCGACCCGAAAAACCCGCGCCGCATCCTCACGGTGCGCGGCGTGGGCTATGTGTTTGCGCGCCAGCAGGATTGAGTCCGCAGCGTCCACAGCGCCCAGACCATTGCACTCATGCCTTTCTCCGGCCCGTTTTCCAGCCCATTTTCACGCCGCCTCTATCTGCGCCTGTGGCTCGCGGTGGTCGCGGCCGTGGTGGTGCTCACGCTGGCCGTGGGCGTGGCCTGGCACACCGCCGCAGAGCATCTGGCGGCCGAACGCCTCGCCGCCGAGCCAAACGGTGCGCCCGCGCAGCCGCCGGGGCGCGCGCTGCTCCTGCTCGACGCGCAAGGCAACGCGGTGCTCGCAGGCCTGGCCACGCGCGTGCCCACGCCGCCCGGCGAAAAGCTGGCGCTGCGCATCGAAGGCGAGGACGGCCGCGCCTACCGCCTGGAGCTGGCCCCGCGCCAGGACCACACCCCTGGGCATGCGCCGCCCGTGGCGGCCTTCTGGCTGCGTCCGCCGTTTGGCTTCGTGTGGATGCTGGGCATCGTGGCGCTGGCGGTGGCGCTGGGCATGTTCCCCATCCTGCGGCGCCTGCTGCAGCGGCTCGAGGTGCTGCAGCGCAGCATGAAGCACTTCGGCGATGGCGATCTGGCCGCGCGCGCGCCGGTGCAGGGGCGCGACGAGGTGGCCGACCTCTCGCGCCAGTTCAACGCCGCGGCGGCGCGCATCGAGGCGCTGGTGCAGTCGCACAAGTCGCTGCTTGCCAACGCCTCGCACGAACTGCGCTCGCCGCTCACGCGCATCCGCATGGGGCTGGAGCTCATGGCCGGCGAGCAGCCGGCGCCTGCGTTTCGCGCCGAAATTTTGCGCAACATCGCCGAGCTCGATCAGCTCGTCGATGAAATCCTGCTCGCCAGCCGCCTGGACGCGCGCGAGGCTGACGTGGGCACCTTCGAGCGCGTCGATCTGGTCGGCCTGGCCGCCGAGGAATGCGCACGTGTGGGTGCCGAGCTGCACACCGAAGCCGCGGCGCTCGAAGTCGAGGGCGTGGCCAAACTGCTGCGCCGCGCGCTGCGCAACCTGCTCGAAAACGCGCGCCGCTACAGCCAGGGCGAGATCACGGTGAGCATGCAGCGCCAGGGCGCCATGGCCGAGTTGCGCGTGAGCGACCGCGGCCCCGGCGTGCCCGAGGACTTGCGCGAGCGCATCTTCGAGCCCTTTTACCGCCTGCCGGGCGCGAGCGAGCGCGCGGGCGGCGTGGGCCTGGGGCTGGCGCTGGTGCGCTCTATCGCGCGCCGCCACCACGGCAGCGTGCACTGCGAGGCCAACCCCGGCGGCGGCGCCTGCTTCGTGCTGCGCCTGCCGCTGCCGGCGCACTGACGAAGCTGCGTCAACCCAGCAGCATCACTGCCCCACGATGCGCCGCAGCGCGCGCAGCCGCTCGGCCACCTCTGCGGCATCTTCACTGCCTTGCGCGTGGGCCAGGTAGGCCTCGAGGTCGGCCACGGCGCGCGCGGGCTCGCCTTGTGCGGCATAAAGCAGGCCGCGGTCGCGCCGCTCCTCCCACCCCCGCGGCAGCAGCACGACGAGCCGGTCCTGCACGGCCAGCAAACGCTCGGCATCGTGCTGCGCGCCGTAAATCTCTTTGAGGTTGCGCAGCATGCGCGCCACGATGTCGCGCGGCGTGGCCGCCTGCAGGTACAGGCTCAACGGCATTTCGTCCGGCACGAGGCCGCGCTCATCCTGGTAGGGCTCGAGCCGCTCGAGCAGATCCTCCCGCCCCAGCGACTGCCCCGTGACCGGGTCTATCACCACCTGCCCATTGGGCAGCACCACCTTGACCATGAAATGCCCCGGAAACGCCACCCCGCGCACCTGCAGGCCCGCGCCCTGGGCCAGCTCCAGCCACAGCACCGCCAGCGACACGGGAATGCCGCGGCGCGTGGCCAGCACGTGGTGCAAAAAGCTGTTTTCGGGGTCGTAGTAGTTGTTGGCGTTGCCGCCAAAGCCCAGTTCGGCAAAGAAAAACTGGTTCAACTGGCGCAACCGCTGCAGTGCCGAGGCATTGCGCGAGAGGCGGCGCTGCAGCCGCGCCTGCACCTGGTCCACCTCGCCGAGCACCTGCTGCAGGTCGAGCTCGGGATATTCGTCCTGCGCGATGCTGGCCGCCGCCTCGAGCAATGGAAAATTGGCGTCGCTTTGCACCAGCGCCGCAAAATAATCGAGCGGGGTCGGAGGGGAATAGTCGAGAAACATGGGTCTGGAGCGCCGCAGCAAACCTGCGCAATCTATACCAAGATGCCAATCAGCGCCGCAGCATCTGCCGCAGCTGCAGCCCCGCTGCCCACAGCGTGCCGAAATACACCGCCGCCGCCGCACACAGGATCGCGGCCAGCAGGCCCGCGCGCCGCAGGCTGTCAGAGCGCAGCGCGAGCCACGGAAAATACTGCGCCGCCCACACCAGCAGCACGGCCAGCAAGGCGCTGGCCGCCACCACCTGCAAGGCAAAACGCCCCCAGCCCGGCTGCGGCCGGTAGCTGCCGCGCCGCAGCAAGCCCACGAGCAGCCACAGCGCATTCACGAGCGCCCCCAGCCCGATCGACAGCGCCAGCCCCGCATGCGCCAAAAGCGGCACCAGCGCGATGTTGAGCAACTGCGTGATCACCAGCACCACCACGGCAATGCGCACCGGCGTGCGGATGTCCTGGCTCGCGTAATAGCCGGGCGCGAGCACCTTGATCGCCACCAGCCCGAGCAGGCCCGCGCCGTAGCCAACCAGGGCGCGCGCAATCTGCCCCACGTCACTGTCGTGCAGCGCGCCATGGTGGAACAGCGTGGCCACGAGCGGCGTGGCAAAGGTCAGCAGCCCCACCGCGCAGGGCACGGCGAGCAGCACCACGAGGCGCAAGCCCCAGTCGAGCATGGCCGAATAGCGCTGTGCATTGCCCGCCGCGCGCGCCGCCGCGAGCTGCGGCGTCAGCACCACGCCCAGCGCCACGCCCAGCAGCGCCGTAGGGAACTCCATCAGGCGGTCGGCATAAAACAGCCAGGTGACGCTGCCCGGCGCAAGATACGAGGCGATCTGCGTGTTGATCATCAGCGACACCTGCGCGACGCCGACGCCGAGCAAGGCCGGCGCCATCAACTTGAGGATGCGCCGCACCCCCGGGTGCGCCCAGGCCGCGCGGATTTCGGCCCAGCGCAGACCGATGCGCGGCATCAGCCCCATGCGCAGCAGCACGGGCAGCTGCACGCCCAGCTGCAGCACGCCGCCCAGCATCACACCGCCCGCCATGGCGTAAATCGGCTCGATGCCGCGCGCCGCAAGCTGCGGCGCACCGAGCCAGGCCGCGGCGATCATGCAAAGGTTCAACAGCACCGGCGTCGCCGCCGGCAGCGCAAAATGCTTCCACGTATTGAGCACCCCCGAGGCCAGCGCCACCAGCGACATGCAGCCTATGTACGGGAACATCCAGCGCGTCATCGCCACGGCCGCATCGAACCCCGCAGGACTCTCGTGCAAACCGCTGGCCAGTGCCCACACGAGCACGGGCGCGCCGAGCACGCCCAGCGCGCAGGTCAGCACCAGCACCCAGGTGAGCACCGTGGCCACGCTGGAGATCAGCACCCGCGTGGCATCGACACCGCGCTGCTCCTTGGCTGCCGCAAGCACGGGCACGAAAGCCTGGCTGAACGCCCCTTCGGCAAACAGGCGACGGAACAGATTCGGAATGCGAAACGCCACATTGAAGGCGTCGGTCAGCACATTCGCGCCGAACATCGACGCCATGAGCAGATCACGCACCAACCCCGTGATGCGCGAGGCCAGGGTCAGCAAAGAGACGGTGGAGGCGGCTTTGAAAAGTGACACCGGCGGGAGTGTATGCGCAGCCAGCCCTGCACCGCACAGTGCACACCGGTAGTGCAGTGTTCGATTCTTGATGCGACAGCCGCGCAAAGAAGCACGGAAGAAGCACAGCGCGCAGAGCCAAAGGCTATAATGTTCGGCTTTGCTGACATCACCCACAGACACGAAGGAACCCTATCCATGGCATCCAAGCCCAAAAAGAAGAACCCGCGCCTCGCGTCGGGCCGCAAGCGCGCCCGCCAGGACGTGAAACTCAACGCCGCGAACAGCTCGCTGCGCTCCAAATACCGCACCGCCGTGAAGAACGTCGAAAAAGCCGTGCTCGCCGGCGACAAGACCAAAGCCACGGAACTCTTCGCCAAGATGCAATCGGTGGTCGATACCGTGGCCGACAAAGGCATATTCCACAAGAACAAGGCCGCACGCGACAAGAGCCGCATCGCCGCCAGAGTCAAGGCGCTGGCACTGTCGGCCTAAACGCCTGCAGAGCGCCCCACTTTTTTATCAGCCCGAGCGGCCCGCGCCGCTCGCCGTTTGTAAACGGTGCGCTGTCAGCAAAAACCTAAGAGCCGTCGCAAGACGGCTTTTTTGTTGCCGGTTTTCCTAGCTCGCCATTCCCGCCCCCACGCCCGCGAGCGGACGCCCCACGAGGCGCGTGAGGATGGCCAGCGGGCTGCTCTGCGGGTCCGCTTCGCGGCCCGGCGGCAGGTACAGGGTTTGCTCCATCATGAACTGGCCACTCATCACAGCGTGCGTGGCCTGGTCGGAGAAACACACCCACACGCTGCCGGGCGGAAACGGAATGGTCACCAGCGTGCCGTTTTTCTGGTAGTCCTCGTCGAACTTCATCAGGTCATGCAGCTGCAGCATGAGGTGGTCGTATTCGCTGCGCAGCGACTTGGTGGCGTGCACGGCCTTGAGCAGCCGGGCCTGCCACAGTTGATAAGGTTTGGCCTGGGGTAAAAATTTGCGCGCTATGGCCTCGAACGAGTCGCCCACGCGCCATACGCGCGGGGCACCATGCGGGTTGACGTTGGTGAACACGCGCAGGATGCGCTCGCCATACGTAGGCCGGGTCGGAAAGGCATCGACGTGCATGCGCTGGTCGTCGGCGCGCACCGACTGCGCGCGCACTTCGACCTGCTTGGGCCGAAAGCTCGTGGGCGCCACGCGCAGCTGGCCGCGGTAGGCGGGCAGCAGGTCATGGACGAGTTGCAACGCCTGCGCGCGAAAGCGGCCTATCATCGCCGCGAGCGCCTGTTGCTCGGCGGCGCTGCCCGCGGCGTGGTTGAGCACAGCATCGGCATCCAGGCTGACGTTGCGCTTGCCGGGTTTGAGCATGTCTTCGCGCAGCAGGGCTTTTTCTTCGGGGCTGAGCGCAAAGCCCAGGTGCGGGAAGAAAAGCACCTTGCCGGCCTCCAGCGCCGCCGTCCATTCGGGGCGCGCTTGCAGGCCCTGCCACTGGGTGGCGTCCATTTCGACGATGGGGGAATCCATGGTGTTGCGAGCTCCTCAAAAACAAGGGCGCAGGCACACTGCCTGGCCCAAGCGGGCCATTGTGCGACCAGGCGTGCCCAGGGGTTTTGCCCTCGGTCAACCGGCACTGAGATGCGGGGCGGGCGACAGGTGGGCGCTGGGCGCTGGGCGCTGGGCGCTGGGTGGCTGGGTGGCTGGGTGGCTGGATGTGACCGATGAGAGCGGGCCATCAAGGCGCCTCGGGTTTACGCCCCGCGCGCCACAGCACGGCAGCCGCGCACAGCCATTGCAGCAGGTACAGCGCGCTGCCCACGCTGTGCCACAGGCGCAGGTTCTCGCGCGCGACGATGCGCGGCGCGACGGCGTATTCGCCCAACAGCGCGCACAGCAGTCCGGCAACTATCAATGCAATAGCTGCCTGTGGTTGTCCTGCCTTGGCTTCGCGGTCTTTTTGCGCATAAACCAGCAGAACCATCGCGCACACCACCGACACCCAGCTTTGCGCATGAAACAGCTGCGCCGCCATGTTCCCGGCCATGGCGGGCGTGGGCAAGTGCGCAAACAGCAGCGGCACGGCAATGAACCCCATCGCCGTGAGGCTGCCCCACCACAGCGCCGCCGCCAGCAATGTCAAGCGTGTTTTCATCATCGAGCTCCTGTCGGTTGCTGGCGCACCATGCTCACCCCTCAGCGCGCATCGCGTCACTGGTATTTGACGGCAATGATCTCGTAGCGCTTCACGCCACCGGGCGCCTGCACCTCGGCGGTGTCGCCCTCTTCCTTGCCGATCAGCGCGCGTGCGATCGGGCTGCTGATGTTGATCAGGCCCAGCTTCAGGTCGGCCTCGTCTTCGCCGACGATCTGGTAGCTCACCTGCTCGCCAGAGTCTTCGTCTTCGAGCTCGACCGTGGCGCCGAACACTACCTTGCCGCCCGCGTCCAGCGCCGCGGGGTCTATCACTTGCGCGGCGGCGAGTTTGCCTTCGACTTCCTTGATGCGGCCTTCGATGAAGCCCTGGCGGTCTTTGGCGGCGTCGTATTCGGCGTTTTCACTCAGGTCGCCCTGCGCGCGCGCCTCGGCAATGGCGCTGATGACGTCGGGGCGGTCTTTGGTTTTGAGGCGGTGCAGCTCGGCCTTGAGCTTTTCGGCGCCGCGCTTGGTGATCGGAATGGTGGCCATGGTGGTCTGCGTCTTTTTTCGTGTCGTGCAAAAGCAAACCGCCGAGGCGGACCCCGGCGGCAAGTGGATGGAGCGATTATGCCGAATCGCCCCGGAGGTGTTAAGCCCCGGTTTTCCCCGATGGCGGCAACAGCTGCGCATGCATTTCCTGCACCGAAACCACGCCCAGCCGGTCCATGAAACGCATGCCCTCGACGGCAGCCTCGGCGCCGGCGATGGTGGTGATGGTGGGCACGCGCGCCTGCAGGGCGCCGGTGCGTATGGTGCGGCTGTCGGCGATGGCGTTGCGGCGCTCCTCCACGGTGTTGATGACCAGCGCGATCTGTCCGCTCTTGAGCATGTCCACCACGTGTGGGCGGCCTTCGGTGACTTTGTTGACCACCTCGCAAGGCACGCCGGCAGCGGCAATGGCCTGCGCCGTGCCGCGCGTGGCCACGAGCGCAAAGCCCATGGCGTGCAGTGCGCGTGCGGTCTGCACGGCCTGGGGTTTGTCGGCGTTCTTCACCGTGAGGAACACCTTGCCGCTGGGCGTGCCATCGGCCTTGAGCGGGCGCGGCAGGCGCTCGCCCGCGCCCATCTGCGCCTTGATGTAGGCCTCGCCAAAGGTCTTGCCCACGCCCATGACTTCGCCGGTGGATTTCATCTCGGGGCCGAGAATGGTATCGACGCCGGGGAACTTGACGAAGGGGAACACCGCCTCCTTGACGCTGAAGTATGGCGGCACCACTTCGCGCGTCACGCCCTGCGCGGCCAGCGGGCGCCCCGCCATGCAGCGCGCCGCCACCTTGGCCAGCTGTATGCCCGTGGCCTTGCTCACGAAGGGCACGGTGCGGCTCGCGCGCGGGTTGACTTCGAGCACGTAGATCACGTCCTGCTTGCCGCCGCCTTCCTGCGGCACCTCCTGGATCGCGAACTGCACGTTCATGAGCCCCACCACGTTCAGCCCCTCGGCCATGGCCGCGGTCTGGCGCTTGAGCTCGTCGATGGTGGCCTGCTTGAGGTAGTACGGCGGCAGCGAGCAGGCCGAGTCGCCGCTGTGCACTCCTGCCTGCTCGATGTGCTCCATCACGCCGCCGATCAGCACCTGGCCCGTGGCGTCGCGCACGGCATCGACGTCGCATTCGATGGCGTCGCTCAGAAAGCGATCCAGCAGCACCGGAGAGTCGTTGCTGACCTTGACGGCCTCGCGCATGTAGCGCTCGAGGTCGCGCTGTTCGTGCACGATTTCCATTGCGCGCCCGCCCAGCACGTAGCTCGGGCGCACCACCAGCGGGTAGCCCAGCGCCTGGGCTTTTTCGAGCGCCTCGGCCTCGGTGCGCGCGGTGGCGTTGGGCGGCTGGCGCAGGCCCAGCGTGTGCAAGAGCTGCTGAAAACGCTCGCGGTCTTCGGCCGCGTCGATCATGTCGGGCGTGGTGCCTATGATGGGCACGCCCTCGGCCTCCAGCCCGAGCGCGAGTTTGAGCGGCGTCTGCCCGCCGTACTGCACGATCACGCCGGTGGGCTTTTCCTTGTCGACGATCTCGAGCACGTCCTCGAGCGTGAGCGGCTCGAAATACAGCCGGTCGCTGGTGTCGTAGTCGGTCGAGACGGTTTCGGGGTTGCAGTTGACCATGATGGTTTCGTAACCATCCTCGCGCATGGCCAGCGCCGCATGCACGCAGCAGTAGTCGAACTCTATGCCCTGGCCGATGCGGTTGGGCCCGCCGCCCAGCACCATGATTTTTTGGCGCGTGCTCGGCTCGGCCTCGCATTCGTCCTCGTAGGTCGAATACATGTAGGCGGTGTTGGTGGCAAATTCGGCGGCGCAGGTGTCCACGCGCTTGAATACCGGACGCACGCCCAGCGCGCGGCGGTGCGCACGCACGGCTTGCTCGCTGGTTTTCAGCAGCTTGGCCAGACGCCGGTCGGAAAAGCCTTTTTTCTTGAGAAGCAGCAGCTCTTGTTTCGAGAGCGCTTCGAGCGCGGCATCGCCGTGCGTGGCGGTGTGTTGGTCGAGGTCGAGCTCGATCTTCACGATCTCCTCGATTTGCACCAGAAACCACGGGTCGATTTTCGTGAGCTGGTGCACCTCGTCCAGCGTCCAGCCCGCGGCAAAGGCGTCGCCCACGTACCAGATGCGCTCGGGGCCGGGCTCGCCGAGCTCTTTTTCGAGCACTTCGCGGTCCTGCGTCTTTTCGTTCAAGCCATCGACGCCGACCTCGAGCCCGCGCAGCGCCTTCTGGAACGACTCCTGGAACGTACGCCCGATGGCCATGACCTCGCCCACGCTCTTCATCTGCGTGGTCAGGCGGTTGTCGGCGGCGGGGAACTTTTCGAACGCAAAGCGCGGAATCTTGGTGACCACGTAGTCGATCGTGGGCTCGAAGCTCGCGGGCGTGGCGCCGCCGGTGATCTCGTTGCGCAGCTCGTCGAGCGTGTAGCCCACGGCGAGCTTGGCCGCGACCTTGGCGATCGGGAAGCCCGTGGCCTTGGACGCGAGCGCCGACGAGCGCGACACGCGCGGGTTCATCTCGATGACGATCATGCGCCCGTCTTTGGGGTTGACGGCGAACTGCACGTTCGAGCCGCCGGTATCGACACCGATTTCACGCAGCACGGCCAGGCTCGCGTCGCGCAGAATCTGGTATTCCTTGTCGGTCAGCGTCTGCGCGGGCGCGACAGTGATCGAGTCGCCCGTGTGCACGCCCATGGGGTCGAGGTTTTCGATCGAGCACACGATGATGCAGTTGTCGGCCTTGTCGCGCACCACCTCCATCTCGTACTCTTTCCAGCCCACGAGCGACTCTTCGATCAGCAGCTCGCTGGTGGGCGAGGCTTCGAGGCCGCGCTTGCAGATGGTCTCGAACTCCTCGGGGTTGTAGGCGATGCCGCCGCCCGTGCCGCCGAGCGTGAAGCTCGGGCGGATCACCGTCGGAAAGCCCACGTGCTTTTGCACCTCCCAGGCCTCGGCCATGCTGTGCGCAATGCCGCTCTTGGCCGAGCCCAGGCCGATGCGCGTCATGGCCTCCTTGAACTTGAGGCGGTCTTCGGCCTTGTCTATGGCCTCGGGCGTGGCGCCGATCAGCTCCACCTGGTACTTGGCGAGCACGCCGTTGCGCCACAGGTCGAGCGCGCAGTTGAGCGCAGTCTGCCCGCCCATGGTGGGCAGGATGGCAAAGCCGCCGGGGTGCTGCGGGCGCTCCTTGGCGATGATTTTCTCGACCGTCTGCCAGGTGATGGGCTCGATGTAGGTGACGTCGGCCGTGGCCGGGTCGGTCATGATCGTCGCGGGGTTGCTGTTGATCAGGATGACCTTGTAGCCCTCTTCGCGCAGCGCCTTGCAGGCCTGTACGCCCGAGTAATCGAACTCGCACGCCTGCCCGATGACGATGGGGCCGGCGCCGATGATGAGGACAGTCTGGATATCGCTGCGCTTAGGCATTTTTGGGGTTCTCCATCAGCGCCGTGAAGCGGTCGAACAGATAGGCAATGTCGTGCGGGCCGGGCGAGGCCTCGGGGTGGCCCTGAAAACAGAACGCGGGCTTGTCGGTGCGCGCGAGCCCTTGCAGCGTGCCGTCGAACAGGCTCAGGTGCGTGGCGCGCAGATTCGCGGGCAGCGAGGCTTCATCGACGGCAAAGCCGTGGTTTTGGCTCGTGATCGAGACGCGACCCGTGTCCAGGTCTTTCACGGGGTGGTTGGCGCCGTGGTGGCCGAACTTCATCTTGAAGGTCTTGGCGCCGCTGGCCAGCGCCATGATCTGGTGCCCCAGGCAAATGCCGAAGGTGGGGATGCCCGCGTCGATCAGCGTGCGCGCGGCGGCGATGGCGTAGTCGCAGGGCTCGGGGTCGCCGGGGCCGTTGGACAGAAAGACGCCGTCGGGGCGCAGCGCCAGCACCTCGGCGGCAGGCGTCTGCGCGGGCACCACGGTGAGCCTGCAGCCGCGCGCGGCGAGCATGCGCAGGATGTTTTTCTTTACGCCGAAGTCGTAGGCCACGACATGAAAGCGCGGCGCGGTCTGCGTACCATGACCAGTGCCGAGCTGCCACTCGGTCTGCGTCCAGGCGTAGGGCGCGGGGGTGCTGACCACCTTGGCCAGATCCAGCCCGACCATGCGCGGCGCGCCCTGCGCGAGGGCGACGGCCTGCGCAGCGGCTTGGTCGAGCGCAGCCTGCGTGACCGACTGGTCCGGCGCCAACGCGACGATGGCGCCGTTTTGCGCGCCGCCGGTGCGCAGCAGGCGCGTGAGGCGGCGCGTGTCCAGCCCTGCAATGGCCACGGTGCGCTCCTGCACCAGGTAGTCCGAGAGGGTCTGCGTGCAGCGGAAGTTGCTCGCAAGCAGCGGCAGGTCTTTGATGATCAGGCCCGCGGCGTGGACTTTGTCGGCCTCGACGTCCTCGGGGTTGACGCCGTAGTTACCGATGTGCGGGTACGTGAGCGTCACGATCTGCTGGCAGTAGCTCGGGTCGGTGAGGATTTCCTGGTAGCCGGTCATGGCGGTGTTGAACACCACCTCGCCGACCGTGGTGCCCGCGGCACCTATCGATTGACCTGTAAAGACCGTGCCGTCTGCGAGCGCCAGGATGGCGGGCGGGAAGCTTGCCTTGAGAGACGAAAGCACTGGGGACTCCGAAACGAATGGCGGCCGCCCAGGCCCGCAGGCTGCGCCGGGCAAGGCAAGGCACCGACGTGCATAGCCTGGCTGCGCGTGACTGCTCTCAAAAAAGTAGTAGCTTTGGATGCTGGGACGGCGCTTATGCGAGAAAAGCCGCCCATTATATCCGCGCCCTGCGGCGGGCCAGGTCTATTTGCTGCGGTGCAGCAAGGGCATGGCGTGCCCTTGCACCGCACTCGCATGCAGGCAGATCGCCGCGGCCGCAGCGACGTTGAGCGACTCTTCCCCGCCCGGCTGGGCGATGCGGATGCGCTGCGCGGCGCGCGCTTCGAGCGCGGGGCTGACGCCCTGCCCTTCGTGTCCGAGCACCCAGGCGCAGGGCCACGGCAGCTTGGCCTCATGCAGAAAATCGCCCGCGTGCGAGCTCGTGACGAGCAGCGGCAGAGCCAGCGCCTGCACGTCGTCCTGCGCCAGACCTTCGACCAGGCGCAGCGCAAAGTGCGCGCCCATGCCGGCGCGCAGCACCTTGGGCGACCACAGCGCGGCGCTGCCCTTGAGCGCAAGCACCTGACCAAAGCCAAAGGCCGCGGCACTGCGCAGAACAGAGCCCACGTTGCCCGCGTCCTGCACGCGGTCGAGCACTACGGTGGCAACGCCGGCCTGCAAGCCCGCGGCAGGCGGAAGATCGAGCACATAGCCCATGCGCGCAGGCGATTCGAGCATGCTCACGGCGGCGAAAAGCGCATCCGAAAGCACTACTGTTTTATGAGCTGCTTGCGCCCAATCATCGGGCGCCAAAGGCCAAAAAGACTCTGCAAACACGGCCACGCTGGGCTGCCAGCCGCGCGCCAGCGCCGCACGGCACAGGTGGTCGCCCTCGATCCAGACCTGGCCCTGGCTGCGGTAGGCCGTGTTGTCCTGCGCGAGGCGGCGCAGCGCCTTCACGAAGGCGTTGTCGCGCGAATGGATGTGCGTGATGGCGGCGTCTTTGCCGGCGGCCGCTGGCTCGGCGCTGGGTGCCGACAGATCGCCCGCCGGCCGCGGCCGTTTTTCCGCGCTCATGGCGCACGCTCCAGCAGCTGCGCGACGGGCGCAAAGCTGCGCCGGTGGTGCTCGCAAGGCCCATGCGCGCGCAGGGCCGCGAGGTGCGCTGCGGTGCCATAGCCCTTGTGCGCGGCAAAGCCGTATTGCGGGTAGTCCATGTCAATCTGCGCGCACCACTGGTCGCGCTGCACCTTGGCCAGAATCGATGCGGCCGAGATCGCCGGCACCAGCGCATCGCCCGCGACGATGGCCTGCGCGGGCATGTCGAACGCGGGCAGGCGGTTGCCGTCGACGAGCGTGAGCCGCGGTTTGAGCCGCAGGCCCTGCACCGCGCGCGCCATGGCAAGCAGCGTGGCCTGCAGGATGTTGAGGCGGTCGATTTCTTCGACGCTGGCCTCGGCGATGCTGCAGCACAGCGCCTTGGCGCGGATCTCGTCGTAGAGTGCCAGGCGCCGTTTGGGGCTGAGTTTTTTGGAGTCTGCCAGGCCCGCGATGGGGTGCAGCTCATCGAGGATCACTGCGGCCGCGACCACGGGGCCGGCGAGCGGGCCGCGTCCGGCCTCATCGACGCCCGCGACCAGCGCCGCGCCGTGCGGAAGGTGCAATCGGTCGAACAGCGCGGCCTGCTCAGCGGACAAGGATTTTTTCGATCGCATCGGCGGCGAGTTGCGGGGTGTTGCGTTGCAGGCTCTCATGCAGGGCGTCGAAGCGCTGCACGAGTGCGTGGATGGTGTCCGGCGCCTGCGTGCGCGCGTCGAACCACTGCAGCGTCGCCGCGGCGAGCGCCTGCGGCGTGGCGGCGTCCTGCAGCAGTTCGGGCACGACGAAGTCGCGGCACAGGATGTTGGGCAGGCCCACCCAGGGCTGCAGCTGTTTGCGCCGCATGAGGCGCCAGCTCAGCGGATGCATGCGGTAGGCGATCACCATGGGGCGCTTGAACAGCGCCGCCTCCAGCGTGGCCGTGCCGCTCGCGATCAGCGTCACGTCGCAGGCCGCAAGCACCTCGTGCGAGCGCCCCTCGACCACCTGCACCACGGCGCCCAGGCCGCGCGCCTCCAATTGCTGCACGATGCGCGCGCGCAATGCAGGCAGCGCCGGAACAATCATTTTGATAGCTGACTGTGCTTGATGGATCAGCGCTGCAGCGTCAAAAAAGGCTGGAGCGAGGTAGTGCACCTCGGCCCTGCGGCTGCCTGGCAACAGCGCCAGCACGGGCGCATCCTGGGATAAGCCGAGCGCGCGGCGCGCCGCTGCCTGGTCGGGCACGCGCGGGATCACATTCGCCAGCGGATGGCCCACGTAGGTCGCAGCGATGCCATGTTGCGCGAGCAGCGCGGGCTCGAACGGAAACAGGCACAGCACGTGCTCGGCACTGCGGCGGATTTTTTCCACGCGCTCGGGCCGCCAGGCCCAGATCGAGGGGCACACGAAGTGCACCGTCTTGATGCCTGCGGCGCGCAGGTCGGCTTCCAGGCCCAGGTTGAAATCGGGCGCATCGACGCCGATGAACATGTCGGGGCGCCCCTGCAGCAGACGCGCACGCAACTGGCGCCGGATGGCCACGATGCCCGCGAGCCGGCGCAGTACCTCGAAACTGTAGCCATGCACGGCCAGCCGGTCGCTGGGCCACCAGGCGTCAAAGCCGCGCTCGCGCATGCGCGGCCCGCCTATGCCGTGCGCCGCCACCTCGGGCCAGCGCGCCTGCAGCCCCTGCAGCAGCAGGCTCGCGAGCAGATCGCCCGAAGCCTCTCCGGCCACCATGGCCACACGCGGCGCGGTCATGCGTACCTCATGAAAAGATCGTCAACTCAGAGGCTGAAAGTTTTTCGGCCGCGGCCGAAAGGCGCATCCAAACGCCACCGCTCAAGGTGCAAAGCGCAGCCATAGCGCGGGCTATGGCGAGCATTTGCAACGACGAACGGGGGTGTTTGGGTGTGCAAGGCGGCCATGGACGAAAGACTCTCAGACTCTGCCTCTCAGGCGCGGCGCACGATGCCGCGGCGCGAGGCGTCAAGGAAGGCCAGCATGCAGGCCACGTCTTCGGCCGCGTCGGGGAATTGCGCGGGCAACTCGGCGAATGCGGCGCGCGCGGCTTCGAGCGTGAGCCCCTGGCGGTACAGCAGGCGGTGCATCTGCTTGATGGCCGCGAGGCGCGGCGCGGAAAACCCGCGCCGGCGCAGCCCCTCGATGTTGAAGCCGTGCACCGCGAGCGGGTTGCCATCGACGAGCATGAACGGCGGCACGTCCTGCGAGACATGGCTGCCAAAGCCCACCATCGCGTGCGCACCTATGTGCACGAACTGGTGCACGCCCGTGAGCCCGCCGACGATGGCCTGCTCGCCAATATGCACATGGCCCGCGAGCGTGGCATTGTTCGCGAGGATGGTCTGGTTGCCGACCACGCAGTCGTGCGCGATGTGCACGTAGGCCATGATCCAGTTGTCGTCACCCACCGTGGTCACGCCGCGATCTTGCGCCGTGCCGAGGTTGAAAGTGCAGAACTCGCGGATGGTGTTGCGGTCGCCGATGACGAGCTCGGTCGGCTCGCCCGCGTATTTTTTATCCTGCGGCACGGCACCGAGCGAGGCGAACTGGAAGATGCGGTTGTCGCGCCCTATGCGCGTACGCCCTTCGATCACGCAGTGCGCGCCTATGCTGGTGCCCGCGCCTATGCGCACCTGCGCGCCGATGACGGCGTACGGCCCGACCTGCACCGAAGTATCGAGCTCGGCGGCGGGATCGATCAGCGCAGTGGGGTGAATCAGCGTGCCTGGGGCGGTCATCGCGCAAAGCGGCCGGCGCGTCACTCGACGTTGCGGATGGTGCACATGATGGTGGCCTCGCAGGCGACCTCGTCGTCCACCATGGACTTGCACTGAAAGCGGTACATCCCGGCGCGCGCGCGATCCAGCGCCGAGTGCAGCACCAGCTGATCGCCCGGCCCCACGGGGCGCTTGAAGCGCGCACCGTCTATGCCCACGAAGTAGAACACCTGGCCGTCACCGAGGCGGACGCCTTCGGTCTCGAACGACAGCAATGCACAGGTCTGCGCCATGGCCTCCAGCATGAGCACGCCGGGCATGACCGGGCGCTTGGGGAAGTGGCCGGCAAAAAACGGTTCGTTGATGGTCACATTCTTGATAGCACGCAGCGTCTTGGCCTGCAGGTCAATGTCGAGCACGCGATCCACGAGCAGAAATGGATAGCGATGGGGCAGCAGTTGGAGGATTTGGTGAATGTCCATCATCGGGGGTCGTCTTTGGATTCTTGCAATGCGCGCTCCAGGGCCTTGACGCGCTCGCGCAGCTTGTGAAGTTGCTTGAGTGCGGCGGCGTTTTTTTCCCAGCGCGCATTCTCGTCTATGGGGAAGATGCCAGTGTATTGCCCCGGCTTGCGCAGGGAGTGCGTGACCAGGCTCACGGCCGAAATGTGCACATTTTCAGCCAAGCTCAGGTGCCCGAGCACGTTGGCCGCACCGCCTATGGTGCAATGCGCGCCTATGGTTGCGCTGCCCGCAATGGCCGAGCAGCCCGCCATGGCGACATGGCGGCCGATGTGCACGTTGTGGCCGATCTGGATCAGGTTGTCGAGCTTGACGCCATCTTCGATCACGGTATCGCGCAGCGCCCCGCGGTCTATGCAGGTGTTGGCGCCGATCTCGACGTCGTCACCGATGCGCACCGCGCCGAGCTGCTCGATCTTGACCCACGCGCCGCCCTCCTGGGCAAAGCCGAAACCGTCGGCGCCAATGACCACGCCAGGGTGCAGCAGGCAGCGCGCGCCGATCTCGCAGCGCGCGCCCACCGTGACACGGGACGTCAGCACCGTGTGCGCACCTATGCGCGCGCCGCGCTCGACCACGCACAAGGGGCCTACCGTGGCCGTGGGATGCACCTCGGCCGAGGCTTCGACGACGGCGCTCGGGTGAATGCCGGGGGGCACGGCGGGATCGTGGCGCTGGCGCCAGAGCTGCGTGAGGCGCGCAAAGTAGACGTAAGGGTCGGCCGCCACGATGCACGCGCCGCGCGCGCGCGCCTGCATGCGCAAGGCGGGCGCCACGATGACGCAGGCCGCCCGCGAGGCGGCCAGTTGCGGCTGCAGGCGCGGCTGGCTCAGAAAGCTGATGTCACCCGGCCCTGCGGCATCGAGTGGTGCAATGCCGGTGATGACCGCATCGCGCTCCCCGCCTTCCAGCACACCGCCGAGCGCATCCACGATCTCCCCGAGACGCAAACTCACACGCCACCCGTGCGCTTATTTACCCGCGGAGGTATTCAGCGCCTTGATCACCTTGTCAGTGATGTCGTACTTGGGGTTGATATAGACGGCCTCTTGCAGGATGAGGTCGTATTTTTCGGTTTCGGCGACCTGCTTGACCACCTTGTTGGCGCGGTCTATCACCTGCGCGAGCTCTTCGTTCTTGCGCGCGTTCAGGTCTTCCTGAAACTCGCGGCGCTTGCGCTGGAAGTCGCGGTCCTGGTCCACGAGCTGGCGCTGGCGTGCCGTGCGCTGGCTCTCGGCCATGGTGGGCGCCTCGCGCTCGAATTTTTCGGAGGCAGCTTTCAAGGCGTTGCCCTGGTCGATCAGCTCTTTTTCGCGACGCGAAAACTCTTGTTCGAGCTTGGCCTGCGCCGCCTTGGCGGTGTTGGCCTCACGGAACACGCGGTCGGTGTTGACGAAGCCGACCTTGAAATCCTGCGCCTGCACCGGCGCAGCAACGGCCAGGGCGCCCATCAAAGCAGCGGCGCCCAGACAACGGGAAAGGGTGGAGGAGAGGACTTTCATTAGAACGATGTACCTATCTGGAATTGCAATTTCTGGATTCTATCGCCGGCAAATTTATGCACCGGCTGGCCAAAGCCCAGGCGCAAGGGCCCGAGCGGGGAAATCCAGCTCAAACCCACGCCCACCGAGGCGCGCAGCTGGCTGAACTCGAACTTTTCGCCTTCGCCATAAACGTTGCCCGCATCGACGAAGGTATAAATGCGCAAGGTGCGGTCGTTGCCGGCGCCAGGAAATGGCGAGATCATTTCGGCATTCAGCGTGAGCTTCTTGGTGCCCCCGAGCACAGCCCCGGTCACATCACGCGGCCCGAGCGTGCCCTGCTCGAAGCCGCGCACCGACCCCAGACCGCCCGAATAGAAGTTTTTGAACACCGGGAACGGCCGGCCGTTGAGGCCCTTGCCCAGGCCCAGCTCGCCATTGAAGGCGAGCGTGTAGCGCTTGTTCAATGGCAGGTATTGCTGGTATTGGTAGTCCCCTTTGACGTAGCGCGCATCGGACGCCACCGACCACTCGGACATGAAACGCTGGTAGCGCCCCGCCGTCGGCGCGAGCGCACTGTCGCGGCTGTCGCGCGACCAGCCAATGGTCAGCGGCACGGACGTGCTGGTAAAGCCAAAGCGCGTCGCGTAATACAGATACGCTGCGGGGATGTTGGTGCCGGACTTGATCTTGGTCTGCTCGAGCCCGCCGCCGAAATACACCGTATCGACTTCGCTGAACGGCACGCCGAAACGCAGGGATGCGCCCGTGGTGTCGATCTCGTAATCGCCACCCTGGTTTGCATAGGGCTTGTCGGAGCGATAGTACATATCTATCGTGCGCGAGACGCCATCCTGGGTGAAATAAGGGTCGGTGGTGCTGAGCACCAAGGTGCGGTGGTACTTGCTGGTATTGACCTCGATACCAAGGTAATTACCTGAACCGAAGACGTTTTCCTGCTTGATGGCAAACGACAGCGTGACTTTTTCCGCACTCGAAAATCCTGCCCCCAGCTGCAGCGAGCCCGTGGGCTTTTCGGTCACATTGACGGCCAGATCGACCTGGTCGGGCGCGCCTGGAACTTCGTCGGTTTCGACGTTCACTTCGGTGAAATAGCCCAGCCGGTCCACCCGGTCGCGCGAGAGGCGGATTTTGTCGCCGTCGTACCACGCGGACTCGAACTGGCGGAACTCGCGGCGAATGACTTCGTCGCGCGTGCGGTTGTTGCCCGTGACGTTGATGCGGCGCACGTAGGCGCGGCGCGAAGGGTCGGCGCGCAGCACCAAAGTGACGCGGCCGTTGTCGCGGTCGACATCGGGCACGGCCTCCACGCGCGCAAAGGCGTACCCGAAACGCGCGAAGTTCTCCGTGAATGCCTTGGTGGTTGCGGTCACCTGATCGACGTTGTAGGGCTCGCCCGCACGAATTTTGACCAGGGACTTGAACTCGTCCTCGCGCCCCAGATAGTCGCCCTCGAGCTTGACGGCCTGCACCACGTAACGATCACCTTCGTGCACATTGATGACGATGGAGATGTCCTTCTTGTCGGGCGAGATCGCCACCTGCGTGGACTCGATGCGGAATTCGAGAAAGCCGCGCTGCAGGTAGTACGAGCGCAAGGACTCGAGGTCGGCGTTGAACTTGGCGCGCGAATAGCGGTCGGACTTGGTGTACCAGCTGAGCCAGCCCCCCGTGTTGAGGTCGAACAAGTCCTTGAGCGTGGATTCGCTGAACGCCTTGTTGCCGACGATGCGCACCTCCTTGATGCGCGAAGCCTCACCTTCAGTGACGGTGAAGGTCAGATTGACGCGGTTGCGCTCCACAGGCGTCACCGTGGTCACGACCTCGGCACCGTAGAGACTGCGGTTGATGTATTGGCGCTTGAGTTCCTGCTCAGCGCGGTCGGCAAGGGCCTTGTCAAACGGCCGCCCCTCGGCGAGGCCAACCTCGCGCATGCTTTTCTTCAGCGCATCCTTGTCGAACTCGCGCGTGCCCACGAAATCCACGTCGGCGATCGTGGGGCGCTCCTCGACCACGACCACGAGCACATTGCCCGCGGCCTCGAGGCGCACGTCCTTGAACAGACCCAGGGCATACAAGGCGCGGATGGCTGCAGCGCCTTTGTCGTCGTTGTATTCGTCGCCGACCCGAAAGGGCAGTGAGGCGAACACCGTGCCGGGCTCGACCCGTTGCAGGCCCTCTACGCGGATGTCCTGCACCTTGAAGGGTTCGAGCGCCCAGGCCGTATGGGCGGCAAAAACAAGTGCGGCCAAGGCCGATGCGGTACGCACGCCGAAGCGATGGAAGTGGTTTTTCATGTAAAAGCAAGCGCAAGCCGCCGTATCGAAACCCGGTGAGGTTCAGCCAAGAAAGCGGGAAATGTCGTTGAACAGTGCAATTGCCATCATCAGCAGCAGCACTGCCATGCCGCCACGCTGCAATTGCTCGAGCCATGGATCAGGAACTGGCCGCCCCGTCACGCCCTCCCAAAGATAATACATCAGGTGTCCGCCATCGAGGACGGGCACGGGCAGCAGGTTGAGCACGCCCAGGCTCACACTGATCACGGCCAGAAAAGCGAGGTACGGCGTCAGCCCCAGGCTCGCCGAGCGGCCGGCGTAATCGGCGATGGTCAAGGGGCCGCTGAGGTTTTTCAGCGAGGCTTCGCCGATCAGCATGCGCCCCATCATGCGCAAGCTCAGCACCGAGATGTCCCAGGTGCGCGCAAAGGCCTTGCCCAGGCCCTCCAGCGGGCCGTAGCGCACGCGCACGAATTCGGGCGCCGCGCCCACGTAAGCACCAATGCGGCCGACGATGCCCGTGGGCTCCTGACGGGGCTCGGGCTGCACGCGCAGCTGCAGCGCCGTGCCCGCACGC
The DNA here is from genome assembly GCF_029211265.1 of Extensimonas soli. Lineage (GTDB taxonomy): Bacteria > Pseudomonadota > Gammaproteobacteria > Burkholderiales > Burkholderiaceae_C > Extensimonas > Extensimonas soli. The sequence continues at coordinate 22,023 of NZ_JARGEL010000003.1, read as the reverse complement.
TCTATGCGCCAGGTCTGCGCCTGGGCTTTGCCGTCCTGCACGGCCTGGCGTATCAGTTCACGCAGTTGCAGGCCGTCGACCACGGGGGTCGCGTCGACCTGCAGCACGAGGTCTCCTTCCTGCAGGCCCGCGCGCTGCGCCGGGCTGCCGGGCATGATCTCGCCGAGCACCGGGCGCGTCCACGGGCCTGCGATGCCGATTTTGCGCAGCATCTGCGCGTCGGCCTCGCGCGTGTCGAACTGCGTCAGGTCGAGCAGCACTTCGCGCCGCAGTGCGCCCGGCGTGGGCTCGACTTCCAGGCGCACGACGGTGCCCTCGAGCGCCCCTTGCGTCAAGATCCAGCGCAGGTCTTCGAACGAACGCACGGGTTCGAGTTCGGCAGCGCCCAGCGCTGCGCGCTGCACCAGCTCGCCGCCCTGCAGCCCGGCCGCTTGCGCGATCGAGCCCGGCAGCGGGCTAGCCAGCGTGGCCTTGGGCTCCTGCACGCCTATCCAGTGCACCAGCGCATACAAAAGCACCGCGAGCAAGAGGTTCGCGAGCGGCCCCGCGGCGACGATGGCCGCGCGTGCGCGTAGCGGCTGGGTGTTGAAAGCGAGGTGACGCTCGTTGGCAGGCACCGGCGCCTCGCGCTCGTCGAGCATGCGCACGTAGCCACCGAGCGGAAAAGCCCCGAGGACGAACTCGGTCGCGCTGCCCTTGGGCTGCCAGCGCAGCAGGGGCTTGCCAAAACCTATGGAAAAGCGCAGCACCTTGACGCCGCAGGCCACGGCCACGCGGTAATGACCGTATTCGTGTACGGCAATCAGCAGGCCCAGCGCAATGAGAAAGGCAGGCAAAGTCAGCATGGCGCGATTCTCACCGTTCTGTGTGGCATCAGGCGCTCAAATGCGCAATGGCCTGGTCTGCCGCGCGGCGTGCCTGCGCGTCGAGCGCCAGCAGGGCTTGCAGCGAATCGGGCTGCGCGGGTGCCACGGCTTCGAGCGTGGCGCGGTTCACGGCATCGATCTGGTCAAAACGGATGCGCCGCGCCAGAAAAGCCGCCACGGCCTCCTCGTTCGCGGCGTTGAGCACGGCCGTGGTGCCGCGCGGCGCGGCCAGCGCCTCCCAGGCCAGGCGCAGGCCCGGAAAGCGCTGCGCATGGTCGTGCTCAGCCACGTCCTCGAAGGTCATGGCCGAGAGCGTGCGAAAGTCCAGCGCCGCCGCACCCGATTCGACGCGCTCGGGCCACGACAGGCCGTAGGCGATGGGCACGCGCATATCAGGCGTGCCCAGCTGCGCCACCACCGAAGTGTCGCGGTACTGCACCATCGAGTGGATGATGCTTTGCGGGTGGATCACCACCTCGAGCCGCGCGGGATCGAGGCCGAACAGGTAGCGCGCCTCGATCACCTCGAGCGCCTTGTTCATCATGGTGGCCGAATCGACCGAAATCTTGCGCCCCATGCTCCAGTTGGGATGCGCACAGGCCTGCTCGGGCGTCACGTCGCGCAGCGTGGCCGGCGCGCGTGTGCGAAACGGCCCGCCCGAGGCAGTGAGGATGATTTTTTCGACGCGCTGCGCCCAGGTCGAAGGGTCTTCGGGCAGCGACTGAAAAATCGCCGAGTGCTCGCTGTCTATGGGCAGCAGCGTCGCCCCGCCGGCGCGCACGGCGTCCAAGAACACCTCGCCGCCCACCACCAGCGCCTCTTTGTTGGCGAGCAGCAGGCGCTTGCCCGCGCGTGCTGCAGCCAGGCAGGGCGCGAGGCCCGCAGCGCCCACAATGGCCGCCATGACGGTGTCCACCTGCTCGTGCGAAGCTATCAATTCAAGAGCTTCTTGCGCTTGCAGTACCTGCGTTGGGAGGCTATTTTGTGCTAATTTTTCGGCAAGCAAGCGTGCATGCGGAGCGCTCGCCATCGCAGCCAGCCGCGGGCGAAAACGCGCGCATTGTTCCAGCAGCAGATCGACCTGCGTCGCGGCGCTGAGGGCGAACACCTCGAAACGCTCGGGATGGCGCGCCACCACGTCCAGCGTGCTGGTGCCTATCGAGCCCGTAGAGCCCAGAACCGCGATGCGCTGCTTCATGGCGCGCCCTGCAGCCAGCGGGCCAGCATCATCGCCAGCGGCAGCGTGGGCAGCAGCGCATCGACGCGGTCGAGCACACCGCCGTGCCCCGGCAGCAGGCCGCTGCTGTCCTTGACGCCCGCGCTGCGTTTGACGAGCGACTCCACGAGGTCGCCGACCACGCTCATGGCGCCCAGAAACAACGCCACCACGGCCAACAGCCCCCATCGCCAGCCACCGGGCGCCGCCACCATGCCGTAAAAACTGGGCGGCTGCACCTGCCAGTGCGCGTCCGCCGCGGCCCAGCCGAAGGCGAGCAGTTGCACGCCGATGAGGCCGCCCCACACGCCTTCCCAGGTCTTGCCGGGGCTGATGGTGGGCGCGAGCTTGTTGTGCGTCCAGCGCAGGCCAAAGGCGCGCCCGCAGAAGTACGCAAAAATGTCCGCGACCCAGACCAGCACCAGCACCGAGAGCAGAAAGTTGACGCCCATGCGGCGCGCCTGCGCGAGCGCGAGCCAGGCGAGCCACAGCGCGAGCAGGCCGCCCAGCAGCCGCAGCGCCCGCGGAATGTGCGGCCAGCCTGCCACGCCCGCGCGCAGCAGCCAGGCGCCACCCAGCACCCAGGCCAGCCCCGCAAGCAGCCACAGCGCGCGCAAAGGCTGCTCCACCCAGCCGAGCCACCAGGTGAGCGCGCACAACAGCAGACACACCGCACCCCACGCCAGCGCCGCCGCCGGCCCCAGACCGTTGAGCCGCCCCCACTCCCAGGCACCCGCAGCCACCAGCGCCAGCACCACGCACATCAAGGGCAGCGGCGTGGGATAAAACAGTGCGGGCAGCAAAATGGCCAGCAAGACGATGGCGGTGATGATGCGTTGGCGCAGCATGAAAATCTCCTTGCCTTCGCCCGGTTGGCTCAGGAAGCCACCGCGCGCACCTGCTCGGACGTCTTGCCGAAGCGGCGCTCGCGCGCGGCGTAGGCGGCGATGGCCTGGTCCAGCGCCGCCTCGTCGAATTCGGGCCAGAGCTTGTCGCTGAAAAACAGCTCGGAATACGCGGCCTGCCAGAGCAAAAAATTGCTCAGGCGCATCTCGCCCCCGGTGCGGATCACCAAGTCAGGGTCGGGCACATGGGCCAGCGCCAGCGCGCCGGGCAGACTTTGCTCGGTGATGGCTTCACCGCGCGCGGCGAGCGCTGCCGCCGCCTGTGCAATGTCCCAGCGGCCGCCGTAGTTGAAGCACACGTTGAGCACGAGCCGCGCCGGATCCGTCAGACTTGCCGTGCTCGCCTCGGCCTGCGCGAGCCCTTCGCGCACCCGCGCCGAGAGCCCGGTGCGCTCGCCCACGCAATAAAGCCGCACCCCGTCTTTGCGCAGCAAAGGCACCTCACGCGCGAGCGCCAACGCGAGCAGCTCCATGAGGCCAGAGACCTCTTCCACGGGACGGCTCCAGTTCTCGGACGAAAAAGCAAATACCGTGAGCACCTGCACGCCACGATCGAGGCAGGCGCGCACGCAGCGGCGCAAGGATTCGACGCCCTGCCGGTGTCCGGCCAGGCGCGGCAGAAAACGGCGCGTCGCCCAACGGCCGTTGCCATCCATGACGATGGCAATGTGGTGCGGCACCACGGGGGAATAGGACATGGAGGAAGGCCGTACGCGCAAGAACTTCGCCTGAGAAAGAAAGGTCAATCGATTCACCGACGGCGCTCACACCGCCATGATCTCTTGCTCCTTGGTCGCAACCAGGGCATCGATCTCGGCGATGTGCTTGTCGGTGGCCTTCTGCACCTCGGCTTCGGCGCGCTTTTGCTCGTCCTCGGAGATGAGCTTGTCTTTCACCAGGCGCTTGAGCGCCTCGTTGGCCTCACGCCGCAGGTTGCGCACGGCCACCTTGGCGTTTTCGCCCTCGTGGCGCGCGAGCTTGGTCATCTCCTTGCGCCGCTCCTCGCTCATGGGCGGCATGGGTACGCGAATCAAGTCGCCCATGGAAGCCGGGTTCAGGCCCAGCTCGCTCTCGCGAATGGCTTTTTCAATTTTCGCGCCCATGCCCTTTTCCCAGGGCTGCACGCTGATGGTGCGCGCGTCGAGCAAGGCCACGTTCGCCACCTGGCTCAGCGGCACCATGGAGCCGTAATACTCCACGTGCACGGTATCGAGCAGCGCGGGATTCGCGCGGCCCGTGCGGATTTTCTGCAGGTTGTTCTTGAACGCTGCGATCGACTGGTCCATCTTGCTCGCAGCGGTGTTTTTGATCTCGGCAATCGTCGTCATGGGTTCTCCTCGGGACCGCGGCACGCCTGCCTGCGCGCCAGCAGCCAGCCCGTCAAGCGTAAACCAGCGTACCTTCGTCTTCCCCGAGCACCACGCGCAGCAAGGCGCCAGGTTTGACGATGGAAAACACCCGCACGGGGAGTTTTTGGTCGCGGCACAGCGCAAAAGCCGTCGCATCCATGATGCCCAGGTTGCGCGCCATGGCCTCGTCGAAGCTCAGGCGCGTGTAGCGCTGGGCCTGGGGGTCTTTTTGCGGGTCGGCAGTATAAACACCGTCCACCTTGGTGGCCTTGAGCACCACTTCGGCGCCGATCTCGGCCCCGCGCAGCGCCGCTGCGGTGTCGGTGGTGAAAAATGGGTTGCCCGTGCCGGCGGCGAACACCACCACCTTGCCCTCTTCGAGGTACTGCAAGGCCTTGGGGCGCACGTAGGGCTCGACCACCTGCTCGATGGCGATCGCGGACATCACGCGCGCAATCAGTCCGTTTTTTTCCATGGCGTCGGCCAGGGCCAGGGCGTTCATGACCGTGGCCAGCATGCCCATGTAATCGGCCGTGGCCCGGTCCATGCCGGCCGAGCCGCCTGCGACCCCACGAAAGATATTGCCGCCGCCGATCACCACCGCCACCTCGACACCAAGGCGCGTGACCTCGGCGATCTCTTCGACGATGCGCCCTATGGTCGCACGGTTGATGCCGAAGGCGTCGTCGCCCATGAGCGCCTCACCAGACAACTTGAGCAGGATGCGCTTGTGGGCTGGTGTGGCAAGGGACATGAAACGCTCCAAAAAAGATGGACAGGGGTTGGTGGACGGACAGGACAATCAGGCGGCAGCCTTGGCGGCAGCCACCTGGGCAGCGACTTCGGCCGCAAAGTCGTCCACCTTCTTCTCTATGCCTTCGCCGACCACGTAGAGCGTGAAGGCCTTCACCGAAGTGCCGCGCTCCTTGAGCATCTGCTCCACGGTCTGCTTGTCGTTCTTCACGAAAGCCTGGTTCATCAAGGACACCTCCTTGAGGAACTTCTGCACCGCGCCCTCGATGCGCTTGGTCACGATCTCGGGCGACTGCACGGGCTTGCCCTCGGCCTGCGCCTTGGCGGCGTCTTCAGCGGCCTTGCCGGCGGCCACAGCGCGCTCTTTCTCGATCAGCTCGGCCGGCACCTCGGCGCTGGTCAGCGCCACGGGCTTCATCGCGGCGATGTGCATGGCCACGTCCTTGGCGGCGACTTCGTCACCCTCATACTCGACCACCACGCCAATGCGCGTGCCGTGCAGGTAGGAAGCGAGCTTGTTGCTGCCTTGGAACGCCTTGAAACGGCGGAAGGTCATGTTCTCGCCGATCTTGCCGATCAGGCCCTTGCGCACGTCTTCCAGCGTGGGGCCGAAGCTGTCCTGGCTGTAGGGCAGCGCGCCGAGCGCCGCCACGTCGGTCGGGCCGTGCTTGGCCACGAGTTCGGCCGCGGCCTTGGCCATGGCGATGAAGCTGTCGTTCTTGCTGACGAAGTCGGTCTCGCTGTTGACCTCGATCATGCCGCCCATGCTGCCTTCGATAAACGTGGCGACCACGCCTTCGGCCGTGATGCGCGACGCCGCCTTGCCAGCCTTGGTGCCGAGCTTGACGCGCAGCAGCTCTTCGGCCTTGGCCATGTCGCCGTCGGCTTCGGTGAGGGCTTTTTTGCACTCCATCATGGGGGCGTCGGTCTTGGCGCGCAGCTCAGCCACCATGCTTGCGGTAATTGCAGCCATTTGTATTCCTTCCGTAGTCAGTAGCAATAAGGGTGAATCAGATTTCGGGCTCAAAAAAGGGGCCCGCCATGAGCCCCTTTCGTTTGGCGCAGCAGCGCATGTGCCTTGCGTCAGGCCGCAGACTCTTCCACTTCGACGAATTCATCGGAGCTTTCAGCCGCAACGGCCTTGACCACTTCGTTCACCGCGTTCGCACGGCCTTCGAGGATCGCGTCGGCGATGCCACGCGCGTAGAGCGCCACGGCCTTGGCCGAATCGTCGTTGCCGGGGATCACGTAATCGATGCCCTCGGGCGAGTGGTTGGTGTCCACCACGCCGATCAGCGGGATGCCGAGCTTTTTGGCTTCGGCCACGGCAATCTTGTGGTAGCCCACATCGATCACGAAGATGGCGTCGGGCAATGCTGCCATGTCCTGGATGCCGCCGATGTCACGCTCGAGCTTGGCGAGTTCGCGGTTGAAGTTGAGCTGCTCTTTCTTGCTCATGCTGTCGAGCCCGGCCTCGATCTGGGCCTTCATGTCCTTGAGCCGCTTGATCGAGCTCTTCACGGTCTTGAAGTTGGTCAGCATGCCGCCCAGCCAGCGCTGGTCGACGAAGGGCACGCCCGCGCGCCGCGCCTCGGCAGCCACGAGCTCGCGCGCCTGGCGCTTGGTGCCCACCATCAAAATGGTGCCGCGGTTGGCGGCGAGCTGGCGCGCAAACTTTTGCGCATCCTCGAACATCGGCAGGGTTTTTTCGAGGTTGACGATGTGGATCTTGTTGCGCTGCCCGAAGATGAAGGGGGCCATCTTGGGGTTCCAAAAGCGCGTCTGGTGGCCAAAGTGGACACCAGCTTCCAGCATTTCGCGCATGGTGATAGACATGAAAATTCTCCAAAGGTTGGGTCTGAAATCCAGCCCCCTTCTTTGCCCGCCATGCCCGGCCTTCAGGCCATCGACAGCGCTGCAACACCTTTACGGGGCTGGTTTGCGATTGATTTTGCCGCGCGACTTGCGTAGGCGCTCTCAGCAAAACCTGCGGATTTTAGCATTGCCGACCCCGCTAAACGGCACTACACCAGCGCCCGTGGCCCGACCCCCTACCCCAGAACTTCCATGAGCATGCGCGCCACACCCTGTTGCCACGGCGGCAAGACCAGGCCGAAGGTGGACTGGAATCGGGCGCAGTCCAGGCGCGAATTGTGCGGACGCGGCGCCGGCAACGGGTAGGCGCTCGCGGGGATGGGGAGCAGTTCTTTTGCTTTTATTTCGAGAGCTGGCTGCGCTTGCTGCGCCTGCTCCAGCACGTATTTTGCATACGAAAACCAGGTGGCCTCGCCGGCGGCGGCCAGGTGGTACAGGCCGGCATCCTGGGGGTGCGTCAGCAGATGCCGGATGGCGTGCGCGCTGCAGTCGGCCAGCAGCTCGGCCCCCGTGGGCGCACCCCACTGGTCGTGGATGACAGTGAGGCGCTCGCGCTCCTGCGCGAGGCGCAGCATGGTCTTGGCAAAGTTGCCGCCGCGCGCACCGTACACCCAGCTCGTGCGCACGATGAGGTGCTGCGCACCAGTTTGCGCGATGCGCTGCTCGCCCTCCCACTTGCTGCGGCCATATACGCTCAACGGCGCCGGAGCGTCGGTTTCACGCCAGGGATGGCTGCCGCTGCCGTCGAAGACATAGTCGGTGCTGTAGTGCACGAGCCAGGCACCCAGGCGCGCGGCTTCTTCAGCGAGCACGCCGGGCGCGACGGCATTCACGGTGTGCGCCAGTTCGGGCTCGCTCTCGGCGCGATCGACGGCGGTGTGCGCGGCGGCGTTGACGATGACCTGCGGGCGCAGGGCGCGCACGGTGGCCGCCAGATCGGCCGGGCGCGACAGATCGCCGCAGTGGTCGCGGCTGTGCCGGTCCAGCATGGTGACCTGGCCCAGCGGCGCCAGGCTGCGCTGCAGTTCCCAGCCGAGTTGGCCGTTTTTGCCCAAAAGCAGGATGTTCATGGGTTGGTGCAAGTTGGTGCGCGCACGGCGGATGTGTGCCGCACGCTTGGAAAAATGGCGCTGGCGCAGCAGCATCTCGCAAAAGAGAGCGGCTGCCAACGCCACCGCTCAGGCCATTATCCATACCGCACCGATGCGTCGCGCAGACGGCACAGAACCGCATAACGAGACACGGGGCTGCACGCGCACATTACACTTTCAGGAGCATGCAGCCGCCCACTGGGTTGAACTGCGTGCCGCTGCGCCAGGAGGGCTTGCTCTTGGCAATTCCCCGGAGGATTTATGGCGAAAAAAATGCAAGGCGTCGGTAACGACGTGAAAAAAGGCGACAAAAGTGCAAAAAGCGATGCCCGGCTCGCGCGCACCGTGCAGGACTCGGCGCAGCAGATCTGGCTGGCCGGCCTGGGCGCCTTTGCCAAGGCGCAGGAAGAAGGCAGCAAGGTGTTCGAGGCCCTGGTGAAGGAGGGCCTGGACATTCAGCGCAAGACGCAGAAAGCCGCACAGGAAAAAATCACCGAAGCTGCCACCCGCATGAGCTCGCTGACCAGCGAACTGGGCTCGCACGGCTTGGGCTCCTTCGACAAGCTCGAATCGATTTTCGAGGAGCGCGTGGCCCAGGCGCTGGGCAAACTCGGTGTACCCACGGCCCACGATCTGCGGGCGCTGCAGGAGCGCATGGACGCACTCACGCACAGTCTGAACCGGGCCACGGCGCAGCGCAGCGCTGCCGCCACGCCGCGCACCACCACGGCACGCCGCAGCGCCGATCAAACGCCCGCCGAAGCTGCGCCGCCCCAGACGCCGGTTGCTGCGCCCGGTCGGCCCACGCCACGCGCGCGCAAAACCACAGCTGCAGCCAAAAGCGCCGCGCCTGCCGCCAAAACTTGACGCATCGAGCGATACACCAACGGCTGCGGGCCTGCGGCTGCAGCCGTCGTTTCATGCGGCGCGAACAGGCAGCACCGCCATTGCTGCATTGCACAAGTCCGGCTCGGTTAGAGTAAGCGCTGGAGACAACGAGAAAAGGCCCCAAGCCCCCATCGAGCGAGCCCACAATGACCAAGAAAGCGCCACGCCGCACCGCCCAGCGCATTCTCGAAACCGCGCTGGACTTGTTCAATCGCTTTGGCGAACCCCATGTCTCGACCACGCTGCTCGCGGCCGAACTGCACATCAGCCCGGGCAATCTGTATTACCACTACGCCGGCAAGGACGCGCTGGTGAATGCGCTGTTCGACCGCCACGCGCAGGCCCTGTCTGATTTGCTGGACGCGAGCGGCAGCGTGCGCCAGGTCGAGGACGCGTGGTTTTTCATGCACACGCTGTTCGAGCAACTGTGGCAGTTTCGTTTTTTGTACCGCGACCTCAACGAGTTGCTGTCGCGCAACCGCCATCTGGAAACGCACTTTCAGCCACTGCTGGTGCGCAAAGTCGCGGCACTGCGCACCCTGCTGGGCAATCTGGGCGACTCCGGTGCCTTGCTGCATGCGCTCGCCCCGGCAGAATTGCAAGCCACCGCCGCCAACATGGCCGTGGTGCTGTGCTACTGGCTGAGCTTCGAGTATGTGCGCGACCCACGCCACGCGCTCGAGCCCGAAGGCGCCCAGAGCGCTTTGCTGCGCGGCGCACAGCAGGTGCTGCACTTGCTCACGCCTTATCTGGCAGAACGCCCCCGCGCCCACCTGCGCAGCCTGGCCCAGGCCTATGCCGCGCCCCGGCCCGCCGCGCGCCAAATAGCCCATGGCGTGCCACCCGACGCCCCATTTTCAGCAGGAGACCCATCATGGCGCAGTGGACCCCTTTCCCCTACCGTGACCTCTACCGCTTTGACCCCGCGCGCCTGATGCAGCTGTGGCCGCGTCTGCATGCGGGCGACGCCGAGCCGCACCCCGACGACGAAAAACTGCAGCGCGCCTGGCTGCTGCTGCACAGCGGCCAATTCCAGGAGGCGGCCGAGCTCGGGCAGCGCCTGGGCGGCGCGGGCCTCACGGTGGCAAACAAGGCCACGGCGCTCTACGCCAACTACCTCGAACCCAGCGAGTCGGCACGCCAGGACTTGCTGCTGCAGGTGGCCGCACGCGCCCAGGCGCAAGCCGCCGACGCGCCCGACAACCCCAACGCCTGGTTCTGGCGCGCGTATGCGCTTGCACGCTATGGCCAAAGCATCAGCGTTGCCAAAGCCGTCGCGCAGGGCCTGGGCAACGCCGTCAAAGAGGCACTGCAAAAAGCCCTGGCGCTTGCACCGCAACATGCGCACGCGCACATCGCGCTCGGCGCCTTCGACGCCGAGGTCATAGACAAGCTCGGGCCGCTCGTGGGGCAGATGACCTTCGGCGCGAAGAAGGAAACCGCGCTCGAGCACCTGCGCCAAGGGCTTGCGCTGCACCCGCAATCGACCATCGGCCTGATCGAATACGCGAACGCGCTGCTCATGCTCGAAGGCGAAGAAAAAATGGACGAGGCGACGCGGCTGTATGAGCAAGCCGCCGCCATCGCGCCGCTGGACGCGGCCGAGCACCTGGACGTGGAACTGGCGCGCGCCGAGCTCGAGGACTGATGACCGCACGCACCCCGGTTGCGCCGCCGCCTGCGCTCGTATGGTTCCGGCGCGACCTGCGCGACCACGACCACGCCGCGCTCAGCGCCGCGCTGCGCACGGGTGGCGCGGTGTATTGCGCCTTCGTTTTCGACACCGACATACTCGACGCGCTGCCGAGCCGGCATGACCGGCGGGTGCACTTCATCCACGGCAGCCTGCAGGCGCTCGACGCTGCCTTGCGCGCGCGCGGCGGCGCCCTGATCGTGCGCCATGGCCGCGCCGTGCAGCACATTCCGGCGCTCGCCCAGGCCCTCGCCGTGGGCGCCGTGCACGCGAATCGCGACTACGAGCCCGCCGCCAAGGCGCGCGACCAGGCCGTGGCACACGCGCTCGCGCCGCTGGGCATCGCGCTGCACCTGCACAAAGACCAGGTCGTCTTCGACGGTGACGCCGTGCGCACACGCGCGGGCACGCCGTTCACCGTCTTCACGCCATACAAAAATGCCTGGCGCCAACGCCTGCTGCAGCACACATCCCCGCATGCGCCGCCAGACGAGCTGCCAGACCTTGCCGCACACCCCTGCGCTGGCCCGATCGCAAGCCCACCGCCCCGCCTGTCTACCGGCATCCCTACGCTCGCCGACATCGGCTTCGAAGCAACGAACCTGCCCGAGCTCGGCATCACGCCCGGCATGCCCGGTGCCCGCGCGCTCTGGGATGCGTTCGCGCAGGGGCGCATCCAGCGCTATGCGGACCTGCGCGACTACCCCGCGCGCCGCGGCGTGAGCTATCTTTCGGTGCATCTGCGCTTTGGCACCATCGCGATCCGCGCACTCGTGCGCCACGCGCTCGCCCTGCGCGCCGACGCCTGGCTCGACGAGCTCATCTGGCGCGACTTTTTCTTCATGATCCTCGACCACTTCCCGCACGTGGTCGAGCGCGCGTTCAAACCCGCATATGACGCGATCGAATGGGACGACTGGCCACAGGGCCTGGCCGCGTGGCAGGCCGGGCGCACCGGCTACCCGCTCGTTGACGCAGCGATGCGGCAACTGCTGCACTGCGGCTGGATGCACAACCGCCTGCGCATGCTCACGGCCTCGTTCCTGTGCAAAGACCTGGGGATCGACTGGCGCCTGGGCGAGCGCCACTTTGCCGCGCAGCTCAACGACTTTGACCTTGCCGCGAACAACGGCAACTGGCAATGGGCCGCTTCGAGCGGCTGCGACGCACAGCCGTACTTTCGCATCTTCAACCCCGTGAGCCAGTCGCAAAAGTTCGACCCCCAGGGCGACTTCATCCGCCGCTACGTGCCCGAACTCGCGCGCGTGCCACTGCCCTTTTTGCACGCGCCATGGACCATGGATCGCAGCGCCCAACAAGCCGCAGGCATAGTGCTGGGGCGCGACTACCCGCTCCCCATCGTGGAGCACGCGAGCGCGCGGCAGCGCACGCTCATGCGCTACGCGGTGGTCAAGGAGCAAGGAGACACGCGCAAGTGACGCCACGCCCGGCGCGTGGGATTGCCGCGCCCTGCGTGATTCACAAGGCAGCGGAGGCTTTAGTCCGCGTCGCCAAAGCGCTGCAGCGCGATCTGCAGCAAGCCGTCGAAGATCAGGTTCTCGATGAGTTCGAACGGGCGCGTCATGCTAGGCGCCATCTTCCAGCCAGCGCCGCCGGTCATGAGGCAGGCGGGTTCTGCGCCGCAGTGCTGCAGCAGGTGCTGGTACATGCGCTCGACCGCGCCGGCGATGGCGTAAGTGCCGCCGCTCGTGAGCGCATCGCTCGTGTTCGTGGGAAAGAGCCGCACCTCGCCCGTAGGCACGTGCAGGCCCGCCGTGCCGGCCTCGAGCGCGCGCAGCATGATGCCGTGGCCCGGCAGGATCAGGCCGCCGAGAAAGTTGCCTGCGGCGTCTATGCACTCCACGGTCACGGCCGTGCCCACCATCACGAGCACGATGGGACGCGGCGCGCCCTGCGCGAGCACATGATGGCGCGCGCCGACCATGGCCACCCAACGGTCTGCACCCAGGCGCGAGGGGTAGTCGTAGCCATTGGTCAGGCCCGCTTCCTGCGCCGAGGGCACAACCCACTGCGGCGTCACGTCCCACAGCTCCATCTGCTCGACCACGCGGCGCCGCGCGATGTCGCCTGCGACCACGCAGCCGAGCATGCGATTGGGGGCGGGCAAATTCGCCCAGCTGCCTTCGGCCAGGCGGTCGATATGTTCGAGGAACTCGGTACCCTGCGCCAGCAGCGCGGCGCCCGGGCGGTGTGCGTCGTACAAGGCCCACTTGAGGCGCGTGTTGCCGACGTCTATGGCGAGGAATGTCATGGTCGCGATTATGGAGTTTTCCACCGTGCGCGCGGCTCCGGGGCTCGCGCCGGAAACGTCGCGATGGATCGGCAGCACACCAGTGTAGTGTTCAGCTCTGGCGCCAGGGCAGGCCATGGAAGCGCCAGCCGCCCAGGCGCCCGCGCTGCGCGTGCGTGTCGAGGTCGCCCTCGAAGCCTTCGAGCACGTTGTAAGCCGTGAGGCCCAGCTCGGTGGCGCGGCGCGCGGCGGCGATGGAGCGCACGCCGCTGCGACAGATCAACAGCGCCGGCATGCCCCGCGGCACGGCGGCGCACAGCTGCGCGTCGAAGTCGGGGTTGGGCAGCATGTCGGGCCACTGCTTCCAGGGCACGGCGAGGGCGCCGGGCACTTCGCCGACCCAGGCACGCTCGGCGTCGCTGCGCACATCGACGAGCACGCCCCGGCCTTGCTGCACCCACTGCCAGGCCAGCTGGGGCGGGATGTCGCCCGCGTAGCCGCTTGCAGGGCGCGGCGCCTGCTGCGCGGAACCATCGGCGCTGTCGGCATCATGGCGCAGATGCGGGGGCAGGCCGGAGTGCAGATTCGCTGGCACGGCGGTGTCCATACGCTGCGGGCGCGGCAGCTTCAGTTGCGCCATGAGCGCAATGAACTCCTCCTCGCTGCGCCCCGCAAGGCGCGCGTTGCCGGCTTTTTCGGCGCCTATGGTGGAGTGGCTGCGGCCGTGGTAGTCGTGGCCGGGCCAGACCATTGTGTCGCCCGGCAGCGTGAACAGCTGCGTGTAGATGCTGCGGTACAGCGCCGCGGCGCTGCCCGATTGGAAGTCGGTGCGGCCACAGCCGTCGATGAGCAGCGTGTCGCCCGTGAACACATGGCCGCGCCAGAGGTAACACATGCTGCCTGCCGTATGCCCCGGCGTGTGCAGCGCGCGCAGAGTCTCGGTGCCAAATGTCAGCGTGTCGCCATGCTGCAGTTGTACCGCGGCCGTGCCTATGCCGCAGCCCGCAGGCGCGGCCAGGCGCGCACCCGTGTGTTCGGCCAGGCGCGCCGCGCTCGTTACGTGGTCGGCGTGCGCGTGCGTCTCGAGCACCCAGCGCAGGCGCAGGCCCTGCGCCTGCAGCACGCCAAGGTCGCGTTCGAGCTGTTCATCGACCGGATCGATGACGAGCGCCTCGCGCGTGGCCGGGTCGTGCAGCACGTAGGTGTAGGTGCTCGATGCGGGGTCGAAGAGTTGCTGCGGGATCATGGAAGGGCTTTTGCAAGTGCAGACTACCGCGCTCGCCAGAGGGCCGCGAGAGGATCATTCCCACTCGATCATCAACAGGTCGCCTAAACCCGCGTGGTTAAAGGGATTGGCTTTGATCGACATGGGCCTCTACCGTCGCTTTTACCGTCAGAAAAACACGTCTTTTGCTGGCGCGGGTTTACGCGGCATCGGCTCATCATCAATCAGCTTCAATCATACCGAACTGGCGACCGCACTTCAGCCCCTCACGTCGAGTGCAACCCGGTGTGCTCCATGCTCGGCAGCCACGCTGGATGTTCGGTGGGACAGCCATTTTTGCTGTTCAGCGAATCTTGCTCGTCCCCGCAACCGCCCCCTGCGCAAGCCATCGGCGACTTGGAATTGTTGATCCAGTCGTAGCCAGACTACGACAACGACAACTTATCAAAACGACTCGGGCGCAACCCACGACGCTCGTCCGGCACTGCGGCAGAGAAGAACACCGTCCCCCTTCTTGCCGCTGCCAAGCTGTCAGAAACTAGTGTATCATTTCTCTGTTCAAGAGGTGCCCCATGAACACGCTGCCCGAGACCATCCTGCAACAAGCACGATCCCTCCCCGAGGGAGGCGTGCTGTCGCCCAAGGAGTTCCTGCACCTGGGAAGCCGGTCGGCGGTGGATCAAGCGTTCTCGCGGCTCGCCAAGACCGGCAAGCTGCTACGCGTAGCGCGTGGCGCCTATGCCGCCCCGGTTTCCAGCCGATTCGGCTCGCGCGCTCCCGCGCCCGAGAAGGTCGTCAAGGCGCTGGCCGAACAAAGCGGCGAAGTCGTCGTACCGCACGGCGCCAGCGCGGCCAATGCCCTGGGCCTGACGCAGCAAGTGCCCATCCGCGAGGTCTATCTGACTTCCGGCCGCACCCGGAAGCTGAAGCTCGGGCGCTCGGAAGTGCTGGTCAAGCACGCACCGCGCTGGATGCTGGCACTGGGCACGCGGCCGGCCGGCGCAGCCGTGCGCGCACTGGCCTGGATTGGACCCACGCACGCCGGCAAGTCGCTGGCGTCGCTGCGCCGTACCCTTCCCCGCTCCGAATGGCAGGCGCTGGCCTCGGCGCGTGCGACGCTGCCCGGCTGGATGGCACGAGCCATCGGCGAGGAAGCCGCGCGTGGCTGAGTATTTCTTCGACCTGAGCAAGAAGGATCAACGCGAGGCGCTGGAATACGGGCGGGCCGAAACTGGCCGCCCGGTCCACCTGCTCGAAAAGGACGTGTGGGTAGTGTGGACGCTGCGCGCCCTGTTCGAGGCGCCGCTCGCGGCCGACCTGACCTTCAAGGGTGGCACCTCGCTGTCGAAGGTCTACAAGGTCATCGACCGCTTTTCCGAAGACATCGACCTGACCTACGACATCCGCAAGCTGATCCCGGACCTGATCGGCGAAGGCGGTGAGCTGCCGGCCAGCCGAAGCCAGGCCGGCAAGTGGACTCAAGCCGTGCGGCATCGGCTGCCGGACTGGATCACGCTGAACGTGCAGCCGGCGCTGCAAGCTGCGCTGACGCGCGAGCGCCTGGCTGCTCGGCTCGAACTTGGCGGGCAAGAGAACGACAAGCTGTTCCTGCACTACCCTGCCCTGACGCAAGGAACGGGCTACGTGGCGCCTGTCGTCACGCTGGAGTTCGGTGCGCGCGCCACCGGCGAGCCGCATCAGGTATTCCAAGTGACATGCGACATCGCCGCGCACCTGGCCGACGTGTCGTTTCCGACCGCCTCGCCATTGGTCATGAGCGTCGCGCGGACCTTTTGGGAGAAGGCCACGGCTGCGCACGTGTTCTGCGCGCAAGGCCGCATCCGCAGCGAACGCTATGCCCGGCATTGGCACGACTTGGCCGCGATCGCGCGGAGCCCGCATTTCGCCACCGTCATCGCCGATCGCACAGTGGCAACGGCCGTCGCTCGCCACAAGTCCTACTTCTTCATCGAGAAGGACGCCGACGGCCAGGTGATCGACTACATGCCCGCGACCACGGGGCATCTGAAAATCGTCCCCGAAGGCGAAGCTAGGACAGCACTCGCTAAGGACTACGCGGCCATGCTGGCGGACGAAGTGATGGTAGGCAATGCCGTATCGTTCGACGAGTTGCTGGAAGCATGCGCCGACCTCGAAGTCAAGGTGAACAGGGCTGCAACACAGCCACCCTTCCCCTGACGATCTCCGGGGAAATCCACGACTCCTGCCGAGGACATCAAAAGAAGGATGACCACCAATCCTGGCTTCGAATACCTCAACAAGCAGTGCGAACGCAGCATCACGAAAATGAGCGATGCTGAGGCACTCGCACACATCGGCAAGTTGATCGACGATGCCTTCGACGCATCCTTCGAGCGCGGTGGCAAGCGCGCACTCTATTTGCTCGATGAACTATTGAAGCGAAAACTTGGCGACTCGGATGGCGCGCTGGCCGAGTATTTCCGAGCCAATGCGTGGGCAGCCCTGTCACACATAGCGAACGTCCGACAATCCTGGTCTTGGGAGGCACCCGAGCGGCAAGCGGAACTGCTTGCGCTGTCACGTGCCTCAAGCCATGCCGGCTTTGCGAGCCTCGACAAGATTCGTCGGTGCCAGATACTCACTAACCATGCGAACCTGCTCAATACGGTCGGCCGCACGATCGATGCGATCGCCGTCTGGGACGCAGCTCTGAAGATCATTCCTGGCTTTGCTATGGCACGGGGCAACCGTGGTGATGGACTCACAGGCTACGCCCGCATGATAGTTGACGACCGCGAGCGTGCGATCCTCGCTTTGCATGCCTTCGACAGTCTTCGTTCGACGATGGCCGAGGACGCATTCCATGACTCCGTTGATCCACAAGCCGCTCTCGCCTATTTCGCCAAGCAGGCGACCGAACTTGCTGGCGCCGTCGATATCGACTCGGTTCGAGCGATGCAGGACCTCCATCATGGCAATGAAGGTCGATCGAAAATCGAACGTACCTACCGTCGCTGGTGCCTTGAGCATCGCCTCTTTCTGTGCCCTTTGAACGATCTTGGACTACATCTCGCGGCAGCCACCGACGATCTGATGCTGCCGCCCCTGACCGAGGGGTTGAACGACCGCCCCAACGGACATCTGCCCCCGCCAATTGTTGGCTTCTTCAGTCAGATGAAACAGGAGTACGCCTCGGCGCGCTTCATGCTGTTCGAGGGGATAAGCAGCACACAGATCCACTTCTCCGATCGCGATGTGGCACTCACCGACACGCTCGACTATCCACTCTATTCGTTAGCCAGTGAACGGGTTCGCACGGCCTTTCGCATCGCCTATTCCCTGCTCGACAAGGTCGCCTTTCTCGTTGATCGCTACTGGTTCTTAGGTAAGGTACCGGACAGAATTAGTTTCAAGAATGTCTGGATGGTCGAAAACAAGGCACGTCTTCTGCCACAGTTTGAGAAACGCGAAAATCTGCCACTGCGTGGCTTGTTCTGGTTGTCGAAGGAGTTATTCGATGACGAACTAAAGCAGACCACCGCTGCCGATGCTCGTGAACTGCATAGTATCCGCAATGCGCTGGAGCACACCTATCTGCGTGTAAGCGAAGGCTGGGCCAAGCCGTTCATGATCAACGGGACGAACAACAGCAGCTTTGGTATGGCCATTGGCAGCGACGAACTCGAAGCCAAAGCGATCCGAGTCATGCAGATGGCGCGCTCTGCGCTGTTCTACGTATCCTTCGCAATTGGTGTCGAAGAGCGGGAGAAACAACTCGAAAATCCCGGCCGGCTTCTCGGATCGATGCCGCTCTATGGCCTTGATGACAAGAGGAAGCGGCGCGATCCATGCTGATACTAAACCCCGCGCAAAACGACCACCACTCCGCTGATGAGCGATCTCCACTAAGCTCATTAGAGCGGGTTTTTACCGGATGCCACTAAATGCAGTTTGTCCGCCACGGCCCTGACATTCCCGAACGCCTGCTGCAGGCGCACGAAGACGGGCGTGTAGTGTTCTTCTGCGGCGCGGGCATTTCTTACCCCGCGCGGCTACCCGGCTTTTCCGGTCTGGTGGACCAGCTCTATCAAGCCCTTTCGGTCACGCCAAATCTGGTACAGCAGTCCGCGATCAAGGCCGGGCAGTTCGACACCGCCATTGGCCTGTTGGAAGCGGATGTCGTCGGTGGCCGAGGAAAGGTGCGCAGCGAACTGGCGACAATCCTGACGCCTAACCTCACGGCCCCGAACGCGACGGCCACACACGAAGCCCTACTGACGCTGGCGCAGAATCGCGAGGGCCGCACACGGCTCATCACAACCAACTTCGACCGTCTGTTCGAGGAAGTCAGGGCAGCGAAATCGCTGTCGTTTCCAGACTTCAAGGCTCCCCTGCTCCCCGTGCCGAAGACCCGATGGGACGGCCTGGTGTATCTGCACGGCCTGTTGCCCGCTACGGCAACGGCAGGCGATCTGGATCGGCTCGTGGTCTCCAGCGGAGACTTTGGGCTGGCCTACCTGACAGAACGCTGGGCCGCTCGTTTCGTGAGCGAATTGTTCCGCAACTTCACCGTCTGCTTCGTTGGGTACAGCATCAACGATCCGGTGTTGCGCTACATGATGGATGCGTTGGCCGCCGACCGTTTACTGGGGGAATCTCCGCCGGAGATGTTCGCCTTCGGCAGCTATTCCAGAGGCAAGGAGGTCGATCGCGCCAGCGAATGGAAGGCAAAGAACGTCACGCCCATCCTCTACCGCGAGCATCAGCATCACGCCTACCTGCACAAGACGCTACGCGCTTGGGCAAACACCTACCGCGACGGTGTACGCGGCAAGGAACGTATCGTTGTCGAATGCGCCATCGCCCGCCCGCTGGCGAGCACGAAGCAGGACGATTTCGTCGGGCGGATGTTGTGGGCATTGAGTGATCCGGGCGGCTTGCCTGCAAAGCGGTTCGCGGAACTCGACCCAGTGCCGTCACTGGACTGGCTGGAGCCGTTGAGTCAGGAACTGTACCGTCACGCCGACTTGGGGCGATTCGGCGTTCCGCCCCAAGCTGCCGTGGACGATAAGCTTTCCTACAGCCTGACCAGCAGGCCAGCGCCTTATCCGCTCGCGCCGTGGATGGCGATTGTCAATGCCGGGCCTCGCAACATCCGCTGGGATGCGGTGATGTCCCAATTGGCTCACTGGCTGCTCCGCCACCTTGACGATCCGAAACTGTTGATCTGGTTGATCAAGCGCGGCGGCCAATTGCACGACCAATTGATTTGGTTGATAGAACGCCGTCTTGACGAACTGGACAAGCTCGCAAACGATGGCAACACCACAGAACTGGATCGCATTCGAGCAAGCGCACCCAACGCCATTCCCCGTCCCGCGATGCGAACGCTCTGGCGCTTGCTGCTCAACGGGCATGTGAGATCCGGGCTGCGTGACCTAAGCCTCTACCGTTGGCGCGATCAATTCAAGCGCGATGGGTTGACCGCCAGCGTGCGCTTGGCTCTTCGGGAGACATTGACGCCTTGCCTGACACTGCGCGAGCCGTTCCGCTGGTCTGGCGCGGACGGCGACGACGAAGCGCAGGATCGCATCAAGGGTATTGTGGAATGGGAAGTCGTGCTGGCATCGGATCACGTTCATTCTGCCCTGCGCGACATGCCCAAGAATGAACAGTGGACGGCGGCACTGCCGGACCTGCTGGACAACTTCAGCGCCTTGCTGCGCGACGCGCTCGACTTGATGCGCGAGCTTGATGGTGTGGATAGCGAGAACGATCATTCGTATGTCCATCAACCTTCGATTTCAGATCACTCACAGAACAAGGACTTTCACGACTGGACAGCGTTAATCGAACTGACCCGCGATGCGTGGTTGTCAGCCGCCATGAAGTCACCGGAACGAGCGCGAATCGTGGCCGAGACCTGGGCGCACGGGGCATATCCAGTATTCCGACGCCTCGCGCTGTTTGCCGCCGCGCAGGAGCGTGTCATTCCGCTTCGACAGGCGCTCGACTGGCTATTGGCGGATGAGCGGCGGTGGCTCTGGTCGGAAGAAACCAGGCGCGAAACCATGCGTCTGCTGGTTTCTTTGGCTCCGCAACTGGATGCAACGATGCTGAACGAACTGGAGCATGCCATTCTTTCCGGGCCGCCACGCGATCTGTACCGCACAGATATCGAGCCCGATGCTTGGAGCAACATCGTCGATCACGGCGTATGGCTGCGGCTTGCGAAAATGGCCCAAGCAGGCGCAACGCTCAGTCAAGCAGCACGGTCGCGGCTCGACGCCATCTCAGCGCAGTACCCCTGGCAGCTTGCAGCGGATGAGAGTGACGAATTTCCCATCTGGATGGGAGGCGGTTGGGTCGGCGATCGCGATCCGTGGAAGCCGTTCACTCCTATTCCGCGCACGAGGCGTGGGGTGCTGAACTATCTGTTGGCACATCCCGTTCTGGAAGACTCGCAGCAGGACGACTGGCGCAAGCTGTGCTCAGAGATGTTTCAAGCAACGGCATACGCCTTGTGCAAGCTCGCGCAGCAGAACAATTGGCCGGTCGAACGCTGGCGCGATGCGCTGCAAGCCTGGGCGGAAGAAAAGCTGCGCGATCGCTCGTGGCACTTCATGGCCCCAGTTGTCATCGGCGCCCCTGATGACTTGGTGCAAGCCTTGTCTTACGGCATCGGTTGGTGGTTGCAAGCCGTGGCGAAAACCTTCGAGAGCCACGAGCATCACTTCCTAACGCTGGCCCAACGCATCTTGCAGTTGGACTTCGATGACGACGGCGACACAGATGATCCGGTCTTCCACGCCATCAATCACCCTGTCGGCCATGTGACGCAGGCATTGCTGGATTGGTGGTATCGCCGAGAACCAGACGACGGACAGGGACTACCAAAATCCATCAAGCCCATCTTCACAGCGCTTTGCGACACGCAGGTCGCCAAGTTCAGGCACGGTCGGGTATTGCTAGCAGCCCACGCCCTCTCGTTGTTCCGGGTGGATAAGGCTTGGTCGGAGCAACACCTTCTGCCACTGCTCGACTGGAATCGTTCCGAAACCGAAGCGCAGGCTGCATGGGAGGGTTTCCTTTGGTCACCACGGCTTTATCGCCCATTGATGGAAGCGATCAAGCCCGCCCTTCTCGATACGGTGAATCACTATTCGCAGTTGGGCAAGCACAATGAGCAGTTCGCGGCGTTCCTGACATTCGCGGCGCTCGATCCCGGTGACACCTTCACCATAACGCAGCTGGCCACTGCCATCCGCGCACTTCCTGCCGATGGTCTGCGCGAATCGGCTCAAGCCCTAGTGCGCGCGCTGGAAGGCGCAGGCGACCAGCGCGAAGATTACTGGAAGAACCGGGTCTTGCCGTTTTGGGAAAAGATCTGGCCGAAATCCAATGACCAGGCATCGAGCACCAATGCCGAATCGCTAGCTCGCCTTTGCGTCGCGGCAGGCGGTGAGTTCCCGTCGGCGATGGCGACGGTCGGAAACTGGCTGCGAGTGGTTCAACATCCCGACTATGTGATTCATCGGCTGCAGGAATCCGGCCTATCCACCCGTTTTCCAGAAGACGCGCTGCGGCTGTTATTCACCATCTTGGGTGACCAGCCATCGTGGCTATCACAGGAACTGCGCCAGTGCCTTGATGCCATCGGTCAGGCCGCGCCGAATTTGCGTCAAGATCACCGGTTCATGAGAGTAGATGAACTCGCACGGAAGTTTGGTATTTAAAACTAGCGCGCATCCGCCGCTCAGACAGGAGCGGCTTTTTCGCTCTTGTTTCCACGCTTGAATGCCCGATCCCTCGCAATGAAGGCTTCGTGTTGATTCCAATCCAAAACTGAGCCACCTATGAGGTGATTCCGTTTCAAAACTGAGCCACGTTATCCACATATCCTGCTGATTTTTTGAGCAGGGGACATAG
>NZ_JARGEL010000029.1 GCF_029211265.1 Extensimonas soli | reverse complement strand
AACGACGACCCAAATCGTTTCCGCTGCTCACCGAACCCCGCCGCCGCGCTCGTGCTCGCGTTCGCCGGCACGGACATCCGAAGAAACTTAAGTAAGTGCCATTCGAATCTGACCCCAATTTCCGTGGCTGCGCGGCAGGGCAGTTTTCTACAATGCCGGTCATGTTTGTCCACCTGCGCCTGCACACTGAATTTTCCGTCGTTGACGGCACCTTGCGTATCGATGATCTGGCCCAGGCGGCGGCTGCGGATGGGCAGCCGGCGCTGGCGATGACGGACCTGAACAACCTTTTTGGTGCCGTCAAGTTTTACAAGACGCTGCGCGGCAAGGGCGTGAAGCCGGTCTTGGGCGCCGAGGTTTTCGTCGAAGGCGAAGCCGGCGCGGCGCCCAGCCGCATGCTGCTGCTGGTGCAAAACCGCGATGGCTACCTCAACCTGTGCGAGTTGCTCACGCGCGCCTGGACGCGCAACGTGGTCAAAGCGCAGGGCGTGTGCACCTGGGGCTGGCTGCAGGAGCTGAACGCGGGGCTGATCGCGCTGTCGGGCGCGCAGGCCGGGCCCGTGGGGCAGGCGCTGCTCAAGGGCGACGAGGCGGGCGCGGCGCAACTGGCGCTGCGGCTGGCGGGCATCTATGCACACCGCTTTTACCTGGAGCTGCAGCGCGCCGGGCGCGCCGACGACGAGGCCCACGTTACGGCGGCGGTGCAGCTCGCGGCACGGCTCGGGCTGCCCGTGGTGGCCACGCACCCGGTGCAGTTCGCCACCGAAGACGACTACGAGGCGCACGAGGCGCGCGTGTGCATTGCCGAAGGGGAGATTCTGGGCAACCAGCGGCGCGTGCGCCGGTTTACGCGCGAGCAGTATTTCAAGTCCCAGGCCCAGATGCAGGCGCTGTTTGCCGACCTGCCATCGGCGCTCGAAAACACGCTGGAGATCGCGCGCCGCTGCAACCTGAGCCTGGTGCTCGGCAAGCCTCAGCTGCCCGACTACCCCACGCCCGGCGGCATGCCGATCGACGCATACTTTCGCGTCGCCTCGTTCGAGGGGCTGGAGCAGCGCCTCGCGCAGTTCTACCCCGACGCCGCCGAACGCGAGCGCCAGCGCCCGCGCTACGTGGAGCGCCTGGAGTTCGAGATCGGCACCATCCTGACGATGGGCTTTCCGGGCTACTTTTTGATCGTGAGCGACTTCATCAACTGGGCCAAGAACCATGCCTGCCCGGTGGGGCCGGGGCGCGGCTCGGGTGCGGGCTCGCTCGTGGCGTATGCGCTCAAGATCACGGACCTCGACCCGCTGCAATACAACCTGCTGTTCGAGCGCTTCCTGAACCCCGAGCGCGTGTCCATGCCCGACTTCGACATCGATTTTTGCCAGGCCAACCGCGACCGCGTGATCGACTACGTCAAGGAAAAGTACGGCAAGGACGCGGTGAGCCAGATCGCCACCTTCGGCACCATGGCGGCGCGCGCGGCGATCCGCGACGTGGGCCGGGTGCTGGACATGAGCTACACCTTTTGCGACGGCATCAGCAAGCTGATCCCCAACAAGCCGGGCCAGCACATCACCATCGCCGGGGCGATCGAGGCCGAGCCGGTGCTGGCCGAGCGCCTGGCGCGCGAGGACGAGGTCAAGACCTTGCTCGCGCTCGCGCAAAAGCTCGAGGGCCTCACGCGCAACGTGGGCATGCACGCGGGCGGGGTGCTGATCGCGCCGGGCAAGCTCACCGATTTTTGCCCGCTGTACCAGCAGCCCGGCAGCGACTCGGCCGTGAGCCAGTACGACAAGGACGACGTGGAGGCCATCGGCCTCGTGAAGTTCGACTTTCTGGGTCTGGCCACGCTGACGATTCTGGAGCTTGCGCGCGAATTCATCGTGCAGCGCCACCAGGGGCAGGAGCATTTTGCGTTCGAGCAGATCCCGCTCGACGACGCCGCGACCTACCGGCTGTTCCAGGAGGGCAAGACCGAGGCGGTGTTCCAGTTTGAAAGCCGCGGCATGCAGGGCATGCTGCGCGAGGCGCGGCCCACGCGGCTTGAAGACCTGATCGCGCTGAACGCGCTCTACCGCCCTGGCCCCATGGACCTGATCCCGAGCTTCGTCGCACGCAAGCACGGCAAGGAGACCGTCGAGTACCCGCACCCGCTGGTCGAAAAGGTGCTGGCCGAGACCTACGGCATCATGGTCTATCAGGAACAGGTGATGCAGACCGCGCAGGTGCTGGGCGGTTATTCGCTAGGCGGCGCCGACATGCTGCGCCGCGCCATGGGCAAGAAAAAGCCCGAGGAAATGGCCCAGCACCGCGCCATCTTCCGTGAGGGAGCGGCCAGGAACGGCATCAGCGAGCAAAAGGCCGATGAGGTGTTCGACCTCATGGAAAAGTTCGCGGGCTACGGCTTCAACAAGTCGCACGCGGCTGCGTACTCGCTGCTGGCCTACCACACGGCCTGGCTCAAGGTGCACTACACGGCCGAGTTCTTCTGCGCCAACATGACCATCGAAATGGACGACACCGACAAGCTCAAGGTGTTGTTCGAAGACGCGCAGAAATTCGGCATCCGCTTCGAGCCGCCCGACGTCAACCGCGGCAGCTACCGCTTCGAGCCGGTCAGCAACGCGGTGATCCGCTACGGCCTGGGCGCCGTCAAGGGCACGGGGCAGCAGGCGATCGAGGCCATCGTCGCGGCGCGCGAAGGGCGCGGCAGCGGGCCGCAAGGCGGGGTGGCGGGGCCGTTCCAGAGCCTGTTCGACTTTTGCGTGCGCGTCGATCGCACGCGCCTGAACAAGCGCACCGTCGAGGCGCTGGTCAAGGCCGGCGCCTTCGATGCGCTGCACCCCGACCGCGCCGCGCTCGCCGCGTCCATAGACCGCGCGTTCGAGTTTGCCGCCGCCACGCTCGCGAATGCCAACCAGGGCGGCCTGTTCGACCTGATGGGCGACGACGCGCAGGGCTCGAGCACGCAGGAGCCCGACCTCGTGGCGGTGCCGCCCTGGGGCGTGCGCGAGCGCCTCATGCATGAGAAAACCGCGGTGGGTTTTTACCTCTCGGGCCATTTGTTCGACGAAGTCGCCGCCGAGGTGCGCCGCTTCGTGCGCACGCCCATTGCTGAGATACAGGACAGCCGCGAGCCGCAGCTGCTCGCGGGCATCGTGAGCGACTTTCGTGTGATCAACGGCCAGCGCGGCAAGATGGGTTTGTTTCGCCTCGACGACCAGTCGGACGTGATCGAGGCTTCGGCCGACGAAGCGCTGCTGAACGCCTGCCGCAACCAGCTCAAGGAGGACGAATTCATCGTCGTCAGCGGCCGCGTGCAGCAGGACCACTTCAGCGGCGGGCTGCGCCTCAAGGTGCAGCAGGTCTGGGATTTGCCCACGGCGCGCTGCCGCTTCGGCAAATACCTGCACGTGCCCGTGGGCGCGCAGCGGCCCGACGTGGGGCGCCTGCTCGGCGAATTTCCGCCGCGCCGCGAGGTCACGCCCGAGGCCGAATTGCTGCATGGCCTGCGCGTGCGCCTTGGGTTGCGCTGCACCGATGCACAAGGGGCGGCCGTGGCCGAGCTGCAGCTGGGCGACGCCTTTCGCGCCTTTCCGTCGGACGCGGCATTGGCCGCCTGGAGTGCGCACACCGAGGGCCAGGCAGCGTCGGTTGTGTATGAATGACGACAAAAACGGCAAGGCGCTGGCGCCTGTGCGGCTACAGATTCGCGGGTGCCGCGGCGCCGGGCTGCGGCTGTGCAAAGCCGGCTACGGCCCGAATTTTGCTTGCCATGTGCTTGAATTTAGCTTTGCAGGCATTACATCCGGCAGCAGGCAGCGGTTTTCGCGGCTCGCTAGAATGATTTTCATGGCAACGCAATCTCCATCCCCACCTTTCGCGCCGCCCACCGTCCGGCCTGCACCGGATGAAGGTGATGCCGTCGTGCTCGAAAGAGTGCCGCAAAAAACCGAACCACCGAAGATGTACCAGGTGGTGATGCTCAACGACGACTACACGCCCATGGAGTTCGTCGTCGTGGTGTTGCAGGAGTTCTTCGGGAAAGACCTGGAGACGGCGACGCAGATCATGCTCAAAATCCACCTTGAGGGCAAAGGCGTGTGCGGCGTGTATTCGCGCGACGTTGCAGGCACCAAGGTGGATCAGGTGCTCGACGCCGCGAACAAGGCCGGGCACCCTTTGCAATGTGTCAGTGAGCCCGTGCATTGAGGGCTCATCCATACCGGTATATAAATATCCCTTCCACGCAAGCACAAAGGAGTTCACATGATTGCCCAGGAACTGGAAGTCAGCTTGCATATGGCCTTCGTCGAGGCCCGTCAGCAGCGCCACGAGTTCATCACCGTGGAGCATCTGTTGCTTGCATTGCTCGATAACCCCAGCGCAGCCGAGGTGCTGCGCGCATGTGCCGCCAACATCGACGACCTGCGCGCGGCGCTCTCCAACTTCATCAAGGACAATACGCCGCAGGTGGCGGGCACCGACGATGTCGATACCCAGCCCACGCTGGGCTTTCAGCGCGTGATCCAGCGCGCGATCATGCACGTGCAAAGCACGGGCAACGGCAAGAAAGAGGTCACGGGCGCGAACGTGCTCGTCGCGATCTTCGGCGAAAAAGACTCGCACGCCGTCTATTACCTGCACCAGCAGGGTGTGACGCGCCTGGACGTGGTCAACTACATCGCGCACGGCATCCGCAAGGGCGAGCCGTCCGAGCCCGCCAAGCCAGAAAGCACGGGCGAAGCGGAAGAGGGCGCAAGCAGCGAGCGCAACGAAAAGGCCTCGCCGCTCGACCAGTTCACGCAAAACCTCAACCAGCTCGCCAAAGAGGGCAAGATCGACCCTCTCATCGGCCGCCATTACGAGGTCGAGCGCACCATCCAAATTCTGTGCCGCCGGCGCAAGAACAACCCCTTGCTCGTGGGCGAGGCGGGCGTGGGCAAGACGGCCATCGCCGAGGGCCTGGCCTGGCGCATCACACAGGGCGACGTGCCCGAAATCCTCGCCGACGCTACCGTGTATGCACTCGACATGGGCGCGCTGCTCGCGGGCACCAAGTACCGCGGCGACTTCGAGCAGCGCCTCAAAGGCGTGCTCAAGGCGCTCAAGGACAAGCCCAAGGGCATTTTGTTCATCGACGAAATCCACACGCTGATCGGCGCGGGTGCGGCCTCGGGCGGCACGCTCGACGCGTCCAACCTGCTCAAGCCGGCGCTCTCGAGCGGCCAGCTCAAATGCATAGGCGCGACCACGTTCAGCGAATACCGTGGCATCTTCGAAAAAGACGCGGCCTTGTCGCGGCGCTTCCAGAAGATCGACGTGGTCGAGCCCAGCGTGGCCGAAACCATAGACATCCTCAAGGGCCTCAAGTCGCGCTTCGAGGAGCACCACAGCGTGAAGTATTCGGCCACCGCGCTGCAGGCTGCGGCCGAGCTGTCGGCCAAATACATCAACGACCGCCATCTGCCCGACAAGGCCATCGACGTGATCGACGAAGCCGGTGCGGCGCAGCGCATTCTCACGCCGAACAAGCGCAAGAAGACCATCGGCAAGTCCGAGATCGAAGACATCGTCGCGAAGATCGCGCGCATTCCGCCCGCGAGCGTCTCGAACGATGACCGCGGCAAGCTGCAGACGCTCGAGCGTGACCTGAAGAGCGTGGTGTTCGGCCAGGACAAGGCGCTCGAAGTGCTCGCCAGCGCCGTGAAGATGGCGCGCTCGGGCCTGGGCAAGCCGGACAAGCCGATCGGATCGTTCCTGTTCAGTGGCCCCACGGGCGTGGGCAAGACCGAGGCGGCCAAGCAGCTGGCCTACATCCTCGGCATCGAGCTGATCCGCTTCGACATGTCCGAATACATGGAGCGCCACGCCGTGAGCCGCCTGATCGGCGCGCCCCCGGGCTACGTGGGGTTCGACCAGGGCGGGCTGCTCACCGAAGCCATCAGCAAGAAGCCACACGCCGTGCTGCTGCTCGACGAAATCGAAAAAGCGCACCCGGACATCTTCAACGTGCTGCTGCAGGTGATGGACCACGGCACGCTCACGGACAACAACGGGCGCAAGGCCGACTTCCGCAACGTCATCATCATCATGACGACGAACGCGGGCGCCGAGACCATGAACAAGGCCACGATTGGCTTCACGACGCAGCGCCAGCCCGGCGACGAAATGGGTGACATCAAGCGCCTGTTCACGCCCGAGTTCCGCAACCGGCTCGATGCCATCGTGAGCTTCAAGCCGCTCGACGAGCAGGTCATCCTGCGCGTGGTGGACAAGTTCCTGCTGCAGCTCGAACAGCAGCTCGCCGAAAAGAAGGTCGAAGTCACCTTTACCGACAAGCTGCGCAAGTACCTCGCGAAGAAGGGGTTCGACCCGCTCATGGGCGCACGGCCCATGCAGCGCCTGATCCAGGACACGATACGCCGCGCCCTGGCCGACGAGCTGCTGTTCGGCCGCCTGATCGAGGGCGGGCGCCTCACGGTGGACCTGGACGACAAGGACGAAGTGGTGCTCGACATTACCGCGCTGCCCAAGAAAGACCGTCCGGCGCGTTCGGAGCCCGCGGAGCCTGAAGAGGCGACGGCGGACTGACGCATAGACGCTGCCATAGAGGCCGCCATCGACGAGGGCCGGCAAGCCGAAAAGGCTTGCCGGCCCTCTTTTTTGCGGGCTGGCCGAAACTGCGCTGGGCAGTGACAAACTACCGAACGTTTGTTATAAACAGGGCTTTTATACAGGAGGCCACACCATGCGCATCGGCAGCGTCGAATTCGAAAAAAAAGGGCGTATCGCCTACATCACCCTCGATGAGCCCTCCAAGCTCAACGCCTTGTCCGCGGGCATCCGCGAGGGCGTGACCGAGAGCCTGGCCATGATCGAGGCCGACGATGAAATCCGCGTCGGCATCATCACGGGCCGCGGCGACAAGGCCTTTTGCGCGGGCGCCGACATCAGCGGCTTTCCCGTCACGCCCGAGCAGACGCGCCAGTTCATCGCCACCATCCTGCCCTTTCTGGAGTCGCCCGAGCGCTGCCGCAAGCCCTTGATCGCAGCCGTCAACGGCATGGCCTTTGGCGGCGGTTTCGAGCTCGCGATCGCGTGCGACTTCATCCTTGCCTCCGAGCGTGCCAAGTTCGGCGTGCCTGAAATTCAACTGGGCCTGCTGCCGGGCTTTGCCGTGGTGCGCCTGCACGAGATCGTCGGCCGTCCCAAGGCCAAGGAGCTGAGCATGCTCGGCGAGCCCATAGACGCAACCGAGGCCGTGCGCCTGGGCATTGCGCTGCGCACCGTGCCGCACGAAAAGTTGCTCGAAGAAGCGACGGCCTTCGCCGAAAAGCTTGCGGCCAAACCGCGCATGGCCGTGGAGATGGCCAAGTCGTTCTACAACCGCGGCCTGGGTGGCGACGAAATGCGTTACGCGTGTGACGCTTTCCCGTTCCTGTTCTTGACCGAGGACGTCAAAGAGGGCGTTTCGGCCTTTCGCGCAAAGCGCAAGCCGCAATTCGGTTGAGCCAAGCGATTGGCCGGCGCACGCCGGCTTGCCGTGGCCACCCAAGCCGGTGGGCAAAACCATGCCAAGGAGACGAAAGCAATGACGATTCGCGTAGAAACCGTGGGCGGTGTCGCCAAGGTCACCATAGACAACCCCGCGCAGAAGAATGCGCTGACCAACGACATGAAGGTGCAGCTGCTTGAGGCCTTCCGCAGCTTTGCCGACGATGACGCCGTGCGCGCCGTCGTCCTGACCGGCGCGGGCAATGCGTTTTGCGCGGGTTCGGACGTCAGCTCCATGGGCAAGATGGACATGCGCGGCGGCCGGCACCGGCTGCATGTCGCGCATTCCATGCTGCGCGCCATGGTGCACCTCGAAAAGCCCATCCTCGCGGCCGTGCGCGGGCCCGCGGTGGGCGTGGGTTGGAGCATGGCCATGGCGTGCGATTACATCCTCGCCTCGCCGCAGGCCAAATTCGGGCAGGTGTTCAAGAAGGTCGGCCTTGCGCCCGACGGCGGCTCGGTGTTCCTGCTGAGCCAGTACGTGGGCGTGCTGCGCGCGAAAGAGCTGGTGCTCTCGGGGCGCATGCTTTCGGGTGAGGAGGCGCTCAAGCTCGACCTCGTGACCGAGCTCGTCGAGGACGAGCGGCTCGAAGCGCGTGCCATGGAGCTCGCGAGCGACTGGGCGCAGTCGGCCACGCTCGCGCTGGGCATGGCCAAGTGCATGTTCGTGGGTGCGGCGGGGGTGAATTTCGACACCTTCCTCGAGCTCGAATCGCACGTGCAAAACCAGCTGCTCGTGACCCACGACCACAAAGAGGGCGTCGCGGCTTTCCTGGAAAAGCGCACGCCCAAGTTCATCGGCTCCTGAAGTTTTGGGCGCCGCAGGTGCGGCCGGCATTGGCGCTGCGCTTTTTCCTCGGCGGCCACCAGCTGCATCCAATTTGAGAGCAAGACACCATGACCTCCCCCCACATTCCCGCCGGCGAGCTCGAAGAGTTTCGCGCGGCCGTGCGCAAGTTTGCCGTCGATGCGTTTGCCGCCAAGGCCGCATACTGGGACGAAAAAGAAGAATTCCCGCAAGAAAACCGCGAGCTGCTCGCCAGGCTTGGCTACCTGGGCCTGGTGATCCCCGAGCAGTACGGCGGCTCGGGCCTGTCGATCTTGCACGCGACGGTGTTCCTCGAGGAAATCTCGCGCGTGTGCTTCAACACGGCGCTCGTGTGCCAGGTGGCGATCAACGGCCCCTCGCGTGCGATCGAGATTCTGGGCTCGGAAGAGCAGAAAAAGCGCCTGCTGCCCAAGTGCGTGTCGGGCGAGTACATGTTCGGTATCGGCATGAGCGAGCCCGGCGCCGGCTCGGCCACCACCGACATGGTCACCCACGCCACGCCCGACGGCGACGGCTGGCGGCTCAACGGCCACAAGGTGTTTTGCACGGGCGGCCACCTGGCCACGCACGTGCTTGTGTTTGCGCGCTTCGGCAAGACCAAGGGCGCGCACGGCATAGGCGCGGTGATCGTCGAAAAAGGCATGCCGGGCTTTACCGTCGGCAAGCCGGATCGCAAGATGGGCGGGCGCGGCGTGGCCGAGGCCGAGCTGTATTTCGACAACGTGCACATCCCCAAGGAAAACGTGCTCATGGTCGGCGACGAAAACTCGACCAAGAGCTTTCGCGTGCTCATGAGCTCCTTTGGCCCTGAGCGCGTGGGCAACGCCGCGATGTGCCTGGGCGTGGCGCACGAGGCGCTCGAGCTCGCCGTGGCCTACTCCAAGGAGCGCCACCAGTTCGGGCGGCCGATCTGCGAATTCCAGGGCATCCAGTGGAAGATCGCCGACATGGCCACGCAGATCCACGCCACGCGGCTCATGGTGCACCACGCGGCCACGCACCTCGAAAACGGCTTTCCGAACCCGCTCGCGGCTGCGCAGGCCAAGCTCTACGCGAACGAAATGGTGCAGCGCGTGACCAACGAGGCGCTGCAGATCCACGGCCACTACGGCTTCACGCGCGACTTCCCGCTCGAGCGCATGGTGCGCGACTCGCGCGGCTTTGCGCTCGGCGGCGGCACCGTGGAGATTCTGCGCAACACCATCGCCTCCATCGTCTATGGCCGCAGCTTCAACCAGCGGCGCGATTGATGCAAGGATTTTGCTGCAAAAAAAGGAGCTGCTTGCGCTGTTTGAATGAGCGCTGAGTGGCTATTTCATATATAGAAAATCGCTATTTCAAATATAGCATTCCGAACCCGCACGCAGCGGCGCGAAAGGACACCCGATGGACTTCAGCTTCACCGAAGAACAGAACATGCTGCGCGAGAGCGTGCGCAAGATGCTCGACCGCATCGCCACGCCCGCCTATGTGCGTGCGATGGACCAAGAGGCGCGCTACCCCTACGAGGTCTATGACGCGATCGTCGAAATGGGCCTGATCAGCATGGTCTTCCCCGAGGCGTACGGCGGCCTCGGCGGCAACGTGATCGACTTCGTCATCATCGCTGAGGAGCTCGGGCGCAAGAGCTACGACCTCATGGGCGCCTACGGCACTTCGGTGTTCAACGGCCTCAATCTGCTGCACAACGGCAGCGAGGCGCAAAAGCGCCACTATCTGCCCAAGCTGATGTCGGGCGAGATCCGCATGTCGATCTCCATGACCGAGCCTGACGCGGGCTCGGACGCCGGCGCCATGCGCACCTTTGCGCGGCGCGAGGGCGACGAATGGGTGATCAACGGGCAAAAGGTGTTTTCCACCGGCGCAGGCGCCAAGAACAACATCATTTCGCTCTACGCCAAGACCGACAACAGCGTGCACTACCGCAAGGGCATCTCGCTGTTTCTCGTGGACAACACGCTGCCGGGCCTACGGCTGCGCAAGCTCGACACGCTGGGGCGGCGCTCGCTCGGCACCTACGAGGTGTTTTTCGACAACGTGCGCATTCCGGCCGATTGCATCGTCGGCGAGCCCAACCGCGGCTGGGACTACATGCTCTCGGGCCTGCAGCTCGAGCGCCTCATGACCACCGCGGCCTACTGCGGCGCCGCGCAGGACGTGGTCGATCAGGCGCTGGCCTACGCCAAGGAGCGCAAGCAGTTCGGCAAGCCGATCGGCAACTTTCAGGCGATTGCGCACATGCTCGCCGACATGCAGACCGACGTCGAGGCGAGCCGTCTGCTGATGCTGCACTCCGCCTGGCTGCTCGCGCAGGGCAAGGACGCGCTCAAGGTGCTGTCCATGGCCAAGCTGTTCGGCTCCGAAGCCTACGTGCGCGCTGCAAACAACGGCATGCAAATCATGGGCGGCTACGGCTACATCAAGGAGTTCGACATGCAGCGGCACTTCCGTGACGCGCGCGTGACCACGATCACCGCGGGCACTTCGCAGGTGCAGCGCAACCTCATCGCCAAGCTGATGGGGCTCGATCCGAAGTGAGTGACGCAGCGCACGAAGGTCCGGCGCAAAAATGCCGGAGCCGGGAAGCTGCTGTGCGCTACAGCTTGCGCAGCCGCTGCAGCGCCAAGTGCAGCGTTGCGTCTTTTTTCGCGAAGCAAAAGCGCACCACGCGCTGGTCGAAACCCTTGCCATAGAAGGCCGAGAGCGGAATCGCGGCCACGCCGATTTCGCGTGTGAGCCATTGGCAGAAGTCGGCCTCGCCCAAGTCGCTCACGGCCGAAATGTCCACGCACTGGAAGTAGCTGCCCGCGCAAGGCAGCAGGCGCAGGCGCGAGCCGGCCAGCCCCGCGCGGAACAGGTCGCGCTTGGCCTGGTAGAACGCGGGCAGCTGCAGGTAGGGCGCGGGGTTTTGCAGGTAGCTGGCCAGGCCGTGCTGCATGGGCGTGTTCACGGTGAAGACGTTGAACTGGTGCACCTTGCGAAACTCGGCCGTGAGCGCTGCGGGCGCCGCCACGGTGCCGACCTTCCAGCCCGTGACGTGGAAGGTCTTGCCGAAGCTCGAGACGATGAAGGCGCGCGCCGCGAGCCCCGCAAAGCGTGCGACGCTCTGGTGCTCGACGCCGTCGAACACCATGTGTTCATAGACCTCGTCGCTGATCAAGAGCACGTCGGTGGGCGCGAGCAGCTCCTGCAAAGTGAGCATGTCCTGCGCGCTCCAGACCGTGGCGCTGGGGTTGTGCGGGCTGTTGATGAGCAGCGCGCGCGTGCGCGGCGAGAGTGCCGCGGCGATTTTGTCGAAATCGGGCCGGAAGCTCCCGGGCGTGAGCGGCACGCGCACCACAGTGCCGCCCGCGAGCGCGATGTTGGGCGCATAGCTGTCGTAGCAGGGCTCGAGCACGATCACCTCGTCGCCCGGACGCACGCAGGCGAGGATGGCCGTGAGGATTGCCTGCGTGGCCCCGGCGGTGATGGTGATTTCGCTGTCGGCGCTGTATTTGCGGCCGTGCAACGCTTCTATTTTGGAAGCGACCGCGCTGCGCAAGGCGGGCACGCCGGGCATGGGCGGATATTGGTTGTGGCCCGCGCGCATGGCCTGATACACGGCCTCCACGAGTGCCGGGTCGCAGTCGAAGTCGGGAAAGCCCTGGCCAAGGTTCACGGCGCCCACTTCTGCGGCGAGCGCCGACATCACGGTGAAGATGGTGGTGCCGACTTCGGGCAGTTTGCTGTGCAGTGCGGGCGTGCGGACGATGGGCGCGGTCATGGCGTTGGAGGGGGCGGATGGAGAGGGGGCTGTCAGAGTTCGTAATCGTGCACATGCCCGGTCATGGCGCGGGCGATGAGTTCGCGGCTCAGGCGCGGGCTCAGCAGTTCGGCAAAGCGATAGACGAAATTGCGCAGGTAGGCGCCGCGCTTGAAGGCCACGCGCGTGACGTTCTGCCCGAACAGGTGGCCGAGCGGGCGCACCACGAGGTCGCCCACGGGGTCGTCCTTCATGGCCATTTCGGCCACGATGCCTATGCCCAGGCCCAGACGCACGTAGGTTTTGATCACGTCCGAGTCTATGGCTTCGAGCACGATGCGCGGCTGCAGCTGGCGCGTGGCAAACGCCTGGTCGATCTTGCCGCGCCCGGTGAACGAGGGGTGGTAGGTAATGAGCGGCTCGTGTGCGATGTCTTCGAGGCCCACGCGCTCTTTGTGCACCAGCGGGTGCGCGGGCGGCAGCACCAGCACGTGCGCCCATTCGTAGCAGGGCAGGGTGACGAGGTCAGGGTAGTCGGCCAGCGATTCGGTGGCGATGCCGATTTCCGCGACCTCGTCGAGCACCATGCGCGCCACCTCCTGCGGCGTGGCCTGGTGCAGGCTGATGTTCACCTTGGGGTAGGCTTCGCGCAGGCGCGCCACCGAAGTGGGCAGCACGTAGCGCGCCTGCGTGTGCGTGGTGGCGATGCTCAGCGTGCCGCTGTCCTGAGCGCTGAATTCGTCGCCTATGCGCTTGAGGTTGCCGACCTCGCGCAGGATGATCTGAATGCTTTGCAGCACCTGCTGGCCCGGCTCGGTGATGCGCTTGAGGCGCTTGCCATGGCGCGCAAAAATTTCGATGCCGAGCTCCTCTTCGAGCTCGATGATGGCCTTGGAGACGCCCGGCTGCGAGGTGTGCAGGGCCTTGGCCGCCTCGGTCAGATTGAGGTTGCGCCGCACGGCTTCCTGGACGAAACGGAATTGATGCAGATTCATGGTTTTTTAATTCTAAAGAATTGCATCATTATGCGCAAAACGTCTAAGAACCTGNTGGGCAAGGCGGGCAACGACGAGCGTGGCCGTTTGCTGCCATGCCCTTCGGGTTGCCCCGCAAAGGCAGCGTCTGCGGCGTTGCCCATCCTCGCCGCACATCGGTGCGGCTTGCGGTGGGCGCCTTGCAGCCACTGCCTTTGCGGGGCAACGTACCCTATGAAAAGACTCTGAACAGGTTCTAAGGCGGCGACTCGCAGGCGATGGCAGCCATGAGCGCCGTGATGCGCGGGTCTTCGCCGATGGCGCCCTGCAGTGTGAAGCGCACCGCCGGATGGGCTGCCTGCAGCTGCGCGAGCAATTGCGGAAGGTCTTCGCGGGCGTGTTTGCCTGTGCCTAAAAACATCGGCATGACGCAGATGTGTTCTGCGCTTTGTGCTATCAAATCTGCTGCAGCTTCGGCGAGTGTGGGAGCACAGCATTCGAGGTAGGCGCAGCGCACCAGGCGTTCGGGGTGGTGCTGGCGGATGTACGCTGCCACCGCCTCTATGGGCGCGCGCCAGAGCGGATCGCGCGAGCCGTGCGCAAACAGGACGATGGCCGGGGCGCTGGGCGGCATGGGCGCCCCTTCAGCGGCGCAGCACCAGCCAGCCGAAGGCAGCCAGCGACAGCAGCGAATAAATCAGGCTGGGCGCTGCGGCGGCGATCCAGGGCGACAGGCTTTGCAGGTTGCCCACGTGGCTGAACAGGTTGTTGAGCAGGAAAAAGCTCAGCCCCGCCATGATGCCGCCGAACACCTGCGCCGAAATGCCGCCCGAGCGGAAGTGCAGGTAGGCAAACGGCAGCGCCAGCACCACCATGACCAGGCAGCTCAGCGGGTAAAACACCTTGCGGCCGAGCTCGATTTCGTAGCGCTGCGCCGTCTGGCCGTTGGCCTTGAGGTGGCGGATGTATTCGAACAGGTCGAGCGTGGTCATGCGTTCGCGCTTGCGCAAGGTGGCCGACACCATCTCGGCCTTGATGTGCGTAGGCCAGGCCAGCGTGGCCGCCTGCGTGCGCTCGACCCAGGCGTGGGCCTCGTCCTCGAGGTGAAAGCGGCTGCGCTGCGCTTGCTCCAGCACCCAGGACGCCCCGTCTTCGCCAAAGTGCGCAGACGCCGCGTGCGTGTGGGCTGCGAGCTGGCCCTTGGCGTCGAACTCGAAAATGCGCACGTCCAGCATCTTGCCGCCTGGCGCAAGGGCGCGCACGTTCACGGCAAAGGAGTTGTCCTGCTGGCGTTCCTTGAGCCAGGCGCCCATGGCCTTGGAGCTGATGCGCCCGGTGAAACGCATTTTGAGGGTCTCGGCCAGGCGATCGCATTGGGGCGCCACATAGTCGCCCACGACGAAGGTCAGCACGACGAAGAATCCGCCCAGCAGCAGCAGCGTGCGCAGCGCCTGCCCCGGCCCCATGCCGCTGGTGCGCATGATGGTGAATTCGGAGCTTTGCGCGAACCGCGCCATCACGAAAATGGTGCCAATGAGCACCGTGATGGGCAGCAGCTCGTACAAGTGGCCGGGCACGGTCAGTGCCGTGACGAGGAGCGCGCGCGCAAAATCGTAGCCTTGCGCGCTGTAGCGGTTTACCGAGCGCAGTTCATCGACCAAGTCGAAAAAGAAGAACAGCGCCAGAAAGAGCAGTGTGGCATACGCGACGGACACGAGTGCCTCGCGGTGGATCATGCGGCGCAGGGTTTTCATGCGTGCCTCCGGGACCACCACGTGCGCCAGGACCAGCCGTTGTGCCGCGCGGTGAGCACGAGGGCGCCCAGCGCCAGCATGCCCGCGTGCAGCAGCAGCATGAAGGGAACGAAGCGCACCCTGCCAGCGGCAACCCAGGTCTGCCCCAAAGTCATGCAGTTCAAATAGACGATGAAAGCCAGCAGGGCCAGCACCAGGCTGCTGCTGCGCCCCGCGCGCGGATTGACGCTGGCCAGCGCCAGCCCCAGCACCACGAGGTTGAAGGCCGCAAGCATCTGCCCCACGCGCCAGCCCAGCTCGCCCAGATTCAGGGGTGTGGGCTGCGCGATCAGCCGCTGCGTGGGGAGCGTGTTGACGTCTGGGTTGTCTATGGGGTTGGGCGGGGCGGCGCCGATGCGGATGCCGTATTCGACGAACTCGCTCACGCGCAGCGTCGGCTGGTCCTGCGCCGACTCCAGGCGCTGCCCGTGGCTGAGCAGGGCAAAGCGATCGGGCCCCATGGTCTGCAGCCGTGCGCTGCGTGCCGAGGTAATGGATTCGGACGTGCCTTTTTGATCCACCACGAGCACGTTGTTGCCCCTTTGTTTGCCCTCGGGGTCTTTCTCGATGAAGAACACGCGATTGCCGCTGGCCGACTCCTGAAATTCACCGGGGGCGACGCGATCGACGTCGCCGCGCTGCTCGTAGCGCACTTTCAGCTCTTGAATCTGGGTATTGGCCCAGGGCCAGACGCCCAGCGCGAGCACGGCCACGACCGCGATCACCGGCCAGGCAAAGCGCAGCAGCGGCGGCAGCAGACGCGCGAGCCCCTGGCCGCTCGCAAACCAGATGACCATTTCGCTGTCGCGGTACATGCGCGAGAGCACGGCGACCACGGTGATGAAAAGGCTCAGACTCAGGATGGTGGGCAGATAGCCCAGCACCGAAAAGCCCATGACCAGCGTCACATCGGCAGGGTTGACGCTGCCGCGCGTGGCCTGGCCGAGGGTGCGGATCAGCACCATGGTCATGACCACCGTCACCAGCACCACGAGGGTGGCACCGAAGCTGCGCGCGAGCTCCTTGCGTAGAGATGAATCGAATAACATTGCTGTGAACCCAGATTGTCCGTGAGGCTGTGCTGCGCACCTACGCGGGCGCTGGCGGACGCCTGCCGGTCATTTTGGCCGCTGCTTCGGCGTCCATGGCACCGGCCATGGACTTATCAGCAGCGACCAAACTGCCTCGCCAGCCGCCGCGCCAGCATCCCGCGTCCTCATGGACAATCCGGGTCAAAGGAAAACGCCAATTATGAACTTTGCACTCCAAACCCTGAACCTGGCCGCAGCGGCCACCGAGAAATGTGATCTTTTGGTCGTGCCCGTGGCCGAGGGCTTTGCGCCCGGCGCAGACGCCCTGTCCGTGCTCGCGGCGCGGGCGCTCGACAAAGGTGATCTGGCCACCAAGCCGGGCAAGCATCTGCACCTGTACCAGCCGCCCGCTGTGGGGGCGCGGCGGGTGTTGCTGCTCGGTGTCGGCAACGGCTCGCCGGACGCCGTCCGAAAGGCGCTGCTCGCGGTGAGCGCAGACTTCAAGGCCCCTGCGGTGCGCCAGGCCGTGGTGTACCTGGGTGAGGCGACGCCGGCGCTCGTGGCCGCGGCGGTGCAGGCTGTGGCCGAAGCGAGCTATGTTTACATCACCACCAAACCCAAGGCCGAGGCCGCCAATCTGCAAAAAGTGACCATAGGCGTGGCCCTGGAAGCCGAGGTGCGCACGGCCTTTGCGCAGGCGGTGGCGCTCGTGCAGGGGCAAAATCTTGCACGCGAATGGGGCAATCGCCCCGCCAACCATGCCACCCCGAGCCAGCTCGCGGAGCTGGCCAAGTCCCTTGCGCGGCACGCTCGCATCGATTGCAAGGTGCACGGCCCCGAAGAGGTGGCGCGCCTGGGCATGGGGGCGTTTCTGGCCGTGGCGCGGGGCTCCAAGGAGCCGCTGCGCTTCATCGAGCTGCACTACCGCGGCGCCGACAAAAAGCAGGCCCCCGTGGTGCTCGTGGGCAAGGGCATCACCTTCGACTCGGGTGGCATTTCGATCAAGCCAGGCCCGGAAATGGACGAGATGAAGTTCGACATGTGCGGCGCCGCGAGCGTGCTCGGCGTGTTCCGCGCGCTGGCCGAGTTGCAGCCGGCGATCAACGTGGTCGGCCTCATTCCGGCCTGCGAGAACCTGCCCGACGGCCGCGCCCTGAAGCCCGGCGACGTGGTCACGAGCATGAGCGGGCAGACCATAGAGGTGCTCAACACCGATGCCGAGGGCCGCCTCATCCTCTGCGATGCGCTGACCTATGCGACGCGCTTCAAACCAGCAGCGCTGGTTGACATCGCCACGCTCACCGGGGCCTGCGTGATCGCGCTCGGCGGCGTGCGCAGCGGGTTGTATGCGACGGATGATGCGCTGGCAGCGCAGTTGAGTGCAGCCGGCGACGCGGCGCTCGACCTGTGCTGGCGCATGCCGCTTGACGAAGAGTACGCCGAAGGGCTCAAAAGCAATTTCGCCGACGTGGCCAATGTGGCAGGGCGACCCGCGGGCTCCGTCACGGCGGCCAAATTCTTGCAGCGCTTCGTGGGCGA
Organism: Extensimonas soli; assembly: GCF_029211265.1. GTDB lineage: Bacteria > Pseudomonadota > Gammaproteobacteria > Burkholderiales > Burkholderiaceae_C > Extensimonas > Extensimonas soli. The sequence goes on along the minus strand of NZ_JARGEL010000029.1, from coordinate 3,581 downwards.
ATTCCCCTGGGCGCACCTGGACATCGCCGGCACGGCCTGGAAAGGCGGCACCGCAAAGGGTGCGACGGGGCGGCCTGTGGGTTTGTTGCTGCACTTTTTGCTGAATCGGGCGCAGCAGGCCCAGCCGGATCGGGCGCCTGCCAAGAAGGCGGCGCGTGCAGGCCGCACTGCGGCAGGCGCCAAGGGTTGAGCCTGGCGGCAGGCGTGCGCCTTGGGAAGCGTTGACGTATGACGGCGATTGCCTTTCACTTCAATGTGCCGGACAAACTCTCCTATGCCTGCCGGTTTGCACGCAAGGCCTTGCGCAGCGGTTCCCGGCTGGTGATCGTGGGCCCCGAGCAGACGCTTGCGCAGCTCGACGACATGCTGTGGCAGCTTGCGCCGCAGGACTTCGTTGCCCATTGCCGGGCCGATGCGGATGTAGAGTTGCTGCATGCCTCGCCCGTGGTGCTTGCCCCCGCCGCGCAGCTCGCGCGGCACCGGGAGCTGCTGTTGAACATGGGCAGCACCGTCCCCGATGGCTACGCGGCGTTCGCGCGGCTGGTGGAGGTCGTTGCCAGTAACGACGAGGCCGACCGCCGTCAGGCCCGCACGCGCTGGCGGCATTACGCGGCCCAGGGCCACGAGATCGAGCGCCACGATGTGGTGCTAGCCGGAGGAGCTGCCTGATGTCCTTTGCTGCCAAACCGCCATCCTCTTTGCCGCGTTTCGTGCCGACGCTCACGGATGTGGTGCACGAGCCAGAGGTTCTGCCTTCAGACGCGCCTGCACCCGTCGCGCCTGCGCCCGTCGTGCCTGAAGGAATGGAGGAAGCCATCGTGCACCGCGTCATGCAGCGGGTGGACATGGCGCTCGATCAGCGCTTGCGCGAGGCGATTGCGCTCGTGGTGCAGGAGCAGACACGCTCCTTGCTGCCCCGTTTGCGCGAAGAGGTCGAATCGGTGCTGCGGCAAACCGTTTACGAAGCCGTGGCCGAAGAGCTGGCCGAGGGCAGCGCAAAAATCTGATCCGGGTTTTCCCTTGTCGTATCGATGTCTTTCGCATTGCCCCATTCGGCGTCTGGCCCACAAATTGCGTTATGTTTCGCGTGTTGAGATATAAAAGTTTTCTCAGCATTCATCTTTACCGGAGAATTTGTATGCAACTGAAGTTGAAATTGACGATGCTGGCTGCCCTCGCCGCTGCGGCGGGTGCTGCCTCGGCGCAGGAACAAGTCATCAAGATCGGTCATGTGGCGCCGCTTTCGGGCCCGCAGGCGCATTACGGAAAGGACAATGAAAACGGCGCGCGCATGGCCATCGAAGAGCTGAATGCGCGCGGCATGACGATTGCCGGCAAGAAGGTCAAGTTCGAGCTGGTGGCCGAAGACGATGCTGCTGATCCGAAACAGGGCACGGCGGTTGCCCAAAAACTGTGCGACGCCAAGGTTGCCGGCGTGGTCGGTCACCTCAACTCCGGCACCACGATCCCGGCCGCCAAGGTGTACAACGATTGCGGCATTCCGCACATCACGGGCTCCTCGACCAATCCCGCCCTGATGAAGCCCGGCTACAACACGTCGTTCCGCATCATTGCCAACGACAATGCGCTGGGTGCGGGGCTCGCGTCTTACGCGGCAAATACGCTCAAGCTCAAGACCGTGGCGATCGTCGATGACCGCACCGCCTACGGCCAGGGCGTGGCAGAGGCCTTCAAGAAGACCGCGCTTGCCAAGGGCATGAAGGTCGTGGACGAAGAGTTCACCAACGACAAGGCCACTGACTTCATGGCCATTTTGACGGCCATCAAGTCCAAGAACCCCGACGCTGTTTTCTTTGGCGGCATGGATCCGCAGGCTGGACCGATGCTGCGCCAGATGGAGCAGCTGGGCCTGACCAAGACGAAGTTCTTCGGTGGTGACGGCGTCTGCACGACGGAAATCGCCAAGCTCGCCGCAGGCGCCAAGACGCTGGAGAATGTGGTCTGCGCAGAAGGCGGCACTTCGCTCGCCAAAATGCCGGGCGGCCTGGCCTGGAAGGCGCGCTATGACGCCAAATACCCTGGCCAGTACCAGATTTACAGCCCTTACACCTATGACGCGACCATGTTGTTCGCAGACGCCATGAAGCGCGCCAACTCCTGGGATCCCAAGGTTTACATCCCTGAGCTGCTGAAGTCCAATTACAAAGGGGTGACGGCGAACATTGCGTTCGAGCCCAACGGCGATATGAAGAACCCCGCCATTTCCTTGTACTACTACAAGGATGGCAAGAAGACGCCGCTGAACTGATCGCCTCGCGCTGGCCGCGTCGAGCCTGCGTTGCCCTGTGAGTGCGGGGCGATGCAGGCTTTTTTCATGCGCGGCCGGCGCCGTCCCCGTCCGTGGGGGCAAACAAATCCCAGCAGGCGATGAACAGTGCGGCGATCGTGGGGCCTATGACGAAGCCCGTGAGGCCAAATAGCGCCATGCCGCCCAGCGTGGAAATCAGCACCACGTAGTCGGGCATGCGCGTATCCTTGCCGACCAGGATGGGGCGCAGCAGGTTGTCGATCAGCCCGATCACGCCCATGCCGAACGCGGCGAGCACCAGGCCCTGCCAGACGGCACCGGTGGCCAGAAAATAGATCGCCACCGGCGCCCAGATCAAGCCCGCGCCTATGGCCGGCAGCAGCGACAGGAAGGCCATCAGCACCCCCCACAGTACGGGCCCCTGGATACCCAAAACCCAGAAAATGAACCCTCCGAGCGCCCCCTGGCAGGCCGCGACGACCAGGTTGCCCTTGATGGTGGCGCGGATCACGGTGGTGAACTTGTCAGCCAATTGGCGTTTGTGGCTGCGATCCAGCGGGATGGCGTGGCTGACGCGGGCGAGCAGTTCGGCGCCGTCGCGCAGCAGGAAAAAAAGCAGGTACAGCATCACGCCGAAGCCCACGAAAAACTGCAGCGTGTTCTGGCCGATGCTGAGCACCCTGGTGGCGACGAACTGGCTGATCTGGCCTGCTGCGGCCACCAGTCTGGCCTGCACTTCGCTGACCGTGGTCAGGTGAAAACGGTCGAGCAAGTCAACCAGCCACGACGGTAGAGCGTCTATGACCTGCTGCAGATACAGACCGAAATTGAGCTGCCCGGAACTCACGCGCTCGTACACCGCGCCAGCCTCCTGAACCAGCGAAACGCCGAGCAGCGCCATCGGCAGGATCACGCCCAGCAGACACAGCACCAGCGTCAACAGTGCCGCCAGGTTGCGCCGGCCGGGCATGCGGCGCTGCAGCTTGCGATGCAGCGGCGTGAACAGGATCGCCAGCGCGCTGCCCCAGAAAATCGCACCATGGAACTGCCACAGAATCGCGCCAAAGGCCACAGTGACCAAAGTCAGCAACAGGGCAAAGGTCTTGTTTTGCAATGCGGGGGAACTCATGGGGCAGATGTGATGGAGGGGCAGGGGGCGGAGCAATGTGCAGACGCCACACTGTAAGCGACTTGCCCATGCGCACGCGGGTGCGATTCAAACTGATGTGCCCATCAAGCCGCATAAAGGTAAGTGGTAGCCCAGTAGCTGGCCCACTCGCTGTTTGCGCGGTTGACGCGAAGGGCAAGCATG